>NZ_JADNHQ010000009.1:0-100946 GCF_015553985.1 Alistipes sp. D31t1_170403_E11 | reverse complement strand
AAACTGCTCTACCTGCTCTGTACGTCCGGGGTTCCGCTGCTCACGGGCGTGGGGATGCTCTCCGACGTAATCGGCTTTTATCCCTACCGGCAGTCGTTCGCCTCGATCTGCCGCGGCCTGGAGCACGGTGAACTTTTTTCGGCGTGCGTGGCGCGCTTCCCCGCGCTGTACGACCGCAAACTCACGGCCCTGATCCGTGTCGGCGAGGAGACCAACCGCCTTGCAGAGATGCTCCGCCGCCAGGGCGACGCCCTCACCGACGAACTCGAATACGGAATCCGCCGCATGGGCTCGCTGCTCGAACCCGCCCTGATCATGCTCGTCGGCCTTCTGGTCGCCGTAATCCTCATCTCCATGTACATGCCCATGTTCCGACTCGGCGGGATTATGGGATGAAACAAACTCCCGGCTGCCGGAACCGGGAGTGAGAGCATTACCCTTGACGGTTATTTTACCGTGTCCATGAATTTCGGTGCCGGCTTGAATGCTGGGATATCGTGCTCGGGGACGATCAGTGTGGTATTCTTGGAGATGTTCCGGGCGACCTTTGCTGCCCGTTTCTTGACATGGAACGTCCCGAAGCCGCGCAGGTAAACATTCTCATGGTTCCCCAATGAATCCTTTACGCTCTGCATGAACTGCTCGACAACGGTCAGTACGACCGTTTTATCGACACCTGAAGATTTGGCGATCTGTGCTACGATTTCCGCTTTTGTCATGGTATGGGATGATTTGAAGTTTGCTTGAGGACAAAGATAGCAAAACTTCCATTAGGTCAGCCACGGATTCTTATACGGGTCGAAATCCGTCTGAAAGGTCGCCAGCTGCCAGTCCATAACCGGCTGCTGATCCCGGGAAAGTTTTCGGGGAATCTGCGGATTGAGCCGTAGATTGGCCGCATCGTTAAGCCACTTCATCGAATCCTCGTAGTCGCGCAGGCGGACGACCGAGACGTTATTCGGGGCGATGAGTTTGGTCAGCTCATAGACGGCCAGGCGTACCATGTGCTTCTTGAGGTTGTAGTTGCGCGGGTCGTGCAGCGCGAGGTTCACGCCCGGTGCCGGAATGTCGGCGTTCACGTCCATCTCCGGCACGAAGACCTTCCCGCCATAGACCACATAGTCGTGCCCCGTGAGCTCATAGGCGTTATACTCCGCAGTGTAGTCGGCGATCTCACCCCAGCAGGGAGATTCGTCCGGCGGCAGGTTGTTGTCGAAGCCCTCGATGGTGGTCAGCGTATAGAACGCCCCGTTATAAGCCACCGTGTCCCAAAGACTATACAGCACAGGCTGCCAGGCCGTAGTTCCGACTCTGCTCCACCCTTCGACACCCGGAATGCGCACCTCTGCGAACCTGTAGCCATGTTCGCGGCGGCAGGTGTAAACCAAATTGTTATACAGAACCTCGTCGCCCGCGTAGTAAGTTCCGAACTGAGAGTATGGTTTCAATCCCGGTTGTTCCTGATTGCAGAACGGATTCTCGGTCCAGGCGGGTTCGGTGGCCGGGGCCTTGAAGCCGCTCAGCGAGCGGATCACCTCGTGAATCTGACCCTCGAAATAGATATGCACACCTACGGGATAGGTGATGCGCCGGTCGTATGGGGCGATATACTTCCCCCGGGCCAGTTCTTGCTCGACCTCATAGTTCTCGGATAGACGCTCCACCAGGGACATCTCAGCCGACTCTTCGGCCTGCAGAAAACGGTCTTCGTCGCCGCGCGTGAGCTGTGCGAGGGCTTCGGGTGTGATCAGCCCCAGATAGTCGTTGTTGTTGAGAAAACGTCTGTACATATTCTCTAGTAGGTAAATCCCTCGTGAATAGTTGCTGTGGTGACCACATAACCGGCCGCATCACCGCTCTTGTATTTGTACCAGCTATCCCGCAGGTAGTAACACAACAGGTAGTCCAGGCAGTCGGACAGATGGCCGTAGCGCTCGTATTTCACGCCCGTCTTGGGGTCGGTGGTCTTCTGCTTCGACTTGCTGCCGTCCTCGTTTTTGAGTTGGTAAATAAGGTCCTCGGTGAGCTTGCGGCACTTCATATCGATAGCGATCTCCCAGCCGTTGTAGCCGTCGAAGACCTCGTTGACGAACTCGCAGCGCGTAACCTGCGGCGGCTGTTTCTTCAAGAGCTTGACACGGGGCCGCAGCACTCCGCCCCCGAACGTATCGACGATCACGGTGAAATTGTTCACCCCGTCCTCGCTGGTGGTCGAGCGTTGCAGACCGGCGGGGTCGCCCGTCACGTCCACGCCGCCGACGTGCTTGTCGCGGTATAGTTTCGCGCGGAGCTTGCGGGCCAGCGCCGGGGTGTTGTTCTCCTTATTCTCCGGTTGGCCCAATACCTCTTCCAGAACGTAAACCTTCTTGGCCTCATAGTCGATCTGCGCCGTAAGCACCGACATACGGGGTGCGACGTTGAAATCCCAGACGGTGATCAGCGGCTTGGTGGGATCATATACCCGCTCCCGAAGCCCCGTCACCAGATGACGCACGCCGTCGAATCGGTGGTAGATAGCCATGTCGTTGGCCTCGACGAAATCCCAGTTGCCGTACAGCAGGCGTTCTTTGGTGGCCTGGTCGCGGATCTTGTTCAGCGCCGCTTCGTAGGTTTGGCGGAAGGCGATGTTGGGGTTGTCGAAGACCGAGAAGGGCACGTAGGCTTCGCCTTCGCGGCAGACGACTTTGTCTCCATTCTCGTCCTGCACGAAGCGAGACCGCACCCAGTTGACTGTGGGGTTCGTGGTCATCAGCATCCGAGGTGTCATGAAGGTTTCGTGCGTGCGCCATCTCAGACGCGAGAAAAGTACCTCTATTGCCCGCTCGGAAATCTCCGACACCTCGTCCACCAGGGCGATCGTATATTCCGAGGAGCCGAAGCGCTCGAAGTTCGGATCGCTGGGTATGTCGGCCATCTCCTTCATGATGATCACCGAATCGTTCCAGAAGGTGAGCGTCCCTTCGAGGTTATTGATCTTAAAGTTCACATCCTCCCGCAGGCCCCAATCTTTGAGAATCGACTTAATGGTGTTCCAGGTCGACTCCTTCAACGATTTGAGCGTCTTACGCGCCACCACGGCCCGGATATTACCGAAGCGGATGCAGCTGCTTATCAGCCAGACGCTGCCGATATAGGATTTTCCTCCGCCTGCCGCTCCGCCTCCCAAAATCAACTGTGGCAGGTTCTGTGTGCGGCATTGTTCGCAATGGGGTTTGTACTGGGGGTTGTGTTGTGCGTCGTATCCGATGAGAATCTGCTCGATCTCCCCGCCGCACTGCGGGCAGTGGTTGGGCTGGAGGAGTTTCCATAACTCAAACTGCCGAGGCGATGGCGAGAATTCGATTTTTAGGTTCCGGGGCGCTTTCAGACGATTGGCAGCCATCAGCAGATCGTGATGGTTATCTTGCTCTGCTTTTCCAATAGCGCATTCAGCCTTTCGGAAGCAATCCGCGATTCGAGGACCTTTCCCTTGACCTTGTTCTTGCCGACGAGAATACATCCGGAGCTATCGTTGGCATCATTGCCCGAGTGAATCATTATGCCGAGGAAATGCGGCACGTCATGCAGCAGCGGCAGTCGCCGTTTGAAGCGGGGGCTATATTCGAGGGTAATGCGGTAGGTTCCGGCGGGAATCGCCGTGCGGGCATAGATTTTCTCCCGGCAAGCACAGGGAAGCCCCCTCGGTGTGTTCGGACAGAGTGTAGGTAGGGAGCGAACGGCATCTTCGAGCGTGTCGCAGAGATATTGTCCGTCGATGAATAGCCTGCCTATTGTGTAGTCGGGGCCTTTGTGAATACGTTGGAGCGTAAGTATCATCCTTTGACATATATTAGGTTATGTCAAAGAATAGGAAAGGATAGCGTGGAAAGATTGAGAAATTATTATCTTTGTATAATCACTTAAAAGCGAGCGAAAATGAATGACAAATACGTAAAGAAAGATATAACCATCCATGTTCAGCCGTATCTGGCTTCTGCCACCATCGGGCTGATTCGCGGATTTCTGCCCGCCATCCTCGAACAGTTAAGACAGGCAGGTCTGCAATCCGGCATTACAGTCAACGATGAATACTACGGTGCTATGAAGGAAACCCTGGATGAGATTTACGAGAAGTGCATCGCTCATACCGACATCCGGGAGAGTGCAGCCGAATGGATGGATATGCTTGAGATGACAGACGGTGTATGGCCTGCCGACAAGGAAAGTTAAGTCTGGATCGACCTTATCGTTCGATAGCAATATACTCCGAATATTTCACCTCGACATAGGGATTGTCGCTCGAGATGGTCTGGTGCACGGCTTTCACCCGTTTCCAGAATATCCACCGGCGCTTGTATTCGATCCACACGGCCTGCCGCAGGGTCACCGGCAGCCGTATGTCGCCTTGCAGCCGACCCTCCTCGATGATGCCCTGCATCTGGATATGCGGGGTGTGCATCTCGACCCGCTGCACCGCAATGGGCATGGTGTCACGGAGGATGACCGTATCCCTCACGGCGGCATCGATGGGGCCGGCGACCTGGATTTGGTGCTTTGCCGCCGCCTTGAGGTTGCGGATCTTCACGCCCATGGCCTTGATTTTGGTCATATCTTCGGCCCTGTAACGCTCGAACTCCTCGATCGAGAGTCTCAGGGTGCGGACATCGAGGGCCGTAGTGGCCGAGTCGATACGAAAGCGCGTCACTTCCAACAGCAACGCCTCGTTGTTGTGGCGGTAGCGATCGCGCTCGTCAGTAAGCCGCACTGAGCGCCTGTGCTGGACATATACGACCAGACAGAGCGCCAGTACGACATACCATGCCAAGCGTGTGAGCAGCCTACTCATAGCAACCTGCGGATTCTGCAGGAATATACCAAAGGGTTTCGTCCAGATAAGGATGGTAGAGCTGTACCATGTATCCCTTGTCATTGCGATCCTGCGTAAGGTCTTCGACGATGACGCCCTTGCGGCCCACCAGCTCCGAGAGACGCATGCGGGTGAGTCCCTGCGAGGGTACGATTGTGATGTGTCTGTCCATGTTTATTTTTCGTATAAAAGTTGAAATTCCGTTTTACGGCGACGCTCGAGCGCCGGCAATACCTTGCCTTTGTATTTTCGGAAGGTGATGTACTCCGCATAAATATCCCGGTCGCCAGCTTCGAGTTTGCGGATCAGACGGCTGCGGGGCCGGCCCCCGCCACCCAGCAGCGTGTACTCCCCGACGTTGTAGGCCAGCACGCCCAGAAGCAGGGAGTCGCGCCCGAAGCGGCGGAATGCGGCGCACTTCTGCCGCAGGTCACTCCGTAGCAGGGAGTCGGCCCGCTCTTCGGTTATTCCGGCTGGGAACTGTTCTCCGGGCTGTAGCCGATGTCCATATCCTACATAGGGATGATGTTGTGCTGCGTGCATTCCCTCGGCTTGTTTGATGAGGGCTACGGCTTGCTCGAAGCGATCCTGCGCCTGCACCCCCGCGGATAAGACGACTGCGGCACAGAAGATGATGCGACGTCTCATTTCTGCATCATCAGCAGTTCGCGGATGTCGCCCCGCATCTCCCGCAGGTCGGACTGCATGATCGAGAGCTGGGTCATCGTGGCCTCGAAGACGGCCTTGTCCAACTTGATAGCATCGATTTTTTCATACTGGTCTTTGATCCGCAGTTCGATGTTGTTGCAGCGCACGGTCAGTTCGTTGATCCGGGCGATGTTGCCCACATGCTGGATGTAAATCGTCACGATGAACGACAGCACGATGGAGAGCATCTTGAAATTGCGGAGGATAAATTCTTTCAGGTTTTCCATATTTTCATTGTTCGATAATAAGTTGAAAGGCATCTCGCAGGGCACGGATCAGAGGCTCGGCTGCGGCGCCGTCCCTCAATCCGTAGAGCGCCCACAGCAGGATCAGGCCCAGGTAAATCCAGAAAGCCACCTCCTGTTTATCGATCTTCTTCCTCGGCATGCGTGGGTGCTGTTTGGGGTACGATGACGTTGAAGACGATGTTTCCGTCGCTGCCCTCGATGCGGAGCCTGCTCTGCTGGGCATGCTTGATGGGATAGAGGTCCATCAGGGCCTTGGCGGCATTCACCGACACGGCACGCAGAGGCGCCGGGGAGAGCGGCGACCCGAAGCGGTCGAGGTAGTTCTGCGTTGCCGCCTCGGCCATCACGGCTTTGAGGGTTTCGGCGACCTGCAGTTTCACGGCTGCGGTCTCCAGCTCGTACTGCTCCGAGGACATCATCTCCTTGATGCGGGCCGTTACCCAAGGCTGAAGCAGCAGGCTGCGGGCGGCCGCCGAGTCCCGTACGGAGCCTGTGCCGCCGAAAATTTCGCGGTAGCATTTCAATGTCCGGCCTGCGAACTCGATGCCTCCGTGGACATAGAGCTCGCAAAAGGCCGCCTCCTGCGCGGTCAGTTCCTTCTCTTGTGTCGTATCTTCGTTCATGGCGTCTCTTCTTTGGGAAGAATAGGCATTTGTGCTGCCGGTTGTTGTGCGAAGGATGCTTTCTGTGCCAGTAGTTGCTCCATCAATACTTCGTAGAATATGTCGGCCAGGGCATTGGCTGCCGCCTCGGCATCCGCGAGGGAGTTTATCAGCCGCATGTTGAAGCGTATGTCCAGGTCATAGCCCGAGATGACGGCCATCAGCTCCGAGCCGTCGTAGTTGACCGCACCGTACATCATGCGTTCGTTGGTGCGGAAGGTTACGATCTTCTTTTCTTCGTTCAGTTCCATCGGGTCATATTTTGAAGTGTCTGCGTGTCTTCTCGGCCTGCGGTGCGAGGGCCACACTGCCGCCGTTGCGCAGCCGCGCGGCATATACTGCGGCGATGTCGCGTGTTGCCGCGACGTCCGCGTCCGCGTCGTGGGCATCCGCGAGCTCCACGCCCAGGCGCTCGGCGATGAGTTCGAGTTTGTAAGAGCCGACCGACGGATCATGTGCAAAGGCCACATGGCCCAGGTCGAGCACGTCGATGTAGCGGGGCTGGAAGTTGCCGTAGAAATCTACGCTCCCGGCGAACGCCTGAGCGAACTCTTTCGTAAGATGGGCATAATTCATCATCTGCTGCAGGAATCCGATGTCGAAGAGGATATTCTGCCCGATCAATACGGGCTTGTATTGCGGGCCCTTGCTCAGAGTGTTCCGGGCGGCAAAGGCGATAACCTCGGCGGCTGCCGTTTTCAGATCGACGCCCTCGCGTCGCAGTTGTTCCAGCGTGATTCCCGTGATGTCGAGCGCCGCCTGCTCATAGCGCATGGGTTCGGCCTCTACGGCGAGCGCCTGCTCCCGGCGTGTGCGCAGCACCTTGCGGCGCGGTCCGCCACCCAACGCTTCCCGATTGTAAGGCGCGATATAACGGGCATAGCGGTCCACGAGCTGCCAGGTGTCGAGGCGCACGGCCTGCAGGGCGATCTGGGTACAGCCGCAGGTCGTGCAGTCCAGTCCTCCGGTCTCGAAGTCCAGGACGATGGCGACGAATATCTTGGGCGTTACTGCAGGTGCTGCCATTGTTCCAGAATTTTCAGCATGTCGCGGGCCGCCTGATAGAACTCACCGAGCGTGCCGTTGTTGAAGAGCGCGTAATCAACCCATTCATAGCCGAGGTCTTTCCTTCCGGCATCCCGTGCAAGGCGTGCGGGATCGACACCCCGGTCGATACGGATCTCGGGCTTGCACTGCACCGTGACGGAGAATACCCCATACTGTTCTGCGGCATTGCGTCGGAGCGCCCGGATGCCGTTCTCCTCCACAACGTAGGAGCAGAATCCCGAGCGTGGCAGCTGCCGGCGAAGGGCATAGTATTCGTAGCCGCCGAAACGGGTAAAGGTGAGCATTTCGCAGGGTTTCGGACGCACTCCGCCGCTGACGAAGAAGTAATCTTCGCCCTCGATCTCGCCCTCGCGGCGAGGCCGCGTGGTCGTGGAGACGAGGGTGGGTATGTGCATTTCCTGCTGCAGAAACTTGGCAAGGGTTGTCTTGCCGGCGCCGCTGGCACCCGAGATGGCAATTAGGATCGGTTTCATTATAAAGAGGATAGTTGGGATGATTTGGTGGTGTGGAGGCAGTTTTGGCCCGAATAGTCGCTATAGCGGACCATGGCCGAGAGGATCACGACCCTGTCCTTCGAAGCGGCGACCTCCGTGTGGTGAGCCGTGTAGAAGTCGTTCCAGCAGACCAGCTCCATGGTGTCGTTGTTCTGCTGGAGGCGCAGTTTGGCGAAACGTACCTTCTCGCCCGAGGTCTTGTCCTTGTAGGACGCCTCCGCGATGTCGGCGACCGTAGCGCAGACCACCACGCGGCGCCCTTCGTTCTCGCTGTCGGTCGCTTCGCGCAGGGTTAGGTAGGCCGTGCGCCCTTTGAACTGAGCACGGGCTTCGGAATTGTCATATATACGACGGTAGTCGATCGAGCCGATGCCCGAGAGTGCGATCTGCTGCTGCGACCAAAAGTAGTGCTTGTCGGCGAGCTGCGCCGGGATCTCCGCCTCGGAGAGCGCAAATCCCAGCAGGCGGGCCGCACGTTCGAGTAACGACCGCCGCTCACAAACGGACTTTACACCCTCGACCTTGTCGAAACATCCGGCGAGGATCAGGTGCTTCACATGCCGGGCATTGACGGGCAGGCGCTCCGTATCCTCGTCCTTGCCGCGTCCTTTACGCTGTCGGTCCCCGAAGATGCGGCGGATGAAATCTTCGACCGAGGCATACGCCCCGCCATGCTCGCGCACAGCAACGATATGCTCCACGGTACGTATTCCCAACTGTCGGATACGTGTCAGGGACCAGAAGATCTCGTCGGTGGCGTAGTCGGTGAAGAACTCCACGCCCGAGCGGTTCACGTCGGGCGGCACGATGCGCGCCGTGGAGCAGGCTTCCATCTCGCCCATGAGCTGCGCGATCTGCCGATCGTCGGCCCATTGCAGGGCCACGGTGTAGAAGGCCGTGGGATAGTTGGCTTTGAGCCATGCCCCGCAGTAAGCTGTGAGGGCATAGGCGGCGGCGTGCGATTTATTGAACCCGTAATTTCCGGCTACTTCGATCTTGTGCCATATTTCCTCGGCCTCGTAGTCGGGGCATCCGTTGGCGACGGCTCCGGCGATGAAGTCGGCTTTGAGCGTCGCCATCAATTCTGCTTTCTTCTTGCCTATGGCCTTGCGCAGAGAGTCGGTCTTTCCCAGATCGAAACCTCCGAGCGTGTGGGCAATAGACATGAACTGCTCCTGGAAGCACAATAGGCCATAAGTACTTTTCGTCGCTTCGAAGCATCCGTAGTTGTAAACCGGCGCCGCTTCGCCGCGGCGGAAACGGATGAAGTCCTCCGTGGCCCCGATGTCGAGGGTCGCAGGACGGTAGAGGGCATTGACGGCGATCAGATCCTCGATCGAGGCGGGCTTCACATCCTGCAGGAAGCGCGTGATGCCCGGCGAGGAGAACTGAAAGACATTCTGCGTGTTGCCCTCGGCCAGCAGGCGGTAGGTTTTTTCGTCCTCCAGCTCCTGCTGCGTGATCCGCTCGATGGTAAGCTGCCGGCCGTAATGGTCGTTGACCAGGGAGATCGTGGCGCTGAGCTTCGCCAGCTCCTTTGTCGCCAGCACGTCCTCCTTCAAAAGGCCGATTTCATCTACGGCATAGCCGTCGAACTCAGACACCAGCAACCCATCCATCTTTCGGATAGGCAGGAAATCGAAACATTCGGCCGGGCAGCCGTCTTTGGTTTCGGGCGTCACGATGATCGCCGAGGCGTGGATCGACGCGGCTTTGGGCTGTCCCAGGATGCCCCGCACATCTTCGATCACCTGCGGGTAGTCGAGGATGAACCTGCGCACGCGGCGGTGCACGGCCGCCAGGCGGAAGAGTCCCGTCCAGTCCATGTCATCCTCTAGGTTCGCAGTGATATAGTTGACCTCCTGCAGCGGCACGCGGTGCACGCGGGCCACATCTTTGAGCGCAGCCTTAAGTTTGAGCGTCGTGAAGGTGCCGGCGGAGAATACCCGCTGCCGACCCCCGACGTTGTAGCGCTTTTCCAGGTACTCCTTCATCTGCTGCCGCCGGTCCGAAGCATAGTCGACATCGATGTCCGGCAGCGACGCATGTCCTTCCGGCACAAGCCCCCGCTCGACGAAGCAGTCCATGACCTTCATTGGCCGTATTGCCCGCCGTATGTCGCATCGCGTAATTTTCATCGTATGTATTTCTTGTAGCGTATTATGGCGCTTACGGTCTGGCTACTCACGTCATATTGTGCGGCCAGCGCTGCCTGCGTCGATTGTCCCGAGTGGTACCTCGTACGGATCTCACGGGCCTGGGCATTCGTGAGCTTGGCATTTGCACTCTTCTCTCCATAGTCGTTCTTTAGCAGGTGAATGATCGAATGGCGAACATTCTCCTGGTGGGTGCACATCTCCAGGTTGTGCACGTCGTTGTTATCCCTGTTTCCGTCGATATGGTTTACTTCCAGCGTGGGGGTCCAATTCGGAAGGAAATGCTCCGCCACCAGCCGGTGGACGGAATATTTCTTCCTGTTCCCGTCTTTATAGAGCCGTACACAATGATAAAGCGATGTATATCCTCGCCAAGGCGATAGTATCCGTTCTTCTTGTAAAACAGTGGTTCCATTACGTATGATGTATCGTTCCAGACTACGGACCCGTCCCCGGTCGCTCACTTGATAATATCCTTCAAATCCCCTTATATCCCGCCACCGCTCCGGTGCGTCAGTCATGGGCAATATTATTCATTGACTTCGAGTTCTTTAAGCGTCCATATCGAATCTCGGCGGTCGAAAAGAATCTCATCGCCACAGGTCAACTGATCGGCATATATCGTCTTTTCCGCATCGTGGCGGAGAATTCGCAGTTGTGCGTCGGGGTGCAGCCGGTACCGGACGCCGGCAGCTTCGATCTCCACGTAGCGTTCACCCCGTTCGAGCGCCACATCCTGAGCGATGACCGTCAGGGCCTCGCGCCAGCCAAGTCCGCAGCGCTCGGGCACCAGGAAGCGCGAGAACAGCAGACCGTAGCGCAGCGGGTCGAGGGCGGTGATCCCCAGTAGGTACGCGACGAGCGAGCCTCCTGCCGAGCCGCGGCCGATGCCAGTGGCAATGCCCCGGCGGCGAGCCTCCTGCACCATATCCCACTGGATCAGGAAGTAGTCCACATTGTCCGTCGATTCGACGATGTAGATCTCCTCCTCGAGCCGCTCCCGATAACGGGCCTGCTCTATCGCCGGAACCTTCTGCGCCAAACCTTCGTCCAGCAGCCGGCGAAGCAGCGTGCGTCGGTCGCTACAGCGGGCCTTTTCTTCGTCCCGCATCATGTAGCGGGGCATGAACATCCGTCCCGTCTCGAACCGTGCATGCGCGGCATGAGCGATGCGTAGGGTGTTATGGCACATCAGTCCGAAAAGAGCCTCGAGGTTCCACTCTTCGCCGAACAGGGGTTGCAGGGCGGCATAAAGCTCATCCACGTCCTTGAAATACTGCTCCTCGCTCTGACGGTGGGCAGCTCCCGCAGCGATCTTGTTGAGCACCGTTTTGTTGCGGGCGTCGTCCCGATCGAGGTAGTAGCAGTCCGAAAGAAGAATAGGCTCCACAGCGAACGAACAGGTGGCTTTATCGTACGAATTCCGAAAGAACGTCTGCATGGCCAGGAGTCCTTCGCGGTCGATGCGCTCGGCCTTGTACTCCGCGGTGTCGATCTGGTAAAAGGTCATCCCGAAGGCCGCACGTAAGGCCGCGACCTCTTGAGGGTGTCGTACCATCCAGTCGGCGGCCAGCATGCCGAAGACCAGGGCACAACCCTCGGCGTGCGTAAGCAGCAGGTCATACGTAAGCACATGATCCGGGGATTCGACCATCACTTCCTTCTGGATACGTAGCAGCCCCTGCAACCCCTTTTGTGAGAGCGCATAGATTTTCATCTCGAGCTTCTCGCCTTCGTGCTCCATGCTCAGCGAATAGCCGAATACGGGCCGCAGATCTGCGGCCTCGCAGGCTTTCTGCAGGCTGAGGGTCGCGGCCATGGTATTGCGGTCGCAGATGCCCAGAGCCCTGTGGCCGAGGTGCCGTGCCTTGCGGACCCAATCGGCAAGGGCTCCCGAGCCGTTGAGCAGTTCGTATGGCGTGTGAACGCCGAGGTTGACAAATGGCATGTCCAGGCGGCATGGCTGTCGGCGGCCGACATATTTGAGGATGTTGAAACGGAACTCTTCCTCCAGGTCGTAGTAGTACCAGTTGTCACCGAACGGGAAGGCGACATAGCGGATGCCCTCGTCGAGCAGCACCTGCACATCTTCCGAAAGGTTGAAGCGCACACGCTCGCCTTCGACCTTGAAGATGGACTCCACGCCCGAGAGGTCGGCGCGGTACATGCGGCCGAAGCCGTCGATCTCGAGCACCTGGTCGTCGATCGGCTGAAAAGCTATTTTGTTGGCATTGAGCCAGCGAACCAGTCCTTCCATCATTGCTGTATTTTACGTAGGCAGTAGTCGAGCGGCCGCATCAGCCCGCTCATGAAAATATCCCGCACCTCGTCCTGCGTCAGCTCCTCCCAGTCTTTGGTCGGATCGGCGATGGCGGCAACCTGCACATCGAAATAGGGGCTCAGCTGCGCGATGGTTTTCTTCGTGGCTTCGACGGCATCCCCGTCATAGCCGACGATAACCTGTCGCACGCCTTTCGACTGGATCTTATATATCTGGGTCCGAGATATCTTCTTGCCGAAGGTGGCGACCGCGACCATGGCGGGATTGTCATAGAGATCGAGCGAGCGTGTGAGAGCTACCACGTCGAAAATACCCTCGCTCAGCACCACGGTCTGCGTGACGCCCGACCGGATGGCGTCGTAATTATAGAGGAGTCTGGAAAACTCATTCTCCGTGGAGTTGCGGTAACGCAAGATCTTGTGGCCACCCGTGCGCTTTGCCTGCCGGTTGTACGCATCGATTTTGGATTTGGACCAGATGTGGCGAGCGACGTAGCCGACCGTGTCGCCCTGGTCCAGAACCGGGAAGATGACGTAATTCGTGTAGCGACGGTTCAGACGGTCCGTGTCACCCACGGGGAAGTACCCGAAGTCATCGCTGGCGAAGCCGCGGGTCAGAAGATATGGATGAGCGAAACGGCGGCGGTAGAAGTCCGGCAGCTCCACGATGCTGAGCGTGTCATCGATCTCTTCCTGCTGGGGCGGCGTCAGCCACAGGGATGTCGCTACCGGAGCTGCGAGATCCGCGATTGCCGCAGGCAGCAGGTCCAGGCGGCCGAGGTCCTGCAGCAGCTGCCCGAGTGTGGTGGTCGAGTGGCCGCACGAGAAACAGTGTGCCATGAAGGGCTGCTTGCGCTCGGTAGGCTCCCCGACGTAGATGCCGTACTTGCCGCCCTCCTTGCCGCAATACGGGCAACGCGGAACGACGAGGTTCTTGCCCGTGCCATCTGGGCGCGCCCCGAGCTCGCGGGCGAGTTCTTGGATGATTTCTTGCTTCACATATGATAATAGAGCAGAAAAATCATCTTGGTTTTCAATTTAATAGATTTTTTGGTACTTTTACTGTCACAAAAATGTCATAACCATGATTACTGCCTTTATATCGCACAGCAGCCAACAAAAACGTTTTGTTGAACAACTCGTATCGATTCTAAGCAAAACCAACTGCTTGGTGGACGAATATGATTTCGAGCCAGCAAAAAAAAGCAAGGACGAAATATTCAGCAAAATTCGTAAGGCTGATATTTTCATTTTATTGATTTCCCGGGCTGCACTTGAATCGGAGTGGGTCGCCATTGAAATCGAGAAGGCCCGGGACAGAATGAGGAAACAAAGACTCAAATTCTTCCCTTATATTATCGATTATACAGTAAATTTTAATGACAAAAATATTCCGGCATGGATAAATAAGGAGGAAGTATTCAATTTGAAGACTTTCACCAACGTAGTACTTCTTTCACGTGACATCTTGCAAAAGCAACGTGAAATCATCTATCAGCAGCGGCCGGAGTTGAAACTTCGGGAAGAGTTGTTTGTTGGCCGCAATGCCGAAATTGAAGAACTTGAAACAAAATTATATACAGGCAATTACGCCGATGTAAAGGCTATCGTGGTTAGCGGTCGTCCAGGTGTCGGTCGCCGTAAGTTCATAAAGAAATATGTTCAATCCAAATTAGCCAACTATTCCGATGAACCTTATCGTATCGATTTGACCTCCAAGGATTATATCGAGAACTTCATCATGCAACTCAATAGTTATATGATGCTTTACAATCTCACTGATTTTGAATGGGACATATGGGATAAGGACAAAAAGGTTTCCGTGGCTGTGGAGTTGATAAATGAAGCGTACAAGACCAAGCAACACATTTTGATAGTCGATGACGGAGCCTGCATTACTCCGAAAGGAGGCGTTTCCGAATGGTTGGTCGATATACTCACCTATCCTACGCTTACTCGATTTTTGGGTTTGTTTATTGCAAGTTCGCGTACGCCGAAGACTCATAGGATCACCAATAGAAAGGAATGTATTTTCTTAGAATTGCATCCCCTGAGCGATGATGACCTTACAAAACTATTCTACGCATACATAGCACAAAGAGGTATTCCGGATTTTGATAAAGTAGAAGTTGAGTTTTGGGTGTCGAAGCTCCATGGCTCACCCGAACAACTTTTTTATGCAGCCGAAGCAGTAAATCGGGAAGGGAGAACTTTGGCCAAATCCAATGTGGATCGGATCGTTGCTTTCGGGGACAAATCGCTTAAAGATATTATCGAGTATTGCACCAATACGCAAATTGGGAAACTGAAATTGATTGACCTAATGGGTTTACTGACACATTTAGGGCCTATAAACGATCGTCTTTTGATCCGAATTGTTGGGGATGACTTAAAGGAGACCTGTGATAAGATGCTTGAAGAACTATTCAATCTCTCGATTATTGAGGTCTTCGGGCCCAGTAAGGAAATGATAAAGCTGGATGCAGGAATTGCAGATTATATCGACCGATCCGGCTACAAGATTTTAGACCGTTTCGGCAAGTCGATCGACAAAATATCGAAAGAGATTCTCGAGGAACCCATTGATCCACACGATGGAATAAACGATCTGTCGGACTATATGTACCGCATCCAGGTGAAAATCAACGCCGGACAATGCGATGCTAAATTGTTCATTCCATCAGTAGCCATAAAATCGATTATCGACCTTTATAAAAGCGAAAAGTACGATTCGGTTATCAACCTTTGCGAAGGCTTCCTTAAACACAAGGATCGAATTTATAATGACGCACGGCGCGAGATTATTTATTGGATGTGTTTATCGTTAGCTCGAAAATTGAACCGCCAAAAATTCATTATTGCGGTTGAAGAGATTACCGGTATAGCGAAAACCTTCCTGCAAGGTTTCTTCCTGCGGCTCTCGGGAGATCTTCCCGCAGCAGAGCGGAAATTCCGAGATATACTGGACAAATACCCCGATAATGCAAAGGCGTTGCGGGAATTAGTTACAGTCTTGCTCATGAAACGAGACTATCCGCAGGCACTTAATATGGCTAAAAAGAACCATGAAGCCAATCCCATAAACCCCTATCACATCGAGGCATATTTTAGATGTCTTGTGCGGAAGAATTCGCTCACATACGATGACCGTAAAAAACTCGAAGAATTGATCCATGCTATGGAGTCAAGCTACGACATACATAAAGATAAGATTGTTAAGACCATGAATGCCGAATATAAAATTTATGTCGAGCGGGAAGTACAAACCCCGCTAAAAATTCTGATAGAACTTAACAAACAGCCCCATGTTTTAAATTACACGCGCCAGGCTCTCAATGAACTACAGGAGAGACAGGGGATGCCTACCACCTGAATGTTAATAAATTAGCGCCAGTGAGCGCTGTGCATCGTAAAATATCTCATTGTCGTAGTCGGTGGCAATCTTTATGGTGTCGCCTTTCTTGAAGAATCGGCTCTTGGCGACGTGCAGGCGCATGATGTCCTCCTTACGCTCGGCCGAGGACTGGTTCAGGGAGATAAGGTGCGTGCAGGGCCGTGCAAGGCCCTTTGCTTCGGAGCAGTTGTATTCGGTCAAGACGTTGCGCTCGTCGTTGAGCCAGTCCCGATCCTCAATGGTCGACTGGTAGGTCACCACCATCCACACGTTCTCGTCGGCCGCGAGGTCCTTGAGGTCGTTGGCCACGGCGATACGCTTGGCCCGCTCATGCTCGGCGTTCCACACGCGGCGTGATGCGTCGGTCAGCAGATCCATGGAATCGATGATCACAATGTCGGGCTGCCGGCCGTTGATCTTGCGGTACTCGGCGATGCCGTTGCGGATGTCCAGGGTCGAGACGCGGGCGTTGAAACGCGGGAAGGAGCGCACGGTGATGCTCCCGGCATACTGCTCGACAAGGCGTGCGAGACGCAGCATCTCCGCCTCGGGGAGCTTCCCCTGCTCGTAGTAGTAGGCGTTGCGGGAGATCAACCCTCCGGAATAGGCGTTCAGGGCCTCCTGCTCGGAACCTTCGAGCTGGAAATGCAGCACATGGAGTCCGTCGTCGATGTCGGCACGTATGCCGATATGCTTGGCGATATGGCTCTTGCCGACACCCGTGGAGGCCAGGAAACAGGTGAGCTGCCCGCGCAGGCTGCGACCGTTGTTCAGGGCGTCCAGGTATGGGATGTAGAAACGTGCAACCTGCGGCATGTCGGAGTGTGCCTGCTGCTCTTCGCGCCGCCGGTTCTGCTCGTATCGCTCGGTAAAGGTGGCGGCCACATCCACGAAGGACGAGGATTTGAGGGTGAAGCCCGCGAGCCACTCGGCATATGCGCGCAGCACCTCCTCGGCCTTCTGCTGCCGGGACTGGTTGTACAGTTTCCCGACCTCTGCATACACGGCCTGGAGCTTCACGCCCTTGATGTAGGCTTCCAAAAGGTCCGTCAGGGCCTCGGTATTCTGCCCCTGGTCATACTCCCGGAAGGTGTTCAGCAGCTCCACGGCGTCGTAGTCGGCGCCCAGGGCTTGCGTCAAAACAGCATAGGTGGGCGGAGCCTTATAGGTCGTGTAGTGATTTGCGAGCACCTGCTGCACCTGCTGGAACGAACGATCCGGGAGATACTCGCTCAGCATGTGCTGCACTACGATTCCGCACAGGGCATCGCATCGCAACGCCGCGGCATATAACTCGTATAGGAACTCCGCGCTGAGCGGATTTGTCGTAGGTTTACTCATGCTTCATGCTGTGCCTCGCAGCGGAGGCGGTATAACTCGGGATACAGACGCTGTGTACGCTCGCGGCAGCGCTCCCCGTACAGACATCCTGCGCATGCGGGCGACTGCGGGGACCAAAGGAGTGTGGAACTGCCGCAGACAAGGTATCCGGCCTCGGTGGAGAGGACCCGCCGCTTGGTAGGCTCCTCCCACGCGGGGAAGAGGAATCTTTGCAGCGGATGCTCCCGCCGCTCCACCACGGCCGCCAACCCTTCACGCGAAAGACCATGACCGCGCAGCCACCGGTCTTCGTAGAAGCGATGGGCAGGCGTGGCGGCGGCGAAGCGTTCACGGGCTTTCACCCCGAACGAATGCGCCGGGCGCCAGCGGCGACGATACTCCTCTCCATAGCCGCTGATGACATACGCCTGGCAGATGCAGAAATCTGCTATCCGCTCGGCAGATAACGCTCCGTGGGTGCGCTCGAGGGCCTCGGCACATGCTTTTACCGCCCGCTCGGCCGAGCCGCCTCCGGGGAAGCGGAATCCGGGCCACAGCGTGCAGCGCAGCAGATAGCTGAAGAGCCTGCGGAACTTACACCCGGGGCTTGGTTCGCCGCTCACCGTCACGGGTTAGGAGTTCGCGCAGTTGCTGCTTGGCCAGGAACAGGCGGCTTTTGACCGTCTCGATGTTGCGGGCTTTGAGCGTGCCGTTGCGGAATGTTATATCCATGATCTCCTGGAGCTTGTAGCCGGCCTGCTGGAGCAGCAGCGCCTCGCGGTAGATAGGCTTCAACTGCGCCAGGGCCTGCAGGATGTCGTCGTTGTAGAACTCGCGGTAGTTATCCACCCCCATGCTGTTGGTATGGGTATCCTCGCCGGCCATGAACCCTGCGGGCAGGTCGCAGATCTCCATGTCGTGTGTGACGGGCAGCCGGCGCCGCATATTCAGGTCATAGACGTAGCGCTTGGTTACGATGTGCAGCCAGGTCTGGATGGAACGCTCGGGTTTGTAGGTTTGGATATAACGGAAGAAGTTGACGAGAACTTCATTATAGTTGTCAGCAATATCCTCTTGCCGAAACGTATAGCGGATGCAGAGGGCGTATATCAGATTTTTATGAGGCAGCACGTAACGGTTGAACAGCTCCGTGCGTATTTCTGCCGACTCCTCGTTTGAGGAGGTGTCGGACGTCTTTTCTTGTTTCACGTATCATAGGCTCATGCGTGGCACACAATCTGGTGTCTCAATCTCTCAGCCTTACGGGGGCGTCATAACCTGTGCTTGCGCAGGAAGTAGTAGAACAGATGGCAGGCGTCGGCGGCATTGTCATCGATGGGCAGGATGCCGTAGCGTTGGCGGCAGGCGTCGATCATCCTGGCCTTCGTGGCGCGGCCGTCGCCCGTGGCCCATTTTTTGAGCGTGGCGACGTTCACGAATTCCGGCTCCGGGAGGTCCAATTCATCGCAAACCTCCAGCAGGATACCCCGCAGCTCCGCCAGACGCCGCATGTCGTAGAAGTGGCGGTTGACGCACACGTCCTCGGCAACGATCTGCCGGATGCCATAGCGGCGGATGAAGGCCAGGAGCATGGCGCGGAAAGCCCCGTGGAGCTTGTTGCCGTTGCGACGCTGGGATTCCGTGAAGTTCCATGTTCCGGCCTCGTGCATCGAGAAATAGCCCGTGTGGGTTGCGATGTCGAGGGCCAACACCTGTTCACGCCGCAGCGTGTCAGGCGTCGATGCGGGACTCTCCATTCTCCTTTATGATCAACAATTTGTGAGGATAACTCTCGGCCACAGCACCGTGCGAGACCACCAGCGCCGTCATGCCGAGGCGGTTGAGTGCCGCGAACACGCCGGCCAAGCCGTCGGCATCCATGGCGTCGGCGATCTCGTCGATACACATCAAGTCGAAACCTTCGCCGGGGTCGCAGTTCCCGTTTACAAGTCGCTGCATGGCCACGATCGAGGCGAGGTTTACCCGCGCTCGTTCCCCTTCCGAGAACTTCCCGAAGCTCCCGGCGTCCAGTCCGTCCCGGATGATCGTGACGGAAATCTTCTCCCGCACCGTTCCGTTTTTCAGGGCCGTGTAACCCGAAAGATTTACCCGCAGGTCGGAGCCCAGGTCGGCAAGGACCTGATTCATCATCGCTCCGAGTGCCGTGATCTTCGTGTTCGCCAGGTAGGATTTGAACTGCATGAACAGTTGCTCCTGGGCCGTGAGCGCCGCCAGCCGCCTTTCGGTCCCGGTCTTTAGCGAGAGCACCTTGTCGGCCTGTGAGCGGTTGGTCTGGAGCGATGCCCGGAGCGAGCGGAGGACCTCTTCGGGCGATGTTCGCTCGATTTCGGCAATCGTCTCTTCGAGAGTTTGGATGGAGCCGCGGGCCGCGCTGGCCTGCTCCCGAATGCGGCTGATGCTGCGCTGGTTTTCCTGCATGGCGTCGTCGATTCGCTCGTAGCCTTCCGCAAAGACCTTTTCCCGGATGTGCCCGATCTGGGTAGTGCGTGCCGCCAGCCGCTCTTCGACGCGCTCCAGATTGAACCTGTAGCCCTGCATCTCGTATTGGGCTGCCTCGACGGCCCGCTTTCCTTTCGAGAGCCGGTCCTCCCACTCCTCTTTGCGGGCAACGAGTGTGCGGCTCGCGCCCCGCACCCGGCTCTGCATCTTCTCGACTTTCTCGGCTTCGAGGGCGGCATCCTGCAAGCGGGCGTCCAGCGTACTGAGCGTCTGGCGGTTCGCCGTCAGCTCCTCACGTGCCGCAACAATGTCGAACGCGCGGTCCGACACCAGAAATTCATGCCGGCACGCGGGGCAGATGATGCTGCCGGCGAGCTTAGCCCCGAGCGACTCGATGGCTCCGCAAAGGGCGATCTTGCGTTTCCGGAGCTCCTCCATCTGACCGTTGGCCGCCATAAGGCGGCCATTGAGGTCGGACATCTCGGCCGTCAGCTCCTCGCGCTTTTGTCCGAATACTGCGGCAAAGGCGTCGAAACCTGCGAGTAGGTCCCGGTACGCTTGCTCCGCCCCGGTGATCTTCTGGGATGTCTGGCCGAGGATCACCGACCATTTGTCGATCTCGGTGCGGGCCAGAGCGATTTCCTGCTTCTTCGTGTCGATCACCCGGGTCCAGTCCGTCAGGGGTTTCGATGCAAAGGAGCGCAGGAGCTCATGGACGCGGCGGACACATTCGTCCAGAGGGATATCCGATGCCTCTATTGTCTGCAACTGCCGGTTCATGCCGTCGATTTCTTTGCCTTTATGCTGATACTCGGCGAGTGTTTCATCCGCCTGCCGGATGACGCTCCGTTTCTCGGCGACAGAGGCTTGCAGCGTGGCGATCTTCTCGGCCCGCGAACGCTGCTTATCATCGCGGGATTCTTCTTCCTCGAGGATCTGCTCGGCGAGCATTTCGATGCGTCCGTCCAGCGTGGCCAGCTCCAGTTCGGAAGCTTTGAGCGAACGGCTCAACGGCTCGATATCCTCGCGGAGCTTTTCCACGGCCTCGTCCACCAGCACGCCGTTCGAGAAGCGGTTGATGATCTCTTTCTTCTCTCGGTCGGATGTCGAGAGGAAGTCGCTGTACCGTTGCTTGCTCAGGATGAAGGAAGCGTAGAGTTCGTCGCGGCGGATTCCCAGCTTGTCGAGGATGTATTTGTTAAAGGCATCCACGGAAGGCTGAGCCACCTCATGCGACTCTCCGCGGCATATTAGGGTGCAACGCACTTCCGACGCCGACTTGCGGAAGATGCCGCGCTCGATGCGGAGCCGCTCGCCGCTCACGTCATTGGTCAGGTCCAGACACACCCGGCACTCGTCGGCCGCATCGTTGATGATCTCCTCGGTGCGGACCTTGCGCAAGGGGCTGCCCGTGATTCCCACGGCAATGGCCTCGATCAGGGTGGATTTCCCCGAGCCGTTGCTCTGCTGGCTCTCGTTGTCGGCATTGTGTCCGAAGATCAGTGTGGTGACGCCCTGCACAGGCGTGTATTCCACATGGCGGAAGGAGCAGAGGTTCTGAGCCTCGATATGCGTTAATTTCCACATGGCGTTTCGATTTTGGAGAGGTAGGACAAGCCCAGCGCAGGGTCTTCGACCTGCTTGCGGGAACAAAACTCTTCGTAGGACGCGCGGATTCTGCGGCTGTCGAACTTTTCGAGCACCCCCTCTTCGGGCGTTTCGATCGTCTCGACGTCGGGGGCGACGAACTCCACCTTGGCGGCGCCGGCTTGGTAGAGTTTCTTCTTGTCCACGGCCGAAAGACGCGCCTGGTCCCCATGAATCCGCACTTTGATGCGACAACGTCCCTGCGTGCGCGTTTGGTCCAGCATATCCGCAAGGTGAATGTCTGCCTTCTCGGCCGACACGTCGATCACGCGGTAACGGATGTTGGCTTTGTTCTGGAGGAACTCGTGCCGCCCGTCGGTGTAAAGCACCGTGTAACCCTTCTGTTCGTCTTCTCCGAAGTTGTGCTGCCGGGAGGAGCCGATGTACTCGATGGCTGTGCCTTTGAGGAGCGTGCGGTTGTGGTAATGGCCGACGAAGACACGGTCGAAATCCCCGAACAGCGCGGCCGGCAGCTCCGTTTCGGACGGTTGCGCCAGGGCGCCGCGGATACCTTCATGGATGTAGAGGTAGTTGAGTTTGTCCGCTTCGAACGAGCCGGCGCACAGGGCTTTCAGCCGCCCGGTAAAACTGCCGTTTTCCGGGAAGTAGCTCATCATGTGGAGCACGAAATTCCACGCGGGATCGGCGAGGGTCAGAAAATCATCGACCACCGTCACGTTGGGATGCTGGTCGAAGACATGGCAGTAGCCGAAGGTCGCCTCCTGATCGACCAAATCGTGATTGCCCTCGGCCAGGATGACTCGCACGCCGGCCTCGGCGGCTTCAAGCAGGGCGCCCCGCACAGCCAGCAACACATCGAGGGTCTGGGCCGTGCGGCTCAGGAACAGATCCCCGCCCACGGCGAGCTGCGGAATGTTCCGCTGCCGGCAGATGTCGAGGGCCTCCTGCCAGTTGGCCGTGAATTCGGGAATATTATCTTTCGAAACGTGAAGATCATTTAACAGAAGCAGGCATGCAGTAGATTCCGCCATAGGTGTGTAAGGGATGGCAAGAAGCGCTGCAGCGCCCCTTGCCGGTTACTGGTTACATGAATCTTGCGGGATGCTACCTTCTGCGTCGTGCACGCTCCTCGCGCAGCTGCTCGGGAGCTGCTGCGGGCTCCTCATCCTCGGCGGGTAGTTTCTGCAGTTCCGCCTCGATCATATCGAGCACCTCGCGGTTGGAGGTCGTGCGGGTGATGCGCACGCTGAGGCCCTCGCGTTCGATGTATTCGCGGATGGCGGCCCGGAGCTCCTGCCCCTGCTCGGTCTTATCCCCGAGGCCCTGGGCATCGAGACTCTCGAGCCGCTCGAACAGATCGTCCAGGGAGATGTTGCCCCCGGCAGCTCCTGCCGAGGCGTTGTCGCGGGCATCCTTTGTACGTTTGTCGAAGCTGAAGGAGCTGGTGTCCTCACGCGGCAGGGCCCGGCGCAGCGTCTCGACGGCCTCGCGCATCTCTTCGAGGGCCATGATCCGTAGGTCGTATTTGACGTCGCACTGCGCGAGAAACTCTGCCGTCGCCTCGAATTGGTAGCGGGAGTAGCGGTAGATCACCTCCGGGATGCGGGGTGCTGCCATGAGTGCTGTCAGCTCCTCTTTCGAGAGGATGTCGTTGTCGGCTTCGTTGTCGATGGAGATCAGGTATTCGGTTTTCTGGCCGTTCTTGCGCTTCTCGATCTCCACAGGATAGGCATTGTAAACCGACGAGATAGGACAGGGATGATGCGGGTTTTTCTGGAGTTTCTTCTGCCACAAGCGGAACTTGCGCTCGTCGAGGTCCTTGAACTGGGAGTGCGAGAGGGTCAGAAGTTGCGGTCCCTTGGTGCGCTCCGCGAGGTCCAGCACATACAGGGCATGGCCGTAGCCGTACTTGAGGCCCCCGCCGAAGGAGCCGCCGCCGATCTTGTCGGCGAGTTTCTCGTCGCCCTGCTCCTTAGCCTCGGTGACGGCCAGACGGCGGTACACGTCGATGATGTCCAGGTCGTAGCCGGCATCCGTGGCACGGGGAACGGTGACATAGAGGTAGGAGGTTTTGCCGCCGGGAGCCGCAGGACGTTCGATTTCCAGCAGAAGCTGGTGCACGGGGAACTCGTAGCTGCGGCGCTCGGCCGTGCCGTCCATATTGGGCACGGCAGGCAGCACACGAAGGCGGTATGTGCCCATCTTGTCCATGCGCAGGAACTCCGTGCGGCGGAATGCTTTGTTCTCTTCGAGGGCGCGGGCCTGCGCCTCTTCATAGGATTCCTGAACGCCTAAGAAGAGTTCTTCGACGTTCATCGAGGGCTGCATCTCTGCGGCCTGTGTTTCGTTTTGCATAGCGATGCGTTTATAAGGTTATCATGCCGAAGTTTCGAATCTGAAGGGTACCCGCGGAGTTCGGTTGTTCCGCAGGTTTCAGCTGATAATATCGGCGCCGGACGGCGCACCACGCATCGCGGGGATGCTCAGGAAAAGCGTACGAATGTAGCCTTTTATACCCAAATAGCATGAGACGCAGAAAATAGTTTTTCCGCCTGACGATTATTTTGCTTGTAGGGTGCGATTTAATCTCTCTTTTTCAAAATCTCTTGTATGAAGTCCGTCATCGGACGCGGCTTCTCGCCCTGCGCGCGGGCCTCGCGGCTCAGGGCCGCAAGCTCTTCCCGATGGCGGGCGACGAACTCGGCGATCTTGCGCCGACGCAACGCTTCGTAGTAGGCCCGGCGAGAGGGGGTCAGGCGCTTGGCGCGGTGACAGCAAACCCCATGCTGACGGTACTCCTCGAGATAGCGCCGGAACTTGGGCTTGCGAAGCGACGGATCACCCGAGGCGTCACAGACGGTCTTCACCACCTCCCACTCGGGTTCGAAATACGCATGCCGGGGTGCTACCAGCTGCAGCAGGTGGTACACCAGCGGCGCCTCGTAACGGAGCATGAAGCCCAGGCGCGTTTCATGGAAGGCGAAACGCTTAAAGGTTCCTTTTGGCCTTCCGTCTTCCGGGTACCGCGGACTCCGCGTGAGCGTCGAGCGGGTTATCCTGCGGTTGCAGCGTCGCTTGGCTCGGGGCATGGGCTTGCGAGTTTGATGGTTGAACACCTTTTGCGGGGCTGCGCTCCGCAATGCGGCGACGGCTTTCGACATCGCGCTGGATGTTGAGTTTTTTGATCATACGAAATAGGTGAAGTTGAGTTCCACGTCCACGTTGTACATGCCGCTCTCGAAGAGCTGCACCTTGCGCGAACCGCCGTACACGACGAACGAGCAACCCCGGTTGTAGGTGTGGTCGTCGTTCCAGTTGGCCGCCGTGCAGCGCACGCTGTACTTCGGAGGCTGAAGAGCGTTGGGAATCAGCGCCAGCGTGCCGCCCTGATTGCCGCCGTCCCGCTTGGCCGTGTTGACAGATCCCTGGATGGATACGATGTTGCCGATCTGGCGGATAAATAAATTCCGGGCGTCAGTCCCCGAACCGCTGTCGGACATCCGGAGCCAGCCCGTGTCGGCCAGCCGGGGCTGGTACTCCTCGGCGTAGGCGGCTCCGAGCGTGCGGCATGCCTGACGCCTGGACTCGTCGCTCGCAAGTACGAGGTCCGAGAGCTTAGCGTCGCGCCGCAGATAGCCCTGCACGATCTCATCCTTAGAGAGCACGTCGAACTTCTCGCGCAGCGTCTGCTGGGCCTCGGCCGTGGTCTTGCCCTGCCCCACCAGGTAGGTGATGTAATCCTGCAAGAGACGCTCCACACAGGCGAAACGTCCGTCGGCCGCCGTGCGGGTGTAGATTCCGAGGTTCGAGGCAATCGTCTCCTTCTCCGAGGTGTTGTAACCATCCATCAGCCGTGCAGCCTTTTTGTCGAGCTGCTGCACAACCTCCGAAGTGGTGGCGTAGCCTTCGACAAGAGCATGTGAGGTTCCCTCGTCGTCCGTGTAGGCGAAGACCCCGCGCTGTATCGATTCCAACTTTCCCCGCAGCTCCTCGGTGAAGAGCACTCCCGCATAGGCATTCGCACTGTCGAGTTTGCGGGCCAGCAGGCCGTCGATGCGATCGATGGAGTAAACATCCAGGTTGCGACGTGCCGCGTCCTTATCCGCTACGTCCGCGAGGTTGGAGGCTTTCGAGAGCTTCAGGGCCCCCGTGCCGGCCTTCTCGGCGTCGAGGACCGTCCGCACGGCCTGCTGCCGCTGGGCTTTGAGGGCCCCGGCCTGCTCGGGCGAGAGTCCGTTGATCTCCTCGGCCGTCAGGGCCACCAGCTCCCCCAAGCCACCGGACACGGTGAGGAACCTTGCAGTGGCTTCTGCTTTGGAGTAAACATCCATGTTCAGCCGTGCCGCACCCTTGTCGGGAATGTCCGCGAGGTTCTGCGCCGCTTCCAGGCGCAGGTCGAGCGCCGCCGACACGGAGGCTGCGGTCACGTAGCCCGTGCCTTCCGACTGTATGCCGCTGGTGGTGATGGCTTCGAGCTTGCGACGGTGTTCGGAGGTGAAGTCCTCGGTCGAGAGCTGCTTGCCGGCAAGTACATCCACCTTGCCGGCCATTGCGGCCGCGAAATCCTCTTTCGAGAGATAGGTCGCGGCGATGTCGATGCCTCGAATACGCAGGTCACCCTCGATGTCCACCCATCCTCGGGGTCGCAGGACGATGCCGCCCAGCGTGTTGCGCAGCGAGAACTCGAAGTCCTCGGGCGAGAGGTATCCCGCCTCAGCGAGGATCTCGTCGTCGCTGTCGCGCCACGTCACGGCGCCTGTGAGCTTCGGATCATCTTTCAGGTAGGAAGTGTTGACGATCGATAGTCCGCGGCCGGCGCTCAGAACCGTCAGAAGACCCCCGACGCGGGTCTCGGCACTTCGACCCACGACAGCCAGAAGAGGCCGCGCAGAGCCTTTGCCGTCATAGACCTCGAAGTTGCGGAAGCATGTGGCGCCGCACTCGAAACCGGTGTAATTGACACATACAGCGCCACCGTCCGTATTATCCTCTATATTAGCGATATGATTGCCTTCAAGCAGAACGGAGCCCACACGCATATTCTGCGCCGCGGCCGAGGGAAGACGCAGACCCTCCGTCGTCAGGGACGCCAGCTCCCGCTCCTGCTTCATAAAGCGGACCTGCCCGTCGGTAGTGAGGAGGAGTTCGAGAACGGGAAGGCCGTGCAGGTAACATCCCAGCGATACGTCACCCGAGGGTCTGAGCCGCAGCTGCGCCGCACGGCCGCCGGCGTCATCCACGACCGTCAGAGCCGTGCGGGAGGCGACCTCCTTCCCGACGGTGAGGGCTCCCGACATCGTGAGGTCCCGATGCAAGGTCTGTCGCGCAAAGGGTGTGTCGGTCAAAAGGGCATAGCGCCCGAAGAAGCCGTCCGCAAGACGCGGAGCGTAGTCGGCCCGCACCTCGATATAGCGGGGTGCCGCACCCGTCACGAGGTCTGACACCGTGGGGATGCTGCCGCTGCCGGCACAGAGGTGGCACAGGCGCCCCAGCTTGTTTTCCTCGTTGGCATAGACCACCGACTCCGTGCGGTTGGTTTCGTAGAGGTAGTACGGGAACACAGCATCCGTGCAGCCCTCGAAGCGCCGGATCTTGCCCCCGAGCCAGAGGTAGCCGGGGGAGATTTTCATCCCTTCGACCTCGCAGCCCGCAATGATGAAGGGGTCGCAGCCCTCGAACAGGGATGTCATGCTCAGAGCCAGAGTCTGCAGGTTCTCGATATCGTCGGCATAGGTATAGCGGCCGCCGGCTTGTGCTATGTATTCCTTCATAGTGTATTTGTAATGTGGGGTTCAAACTCCTCGGCGTCGATGCGTATGAGATATGTGCGGCCTGCAAGGCGGTAACTATTGACCACGCACGAGAGCATGTGCACGAATTCTTCGTGCGGGATGGTGATGCGGGGCACGCAGACCATGAAGCTGACCTTGTTGATCGTCCTCTCCTCGGTGATGCGGTGCAGAGCCCGGGGCTGCTCGTCGGGGCGCACCGTGGTGACGGCCTCACCCTGGAACCAGACGGTATAGGGCCGGGCGGACTCCGCAGCCTCGTGGTAGATATCCACACCTACGGGCGTGCTGTCGCGCAGGAAGATACGGTCCGAAGGATTTGTGAGGTATCTGCCGAACCGATCGTTCAGGAACCACTCGAAGTAGAGGACCTGCGAGGTCATGCGGGCTTCGATATGCTTGCGGCGTGCGAACTCCCGAAAGCGCTCGTTGAGCGAGACGAGCGGATAAAGGCAGCTCTGCACCAGTAAGATGAAGCGCCGCCCCGCGAGGAAGTGCGGCACGAGCTGGTTCACAAGGCGATCTACGGGGAGCTTATACCTCATGGCTTTCGACCTTGAGGGTGAGAGCCTCGCGGAAGGTCGGCAGCTCGCATTGCTCCTGCGTGCCCGCCGACTGCGTCAGGTATCCCGAGGCGGTGTGCAGCACGCGCTCCACGCGGCGTGTGCCCGTCAGACACCCGTCCACGTCATAGGATGCCACGAAGATGCCCTGCGCCGGCACGGCCGCCGTGTCGATATACACGTCGGTCACATGCTCGGCAGCACGCATCGCCGCCACGACCTTCGAGACGTAGATGGCGGCATCGAAATCCACCGAGGACATGTACTCGTTGAGCTTCGCCTCGATGCCGTCCAAAGCCGCGGACTCACGCACGGCACCATCATAGTAAACCGTGACACGGGGTATGAGCACGTCGCCCTTGCGGGAGGTGACCTCTACGCGGGTGCCGGCGAACTTCAGGCGTGCGATGTAGGCGTTGAGCAGTACCAGGTCCTCGGCTCCGACGGGTTGGAGGCGCCCCTTCTCGCCCGTTGCGACCTTGAGGATCAACTTCGCATCCAGGTTGTCGTCCTCCACGCTCTCGGTGTAGGTGGCCTGCGTCACCAGACGCTTGGATTCGTCCACGGAGGCGTAACCGAAGGCCAGGCCGTCCTCGCGCACCGCCAGCTCGTCGCCTTTCTGGTATTGCAGCAGAGCCCGGACATAGTAAGCCGGGGTGCCGTTTATGCGGCTGTTGATGACCTCGGAGATATCCATGGCGAAGGTGTCCAGCAGCACCTCGAAGGTGTAGATCACGGCGGCCGTGACCCAGAGTATGCCGTTCAGGATCGAGAGCTTGGAGTCGCTGTTAAATTCCCGCAGCTCCAGGCGCCGGTCGCGCTCCGCGACAGCCTGGTCATATATTTCTTTGATCGTCCGGCTCATAGGTGTATGTCTTCTCGTCGATGATGAATTTCCAACTTGCAGCCTCGTTCCAGGACTCCTCGTGCGTGATGACCCAGAGGGCTTCCATGCCGCTTGCGGGGGCATAAGAGCCTGCGGCATCCCGGGCGGGCTCCCGGTAGTGACCAGTGGGAGCGCAGGGAAGATAGACGCTGCCGCTGCGCCGTGCGCCATAGCGACGTACCAGCTGGAGCAGGTAGCCGTCGAGCACCGAGGGTTTCAGTGGGCTGTCCCGCAGGTCGAGGGTCATCAGCTCACTACAGGCCACCAGGGACCGCAGGTCCGGGCATTGCAGTCCCTGCAGATTCAGGCAGTAGGTGCCGCGCAGCAGCGCCAGGGCCCCGATGCCGAGCGTCGCATCCCGCAGGGTGAAATGCTCGAGGGGCAGCGGCATGAGCAGGTACAACTCCGAGGGTGCCGCGGCCGAGAGGTCGAGTGTCCGGAGCTCCGCATCGCCGTAGAGCCGGATGCGGCGGCTCCCGGCCACGGCACTGTCGAAGGTATGGGTGTAGCGCCGGGGTGTGTCTTGTAAAGCGAGCATGTACGGCGGGGCGTTGTCGCCCCAGTCGACTTCGAGGATTCCCCGTCCCGAGGCGGTGAAGGACGCCGACGTTTTCCCTTTGTCCGTGAGCAGCTCCGCCAGCAACGGACGGGTGAAATCCTTGGGATAGACCTGCCGCTCCCCGCCTGCGGGTATGAGGCCGCTCGTGCGGAAGTAGGCCGCCACGTCCTCGTCCAGCAGAAAGTCGTCCGAGAACTCGAGTGTCTGCCCCGCCTGCAACCGCTGGGCGAGCGAGAGCGTCGGGTTGCACATCATAAGATCGACGATACCCTCGATAGAGCCGTAGAGGTGAAGGGCCACGTCGTATATATTCTGCCCCGCTGTGATCGTGTACCTACCCATCTTTCTCCGTTACTTCCAGCACCAGCTCCCCGGTCAGGGAGTTCATCGAGGCGTTGTGTATGATCATCCCGTCGTCGGTGAACTCCTTCAGAAGCCGTTCCGCGAGGCCCGTATTCTCGAAGTTGCCGTGCAGGAAGTCGATCAGAGCGACACCCGTGGTAGGATGCTGGTAGAGATTCCCCGCGGAGGCTTTCAGCAGCAGTCGCTCGTTCTGTGCCAGAGACGGTCGGATGCGGGCGTCGGTCTCGGCACCGCTGTACAGCGCCAGGTAGCCCTCGCACGGCAGCAGGTGATAGCGGCTCGCGGCGTTGACCTTGCGGTAGGCGCTCAGCAGCACCGCCAGGGGCCCCTCATAGGACTCGAGAGCCACCAGATGCCAGATGCTCCCGTCAAGCGGGTTGCGAATGAACGCCTCATCCCGACCGCCCTCACAACGCAGGCGCACACGCAGCTCCTTATAAACAGGCGTGTACGGGATCAGGGTGTGAAATCCCGCATGTGCGGCATAGCGGCGCTCGAAACCCTCGGGTACGAGGATCTCCCCATAGGCGTAATGCTCGTCATCGAGCCCCGCGGGGCTCTCCAGCAACGTGAAGGGATAGAGGGCTTTGCCCGCGATGTTGTCGGTGGTTTCCAGCTCGCCGTAGTTTACGTCGATAGCGATATCCTGTCTTGCCATAGCTCGAAGAGAACACCCCGGCCGCGAAGTGGCCGGAGTGCACTCCGTAAAAGAGTAGCCGGTGGCGAGAGGTTTTGTTTAGGATCCCGATGCCGCGTCGTACAGGGCCTCGATCGTGGACCACATGTCGTCCGGGAGCTGCTCGTTGGTGAGCTTCTCGCAGACGCTCTTCAGGTAGGTGATCTCCTCCTGCGTGAAGTCCACATGCAACGGTGTCTCCTTGTCCACGTTCCACTCGATGCGCTTGCTCTCGGGGTTCTCCCGCAGCCCCAGCGCCTCACGCTCCCCCTCGGAGATGGCCGTCTTGCGGCGGATCTCTTTTTTCAAATTGAATTCCTTGAAGGTGCCCTCCTTGGGCAGCAGAGCCGGTATGTATAGCCGGTCCTTGATCATCAGTTCCATCTTGTTCTCTTATGTGTTTGTTAGGAATAGTCCTCTTTAGCAGTGGGGGTTTAGAGCGGACCCGAAGTAATCCAGTCCGCCATGCTGATAACCTGAAAGGTGAAAGCCCCAGCTTGCGAAGAGTCCGTTTTCACGGTGAAGCCGGCCGTAGATTTCTGTGCCAGGAAGACATACCCTGCGGTGGCGGCGGCGCTCGACCAGGTGGCCATGACCGTGTAGTCGCCCACGGGCACGGAAGTTCCCGACGGGAAGGATACCTCATACGTCCCGGCGGCGCTCTGGCGGCAGGTCAGCATGCCGCCCTCGAAGGACTTGTACTTCACCAGCCGTCCTCCTTCCACCCAGCCCTCGTAGAGCACCTTAGCCCCGAAGCCGTACTTTTGTGTGGTTCCGAGGTCCCCGCGATGTATGACGATCCAGCCATAGAACGCGGAGCCCTCGCCGTAGCCTTTGAGGATGATGTATTCGCGGCTCAGGATGATCTGCTTCTTGAGCAGCCCGTCTTCAAAGAAGTACTTGCCCGCAGGAGCCTCGATGCTCATCTTGCCCCACGTGACATCTCCCTTGTATTTGTAGTTGACGATGGTCACCGTGCGTCCGTTCTGCGTCGCATCCCACGGGAAGTTGGTGCTCAGAATCGCACCGTCGCCGCCCGGCATGGTCAGGTTGTCGTGAGACTCGGCCTCCGTGGGCATGTCTTGGTCGCTCCACCACCAGGAGCCGTCGTAAGCGACGAAGGGCGAGCGCGAGGTGCCGGTCATGAAGATGTTCTCCAGCGTGGCGTCCCTGCACTTCAGGTTGCCGTCGCGGTCCCACGAAAAATTGCCGCCGGCCAGGTACCCCGCTCCATCCTGATCGAAGAAGGTCGTGCCGCAGCCGAAGGTCGCAGAGCCGTCGGCATGCAGCGCCCAGTAGTCTTCCCCCGTCTCGGGGTTGTCGTTATGTATAACTCCCGAAGCGGAAAGATAGACCCTGTGGCCGGAGGCCGGAGCGGCGGCATGGAGAGCCCCGCGCTCGAGGTTCCAGCCCCCGATGCTGCCACCCACAGCCGTGATGCCGGCACGGTCGAGGGTGACCATGACCCCGTCACCGGCGTCCCTTACCGATATGCTGTCCTCGTAGCTATGACCTCCGACCACAAGGGCCGAATCGATGCGCACCTGCGCGGCATGCACCTCTCCCGTATAGATTCCATTCGCATCGATGTAGGTTCGCTGGCAGGAGTTGGTGTTCACACCCTGCGGAATGCCGCCGATGACCGAGGTGCTGAGCTGAGCAGGGGTGTAGTAGTCGTCGAAGTAGGCCATCAGTCCGTTGTTGCGCCCCAGGCCAGGCATGCCGATCAGGGCGAAGGAACAGGGGTCGTCGTAGCGCAGCGCCGCAGCCCCGAGGCGCTGGAGGGCCCGGTCGAGAACCTCCGTAATGAGCACGTAGCCATAGGAGGCTACAACGACGATACAGCCCGAAGTCAGGGCATCGAGACTCCGGGCCAGGGCCTCGGCTTCCGAAGGGTCCTGGTAGGTTGCGTGGAGCGTGTCGGTGGCAACGGACAGGTCTTCGGCCCGGAGCACCACGACCCGCAGCCCCGGCTGCCGATCCTGCACGAGGGTACGGCCATTGACCACCAGAAGCCGCTCGTAGGTGGGGAGTCCTATACCCCGAACGTAGAGGGTACCGCGCACCAGGGCATCACGCATGTCTTCCTGCCATTGCAGGGACACCGACTCCCCGAAGATCACATGCCCGGCGGCATCCCAGGAGATGTTGCCTGCGGCCAGGTGCCCCGAGCCGTCATTGCCCAGGCGCCATAGTGCACCATTGGTGATCGAGCCGTCGCCCGAGAGGCAGACGTTGCCCTTGCGTATGGATGTTTTGTCCAGCAGCCACCCCGCAAGGGCGTTTGTGGAGCCCAGGCGGGCGACACACTCCCCGTCATTGTCACGGGCCTCGAGGCCGAAATCCTCCTCGCTCGCGTAGTGGAGCTGCACGCACGGGCCCCCGCGATCCGAGGCTTCAGGGCCATAGACGGCGATACGCTTATGTGCGCTGTCCAGGAGGATGTGATCCCCCGCAAGAGAACTCGAGGTGACCTCCCAGCCCCCGATAGTCCCTCGGGAGAAGGTGCAGCACAGCCCCTCGATGTACTCCGTGTCGATGATCCGGGCGCGGATGCTCGCGGCATCCAACTTCGAGGCGTCCAGGCTCCCGGCGGCGATACGCTCGGCACTCAGGGTGCCGGTGCGGATGCTTGCGGCGTCCAGCTCCAGGACGTTGACCTGCGCAGCTGTCAGGCTCCCGGTATAGATGCCCGTTGCGGCGATGTGCGTGAGCTTGGGGTACCCCTCACCGCCCAGCGCTGCGGCGATGCCCTCCAGAGGCTCCCGCCAGCTCAGGGACGCGGCGGCGGAGAAGGAGACCTTGCCGGCCGCATCCCAAGCGATGTTGCCCCCGGCGATATATCCCGAGCCGTCATTCCCCAGCTTCCACTTCGCAGCGTGGGCAAGCGAGCCGTCGGCGGCCAACGAGACGTTGTTTTTCCAGATCCGCTCGTGGTCGAAGCTCCAGCCGGCGATACGGTTGTAGATATCCTTCGCACCGGTGAGTCGAGCGTTGGCCGCGAGGCAGAAGTACTCCTGGCCATCCCAGCTCATCATCTGCAGACCGATGAAGTCCGTCTTGACGCTTCTGCCGCTCGCCGCCACCTGCCCGAATACCAGGTGTCCCGCATTGGCGCTCTTGCACCAGGTCATCGTAAGGCCATAGGGCCGGTATGAGCCGTCGTACCAGAAACCTGAGCCTTCGGCCGCAGCCCGGAGCTGCAGCGGCGTGGCGCCCGCAACCCCCGGAGTGCCGACCATAAGGCTCTGCTCGCCGATCTTCCAGCCTCCGATACGGCCCTGCACGAAGGAGCAGTCCAGACCGCTCACATAGGCGGCATTGATGATCTCGGCACGCAGACTCGCAGCGTCGAGTTTCTCGGCCGTAATGCTCCCGGCAGCGATGCGGTCGGCCGCGAGCGTGCCGGCGGTGATCTGAGCAGCCGACAGGCTTCCCGTGTAGATGCCCTCGGAGGTTATCTCGGTAAGACGCGGATAGCCCGCGCCACCCAGGGCTGCGCAGAGAGCCTCCAGGGGTTCCGACCACTGGAGACTGACACTCGGGTCGAAGAGGACGTTTCCCGCAGCATCCCAGCATATGTTGCCGCCGGCCAGAGCTCCGGCACCCGAGGACTCCAGACGCCATCCGTAGCCCCGCAAGCCGTGCGTGCCGAGGGTCATAGCCCCGGCTGCTGCGGTGAAAGTCCCTGACGTATCGGCCTTGGATTCCCGGAATATCGACTCCCCGTCCAGGGACCAACCCCCGACGGTGCCGCGTGTGACGTGCAGGGTCAGGGCCTCGATATTCCCGGCTGTGAGCAGAGCGGCCTCGAGCGCCGAAACGTCGATATGGTCGGCCGTGATCTTCCCGGAGGTGATCTGCGAGGCATCCAGTTGCAGGGCACGGATCGTCGCGGCCGAGAGTGCCCCCGTGAAAATGCCGTCACCATCGATATAGGACGCTCCGGCCCACCGCAGGCTCACACCCTCGCCGAACTCGATCTGTCCGGTGAGGGCGTTATAGCCGATACGCTGATCCCCGCATCCGAGCTGTACGTTGCCCCCGTTGTCCAGGCAGAAGGTCCTGACCCCCTCCTTGAAACCGCTGATGCCCTCGACCCTCTCCGTCGACGGCATCCCGGAAGCATTCCTGACCCTTACCGTATAGCTCCCCATGGCCGTACCCGTGATGGTGCCGTCAGGATTCCGGACCCCGGCAAAAAGCTTGGGCGTGATCACCGTGCTCTGGTCGATCTGCGTGCGTCCCGAGTTCCACTCCTTCACCCAGTCCAGCATGTCGGCATCGGCACCGGCAGGCCCCGCCTTGACTTTCGACCACACGAACTCCGGGCGGTAAGTCACGCCCGCAAGATTGACGGGTATAGCTACCGCACCATGGTCGGCAAGAGTGTGCGTGCCGGCGGCAACCTCGAAGGTGACGGTCTTCAGGTCATTGTCGATAACGATGGACGCGAAGCCCGCAGGGACGCAGACGGGGCCTATCACGAATGCGGTTACGGGCTCCTCGCCCTGCGTAACCGCTACATGGGTTACCACGGAGACGGAGACGGGGAGCACCCCCTCGTACGTGGCCGGGAAAAGGTATTCACCCAGGGACAGCGTAACGGTATAGGCATCCGTGATCGTGGCGATGGTCGCCTGGGCGCGGGCAACAAGCACTTGCGGCATATTCTTTTTGGAAAGAATAGGCTTCTGTCCGTCGCTCTGTTGAAGAGGATGGGCAATAAACAGTTTATTGACACGTAATTAGTTCCCGGCGGAACTAAAAAGTGTTCTGTCCGAAGATGATGAAGTCGAAAGCCGAGCAGTCCGGCTTACCCTCGCTGCCGACATTCTGGATGATGAAATAGCTGGCCGTACGTTCTACCAGTCTGTAATAACCGTGGTATTTGGTGTAGGACCATTGCTGTGCGAAAACCGTGTAGTTCAGGTGCCGCAGGTTATGCACCACTTTGTACTGCCCGTCGCCCAGGTGCGTAAAGGATGAGACGACGACCCCGTCGCCCCAGATTTTGCGGTAGCTGCTGTTGAATCCTTCCGTGTATTTGCACCCGATATAAAGCACGCCCGGGACGTTCCACTTCTCCGAGGCCCGCTGCCCCAGAATCACGGGACCGTAGGATTCGATGGCATAGTCGGAGCCGCAGTTGGCGACGATCTGCAAGCCTTTGGCTCCCGGGGCGTAGGTCTGGATGAAGATGGCCGTGCGGTCGCTGTCGGCACGCATGCTCAGCAACGCTCCTGTGCCGGTGCCGTTGATGATGAGCGACGCCTTGCCCATCAGGGACGTGAACTCGATCGACGAGTCGGCTGCCGTGTTCAGAAGCCTGTTGCCGTTGATGGTGAAGCCGGCAATGCGGCCTCCCGTGGCTGTGATGGTGCCCCGAAGCTCGACATTGCCCGCCGTGTCCCAGCGGATATTCTCGCTGGCCAGGTATCCCGAGCCGTCACGTCCAAAGCAGATGGTGCCATAGCCGAACGTTGCCGAGCCGTCCGGCTTCAGACCCCAGTAATCCCTCCCCGTGTTGGGATTGTCATTGTACAGGTAGCCCGAGGCCGTGAGGTACACCCGGTGTCCGGATGCCGGGGCTGCCGCGCAGATCGTCTCTTCGTTGATGATCCATCCGCCGATGCGACCCCCGACGGCCGTGATGCCCGTGCGGTCGAGGGTCGCCTTCACGGCGTTCGCCCCGTCCCGTACCGAGATGCTGCCGTTGTGATTGCCGCCCCCGACAACGAGCGTCGTGTCGATGTCGATCTGCCCGGCGCTGATCGATCCCGTGTAGATGCCTGCGGATGTGATATTCGTAAGCTTGGAGTACGACTCTCCACCCAGAGCTGCGGTGATCTGCCCGATTCCGGCGCTCCAGGCAACGGACACCGATTCCCCGAAGGTGACCTCCCCCGAGGCGTCCCAGCATATGTTGCCCGCAGCTATGCGGCCCGAGCCGTCGCTGCACAGCTGCCATTGCGTGCCGTTGGCTATGGTCCCGTCCTCGCCCAGCATCACGTCATTCTTCCAGATTCGCGCATGGTCGAAGCACCAGCCCGCAATACGGTTATAAACCTCCGTGCGGCCCTCCTGCGCATAGTTGGCTGCGAGGCAAAAATACTCCCTCCGCGCCGACCAGTCCATCATCTGAAAGCCCAGGAAACCCTCGCGTGTGCGCAGGTCGGAGCCCGCGACTTGCCCCAGAACCAGATGCCCCGCATTCGCGGGCCGCTGCCAGCAGAGCATGGTGCCCATCGGTCGGCATCCGCCATCCCAGGGTGCGGCACCTGCCGCGGCAGCGTTGTGGCATATGCTCACGCCCCGGCCCCCGGCATCCGGCATCTCGACGCTCAGGGATGCCGCCGCGATGCTCCAGCCTCCGATAAGCCCCCGCGTGAAGGAGCAGCTCAGACCGCTGATGTAGTCCGTGTCGATGATCCGCGAGCGGATGCCGGCGGCATCGAGCCGCTCGACGTCGAGCGTCCCGGTACGGATGCTCGCGGCGTCGAGACGCAGGGCGTTGACCTGCGCCGCGCTCAGCGTTCCGGTATAGATACCTTCGAACGAGATATGTGTGAGCCGGGGGTAATGCGTGCCACCCAAGGCCGTGGTGATGCCATCGATCGGACCGGTCCAGCTCAGGGAAACCGAAGGAGCGAAAGTGAGGACCCCAGCGGCGTTCCACGAGATACCGCCCCCGGCAAGCTGACCCGAGCCGTCGCTGCACAGCCGCCACTTCGTGCCGTGGGCAATGGAGCCGTCCGTGCCGAGGGAGACGTTGTTTTTCCATATCCGTTCATGGTCGAAACACCAGCCCGCAATGCGGTTATAGACCTCCTGCGAGCCGCTGAGCTGCGTATTGGCCGATAGGCAGAAATACTCCCGGCCGTCCCACGACATCATCTGCAGACCCGCGAAATCCTGCTTGACGCCATTACCACTCGCGGCGACCTGGCCGAAAACAAGATGCCCGGCATTGGCGTTCCGGCACCACAGCAACGACAGGCCATAGGGGCGATATGCGCCGTTATACCAGGAGCCCTCGCCACTGGCGGTCGTGCGCAGCTGCAGGGGCGTGGCTCCCGCGACCCCGATCCCTGCGCTTGCCAGGGCGTCGCTGCCGATCTCCCAGCCTCCGACTGTGCCACGGGAGAAGGTGCAGCGCAGGCCGTTGATGTATTCGGTGTTGATGATCGAAGCCCGGATGCTCGAGGCATCCAGCTTCTCGGCCGTAAGGCTCCCGGCAGCTACACGCTCCGCCGAGAGCGTGCCGGTGGTGATCTGCGCCGCCGAGAGACTCCCCGTATAGATACCCTGTGCCGTGATCTGCGTAAGACGCGGGTAATCCGCGCCGCCCAGCGCCGCCGTGAGCGACGAGATAGGACCCGACCATTGGAGGCTGACAGAGGCCCCGAAGAGAACCTCACCCGCGGCATCCCAGGAGATGTTGCCACCGGCAAGGGCCCCGGCACCGGAGGCTTCCAGGCGCCAGCCGCGGCCCCGCAGCCCCTGCGAACCGAGCGTTACGGCACCCGCAGAGGCCGTGTATGCTCCCGGGGTATTGTTCTTGGCACCCCGGAATATCGCCTCTCCATCCAGCGACCAGCCGCCGACCGTGCCCCGTGTTACGTTCAGGGTCAGGGCCTCGATGTTCCCGGCCGTGAGAAGCGAGGTCCTGAGCTCCGCAACGTCGATATACCGGGCGGCGATCTTTCCCGAGGTTATTTGTCCCGCATCCAGGCGCAAGGCCCGGATCGTCGTAGCCGACAGTGTGCCGGTGAACAAGCCCTCCTTGTCGATATAGGTGGCACCCGCCCACTGCAGACGCACGCACGCGCCGAACTCGACCTTGCCGCTCGACGCATCGTACCGAACAAACTGATCCCCACGCCCGAGCTGCGCGCTGCCGCCACTATCCAGAAAGAAAGTTCTGTATCCGTCCCGAAAGCCGCTGATGCCATCTACCGTTGCAGCACTCACCCCTCCCGCAGCGTCCCGGCCCCTCACCGCATACCGGCCTATGGCCGTGCCCGTGAGGGTGCCGTCGTCGTTCCTTACCCCTGCGAAGAGCTTCGGCGTGATCACCGTATTCCCGTCGATCTGCGTACGTTGCGTGTCCCACTCCTGCACCCAGTCGAGCAGGTTGGCATCCGCACCCGCAGCACCCGCCCGGGCCTTCGACCAGACGAATGCAAGGCGGTAAGTCAGGCCCTCGATGAAGATCGGGATATCCGCAGCTCCGTGGTCGGCCAGAGAGCTTGTGCCCGCCGTCACGGTGAAGGCGACGCTCTTGGCCTGGTTATCGACCTCCACCCGTGCGAAGCCCGAAGGTCGGGTGACGGCACCGATGGTGAAGTCCCTGTACGGCCGGTCGCCCTGCGTAACTTCGATATGGGTTACAACGGTCGCGGCAGCGACGATGCGCCCATCGTGCGTTGCGGGGAAGATATACTCGCCGGCCGACTGCGTGAGGGTGTAGGCGTCCGTGAGGGAGGCGATGGTAGCCTGCGCACGGGCCAGAAGCTCTGAGGCCATATTCTTTTTGGGAAGAATAGGCCGAAACGTAAGAACCTGTTGTTTCTATCTATTAAGATAAATCTAATGATAGAATGCGCTTCGGCAGAATCAAACCAAATTCATCAAAATACGATGTTATTTTAATTTTGTTGATTAGTAAATATTTTATATCTTTGATAAGAACAATTAATTAAGGGCCGCATTATGTCCAAGATTAGCAATGTAGATAAAATTTTATCTATCTTTAATTCTGCTTTAGGTATTGGAAGCACTACCTTCGTATATATTTGGAAACCGGAGTATTTTAATTTTGTGCTTATTGCTGCAATCTCATTAATAGTATTGACAATTCTTAGAATTACGTATGTTAATTACAAACAGAAGCGAATTAATAACGAATTAACAGTGCGTATAAATTATCAAGATGAAAAAATAAAAAAGCAGAACGAGCACATTGCTTTGTTAGAAAAATTAATCAATGTGCCATTTTTCAAAAAATGGAATCTTATATATACTTTTTTATGGCGTTCATCTAAAGACTCATTGAAAAATAATGTATCTATATTAGAGACGCACATTTCGAGGACCTTAAGTGGTAAGGGCAAGATAAAAGATAATAATCTGGTTTATAGGTTTACTGGTGAATTCCTTGATAAGTCAAAGGTTTTTAAGATATGTATAGCGGGTATTGATCATGATTTAACACTTGAAGATATTGAATTTACGGCTTTAGATATTCGGACAAATGAAGTTCTATTTGCTCAAATTGAACAAAATAGGCGTGATAATATTGTCAAGGATATTGTAATATTTTTTAAAGAGGAGAAGAAACAGGGGAGTTTATTCGAAATTGAATTAAAATGGAAGTGGCCAAAAACGGCTTTCTCGAAATCGGATTATTTTTCATTTCCTAATATCTATGCAATCAACAATAAGAAAATCCTAATGGATTTCAAGCCTGCTGATGATATGAAGTTGAAAAAAGTAGAAATCTGGAAATATGGAATAGATGACGGTGAACCAGAATTTGTTTCTCATGTTTATCCACAAGATGGGATTTATAATTATGAAATTGTAAACCCAGAAATGAATGCTGATTATATTTTATATTATGAATAATGATGTCATTTTGTTATTAAACGAATTTATTGATTTATCAGAATTATTAAAGAATGACAATATATTCAAATCAAATAAAATAGTTGTCGATTTGTTTTTTAGTAATAAATGTAATTTGAATTGTAAACATTGTTACTTTGGAAACACAATAAATATAAATTCTCCACTCAATTTTGATGAATGGACTAAAACAGTTGATTCTCTTTATGAAGGTGGAATTCGGCACTTCCATATTTCAGGAAAAGAGAGTGCTCTGGAACCCCACAGTAGAGATTTAGTCTATTATATTAAAAACAAAGCAGATACCTATTGTGGCGTAGTAACAAATGGCACGGGACCTAATACATATTATGAAAATTTAGTAATATCTAATATCGATTATATCGAGTTTAGCATTGATGGGTTAGAGCATCAACACAATTATATAAGGGGAAAAGATATATTTTCAGCTACTGTTAAAACGATAAGCGACATTGTGAGAATATCTTCTACCAATACAATAAATATTACATCCACTTTAAACAATAAAAATTGGACCGAATATATCAGCATAATTTCATTTTTCACTGAGATAGGGATAAAACGTTTTTTTGCGGCTCCCTTCCTTGAAAAAGGGAATGGCAGTTTGATTCATGACTTATTATTATCAAGTCAGCAATTTTCACAACTTATTGAAGACACATTCTCCTTTTTGAAATCGACCAAAGAAACAGGAGTGGTTATAAAGTATTGCATACCTCATCATTTAATTGTTCCTATGTCGAATGAAAATCCAGTTATAAAAGAAATCATAAGAAAATATTTATTGGGAGAAAATGATTTAATTTTTAGAATAAATGGTAATATTATCCAGCTATCTTTCTCATTTATTGAATTAGATTATTTAAATATGCTTATTATTACAAATGATGGGTATGTACTTCCATGTGCTGACGATATAAGTTGTCCTAATTACTCTAACTTTGCTTTGGGGAATATTCGTCGCGACTCGATCAAGGAAATTTTTGAGAAAAGGCAGAATCTAATAAAACAAGAAATAGCTAAACACTCATTTAATTTATAAAGTATGAAAGTAGAAACTATTAAAAGATCAATTCAGGAGATTATTGATTCTACACTTCAACCAAGTGCTGGATCAAAGGGTATTTTCCCAAGCTCTAATGAGGTCGAAGACCAAAAGTAAACAAGTCGTTGTTAAGCTAAGATGGGGCTGTCTAACAAGTCCCCAAAATTGGAAATCACCCCTGCCAGAGCTTGATCTGACGGGGGTGAAATTCTAAAAATCGGACTTGTTAGACAGCCCCATCTTTTTTTATATAAAATATCTGAAACACGTCATATTTTGAGAAAAGACCTCACTGAGCTATTTTGCTACTTCGCACATGAGCACCCCTTTACCCGTTACGTCGGCCTTCGAGACGGTGATCGACTTGCCGGTGTAGGTCTTGGCAACGGAAGTGCCGGCAGCATTCCACAGCTTCCAGGTGTACGTGTAGGCCGTACCTGCGGCGTCGAGCTCCTCGCCGTTGCGGAACAGCACGGCCTTGACATCCACGTCGTTCGCATTGTTTTTGATGGTGAAACCCTTCTGGCTGACCAGATCGACTGTGATGGGGTCCGACATATCCGAGAAGGAGATGATGTCGCAGACCACCTTATTGGCCGAAGCGTTACCCGAGGAGGTGTCCGTGTCTTTGATGGCACATTTGAAGGTCTCGAAATTCAACACCGCATCGGACGTGATGGTGATCTCGTTGGTCGTCCAGCCCGCCGTCACACCCCGCGGGTTCGAGGAGGTGAGGTATGCCCAGCCGATTCCCAGCATTGCGTTATAGTATGGGCAGGATACCGCCACTCCGGAAGCAGCCGCGGCGCTGAGCCCCGAGGTGAGGGTTACGACCTTTGTGGAGGTGTTCACCGAAGAGATCGTGTACTGCGCCGAGGCGATCGAGAGCTTGCCGCCGGCCTCCATGTTCGTGACCGAGGCTACGGTGATGGTCGTGGCATTGGCCGCGGCAGCGGCCGTGAGTGTCGTGGGTGCGAAGATCGTGGAGTCCTTGATTCCCCAAGCATAAGTCACGTCCGTGGTGTCGATAGTGGCTCCGCGCCACAGGTCGCAGTGGGCCCGAAGCGAGGAGACCTCGTCGTTCTTGAATACCACGCCGTCCGGTGCGTATGCCACGGCCGTGATGGTCGCACCGGCCGAGAGGTGCTGCGTAAACTGAATCTCTGCCCGGAACTGAACTTCCAGCCCATTGCCATCGATGTAGATGGCTTCGAAGGCGTAACGCACCTGCGGGGCCGCAACGGTCATGTGGTTGGCCTTGACCGTCAGGGCATATTTGTCCGAGGCTGCGCCGACGGTGCAACTGTCCTGCCCCGTAGTGATCGCCGAGCCATTCTTATACCATTTCGCCGAGCCGCTTTTGATGCCCGGCGTCAGGGTTGCGGCATTCCCTACGGAGGTGATCTGATCCGTGGCTCCCTTGCCGCTGACAAAGAGCGAGGGCGTGAGTACCAGGTAGGGAGACCCTACCCACGAAGGAACGTAGATGCCGGTATCCTTGTTGAAGACCTGCGTGAGCGGCTGCGAGGAGCCGACGAAAGCCTGCAGGGAAACAGCATCCGTCTGGTCGATGATCGTTACTTGCCCGCGGGCGACTTTGATAGCCATAGTATGTTCTTAATTTAGTGACACTTCACAATCGAATACCGCACGGCGGGCTACATCATCTCCATCGATGGTAAGGGTGCGGCCACGATGTTCTGCGGCGTTCCAGTCGGCATCGCCGTTGGGATCGTCGCTCTGCCGCGTCCACAAAAACTGCTCTTCGGCAATGCGCTCCGTTACTTCCTCGGCCCCGCGCATCACTTGGGCCCAGAGGGTCGTCTCACCCGCTCCGTTCTGCAGCACCGTACCACGGTCGGCACGGATATATACAGAATAGGCACTTTCCCCGTCGTATTGTTTACTCACAGTGCAGGTTGCCGAATGGTCCGTGTCGGGGCCGGTGGCGCTGTAACGCAGCGTCAGCACCTCGCGGCCTTCCCAGGCGTGGAAGTCCGGGGTGAGCAGGAACGAGGTAGTACGACCCCCGGCATCCTTCCAGGCGCCCTCTGCCGAGAGGTAGTCCCAGCGGCGGGCTTCGGCCGTGAAGTTCTGCTCCGTGGCCACGAGCGTGATGGATGCCGGCTGCGCCTGGGGATCGAGGGCATCGGCATAGTGGAACGTGTCGGGCCCCGAGATCGCCACCGACTTGGGCAGCAGAGCCTCCTGCGCCTTCTCGTCGAAGTCCTCCCAGCGGATCGTGATGCCCCGCAAATCGATGGTATCCCCCGTCCAGCGGAAGCGCCCGCCGGCGAAGTGCCCCGTACCATCGGCGTTGATGACGAACGAGCCATTTGCCGAGCAGATCGTACCGTCCTCTTCCAACTTCAACAGGGGATTTTGGATCGTGCCCCCGATGCCGCCGCGGGAGAACCAGGCTCCGTACTCGTCCGTTTCGCGCAGCACCTCGTCCGTAGGCTGGTAGAGCGTCGGACGATCTCCCGCCTCCAACTGAGGCGAGGCGACGTCCACCATCCCGGCAGCCGACAGGAGGATTTCCAGCCCCTGCCCGGCCATGTGCTCCACGGTGAAGGACACATGCCGCCGCTGCCAGGAGGTGGTGGCCCGAACGACCCCGAGGGATACGCTGCCCAGCGTGAGCGTGAGAGCCGTGGGCGCCGCGCTGCGGCACCAGAAGGAGAAGCAAAACCTTGCGCCCGCATGTGCCGCGGTCCACGTGTCCCCTTGGCAGACGAGCCGGTGTTCTCCCCGCGACAGCCGGCGTATGTTCCCCACACCGGTCGGAGGACGTTCGTTCAGCACCTCCGCGTGTGCCGAGAAGTCGCAGCCGAGGCTGTTGCGCAGCACGTTCCTATGGATGCGTCCTACATAGAAGGTGCTGGCGAAGCCCTCACAATCGCCGGCCGTGAGGGTGCCGGCAACATTGACGTTGCGCGTGGCGTAGAGGTTCTGGAAGTAAGCGCCATATCCGTCCAGCTTCCCGAACAGCGGGTCGGCGATGCCCGTGATCCGGCCGACACGGACTTTCGAGGCTGCGGAGAAATTGCTCAGGTCGCTTTGCAGCACGACCTTCAGCTCCCCGATACGCAGCACATCATCTTCCCGCGTGAGCTGCTCCGTAAGGTCGAGCGTCAGCATCCGCGCCCGCATGGGCGGCAGGTCGATGGTGATGGCAAAGAGGTGGTAGCTCCATGACGTACCGGCATCGAACGTTGTGCTGCCGTCCGCCTCCGAGCCGTCGGCATAGCCCACAAAGAGCGGAATACCCGAAAGGGGCCTGCCGGCACGAACGCGGAACGAGATCACGATTCGTTGGGGATGCGCGAGGTCCGGGAGCTCCTGCCGCAGCCCGAACGGGCCGGAGTATGCGGCGGCCGTGCGGCGAAGGGTGCAGATGCGCGTGACTCCCTCCTGCTCCGGAGTGTAGGTCGCAGCCAACGCCTCCGCACCCATGCAGGCATATCCCCCAGGTCCCAGGTACTCCGGATGGCACAGCGCGCGATCCGCAGCCATCCCGTCGATGACATCCAGATAGGGAGCCTCCGCATCGCCGGCCGTCAGGTACAGAGCACCGCTGCGATCCGGGGTCGTGAGGCTCGTAAGACGCACGAAGTCCAGCAGCTCCCCATCCCGCGGCGGGTCGCCCTCCAGCAACGCACCCACGAAATACGCAGATGCGCGTTCCACGCCCTCCCTTCCCGCTACGGCGTCCGTGCCGGTCGCCGTCACAACCATCAGGGAATAGCGCGTATTCTCACCGTCCGTATATTGGCGGCGCACCACATCGCCGGTCTGCAACCCCTGGCGTTTCCTGGAGTCGGGGGCCAGGCGGATCTTGAATTTCGGGTAGTCGTATATCGCCATGGCTATACTCTTTCCACGCTGTCCCCCGAGCAGCTGTCGCTGATCCACAGTGTTCCGTCCGTAGCGCGCGTTCGCTGCACCTCCATCTCATATACCCGCAACCGGCGGCGGACTACCACCTCATCGAAGGTCGCCGTGACGTTCCCGGTCGTGCCGCTGCGCCGCACGGCCCAGCCCGTGCCGGCGAAACCCGAGGTGAACGTCTCGGAGCTGATACCCGCGCAGAAGTAGGCCACGCCGAAATGCCGGATGCCATCGGCCACGTCCAGCAGATAGTGTCCTTCGGCAAGGTCGAGACGCCCATCCGCAAGGCGTGTAGGAGAGCCGTCGATACCCACATGCCCGCGGGCCTCGAGGGGTGCATCGACCGTCATAAAGTCGGCGTCGGTCGAAATCACGAAGCTGTCGGATGCTCCATTCAGGGCGGCATAGCTGCTCGTGGAAGGTCGGTGAAAAAGATGTGTTGTATGCGCTGCAGAGCGAATGCCACCGTCGGTAATATGCTCCACCTGGGTGACGAATTCCAGCCCAGTGGATGCACCTCTCAGGAAACAGCCCACGGACGTGCCGAACCGCAGGTGCTTGTGGATGACCATGCCTTCGTCCGCATCGTCCACACGATAGGATGAGAGCAGCTCGTCTCCGTAATTATGGCGCACGACAAGCGATGCCGGGAAACAGGCGGCACCATAGGGCGAGAGCAGCAGGTGCTCGCCGTCCAGATCCCCGATGCCGCTCAGAAGCCGCACCATGCCCGTTCCGGCGCCACCCAGCAGCAGGTCGCCGCCGATGCCGCCGAGCATAATGTCTTTTTCTCCGCTGCCAATGAGCACATCCTGTCCCTTCATGCGGATGCCGCAGCCCACGCCGAAAGAGAGGTTCCCGGCCAAGGCCAAAACCCCGGGATACAGCATGGCGACGGTAGCACCCGCAGCTCCCAGCTCCACACCCTGCAGAGCCCGGAAGAACCCCGTATGCTCGGTGGCTCCGAGCACCGAGAGGTTGCCCGCGACCGCCGCATCGCGCATCGTCCAGTCAACGGACGGGAGGTTGGCGTTGCCCGCATGGTACACGTTGTGGCCATGTAGCCGGATTGCTGCCGGGGAAAGGTAAAGCCCTCGCTCTTTGTCCTCCCCAATGATGATTTCACCCACTGTGGTCGTCGTGGCCGCTCCCATATCGATCTGAGCAGCATCCAGCCGCAGCTGTGCGTCCATCTTATCATAGCTTACGGCCCGGTGACCGTCGAAGAGCAGACTGCGACCTCCCAGCAGCACGTCCCCCGCGATCCGCACGCCGCAGTCGGTGCGCAGCAGGCTGCCGTCGTCATCCCTCACAGGCTCCGCAATGAGCTCCAGAATCCCCGTATTGCCGACCCCGGCCTCAAAGCCGTAACGGGCCCGCAGTGGCCCGGTCATCGCGCCCCCGGACTTGCGAAGGTACTCAAGCAGCACGCCGCCTGTGCCCGTCTCCCCGTCCCCCGCGACGGCCCCGGCGATCGCAGCGGCGAAATCGTAGGCCGTGTTATGCAGGCGCACGGAGGTCGCGTCCCCCTCGCTGAGGGTGCCCGCATCCTGCGCGTTGAAGAAGTTTTGGTAGAGCTGCGAATAGATCGTGTGGCACAGGCTCTGAGGGTCGAGTTCCGCGATGGCGGGATTCAGTTGTACGGTCATTTCGTATAACTCGTTTTCGAGAGAAATTGCTGGATACGCGACGTCAGGGACGCGAAGTTCGGAACGTTGATGGCCGGCATGGTTCCCATGAGCGTCGGGGTGGTGATCTGCGAGCACTCAGTAAGGAAGTCGAGCATGAGCTGCGCAAGCTCGTTGCCCAGCACCAGGGGTTCGGTGGCCTGCTCGTCCCCGAGCGATACCTTGCCGTCCGCGACCGTCACGGCGGTCTTGTTCACCTGCTGGGTGATCTTCTCCGCCGTATGGCTTACAGTGGCTTTATCGATATGCTGCGTGATCTCATCGGCTGAGATCGCCCACGAGGTCTCCTTGTCCCGGTCGTTTCTCACCACCGAGCGTATCCCCGTGGCCGTATGCACGGTCGAGGAGGCGTTGCCCGTAGCCGCCAGATGGTCGTAGTCGGGAGAAGACTCGTTCGTGGGGTCTATCTCCTCGGTCTGCGTGACCTCGATCGACACCTCGCGGTGAGCCCAAAGACGGATGATATCGGCATGGGAGTAACCCACGATATAGGCGTGGCGCGTGGCGGCATCCAGCAGCATCGTGACCTCCGAGAAAAGCGTCGGGATGATCAGGAAGCCCCCGTCGTTATTCCGCGCGGCGGCCGGCAGCACCCCTTTGTGTATCAGGGGTTCCGAGGAAGACGTCTCGTCGGGGTATTCACCCACATCGACCGTGCCGCCGTAGGTTTCAAACTCCTCGTCTGCGGGATCGGAATGCACCTTGGCCACATAACCGTGGATCAAGCGGGCCGTGCCCACGCCCGACAATCCGCCCGGAGCCATGTCGATGCGTTCCAACGAACGCCCCAGGGCGATCTTGCGGATCGCCTCACGGATAAGGTGTTGATTATTATGATAGGTCGACTGCTTGTCCTCCATCGTTTCTCTTTGTTAAGAATAGTCCTCCCGGATGATTCGGTATATAATCCCTATGTTATTTGAATAGTTCTGATTTTTTTATTAAGTTTGATTAACAAACAGTTTAACCCAATGATAGACGAGATACTAAGCGCTACTTATCCCAAAATCGATGATACGACCAAACCCATTCTTTTGATCGGGATTGGTTTTGCTGGCTGTAATATGCTCAGGCGTATCAGAGATAAATACGGAGAAGGGAATGCACAATTCTGTTATATTAGTTCGGATGCGAGTAATATCTCCGCCCTTAGAGCTATCAAGGGTGAAAAAATTCTCATAGGTGTTGGAAAACACAAAATCGCAACCCCCGACGATATAAAGCATATTGTTGAAGCCGAACATATCAATCGTATTACCGCATCTCTTCAGAAAATTCATCGTGAGTCCCAAGCTCAGGTAGCCATCATATACGCAGGATTCGGAGGTAAAACAGGTACGGGGGTTACTCCCGTGGTGGGAAGGATCCTAAACAATATGCAGATGACTGCTTTCTGCGTTGTGACGGTACCTTTTTCATTTGAGGGCACTCAGAGAATGCAGGTAGCCGATGCAGGGATAAAAGCTCTTCATCAGATTGATGGATTAAATACCTTTGTTCTTCACAACAATATGCTGATTGATAAGAATAAAGGCGGTATATCGATAAATGACGCTTTTTCGTTGTCCGATGATTTTTGTGTACTTCCCTATGAGTTTATCGAAGGACTGTTTATCCAAGAACGCGATTTGGTCAATGTGGATTTTCAGGACGTGCGACGCTGCTTGAGAAATTCTGCAACCTCTTTCTTTACCTATGGACGCGGGGCAGGAGAAAATCGAATTTCGGAGGCACTCGACGAAATCGTTAATTCCCCCTACCTGTATGGGATTGATTATGATGATATTTCAAGCATATTGATACAAATAAGCAGTTGTTCAGCAGAAAATTTACTGTATTCGGAAGTCGTTGATGCTCTTCAGAAAATTCAATCTCACTTCTCTAAGGATAATGGAAGAGTAGATTTATTATGGGGCACGCTTGAAGATAAGGAGCTAAATGATGATATTGTCATAAAGGCTGTCATTGGATGCAAGTCCAATCATGAAATATCGTATTTTACTGCACCAAGTGAATATTTAGTAGAAAGAAGTGTCCCCTTCGATCTGGAGTTACACGTCTCGCGGCTGAAAAATGACTATCCAGGTAAAAAAATAGCTTTTATCATTATGAGGTTTGGGACCGGTAAAGCATACGACTCGATCGTAGCATCCATCCGCAAAGTATTGGAGCCTTATGATATAGTCGCTTTGCGTGCCGATGATAAAGAATATCACGATGATTTATTCCCCAATATACTGACTTATATCTACGCTTGCGATTTCGGTATCGCAATCTACGAAAATATCATCGATAACAAACACAACCCCAACGTGGCGCTCGAAGTGGGTATCATGTTCGGGCTGGGCAAGAAAGTGTGTCTGCTCAAACAAAGAGGTACGGAAATGTATTCCGACATAACAGGTAAATTATACAAGGAATTCGACATCCAGGATATTGAGGAAACGATTACAAGCAGCCTGAATAAATGGGTGAAAGATAAGAAGCTATACGAATAGCTCCGGGTGTCATGCGTTGCTGCTCGATGCTACACGATACGGGATGGTAATTTTCTGCCTGTACCCGTTTACCCCGAATGTCGTTGTAACCTGCTCGACGATGTACACGCCGTTCTTCGAGGGGTTGCGGTCATCGATAAGTTCGACCTGCACGGCCGTCGTAAGCGCCAGATCACCGAAAAGTGTGAGGCTCCCGGTAATCCCGTTCTGGTTGTAATTACGGAAATATTCGATGGTCTCCTCCACCAGTTTGTCCGAGTCGATACGCATATTGGGAGATATATAGGGCACCACGGTATAGGTCGAGAGATCGACCTTGGTCTTGGTCGCGGCGCCCTTGGCTGTGGTGTTGCCCGTCACCTTATGCGTCTTGCGGGATATCTGCGTGGCATTCACGACCTGAAACTCACGGCTCGCCTTATTGGCCGGGTCGTATTCGGGGTTCAGGCGCACGGTAACCTCGAAAAATTTCTCATCAGTCCCCAGAGCCTTGCCCGTCACGGCCAGAAACTGGGGGTTGGTTTTCAGGATTTTCAGGTCGCAGTGTGCGACGTTGTAGTTGAAATAAACCTTATAGGGCATCGCCACGGCCCGATCCTCGGGAAAGACCGGCTGCCCCTTGCTCGAGGAGTAGGGCCGCCCGATGGCGATCGTAGGCATCGCGGAGGGATTCTCGGCGTCGTACTTGAGGAAGCAGTAGACCTTGTACTTCGACCACTCCGAAAGAATATCCGCGACGGTAAAGTTGTCGGTGATCTTGAGCATGCCGATGCGGATGTCGAACCGCTTTGTATCGGAGTGTATCTCAAACCCGGTATCTTTCAGAAGGCCGTACTTCTCACCCAGAATGTCTTTGACGCTCACCCCGCTTGCGGGGGTCTCGAACTTCGGAGCCTGCCGCAGCTTGAGCTTGTGGGCCATGTTCTCGCATTCGATTTCGAAGAGGCTGTCCGAGTTGTAAGCCGTGATGTAACCGTCGAACATATTCTTCATCACGCCATTGTATCCCAGTTTGATATTGATGCGCTGCTCAACCTTGATGACATGCTGATCGAGTACCCCCTGTGAGGTGCGTTTCTCGATGAGCGCACCGCTTTGCATCACCTCGGCCGTGAGGCGCGAGGCGTCCTTACCCTCGACGGTCGCAGCCCCCAGGATGGTGCTGCGGAAGAGCGTGCCCCGCGGAAAGCGGAGCTTAGCCGTGCCGATAAGGTTTTTGTAGGATTCGTGTATCTCCAACTCTTGCACCTCGCGGATTTCGAGGGCCCGCAGGATGTTCATGGGGTTTGCCGGGTCTTCGTCGCCGATGGTTATACGGCAGCAGAGCACATCCAGAGGACTCAGAGCCATTGCTGCGTAAGGGTCAGGAGCGTGGTGGGATCCAGGACCTTCGTGCCGTAGTTGACGTACTTGATCCACTTGTTGGTATGCTTGATCGCCTTATCGACCTTCTCGCGGTCGGCATGTTTCACCTCCACGGCTTCGGAGGGCTCCACGGCCACGCACTGCAGCGTGTAGGGCTGGATGTTGCGGCACACGGGCGCCGTGAGGGCATAGCTCTGGACGATGAGCCGTGTGATGTTGAACTGCCGCAGGATGGTGTTGTCGCATTCCAGGATACCCCGATACTGCATCAGCTTGAGGAATTTCGAGACCTCGGTCTCCGGGTAGACATCGGGGTATTTGGAGGTGATCTTGCCCTGGACGCTGATTTCCAGATCCCCGCCCGAGATGAGCTCCTTGCGGGAGTAGTCCCGGCCTTCGACTGTGGTGAGCAGGATGTTGTTCTTGCTCGAAACCTGCACCTGGGGCTGCAGGTCCACGAACTCCTGCGCTCCGTACAGCATGTTGGCCTGCATCATCCCCCTCTTGTTGTCGTAGTAGAGACCGAAGACATCGATGCGCAGACGCAGGTAGTCTTCGACGATGCGCCCGACGATCGTATCCGTGTAGTGTGCCTGTGCCGCCACGGCTTTTTGCTTCTGTATCAGCTGGTAGTACTGTCCGCTCTTGTTTGCCAGGCTCGTCTGGGACTGGGTTTCGAGGTATTTGTCGCGGTTGCGCTGCTCCCAGTAGCGGATGTAGCGGGGATAGGAGCGCAGAAGCCCATAGGCGGTCTGTGAGGGTATCTGCACCAGAGCCCGCTTGAGCAGGTTGCCGTTCTTGGCAAAGTAGCCCACCTGGCCGTCCTGCAGCTGTGCCAGGCCCAGCCCCAGGGCACGGCGTGTTGCGTCCGTGAGGTAGCCGCTCAGCGTGCCGCTGCCGATAATGCCGCCGCTCAGAAGCGTCGAGAGAGCGATGTTGAATAATCCCATAAGCGAGTGTTTAGGCGTTCCACGAGGCGTCGAAGTCGTGAACCACGTCGATGAGCGCCTGGGCGAGTTGTTCTTTGAGATTCCGTATCTCGGCCGTCTGAGCCTCGGGGGATCTCATCAGGTCGATGGTCTTGACGTTCATCAGGTTCTCGATATTGACGATCACCTGCTTGGGTGCTGCCGAGGAGAGCTTGCCCGTGCCAGAATAGTTGCCGCCGGCGCATCCGTCATCCACGCCGGTCACGGTGATGCCGTTGGCATCGAAGGGTCGCTCGGCCGCCGAGTCCGGCTCATTGGAGAACATACTGAGGTCGAAGCCCGCACGTTGCAGGATGTTCTGGGCAATCTCGGCCGAGCCGCCGAAGGTCTCACGCAGCGATTTTACAATATTGAGAAGGGCCAGGTGCGCCAGCTTGCGGTTGGCGATGCGCTCTTCGCGGTCCTCATCGGTGGCATTCGCACCCAGGGGCCGTTGGTACCACTGTCCCTGCTTATCCTGGACATAGCCCCATTTTCCCAGGTTCCCGAAATCCAGACCTCCCTCCCGCAGCGCCTCCAGGGCACTCTGGGGCGTGGCGATGGCTTTGCTGTACGCCCCGGCTGCCGTGACGATCTGGGGCAGGATATTCTCGTTCGTGTACAACGCATAGTCGTACGTCTGCGCGGCCTTCGCCGCCGGAAGATCCTCGACGCCGGGGACGTAGATCGTCCTATCGCCCTCGCGGCGGAAGAGCGTCCTGTCCAGGTCCGTGTCCGTGAATCCGAACTCCTCCTTGATCGTGCGCATGAAGGCATTGACTTCTGTGAGGGTCTTCATGCCTCCGAGCTGGGCATAGGCGGCGTTGATCTTCTCCTGGCCGTGTTTCTCGGCCAGCGTGATCAGCGCTGCCCGCAGGTCGTCCTGCCGCGCATCTTCAACCGTATAACTGGGCGGCGTATAAAAGCCCGTGCGGGCCCCGTGCGACAGGGAGCTTCCTTCATACAAGGTAGCTTTCAGCCAGTTCTTCGTGTAGGCCCCGATCGTCTGTCCCGACTCCTCCTGAATGGACTTTCCCCCGACGACATCCTCCACAGCCCGCTTGGTCTTGGTCGCCATCTCGTAGGTATTGCGCAGCGAGGCATACAGGGCTTCGATCGAGGGATAGCGATACTTACGGTTGGCCTCGATCTCTTCCAGCACGGCCTCCTTGGCCTGCTTGACCTTCCACATCTTATAAGCCACCCACCCGAGGATTCCGACAAGGCCGGCGATAGCCCCCGTCGCCGCGATAGCTCCCGTACCCAGGGCACTCAGGGAGGCTGCGGCACCGACCATGCCGTTACCCGTTGCGACCTGGGAGGCGAAGAGCGCCGGGAAGGCTCCCCGTCCCAGCACCATCGAAGCGTTGCCCACGCCCGCAGCAAGCAGCGCCTGGCCCATGGCTCCCCGGCCTGCGACACCCATGCCGCGCATGGCCGTAACCAAAGCCCGCTTGTTGGCGAAGGATAGAACGGCCGCACCGCCCTTCATCCCCGCCAGGCCACTCAGCAGCTGCATGGTGGAGCTGGCGACGGATTGCTTGCCCAAAAAACCTATGGCTACGCCGATGTTGGTGATCGCACCGGCCAGCTTGAAGAGCTTCGTGGCGACGACCCCCGTGAAGAGCAGGGGTTCGATCCAGCTGAAGTTGCGCGTGAACCATGTGGCCAGGTTGCCCAGCACGCCCAGCAGGTCCAGCAAGGTTTGGCCTATCGAGGCGATGCCGCGGGCGAACTCCGGGGCTTTGAATTTCTCGAGCAGCCGCTTGAGGGTGCTGCGGATCATCGGCTCCACGAGTTCGTAGCCCTGCATGAAGCCCTCGGTGAACTGCGAGGTGACCTGCGCCCACAGCCCCTTGGTCGTACGCTGCTTGGCCTGGGCAAGCTCCGAGGAGATGCCATAGGAGTTACGGTTCTGCACCGTGAACCGCCGCAGCTTCTCCGCGTTCTCCATGAACATCATGGCCGCATTGCCGCCGTACTTGCTGAAGATGGCCTGCATGTCGCCCAGCGTAGCGCCTTTTTCCTTCATCTGCTCGAAGATGTCGGCCAGGGGCCGCAGCTTCTCGACCTGCCGCCCCTCGATATCCACCATGTGGGTGAACTGCACGCCGAGCTTATTCAGGATCTTGCGGGCTTCGCGCGTGGGCTTGGCAAAGCGTGCCGCCATGGCACGCAGCGACGTGCCCGCCATGGTGCCCTTGACCCCCATATTGCCCAGCAGTCCGATCGCAGCGGCGCTCTCCGAGAACTCCACGCCCGCCATGCGCAGGTAACCCGCGGCCATCTTGTACGACTCGGCCATCTCGAGGATGTTGACATTCGAGCGCGAGACCGTCGAGGAGAGGATGTCGGCAACAGAGTTCATGCTGGCGCTTTGTATATTGTAGCCGGTCTGGATGTTGGTCACCAGGTCGGCGATCTGCGCCACGTCGTTGTCGCCGATAAGCGCCAGGTTCGTAATGGGGCCTATCGTGTTGTTGATCGTCTCGATATCCAGACCGGCCATGGCCAGATACTTCGTAGCCCCGGCGATTTCGACGGCGGTATATTTCGTGTCCACGCCGATCTTGCGGACATGACGCGCCATCTGCTCGAAGCGGCTCTCGAAGGTCGCCAGGTTCCCGTCCGCGACCCGCAAAATCGAATGCGCCGACTCCATGATGTTGGCGTAGTCCACAGCTTTCTGCAGCTCCGACCTGATGGCCCCGTAGAGCATGTAGCCGCTGAACATGTACGCCATGGGAAGGTTACGCCACGAGGGAGCTTTGGCATATTGAAGACGGTTGATGGCCGCGCGTCGCTGAGCCCCATAGATGCCGTCGTTGACGAGTCCCTGACGTCGCGTAGCGCGGGCTACGGCGGCCGCCGCCAGCGCCTGGCGCCGTTCCTGCTCTTTTTGCTGCCGCACCTGCTCCGCCAAGGAGCGTTTCTGTGCCTCGGCCTGCGCCTTCATCAGGGCCTGACGCTCGCGCTCCGCGCGCCGCATGTCGGCCATCTGTTGCTGCTGGACAAGACGCCGTGCCCGCTCCTGTGCGGCAAAGGCGGCTTTCTGTCTGTGCAGTGCGGCCGTCGTGTAGAGCTTCTCCTGCAGACGTCGGTTCACATCCTGCGGAAGAACAAAGGAACGCCCTGGACCGAAGATATACGGGGCCTTGACAGCACCCGTGGAAGCCACCGCACCGGCGGCGGGAACCACCGTCCCCATCCCGAGCGGGATGTTCGCGGCACGCTTTATCGCCCCGAGTTGCGCGAGGACGCCATTCAGCCGTGCTGTCGCCTCCTCGGTCTGCACCGTGAGGCGGTATCCGCGTTCGAGGCTTGTCAGCGCACCTCGCACCTTACCTACGGAGTGCGTGATACGCCGCTGCATATCCAGCGTCGACGACACGGCTTCCGCGGCCGTCTTTTTCTGGGCATCCGCCGTGAGAGCCGCAACATTGCGCCGGACCTTGGCTTTCAGGGTGCTGCTTTTGAGCGGCTCCCCGGGGTTGACAACCACATGAATGCCTTGCGCGAGCTCCCGGATCTCCCCGAGCATACGCTTGACGGTCTCCAGCTTCTCGACGCTGGCAGATGTGTCAAGGCTGAATTTATAGTTGAAATCCCGCTTGCGGCCGGTTTTCTCCGAGCGGAAGATCTTGTCAACGGCCGCAAGGGTGCTTTTCAGTTTTGTCGCCAACGGCGTGAGGTCCGTCTGCGACGCCCGCATCAGCCGCTCGACGGCATCCGCGAAGTGGCCGACCTGCTTGGCGCCCTCCGTGGCTTCGACATCTATGACGTAACTGACCCTGAAATCCTTCTCCGGCATCTTAGGCTAACTCTTTTCATTAAGAATAGCCTTTTATGGCACCATGGGGTTGACTCCGCGAGCCCGGCGCAACAGAGACGCGGGACCGCATATTACAGCGGTCCCGCGTGCGGAAGATGCTGAGCAAGGCTTGTAATCTGCATCTGCTGGTGCAGCCACAGAGCCTCCTCGGAGAGCATGGCGAACTCTTCGTCGGAGAGCACATCCAGGTTGACGCCGGGGAAGTAGTGACGGATGTAGATGGTGCGTTGTCGTATGCGCTGCTCATCCGTGACCACCCACCGGCCGATCAGTTTACCAGTGCGCTCTGGCGTGTGGAGATGACCTCCGAAAGCTGGGCCATAAGCCCGAAGAGGAACAGCGAGTCGTCGTCCACGAGTTCTCGGTCGCCCTCGACGAAGCAGTCCTTGGCCAGCGTACGCATGGCCGTAACCTCGTCCTTTTTGGACGCGGCCATGAATTTGGAGAACTGCGGGAAGGTCGGCTCCGCGAGGTAGGCGACATAGAGCGCCTTCTCGTCGCACGTCTCATCTCCGAAGACTACCATCGGGAAAATCTTACGCAGCTTCTTCTCTGCCTTCAACTTAGCGGCTTTCGCCTTGATCTCGGTCTCCTGCTGGAGCGTGAGGGTTCGTGTTTCCATATCGATTAGTTGTCGAAAGCAAATAGAGGATTCCGGAAATAAAAGATTAAAATTCTATACAAGTCAGTAAAGTATTATTTGTACTATAAATTGCGTATTATCGGAATTTATAGTAACTTTCGTGTCAGTGGGCAAGACTCGCTAAGCATGCACTCAGTATAAAAAACTTTAATAAATATCCTCATGAAAAGACTGACCTTTTTATTGATTTGTGCGGCATTTTTAAGCTGCTTCACACGCATTAATGCTCAGGAAACCATAACCGGGGATGTTGTCATAGCTAATTCCGGCGTAGGCGTGGGTTTGGAAGCCCAATTGTCCGAAGGCACGATGGGCCGGTTTTCATTTAATGGCTCGGATCTTTCGCTGGAAATCAATCAAAACCTTTATGAATCGGTCCAGGTATCCGCAGGATTGGGCTTTCGTCCGGATGGCGAATCATGTTTTTATGTCTCGTTCAGTGATGGACTTGACAAAGGATTGATTGAGGTGGAAGGAACGGATAATTATTCCGGCGAATCTTTGATTGTTAAAAACGTGAATTTCGGCACCAAAATAGAATTCTGCCCCAGATGGGTAATGAATACAGCCACAATCTTCACACCGTCTATTGGGGGCTATCAACGTATGGCTGCCCGCCCCCGTGCTCATACACGATCTATCCCCCGGTTGATTTGGGAATCTCACGTGAAACCAAGTGTTTCTTATGAAGAGGATATGGAGAAAACACTGGTATTACATGATAAATCTTCCGAAGTCATTGAAGCATACTGCATTGATAGTGATAAGAAAATCCCGATGGCGGGGTTAGCTATGAAATACGACAAAACGTCGGCAGAATTGGATGAACTGTTTTCTTTATTACCTGAAACACAGTCTTCCTCGTTAAAGGCTGATCTGGTTCAAGATGCTATTTATCAATATATCGATATTTTGGAATTAGAAGCTTCAGATATTTTAATGGTTGGGTACGTATTTCCTGCGTATTTTATAATGTTACGAGGAGGAGTGCTATATTTTATATACAATCGAGAATGCGCAGAGAAAGATGCAATGGATTCCTTGTGTGGTTTAGGGTTAATGTACACTATTAAGATCGAATCATATACTGTGTATAGTTATACGGCTGCGGCCTTTACGCCTCTGACGAAAAACGGAATTTGTTTATCGTCCATTCTTCCAAACCTCGCAAAAAACGAATTGTTGATTTACGACAACCAAGATAGAACGGAGGAGGAACGGCAGCTAATAAATTTATTTACAAACAATTTGGAATATGAAAGAAGTTTAAGCAATTATAAAATTTATACCGGCTTGAACAATGACTTTTTTGACAATATTATGGGAAATATCACGCAAGAAATTATGCAGAACCTCATAGGACAATAAGTTAATTATTAACGTTATAAGGGCCGATAAATGCAGCCCTTATTCTGTAAACGGTGCTTCTGGAGCGGAAGGGTTGAAATCCTTAAAGAATATCGCCCGAGCTTATGTAACCTTTTAGGATATGTAACCTTTTCCGGGTAAGCCATTGGTTTTCAAAAATGCTTATCTGAAAAAGGTTACATAATATTTGGCTAACTTGCATTGGAAGGCAGCAACTTCGCTGCCTTTTTTATTGCTTTAGCCTATGAAAACAGTTTACAAAACCTACGAAAAACTAACCCTTGCCGCCTCACAGTATCTTCGAGGGCTGGAGAGGTCGGAGAGTTCGACAATCAGAATATGCCTTTGGACTTGGGGGAATTTCCAATATCGGATCAAGGTTCAAGGTTGCTTAAATGTATATGGAAGAAAACGGACTTCTTAACGACTGGACGAATGAACACCCCCTTTTCGACAACGGCCAGGGTGATAAACTCTCAAGGAAATCAATAGCCGCCATCGTCAAAAAGTATGCGGTGAAGGCTCGCTGTGTGAATCCGGCGATTATCCCGGAGGGCATTAGTCCTCACTCTATGCGTCACTCCAAAGCCATGATGTTGCAGGATACCGGTATTAATCTGGTTTACATCCGCGACTTCCTCGGTCACTCATCCGTAACTACGACAGAGATATATGCTCGGATAGGTACAAGGCAGAAGTTAGAGGCTATTGAGAAAACTGCATTGTCCCCGGAGCCTGGGTCATTACCGATCTGGCAACGCAACAGAGGGCTGCTTGAAATGCTGGAGAACCCTCGGGATGTAGTTTTTAATTATTATCTTTAACGTAAATATTTTGATTTTCCTTACCCTTAACTAACAACTATGAACCCTTCAGAGTTTATTGAAAACATCAGTAGTAATCCATGGCTCAGCATTATCTCATTGGTTCTGACGGCAATGGGTATTTTCCTATCTATATGGTTTTATCGAAAAGGTGATAAAAAAAAGAAACCTACTTATTGCTCACGAACGATAAATTTAGTTAAAGATAGCATTAGCAAGGTCAAGCACGTAGAGATTCTATTTAAGGGTGCAAAAATTGAGAATCTATCCACGACTGAGATTGCTGTTTGGAATGCAGGAAAAGAAACAATCAGTTTCTCTGACGTTGCTCAAAATGATAGATTTAGAATCGAACTGGAAGGTGATGGAAAGATTCTTGAGTTTGAGATAATTTACCTCAATAATACGGCAAATGATTTCAAGCTAAAAAAAGTGAACGAAAAAAGGATAGAGATTATATTTGACTATTTTGATTATAACGAAGGTTTTATCGTTCGTGTATATCACACGGCTACAACGGATTTACTAAAAGTTACGGGTGCTTTCAAAGGAACAAAATATGTTTCTATTAATCATTTTATGGTCAGGGAGAATTTTTTTGATAAATTTTTATCATTAAAAATAAGCCCGAAAACTATGCGAATACTTTTGGGTGTCTTTCTTGTAATCACTCCTGTCTTGTTTATTTTAGATGCTTTTACGCCTGAAATATTTAGTCCCGATAGCATTCAAAAAATTAGGAAAGCGCTATATGTCTTTCAATACCCTGTAATGATATATTTTGCCCTTTTGTTTTGGTATATGGGGTACAGAGTCTTAAAACGGAGGGTCCCTAAAGATTTTAAATTGTTTGAAAAAGAATTTTAAGGCCAATCGATGTAACCTTTTTCAGATAAGCATTTTTGAAAACCAATGGCTTACCCGGAAAAGGTTACATATCCTAAAAGGTTACATAAGTAGTGGTATGTCTATATAGACATACCGTCCCCAATTTGAATATCGAAGGGATTCAAGGAAAACTCGTGCGTGATATTTACGTCATCCTGCTGACTTTCAAGGCAATCTTCATCGAAGATACAGCCTTTCAGGGTTACGGTCGTGGTAGTCCAGTCGTCCGAGGCCATGGGGTTGGCGAAGGAGACGATCAGGTCGAACTCGCCGATCGACATCAGACTACCGTACACCGAGCGCAGGGTCTGCTGTGTTGCATAGTCCATGGTGATGGATGCGGTGTAGGTGATGTTGCCGAAGCCGCGGCTCACGGGCTTCCCTCCCATGCCGTAGTTGCTCTCGATCTTGCGCTTCTTGGACCACTTGATGCCGCTGACTCCTTCCAGGACCGTGGAACCCTCGTCGATACCCAGTGCTGTCGAGGAGAGCGTGATCATCGACCACGAATAGGCTACGTTGTTTATAATTGCCATAGAACAGGTTATTTAGCGGTTAGTGAGAGGCCCTCTTCGACGTAGATCATCGTCGCAGTACCCACGGGCACGAGCGTATAGGAAATCCGAAGCGTGTCGTTCACGAGCACGTTCTGATTCGGATCGATGGTCACGGCGTATCCCGAGATCTCCTGGTCGGCCTGCATCTTCTGCAGGATGTCACCCACCAGGGTCTTGAAAGCCGCGATCTTGGATGCTGCCAACATGCCCGTCGAAGGGTTGACCATCAGCGGAGAGTTGACATAGGGCAGCAAGGCGGCACGCACGGCACGGCGCGACTTATTGATCGTGCGGTTGCGGGCAATGGTGCGGTAGTCGCCATTGGAGCAGGTTTGATCCCGAGAGATGTAGATGCCGTTCTCACGCCCTGCGTACTTGATGGGGAAGATGTAGCCCTTGTCGTCCAGGTCATCCAGAAGCACGGGAGACAGCGACTCGTAGAGATTCAGGCTGAGGAAGTTCTCCTCCGCATCGTCGAGGTTGATGTCCCCGAATCCCAGCTCTATTTGCTGGAAGTCGTCCGCGAAGAGGTTGAATTGCTTGACCCAGGCGATAGACTCCTGGACGTTGGCCCTGGCCAGGGCGCCCATCACGGCCCCGAGGAAACCGACGGGCGTGTGGTTCACGTTGCGCATCTGCATTGTCGAGATCAAGGCGCTACGTGCCTGTCCGAAGATGCAGCTGGTGCGGCTCGACTCGCAGATGCACGTGGGGATCTTCTGCAGGTCGATCTGCCGGCCTTCCGTGGTCGTGGCACCCGTGGTCGCGGGGTTGGCTGCAAGCACTATCGAGAGAGGCTGGTTCTGGCTGGCCAGATAGACGGCTTTCTCGTTCACGGACTTCACGACATTGAGGTTGTACTTTTCCTGTGCGCCGTTCGCTTTCCATAGGGGCTGCTCGGTCCAGATGCCCAGCTGACTGATGGCGCCGCCCGCAGCCCGCTGCATGGTCTCTATGGCATCCCAGGATGCCGAGCAGTCCGCGAACATCACGTAAAGGCGGCCCGAGGCGTTCACGTTGCCCGACATGCGGAAGAACTCCCGGATGTGGTAGGCCGGGATGCCGTGCAGAAAGTTGACGTTCGCCTCCTGGTCGGCCGTCGCGGTGACGCGCTCGATGATTCCGAAGTCCTCCGCTGCGGAACGCAGGGAGGTGACGTAAGCCACGTCTTGCAGCTTGATCTTGGCCTCATTGGTCTTGCCGTACCCTTCGGTGAAGAGCGTGGGCTGCTGCCAGACGTCGAAAAGAAGACCCGTGATCTTCTCGTTCGAGGCGGCGGTCTGATTGGGGATGTTGCCGTCGACATCGGTAATGAAGACATTGCCCAGTGCCATTATCGGTTCGTGTTATGGGATTGGTAAAAAGGATTCGTGTAGAGCACCGCCGCACCCCGCAGGGCCGCGGGGGTCGCAGGGGCGTAGATGCCGCCGCTGCGGTCGATATAGAGGGTCTCATAGCAGGGGAAGCAGCGCAGAATAGCCTCGATATGTTTCTCGAGCCGTGGCACCGCAGCCGGCATTTGCGATGCTGGAGCTGCGGCCGGGGTTATCAGCTCCGGGGTGCTCTGCCCGGCAGCCTCCGCAGCGGTAGTTTTAGGTCGTGCCATTTAGGGGTACTGTGTTAAAAGGTTGGGGAGCGGAGCCGAACTCCGCTCCCCGGGTGGAAAAAATCAGCATGAGAGCCTATGGAAACTAAGCGGTAAGGGTGTAAGCGGTGTGTACGACGATCTCGGCAGGACGCACGATGGTCACGTCCATCTTCATGCGCATCTGGAAGAAGAAGAGCTCCGAGTTGGACTGCAGGCGATCGACCTTCAGGACCTCCGTGTCGTTGGCGTAGTCCACGCCCATCCAGAGGTTGGAATCCATGCCCGTCGAGAACTCACCGAGCACGATGGTATGCTCCGGGATGCCGACGATGGGGATGATGCGTTTGCCCTTGAAACGGTAGCGGTTGACCTCGGTATTTTCGCTGTACTTGACCTGTTTGTCGGAGATGTACTGGTCGTAGGCATCCCATGCGTCCCAGCCGATGACGAAGGCCAGCGAGGACTTCTTGCGGATCTGCTTGGGACACTTCTTCCACATGGCATACAGAGCCGCCTCGACCGCTGCGCCGTCCGTGAGCTCCGTGGTGCCCGAGACGATACACTGGCCGCCGGCCTTGGTCTCGGCATCCGTGGCGTTCACATTGTCGAGAATGCGCTTGACGATGCCGTCGAAGTACTTCTCCTTGCCGGCGCCGATCTTGATGCAGCCCGTGGGTGCCGTGATCTTGGCCGCAGCCTCGCCACCCTTGGCGGCCGTCCAGATGGCGTTGCCGATGTATTCGTTCTTCTTGTCCATCAGCAGGCGCAGCATCGTAGCCTGAATCTTGGGATCGAGTTCCCGGAACACGAGGTTGCCGTCCGGCTGCGCGAACTTCCAATACTTCTCGTAGTCGCGGGGGTTGAACTCGAGATAGACCATGAAATCCTGCGGTATGAGGTAGCGCTCGGTAAACTGGTACTCGTTTTCGCCGTTGGGGCCCTTTTTGCCGTGGTTCGAGGTCGGCGTGGGGACATTGTCCTGGATGATGTCTCCCAGCTTGATGGCCGGAAGCGTGTATTTGTGCTGGATGCCCGGCTTGATGTGGATCAGCCCCTCGCGGAAGGTGTCGTTACCCTGGGCAGTGTAGGTCAAGAGATCTTCGAGGACCTCGCCGTTATAGCCGTTTTGTAAGAATGATACGGTGTCAGCCATATTTGTCGATTACGTTTTCTGTAGGTTTGGAATCTCGGCCGACACTGTGCGGAGGTCTCCGCGGAAGCGACACGGCATATCAACTTGTGAAAGGTCGCAGTACAAGCCTGTGCAGGTCGCTACTTGAGCTTTCCGAAGGCGAAGTCCTTGCCCACGACCGCAGCGACCTGCTGAGCCATGCGCTCCTCGACACCTCGGGTAGCATCTGCCGCCGCCTGCACGTTCGCGGGGTCCGCAGCGATCTGCGCCGAGATCTGCTCCCGCGCCGGGATCGACTCGATGGTGCTCTGCACCAGCGGGAAGTTCGTCTGGGCCATCTCCTCCCAGCTGGGGATCGTCACGGCTTCGATCTTGCCCTCCTCGGCGGCTTTTTCCAGGAAACTTCGGATTGCCGAGGCTTTCTGGTCGGCCTCCTGCTTCTCGTATTTCTGTAATCGCTCGCTTACGTCGGCCATATCTTGCTGTAGGTTCCGGATCGCAGCGTCCTTGCCGGCCAGCACCGTCTGGGCGTCGGCGAGCCCCTGCTGTGCCTGTCGCAGGCGCGCTTCCACGCCCATGAGTTCCGCGATGCGGGCCATGACATCCTTGACGCCCGTCTGGTCGTTCATGCCCAAGGAGGCGATGACGGCGCCGAATTCCGCCGATACTGTTTTCTCTTCGCTCATTCGAGGTTGTTTTGTTTGGTTAAGAGTAGTGCCTGCCATCAGAAAGTGTTTATTCTCCGCCGCGACACGGGACATAAGCTCCTCGATGGCGGCCGTGTCGGTGAGGGACGTCAGCTCATCGTGCACGCGGAGCACGATCTGCGGTGAGGTGGCGAGGATATTCTCGGGCGGGATGATGCCGCACCGCACAGCCGCCGCAGCGTCGAAGTAGGTGCCGTCCTTGCCGGCCTCACCCTGCATGATGGCCCGCACATGCCCGGCATCCAGGCCGAAGCGTTTGCGGTAGATGGTCTCGATCTGGCGCGTGAAAGCCTGCACCATGTCGGAAGGCTCCGCATCCCCGCCCGGCAGCATCGGATTGTGGATCATCAGGATGCCGTAGTCACGCATGAGCGAGCGGTGCCCGGCGGCCCAGATGATCGAAGCCATCGAGGCGGCCATGCCCTCGATCACACACTCCGTATCGACCTGCGCGTTCTGGATGGTCGAATAGGTGGACATGCCGTAAAGCACGCTGCCGCCCTCGGAGTTGATCAGAACGCGGATGCAGGAGGGACGCACCTCGTTTTCCAGGTAGTCGAACTCCTCGTTGAAGCGCGCCGTGCTTTCTGCCGTCACGCGCCCGAAGAAACGGATCGTGGCGACGGCGCCCGGCGTGGCTGCGCCGACGACGCATTGCAGATTGTCGATAGACATACGGATTCTTTGGCAAGGAATAGGAGTCGCCACACCGGATGGTTTGAACACACAGAGGAGCCCCTGTCGGCTCCTCTGCGTCCTACCATGCCTTATAGACCTACTTGTCGAAAAGCCCGAGAATGAACTCCCGGCCTTTTGCTGTCCAGACCATAAAGGCACCGATGGTCGGCTCGCCATCCTCGTCGAAGCCATTCTGGAAGTTTTTGATGCGCGTGTAGTCTTTCCCCGAGTAGGCTTTTGTCAGCACCCACATCTTGCCGCTGCGGCGCTGCACGCCCTGCTGCTCCAACAGGCGGTTCAACTCCGCGGCTTTGAGTCCCAGCTCCACAGCGATCTGCGAGATGCGGAAGATGCGTTTCTGCTCGTTCTCGTTCAGGCAGCGGTGCACCTTATCGTAGAAGGCCGCCTTGTGGGCCTGCGCATCCAACTGCTCGCTCAGCCGCTCATTCTGCTGCCGCAGGCGTAGGCTCTGCTCGTAGCCGTCGCGGATCTCATCGAGCACCCGCAGCACGAACTCCGGATTGCCGGCAGCACGCAGACAGGTGTCGGAAGTCGCCGTAAAACCTGTTTTCAGCAGCTCCTTGATGCGGTCGTTGACCCACAGCCGGAAATCCACGCTCAACCACTGTGCGAAATCAATGGCGATATCTTCGTGCATCCAGGTGCCTGGATTCGTTCCTCCCCGCAAAGTCATAACTAATTGATCTTCTGCAATGTGAGAAAATCTCACTTTGGCCGTAATCAGCTCATTGGTAGAGGGTAAGCGCAAATAGTCCACGGGGCGTTTGCCGAAGGGTTTCGCCATCTCCGTAGCGTTAATCATCACTCCCTGCCCATCCGAAAGACGGAACGAGACGGGTGTGTCGTTGTAATTGAATACCTGTAATGTTGTTTCCATAATGCTTTTAGGAGTTTTATCCATTAGCAACTAAGGGCTGCGGGCGGGCAATGTTTGAAATCAGAGGCATTATTTTTCATTTTTTTCTCGTCCTGCTCCTCCCCGCCACCGGGGACATCAACGGCGGGGGCGAATCCTGAACTCTGCTCCGGTGTGGGGGACGCATGGAACCCGTGATGGACGCTGTCATGCTCCGGGGCGTCGCTGTGCTGCGTGAAGGGCGGCATCACAAGATAACGTTCCACCCAGTCGCGGTAGCGCCAGGCCGAGGATTCGCGGAACCAAACCTCGTAGTCCACCCAGTATGCCTGGAGCATGTTGGTGGTGGTGGGCATGTCGAAGAAGGTGAGGTTGCAACGCTCGTTAAGCGCCGGCTCCCGGTCCTTGGCATCCTGGATGGCGACGTTTACACGCTGGAACACAACGAAGGGATCGCACTCCCGTGCAGGGTCGGCGTTGTTGAGCGTGTTGAGAATGAAGCGTACGCGCATGGTGGCGCGGCCCTCGCCGATGCGCTGCTGCTGCACCAGGTAACGGACATTCACGAAGTGGATGAACACGGCCGGAAAGGCGACCTCATACTCCATGTTCCTATCGCGGATGATGCGCGTGAACTGCCCGTTGTCGAGGGCTATGGTCCGAAAGAAAGGCTCACTCTGCGGATCATCCTCCCGAGCCCGGAGGGTCAGCAGCGCCCGTCTGACCGCCTGATACATATGGACAAAGGGGTTCTGCGCAACCTGCTCGGGGACGGAGACCGCAGGGGCCGGGGTCGGTGTCGTGGCCGGGGATGGCGTCTTGTCTTTTATCATTGGGGGAAACCGTCGAAAAGGTGAGGCAGGAACTCTGCGGCGATATGATCCTCGATGACGTCGTTGAAGCCTATGAACTGACGCTGCTCGGGTTTGCGCCGGGAGTGCTGATTGACCGTATAATCCGTTTTCCGGGGATCGCTGTTGTGGAAGGCTGCATAGGTGTTGTAGTACGGGACGTTTTTCGGCTCGCCGCGTCTTGTGGTGTCGATGGTGCTCACCTCGTTCGTGCCGATCTCGTACTTGAAACGCCTGATGAAATCACGCTTTCCCCGGGTGCTGTATACGAAATTCCTGGGACCTCCCTTTATGGAATCTCTCAGGGTCCCCGTATCCAGAAGCGCGGGATGCGCATGCTTCTTGCGCTTGGCCCACTTGGAGGTGCAGGGCGCCCACTTCCGGCCGGTGCCGTAGAAGCCGCCCTGTGCGAAGGATTGCCGGAAACATTCGGCAGCATATACTCCGGCCTTGGTGGTGAATTCCTCGGCATTGTAGGCCAGGCGGCTGGCCAGCGTGCGCGAGGTCTTCGGGGTTACCCAATGGGCACAGAACTCTTTGAGGGTGATCTTGGTCATATTCCGAAACGTGTTTTTAAAGCCCGGGCCACAGCCTGCAGATCCGCGGGCAGCGGCCGCAGGAAGTATGGATGTGCCGCAGAGAAGATACGCCCTCCCGTGGCCAGGCTCTCACGGAAGATCGGGTCCACGTGTCGCCGCAGCTGCTTCGACAGCACGACCCCGGAGACTGCGCCGAAGCCCTCGGCCGTGAGGTAGCAGCGGCAGCCCCACTCAAGGGGCGGAATCAGCTCCGCGGGAAACGCATGCTTGAGATAGCTGACCCCTTCGTGCGAGAGATGCCAGGCCCGCACACGCTCGTCCCCCTGTGTGTTGAACGTAACGACGGTCTGGGCATCGACGGTAAGCCACCAGGCCGCGACGCCCGCGGCGTAGGCTACCTGGTCATTTTCCACTTCGGCGTAGATGAGGTTATAACGCTCGCAGAGCGCTTCGTACTCCTCCATCCGATCTTCTACGGGCTCCTCGGGCAGCTCACGCAGCATCGTGAACTCCTCGGCCACAGCGAAGTCCACGAGATTTCCGAGGGCCGCGACCAGAAGGTCCCGCTGCTGGCGCTCACGCTCCGAGATAAAGTCGTTATGGCCTCGCAGCAGGTCCAGTGCCCGGTCGAAGTCAATACGCAAGCCCGTCAGTGCGCGGTCGCAGAGGAACGAGGCTCTCAGCGTGATGATCTCTTCGATGATATCGCGTCGCTCGGCGCTGTGCTCCCAGTTGTAGATCAGACGCCGGAAGGCATCCAGGATCATGGCGTACTCACGGCGTGCCACCCAGGACACGGGCATGTCGGCAGCTACGGCATCGAGGGTGTGTATAAGCTCTGTACTCATCGTTTACCGCGCAGGTAGCTGACAACTTTCGAGCTCCGCGTGTGGCCATAGCGGCGGTAGTACTCCTGGTCGGACATGATATGCCGGTCGGAGCTCCCAGACGTCGCACCGGCCGGGCCCGGGGCTCCCATCGCCTCAAGGGTGTTGAGCTGCCGGCCGACGTTGATGCCGAACTCCTTCTCGATCTCATCGGCCGAAACCTCGTACTTGTCCGTGATAAGCTGGTAGAGTTTGATGCGGTCTTCGTTGTTCATCTCGATGCGGTTCGAATATTTGAACTCCAAACCCTCGGAGATGTAACCCATGGCGACCAGACGGGGTACGATCTGCTCGTTCATGATGTTCTCGATATAGCGACGGTAAACCTCGATGCGGTCGCGGAAGATGTCCTGGTGAGCCTTGGTAGAACCCACGTAGGACTGCATGCCTCCGGCCATGGACTCCGAGCCGAGCACCAAATTGGAAACCTCCTTGTTCACGAACTCGATGAGCGAGGTGTAGATCTTCTCCGAGTTGGACATCGTGAAGGTCTTGATGTCCACCTCGTCCTCGATGCCGGTGACGACCACCTTGTTTTGGGCGGCATTGGCGATATTCTGGGCCAGGCGCTGACGGTCGGCGTTGCTCTCCGAGACGGTCTTGCCGTGTATAATCGGCTGCCCATAAACCGCCGCGAAATTCGTGTAGTTCGCCAACGTGAACTTCTTGGCCAGGATCAGAGGCGCGGTGGCCGAGAAAAGCCCCAGGTCGCCCGTGCTGATCAGGACGTATTGCTGTCGGTAGGCCGCGTCTCTAAGATTCCAGTGCGGCAGCCAGATGCCCTGGCGCTTCACCACGATACGCTGGTCGGGCAGCACGTTGCGGCGCTCGACGATATTCACTTCGTCGAGCTTGCCGGTCTTTTCGTCCAGATGCGGCATAATCTCGAGTAATGTGTAACCGTAGAGCTTCGCCTCGACGATGCCGCGGATGATCTTGTCGAACTGCGAGCCCTGGATTTTCTGCGTCTGGGACACATCCTTGACGTACTTGCCCTTCTCATTCATGCGAGCCAGCATGTAGCGGTCCCCCAGGATCTGGCTTTCAAGGGTCTCGATGACCGAGCGGATGTGGGCATCCTGCTGCAGGCATGCCTCGTACAAGTCGATAAGGCGGGCCCGGTCATCGAGGATGCAGCCCAGCTGTACATCCTGGCGCGACGAGCGGTAGCGGTTGTAGCGTTCGATCTCCCGGACATATTCCTGGATGGTTTTCTTCGAGGTGCGGAAGATACTTTCGAGCAACGCCCCATGAAAAGTACCTTCCGAAACGGCTGTCTGCAAATTTTTTTACACTTTTTTTAGAATAGTTGTTGCCCGATTATTATGTTGAAAAGCACTCTCGAAGACGAACGGTGCACAAAGCGGCGAAAGAGGTTAGAATTGGGCTGTTACGCCGGTCTCATATAGAAAGATTTTTGCACCTCCGATTCGCCTCTTTCGAGCTCATAACAAATTGTATATCAGTTTATAATGCTTTGATTTGTGGTGTAAAATACTATATCTTTGCCAATATAAAATTGCAGATGGATCAAACATAAAGAAACAAATTATGCCCATGTACTTCAAACCGATATAGAAGACATTACGGAGCCCCGCCGCAGGACCGCCTCCAGGGAGTATGGTATATTTCGTTGCCATGCCCTTCGCTCTTTGTATAGGCTATGGTCTGCTTCCCACGGCCCGCCGCTCCCAGCCATAACCGGCGACGTGTGCGGACCGCGAAATGTCCGCGCACACGGCTCCGGGATATTTAAATTGATGAGCACTGACGCCGCTCTTAGTTGCGCATATGGATCCGGCGTTCAGGACCTGTATGTACGAGCGGTTTTCCTGTGCTACGAACGGCTGGCGCTTGCCTGCACGGCCGTGAAAAGATTGTCGAAAGAAACCCAAACCAATTTCAAATCAATAATGAGTAGCAGTTTCCGAAAATCCAAACTTGTACTGGTATTCAATAGGTCTCAGATCCTTATAGGCGTCCTTCGTTCCGTACATACCACTGCTGAATTCTCCCATGGAAACCTTCAGTCCATCTCTTTCTGCTGCAACGGCCGTTTCATCTCGGCCGGCGGCTACTATTTCCGTTACGTCAACGAAAACATCCTGATCGAAATCTCGGACCTGGACACCCTCAAGCTGCCCGACTACGACCGCATGTGCGGCGAGAAGCGGCAATATCATTCCAAAAAGGCGATGGCCAAGGTGCTGAAATTCATAGCCGCACGCCGGGTGAACCACATCATTGAGAAACATCTTAAATCCAGGAGCCATGAGAAGGAAGATTAGCACCCGCACTTTCGAGCAGCGGCAGATTCGGGTTCTCACCGATGAGAACGGCAAGGTCATCTGGGTAAATCTGGGGGACATATGTGCGACCCTGACAAGAGTCTCTACTGCAGTGCAGGTCGATGCGGAGCAAATGAGGACGATGTATCCCCAGAACACGAAAATACCCTTCAAGGAGGGTGGCCGCCCCCTGTGGGCGATAAAACCCTATGACCTGCAACGCCTGGCGCAACATTACAAGGAGCTGGCAGCAGCCGCACAGGACGGCGCCGCCGAGGAGATCTGCGAGCGTCTGGACCTGTGGGCCTGCAACCTTCCCAAAGGCGGTGAGCGGCCCATTATGCGCCTGCCGGGAGCCAAGGTGTGGCCCGACAAGGAGTTCCGCTTCCGCGGGCAGCAGGCGGTAACCTTCCGCAGCGAGGACGGCATCCTGATGGTCAACGCCACGCAGGCAGGACATATCTTCCAGAAGCAGGTGACCTGCTGGCTGAACCTCGCACCGACACGCAAGCTGCGCAAGGAGATGGCCGTGAGCGGCACGTCGGCCGTGTACGACAGGCAGGTGAAGACGACACGCGGCCGTAACCGAGGCGCTACATGGCTCGAATACCGCCTGGGAATGAAGTTCGCCCAGATGCTCGGCCCCGAGTTCCTGGAATGGTACCGCTCCTGCATAGCGGAGCTTACACGCTACGGCTACGTCATCCTGGAGGTCGAGAAAGATGCCCGCGAGGAGGCCGTACCCGAAATTCCCGTGCCTCAAAGCTTCGAGGATGCCCAACAGATCATCGAACGCCAATGGAAGGAGATTTGCCGCCTGCAGAACATCATACGCGAGAACAAACCCAAGGTGGACTATTACCTCCACCTTGTCGAACAGCGCCCCTCGTTCCGCTCCACGCAGGTCGCCGACGAGCTGGGGACTACACCCCGTCTGTTGCATCACTTCCTCAAGGAACACGGGGTATGCGTTTTCGAGAGCCCCAAATGGGTGGTCACGCCTAAATACCAGTCCCTGCAATGCGATGTGCCCTATATGCGGCGCAACAAGCATGGCCGCCTTTATGTCATCGGACATGCCAAGCACTGGACCAAGGAGGGCCGACAGTTCGTGTTGGAACTGTGGAGGGCCTACCACCAGGATGCACTTACCCAGCAGCAAAGCAACGGGCTATGACCGCCCTGGAACGCATCATGCGGGTTACGGGACGCCGGCCGACAAACTGCGCATGCCAGGTATGCCGTTCGTACTGCCGAACCCCGTGTCTAGGAACCCCGGACGACATCATGAGGCTACTCGAGGCCGGCTATGCCGCGAAGCTCACGCTCACATACTGGGCCGTGGGGATGCTCCTCGGCGTGACGCAGACACCGATTGCGATGGTTCAGCTTATCATGCGCCCCCAGGGGTGCATCCTCTTTCGAGACGGGCTGTGCGAGCTGCATACACGCGGTCTCAAACCCACGGAAGGACGCCTGGCACATCACATCCTGACCGAAGAGAATCTCTCGTTCCGCAAATCCCTCTCCTGGAATGTGGCCAGGGAGTGGATTCGTAAAGAGAATGAACCCTTGATCCAGAAGATCTTCGAGCAACTTGCGGAATTCAGAAACCGGTCCCGAAAATAGCAGAAAACCGGCAATTACCGAAGTTGGCAACCTATTTTGTTTCATGAAGAGATGTTTGGCTATGCTGACCATCTCTTTTTTTGTCAAAGAACTCCGATGCCGTTATCCGGAAACGGCATATCGGAATAGGTGCATTCTGGAAGGAAAGTTCATAAAAGATGGGACATTCAGAAAATGAATAACTTCGATTTTTAGGTAAAGTATCATGTATATATGTATAATAGTTATATAATTACTCAATAGGATACTATAACTCTTCTTTCTTGGTATCTCCCAAACCTGACGGTTCGGAAGATACCAAGTTATGTTCTTTTTCTTTTCTGAAAGAAAAAGAACCAAAAAGAACATTATGGCAAACGGCCCGTTAGGGCCGTTTGTGTCTGTTTTTTTTATCCGAGAAAACCGATACGATAAATCCAATAATGGTAAACGAAGCCGATCTTCTTCCAGATTTTTTTAGAGAAAATTCAGTAGGGAAATACAGTTGTGGTATAGACAGTAAATGATTCCCTTCAAGCTATCTTCGGTTTTTTCTTCAAAACTGCACGAATAAGTACCCCTTGAAAACGGCTCTTTCAGTTGTTAAAAAATGAAACTTGAAATCGGGGGCAGAGCATAGAAATCGAACCCGCAACGGGAGGCCACCCACCTCCATATTTTTATATCATTGATATATAACCATTTAATACCTTCACTTTTGTACTAAGTGAAGCTAATTATCAATTAGTTACGAAAACTGTAAGCGTTTTTGCTATTAACAAACATTTAAGAATGTTTATCTAAACTGTAAAATATTGATTTATAATGTATTATAAGGTTTTTCTATAAAGTTACGGTTTTTCATAAGCAAAGACCCCGGTAATTTCCAATTATTGAGAAAAATTTAATTTTTCAAAAAAAATGATCTTTTTTACAACGGCTTATTATTCAATAAGATACGTCGTCCTCTCGCGCGTAGGCGAACATATATAAGAAAATGATAAACAGATTGTTACGAATGAAAATAAATGCACAAAGATTTGGAAATAGAAAAATAGTTGTTAGTATTGAATCAAACGGAACAGACAACGACACCGATTCAAACGCTCTTTTAAATCATGTTCAAAATCCGGCTATCACGACCGGAACAGATACAAGTCCGAAAGTATCCGCGCACGTTCAAAAAGGGGCAAGCGGGTAACGATACGGAAAAGCCCCGCGCCGGAACTTTGACGGCACACATACGAAACGGCAAAAGCGCAACACGCGCAATGCCGGACGGCCTTTGCAAAGGTTTACACAAAAGGCCGACGAAACGGAGCGCGACGAATAAAGGATGCCAGACATCAAGTAATAAAACGCGCATCGGGAAAAATAGAGTTTGCGAAAAAGTAGCGGACACGAAACCACCGGAAAATTTCGGCAGGTCGCAACGGAAAAAGTAGCAAACCACCGCCCGACCGATTGAATAGGCATTATTCGGGTTTTGCCTTGCAAGCCCGCCCCGCAAAGGGAAAAATGCGGTAAACATCGGACAGGTTCCTGCGGCCTGACAAGCCGCCCCGCTGAAAATATGCGGGTATATACTGCCTTAAATGCGAACGAAATAGGAGTAATTCGCAACGTTAACCGAAATAGCAGTACGAAAGCCAATGCAAACTACTTGCGGAGTGCAAAGGGTGAAATTTGCACCCCGCATTTTATAGGGGCACGGCATAGGCCGGACGGGGTTATATACCCGGTTCGCCGTTCGTTCGGCGAGGCCCCACTATAAATTACAAACGAATAAAACCATTCACTAACTAAAAACAATTAAAGCCATGAAAGCAAACAACATCAACAACAACAACAACAACGCAAACAACAACGGACAAAAGGTTCAGACGTTGAACGGTAAGCAATTCGCGGCCATGATACCGAATCTTTCCCAGCACGCCGGCGTCATTCTGGTCTATACGGGATCGACAGGCGCACAAACAGCCCTCCGTTTTTACGGTGCAGACTTCACACCCAAGAACGGCAAGCAGGACGAAGCGTTCCGGTGCTGGAAAAACATTTACACGGTATTCCGCACCGTAAAACAGGCCGAGAACGACCTCCGCGAGAAAAACGACGGAATCCGGTCTAAACTCCGCGCCGGGACGCCCTCGCATATCTATTTTGTAACCGAAGAGGGGAAAGTCGTGCAGACCTACGAACTGACGGACAGTATTTGGAAATCGGTCGGCCTTGTTCCGACCAAAAAAGACCTCGAAAAGACCGGGCGCGACCTCAAAAAGTCCATCAACGACGCCGCCCGCGCATCGTTCACGGCAATAGGTATGCGCGACCTGCTCCCGAAAGAATCGGACGCCGTAATCCTCGACAGCACCCCCGAAAGCGCGGAAAAAGCCGCGTAACCCACACCACGACCAACGACCACCCGAACAAAGGGCGCACGGGATAAGTGCGCCCTTTTCCATTGCCCGTCCGCCCTTGCGACGGGCTTTTTTACGCCCAAATACGCCCGTATAGCGTAAACGTGCTACGCAGGAAAAAATCCCCGGCGGAGGTGGGCCATGCAAGCAGATGCCCGTATAATTTGTAACGGCTGACAGCAATTACACCTATACACCACTCACTTAAAAATTTTGCCTCTCCTAAATGCGGGAAAACTATGCCCGGCGGTCAACGAAAAAAGTAATCACTTAATGCCTGTATCCCATGGTTGAAATATACACTCTCGATTGTACTGTCCTTATTGGTAGGTTCGATCACTTCAAGAACGCGAAAACCTCGCTCGAAGAGTTGCGGCAGAGCGGCTACTTTGAGTCCCGAAAGCAGGCGGTATTCGTTCAAAAGTATAAAGACGGAATTCCCGGCGATGCCTATATAGCTGTTTTCCGTGACGGATGGCGCACGCTTAATACGAACCTCAAAAAGCCGAAAAAATCCTCTTGCAAGCCCAACTTGAAACATTATTACGACTACTCGAAGCTGCAGTTAAAGCCCGTTGATATTCCCCGGCAGTAACATAGCCCCTTATCGGCACGCATACAAGCGCATCGGAACCCGATGCGCTTCTTACATAACCCTAAAACATCCCAAACCATGAAAAGCGAAAACATCCCCGCCTTTGCAGGCATCCCGGCCCATAAGATCGCTCAATATGAGCGCGAATTCGAACGGGTATATCCCGCCATGTCCTCCCTGCGTCCACGGCGCAGGCGCATCGTTCGGCATGAACGTGTAATTCCGGCACAACAGACGCAGTAAAGCGCGGCGGGAACGAGATACCCTCCCCCGCAAAATCATATCAACCGATACATACGCCAATGATAGTCCATTGTGAAGAGAGGCTCCGCGAAGCGCGGGAATATGCCGCACAGCTCGGAGACCATTCGTTACAGAAATGCCTCGACAAACTCGAAAGCTGGGAGCGTGATGGCCGCATGGTGCATCTGTGTAGGGATCATGCCCCTTATTCCTTTGGTTTCAGACTGGTGGCTCCGGACGGACGGCTGATTATGAACGGCGGTCTGCTGTACCACGGTTTCCCGGATCGATCCGACGCCGTGACGTTAGACGACCTAAACCTTTGGCAGACACATACCTGAACAAGACCTACGGGACAAGCACGGTCAATTTCGGCCGTGCTTTTTTATTCACATAAAATCATCTTTTTATGACACACATAGAAGCATTACAAAATGCTACCGTAGAAGGCAATATCATCAAATTGCCCCCGGTACAACTGGATAGAGATGTCTACCTGCAAGTGAAAAAATCGCTGGAATTGATCGGCGGAAAATGGAAAAGCGGCAAAGTACAGGGCTTCGTCTTCGAGCAAGACCCGACCGAACTGCTGGCCCGGATTGCCGATGGCGGGGAATGCAATCTGAAGAAAGAGTTTCAGTTCTTCGCCACGCCCGACAAGATCGCCGACCATCTCGTAGCACTGGCCGACATTCGTCCCTCCGACAAGGTACTTGAGCCGAGCGCCGGACGCGGAGCAATAGTCAACGCAATTCATCGACTGTACCCCAATATGGTGGTGGATGGCTGCGAACTTATGGATTTGAACGTAACATTCCTCGAGAAGATTCCGAATTTCCGTTTGATCGGCAGGAATTTACTCACCGAGTGCAACGATAACTACAACGTAATTGTGGCCAATCCGCCATTCTCCAAGAATCAGGACATCGAACATATTATGAAAATGGAAAGCCTGCTGTGTCCGGGTGGGCGCCTTGTGTCGATTGCCAGCATTCATTGGCAATTCGCAGGCAGCAAGAAGGAAATGTCTTTTCGGAAGTGGCTGGAAGAGCATAACGCAGAAATCATACCTATTGACCACGGTGAGTTCAAAGAATCAGGCACAATGGTCAGGGCCTGTATTGTACGGATTGTCAAATAGATTTTTTGCCGGGAAGTTGTGCCGAAGTCATCGGCAAAGCATCTATCCGGGAACCCGCTAAAATGCACGGACGCGAAACGCCGTGCTTTTTTATTTCCATAAATCAGCGCGGATTCTCACCGCGGCGGATGAATTACGCCTATTCCTAAACAACAAATCAATCATGGTAAAAATGAGCCTATCAGATTTATCCGTACTACGCGAACGGTGCTTATCTCTGGTACGGGTGGAACTTAAAGCCTGCTATAAGGGCGAGCTTCTCGACGAGTACATCACCCTCACCCTTCAGCACCGTATGTTACCGGCAGTCCCGCTGGTGGAAGAAACCTATAAGGGGATTATCGGGTACTACAACTACCTGCAAAAGAATGGTCGGGACACCACGCTGTTCCTGCAAGACGCCCTGCATGACCTGGCCGAATGCCTGCACATCGAGCGCAAGGACGGCTACAGCCCACGCACGGCAGGTTATGTCAAATTCTATGAACCAGAGACCAATAATAAAAACAGAAATTTATGAGCAGACAATTACGAATTGCCAAAGTGTATAAAGTTGAACTGGAATACGGCGGGCTCTGCAATAATGAACTATGTGCTTTTACAGGGCTTCTCAACCTGTTCGACATCGAGATCAATTTCCAGAGCGACGACGACAGCGAGTATGAGATAGAACGTGCAGAACTGGAATACCTGCGCGACACCCTCTCTACCCAGAACAAAACCTATCAGGAGAACGCCACCGAAGTCGAAGAAACGCTCTCGGAAGCCGGTATTACGCGCGAGCGGATGATAACCGCACTCAGCGTGATGATTTCCGAAAGCGATCAGGACGACAGCCTCGTACACATCTTTTGCGATTAAACGCTACTATCATGCAACGACAAACTATCCGCTCGCTCCGTAAGGGCGAGTTCTTCCGCCTCACAGACAGCGATACAGCTCCGGTATGGGTACGCGGCGAGTATAGCCGCGAAGCAAGGAAATACAGTACCCACAAATTTTACGACATAAACCACGAGCAGCAGCTCCCGGGGGATAGGCTCGTTTATGTGGGATTCACATTCTAAATTACTAACAATGCGCAACTATGAAAGAGATAAAAATCCGATTCCACCACATCAATACGGGCTACTGCCAGGAGTTCTGGGAGATATTTCCCGAGGGCAAGCAGAAGCAGCCCTGTTTCATCATCCGCGACACTTCGGGCCCCGGCGGCTCGTGGCGCATCGCCAGCGGCGAGTTCTTCGAGCCGGGTTTCGAGGTATCCGAGGAGGTTACACTCATTCTCTGCAATCACGCATGGGAAGAGCACCTGCGCGTAGGCAACGACAAGGGACGCTTCCCCATAGGATTCCCGACATTGCAGGAAGCCTGCCGTAAGGCGTGGAACGACTTTCCCTGCAAGCCGGCCCGTCTGCTCGATCTTCCTGATTTCTGGTGGTGGTTCGCGCCGCACATCCCGCAAGGACTCCCCTCATGGGAGCAGGACAACTGGCGCGACAATAACCGCCGGATCGTCAAACGCGAGATACTTTCCCGTTTCGACTTCTGCAGCGACGAGATGACAATCGTCCGCATTACCGAGCGCCATACCGAGTGCGGGCTTACGTGGCGCAAGTATTTTGCCGACTGGGCCGAGGAGGATCGCTCCTCCAGCTATGTGTGGTTCTTCGGCTATGAGGTAGGCAACGACAGCCGGGTATGAACAAAACGCTGAATAACAATGAAAACACGTAAATTCTGCCCGCACTGCGGTCGTCCTGTGGTACGGTCTCGAACACCGGGCTATGTCTTTCAGTGCCATGCCTGCAATGAGGACTTTTACCGCTTCGAGGTGCTCAACACGCGTCAGATTCCGCTGGTGCGTGAGCTGCGCTGCATGGAGCGGGAGCGAAAGTTAAATCCCGACGACGAGGTGCGGAGCATCATCATCAGCCGCTCACTGCTGGTCGATCACGGCTACAATCCCGACCTGCCGAACAAAGAAGAGATGAAAATCATCGCCCGCGAACTGCTCGAATACTGGGGTGTGAGCGGCGGATTCAAAGATGCGCTCGCCAGTACCATGCAGAGCATGTTCGGCAATGACAGTAAAAGAGAATAAACCGACCAAAAATGGAAGAAGACAAAGAAATTTCGGCAGTGCTGCTCGACATTGCAGACAAGCTCAAACGTAACGACGGGAAACCGTGGGATCTTACGAACGACTGCGGCGATCCTACCGTTTTCGACGCCGGGAGCGGACTCTATATCCGGGACGTCGTACTCGACAAGGACAATCGACCCTGTGCGTTGATTCCGCTGGGATATTTCGAAGACGATACGATCCGCGAAATCGCCCAAATGATGCGCCAATAAACCGTCTGTTCACTCCGGGCATCGAATTTCAAAAATAAAACACAGGCAAATACGACCTGTGTTTTTTCATGAATTGAGGAATAAAGACAACCAATGAAATACAGAATAAAATGAAACTTATCGTAAGTCAGGAACTCAAATCTCGGCTCGGTAATGCCGCATTGAACGGAAGCATAATCGCCAAAGACATTCTGGCGGAAATTCACCGCAAGTCCGATGCGTCGGAAATCGTCCGTGGCACGATCAATTATTTCGACACGAAACGCAAGAAAACGGCGGCTGACGGCCATACGAAAATCAAAGTGGTCTTCACGGCCTGCAGCAAGGATTTGTCGCATGAAAATTTCCCGGACAAAGGAAATCCGCAGGCCCCTTGGTTCAAGGAGAACCGCACCGACATGGAGCCGGCCACCTTCGTCAAATGCTTCACGTCGCTGCCCGATTATTCCGATCAGGACATGGAGTATTTCGCGAACTGCATCTGCGTGGACAGCCGCGTCACGGTCAAGTTGTATTCCACCATGCAGGATTTCATCGAGGCATATAGCGCGGAGAACTACTCGACGATCGCACAGGCGGGCGATAGCACGCTGCACAACTCCTGCATGCGTCATGAGGAGACGGCCCGCAATGCCGCCGATTTCTATTTCAACTTCGCGGGAGCACAAATCCTCATTGCGACCGATGCTGCCCACAACATTCTCGGCCGCGCCATCGTCTGGCCGAATGCCCGAACAAACTCCACCGATACGCCTATTACGGTATCCGTGGTGGATCGCGTCTACTACACCCACTCCTTCGTACACAAGATGATTCTCCGCCATGCCGAAGAAGTCGGTATCACCTTGCGTAAACGCCACAACGATTACAGCCACTGTGCCGACTTTGTAGTTATGAATCCTGTCGAAGGGTTGGATGCCGACCCCGGTGCTACTTTGGCCCTTCATCTGAGCATCAAAGTTCCCGCGTCCAAATGGCACAAACGCGGGGTGCCTTACATGGACACCTTCCTCTCCATTCGCGTAGCACGTACCGAGAACGACAAACTGCAGTTGGAACTCACGAACTGGCGTGATTCGAATCGTATTGCCAACTGCCAGAGCACCAGCGGATATGCCGTTCGGGAAAGAGTCGTTTGCCCGGCCTGCGGCAAGCTCCACGATAATCCGGATCGGGGGCTGTGCGCGAGCTGTTACGACAAAATGACGGAACAGACGCTCTTAGGACGCATCATCGTGGGCAAATCGGTAAAATATCAAGGGAGAACCTATCCGGCCGACCTGATCCACAAAGGAAAGCCGATCCCCACACTGGTACTGTATCAACAAACGTCCAAATTGTTCGGCGAAAATTAAATCGCGGCCAACCATGAAATTACTGCAAGCATTATACCGCATTGCCGCTCCTTCGGGCAACGAGAAGGCCATGCTCCGGTTCCTCGAAGAGCGCCTGAAGTCGATCTGTGGCGTAAAATACGATATCGATACAATAGGGAATATCTATGTCGTCAAAGGAAATGCCGAGACCTATCCCTGCGTGGTAGCCCACACTGACGAGGTGCATCGTCGCCCTGAAACGGGGTACGAAGTGATTTCCGTCCACGATGCGATCGTTCTTGGCTACAACAGCACGCTCAGGGCTTTTTCCGGCATCGGTGCCGATGACAAGAACGGCATCTGGGTCGCGCTCAAATGCCTCGAGAAATACGACGTCCTCAAATGCGCGTTTTTCGTGCAGGAAGAGCGCGGCTGCGTTGGAAGTTATCGGGCGGACATGGGTTTTTTCAAAGATTGCCGTTTCGTGCTTCAATGCGACCGCAAAGGGAACAGCGACCTGATCGTCAACATAAGCGGTATGACTTTGTGTTCCAAACAGTTCATCAAGGCCATCGAATACAAAAAGTTCGGGTACAAACGTGCGACGGGCCTGATTTCCGATGTGGCGGCCCTCAAACAGAACGGGCTGGGCGTATCGTGCGTAAACATCTCATGCGGCTATTACGAGCCCCATACCGACCGGGAATATACGATCGTAGCGGATCTGTACAAATGCCTCGATTTCGTACGGCACATCGTCGAAACATGCACGGAAGTGTATGCCCATGTCTATAAAGCGCCGAAGGGGCATCGTTTCGCGGGAGTCTACGACTGGGGTGGCTTGACGACGATCTGTTCGAGCCGTATTATACCAGAAGACCGGTTCGTCCGAAACTCGCGGACAATTATCTGTCCCACTACCGTGTCATGCTCGAGCGGATGACGCAAATGGTCGACACCGACCCCTCGCTCGGCCTCGCAGCCCTTGCAGCACGTTTGGGTCGGGAGTTCCCAATGATGCGTTATTCCGATTTTTCGATGGCTTACAGCGATACCATGGGCAAACAGTCCATGATTCCAGCCACAGAACGACATTAAAATTACTAAATCCGTAAAAATGGAAACAATCTTATTGACCAAAAAGAACGCGCACCGCGCCACGATGGTGCGCCGCAAGGACGATCCCGCAAGCACACCCGTGCCGTTCCGCTGGCGCGGAGAGCGCCGCTTCGGCATCGGCAACTTCGACCACCTCCTCGGCGATGGTGACGAAGCCCGCATCATCAAACCTCACGAGTTCGACCAGTGGGAAGTGGTCGAGACGAGCCATCCGGGCTACCTCGAAGAACTGTGGGATGCGGCTTACCGCGCCCATTACTGGAGTTCCCAGAATCCCGACATCCGGGGCGAAGACGAGATCACCCAATATGAAAAGGAACTGCACGACGACCTCACAGCCATGCCCGAAGAGCAGCGCGAGCAGTACCTCTCGAACTACAAGAGCCGCCTCTCCGGTGTCTGGGCCTCGGAAAGCCGTGTGGCCAGCGCCTACGTCACCGGTCCTGCAAAATTCAACTACCGGCGCAACGAGAAGGCGAACAACGCCTACCGCAACAAGTACGAGGCATTCCGCCAGTGGCGCGAGCGTGCGCTCAAAGCCGTCGAGCGATACAGGGAGTCCCTGAAGACGGACGAGCAGCGCGCCGACGAGCTGTGGCGGAAAGTGGAGGCTGACATCGACAGTACGGCCGCGACGATCCATGGCATCGACACGGGCAAGAATCGCGGGTGTTGCCGCGCTCTTTTCGTCTCCAACCTCTTCGGTCGTATCGCCACATACGCCAAAAACGGCAACGTCGAGATCGTGGAGCGTGCCGTAGCCCGCGTCCGCGAGTGGAACGCTAAGTGCCAAAAACCTATCGTCACCGAGCGGCACTCGCTGTTCAAGTTGCCCGATGTAGCCCGCAGCGTTAGGCAGAAGGCCGAGCAAACCGCTAACCGCGAAAACAAGGAGGTCGCTTTCGAGGGTGGCAAGGTGGTCTTCAACTATGCGGAAGACCGTTTGCAGATTCTTTTCGACAAGGTGCCGGAAAAGGAGTTTCGGGAACGCATGCAACGCGAGTTTAGCTTCAACTGGTCGCGCAGGAACATGGCGTGGCAGCGCCAGCTCACGGACAATGCCGTGCGTGCCGCCCGCCGCCTGCTCGGGATCGACAACATGTAAACGGCCGACCATGATGAGTACACGCGAACCTGAAGCAGGCGATACCGCTATTCTTCACAAGCCATACTTCGGCCATCGCCGAATCGAACTGATCGAAAAGTATTTCTATAAATGGTTGGTCCGCCTCTGCGATAGCGGACTGGAGATCGAGGTTTACGAAGACGAATTTGAAATAGACGAATAAACACATACCACCATGCAAGAAGAAAAAATAGCCAATTACATCGGTGAAGCGGTTATCCTGCTTACAGCCGACCATCTGGGCATCGAAACGGAGATGCTCCATTTAGCCAAACAAGTGTGGCATACCAAACGCCTGCCCGATGCTCCGCTGCTGGGGCATTACGCCTCGGCAGCCCGTAAAGCACAGGAGGCGGTGCTCGCCAAGGGGCTCGGCGAGCGTGCCGACCGACTCGGACAAGTGTTCTACATGACCGGGGCATTTCCCGAACCCTGTGAGATCGTACGCTACCGGGATTTCCTTACGACCTATGTGTTGCGCAGTACGCTTAGCGATTGTACGAACGGAGGCGTGTCGAGCCGTGCCGAGAGTCTCGAACTGTTCGCCCCGCACCTCTCGTTCGCCCAAGTGGCGAACTACTGCCTCGAAAACGGTATCGACGTGAACAAAGCTATAAAGCTGGTCTATCGAGAGAATCTCGACTACATTCATGCCGAGCCGGTCATCGACCGGGGCCGGCACTACATGTTCGGGGGTAATTATCTGAAGACATCGGATTCGAGGTTCGAAAACATTGCGGGCATCCGCTATCCGGTGCCCGTACACGATCGTACGGAGGAATAGACATGGGGACCATCGTAACCCCCATCGGCGAAGGAATTGCCTATTACAATGACTTGTATGTGTGGGCCAAAAGTTTCGACGACGACCCGGACGATCCCGATTTCGATGCCTTGAGCTATCTGGAAGGTGATCCCGATATTATCCGCTGCAACGGCAAAAAGCTCTACTTCATGTCCATCGTGTTGAAGGGTAAACGCTACGTATTGACGCACGACGAGGTGGACTCCACCGAGCGCGAGATGCTGACACAGTTCTTCGAAGAGGATTTTAGACAGTATTTCGAGACGTTGCCGGGCGTAGAGCAACCCACAAGTGAAAACCAATAAATCCGAACTATTATGTGTACACGTGAACCGCAGGTTGGCGATATTGTCACCATGCCCATGCCTTTCCTCGGCTACCGCCGCATCGAACTCATCGAAAAGCTCCAGTACGCATGGCGGGCCCGCATCTGCGACAGCGGGAGGGAGATCGAGGTCCGCGAAGACGAATTCGAACTGAACGACTAAAACGAAATTTTATGCAAAACGACGAAAAGAACAAAACAAAAAAAGTACCTGTCCTCATTGCCGGCTTCGCCTGCCGTATCAACGCAATTAGGGATGAGGCCCTCAGCTTGATCCGGAGTGCCGTGGCCGAACATCAGGTCATCGGCACATTCTACAAAAACCTGGGTGAGCATTACACCCATGATCAGGAGCCCCAAGAGTACGGCTCTTCGCCCATCGTGGTTACCAACAATACGGATTTCGGCTCATACGGCGGTTACGAGGCCGCCACGGTGTACGAACTCTTTACTGATGGTAACCGCCTGCTCTGCATCCTGAACGGCGAGGCGGGCGCAGATTTCGACGAACCTCTCGAACATATCCAGACCGAAGGGCTGCTGTGCATCGTCGAGTGGCTGGTAGAGCACGGCTTTGTCTCTGACGACCCGTGGCGCTGCGAGGAGTGCGGCTCGCTCTCCGTACAGGCCCATGTATGGATCGACTCGAATACGAGAAAGGTAGTCCTCGGAGCTCAGAACCGCGACGAACACCATTGTGCCGATTGCGATGCAAATACCTGCCAGATCCGCGAGAGCGAGCTGCAGCGGAACATCCGCCGCTGGTTCGACACGGCCCCGACTCATGCGCTGGCCTTCCTTTCAGGATACCGCACCGAAGATTATGCGGACGAGGCGCTCTTCCGCCGAGCCTGCCTCGAATATTGGGAAACGCTTCCCATAGATAAGAAAATCGAAATCTGGAACGAAAATAACTAAAAGCTATGACAATCGAACAGAAATCCGAACAACTGACACGTACAATCGTCAAATGCTCTGAATGCGGAAGTAGACATCCCGGCACTGGTCAACCCCAAGGCGTACGATGCAGCAGTTTCCGCATACTGGAATGCCTTGAGTGACGAGCAGAAAATCAACTGCTGGAAGGCATTGACTTACGATAAACGAAATAACGAAGAATAACCTTAAATGAATCCCTATGGAACGACAACCGAATTTGCATATCACAAACGAATTGTGGGATTTCATCGAGGCAAATGTCCCCGACTACCACGAGCGCGAAGACGTGATGCGTCAGGCGCAGCTCCAGAATTTCATCGACGGCCACGAATCTACCGTGGCCGGCATCCCGCGCGAGGAAGCCATTCTGCTACGCGACAAGATCGTGTACGGCCTCTGCGCCGAAGCCATTGCGGCCTTCACGGGCGAGGCGGTTTCGGGCAGCGGTTACTTGCGCGACTATGCCGAGGCGCTGGCCGATATCGCCTACGAGGCCGGGAAACGACGCTTCCGATTCGCGGGCAACTCCCGCGAGACTATCAGTACGTTTATCTGCTGGGCCGATGAGTTCTCCCGGCGCCACAAGGATACGGACTGAACGACAAAGAGTACCTCGATGAGATTTACAATTTCACGGAGGAGAAGTTGCGAACGGCGCAGTCCGGCAGCGTTTCCGAATCGGAGTTCGAGATCGCTTTTCTGGACCGTGCGGCGCTCGAACGACATGGATATGACTCGAAAAATATTACCGACAACGACCTGCAGGAGCTGGCCAAATTGGTAGGAGACAACTATTGCAACAACCCGAAATTCAGCGAGGACCTGTGCGCCGCCTGTACATCCCTCGGATTGAAACGAAATTAAAAGTACGGATATGCTTCAACAATTACTCGACGACCTGCGGGGGTATTTCGCATCCAAGCCCTCGTTGACGGAGACGGAACAGGCATTGCTGGTCCGCCTCAAAGAGGACGTTTTCCCGATCCTCACACTGCGAAGGGACGACCTGGCGCAAAAGGGATTCGACGTGCGCCGTATTACGGCCGGGCAGATGCGCAGGCTCGCCGAACGGATGCAGGCCGATTATCGCCGATACGATTATTGGGACCGGTTGGAGGACACTGCCATCGACGTTGATATGCCGCGACACGCGCAATGTCCGGCCTGCGAAAGCCGCCGCACGATCTTCGACCAAAAAAGAGGAGTGCTGCGCTGCGAGGTCTGCGACCAGACGTGGCACGAGGACTTATACGTGCTGGTCGAGTTTCCCGACGACGCTTCCTATTTCGAAGAGAACGACATCGGCTATCCCTCGTTCGAAAGCGATGACAACGGCGCCCGCTACGTGCCGGAATACGATTACATCCGTCATTTTCACAAAGCTCCGGCCCAGAACGCCTATTATAAGCCCCTGCGCTGGCCGGAGTCCCAGTCGTACCTGTTCCCCGACGAGCCGAACGATGCGGTCGACGCGCTCTGCGAACCGGTGCAGGACGAGAAAGGTCTTGCCCACTTCGGGGAACAGGCCGTATGGATGCCGCTTTGCAACATCAAAAAACCAACGACATGAAGGCACAAAAACTGACAACCTATTTCTTCGGCCATAAGGTCGAGGTAACGCTCGCATTTTCCGAGGAGCGCGACAAGCCTTATACCTTCGTCCCGAACTCCATTGCGGACGACTTCTCGGAAAGGATCGAGTGCGGCGATCGGCACGGCACGTTCGAGAACCTGCCGGACGACGAGCTGAGCAAAGGCGGTCACGGTTTTGCCCTTTCCGGCAGCTGGCGCATCGTGGAGATCGACTACGAGAAGATCAGCCGCGTGCTGGCATGGGACTATAATTTCGCGCCGGACGAAGCGCTTACCGAAGAGTTGTTCATCCGCTACTTCGGCAGCGTCATGGGGCGCCACTACTACGAGAAATGGAGCCTCATCTACGGCTATGACCTGCGGCTGATGCTGGCCTATTTCGATAACAACCTGCGCGAGGGGCAGTGCTTCTGCGACATGGTTGCCGAGCAGGTCGCAAAATACGAACAGCGCCAGAAACAAGAACGCCAATGATGCAGCTTCCCAACGGTCTGTTCTATGAGTTGGAAGATCTTCCTGCCGAGGTACAGGTGCGGGCCATACAGTCTTTTTTAGCGGGCAACAGGAAAATCATCCGCGCCATGATCCGCCAGCGGAGGTGCGACGTGCAGGAGTTCGGTTTGATGTGGATGATTCACTGCCGAGATCAGGATACGTTTCAACGCAAACGGCCTAATCCGAAGATCTTCGTCTATCCGATTACTTGTAAATCCATCGCCCATAGTCTGCAAAACCAGCGCAAATGGGAGCGAGATCGCGAACTCTGTCGGAAGATCATCATCGAAAACCTTTGCCTCTTCACTACCGAGGGCGAATATGTACCAATATTCAATTACGAAAACTAAACCAATAAGGCGCTGACAAAACAGCGCCTTATTCATTTTTAATTATCCAATAGAATGGGAAAAGGATATGAAGCTCCTGTTGAAGTTCGGGAGCTGGAAATAATGATAGATGATTTTACATACAGACACGGGCTGGATGTGCGGAATGTCTTCCGGGATCTGTTAAGATATATCATTCACGGATTTTCGCTGCCGGACACTCCGCCTCTTGCAGATTGACGGTATACAAAAGAACAAAACCGGGCTTTCTACGATATGAATGTTGCGTGGATTCAAATTATGCAAAAACAAATCGCCCGTCAAGGTTATTACGATGCATTCGGCGATTTATATATGGCGCTTACCTCCAAGCGAGACCAACAGCAGAGTGGCCAATTCTTCACTCCGACAAATATCTCGGATATGTGTCAAAAGATGCTGATGGGCATAGAGAAGAAAATTAATACGATATATGATCCGGCAGCTGGCAGCGGCCGTATGCTGATCGCTTCGAAAGCCGATAATCCAAGAAGTTATCTGGCAGCCTGGGACATCGATTATACATGCTGTTTGATGTGCGTATGCAATTTCCTGATGAACAGCTGCGTAGGAGAGGTCGTCTGCATCGATTCACTACGCATGGACAAGTTCCGGGGTGCGTGGCTCGTCAATGAAGCCTATTACCGTACGGAATTGCCCTCGGTTCGCTGGTTGAACGAGGCAGAATATTGTAGATTCAAACAAGCCGACCTCCCGCCATACCTATTCTTTTGCGACCAGGAACAGTATGACAGTTACTTCAAGATGCGAGAGACAATAGCGCACATATTGAAAATCTTCGAACAGGTGCCGGGCTCGTCTCAGGCCGTGGATGAGGCAAAGAGAATCAATCTGCATAATATGAATTTTTAACCAAAAAACGGAGGACTGCCACTCTGCAATGAAATAACGATCTATTATTCAAAAAAAAGACTTTATGAATTCTCGGAAAACAGCGCCGTGCCCGTCCTCCAGAAAGGCATGGCATATACCACTTACCTATGTAACGACCATAAGGTAGCCGAAACCATCTATTACGCCTGCGTAGCGTCTGGTAAGCATTATTTCGGCAAGGGCAATGAAATCTATCCTGCCGAGGTGATCGTGCGCCACTCTATAAATATATCTCAAACCCGACGAAACCGAAAAAAATATCACAAAATGTCACAGAAAGGACAACGTACCACCGCAGAGGCGCTGGAGTATGAGGACTTCATCCGACTGCTCTCCAGCCTGCATGAAGACAAAAACTACCTTTGGGAACTTTATTGCTGCATCTCGTTCTGCACGGCCTGCCGCATCTCCGACGTACTGACGATGACCTGGCAGGATGTGCTGAAGAAGAGCGCGCTTTACAAAATCGAGCAGAAAACCGGCAAGATGCGCCTGATCACGCTAAACAGTAATGTGCAGCAGCTCATCGTCAGCCTGTATGAACTGCTCGGATCGCCCGACAAGCAGCTGCCCGTCTTCTGCAACACCCGAACCGAAAAACCCTACTCCAAACAGTATATCAACGAGAGGCTGAAACTGTTTCGCTGGAAATATAAACTACCGATCAAACACTTCTCAAGTCACACCTTCCGCAAAACCTTCGGTCGTTACATTTACGAAACGATGGGACGCTCCATGGAGGCACTGATCCTTCTATCGGCGATCCTCCGGCACACTTCGCCGCGGGTCACGATGGTTTATCTGGGTATACGGGAGGAGGAGATCGAAGGCATTTATAATACCATTCAACTCAATTACTAAAACGCCACATTATTGATCATAATGATAAGCGGAATCATCCGAGGCGCAGTCCTACTTAAAAAAATCTATACAGAACGTGGCCCAAAAAGTTTCACGACCCACTAATCTTAAATAAAGATATGACACAGGAAAAACAATCCGCTGCCGGGGTTGTCGCAGGTAACCGGCAACAGGCGCCGACTCTGATCGGCCAGATCAAGGATCTGCTGCGGACAATCAACGTAAACGAACTCTCGCTGGAAGAGGTTGAATAGCCGCCCATGGCCCTCTGGTGGGACAATAAGGGGACTCCTCGCGAAACGATGGTGCTGGCCGTGGGCGTGGACGACAAGGGCGACCTCTACCTGACGCTCGACAACGGTTGCGGCGGGGACGTGCAGATTTGGGAGAGTTGCGGTCAACTTTCGGATAACGATCTGGAGTCTGTGCTTGAAAAATCCGGGAGCTTATGGCCGAAGCAAAGTAAATCACGAATCTCAAAAACCATGAACCTGAATCACTATTACGCGAAAAACAAAGACCGGATCAACTCGTCGATCATGGAGATCGCCTCGGATCTGGCCGTCGGCCGTATGGTCGACAAATACAAACAGCCCTTCGAGGCATTCGTCGAGCCGGATGACCCCGACGATCCCGACGGCGGAACTCACTACAAGGAAGAGTTTCAGGACGAGTACGACCGATTCTATGACGAGGAGTATGAGCGCGTGGCCTCGCTGATGCGATTCGACATCGGCGCGGAGGATGGCATCCGCAAGGAAGAGGATGCAGACGATTCTTTTGCTTCGCTCGTGGGGCGTGCGAATGCCTGGCAGCAAGAAGCACGCGAGCGGATCATCGAAACCCTCCGCCGGCGCGGCGGACGCGTGACCTACACGCCGGAAGAGGAAGACGGGGATTATCCGGTCACTTCGTCGCTCTACGGAAGACGTGACTTTCCACGCATCAAGATCACGGACGTCTACCTCGAAGAGGGAGCCTATATCATGGCCGACGGTATCGACACAGACGGCGACAAGAGAACCGGATTCCAGATCTACGACGAACAGCTCTACGACATCGCGCTGTTCCTCAAATGGGTGTTGTAGCTATGGCCTCGAAAGCTGTTTACATCACCGTCCGTCTCGATTTGGAATGTATGGAGGCGGAGGCTATCTCCGACGAGGTGGTGGCGGACTTCATCTGCGAGATGGATTACACGTTTACCGCGCCGGAAGGCTGCGGTATCACGATTACCGATACCGAAATCTGCGGACTGAACGAATGATAGCCTGCCTTAAAACGATAAACGTATGATTGATATCCCTTTGAACCTGCGCGTACCGCCGCAGGGCCGCTACAACCGCGGCGTTTACACCTGTTACAAATGCGGCTTCGAGCCGCCGCACTACAACGTGGTCCCGCACATGCTCGGATTGGCCGAGACTTCCGCCGGGGTGATGGTCGTCTGGGAGTGTCCCCGATGCGGGCAGAAATCGATGTTCCACTACCGAGCACAGAACGACCGCGAGGCTTTCGACTATGCCGCCCAGCTTATCGCTTTCCGCCGCGGTGATCCCGACTGGCGCATGGTGCAGAATCCCGACTGGCTTGCAGCACAAAAGAAAAAATAATCGACCTGACATTTGATCCTATGACACGAAAAACAACCGCGACTCCCGTATTGCAGGAAGGGATAGCCTATACGATCTTCCTCAAGGACGGACGCAAGATCGCCAATGCCATCTATTACGCCTGCATTGCCTCCGGCAAGCCGTACTTCGGCAAGGGCAACGACATATACCCCGCCGAAGATGTGCAGAGCCATTCGCTTATCGGGCATAATGTCCCTGGCAATGACGAGGAAGCCGACACCGGCGATCCCGACCGCCTTGCCATTACCGACGAGGTGTGCGAAGTAGTCGATGTTATAACGACCCCGACGGTCAATCCCGAAATGTTCCGTCGCCGCGTCAAATGCCTGATGATCTCAGGCTTGTCGCAGGAAGAGGCTGAGAAGACCATCGCCTCGACGCCGCTCCAGATGGAGCTTTTCTATGATATCGGTCTGGGAGGCTTTGCCATCGATGCAGAGGCGGTCGGCAACGCGATCTTGTACAACCCTTATTCGGGAGAGGAAATTCCCGACGAAACCGAATAAACACCACTTAAATCAGTTGATATGATCGTATGCAGTCTTTGCGGCGGCACCGACGTCAAGTGTGCCGCTGTCGTCGATCCCAATACCAAAGAGTTTATCGAGTTCGGCTACGAAGCCTTCCTCGATGGAGAATGCAGTCAGTGCGGCAATGTCACCCTGACCGATCCCAATGAAATAAAGTCCGACATAGACAAGCGCTGGACGGAATACACGGCCCGGAACGGTTCACGCCCCAACTTCGCTCTTTGCCGGATCGTCCGTACAGACAATTACGACGGATACGGACAGGCACGTATCCGCATCGGAGGCCCATCGAAAGCGGTCGAGAAATGCAATACCGTCGCTGCATGCCGCGACCTCGACGAACTCAAAACCCTGACCGACCCCGATCCCGAACGGGGATTTACCCTCGTCGAATGTCAGGCCTTCGAGTTCCGGCCGGTTATGGAGAACCGCATCTACTTAATCGAAATCGACGGTGAAAGTATTCCCGTAACCACGGAAGAGGTACTGAAACTTTATCCCGAGCAGCACAACCTGACGCAGGACGATATCGAGCGGTATGCGGCCACCTACACGGCCCAGATCAAATCCTATCGGGGATGCGAGCGGTGCCTCGATGCGGTACTCGTCCGGCGGCTTCTGGACGAAGAGCGGCTGATGAAGCCCGGTGAGAGCGACAGCTTCAAACTGCAGCAGCGCTTCCAATGGTTCGTGCGAATCCGTAAAGAACGGGAGAAACCGTACGCCCCATTCCGTTATACCGTAGAGGCATTCTGTCTGGACAACATCCAAACTTTCACGCGCCGCTATGTCAAACTCGAAGAGGCGTTGCTTCATTGTCTGAACGGTTTCAACGAAAATGCGAGCATTCCCGATCGCTACCGATCCATGGACGAGTATCTAACTAAAAACCAAAAGCAATGAACTTTACCAGTATCCAAATGCAACAAACCCTCCGTCAGTTGGAATCGACCATGACGGATATAACACCCGAGCAGCTTGCGCTGCTCGGCGAACTGAACGCCCAGATCGAAGAGAACGGACGCCACTACATCGTCGAATCCCTGACCGTAGAGCAGATGCGCGAACATGGCTACGACGTGACGGAACAGGATGCCGGCGTCATCGACCGCATTGCCGAGAAGGTCGAGGTGGGTGCCGACATGCTTTGGAATAGTGTGGCAATCTGGGCCAGAAATTACGGAGTAAAAACACTTGAGGACTATTAGCTGATGACAAGAGAAGAATACCTGCAGCGCCCTTCGATCGAGGGTGTTGTCTACAAAATCGACAAGAATGAGATACGAGTACAGAATGATTGTACCTTATTCATTCAAATCCGCAACTGCCGGAAGGTTACCCTGCAAGAGGTGCAGGCGCGTTTTCGCCAACTGAAACAAGAGGCCAGTGCATCCGAAAAATTCAAACTGAAAGGTACGACCAAATTCATGCCTGCTGTCCGAGAACTCTATCCAGCGTACCGTGCCTCATGCGATGATATAGAACGACTTTTCGCCGAACTGACGGAATTCGTCCAGCGTATAAAACTGGACGGGATTCATTACGGCTGCTCTGACGACGAACTGCTGGAAGCAGCCACACAGCGACAGAATGAGATCTCAAAATATTATTGGCGCAACAGTGCCTATTCCCGCTTTCTAACCTACGACAAGTGTATCCGCAATGCAATGCTGGACAGGCCGTGGGAAGACGAGGAAACCGTAAACTACACCCTGACTATTGCATAATTTAAAAAAACATACCATGATCAAAGCAACGATTATTTGGGGCATAAATGCTGTCGCCCATTACAACAAGAAGCAAGAGATACCTTCCGCCCGGTGGCTCAAAGACAACGGCGGTCTGGTCGTTCATATCGACTTTCGCTCCAAAGTAGAATACTACACCTACAGGCAGGCTCTCTCCGATGGCCACGGCTGGAACGATTACAAAATGATCGAACACGATCAGACGCCGCAGGACTGCCCCTTCTGCCGCCAATGGCGCGAATACTTCGCCGATAAGAAAACCACCGTTTACTGTCCGGACTGCGGGCAGCCGATCTTAAATTCTTAATTCAAACCTAAAACTATGCTACAAATCGAAAAGATAGCCAAAGAAATAATTGCGGACCTCTGCCGCACCGATGAGCCTCCAGATGACTGGCTGCCCCAAACCGTTCACGTAAAAGAGGTTGGGGAAGACGAGAAACTCGGAGACATTCCGCCAATACGAAAATCCGACTTTCCGATGACCGGCGGGAGTTCTTCGCCTACCCACATGAGATTCAACCTCTCGAAGCACCAGAACATCCGTAAACACTTGAAGCCGTATCGAAAAATCCAAAGGGAAATAATTATGGAAATACAACCCTTAATCGATGCCTACCGCAAGAACGCCGATGCGTTTTATGCCGCTGTCTGCAACAACACGCTTCGTAAAAAAACAAAAGCCCCGACAAAGCCTGATTATCAGGCCGAAGTCATCGTGCCCATTCTAAACGAGTTGATCCGCTTGTTACCCGAATATCGGTTCAACCCGCCCGACGAATCCTATGCCATGCGCTGCGATTACTATCACATTCATTACGGGAAGTTGACGGTCGGCGGGTTACAGCCTGACGAAGATTACAATCTCACGTTCACACCTCTTGGTAATCAGAAGGCGATTGGGCCGTGTGTCCCTATACATAGTATGGACGAACTGGTTGCTCAGGTTCGGCAGACTATGGCCGCAAAAACAACTCCTAAACAAACAGCTAATCCCTTAAAAACTGAGTACCATGAATAATTCCCGCCGCGCCCTCATTGGTGAAATCAAAGACAGCCTGGATGAGATTCGGGATAGAATCGATGAAGTCCGGGAGGAAGAACAGGAATCTTACGACAATCTTCCCGAATCGTTTCAGGAAGCAGAGCAGGGTGAAAAGATGCAATCGGTCATCGATACTCTCGACGAAGCAATGTCATCCATCGATGAAGTTCCTGAATATCTGGATACGGCTGCCGCCTAAAAACAATCCGCCATGAACAACCGAACATTTCACAAGCAGAACGAGACGCGCATTCGGCTGCTTATCCTGGCCAAACTGCTCCCGTGGCTCTTCATCGGGCTTATCCTTATGATCGGCCTTATCAGGGATTGCTCCGGGCCCGACGTCGATCCGATAGACGACAGTTATATGAAGAGCATCGGGGTTGTCGATCATGTCTACATAGTCGATACCACCCGGAACGGATTCCGGGCAGTTTATAAAACTGTGAAACCCGTAACCGATGCCCGATTGCAGGAGATTCGCAAACGGGAAAAAATCCGAGCCGCTTTCGCACGGTTGCAACACGACGCACCGATCCATTTCGGGGGGTCGCTGCTCTACACCGATATTTACGATTTTGCTGTTTTCGCAAAGCAGTACGATGTAGGTCCCGATGTCGAGTTGCACAACATATTCGTAATGGGATATGAGAAGATGAATCTGTACATCGGCCCGAATCCCGGTATTGAAAATTCAGCACGCTGGATGAATATGGGAACCGAGCAGGGAAACCAATATCTGAGTTCTCGTGAAGTTTTTCGCTGTTCTACCGACACACCGTCGATCTATCGATACTGGAAGTGCCGGGCTCCGCATGATATTTCGCTGACAGACGAGCGGTTCAGCCATTTTTCCGAAGAGGAAAGGCTGTATTAGTCCTATGCATTTTTGTTGTCTATACTACGCTTAAACCGCTGTAAAATAACCGATTGATAAGTTGTTTTGCATCGTTTTTCACTGTATATTCGCAGACTTTTATACAAAAAATGACTGAAAGGAGATTGTTAATTGAAAGAAAAAAAAGATTGCATTATGACATAGGTATATGACATTGGAACATTCGCAACTCAAATTTGCGAAATCGGAATCCACGGGAGAGCTGATAGGCTTTGTCTCGCGGCATTCCAAAACACGTCAGTTGAGAGGAGTTCGTGAGGACTCGAGATTCGGGAAACAGATATGCGTTCTTTCGGAAGATTTGAAGGGGACTGTTCTGCCCAACATTTTGTACGCAGTAGACCTCAAACCCATGCACAAGCAGCACGGTTATGTGGTGGTCGCAGCGACTCCGATTTTGTTCGAAGCCGCCATCGAGACGATCATCGTACCCAAGACGATCTACCAGGTGACGGTAACCTTCGGCAACAAGAAGATTTTCTTTGACCCCAAAGATGGCAGGAGCATCAACAGCCGAACCATCGAAGGTGTGGCCGCTGTACTGGATGCCAGACCGGACATTGCCGACAAAGAACAGGTCATTGCGGCCTTCCGCAAACAGGCGCTGTCTTTGGTGCGTAACATGGAGACGGATGGATACATTTATGTTCAGCCCAAGAAAATCGGGTCGAAATAAGTGGACGTAATCGGGGACGCGGCCCCAATTCTCTTTCCGACAATGGTGAAAATCAAGTCGCAAAGCGATAGGTATGTTGAGTTGAAAGAAAAAGATTACTTATTGCTACTTGAAAACACGATCATGATTGAGGCCCTCAAGATTGCCGGTATCGAAGCAATGCCTATCTTTAAGGCTATGCGGAGGATTATCGACGACAAGAGGGTTGAAATCAACCTGAAGCCTGTCAATCATAGGTACTCCTGACAGGAACCTATTTCCCGGACGTAAATGAGGCCCATCTGGAAATCAGATGGGCCTCATGTCGTCAGATTTGGAGGGGAGGAACGTCGAAAAAATGTTGTCTATACCTCTTTGAAAGAAAATTGATATAAATCAGCTAAATATCCGAAAATTCATCGTACTTTAGCTCCCGATATTTTTTTAGTATTAACCGTCGTCCATGCAGTCTATTTTGTAGGATTCCGGCTTTCAGGCAAAAAATATCGCTGTTTTTCAACTCATTATAACTAAAAGCCCCGACCCTGTTTCATGGGGCGCTCTTTTTTTTCGAATTGCCGCAGGCGGGTTACTCCATCGGCCGGACACGGATATCCGTCAGGCCTTCGGTTTCGCGGACCAGCCGGTCGATGTCGGTCTTTTCGTCTACTTCGCCGTAGTGGTAGGGGTAGAAAATCGCCGGTTTCAGTACTTTCACTGCCTCGACGGCCTGGTCGACGGTCATCGTGTAGGGCTGGTTTACGGGCAGGAAAGCGATGTCGATGTTCTTCAGGGCCTTCATCTCCGGAGTGGGCTCCGTGTCGCCCGCGATGTAGATGCGCGTGCCGCCGACGGTAAGCACATAGCCGCAGTCTTCACGCTCTTTGGGGTGGAACTGCAGGTGACCTGGCGTGGTGTTATAAGCTGCGACGGCTTCGACCTTCACGTAGTCGCGCGGCGTGGCGACGCTGCCCGGGCGCATCGTGTAGCAATTCATCTCGAAGGCCTCGGCCGAGGTCCGGTCGCAGAGAATTTCGGTGTCGGAGGTGAGCAGTTTTTCGACAGCCGCAACGTCGAGGTGGTCGTAGTGCGAATGGGTGATCAACACGACATCGGCCTTGGGCAGTGCGCCGTAATCGGCATTGGCGCTCACGGGGTCGACATAGATGTATTTGCCGTTCACGTTGATCGAGAGCGAAGCATGTTTGAAAAAGGTGATCGTAAATTCAGTCCCGTTGCGGGAGGTGAGTTTGTCGGCGGGGTATTCGGGACCCTTTGCGCGGCCGCATCCGAGAAATGAGAGCAGTGACATAAGAATTAGTGCAGTTAATTTGTATTGTTTCATAATCTTTCGACCGTGAAATTTGCAATCAGCGTATGGTTGGCAAGCAGCCGCAGTCCGAAATAGCCGTCGCCCTCGCCGGGAGCGAGTTCTCGTGAGAAGAGCACTTCGCCGTCGGCCGAGAAGGTTGTTTTTTTGTCGGCGACCGTGATTTCGATGTGCAGCGGGCGGTTGGGCCGGAGCAGGTGTTCCGCATCGGTGTATTCGCCCAACAGGGGTTTGACCTCGTCGGCCGGGGCGCCGAAACGTTTCCCGTGATACTTGCGGAAGCGGGTCGTCGTGTTGTCGTTGCCGCCGTAACCCACATAGAAGAGGTCGAGTGAGTTGTAGGCGGCGAACGCTCCTCCCCGCCAGGCCGAGCGGGCGAAGAAGTCGTCCGGGTGTTCGGGGTCCGAAGCCGCCCAGAAACAGTTGAGGTCGGCGAGCCGGTCGTGGGGACCTTCGCCGATCACCACCGTGGCGTCGTAGCAGATGCGGTAATCTCCCGAGAGCGGCTCCGAAAGCCAGAGCGTCAGCCCTTCGGGCGCTACGATCTCGATGGTGTCGCCCCGTTCGGCAAACGTCACCGAACCCCCTTCGGATTCGAAAATCCAGCGGCTGCCGGGACTGCATGCCGCCAGCAGTCCGGCAAAAAAAAGTGTCGTCAGTCGGAGCATCATGGAATAAAGATACAAATTTGCTGCGAAACGGCAAAATAGATTTCGCGTCCGCGAAAAAAAATCTATCTTTGTCGTTGTATAACACCCGGATAATCGATGAATAATTTTTTCAGGAAGCTGGCCCTGCTGGCTGTGGCGGTTTTTACGATCGCAGGCGCGGCGGCGCAGGATGCGGATAAGATTCTCGGCGTCTACAAGGCGGTCGAGGAGGGCAAGGAGTCGAAAGTGGAGTTCACGCGGCAGGCTGACGGATCGTACCGCGGACAGATTATCTGGCTCAAACAGCCCGACAACCCCGACGGAACGCCCAAACTGGACGTGAAGAATCCCGATGCGTCGAAACGTTCGGTACGTGCCGACCGGGTAGTGGTGGTCGACGGCGTGAAGTACGACGCAAAGAAGAACGTATGGAACGGCGGCCGGGTTTACGACCCTACCAAAGGCAAGGACTACAAGGTCGAAGTTTCGTTCGAGGACGCCCGGACGCTGCGTGTCAAAGGGTCGCTGCTGGGGTTCAGCAGGTCGGTTTACTGGACGAAGATCGAATAGGAGCAATTTTTTTTCGGCATCCGCGCAGTATATTGCCGCAGGGTGCGTTTATAGAATAAATTAACTTAACATATCGTATGAATAAACTTTTTGCAACAATCGCGCTGGCAGCTCTCGCATTTACGAGCTGTATCAAGGAGGACAGTACATATAAGGATATGCTTCCCATACAGCCCGGACGGAGTATCTATCAGTTGACGATGAACCAGAATACGATCGCCATGCGGCCCGCCAACGCGGCGTTGCGCCTGGCGATGCTGCTGGCCGAGGCCGACAAGCAGGAACTGGACCTCGCTACGGCTGAACTGGATAAGGTCAAGGTGGGAAACACTACGGTTCAGAGCGATCTTTTCGGTTCGCTGACCAAGATCGAGCGGCAGGGCGACGATTACCTGATCACGTACAGCGAGAACTCCATGCTGCCCGACGGCCTTTACATGAAAGGTTCCGTGCTGGTGAAAACCGGTGGTGCGAAGTTGCTGATCGACGCTCCGTACAATGCGCCGTGGGTCGTGGAAATGAAGGACCTCAAGGTGATTGCTTACGCGGAAACCGGACAGCCCCAGACATTTAATCTCAATAGCGGCCGGACGACGCTTTACTACGAAGAGGGCGGTTTGTATATGATTGACGTAGAGGCTTTCCAAGCCAATATTGACGATGTAGATGCTTCTTCCAACTGGAGCGGTAATTTCAATCTGCGCGCCGAGGATTCGAGCCTGGCTTATTCGACCTGCTCGGGCAAGGATTTCAAGATCGAAGGCGAAGCCTCGGGGCCGACGGTTTATTCGTCCGAAACGACCAAGTCGGTAGGTATGTCCTATGAACTGGAGGACGGCGTTTTCCGCGGTACGCAGATTCTGAGCGGCACGCAAATTTGCAGCTTTACCTCCTATTTCGAATACGATACTGCGGCATATCCTTCGTCGACGGTGACTTACGAATGGACGTACGACAGCGCAGCCAACAGGATTTACCAGAAGATTTATTACAACGGATACGTTTATCCGAAAGATTGATAAAAGGGCTTTTTAGCACTTGCTTGCGAGGCGCGAATGGATTGTCAACCATTCGCGCCTCATCTTTTTTGGCTGGCGCCGGGATGTTGTCCCGGCGTTATGCCTTGCGGTCGAGCCGCATGACCGAGGGGATGAAGAAGCCCGTCAGGCCGATCGCGGCGATGACGGTTCCGGCGATGACGAACGTCGTCGTGAGGCCTACGTTCTCGGCGAGAAAGCCCGTGCCCAGCAGTCCGAGGGCCGCAGGCAGCAGCCCGAAACTGCGGTAGAGGGACATGACGCGTCCCAGTACGCCGGTTTCGATGCGGGTCTGGACCACGGAAACGAACGATGCGTTGAAGATGCTGCTGGAGATGCCCGCGGCTGCCGTGAAGAGTGCGAACCAGAGGAATCCCGCAGGCGACAGAAGCCCGGACAGGGCGAATGAGAGTCCTACGACAAGATACATCAGGTTGACCAGTACGATGCGGCTGACCTGGTAGGTGCGGGCGCCCATGACGGCGCCTCCGATGAGCGCTCCGCCGCCCCAGACGATCTCGATCAGGCTCATTTCGAGAGTACCCCCGCCGAAGTGCTGGAGCGTCATCAGCGGGAACATCACCCCGACGGGCATGATGAAGAACCACACGACGATGGACAGCGTGAAGAACCATCCCATGCCCGGAATGGCGTGCATGGCCGAGAAACCTTCGCGGAATTCCCGCCACAGGTCGGGTTTGCGAGCTGTGTCGCGTGCCGGATTGGGAATCCGGACGAACAGCAGCGACGTGCAGGCGATGGCGGCTCCTGCGACATCGAGCAGCAGGATGTTGCCGATCGACGTGAGGTTGATGAGCAGCGCCCCGAGAGCCGGACCGGCGATACTCGACAGTGAGGCGATGATCTGGTTGACTCCAGCGATGCGCGTGAGCTGCGACGCGGGAGCCAGCAACGGGACCGATGCCTGCATGGCAGGCATGTGGAAGGCCGAGCCGGCGGAGCGGCAGGCCAGCAGAATGTAAATGTGCCACATCCGGGCTACGCCGAGCCAGAAGAGCACGGCCAGCGCCAGTGTGCAGAGGGCGATGAAACTATCGGCGAGGATCATCGTGCGCTTGCGGTCCCAACGGTCGACGTAAACCCCGACAAACAGCCCCAGTAGCGACTGGGGCAGTATTCCGGCGATGGCTGCGAGAGCCAAGACCTCGGCCGAGCCGGTTTCGATGCTCATCCAGAAGATGATCGAGTAGGCCACGACCTCGCTGCTGAGGATCGAGGCCAACTGCCCGCTCCAGATAACGGCAAATGTTTTTTTCCAGGTTTCCATATAAATAATTGCGACAAGTGCCAAAAAAAGCGGATACCGAGGTATCCGCCGCGCTAAAACCTTTCTTGCGAAAGGCTATTTAACTGCTTTAACTATTGCCTCGAATGCTTTGGGCTCGTTCATCGCCAGGTCGGCCATAACCTTACGGTTGAGGACGATTCCTTTGGCGTTGAGTTTGCCGATAAACTGTGAATAGGTCATTCCCTGGGCGCGGACTGCAGCGTTGATACGCGTGATCCACAGCGAACGGAATGTCCGCTTCTTGAGGGCGCGGTGTGCATAAGCATAGCACAGACCCTTTTCGACCGTATTTTTCGCAACGGTCCAAACGTTTCCCCTTGAACCAAAGTTGCCTTTGGCAAGTTTCAAAACTTTCTTTCGACGTGCGCGTGACGCAACAGCGTTTACTGAACGTGGCATACTATAAAGTTTTTAGAGGACTGCCAGCGATACGGTTCTCCCGTATTCTTTGGGGCTGGTTCGTCCCGATTAATAAAATACTGCTGATTAATTACTTAACGAGCAGGTTCTTGATTTTAGCCTCATCGGCTGCAGAAACGGTTCCCGAATAGCAGAGGTTACGCTTCTGTTTCGTCGTCTTTTTGGTCAGGATGTGACTGTGATAAGCGTGTTTGCGCTTGATCTTTCCTGTGCCGGTGAAGGTAAAACGCTTCTTCGCAGCGGCATTGGTTTTCATTTTCGGCATTGTCGTAAATAGTTAATTAGTTAAACATAGCCTGCAAAAATACGAAATTTTTCCCATAGTGCAACCTTCCCTGACGATATTTCTTCGCAATCCGGTATTTTTTGCTATATTTGTACAGGACCCCAGTTGTTCCGGCGATGTGTTTGCCGGGATGATGGCAGAACATTTGCTGTCCGGAGAACCGGGGCGATGGCTATTTGAATATTTTTTGCGGGGTTGAGCCCGAAGTGCTTATGGAGATGGAGTGGAATTTTATCGTGCGGCTGTGTGTGGCGGGCCTTTGTGGGACGATCATCGGCCTCGACCGGGAATACCGGGTCAAGGATGCGGGCTTCCGTACCCATTTCCTGGTGGCGTTGGGCAGTGCCTTGATTATGATTGTATCGCAATACGGGTTCGAGGAGTTTCTGGCGACCCATGACGGGCTGCGGCTCGATCCCAGCCGTATTGCGGCGCAGGTGGTCAGCGGCATCGGTTTTATCGGGGCCGGGACCATCATCATCCACCGCCAGTTGGTGCGGGGACTGACCACTGCTGCGAGCCTTTGGGCTACGGCCGGCATCGGCCTTGCAGCGGGAGCGCATATGTATATAGTAGCCGGAGCGGCCACGGTGCTGACATTGTTCGGTCTGGAGGTTCTGACATTGGTCTTCGGCGGATTGGGGCGTCGGCGGACGATGATTGTCTTTTCGGCGTCGAAGAAAGAGTTTATCAATGCGATGTTCGAGCGCCTCGAGAGTAAAGACTATTCGGTTGTCTCCTATGAGGTCGAGGCTCTGCGTACGTCCGATGGGATAGTGCATCGCGCTACGATCGTTATTCGGGCCAAAGGTTCGGCCAGCGAAGAGGGGTATATCGACCTGCTGCGCGAGAATCCGGACATCAACGTTGAGAAAATCGTCTAGGAAATACGTCCGCTGCCTGCTGCTTTCGCGTTCTCGTTTTCGCCGTTTTCTGCTCCGGATGTCAGCTTTCTGTTATTTCCGATCCTTTTCCGCATCCATTTTTCTGCTTTGCTTTGGCTTGTCAGTGTTGTCATCCGTTGTTTTTTCCTGCTTGTAAGTTGTTTTATCCGGACAGAGTTCGGACCGTTTCTGTTCTCGAAAATGGCCCAAATAGTCATACCTATATATAATATAGATTCCTGAATCGTCGCTTTGGAATCAGCAGCGCTTAGATATTAAAATATTTTTGCAACTAACTCGCTGATCCATAATCGGGTGGAAAAAAGGCGTGAAAATTGTCGAAAAATAATCACGGAATTATTTGGAAGTTGCCTGAAAAAGCCCTTATCTTTGCACCCGCTTCGAGAGAGAAACACCACTCGAAAGCGACAAAAACAGGTTCTGAAAAATTTTGAAAAAAGTTCCGAAATCTTTTGGAGATTCAGAAAAATGACTTACCTTTGCACCCGCTTCGAATGCAACACACGGTTCGAAACGATACAAAAAAAGGTTCTGAAAAATTTCTGAAAAATTCTTTCAAAAAGATTTGGTGGTTCGAAAATAAACACTTAACTTTGCACCACTTTCCGCTGAAAAATCGCGGTCAGAACAACGGGAGAGGCCGAAAGGTCGGAGCCCGGACAAAATAAGAAATTGTTCTTATAGTAATATATTGAACAGCGTTCTTTGAAGTATTTGAGCAGCTAAAAAGTTTTTTCCACTCTCGCAAGAGAGTGATTTCAAACAATACCTTTGAGATTAGAGCTAAAGATTTAAAACAAAACATTTTTATACAATGGAGAGTTTGATCCTGGCTCAGGATGAACGCTAGCGGCAGGCCTAACACATGCAAGTCGAGGGGC
>NZ_JADNHQ010000008.1:0-102187 GCF_015553985.1 Alistipes sp. D31t1_170403_E11 | reverse complement strand
TGCCGCGTCGCCGAAGAACTGGAGACGCTCTCCCGCTCGGTCGACATCCCGCAGATGGTAAGGCTGATGAAACAGACCGTTCCCGAGTTCATTTCCAAAAACTCCAGGTTTGAGCAGTACGACAAGGAAGGCTTAGGCAATATTCAAGGTAAAGCCAACTCGTAGTCAAGATCGGGAAAAGCCCAGTCTCCAATAGTAGAAATTGCTTGTCAGAATATGAATAACGAACAAATTACCGTAACATCGCCCCTGCTTCCGCCATTGGAGGAGTTTATCCCTTATTTACAACAAATCTGGGACAGCAAATGGATTACAAACAACGGTCAATTCCATCGCCTCCTTGAAAAGGCATTGTGCGAATACTTGAATGTTCAATATATCAGCGTATTTACGAACGGCACATTACCTCTGATCACAGCACTACAAGCTCTTCGCATTACCGGAGAGGTTATTACGACTCCGTTTAGTTTCGTAGCTACCACACACTCGCTTTGGTGGAATGGGATCAAACCTGTTTTCGTAGATGTCGATCCGGTAACCGGCTGTTTGGACCCAGATAAAATCGAGGCGGCTATCACTCCGAAAACAACGGCGATCATGCCTGTACACGTTTACGGAAATCCATGTAATACCAAACGGATCAAGGAGATTGCTGATAAATACGGTCTGAAAGTCATCTATGATGCAGCGCATGCTTTCGGGGTAAAGGTGAATGGGAAATCGATTCTTGAAGAAGGTGATATTTCGACGTTGAGTTTTCACGCAACAAAAACATATACAACGATCGAAGGCGGAGCTTTGATTTGCCACGATGAGGTATCAAAGAAACGCATCGACTATCTTAAAAATTTCGGTTTTGCTGGCGAAACGGAGGTCGTCGCACCCGGTATCAATTCCAAAATGGATGAAGTGCGTGCTGCATTCGGCCTGCTCAATCTAAAATACGTCGACGCCGCCATTGCTCGTCGAAAAACAGTCGCACAGGCCTATCGCATGGCTCTTCATAACGTTTATGGCGTCCGGATTCTGGATGACATAAAAGGCGTCGACCACAATTATTCCTACTTCCCGATATTTATCAATAAAGAGGAATTCGGGATGTCTCGGGACGAACTCTACTTTAAAATGAAGGAACAGAACATCCTGGCTCGCCGTTACTTTTATCCGCTCATCAGTGAATTTTCAACCTACCGAGGTCTGCCGAGTGCTCGTCCTGAAAATCTCCCCAATGCACATAAAATGGCGGATTCGGTCATATGTTTGCCTATGCATCATATTCTGGCAGGAAGTGATATCGAACGAATTTTGGAATGCGTTGTAAAATAATTTGACAATTCATGTCTCAAAAGAAAATACTCATGCTGGGAGGTTCGGCTCAGCAGGTTGTGGCCATACGGTCAGCAAAGGAGATGGGTATTTATACTGTTCTTTGCGATTACCTGCCGGATAACCCCGGCCAATATGCGGCAGATAAATATTATAATATCAGTACTACGGATGTCGAAGCCGTGTACGAAGTCGCCCAACGCGAAAGGGTGGATGGTATTCTCGCCTATGCTTCCGATCCGGCGGCGCTTCCCGCAGCTATTGTGGCTGAACGCCTCGGCCTGCCGACAAATCCATCAGAATCGGTCGCTATTTTGGGGGTTAAACATCGATTCCGGGAATTTCTTCGGACACATGATTTTGCTTGTCCTCAAGTTTATGTATTTTGTCCTGATACTCCGCTTGACGAAATAAAAAGAGGGATCGGGCATTTCCATTTTCCGGTTATTGTCAAGCCTACGGATTCTTCCGGATCGAAAGGGGTTACAAAACTGGAAAATACGGATGACCTTGAAAAGGCCATTGCATGGGCGGATAGTTACGCGCGTAACAAGATCTTAATTATCGAAGAATATATCGAGAGAGGGTTTCCTGCCGTTATCGGAGGTGATATTTTTGTATGGGATGGTAAAATCGTGCTTTACGGTGAAATGTCCTGTTTGCGAGATCGTGACGGACTGGGGTTAATTCCCATTGGTAAAAAATGGCCCTGTGGCTTGGATGCAGCTCAGACGAAACGGGTACATGACGAGTTGCAACGTATAATTACATCTCTCGATATTAAATTCGGAGAATTGAATATCGAGATACTTCTTGACGAAGAAGACAACGTTCATTTTCTCGAACTCGGCCCGCGGGCCGGCGGGAATATGATTCCCCTGCAGCTTTCGGATGTTTTTGGAGTCGATCTCGTGAAAGCCAATATTAGTGCTGCCATGGGACAGAAACCCGACTTCATGTTGAAAATGCATGAAGGCTGTTTTATGCACTATGTGCTGCACTGCTATGAAAACGGTACATTCTCCGGGATCGAATTTGCGAAAGAAATCGAGGAGAATATCTATCGCAAGGTCATTTACAAAAAAACGGGAGATACTGTGGAATTTTTCGACGGTGCCGGCAAAGCTTTGGGTATTATATTTTTGCACTTTGATACAGTCGAAAGCATGGATTATTTCTGTGCACATAAGGATGAACTTGTGAAAATAAATATAGCATAATGAATCCGATCGGAGGATATTTCTCTCTTGAATTGGCCGGACAGAAACAAAAATTCCTGCATTCCGAGGGTGTCTGTGTGAATAGCGGAAGAAATGCATTGGAATACATATTTTTGTCATTGCCGAAGATCGCAAAAATATATGTTCCGTATTTAACTTGCGATGTGATTCTTGAACCGATCCTGAAATTAAAAATTCCATACGTTTTTTACTCCATTAACGATCAATTGGAAATATCGGACCGAATTATATTGGGAAGCGATGAATATATCCTCGTAACAAATTATTTCGGTATTAAGGACCAATATATTCAAGCTCTTGCTAGCCAATATGCCGACAGACTGATTGTCGATAATGCGCAAGCATATTTCTGCCCTGAATTTACGGGTGTGAAAACAATATACAGCCCGCGTAAGTTTGTTGGTGTTCCCGATGGGGGCATTGCTGTTATGGACGATGGAGCAGATATCCAAAAATATGATATGGATTATTCCTATGATCGCTGCAGCCATTTATTGAAACGGTATGACCTTGGTGCAGAAGCGGGGTATCCGGATTTTAAGGACAATAGTCGAAAGCTGGCCAATCAACCGATACGGCGGATGTCCTGGTTGACGCAGGCCCTATTGTCTTCCGTCGATTTTGATACGGTAAAAGAACGGCGTATTCGCAATTTTCGATTGTTGCATCAGGCCCTTAAGCAACGAAATCTCTTGCCTGTTCCGGCAATGGAAGATTTTGCTTGTCCGATGGTTTATCCGTTTTATACGAATGATCCAACCTTAAAAAAAAGGTTGATAGCCCATCGAATATTTGTTGCCACTTATTGGCCGAATGTTTTCGAGTGGTGCGATGCGGATTCGATTGAATATCAATTGGCAGATCGGATAATCGCTATTCCGATTGATCAGCGCTACGGAGAAAATGAGATGAACAGCATCGTTGAATTGATTAATAAATAGATATTTCATGGAAAACAGAGTTTATCTGCGCGCTTTTGAGCCTGACGATTATAAAATATCGATAGAATGGCGTCGCGATCCTCAAATATGGAGCATGCTAGGGGGGACTCGGTATTATGTATCTTCGGCCTATGAAAAAAAATGGGTAGAAGATACGATTGCACAAACCAAGGATATCAAACTTGCAATCTGTCTGATAGAAAATGATCTGTATATCGGGAATGTATATATTACGGATATTAATTATATCAACCGAACTTGTCGTTCGCATGTGCTGATCGGAAATAAAGACTATTGGGGGAACGGATATGCCGGAGAAGCCCTCCGGCAACTGCTTGAATTTGTATTCAAGGAACGCGGAATGAACCGGGTTGAAGCCCTGGTTCTGGAAGATAATATTCAATCTATAAAAATGCTTAAAAGGATAGGATATCGTCAAGACGGCATTCTTCGTCAATCCGTATATAAAAACGGAGGATTTAAGAATCAAATCGTTTTATCCATTTTAGCATCGGATTTTATTTAAAGCAACCATCGGCTTTCATAAAATGAGAGACTCTCGTATTGGGAATATATCATCATTTGCACCGGTAATCATTCCGACACTTTGCCGATATGAACACTTCAGGAGGTGTGTCGAATCCCTTTCAAAGTGTACCCATGCAGATAAGACCGAATTGATTATTGGTTTGGATTATCCTGCTGAGCCCAAACATGATTATGGCTATCATAAAATATTGGAGTATCTGGATTCAGGTCGTATTGATGGCTTTAAAAATGTTGTAGTTTTTAAAACGGATGTGAATCTGGGGGTAAATGAAAATTATAAGAGAATCAAAGAATATGCATTCTCTAAATATGACAGGCTCATTGCGTCTGAAGACGACAATGAGTTTTCTCCTGCTTTTCTGGACTACATAAACTCCGGTCTGGACCGATTTGAGGATGACTCTTCCGTGATGGCAATATGCGGATATAATTATCCTATCGATATGGGTGGTATGGACGATTCGGCCTATAAATCCCAAAAGTTTTCCGCCTGGGGTGTTGCATACTGGCGTGAAAAACCAGATGCTTTATTAAATCACTTGGATATTTCGAAGACGCAACGGGATTTAAACTACCATTCAACCTATTCGTATATCGACTGGTTGCTGGATTTTAAAAATGAACAGCAACAAAATCGGTTTCGTAAACTTTGGGGCATAAGGGAAGACTACGAATAAACCGTATCTCAATCTAAATAGCTACTACAAATTGTTCGCATAAATATATGCGAAAGTGGATTTATGTGCAAAAATGATCCTCAAATCTGCCACACATCCTCTAGCCAGCAAAATCGTTATAAATGGAGAATAAAAAACACATTCTGGTTATTGCACAATATTTCTATCCGGAACAATTCAGAATAAACGACATTTGTACAGAGTGGATAAAGCGGGGATATAAAGTAACCGTTGTTACCGGGATACCCAATTATCCGCAAGGCAAATTTTACAAAGGATACGGCTGGTTCAAGAACAGACACGAAATATGGAACGGCATTGAAATAATCAGGATACCGTTAATTTCAAGAGGGCATAGTTCGATTAGGCTGGCGCTAAATTATATTTCGTTTGTTATCTCCGGCTGGTTCTGGTCTCATTTCACTAAAATAAATCCGTCCCTCGTTTTCATATATGAAGTCTCCCCCATGACGCAGGCGCTTGTCGGCGTATGGATCGCGGAAAGGAGAAAAATTCCTTGTCATATATATGTAACAGACTTATGGCCTGATAATTTCGAGATTATTACAGGCATACGCAACCGACTGATTATCGGACCAATCGAAAAGCTAACAAAAAGAATATACAAAGGGTGCGATAAGATATTTACATCCTCAGAGTCTTTCATCGGGTCGATATCCAAATTAGGAGTTCCTAAAAACAAACTCATATTTTGGCCCCAATATGCCGAGGATTTTTACAAGCCCGTCAATTCGGATAAAATTCCGGCCACCGATAAAATCTTCCCGATTAATGACAAGTTCAAGATACTATTTGCAGGTAATATCGGAGAAGCACAAGGACTCGGAGTGCTGATTGATGCCGCAAAAATCCTTCGCGAAAAAGGGAACGATAATATCCAATTCTGTATTGTTGGTGACGGGCGCTACAAGGATACCCTAATCAAACAGATAAACGATTGCCATTTAAATGAATTTTTCGTTCTCCATTCCAAGGTTCCGGCGACAGTAATTCCCAATCTGTTCGCACAAACAGAAGCTTCGTTAATCTGTTTATCCAAAAATGAAGTATTCGCAATGACCATTCCGGCCAAAACACAATCATGTCTTGCTTGCGGAAAACCTATAATCGTATGCGCCGACGGAGAAATCAGGGACATTATCCAAAAGGCCCGATGCGGTGTTACGGCAGCGGCGTCTGACGCAAACGGATTGGCCGAGATGATTATTTGTCTGGCTAATAAATCGAAGGAAGAATTAGACCAACTGTCTGCCAATGCGAGAAACTACTATTGCGAACATTTCGATAAAGACATGTTACTCAATAAGATGGATCAACACATTGCAAACAGCTAAAAATCAGAACATATGTCAATTTTTGAAGACAAGACTTTAATGATTACCGGAGGAACGGGATCGTTCGGAAATGCGGTACTCAATCGTTTTTTGAGAACAGATATCGGTGAAATACGGATATTCTCTCGTGATGAGAAAAAACAGGACGATATGCGCCATGAATTTCAGGCTAAAATGCCCGATGTTGCCGAAAAGATTAAATTCTACATCGGTGATGTTCGTGATCTTGCATCAGTAAAAAATGCGATGCACGGTGTGGATTACATTTTCCACGCAGCGGCTTTGAAGCAAGTGCCTTCCTGTGAATTTTTCCCGATCGAGGCCGTAAAAACCAATGTCTTGGGAACAGACAATGTGCTCACGGCAGCAATCGAGGAAGGTGTTAAAACCGTAATCTGCCTATCTACGGATAAGGCCGCCTATCCGGTCAATGCAATGGGAACTTCAAAAGCGATGATGGAAAAGGTTATAGTTGCGAAATCGCGAACCGTATCGTCCAATAAGACAAAAATATGCTGTACCCGTTACGGTAATGTGATGTGCTCGCGCGGTTCGGTTATTCCGTTGTGGATCGACCAGATTCGCGAAGGACAGCCCATTACATTGACAGAGCCAAAAATGACCCGCTTCATTATGTCGCTCGATGAGGCTGTCAATCTCGTTTTATTTGCTTTTAAATTCGGAATAAATGGAGATATTCTGGTTCAGAAGGCTCCTGCCTGCACAATCCAAACACAAGCCGAGGCTATATGCGAACTGTTTGGAGGCAAAAAAGAGGATATTAAGATCATCGGTATTCGGCACGGAGAAAAGATGTACGAAACGCTCCTGACTAACGAAGAATGTGCCCAAGCTATCGACATGGGCGATTTTTACCGGGTTCCCTGCGATAAACGAGGGTTAAACTATGATAAATATTTTATTCATGGGGACATGAAACGGAATCTCCTTTCCGAATTCAACTCCAATAATACCAAACTCCTTTCTGTTGAACAAGTCAAGGAAAAATTGCTGAAATTAGAATATATACGCGAACAACAAAAATTAAATCAATAGTATTATGAAATTTTTAGTACTTGGATGTAACAAAATGGCGGGTCATACCATATCCTTGTATCTCCAGGAAAAAGGACACGAAGTTTTCGGGGTCGATCGCAATTTATCCCGGTATGTAAAAAGTATTATCGGGGACACGAGAGACACCGGATTATTGAGAACGCTCATTACGGAAGGCAAATATGATTCGGTAGTTAATTGCATCAGCATTCTCAATCAATTTGCAGAACAGGACAAAGCCCTTGCCACATTCTCGAATTCATATCTTCCGCATTTTTTAGCAGAGGTTACATGCGGCACTGATACGCAGATCATTCACATAAGTACCGATTGTGTATTCTCCGGTAAACGCGGCGAATATACAGAAGCAGATTTCCCAGACGGGACAACGTTCTACAACCGCTCTAAAGCGCTCGGAGAGCTTGAAGACGATAAAAATATAACATTACGCACTTCGACAGTCGGTCCTGATATTAATCCGGATGGCATCGGTTTGATGAACTGGTTTATGAAACAACAAGGCGAAATCGTCGGATTTACCAAAGCAATATGGACTGGTCAGACAAGCCTGCAACTTGCCAAAACAGTAGAAGCCGCCGCAAAAGAAAAAGCTCACGGTTTATATAATATGGTACCTACCAATTCCATCTGCAAATACAATTTGCTCCAATTGTTCAATCATTACTTACGAAACGACTCGATAAAGATTACTCCGGTTGAAGGCATTAATGCCGATAAGTCCTTGAAAAGGACACGGTTCGAATTCGGGTATCTTATTCCAGAGTACGAGCCGATGATCGCCGAGTTGACCGAATGGATAATTGCCCACAAAGATATGTATCCACATTATAAATTATAATAACGAATCGCCATGAACAAATTGAAATTAATGACAATACTCGGCACTCGTCCCGAGATTATAAAAATGTCGGCCATTATCAAAAAATGCGACCGGTATTTCGACCATATCTTAGTCCATACGGGACAAAACTACGATTATACGCTCAATGAGGTTTTTTTCAAGGATTTGGGATTGCGGGCACCCGATCACTATTTGAATGTGGTCGGAGAAAACTTGGGACAGACGATGGGAAACGTAATTGCGAAATCCTACGAACTGATGCAACAAGTCAAACCGGATGCAGTTATCGTTCTTGGCGATACGAATTCCTGCCTGTCGGTAATAGCGGCAAAACGGTTGAAAATTCCGGTATTTCATTTAGAAGCAGGCAACAGATGCAAAGATGAAAACCTTCCGGAGGAGGTTATCCGGCGGATTGTCGACGTAACCAGTGACATCAACCTCTGTTACTCCGAACATGCCCGCAGATATATTCTCGACTGTGGGGTAAAACCCGAATATACATTTGTTGTCGGATCTACAATGGCCGAAGTTTTAGATTCAACAATCGAACAGATCAATAAGAGCGACATCTTAACCGAATCCGGACTCGAACCGAATAAATATATTCTTCTTTCCGCACATCGGGAAGAAAATATCGATATCGAATCTAATTTTTTCAGCCTTATGAATGCCGTGAATGCCCTGGCCGAAAAATATGACATGCCCATACTCTATTCTTGTCATCCCAGGTCGAAAAAATTTATTGAGCAGCGCGGTTTCAAATTCGACAAACGGGTCATTCAGCACCAGCCTGTCGGATTTTTCGATTACAACAAACTCCAGCAGAATGCCTTTTGTGTGGTTTCAGACAGCGGGACCGTTCCTGAGGAGGGCGCATACCTTAAATTCCCTGCCGTATCGGTACGCACATCAACCGAGCGTCCGGAAGCCATGGATAAAGGTGTATTTATTATCGGTTCCATATCGACCGAACAGGTTCTTCAGGCTGTCGATTTAGCCGTGTCCATGCATTCCAATGGTGATCTAGGGACAGATGTACCTGCTTATACAGACAATAATGTTTCCACCAAAGTCGTGAAATTGATCCAGTCCTATACGGGCATTGTAAATAAAATGATCTGGCGCAAAACGCAGTAATCTCAATCGGAGTATCTAAGGATGCTTATTACAAAATAAAATGGCGTTTATGCGAAACGTTGCGATCGTGAATTCGGTCCATAAGAGCAGTACCGGAAAAATTGGTTCCGGATTGCACAAATATCTATTGCAGAAAGGCTACAATTCGTTTTTCTGCTACGGCAGAGGTTTAAAACAGATTGATGAGACGCACTATCGGATAGATCGTGTTTTTGAATTCTACCTGCATGCGTTGCTCTGCCGTCTATTCGGGGCTCAGGGCTTCTACTCTCAGTGGGCTACGCGCAGACTCTTGCGGTTTTTAAAGACGAAGCGTATCGATACGATTTACGGAATAGGACTCCATGGGTATTATCTGAATGAAAAACTGTTTTTCGATTTTATCGTCAGAAACAACATTCGTTTCATCTATATCATGGCCGATGAATACCCGTTTCTGGGCAAGTGCGGATATAGTAACGGATGTACCAACTATTTGTCAGGCTGCGGTAATTGTCCGCAAAAACGGGAGTATCCCCGGAGTTTGTTTTTCGATCGAAGCCGGCTTATCTATCGAATCAAGCAAAAGGCATATTCCCAATTAAGAAAAGCCGTTTTTGTCGGGCCGGAATATACGATAATAGCATCGAAGAAATCTCCTCTTATGCGTAATATAAAAACTGATATCGTAGACGAAGCGATAGATATCAATTTATATTATCCCCGTGAGGTCGCGAAATTAAAAAAACAACTAAATATAGCAGAGGAAAAGATCATTCTCGTCTGCGTAGCCCCTCTTTCGTACGAAAGAAAAGGTTGCAAATATTTTATGCAAGCCGCAGAGGCACTTAAAAACGACCACCGGTTTATTTTTGTGCACGTCGGTTACACCGGAGATATTTCGCTTTGCCCCGACAACTATATCCCGGTAGGATTCGAAGCAAACCAGTCAAAACTTGCAGAATATTATTCCCTCGCGGATTTATTTGTTTTCCCGAGTTTGCTCGATACAATGCCGAATGCTTGCCTGGAGGCATTGGCCTGTGGTTCTCCTCTGCTTTGTTTCAATATTTCCGGCATGCCATACATTGCCGATGAAACAACTGCCACTTTCATCGAAGCAAAAAATGTATCCCAGATGGTTGATGTCATAAAAAAGACCCGCAAGAAGACGCAGGACACGATCGATACATGCCGCGCATATGCAGTTCAAAGGTATGATAATCAAAAATACTATGAGAAACTTTTAGATGCAGGTAAATCCATCAATTAACATAAATAATAAAATGATACCCTTCAACATTCCTCCTTACATTGGGAAAGAGCAAGATTATTTGCTCCGGGCAATTAATAATCATAAAATTTGCGGAGACGGAGAGTTTACCAGAAAGTGCTCCCGATTCTTGGAAGACAAAACGCATTCGCCCCGGGTTTTACTAACGACATCGGGTACACACTCCCTTGAAATGGCCGCAAGATTGGCCGGCATTAATCCGGGAGATGAAGTAATATTGCCGTCATATACATTTTCATCAACGGCAAACGCATTTGTTCAGTTGAAGGCCAAACTTGCGTTTATAGACATCAATCCTCGAACGATGAACATGGACGAAACCCTTATTGAGGCTGCCATTACCCCAAAAACAAAAGCGATCGTTCCCGTTCACTATGCAGGAGTAGGCTGCGAGATGGATATGATAATGGACATTGCAAACAAATATAGGTTGTCGGTAATTGAAGATGCCGCACAAGGTGTCAACGCCTCCTACAAAAACAAACCCCTGGGTTCCATCGGTCAATTCGGATGTTTCAGCTTTCATGAAACGAAAAATTATAGTATGGGTGAAGGCGGCGCTTTGTTGATAAACGACAAAACATATATTGAGCCGGCTGAGATATTACGGGAGAAAGGAACTGACAGAAGTCGCTTTTTCAGAGGTCAGGTAGACAAATATTCGTGGGTCGATTACGGGTCTTCCTATCTTCCAAGCGAGCTCAATGCCGCATATCTGTCCGCTCAACTGGATGCCTTCGATGAAATCAATAACAACAGACTGAGCACATGGAACAAATACTACTTGGAATTAAAACCGTTGTCGGATAAAAACCGGATAGAGTTGCCTTACATTCCCGCCGAATGTTCGCATAATGCCCATATGTTTTATATCAAAGCAAAAAACCTCGATGAAAGGACAAAATTGATTTCATATTTGAAAGAAAATGGCATAGCAACAGCGTTTCATTATGTCCCGTTACATTCGGCTCCGGCCGGACAAAAATTCGGCTATTTTGTAGGCAAAGACATCTATACAACGGCGGAAAGCGACCGGTTGTTGAGATTACCAATGTACTATGGAATGAAGGACAGCGATATCGAGTCGGTAGTATCTCTGATATACTCATTTTATACAAAATAAATTATAATGAATATCAGTGCCCCACAATATGGAAATATATGTAGGCCCATATCAAAAGGATTATATGTAAATGCTTTTTTATTATTACTGACAGTCGTCATTGCAATCACTCCTGTCCTCAATCGCAACCTTCCAAAACTGATCTATATCGGAATCATACTCCTTTGGTATATCGAAGTCTTTTTTTCAAGGAGAAAACCGACCTATAAGGCCCCCAACCTGGCTATTCCTCTGTTTATCTGGTTTTGCTGGGAATTACTATTGAAGGTTGTGGGTTTTTCAACGGCGGAGATCGGCAATTATTTCCTAGTGATGTGTTTTTTCGATTTAGTGTATAAATCTTCCTACATCCTACAACACTATCCGGCCAGATGGAGGCATTTGCTATTGAGGATAATTCAAATTGTAGTATTGCTGAATATACTGGATAATATCTACTTAGGCCATACCATTGAAAATATCCATTATTACATTTATGATGCTCCCGATGACTATATAAATTTAAACGTCGCACAAACCGAATTTTATAATATGCTGGTCTATTATATCGGAATCTGTGCATATTTACTCCGAACGGATCATAAGTTTATTCACAAAGTAATCGATCTGGTTGCATTATTCTGCTCGTACTATTTTATGTTGAGCTTCGAGGCTCGAACTACCAGCCTGACCCTTTCTATTTTATTGTTGCTCGTAATGTTTATTATTTCGATAAAAAAAAGAGCAACACGTATTCTGTTCCTATCGTTTGTAGCAATCGTGTTTATTGTAATTATTGGCAGCGAATTCGATTGGCTTGTCGCGGTTCTACCGGAAAGGGTATCCCTCCGTCTTACTGCATTGTTGAAGGAGTCGCTCGGTAGTTCCGACTACACCTCCAGGACAGTTTTATTACGGAATAACATAAATACGATGTTTTCGTCTTTTTCCAGTTTCATTTTCGGTGTCGGAAATCATTTGGGGAGCAAATATTCGTCATTAATCGGACAGCATTCGACGATTACAGATTATATGGCTAAGTATGGTTGTATCGGTTTAGCATTTATCATTTTTTTCTTTGGAAGAATCCTAAAAATATTCAAGGCTGCTGTATCGAATCGCAGCGATTCCGGTTTGGTTTATTCATTCATTTTAATTTTCATTACAGCATCAGTCTTATCCAATACGTTTGGCGCGGCAACAGCCGCAACAGGATTCGTAGGTTTGGCATTACTGATCAATTCTACGAATACAGCATCAAATGGCTGCTATAAATAATCTGATTTACTGAAAGCTTTAGAATATGATAATTTCAACGTGTGGATTCGGATCAACGGGTTCAAGTGCTGTAACGGACTATCTGCTTGAATGTGATGATACCCAGGTTTTTGATAATATTGAATTTACCCTGACTACGGCTCCGGATGGATTGGAAGATTTAGAATATCATTTGATGAAATGCCCGAATAGATTGTCCAGTGGGATATATGCTATTCAGCGTTTCCGAAAATTAATCGCACAATGTTCGAGGGAGTGGTCCGTGATGACCGGAATCGACCGACAAACAATCGACCGGTTGACCAATGAATATCTCTCTTCGATAACTCAATTGAGTTTTATCGGATTCTCCCCCGCAATCAACCAAAAATACGGACATTGGCTAAAACACTATATCGGAGATTCTTTGATTTTACATAGAATAATTCCGTGGCTTGAGAAAAAAAGAATCGTAAAACGGAATTTCGATTTTTATCCCCTTGAACGAGTCGAGGCAGCTATCAAACCATCGAACTTTTATATGGCCTCTCGCATGTATGTCCACAATCTGCTGGAGGCAATGGGATGCGATTTCAAAAAAAACGTGATCCTTGATCAAGCTTTTGTCGGAAATAACCCGGCTAAAAGCTTCCCGTTTTACGACGACCCATATGCAATTGTCGTAGATAGGGATCCCAGGGATCTATACATTTTCGCCAAAGTAAAGCTACTGTCCCGCGGCCGGTTTATGCCGACTGACACCGTTGAAAATTTTATTACCTACTATCGGCTTCTCCGGGATAACCAACCCTATAAACAAATCAACGATCGTGTCCTAGTGATTTCTTTCGAAGATATGGTATACAATTATGATGAGACGGTCAATAAAATCGATAATTTCCTACATCTCAAAAACAACAACCGGCAAACGATTTTTCGTCCCCAGCTATCTGCTGCAAACACGAACCTGGTACGACGATTTCCTGAATTCCAGGATGACATCAAAATAATAGAACACAGTCTGTCGGAATATTTATTTCCCTTCGGGAACTATTCGTCGATATCCAATAACGGAGAGATGTTTTTCGGAAAATCACCGCTCAATAAACAGTAATGGTGCGGTCAGAATCAAGAACATATAATATTTTTAGGAATGCATTTGTATCCGTAGTATGTCAATGCATTACCATACTTCTCGGATTCGCCTGCCGAAAAGCTTTGATAGCATCCATGGGATTGGCATATGTTGGTGTCAATTCCCTTTTCTCGAGTATCGTCAGCATGCTTTCGTTTGTTGAATTGGGCATAGGCAATGCAATTGTATTCAGTTTATATAAGCCGATTGCAGACCATGACACCGAGAAAATCAAAAGTTTCATTTCTTATTATAAAAAAATATATAACTATATAGCGTGCGCCATTTTCGCTATAGGTATAATAGTCATCCCTTTTCTCGACAAATTCGTCACGGCAAACGACGGCATAAGGGAGAATATATATGTGATGTATATTCTGACACTCATAACGACCGCTTGTACATACCTGTATGCCGCACCTAAAACGCTCCTGATTGCAGACCAAAATCAATACATCGAAAAAATTATTTACCAAGTTTGCCATATTGCCCAAGTAATACTGCAAATCGTCATATTGTTCGTATGGAAAGACTATTACTTATTTTTAGTCGTTCAAATTATTTTTTCATTATCCAATAACCTTTTAGCAACATATATAACCAATAAAAAATATCCTTATCTAAAAACCCCGTCCCGAAAGATATCCCGGGAGAATAAATATGCACTTTTTACAGATGTTCGGGCGATGTTCCTGTACAAAGTGGGAAGTTCTTTTTTGAATTACGTCAGCAATATTTTCATCAGTTATTATTGTGGTCTGGTATTTCTCGGCAAGATTGCAAATTATATATTGATTCTAAGCACATTATCCGGTGTCGTAACGCAACTGACTTCTGCGTTTTCCGCAAGTGTTGGAAATAAAAGGGCAATAGAATCCTCTTCAGATTGTAAAAATACATTTTTCCAGGCTCTTTTTGTAACAGTATGGATTACCGGTTTTTTTGCAGTTGGATATTTTTTGTTTGCAGATCAGTTTGTAGCCATCATATTCGGGCAGGATTGTATCGTAGACTATAATGTGGTAATTGTCATCGGAGCCCTGTATTTTGTTCAGGATACGCATTCGATTTCCACAACATACCGATATGCGCTCGGCGTATTCAGAAAAGGGCGCTACGCCCCGCTTGTCGCATCCATACTAAACATCGTATTCTCAGTCATATTTTACAAATTAATAGGAGTAAGCGGATTATTTATCGCAACTATCCTCGCACGTCTTTTAACACTGGGAATTGTTGATGCCTATTTGATTATCGGTGGCCGAACCGGCGTGCTGTCCTACTATTATCAAATGTTCAAATACATCTTGGTTATTTCCGTATTATTCCTGTCCATGAAATTTATTATGGATATGATTCATATTCACAATATCGTACTATTCATAGTTTGCGCCACATCGTTTGCCGTGATCTATAATCTGATCTGGTATATGATATACCGCAATGGAGGTCATTGTAGGTATGTGATATCCAGACTGGTGGATGCAATCCCGATCTTCAGACATTAATAACGGCCACAAATAATGAGCAAATATATCTTTATTGCAATGAACATATGCAATATCGGCGGTTCGGAGCAATATCTGTATAACAAAACAACCTTTCTGGAAAAACAAGGGCATGATTGCTATGTAATATCGGGCATGCGGGGAAAGATCATGATTGCCGGATTGGCGAAATACAAATCGATGATAATTCCCAATGTCATGTACCCTCCGTGTCTATTTACAAAAAAAGAGAGGCTCAGGACAATCGATAAGATTACTCGGATAATACATTTCAGTCCTGATGATAACTGTATTATCGAGTCGGACGGCATAGATGAAGCCAAATGGGGCGAATTGCTCGCTCGCAGATATAACGGAAGACATATTGTATTAAATGTACAGGAAGTACACGACTACTCAAAAGACGAGATCAAGTTTCTGCGATTTAAATACGATCGTCAGGAGTTGGCCGGAATTACGGATCGCTCCGTTAACATGATGCTAAAAGACGATTTGCTTACGCCGCATTCCTGGAGCAAGTTTTCGGCATATTGCAATAATGTTGTCGACGATGTCCCAAACACCGTTTCTGATAAATTCGATACGGATAACGCGTTGACAATCGGGAGTATCGGACGGTTGGAAAAACCATTTGTTATTCCGATGCTGAAATTATTATCGCGTTTCTTCAAGGAACATCCAGATAAGCGATACAACTTGGTTTTAATTGGGGGAACGTCGCAGAAAAGCGTTCGCAAAAAAATATCGGACATCGTAACACGATGCAATAATGTCAAATTGATTATCACCGGACTGATGTATCCTATCCCGCGTGATCTGATCAAAAACATCGATGTTTTTATCTCTACAAGCGGGGCGGCAGATGTAACATATCTGGAACACAAGCCGACTATTAAAGTCCATCCAGTAACCAGCGAACCTGCAGGCGTTATCGGTTATAATTTCATCCCAGAAGTAGACAGCATGTTTAATCCGGTTCCCGGCAAAACCATACTCGATTATTTAAAAGATATCCTTGACGACAAAATCAGTATCAAATATACCGGCGACGACCAATATGTAAGATACAAAAACACGATGCATGCGGAGTTCGCGAGACAATTAAAACTAGCAATGAACTCTGTAGGAAATCAATATTATGACACCTCTGATATCGAAAAAAAAGGATTCAAATACAAAATATACGCTCTTTTGGGCAAGAGTCTGGGTGGAGAGAATATGCAAACAATAATGGATATTTTAAGAAAAATAAAATGAGAGAATCGAAACCAATAATCGGTTACACAACAGGGGTGTACGATATGTTTCACATCGGACACCTGAATATCTTGCGAAATGCCAAACAACTGTGTAATTATTTAATAGTTGGAGTTTCTACGGATGAATTGGTGCAACAGGACAAACACAAGACCCCGATTATTCCATTTTCAGAACGATGCGAGATTATCAAAGCGATCAAATATGTCGATGAAGTCGTTCCACAGTTTGATAAAAACAAACTTGGGGCATGGAATCAGTATCATTTTGATAAGATGTTCGTCGGTTCGGACTGGCAAGGAACTCCGCAATGGAAAAAATACGAAGAGGAATTTACCCCTATTGGTGTTGAGATTGTCTATTTACCCCATACGAACGGCATATCGAGTACAGAATTAAGAAACCTTCTCGACAAACAATCGGATCAAAATGATGAAAATAGGACCTCTAATATTGCCGATGTGGTAACCGGCACATTGAGGGGGGGGGATCTTTAGGTTTGCGGATTATACCGCCTCTTTTTTCAGTTAATAATCTAATAATAAATAAAGAGGCAGCATAATGGCAAAGTACAAAATCGGATACACTACGGGTGTATTTGACATGTTTCATATCGGACATTTGAATATCCTAAAAAAAGCAAAAGCTCTGTGCGATTACCTAATAGTCGGTGTAAGTACAGATGAGTTAGTACAAGAATATAAACACAAAACTCCGATTATCAAATTTAACGAGAGACTGGATATCGTTTCATCTATCAAATATGTAGACAAAGCACTAGCCCAAACTTCGATGAATAAGATAGACGCATGGAATAACTTGCATTTCGACGTTATGTTTCACGGCTCCGATTGGGAAAACAGCGAAATGTACAATAAAATAGTCGAAGAATTTAGGCAAGTCGGAGTAGATGTAATCTTTTTGCCTCATACTCCTGGAACATCGTCGACATTTCTTAAAGAGGCTTTAGCGGCATATATGGATAAAAAAGGTGAGTTATGTTAAGCACAATCAAGTTTTACCTGTCTCACCTCATCGACGAATGGCGCATGTTAAAGTACATGCGGCCTAAGAACGAATTAAGCAGCATATTAATCGAAACACACAGGCTGGAAAAGAGCATGTGTCTTTCAAATCAGATTGCCGGCAAAGGCTTCGACAGAGCTCTAAATCTGTTACGGGCAATCGACCAACTGTCCGGTAAGGCGGTCGCTACTGATGCCGGGGCAAGATTCGCAATCGAAACAGGGGTGGCAACAATCAGAAAATTCATTTCGTTCAAGGAAAAAATCGAAACAGATAGAACGAAATTGAATAAACTGATAACATACTACAACGCATCATCCATAAAAGGATTCTCAACAAATGATGATTTCGGGGGAATCCTATCTGTAAACAAAGAAGATTTTTCGGCATCTATTCCTCTTATTACACGGCTATTTACGTCGAGACACAGCATCCGCACTTTTACCGGTGACATTAATGACGATCAATTATTGCAAGCAATCCAGTTAGCCCTCTGTACTCCGAGTGCCTGCAATAGACAACCGTCTCATATATACATCATCAATGACCGAAAACTCGCAACAGCGCTGAACCGAGATTCTGCAAACGATTACGGCGCACCCAAACACATATTCATAACAGCCGATTGTTCCGCATACGACATTTATGAATTCAATGATTGGATCGTTAGCGCGTCCATATTTGCCGGTTATTTGACCCTAGCCCTCCATACGTTCGGTATAGGATGCTGTATCATGAGGAAGGACCTGATCGACAGAACTCCGCTCAACAAAATCATACGGAAGACTTGTTGCATCCCCAGACAGGAAAAAATAATATTGGAATTACTCGTAGGGAACTATCCATCGGAATTTACGGCTCCGGTAAGTCGGCGTAAATCACTCGATGAAACCATAACGATCATATAAGCAAAGATCCTATCTAGCCATCAATATCATGACAATTCTAATCACCGGCGTTCACGGTTTTGTGGGCTCCAATTTGGTTCATGCGCTGTCCGCAAACCATCTGATTTACGGACTGGACATTGTCGCCCCCGAAAAAAAAGGCGTTGTCAAGACTTTTTCATGGGAAAACCTGGAAGAGGGAAAAATTCCGACTGTCGATGCAATAATCCACTTGGCCGGCAAAGCCCATGATACGAAAAACAGGCTCCAGGCACAAGCCTATTTCGATATCAACACCGGATTGACTCAAAAAATATTCAACTATTTCAGCGCCCGGCCGGAGGCAACCAAGTTTATCTTTTTCAGTTCTGTCAAAGCCGCTGTCGATCGGGTTCCTGGCGATATCCTGACCGAAGATGTCAAGACATGTCCTGTAGGTCCATACGGGACAAGCAAGGTGAAGGCTGAAGAATATATCCAAGCGGCTTTAAATACAACCCCCGAACTATATGCCAATCGCCAGATAATTATTCTTCGTCCTTGTATGATTCACGGCCCGGGCAATAAAGGGAATTTGAACCTTTTATTCAAGGTCGTCGATAAACGTATTCCTTGGCCGTTGGGCAAATTCGAGAATAAACGAACGTTTACATCTGTAGATAATCTGAACTTCGCGATAAACGGCCTGCTCGAAAAAAATGTAGAAAGCGGCGTATACAATATGGCAGACGATGAAGCGCTGTCGACCAATGAACTTATCGATGTAATGTGCACTGCGCTTGGTCGGAAAGCCCATATCTGGCGTCTTCCCAAAGGTTTTATCATCAGTTGTGCGAAAATAGGCGATGTGTTGCATTTGCCCTTAAACACATTCCGCCTTAATAAGCTGACTGAGAATTATGTTGTTGCGAATACAAAAATCAAACGGGCACTCGGCGTCGACTCAATGCCAGTCCGTGCTTGCGACGGTCTTGCCAAAACGATCCGGAGTTTTACAACCCTCAAATAACTTCTTCCAGCTATTAATTTCTTGCTATGGAATATCGTTTACTGTACGGTGTAATTGCCACTTTGTTGGTCCTGTTCGAACTTGTCTATTTCCGCTTAGCCGACCACTTCAATATCATCGACAAACCGAATCAGAGGAGTTCCCATAAGCGGGTTACACTCCGGGGCGGGGGTATCATTTTCCCAATTTCGATGCTGATTCAAGCTGTGTTTTTCGGCGTTAGTTATTTGTGGTTTCTTGTTGGCTTAATTTCAATTTGTACAATTAGTTTTATCGACGACATTCGTTCCGTCTCCAATTCCATAAGACTTGCGATTCAATTCGTGTCAATATTACTATTATTTTACCAATGGGGAATCCTTGTCTCGGATTCTTGGTGGATCGTTATTGTATCTGTAATTTTCTGCACGGGAATCATCAACGCCTATAACTTCATGGACGGTATTAACGGTATAACAGGCGGTTACAGTTTGATCGTATTGCTCTCCCTGGCAATCGTAAATGCCCGTATGCCGTTTGTCGAGCAATCTTTGATAATCTCCGCTATCCTCGGTGTCTTGGTTTTCTGTTTTTTCAACTTCCGGACAAAAGCCAAATGTTTTGCAGGCGACGTGGGCTCTATCGGAATTTCATTCATAATTATTTTCCTGCTCGGGCAGTTAATCATCCAAACCGGCGATTTATGGTATATCGTATTTCTTTCCGTATACGGTGTTGATTCTATCCTGACTATTATCCACCGAATAATACTTAAAGAAAACATAGGGCAAGCGCATCGGAAACATGCTTACCAACTTATGGCCAATGAACTGCATATATCACATGTTCGGGTGTCCGCAATCTATATGATTATTCAAGCAGTCGTTTCTGCCGGTATCATTTGGTTGCCGATAAACGGCTGGCTGTATCTTTCGATCGTACTTGCTGTGTTATGCGTAACATATGCGCTGTTTATAACGAAATACTACCACTTGCATACCGAATATCTCAAAACGTTGAAACAATCATAAACGAACCTAACATGAAAGGCATAGTATTAGCCGGGGGAAGTGGAACGCGGTTATATCCCATTACCTTGGGGGTCAGCAAACAGTTGCTACCTATTTACGACAAACCGATGATTTATTATCCAATTTCGACCTTAATGCTGGCCGGCATACGCGATATATTGATTATATCGACACCTTTCGATTTGCCGATGTTCAAGCATTTACTGGGGGACGGAAGTAACTACGGTGTCCGGTTCCAATATGCCGAACAGCCTTCTCCCGACGGATTGGCCCAAGCATTTATTATCGGGGAGGAGTTTATTGGCAATGATTCCGTTTGTCTTGTGCTAGGCGATAATATTTTCTACGGCCAGGGATTTCGTCCTATGCTCGAACTCGCCGTACAAGATGCCGAACAGCATAATATAGCGACAATATTCGGTTATTGGGTAAATGATCCTAAACGCTATGGTGTCGCGGAAATAGATGAAGCCGGAAATGTTCTGAGTATCGAAGAAAAACCACAGGAGCCCAAAAGCAATTACGCGGTGGTCGGGCTCTATTTTTACCCGAATAAAGTTGTTGAAGTTGCCAAAAGTATCAAACCGTCGGCAAGGGGTGAATTGGAAATCACCGCCGTCAACGACTGGTTTTTGCGAGACCGAGAACTCAGGATGCAACAACTCGGCCGAGGCTTTGCCTGGCTTGATACAGGTACACACGAATCCTTGTATGAAGCTTCTACGTTTATTGAGGTAATCGAAAATCGCCAAGGTTTAAAAGTTTCCTGCCTGGAAGAAATCGCATGGCGGAAAGGCTGGATAACAAACGAAGACCTTTTGAGGCTTGCCGAACCCATGAAGAAAAATCAATATGGCCAATACTTATTAAAAATAGCCAGTCAAATCCAGTCCAAAATAAGAAATAGCAACTGAGGTATTCAGCCCTCCCCCGGTGATACAACTAGGGAAAGACAGCTATTGCATTATGAGCAGAAATACGATATTATAATAAACCATGAAAAATATTTTAATCACGGGAGGCGCAGGCTTTATCGGCAGCCATGTCGTAAGACTTTTTGTCAACAAATATCCCGATTACACGATTGTCAATCTCGACAAACTGACTTATGCCGGCAACCTTGCCAACTTGAAGGATATCGAGGATAAATCTAACTATTATTTCGAGAAGTGCGACATCTGCGATTTCGGCAGCGTATCGAATATATTCCGCAAATATGACATCGACGGTGTTATTCACCTTGCAGCCGAGAGTCATGTCGATCGTAGTATTAAGGACCCGTTCACATTTGCCGAGACGAACGTCCTCGGAACCCTTTCGCTGTTACAGGCCGCAAAAAGCCATTGGAACGGAAATTGGGAAAATAAGTTGTTTTACCATATTTCCACCGATGAAGTTTATGGCGCACTCGAAATGAACGGCGGATTCTTTGTCGAAACGACCAAATATCAGCCGCACAGTCCATATAGTGCAAGCAAAGCAAGTAGTGACCATTTTGTCCGTGCTTTCCACGATACCTATGGAATCCCGACAATCATAACGAATTGTTCGAACAACTATGGTCCTTATCAATTTCCAGAAAAGCTTATCCCATTGTTTATCAACAATATTCGCAACCGTAAACCGCTGCCGGTTTACGGTAAAGGTGAAAATATCCGGGATTGGCTTTATGTCGAGGACCACGCGCGCGCGATCGACCTTATTTTCCATGAAGGCAGAATCGCAGAGACCTATAATATCGGAGGATTCAACGAATGGAAAAATATCGACCTTATCAATATTCTTATAAAAACAGTCGACAACCTTTTAGGCAATCCGGAGGGGACGAGTACTCATCTTATCACTTATGTTGCCGATCGCGCAGGTCATGATCTGAGATATGCAATCGACTCGACGAAATTGCACAAGGAACTTGGATGGTCACCGAGCCTTCAATTCGAAGAAGGTATTGAAAGAACCGTCAAGTGGTATTTGAACAATCAAGAGTGGTTGGATAATATTACTTCAGGCGATTATAAACGTTACTATGAGGAAATGTATAAAACCCGCTAGATTTAAAATCCCGGCTCATAAGAGCCGGGATTTTTGCTATCTTTAGGGTGTGCATTCGGAGAATCTCATGATGAGTTCATTTAGTTGAGTTCGAGCTGTACTGATTCGGTGAATCCGATCAATCTTCACCGAGTTCGCAAGAGTAAGCCTGCCTAGGAAGAACCGGCTATTGACCTAAGCATGAGCATTGAGTTTCATGCGGCTAACGGGATATCTTTACTCATCCAAGACCCTGTGAATCTTCAACATCTCGGTCTTCAACTTCAAACCTTCCATGTCTCCAGACATGTTCAATTTGAATGACAGTATATATTGGTTCAACAACGAACCTATTGACATGCACAAAAGCAACCATTCACAGAGTAGCCTTACGCAAAACAAACTGGGGATGAGTGTCGATAACGAAGATGCTTTCCTCGTTGGTTGTGCTGTTTCCTAATCATTACTTGCTATATACAGATAGAGTTGTAACCTTTTAAGTTACAACTCTATCTGAAAATGAATGGATGATAGTACTTCGTGTACACTCTCCATCCGCCCCGTTCGGGGGATATGCGGCAGGCGGCCGCAATCAGCGGAATCAGAAACCGCTTTCGACGTTCCAGACAAACGCCCGGGAACCCTGCATCTTGGTCGCGGCGTCCAGTTCACGGAAGGCATCCATCAGCGGAGCCACCTGCGCATCGTCGACGATAGCCAGGATCGAAGCGTTCATCGAGGGCCACGCATGCGTGCCGTAGTGGGGTTCGCCGTCGACCGAACCGCGGCCCTGGGTCAGCGCCCATTTGGTGAAGCCGCGGATGCCCTGCTCGTCGAGAATGGCGTTCACGCGGTCGGTCAGCGCCTGGTTGTATGACAAAAATACTGCTTTCATAGTCGTAATTTCAATTAATGGTTGCTTGCCTGGTGTTTGGCAGCCAGTTGCGCCAGCTTCTCCTTCTCCTTACGCTGCGAGCGGTTGACGAGGATCGAGTAGAGCACCGGAACGATAAACAGCGTCAGGATCGTCGAGAACGTGAGACCGCCGATCACGGCGATACCCATCGGCTGCCAGGTCTCCGATCCGGCTCCCGTGCCGATTGCCAGCGGCAACATACCCAGGATGGTCGTAAACGAAGTCATCAGCACCGGACGCAGACGGCTTTTACCGCCGGCGATCACCGCGTCGAAGACGCCCGAGCCGCGCTCGATCAGCAGGTTCATGTAGTCCACCATCACGATACCGTTCTTGGTCACGATACCCACGAGCATGATGGCTCCGATCAGGGCGATCAGCGACAGCGGCGTGGAGGTCATCCACAGCGCGAGGAACACACCCGTAAAAGCGAACGGAATGGTGAACATGATGATGAAGGGGAATTTCAGCGACTCGAACTGCGTGGCCATCACGATATAAACCAGGATGACGATCAGGATGAGCAGCGTTCCCAGGTCGGAGAAGGCGTCGCCCTGATCCTCGACCGTACCGCCCACTGCGAGGTCCACGCCGTCGGGCGTAGGATATTCGCCGATCAGTTGGTTCACCTCGGCCACCACGTCGCCCAGCGCAACGCCGGCTCCCAGCGTCGACTTGACGGAAATGACGCGCTGGCGGTTCTCGCGCTCGATCATCGGCGCGGCATACTCCTCCTCGACGGTTCCCACCTCTTTGAGTTTCACGGGGCGGCCCTGCGCATTGTAGAGCGTAATGTTCTCCACGTCCTCGATACGGTTGCGGAACGGCTCGGCATAGCGCACGACGATGTCGTACTCGTCGCCGTCCTCCCGGTATTTCGAAGCCACGAGACCGTCGATGCGGTTGCGCACGGCCTGCGACGCCGTAGCGCTGCTGATGCCGTAATACGACAGGCGGTCGCGGTCGAAGACGACGTTGTACTCCGGGCGAAGGTCGTCGCGCGAAAGCTTCACATCGCGTACACCGTTCAGTTCGCCCATCTTCTCCTTCAGGTCGTTGGCAATGGCGTTCGTAACGTCCATGTCATGGCCGAAGACCTTGACATCCACGGTCGCCGAACCGCTCATGCTGCCCGACATACCGCCGGGGGTCACCGTATACTGGCGCACCTCGGGAATCTTGTCGAGCTCCTCGCGCAGCAGGTCGGAGATGACGTAAATCGAGCGGTCGCGCTCCTCCACGTCGGACAGGCGCACGTTGTAGTTGATGATATGCGAACCGGTGGTCTGCATCGCCGCAAAGGCGTCGTCGGAAGAGTTGGCGCCCGAGGAAGCCGACACGAGTACGATTTCGGGGTATTTCGCATACATGATGCTGTCGATCTGACGGGCGATACGCGCCGTATATTCCACGGCGATATTCTGCTCCAGTTCGACGGTAGCCGAAATACGGTTGTTGTCCGAAGGAGGGAAGAACTCCGTCGGAACCTGCGTCAGCAGACCCAGCGACACGATAAAAATCGACATCATCGAGAAGAAGGTGATACGACGGTGGCGTACGACCCAGTTGAGCGAACGGGCATAAGCGCCGTCCAGCCAGGCAAGCGCCCGGTCGATGGGTTTGTAGATCACGCCGAGGCCCTTGTAGTCGTGCACGCCGCCCTCGAGTTTGAGCATGTAGGCCGACATCATCGGGGTCAGCGAAATAGCCGCCAGGGTCGAAACGCAGACCACGATCGTCACGATCCAGCCCAGTTCGCGGAACAGGATACCCGCCATGCCCGGGACCATCGTCAGCGGCAGGAACACCGCAACGACCACGAGCGTCGTGGCGATAACCGACAGCCATACCTCGTTGGTAGCGTAGATGGCGGCCTCCTTGGGGTTCGAACCGCGTTCGATATGCGTCGTAATGTTTTCGAGCACCACGATCGCGTCGTCGACGACCATACCGATGGCGATCGAGAGCGACGAGAGCGAAATAATGTTCAGCGTGGAGCCCGTAGCGAACAGGTAGATGAACGAACAGATCAGCGACACGGGGATCGTCATACAGATGATCATCGTCGCACGCCACCTGCCGAGGAACACCATCACCACCAACACCACGAAGATGAAGGCGTAGAGAATGGTCTCCGAAAGCGATCCGATGGCGTCGGTGATCTCCTTCGAGCCCTCGAAGATAAGCTCCATCTTGACATCCTTCGGGAGGGTTTTCTGAATCTCCGGCAGGCGCGACTGGATTTCGTGGACGATATTCACGGTGTTGGCGCCCGACTGCTTCTGGAACATCACGCGCACACCCAACTGGCCGTTGACGCGCTCGTCCATCGTCGCTTTTTCGAGCGTATCGCGGATTTGGGCCACGTCGGAGAGTTTCACCGTGCGGCCTCCGGCGTTCGACACCACGACCTTGCGCAGCTCGTCCGAGAGTTTGAACTCGCCGTCGGCCTTGATATTGAACGTATTGTTACCGATATCGATCGTACCGCTGGGGATGTTGACATTCTCGGCGGCGATGATCTGGCCCAACTGCTCAACAGTCAGGTTGTAGGCTTCGAGTTTGGCGGGATCGACGTTGACCTGCACCTCGCGTTCGGGCACACCGATGATCGACACGGCGCCGACGCCGTCGACGCGGTTGAGCACGTTGACCAGTTTGTCGTCGAGAATCTTGTTCAGGGCCGGATAACTCTCCTCGGCCGTGACGGCGATCATCATCACGGGAATCATCGAGGTCGAGAACTTGAAGATCGTCGGATAGTCGATGTCGTCCGGCAGCATCGACTGCACACGCGACACCACGTCGCGGATTTCGTTGGCCCCTTCACTCAGGTCGGAACCGTATTCGAACTCGACGGTGATCATCGAGACGTTATCCTGCGACTTGGAAGTCAGCTTCTTAAGGTTGCTCACCGTGTTGAGGTTGTCCTCGAGCACACGGGTGATGTTGGTTTCGATATCCGCGGCATTGGCGCCCGGATAGAAGGTGATGACCGAAATCTGGGGTATTTCGATCTCGGGATATTGGTCTACCGCCAGGTTCATCAGCGAGAAGAGGCCCATGACCATCACGCCGACGAACAGCAGGATCGTAGAGATCGGTTTGCGGACCGCGCTTTCGTATATTTTCATTGAAAAGGGTCTTTTTTAGTCTTTCTTAACTTCCACTTTGGCCCCGTCGAAGAGTTTCGACAGCGCGGTGACAGCCACCTGCTCGCCGGGCTCGACGCCCCGCAGGATGTCCACGCTGCCGCCGATCTGACGGCCCACCTCCACCGAACGGCGGGCGGCAACCGAATCGCCCACGATGACATAGAGGTAACGCTCGGCCGAGCCGACCTGCTTCTGGATGGCTACGTCGGGAACCATCACGCCCTGCTTGCTGCCCATGTCGAAGGTCGTGCGGGCATACATGCCCGGACGCAGCGTGCGCTTGGCATTGGGAACCTTGACCTCGACCTTGAAGGTGCGGGTCGTGGGGTCCAGCGCCGGATAGATCAGCGACACGGTCCCCGTAAACTCCTCGTCGGGGAAGATGTCGACAGTCAGTTTCACCGGCATCCCGACCTTCACGTTGGGGAAATACTGCTCCGAAATATTGGCGATGACCTTCAGCGGGTCGATCTGCATGATGTGCAGGATCGGCTGCTGGGCGAACAGGTCGCCCGACTCGTAGTTGCGGGCCGTGACGACGCCCGAAATGGGCGAACGCACCTCGATATTCTTCTTGAGGTTGGCGACCACCTCGCGCTGCACGTCCAACTGAGCCTTGGCCTGTTCGATCTGCTGGGCCGAGATACCTCCCGCCTCATAGACGGGCAGCAGGCGGTTGTAGTCGTCCTCGACGGTCTTCAACTGCACCAACTGCTGGGTGTACTGCGTGGGGTCGAGCGACACGATCAACTGGCCCTCGCGCACCGGATCGCCCACCTCGACCATGATTTTGTCGATGTGTACGCCCGAAGCCGCAGGAGTGATGTCGTTCTCCTTGTAGGGTTCGATCTCGGAGGTGAAAACCTCCGTCAGCCGCACCGTAGCCTCCTCGGCGACGGCGCTCTTGGTCAGCACGCCTTTGTCTTCCGTAACGACGGCGTTCTTTTTACCCGTGCAACCGACAATCGTAGCGGCGGCAATTCCTAAAATCACGAATCTTTTCATACGTTCTTATCCTGTTTTTTTATTTATTTGTCATGTTCGCGTCCGATGATCCGGTCGTACTCGGCCTTGGCCGAAAGGTAGTCGTAGATCGCCTGCGAGAAATTCAGTTGCGCCTGCGTCTGCGAAAGCTGCGCGCTGTTGAGTTCGAGGATCGTTCCCGCGCCCGCACGGTAGCGGGTGTCGGAAATCTTGTAGGCCTTGCGCGCCTGCTCGACCGTGAGTTCCTGGGCGTACATCGTCTCGCGGGCGGTCATCAGGTCGTTGAGCGCCGAGCGTACCTGCACGTCGACCTGCTGGCGGGCATAACTGCGCTGGAGCGAAATCTGCGAAATCTGATTCTTCAGCTCGCGCGACTTGTTCATCTTGGTCAGGCCCGAAAAGATGGGAACCGAGACCCGGATGCCGGCAGAAAGCGGATTCTGCCAGAAATAACCGTCCTTGACGCTCGACATGCCGCCGGTCGCCATATCGAACTTCACCGAACCCATGTTGTTTCCCGTAAGCGTGAAGTTTCCGAAGGCCCCGATCGTCGGCAGGCGGCTTGCATTCTCGGCCTTGAGCTGGAGGCGAAGCATCTCTTCCTGCAATTCGAGCGTGCGCAGGTCGGAGTTGTCGGTCACGTCGGTCGTCAGCCCGTCGGTCCCCGCCAGCACGTCGTCGCGCAGGGCGTCCAGCTCGCCCACTACCTCGATCGCCACGTCCTCGGGAATCGAAAGGTACATCTTGAGCATCAGCTTGGCCAGCTTGATCGAATTCTCCGTCTGGAGGATCGTGGGCTTCAGGTTACTCAACTGCACCTGGGCCGTCAGAAGGTCGTACTCCGAACTCAGTCCGTGTTTGTACTGCACCTCGGTGTCGTCGACCGTACGCTGCACCGTGGCCTCCGATTCGCGGAGCACCGCGAGCGACTGCTCGGCCAGCAGGATGTTGTAGAAGGCTTTCTTCACCTCGGCCGTCAGGTCGATACGCGACGCGCGCGCCGATTCGACGGCTGCAGCCATCTGTTGGTCGTTGAGTTTCATCAGGCGGTAAACCTGTGGTGCGAAGAGCGGCAGCGAAGCATCGACCGCACCGCTCAACGTCGTATAGGGATCGCTTCCGAGCGAAAAACCCTTGGACATCTGCTGTACGATGAACTGGTGATTAGCCTGCCCGGTTACCGACACCTGCGGCAGCAGGCTGCCCCACGTCTGGCGTTTCACGTAGTCGTAACGCTGCACTTCCATCTCCGCGACCTTGATGGTCGGGTTCTCGCTCAGGGCGAGTTCCAAGGCCTGGGGCAGTGTCAACCGCATCTGGGCCGAAGCGCCGGCGATGCCGGCCGCACAAAGGCCTAAGATTAAAAAAAGTCGTTTCATCATTATTCAGAAAAATTATATTTCGTTATTATTTATGCAGACGAACGGTATGGACAAATATTTTAAAGGCCCTCTTCCGGCCCTTTCCACACGGGTCACTGCTTTTTATTTACGGTTTTAGCCGGTTCGTAACGTTTCACATAGTCGTCGACGAGCAACAGCCCCTTGGTCGTGGAGATACCGCGAAAAAAGTTGCTGATAATCTGGACGAACGCCTCTCGCTCCGGCATGCCCTCGGGCAGCATCAGGTCCTTGCGTACGGTGAGCGCCGAGGCCGTGTAGTAAAGCACCGAGATCGCCAGATCGATGTTGAACGTATCGACGAACAGTCCGTCGGCAATTCCCGTTTCGAGCATATCCTGCAAGTCGCGGCGGCTTTTGGCGGAGCCTTCACGCACCATCTTTTCGTAAACGGCCGGGTAAAACTTGCGCAGGTTGTTCAACAGGCGTTGGATAACCTCGGCATTGTCCATAACGCCGCCCAGTACCATAAACATCGCTTCGAGTACGTTGCGTGCATGAGCGCACGCCGCCGAGCGTTCCAGGCGGCTCTGCTCGAAAAAGCGGTCCATCGCCAGGTAGAGCAACCCCTCTTTGTCTCCGAACAGTTCGTAGAGCGTCCGTTTCGAGACGCCCAGCTGCTGTGCGATGTCGTCCATGCGCACCGACTTGATGCCTTGCGACACGAACATCTGCATAGCCTGTTCAATGATTCGTTCCTTCTGATCCATGATCTAATCCGATTGATACGGTCGCAAATATATACAAGAAAACTCGTGAAACAAAAAAAGTTTTTCGTTTTCCTGCGTTTTTTAACAAAAACGACAAAAAAGGAGCCTAACAGGACTCCTTCGTGTAAGATATATCTGCAAAAACAATTTATTCCGGCAGGTCGACCGGCACTTCGAGAATCATGCGGCAACCGTCGGTGTAGGCGGGATCGACCCACAAACGGCCGCCCAGTTTGACTGCGGTCAGGCGGCAGGCAGGCAGCCCGAGCCCCGTGCCCTGCGAGAAGGTGTCGAGTTTGACGAAACGTTCGAAAACCGTCTCCTGGTCGGCAAGCGGAATACCCGGCCCGGTATCGGTCACCGTGAAGCGCATCAGCCGTTGCGGAATCAGGCAGTCGTAGGTCAGGATAATCTCCCCCTCGACGGTAAACTTCGCAGCGTTGAGCAGCAGGTGCTGGATAATCTGCATCACCCGCTTGAGGTTGGTATGCACCACCGGGTCGGCCGACGACGGTTCGAAGATCATCGTCACCCCGGGCCTCACCTGCGAGAGGATTTTGGAGACGCATTCGTGGCAGTGGTTGTTCATCGCCGTATGGTCGGTGCGGGGCAGCGTATCGGCCTGGTCCAGATAGGCGACGTTCAGCACGTCGTCGACCAGCCGCAGCAGGTTCATGCTGCTCGACACGATGATCGAGGTGTATTCGGTCGCAGAGGGATCGTCGTGGTACTTCGAGGCGAGGACCTGCGAGAAACCCACGACCGAATTGAGCGGCGTCCGCACTTCGTGCGACATGTTGCGGATGAAATCGCTCTTCATGCGGCTCGCCTGCTCGGCGCTCTCCTTGGCCCGCAGGAGTTCTTCCCCGGCAGCCACGAGGTGCTCGTTCTGCGCCTTGACCAGCGCTTCGGACGCTTTCAGCCTGCGGTTCAATTTCATCGCACGGGCAAAGAAGAGTCCGCCCAACACCAGCACGCAGCCCAGCAATGCAATGATGAAGTAGGTGCTGCGCAGCCGTTTCTGCTGCAGGACCAGTTGCAGTTCCTTGGTCTCGTTCTGCAGGCGGGCGATCTCGAGAATACCCGAAAAGTCGTCGGTCGAACTGCGCATCTCCGCGCTGCGCACCGAGTCGGAGAGATGGATGTAATCGCGGTAATTCGCTGCGGAACGGCGCATGTCGCCCTTGAGCCAGTAGATATTGCCCAAGTCCTTCAACTGCGTGTAATAGAGATGCCCCGTCTCCCGCCGGACGGTGTCGGCAAGCGATTCCTGCAAGACCGTCAGCGCCTTATCATACTGCTTCGTGGTCTTGTAATATTCGGTTTTCAGGAAACGCAGGCCCGAAATATGGAGTTGCATCGAGGGCTCGCCGCGAAACTGCATTTCGGCGGAATCGACATACTGCCGCGCCAGGTCGAAATCTTCGGTTTCGAGGTAGCAGAGCGCATAGGCTTTATAAAGCGAAAACCGCTGGAAAGGCTGTTCCGGATCGAGCGCCCGCCCCTTGCGGAGCACGACGAGCGCCGTATCGGGCATGTCGAGTTCGACGGCGCATTGGGCCAGCGAAGCGTACTGCGTAGGCAGGTTGACATCCTCGATTCCATGACGTTCCAGGACATCGAGTTCACGGCGGAAATTCTCGTACGCCTGCCGGAAGGAGTCCTGCACGAGGTAGAGGTTAGCCAGCAGGCGGTAGCAATCGGCAACGCCGCGCTGGTAGTCGTCGGCCTGCGCTTCGGCAAGCATCTGGCGCGTCTCGTACACCGCAACGTTATGCTGGCTTTGCTTGATGTAGTAGGTGATCAGGCGTCCGCCCCAGACGAAATAGTAGAAATAACGCAGCTCCTCCGACTTGCCGTGCGCCAGGCAGAAATCCCGCACGCGCCTCGTACCTTCGAGGATTCCCTCGCGGTCGTTGCGGAAATAATAATAGTCGAGTTTGAGGCACAGCGCAATGGCCTGCATCTGCACCCAGCCTGTTTCGCTTGCGCGTGTGAAGAGCGTATCGCACATCTGCAGCCCCTCGGGCGTACTCAGGCGGGCTCTGACATCTTCGTAATAAAGTTTCAGGATACTGTCGGCAGGTGATTTCCCGCGGTCCTGCGCAGCCTGTACGGGCAGACAGCCGACAAGCACGGCCAAAAGAAACATCCCTAAAAGAGAGTTGCGGATGCGCAAAGACATGATACGATTAATTGGATAAGGCACAAAGTTAATAATATCCGCCCGAATACCAAACTTATCGCCGCGGATAAACAAAAAAAGGTTGCCGCAGGATATTGCGGCAACCTTTTCCAAAACGGGGATACCCGTCTATTTCGTAACCCGTTCGAGCCACCGGACCATCGACAGCATGACGAGCATCGACAATCCGCAGGCGGCGACGAATACGGCCCACGTAGCCCACATCGGCGTGTGGAGGTAGAGCCATCCGCCCACGAACAGCAGGGCGTTGCCCACTGCCGTAGCGGCCAGCCAGAAGCCCTGCATCAGGCCCTGCATGTGGGGAGGCGCAACCTTCGATACGAACGCGAGGCCCAGCGGCGAAATGAACAGCTCGGCCACCGTAAGGATAAAGTAAAGACCCACCATCACCCACGGGGTAACCAGCAGCGACTGCATCTCGTCGGCGCGCATGCCGGCCAACTCGGTCTTCGTAGGCAGGGCCAGCGAGAAGAGCATCAGGAAAACGTAAGCCAGGGCGGCGATACCCATACCGATGGCGATCTTCATCGGGGTCGAAACCTCAATGTCGCGCTTGCGCAGCCAGCCGAAGAACCACATGATGATCGGCGTAAGGAACACGACGAAGAAGGGATTGACGCTCTGGAAAATTTCGGCGCCCTTGATGGTCGTGAAGCCCAGGTCGATGTTGATCACGTCGAGGTTCACGTAGTCGCGGGCGAAATAGGTCAGCGAATAGCCGTTCTGGTGGAACGAAACCCAGAAGAAAATCACGACGCCGAACACGGCGAAAAGCGCATAGATACGCTGGCGGATCTCCTGCGCCGACATCTTGATCTCCGCGGCCGAAGCTTTGGCGCCTTTGGCTGCGGCTTTCTGCGACGGGTCGGGGAAACTGTTCTTGTTGACCATGTAGATCGCCAGCGAGATAAGCATCATCACGATAGCGGCGATAAAGGCATAGTGGAAACCGCGGTTGAAAACGTCGAGGTAGTTGTTGCAGAATGCGTGCAGGTCGCTCACGGACGTACCGTCGAGGTGAACCGCACTGGCATAGGAATTCAGGTTGGCAAGGCCCTCGCCGGCCATCTGCTCGCCTTTGGCCAGGTATTCGTGGCAGAGTTCGGGCAGTTTGGCGTTGTAATCGAAGTTGTTGACCTTGAGCCACCAGTTACGCACGCCGATAGCGACGAACGGCGCGAAGAACCCGCCGACGTTGATGAACATATAGAAAATCTGGAAACCCGATTCACGCTTGGCGCTGAATTCGCTGTTGTCGTACATCTGACCGACGAGCGCCTGGAGGTTGCCCTTGAACAAACCGTTACCGAAGGCGATCACCAGCAGACCCAGGCAGGTCAGCGTCAGGTAGAGCGAAAGGTTGGGAACCGGGGTCGGGGTCGGGATGGCGATCAGGCAATAGCCGATACTCATCACGATAAGGCCCCACATAATCGTCGCCTTATAGTTCTTGGTCCGGTCGGCGATGATACCGCCCACCAGCGCCAACAGGTAGATCGACGCATAGAAACCCGAATAGATATAACCCGCCGTAGCTTCGTCCAGGCCGAACTTGGCCGAGATAAACAGGGTCAGGATAGCCATCATGATGTAGAAACCGAAGCGTTCGCCCATATTGGCCAAAGCCGCCGCGATCAATCCTTTGGGTTGATTTTTAAACATAGAAATTTGGTGTTAGTAAATGATATGATTTTATGTTTGCTGACAAAGATAGAAAAATTTTTAGTATATTTGTATAAATTCGAACATCCCCTATGGAAAAAACGACCCGAAGACTTCCAATCGTCGAACGCGACGAATGGCTGCACCCCGTCGAGGAACAGATGAACCGGCGCGTCGAACGCTATACGCAGAAACTCGCCGCTATCGAACGCTCGTCGGGGTCGCTCGTCGACTACGCCAACGGCTACCGTTATTTCGGCTGGCAGTGGGACGATGCGCTGGACGGCTGGTGGCTGCGCGAATGGCTGCCGGGGGCCCACGACGTTTACGTCTTCGGCGATTTCAACAACTGGCAGCGTACCGAAATCCGCATGCACAAGGATGCGGCAGGGGTCTGGAGCGCCTTTTTCCCGGCGGCGATGTACCGCGACCGGCTGCGGCACGGCTCGCTCTATAAAATCCATGTCCACGGCGACAACGGCTGGATGGACCGGATCCCGGCCTACGCCACGCGCGTCGTACAGGACGAGGCCACCAAAAACTACACGGCGCAGTTCTGGAACCCTGCACAGCCGTTCGACTGGCGCGGCGATGCCTTCGACGCCTCCGCGGTCGGCAGCCTGCTCATCTACGAGGCCCACGTAGGTATGGCGCAGGAGAAGGAGGGCGTGGGAACCTACCGCGAATTTACGGAAAAAATACTCCCCACGATCAAAAAAGAGGGCTACAACGCCGTACAGCTCATGGCCATCGCCGAGCACCCCTACTACGGATCGTTCGGCTACCATGTGTCGAGTTTCTTCGCCCCCACGTCGCGCTGCGGCACGCCGGAGGAGCTGAAGGAGCTGATCCGCCGGGCCCATGAACTGGGATTGGCGGTGATCATGGACCTCGTGCACGCCCACTACGTCAAAAACCTCAACGAGGGTATCAACCAGCTCGACGGAACCGACTGCCTCTACTCGCTGCCGGGCGACGCGGGCTACCAGCAATACTGGGACTCGAAACTCTTCGACTACGGCAAGGAGGAGGTGCAGCATTTCCTGCTGTCGAACGTCAAATACTGGCTCGACGAATTCCATTTCGACGGCTACCGCTTCGACGGCGTAACGTCGATGATTTACCACCATCACGGCTATGTCACGTTCGACTCCCGCGACCGGTTCTTCGACGAGGGGGTCAACGAGGACGCCCTCGACTACCTCACGCTGGCCAACCGCCTCGTCCACGACTTCCTGCCCCCGGCCGTGACCATCGCCGAGGACGTAAGCGGCATGCCGGGCATGTGTATCCCGATCGCCGACGGCGGCATCGGCTTCGACTACCGCCTGGGTATGGCCATCCCCGACTTCTGGATCAAACAACTGAAGGACGTTCCCGACGAACAGTGGGACATCTGGGAGATGTGGTCGGTGATGACCAACCGCCTGCCCGAAGTCAAGACCGTGGCCTACGCCGAATCGCACGACCAGGCGCTCGTCGGCGACAAGACCATCGCTTTCAGGCTGATGGACAAGGAGATGTATTTCCACATGGACCGCTCGTCGGAAAGCGTCGTGATCGATCGCGGCATGGCCCTGCACAAGATGATCCGCCTGATGACCCTTTCGACGGGCGGCCAGGCCTACCTCAACTTCATGGGCAACGAATTCGGGCATCCCGAATGGATCGATTTCCCGCGTGAAGGCAACGGATGGAGCTACGCCCACGCCCGGCGGCAATGGTCGCTGGCAAAAAACGGATTTCTGCGTTACGCCTGGCTGGGCGACTTCGACAAGGCGATGCTCAAACTGGCGAAAAAATACAACGTGCTCTCGGACGGCTATGCCTGGAACCTGTTGATGGACGAGCAGAACAAGACGATGGTCTTCTCGCACGGCGACCTGCTGTTCGTCTTCAACTGGCATCCCGCAGCCTCGATCCCCGACTACGAACTTCCCGTGCAGGCCCCGGGCAAATACGTTCCGGTGCTCTCGACCGACGAAAAGCGTTTCGGCGGCCCCGAACGGCAGTCGATGGAGGCGGAGCACTTCTCGTTCAACGTCCCGGACAGCGACGGCACGCCATGCCCGCGCATCCGCGTCTACAACACCTCGCGGACAGCAACGGTCTACCTACGCAAAAAATAGTTACGCAACTATTCTATATTTTTTATTAATCAAAACAGATTTACTATGCCCAATGAAAACAGCAATGAAGTGTCTTTAAAGGAATTAAGAGAAGGATTCTACAAATGTCGGACGTTCGAAGTCACGAACCTGTGGCGCAGATCGTTCCTCCTGTCCATCTTTCTGGTCTTTTGTTTCATCGTTTACGGACTGCTGGCGTCCAAAATCCTGAACGCCGAACCCGGGGCAGCCAACCTCCTGGTGCTGCACGAAGCGGCCTGCGCGGCAGCGCTGCTCGGAACGTCGTTCGCCCTGATCTGGATCATGATGGCCAAGGGGTCGAAAGCCTGGTACGAGGTCTACGAAAGCTACATATTCGAGATCGAACGGGATGAAACGGAAGGTCTGGTAATTCCGGAGCGCTATCGGCTGGGAGCTTTGTGCCGCCCGTGGGAGATGGACAGCAACCTCTTTTCGAAAAAAGCAGGCCGCTATTCTCCCTTGCGGCTCAATATCACGATCGGTTCGGTGATGCTGACGGCCTGGCTGGCCATCGGCCTCATCCACTATATCGCCGGCATCGTCCTTTACGCCGAGGGACCCTCCGCCTGCTGGCAGCCGCTGATCCTCGCGCTCATCCCTGCCGCGTTCATCGCCGTCCTCGTCTCGGCGGCGTGCAACAAATGGGCACGAAGCCGGTCGCTGATAAATTCCTGACCCTGAATCCACTACATTAGAAAAAGGAGCGAATCGTGAGATTCGCTCCTTTTTTCGGGCCGCTGCGGAGGGTTACTTCGCCAGTTCGCGCGCCATGTCCAGCGCCTTTTCGTAATCGGGTTCGTGGGTGATCTCGGGCACATACTCCACATAGCGCACCACGTCGTCCTTGTCCACGACCACGACGCCGCGTGCCAGCAGGCGCAGTTCGTCGATCACGAAGCCGTATTTCATGCCGAAATCCAGCTCTTTGTAGTCCGAAAAGACATGCACGCGGTCGATACCTTCGGCTGCACAGAAGCGTTTCTGGGCGAAAGGCAGGTCGACCGACAGGGCCACGACGACCACGTCGTCGCCCAGTTTCGACGCTTCGCGGTTGAAGCGGATGTTCTGCAACGAGCAGACCGAAGTGTCGACCGACGGGAAGACGCTGAAAATACGCACCTTGCCGTGGAAAATATCCGACGATACGGGTTTCAGTCCCGCGTCGATAACCGTAAATACGGGGGCCATCTCCCCCACTTTGCAGCGATTGCCGACAAGCGTCACGGGCTTGCCGCCGAAAGTTACCTTGTGTTCCATAATTCAATCGATTTAATCAGGTGGTTAAACGCAATTCCGATGCCACCCGGCAGGAGCCGGGACGCCGGAACGATACGCAATGCAGTGCCGATCCGCCCTTTTCAGCTTTCGGCTTTGATCCGCGCCACGGCTTCTGCAGCCGCAGCATACAGCTTCGGCAGGTCGACGCCCGCCACGCGGCGGTTCTCGACGACGATCCGACCGTCGACGACCACCGTGTCGACATCCGACGCCTTGCCGCAGTAAACGAGGTTGGAAACGACGTTGTGAATGGGCTGCAGGTGCGGTTTCTGAAGGTCCACGACGACAAGGTCGGCCAGCGCCCCCTCGCGGACCACGCCCAGTTCGCCTTCGGCATAGCCCATCGCACGCGCGCCGTTGACCGTCGCCAGCCGCAGCGCCTCCCAGGCCGGAAGGGCCAGGGGGTCGCCCGTCGCCGATTTTTGCAGGAAGGCCGCCGTGCGCACCTCTTCGAACATATCGAGGTCGTTGTTCGAGCAGGTTCCGTCCGTGCCGACCGTCACCAGCGCACCCGCGGCGCGCATCCGTTCGACAGGAGCCACGCCGCTCGATATTTTCATGTTGCTCTGCGGGTTATGCGACACGGCGACACCCCGCGCAGCGAGGGTCCCGATGTCGCTCTCCGTCACATGGACGCAGTGCGCGCCGATGGTTTTCGGGCCCAGCAGTCCCAGCCCGTCGAGGTGTTCGACCGAGGTTTTCCCGTACTTTTCGCGTACGATGCGGACCTCGTCCTGCGTCTCCGAAATATGGGTCATCAGGTGCAGGCCGTATTTGTCCGCCATCTGTTTTCCGCGCAGGAGGTTTTCGGGCGACACGGTGTAGGGCGAATGGGGCGCGAGGGCGATCTGCACCCGGTCACACCCGGCAGCCAGCCGTACGGCTTCCTCCGCCTGCGGCAATACCTCGTCGACGTTCGAATCGAAGTAGTTGCAGCCCAGCATGGCGCGGATGCCCAGCCGCTCGACCGTCTCCACACAGCGGTTTTCGAAATAATACATGTCGACGAACGACGTAACGCCGCCCAGCAGCATCTCGACAATGCCGAGTGTCATGCCCAGCACCACGTCGTCCGCAGTCTGCTGCGCCTCGAAAGGCCAGATATAGTCGTGGAGCCACTCCATCAGGGCGATGTCGTCGGCATAGCTGCGCTGAAGGGTCATGGCCGCGTGACAATGGGTGTTCACCAGCCCCGGCATCACGAGCTTGCCCCGGCAGTCGATCTCCCGGAGCCCGGGGTGCGCCGCGCGAAACTCCGCGGCAGCCGGCTCCGACTCCGTAACCAGTGCGATGCGGTTGCCGTCGACGCCCACCCAGCCCGTAAAGGTCGGGGGCTGCCCTCCGGCGGCCGTCATCGGCAGCACCGTCGCATTTGAAAAAAGGATTGCCATAAAAAACGGTATTTTATTTATATTTCACTTTCACACGCTCCGTCTTGACCTTCCCGCGCGGCTGCCCCTCGATCGAGTTGCCCTGCACGGTGATCACGTCGCGCCCGTCCACCGAATTGGAGTAGATCTGAATCACTTTGTTAAAGGCTCCGGGCTCGCTCTTGTGGGGCTCGTAGGTGATACGGATCACTCCCGAATCGGCCGGTTCCACGGGACGCTTCGAGAACGACGCCTTGAGGCACGAACACGAGGTGATGACGCGCACCAGCACCAGCGGCGCCGTACCGTCGTTGACAAACCGGAACTCACGGACCAGGTCGCCGCCCTTGCGGGGCACGTCGCCGAAGTCGTAGGTCGGATTTTCCATTTTCAGGTGCGCCCCCTTGGCGGGTTTACCGGCATCGGCCGCCGTAAAACACAGGCAGCCGAGGATTGTCAGCAGTAGTATTTTCATCATTCAAATTCTATTCCATGCGGAAAATATAGGTTATCGTACCACCCTGCACCGCAGCGCGGCTTTCGGTGAAACGCGCCTTGCGGGCCGCGGCCTTTGCCGCCTCGATCAGCTCGGGGGCATCCGTCGTCGAGCCTTTGGGTTCGAACGAAGCCCCCGTGACCTTGCCAGAAGCGTCGACCGTCACGCGTACAACGATCTTACCGCTCTTCGTGCCGGGATACGACGGTTTGGGCAGGTTACCCACCAGTCCGCGTCCTTTCAGACCCTGGTCCAGTTGGTCCAGTCCGTCAGGATTCAGCCCGGGGCCCGTGCCGCTGGCCTTGTCCTCGCCCTCGGGGGCCCGCGGGTTGCCCGCATTGTCGGGTTCGTCCGCCCCGCCCTTGTTCATCTTGAAGAGAGCTTTGGGATTGGGCGTCTGCGTCACCTCGTCCTTGCCTGCAACCTGCGCCGTCTGCTCCACGGGAGCCGCGACATCGTGCACGCGCGGTTCGTTGGCCACCTTCACGGGCGGCTTGGGCGGCTCGGGAACGGGCGGCTCCGTAAAGTCGACGAGGATCGTGTCGCCCGGTTTGTCCAGTGCAGGCGCGAAATCGAACGACACCAGCGCGAACGAGCCGGCAAGCAACAGCACATAGGCCGCCGCCGCGATCATCGCCCACCTGCGCGGGGATTTATTATCGGGATCGTAGTAGTACATTGGCTTCCCAATTAAAAATTAAGAATGAAAATTTAAAAATCGTTCATCGGACAGACTCTGCCAGGTATTCGAAACGCCTAATTTTCAATTCTCAATTTTTCATTTTTAATTCAACTTATTTCGGCGAAGTAGCCAAAATAAGCTTATAATTATTGTCCTTGGCGATGTTCATCACCTTCACCACCTCGTCCACCGCGACGGACTTGTCGCAATGCAACGACACGGTAGCGTCCTTCTGGCCGTCGAGGCGCGCCTTGAGCGCCCGCTCCACGCCCTCGATACCCTGCACCTTCTGCAACTCGACGTAGTAGTTGTACGAGGGGCCGCTCTGCTGGATCGACACCGTGGTCATCGCCTTGTCCTTCAACTGGTTCGAGCTTTTCGGGAGCATCAGTTTCAAGGCGTTGGGGTTGATCAGCGTCGTGGCGATCAGCAGGAACAGCAGCAGCAGGAACATCAGGTCGGTCATCGACGAGGCCGAGAACGATTTATCGACTTTCGATCCGTGTTTGATTGCCATAATATGCTATTTTTGAACAGGTTGATTCAGAATATCCATAAACGCGATCGAGTTGGCCTCCATCTGGAACACCAGCTTTTCGATGCGCGCCACGAGGTAGTTGTAGCCGAAATAGGCCGGGATACCGACGATAAGACCCATCACGGTGGTCACCATCGCCACATACATACCGCTCGACAGCAGGCCCAGGTCGACCGTACCGCCCGCAGCGGACATGTCCATGAAGGTCTGCACCATACCGAGCACCGTGCCGAGGAAACCGATCATCGGGGCGCCGCCGGCGATCGTCGCCAGGAACGGAAGGCCGTTTTCGAGTTTCGAAACTTCGAGGTTGGCGACATTCTCGATGGCGGTCTGCACGTCGCTCATCGGGCGGCCGATGCGCTCGATACCCTTTTCGATCATGCGCGCGATCGGCGTGTCGGTCTTCTTGCAAAGGTTCACAGCCGTCGAAATCTTACCGTCGGAGATGTAGTCGCGGATACGGTTCATGAAATTCATGTCCAGGACCGAGGCTTTGCGGATGGCCATGAAACGCTCCACGAAAATAAAAATCGTCACGCCTCCCAGCGCCAGCAGCGGCCACATCAGCCAGCCGCCTTTGGTAAACAGGGTCCACAGTCCCATACGGGTTTCCTCACTAACGACCACCGCCTCGGCGGCCTGCAAAAAAGTTGTCATAGATTTTTACGTTTATTTAAAATTTGTTGTCTGTCTCGTTATTTGCGTGTCTGCGGGCAGGGCCTTACCGAACACGATCAATTCCCCGCTCATTCATCCCCTTCATCCTTAACGTATTCGAAGGGCGAAAGCGTATCCGCCGGCTCCCGCAATCGTTTCTTTTCCGCCTCTTCGGCTGCTTTTTCGGCCGCACGGGCCGTCCGGCGGGCGATGCGCTGCGCCTTGCGTTTCTTGTTGGTAAAGCGCTCCCTGATCCGCTGCCGCAGGTCGCGCAGGTTGTTGAAGTCCTCCTTGAAGTAGACGCCGATGCCGGTCTCCTGCAAACCCTGGTTCTCGTCGAAACGGTCGATAGTCTGCGTAAAGGCTTTCAGTTTGAGTGTCCCGGCCCGGTCGATCAGGTAGGTGATGTAGGCCTCGCCCATGAAGTTGGACATCGAACTGTTCACGGCCTGTTTGTTGTCGATCAGGTAGTTGCCCTCGACCTCGACGAACAGGCGGTTGTTGATCAGGCTCTTCGACAGCCCGAAATCCACCTCGTCGCTCGTCAGCTCCGACTTGGGCCGGTAGCGGATCACGACGTTGTAGTCGGACGACGAAAGCCAGTTGCTGACCATGTTGGAGACGAACTCCAGGCCCGTGGCCGCCGAAACCGAACTGCCGATGTTCGAGGTGGCCTGCGACGAAGTCTCGGACATGAAGCTGTTGAACAGCAGCAGGTAAAGGAACTGCGTGTCGACCGTTTCGGGGGTCGAAAGGGCGTTGGCGATCAGGCTCTGCGTCTCGGGGTCGGAACCGGGAACCCGCACGTCGAAGGTGATGGTCGGATTCGAAAGGCGGTCCCCGAGGTGGATGATACACTCCACGGGAACCGAGCGGTCGCCCCCCAGGTCGGCCGTGCCCTGCAACAGCGGTTGCAGCGAAGCCTTGACCTTATAGGCGGCGTCGATATCGAGCATTGCGTTCATCGGCGCCCCGGTCCACTGGATCGACGAACCGCTCTCGATGGTGAAGCGTTTGTTGATGATCTGCTGGAGCGACAGCATGAAACTGCCCTCCGAGATGGTATAGTCGCCGTAGATTTCGAAAATATTGGCCTTGGGCCTGATCTGCAGGTTGAGCGAACCCTCGCCGCGGCCCTTCACCGTATTGCCCGCCACGTCGAGTTCTACCTCGGCATCGGGCCGCACGTCGAGCGCCATGTTGATGTTCATCTGGCTCCCGGCATCGGATTTCTGGCGCTGCTTGCGCTCGAAGGAGAGTTTTTTGCGCGCCACGTCGTCGAGCGTATCGGCCTTCTCGGGCTCTTCGAAGACCACGAAATCGGCGCTCGAAATATTCGACTTGCTCGACAGCGGCATCACGAACGAGGAGTTGCCGTCGGTCGAAGCCGTAATATCCATGTCGACCGCCCCCTTGTGGCCCGAGATGCGGGCCTGGCCCGTAGCGTAGACCTTTCCGTAGAAAACGTCGTTGTCGTCCGAATCGGTATTGAGCACGAGCATCTGCTGCGGAGCCACGCGTACGTCGTAAGAGATGTTCGAAAGGTGCTGGAGGCTCATGTCGAAATCGAAGCGTCCCCGGTGGCCCTGGGGGTCGAAGATCGGGACGTTCGACGCCCTGAAGCGGTTGTTCTTCACCGTCAGCATCGCCTCGGGCATCGAATAGGTCACCTGCGTGAAATCGACCGTCGTTTTCAACTGCGAAACGCGGATTTCGCCTTCGAGGTCGGCCTTGCGTCCCTGCCCCTGCAACACGAGGTCGGCCGAAGCCAGGCCCGTGGTCGAGGAGATAACGCCCGAGAGAATCGGGTTCAGCAGCCCCATGTCGAGGCTGTCGACATCCAGCCGGGCGTAGTAACGGTTGCGGTCGGGAGCATAGAAGCCGCGGATGAGCGTGTCGCGTTTGACCCGGTTGGTCACCGTCACCCCGGCGCGGCTGCGGGCAAAATCCCAGCGCGAATCGAGGCGCATCGGCGGCGCGGGAATGTCGTTGACCTCCACGCTGTCGAGCAGGATGTCGGCCGTGACCTCACCGCCCCGAAGCACCGATTTCATCGTCGCCGAACCGTTCGTGCGGCCTTCGATCGAGTAACCCATGTGGGCGGCAAGCTGGGCGAAGGGCGCCAGGTCGAAGTTGCGCAGCGAGAGCGTCACCGAATCCTCGCGGCTGCGCGAAGCGACGCCGTTGAGCAGCAACTCCTGCTCGCGGTTCATCACGTAGAACTTGTCGATCACGACCTGCGCGGTATCCAGCAGGATTTTGTGGGCGAAAATCTGCCACGTCTTGTTGCCGCGGGTGATGTGCGAGGGAAGTATACGCAGATCGACGACGCGGCCGTTCGGACCGTACTCCTCAGCCACCGAAGCGCGGAACCCGACGAGTCCCGAGACGCTGCGCGTCGTATCGTCGAAGCCCGCCGAAAGCTGCATGCGGCCCTGTCGTGCGCCGCCCGTCAGCGAGAGGCGCGGGAGGTGCAGCACCCCGGCATAAAGGTCCTCGGCCGAGGCGTAGACCGCCAGCGAGTCGCCGCGGTTCGAGGCGTTGACCGACAGGCGCGTGGCAAGCATGCGCCTGCGCTCGATGTATTCCGACGTGGCTTTCAGCGACAACTGGTCGCTGGCGGGATTGAACAGCAGTTGCAGCGACGAACCGTCGGCAATCTGCAGTCCTGCGGAGACGGCGTCGGCCACCGGGTTGAAATTACGGATATTGACCGACAGCAGCGAGAAGTCGTTGGCCACGGCGGCTTTGCGCTCCGAAGGGCCCTCTTCCAGCCCTTCGCGGCTTAGCATGGGCAGGTATTTCCACGCGCTCCGGCGCAGGTACTCGAAGACGGTACGGTAACTGGTTTTCGACCGGAACGTGACATCGGCGAAGTCCGAACGCAACTCCACGAGTTTGCTCCGCTCGGAGTTCTCGCCCGTAACGGTCATGTTCGAAGCCGTGATCTCCTTGTCGTTGTATTTGTAACGGGCGTCGGTCACCTGGATACGGCCGTTCAGGTCGTCCAGCGAACGCCCTCCGGCATTGGCGACGATACGGGCCGAGAGCTGCGACACCGAGTCGCGGCGGTTGACGTGCAGCCGGGCCAGGTCGGCATGCCGCAGGTCCATCGTAAAGTCGTAACGCGGCACGGAGTCGTTCAGGTCGACCATGCCGAAGAAATCGAAATCGAGGTTGGGGTCGCGGGCCGTGATGCGGCCGTCGAACTCCCGGTTGCGCAGGCGGCCGTCGAGCCGCAGCGAGTCGTAAACATAGCCGTTGAAACCCAACTGCGAGATGTTGCCTACGACCCGGGCGTCGGCTGTTCCCCGTCCGATCACGCCGTCGACATAAGCCGTGAGGGTGGCATTGCCCAGCAGGTCCCGGCGGTCGAGCAGGTCGCCCAGCCGGAGATTGCGGGTCTCGACATCGCCCCGCACGCTGCTCAGGCCTCCCCGGACAGGGGCCATTTTCAGGTTGCAGGAGATGTTGCCCACGCCCGTCGCCGCGCCCAACTGCATGTCGAACGACGAGAGCAGACCCCGGAAGCGGGCATTGAGGTCGATCTGCCCCGAGTTACCCAGCACATCGACCAGTTTATCCGAAAGTTTGCGTCCTGCGATGCCGAGGGCCAGTTTGTCGACCGCATCGGCCGTGGAGCGCAGGCGGGGAACCGACAGGTCGAAATGGGTTTTCCGGATGTCGGGAAGCCCCTTCACCGCAGCGTCGGCCACAAGCGTCGTTCCCTCGCCGATCTGCATGCTTTTGATCTTGCCCGTAAAATCGGACACCACGCCGGCAACCTCGATGTTGACGTTCGTGAAATCCACATGCCAGTCCCGCAGTTTAGGCGCAAAATAGGCGATGTCGTCGGTTGCGACCGTCGTATTGCGCATCAGAGCGTCGATGCGCACCTCGCCGATAAAATCCTTATACTGAGACCACGAGTCACCCACCAGCGAGACGTAGGGAAGGTTGATGTTCGAATACGGCGTGATGATCGAAGCGTTCTCGAAGCCCAGGCAGCCCTGCGTCATGTAGAACCGCCCGGCGAGGTGGTCCAGCACGAACCCGCTGCGTTCCCGGGCCGAGAAGGCCGCAATGGAGGTATAGATGGCCGAGCCGTCGATCGTGAAGTCGTCCACGCGGGCCGTGATGCCGTAGAGGTGCATGTGCGAAAAGTCGATGCCGTATTCCGGGTCGCGGCGGTCGAGGCGTTCGAGGCAGAGGTCCATGTTCTCGATCGAAGCCTTCCGGAGCGAGAGCTTGAAGTTGCCCTTCTTGGGCTTGTCGGGGTCGGAAATGCGGTCGACGATCTGCTTGATGTTCATCTCCCCGTCGGGCGTCTGCCGCAGGTAAAGCCTCGCGTCGGTGATCTCGCCGCGGCTGAGCTCCAGCCCGCCGCCGAAGATGCCGAAACTCGTGATGTAGGCATCCAGCTTCCCGACATACAACAGCGTATCGCGCTGGTAATCCTCGACATAGAAGCCCTTTACCTTGACCTTCGAGAAGATGCCGATGTCCACGCGGTCGATCGCCACGGTGGTCTCCAGCTTGCGCGAAATGACGGCTGCGGCCTTGTGCACCACGAAGTTCTGTACGACGGGAATGTCGAGCAGCAGCGAGAGCACCACGGGAACAATTATCAGCAACAAAACCGCCGCCGAGAACACCTTTCCCAATATTTTTATACCTTTGCGCATCAGGACTTCTATATAACCTGCAAATTTAGCTAAAATAGTTAAAAAATAACGAAAAACCGGATGGATATTACAATTCTCGGCATCGAATCTTCGTGTGACGACACCTCGGCGGCCGTACTGCGCAACCACGTATTGCTGTCGAACGTCATTGCCTCGCAGGCCGTTCACGTCAAATACGGCGGCGTAATCCCCGAACTGGCGTCGCGGGCCCACCAGCAGAACATCATCCCCGTCGTAGACACGGCACTCAGGGATGCGGGCATCACCGCCGACCAGATCGACGCCATCGCCTTCACGCGCGGCCCGGGACTGGTCGGCTCGCTGCTCGTCGGCGTGTCGTTCACCAAAGGGCTTTCGATCGCCCATAACATCCCGATGGTCGAGGTCAACCACCTGCAGGGGCACATCCTCTCGCACTTCATCGACCTGCCGGACCGCGCGCTGCCCCATCCCGATTTTCCGTTCCTGTGCCTCCTGGTAAGCGGCGGCCATACGCAGATCGTGCGCGTGGATTCCCCGCTCGAAATGGAGATCATCGGCACGACGATCGACGACGCCGCAGGCGAAGCCTTCGACAAATGCGCCAAGGTGATGGGACTCCCCTATCCGGGCGGCCCGGTGATCGACCGCCTCGCCAAGGAGGGCGACCCGAAGGCGTTCCGTTTCGCACACCCCCGCGTCGACGGTTACGACTACTCGTTCTCAGGGCTGAAAACCTCGTTTCTCTACACGCTGCGCGACGCCGTGGCCCAGGACCCCGACTTCATCGAAAAACACAAGGCCGACCTCTGCGCATCGCTGCAATCGACCATCATCGAGATACTTCTGGACAAACTGATCCGCGCCTCGAAGGAGACCGGCATCCGCGACATCGCTATTGCGGGCGGCGTTTCGGCCAACTCGGGCCTTCGCAACGGCATTAGCGAAACGGGCCGCCGGCGCGGCTGGCGAACCTTCATCCCGGAGTTCAAATTCACGACCGACAACGCCGCGATGATCGCCATGGCGGGGTACTACCACTACCGCGAAGGCGAATTTGCCGCATTGGACGTTTCGCCCGTGGCGCGCCTCGAAGAGTTGTAAGCTACTCACTCACAAAAAAAATAATTTGTGCAAACATCCAAATTCATGCGGGTCCTCGCGGGCCTGTTACTGCTGGCCTCCGCCTCCGTCCTGCCCACCGCCTGCGGCAGCGACGACGACAAGGAAACGGCCACGCTGACCGTCAGCACGGACAACCTCGTACTGGGCGGCGAGGCCGGGGAGTCCGAAACCTTCACCATCACTACGACCGCCGCGTGGAAGGCCGTCCCCTCGGGCGAAGGCTTCACGCTCGACAAGACCGAGGGCACGGGTGACGCTACCGTCCGCGTAACCGCCGCGGCGGGCAACTGGGACGGCTATGTGAAGCAGCTGGGCAGCATCGTGATCGCGGCCACGGGCGTCGACGGAGTGAAAACCGTCAGCGTCAGCCAGGACGAAATCACCCCGGTGCTGCCGGCCGAGGTAACCCTGATAGTCGATTTTACGCTGGGAGTTTCGGTCGCCACGCCGGCACTGCCGAACCAAAAAGCCGAAGCGGCAACCGGCCTCAAGGAGTACACGATCCAGGGCCACACCTTTACCTTTTTTGCCGACACGGAGGAAAACGGAGTCTTCTACTGGATCGACAACACCGTGTTCCAGCCCTCGCTCCCCGAACCGAACAAGGGCCTTTACATCAGCAAACTCGGTGCATACGTCAAATTCCCGGTCATCGCAGGCAAAATACTGACCAAAGTAAGTTACCTGTCCACGAGCAGCCAGAGCGGCGACACGCAGATCGACCTGCTGGGCGCTGACGGCGAGGATATTCAATATACGTTCGACGCGACCACCTCCACCTATGAACTGATCGACGCGGTTCAGACCGCGCGGCTCGAAATCACCAACTCGAAGAACGCGCAATTCGCCAAGTTGATGCTTACCTACAACGCTGAATAGGGCGCGACCGACCCGGCCAGCAACACAAACCCCTCCCGGCCAAATGGCCAGGAGGGGTTTGTCATTATAGTAGACGGCGGTTATTTCGCGCCGAAGAGCTTTTCCTTGAGCGAGAAACCCTCGCACCGGGCCGAAAAGTTGTCGTACTCGGCACGCAGCGAGGCCATCAGGTCCTTCACCGACTGGATTTTCTCGGCACGCCAGGCATTGGCGCCGCAGAAGGCATAGCCGTTGCGAAGTTTACCCTTGAAAGCGTTGTAGAGGGCCAGCATGATACAATAGGGGCTGTGTGTCACGTCGCACGTCTTGATGCAGTCGAACGGGCACGCCCTGGGGACCTTCAGCCCCTCCTTCACCCGGTCGAGGAACGAGTTGTGGATAGCCCGGCCCGGCATGCCGACGGGGCTCTGGATAATCTCGATATCCTCCTGCCGCGCCTCGATGTAGCTCTGCTTGAAAGCCGGATCGGCGTCGCATTCGTCGGTGGTGACGAAACGCGTACCCATCTGCACGCCGTCGGCGCCCAGTTCCATGATGCGGTAGATGTCCTCGCCCGTGTAGATGCCGCCGCCGGCGATCACCGGAATATGGCAGTTGTGCTCGGCCTCGAAGGCGCGGACTTCGGCCACGATCTCGGGAACGATGGCCTCCAGCGAATAGTGCTCGTCGGTGAGCTGGTCGGCCTTGTAACCCAGATGGCCGCCTGCCTTGGGGCCCTCGACCACGATGGCGTCGGGAATGTATTTATACTCCGAAAACCATTTCTGACACAACACCTTCGCTGCGCGCGCCGACGAAACGATCGGGGCCAGTTTGGTCTTGGCGCCTTCGGTCAGGAACGACGGCAGGTTGAGCGGAAGCCCCGCGCCCGAGAAGATAATGTCGGCCTTCTCGGCGATGGCGGTCTTCACCATATCGGCGAAGTTCGACATGGCGACCATGACGTTGACGCCGATGATGCCGTGCGTGGCTTCGCGGGCCTTGCGAAGTTCCTCCTTCAGTCCCCAGATCGAAGCGGCGCGGTAGTCCTTCGAGTAGTTGTTATAAATTGCCCCGAGGCCGGCCGACGAGATAACGCCGACGCCGCCCTGCTCGGCCACGGCCGAAGCCAGGCCCGCGAGGGACACTCCTACGCCCATGCCTCCCTGGACAATGGGCATCGAAGCGCATAAATTTCCGATTTTCAGTGATTTCATTTTGCTTGCATTAAGATGGAAGTAACGATCTTCCGCGCCAAAGATAGGTAATATCCAACGAAAAGTTGCGCAAAACAGCACAATTTAACGAAAACATTACATTGCCGCGGACCGGAGACGCGGCCGCCGGACGCTCCGCTCACAGAAACCGCACGCCGCGGACCCGTTTACGGTCGCGGCCCGGGGCCTCGCGCTCGACGATGCCCGTCACCACGTCGGCCGCATCGTGCCAGCGGTTGACGCGGAACTTCCGGCGGTAGGTCGTCAGGTGGGCGTAGAGTTCGGGCCAGCGGAGGTTCCAGCCGCGGGGGAAACGCACGAGGTGGAGCGCCGTGGCCGAATTGGAAAGAATGCGCGCCTCCTTGTTGCCGCCCTGGTGGAACCACTCGACGCGCACGCCCGGCGCAAGGGCCTGCACGGCCCGGGCGAAACCGCGGCCGCCGTTGTTGCTCTCGACGGCCGCCTGCCGCGTGTCCGAACGCACGAGCATCTCCGCAACGAGCGGCTCGGTCGCCTCCATCGGTTCGCGCGAGTAGACCGCATCGGTGATGTAAACCACCCCGTCGGCATCGACCGCATACGAAAGCGAACAGAGGTAGTCGTCGCTCGTATCGGCGGTGTCGGTGTAATTGGCCCGGCGGACGATCTCGTGCGGCAGGTCGTCGTATTCGCCAAAATTCAGCCCGTAGAGCAATCCCTCGCGGGCCGAAGGACGGCCCTGGTACATCGCCTCGAATTGCAGCGGGTCCAACCGCCGTTTGGCGGCCAGCAGCGCGGCGCCGTGCTGCTCCTCCCAGAGCGCCTCGCCCGGCCGGCGGGGATCGACCTCCGTGGGCGGCGAAGTTTTGAGGGCTTCGAAATTGAGATGCAGCCACACCCCGGAAGGCAGCGCGTCGACCTGCGACCACGTGCGCAGCTCCTCGACCGGCTCGCGCGCCGTGAGCGTACCGATCAGGTCCTCCTCATGCCAGCGGGTGAAGACGATGAGTTCGCGCGAAGCGTTGTGCATGCGGGTGCGGACCACCGAAGTGTACCACTCCCAGCAGTTGGCGCGGACAAGCGGCGAATTGGCTTCAAGCGCATCTTTATATAAATCGTCCAAAATAAAGCAGTCCACGCGGTTGCCCGTCAGCGAACCCTCGCGGCCGACAGAGAGCAGACTGCCCCGGCGGCCGATGATCTCGACCTCGTCGGCCGTGCGGATGTAGCTGGGCGGCTTCGCGCCCTTCTTGATTGTCGTTTCGGGAAAAAAGGCCGCATATTCCTGCGATTCGAGGATGCGCTGCACGCGGCGGTTGAACTTCGAAGCCAGCGTCCCCGAATAGGAAGCGATGGCTACCCGCTGGTCGGGATCGAGACCCAGCACATAGGCGGGAAGCAGGGTCGTCGCCCCGACGCTCTTGCCGTGCTGGGGCGGCATGGTGACCATCAGCCGCCGGATACGCCCTGCGGCAAAGGCCTCCAGCACACGGTAGTAGGCCCGGTGGAAGAATTGCAGTTCGAGGAAGGGATAGACCCCGAGGGCGAAGTCGGCGAAAGGAGGAGGTGCGGCGGATTCCGCGGCATCGGGAAGTACCAGCCCCTCGGGGAACGGCGAACCGCCGGAGAAAAACGAGAAGTCCGGGAATGCGGCATCGGACTCCAAAGGCTCCGGAGAGAGATCGCCGGAAGATACTGCCGGGGAGCGGCTTTCGGGGCAGGACACCCGCGAAAGGCTCTCGGCAGCAGCCAGAGAAGTGTTTTCGGGGCAGGACGCCGGGGATGAATTGCCGCACGAAGAGGCTGAAACGGTGTTTCCGGGACAGGCTGCGGTGTCAGGGAACACCGCCCCGCCGTTTACAAAAACCTCTGCGGAGGATAGCTCCGCAGAGGCCGATTCGGTTGGTTTGACCATTTTACTGATTTTTTTAGAAAAACCCTTGCGCGGCGCCGCGGCGGGCAGGTTTTTTGTCGGGGTGCGCTCCGGCGGCAGCGCCGTGCCGGGAAAGGAGGGCCGGAGCGCGGGCGGGCGTCAGAGATACGCCCGCAGGCCGGCGAACGAAAAGTCGTTCAGCACCTCGCCGCAGTCGCCGGCGGTGTGGAACTCCCACCAGACGGGGACCAGGTCCGCAATCGCGTCCCGGTCGCCTTCGGGGAGCCGCTCACGCCGCCGGTAGACGATCACCGAGGCCGTAAGCCGGCACTCCATGTCGCCAAAAGGGAACACGAGCGAGCCTGAAAAGTAACTTTCGCCGCCGACGGCCTCCGCAAGACGCGCGGCCACTTCAAGGTAAAGTTCCGATGAAACCGAATACATCATTGATAATTAATCGTTTTTTTGCAAAAGAGTTTGCAGAAGAGAATAAATTGTTTAACTTTGCAAAACAAAGATAAGTTCAAAATTTGAATTTTATACAATAAAGTTCAAATATTTTATATAGAAAAATCCGATAACAAAGCGATGAACGAACGGGTAAAACTGATACGCAAACAGCTCGGCATGACGCAGGAGCAATTGGCTCAACGACTTGGGATCGGCAAGGCGGCCCTGTCGATGATCGAAACCGGCAAGGCGGGACTCTCGGCCCGCAACCGCAACATACTGGTTCAGGAATTGAACGTAAATCCCGAATGGCTCGAAGCCGGAAAGGGCAATATGTTCAACGCCGAACCCGACCTGACGGCCTACATGCACCGCACGGACAATTCGCTGCCGCTGCAAAGCGTACCCCTCTACTCGATCGAGGGCACGGCGGGACTGGTTCCGCTGTTCGCCGACCAGGCGCAGACCAAACCGGTCAACTTCATCCACATCCCCAACCTCCCGAAATGCGACGGGGCGATCTACATCGTCGGCGACTCGATGTACCCGCTGCTCAAGAGCGGCGACATCGTACTGTACAAGCAACTGCGCGACATCGACGACATTTTCTGGGGCGACATGTACCTGCTGTCGATCGACATCGACGGCGAAGAGTACGTGACGGTGAAATACATCCAGAAATCCGACCGCGCGGGTTATGTGAAACTCGTGAGCCAGAACCAGCACCACGCCGACAAGGACGTGGAGATTTCGCGCATCCGCGCCATTGCGCTCGTGAAGGCAAGTATCAGGATGAATTCGATCCGTTAGCAAGAGCAGCGAAAAATCGCGCAATCTTCGATTGCCGGAAATACGGGGAGCGACAGCGGGCTTGCACGCAATGTCGCTCCCCGCTGTTTCCGGGTTCGCCGTGCGACGCGATTTTTCTTTGCCGCCGCCAGGACCGAATCGCCGACGCGGGGCGAGCGGGAACGCGAGCGAAGCAAGGCAATTCGGAGAAACACTCCGAAAAGGCGAAGCGGTGCGAAACGAATGTGCAGCGAAGCGAGGCAAAAAATCGGGCCCAGCCCTGCATTTTCCCGCCCGAAGGCCCGCAAAACGCAATCAAACGGGACAACACAAATAAAATCCGATTTTGGGTAACCAATTTCGGATTTTTTTAATATCTTTGCAAAGATGAAATTGGTTTGCCAATTTAAACGCCGGTAAATATCCGCTATTTCAGCATATGACAATTATAATATAACGACCAATTATGAAAACCAATTACGAAATCCGCTATGCGGCGCATCCCGAGGATGCGAAAAACTACGACACGGCGCGCCTGCGCCGCGACTTCCTGATCGAAAAGGTATTCGCTGCCGATGAAGTGAACATGGTCTACTCGATGTACGACCGTATGGTCGTCGGAGGCGCCATGCCGGTTGCCGAGACACTCCGCCTCGAAGCCATCGATCCGCTGAAGGCCCCGTTCTTCCTGACCCGCCGCGAGATGGGTATTTACAACGTCGGAGGTCCCGGCGTGGTAAAGGCCGGTGACGCCGAATTCGAGCTCGGCTACAAGGAAGCCCTCTACCTCGGTTCGGGCGACCGCGAGGTGACCTTCGCGAGCAAGGATGCCAAGAACCCGGCGAAATTCTATTTCAACTCGCTGACGGCACACCGCAACTACCCAGACAAGAAGGTGACGAAGGCCGACGCCGTGGTGGCGCACATGGGTTCGCTCGAAGGATCGAACGACCGCAACATCAACAAGATGCTTGTAAACCAGGTGCTGCCGACCTGCCAGTTGCAGATGGGCATGACCGAACTGCTGCCCGGAAGCGTGTGGAACACGATGCCCGCGCACGTGCACTCGCGCCGCATGGAGGCTTACTTCTATTTCGAGGTTCCCGAAGACCAGGCCGTGTGCCACTTCATGGGTGAAGTCGACCAGACGCGCCACATCTGGATGAAGGGCGACCAGGCCGTGCTGTCGCCCGAATGGTCGATCCACAGCGCCGCCGCCACGCACAACTACACCTTCATCTGGGGCATGGGCGGCGAAAACCTCGACTACGGCGACCAGGATTTCTCGAAAATCACAGACCTGAAATAACGGTCAAAAGTCCATTCCACCCCGGTTCACAGCCTTAACATAGCAGTACGTCCCGGCCGACCGGACAAAACGTACGCCATCTCCCTCCCCGAGGGAGGGTCGGGGTGGGGTCGGCATTTGCAAATGCCGCCAAAGGCGGCAAAAACGGCGGTCCGAAACAGGATTGCAAAGAGATATAGACTGACAACCGAATAACAAAACCTAACAAAATTCTGTAACAATGGTAGACTTTTCTTTGAAAGGTAAGGTAGCGCTCGTAACGGGCGCTTCCTACGGCATCGGATTCGCGCTGGCGACGGCTTTCGCCAAGCAGGGCGCAAAGATCGTTTTCAACGACATCAAACAGGAACTCGTAGACAAAGGCCTGGCCGCTTACAAAGCCGAGGGAATCGAAGCCCACGGATACGTCTGCGACGTGACCAACGAGGAGCAGGTAAACGCCATGGTGGCGCAGATCGAAAAGGAGGTCGGCGTGGTGGACATCCTCGTGAACAACGCCGGCATCATCAAGCGCATTCCGATGATCGAGATGACCGCCGCGGAGTTCCGCCAGGTGATCGACATCGACCTCAACGGTCCGTTCATCGTTTCGAAAGCCGTCATCCCCTCGATGATCAAGAAGGGCCACGGCAAGATCATCAACATCTGCTCGATGATGTCGGAGCTGGGCCGCGAGACCGTGTCGGCGTACGCAGCGGCCAAGGGCGGCCTGAAGATGCTGACCCGCAACATCGCATCGGAATACGGCGAATACAACATCCAGTGCAACGGCATCGGCCCGGGCTACATCGCAACGCCCCAGACCGCACCGCTGCGCGAGCGTCAGGCCGACGGATCGCGCCACCCGTTCGATTCGTTCATCGTAGCCAAGACCCCCGCAGCACGCTGGGGCACGCCCGAAGACCTGATGGGTCCCGCGGTATTCCTCGCATCGGACGCTTCGGACTTCGTCAACGGCCACATTCTCTACGTCGACGGCGGTATCCTGGCTTACATCGGCAAGCAGCCGCAGTAAACCGGCCCTTCCCCAGAGAAGGAGACGGCACACTCCCCGGACAGTAATACATGCCGTAAAGAAACCCCTGCCTTTTCGAGGCAGGGGTTTTTACGTATCACACGCCGCGACTTCAGGCCCACAACGCTTCGAGACGCTGTGCGACGATCTCGTCGGTGATGTAGTCGTCGTACTCCATATAGCGGTCGACCATGCCGTTGGGCGTGAGTTCGATGATGCGGTTGGCAACCGTATTCACAAATTCGTGGTCGTGGGAACTCATCAGCACATTGCCCTTGAAGTTGATCAGCGAGTTGTTGAACGCCTGGATGGATTCGAGGTCGAGGTGGTTGGTCGGAGAGTCCAGCACGAGCGTGTTGGGCTGCTGGATCATCATCTTCGAGATCATACAGCGGACCTTTTCACCGCCGGAGAGCACGCTGACCTTCTTATAGATCTCCTCGCCGCTGAACAGCATCTTGCCCAGATAACCCCGCAGGTACAACTCCGTGGTGTCGGACGAGAACTGGGCCAGCCAGTCGACGATCGAAAGCTGGCTCTCGAAATAGGGGGCATTGTTGAGCGGCAGGTAAGCGTAATTGATCGTCGTTCCCCATTCGACGACACCCTCGTCGGCCTTATCGTCGCCGACAAGTATATCGAACAGGGCCGAAACCGCACGCTGGTCGCGCGCAAGGAACGCTATTTTATCGCCCTTCTCGACCGTAAAACTGATATCGCTGAAAAGCCGTTCGCCATTGACCGTCTTGCTGAGAGAGTCGACCCCGAGAATTTTCGTGCCGGCTTCGCGTTCGGGCTGGAAAATAATGCCTGGATATTTACGCATCGAGGGCTTGATCTCCTCGATATTGAGCCGCTCGATCATCTTCTTGCGCGATGTCGTCTGCTTGGATTTGGCCACGTTGGCACTGAACCGCTGGATAAATTCTAACAGCTCCTTTTTCTTCTCCTCGGCTTTCTTGTTCTGCTGCTGCTGCTGGCGCAGAGCGAGCTGGCTCGACTCGTACCAGAAACTGTAATTACCCGAGAAAAGGTTTATGTCGCTGTAATCGATATCGACCGTATGCGTACACACCGAGTCGAGGAAGTGACGGTCGTGCGAGACGACGAGCACCGTGTTTTCGTAATTCGACAGGTAGTTTTCCAGCCACGCAATCGTCGTCCGGTCGAGGTCATTGGTCGGCTCGTCGAGCAGCAGGTTGTCGGGTTTGCCGAACAGGGCCTGCGCCAGCAACACGCGTACCTTCTCCTTGGCGCTCAGATCGGCCATCAACTGATAATGCAGCACCTCTTTGATGCCCAGGCTGCTCAACAGATTGGCGGCGTCGCTCTCGGCGTTCCAGCCCTGCATCTCCGCAAACTTTTCCTCCAGTTCGCCGGCCCGGAGCCCGTCCTCCTCCGAAAAATCGGGTTTGGCATACAACTCCTCTTTTTCCTTCATCGTATTCCACAACGGCTGATGCCCCATCAGCACCGTGTCGAGAACCGTATATTCGTCATACTCGAAGTGATCCTGTTTGAGCACCGACAACCGTTCGCCGGCGCCGAAAGCCACGCTGCCCCGCGACGGGGTCACCTCGCCGCTGAGCACTTTCAGAAACGTCGACTTCCCCGCACCGTTGGCGCCGATCACACCGTAGCAGTTGCCCGGCGTGAATTTGAGATTGATATCTTTGAAAAGAACCCGTTTTCCGTACTGTACCTCTAAATTTGAAACTGTAATCATCCTGAAATTCTAAATTTGAAGCTACAAAAGTAACCCAAAAGAATGAGTAAACCGAGCCGAAGCGGAAAAATCGGCAAAATTAAATCCCCGCTGTATGCCGGAATACACCCGAAGACCCCGAATCTCCGGCGGAATCGGGGCCGGCGTTTGCAAAAAATTTTAATAAAGTTTCCAGTTTCAGTTGTGACGCCGGGAACGGTTTTTAATTAACGGCCGGCCGGAAAAGGTTTTATTTGAATTACAAACTGTTAGCATTCCGGAACAAAAAGAATTTGCAAACAGCCGGCAAAAACCTAAAAAATCGACTGAAAAAGACTAATTTAACAATTTATTTAATATATTTGCATAATATAGGATGCGGTTCGGCATAGAGTGCGAACGAGTTCGCCGCTTTGCCCTTACCTTTCGCTATATGTGTGAAATCGTTGTTATAAACATCTAATCTGAAACCAAAAATCATGGAACAATCAAAAGTGCGGGAGTTGCAGGATGTCGTTATACGCTTTTCGGGCGATTCGGGCGACGGCATGCAGCTTACGGGCACGCTCTTTTCCGACACTTCGGCACTGCTGGGAAACGGGATCTCGACCTTCCCCGACTACCCCGCCGAGATTCGCGCCCCGCAGGGAACCGTTGCAGGCGTTTCGGGCTTTCAGGTACATTTCGGCGACCACCGCGAGCTGAATCCCGGCGATTACTGCGACGTACTGGTGGCGATGAACCCCGCGGCGCTCAAGGCCAACCGCAAATGGCTCAAACCGGGTGCGACGGTCATCCTCGACGGCGATTCGATCACCGAAGAACATCTCAAAAAAGCGGGATTCGCAACCCTCGACCCGCTGGCGGAGCTCAAGTTAGACGAATATAACGTCGTGATTCCCGACATCACTTCCATGACGCGCGAGGCGCTCAAAGAGACCGGGCTCGACAACAAGGCGATCGGCAAGTGCAAAAACATGTTCGCACTGGGCATCTGCTTCTGGCTGTTCGACCGTCCGGAGGAGTACGCCCTCAAATACCTCGACGGCAAATTCGCCAAGAAAAACCCCGCCGTGGCCCAGGCCAACAAGCTGGCCATCGCGGCAGGTTACAACTATGCGGCCAACACCCACCAGTTCGCCAACAACTACACCGTAGCCCCGGCTCCCCGGGAAAAGGGAACCTATCGCTCGATCAACGGCAACGTAGCCACGGCATGGGGTCTGTGCGCCGCTGCCGAAAAGGCGGGACTGCCGCTCTTCTGCGGTTCGTATCCCATCACCCCGGCCACGGTGATCCTCGAAGAGCTGGCCAAGCGCAAGGACCTCGGGGTCAAGACCGTGCAGGCCGAGGACGAGATCGCCGGCATCTGCACCGCCATCGGTGCGGCGTTCGCAGGCAATTTCGCCGTGACGACCACTTCGGGCCCCGGCCTGTCGCTCAAGAGCGAGGCGCTGGGCCTGGCGGTGATGACCGAACTGCCGCTGGTCGTCGTGGACGTACAGCGCGGAGGCCCCTCGACGGGTCTTCCGACGAAAACCGAGCAGAGCGACCTTTCGCAGGCCCTGTACGGCCGTAACGGCGAATGTCCGGTAATCGTCGTGGCGGCATCGTCGCCCAGCGACTGTTTCCACTACGCATTCGAAGCCGGACGCCTCGCCATGGAGCACATGACGCCCGTTATCCTTTTGACCGACGGATTCATCGCCAACGGTTCGGAGCCGTGGCGCATCCCCGAGATGAAGGACTACCCCGCTATCTGCCCGCCGGTCGTCGACGAAGCCCCCGAAGGCGGATTCATGCCCTATGTGCGCAACGAAAAACTGGCCCGCGGCTGGGCATTCCCCGGCAAGAAGGGACTGGAACACCGCGTGGGCGGCCTGGAGAAAGACTGTGTGAAGGGCTGTATCTCGCACGATCCGTCCAACCACCAGAAGATGACCGACACCCGTTCGGCGAAGGTAGCGAAAGTCGCCGAGGACATCCCCGCACAGGGAGTCTGGGGCGACGCAGAGGGCGACCTGCTGGTCGTAGGCTGGGGAGGTACGCGCGGCCACCTGCAGAACGCCGTGGACGAGATGCGCAAGGAAGGCAGGAAAGTTTCGCTGTGCCACTTCAACTACATCAACCCGCTGCCGAAAGGCGTGCGCGAGATTTTCGCCCGGTTCGGGAAGATCGTGGTCTGCGAACTCAACGAAGGCCAGTTCGCCAACTACCTGCGCCAGAACTTCCAGGAGTTCAGCTACGAACAGTACAACAAGTGCGAGGGACTCCCCTTCACGGTTGTAGAACTTAAAAAGAAATTCGAATCCTTACTGAAGTAACCATGGCAGACTACAAATACACCCCTGCGGATTTCAAAAGCGACCAGGAGGTACGCTGGTGTCCCGGATGCGGCGACCACGCCATCCTGAGTGCCGTGCAGCGCGCACTGCCGGAAATAGCCGACGCGCTCGACACGCCCCACAACCTGTTTACGTTCGTCTCGGGCATCGGATGCTCGTCGCGTTTCATCTACTACATGAAGACCTTCGGGTTCCACTCCGTGCACGGACGCGCCAATGCCATAGCGACGGGCGTGAAGACGGCGAACCCGCGCCTGAGCGTCTGGGTGACGACGGGCGACGGCGACTCGCTGGCCATCGGCGGCAACCACTTTATCCACGCCATCCGCCGCAACGTGGACCTCAACGTCATCCTGTTCAACAACGAGATTTACGGTCTTACCAAAGGCCAGTACTCGCCCACGTCGAAACTGGGCAAGATCACGAAGACCTCGCCTTACGGAACGGTCGAGAAGCCGTTCAACCCCGGCGAACTGGTGATCGGCTCGAAAGGCACGTTCTTCGCCCGTTCGATCGACATGGAAGTCGGGCTTTCGAAGGAATGTATGATCGCCGCCGCCAAGCACAAAGGCATGTCGGTGATCGAGGTCTTGCAAAACTGCGTGATCTTCAACGACAAGACACACTATGCGTTTGCGGCCGACAAGGCTACGCGCGCCGAGCACACCGTGACGCTGCGCCACGGCGAGAAGATGCTGTTCGGGGCCAACAACGAAAAGGGAATCGTCTTCGAGAACATGAAACTCAAAGTCGTAACCGTAGGCCAGGACGGCTACACGCTGGACAATGTGCTGACGCACGACGCCCACGAACGCGACACGACGCTGCATTCGATGCTCGCAGGCATGAAATACCCCGAATACCCGGTTGCCCTGGGTGTAATCCGTGCAGTCGAGGACGACACGGTTTACGACCGCGCCGTAGAAAAGCAGGTCGAGGAGGTCAAAGCGGCCAGCAAGATTCACTGCGTGGACGACCTGCTCCGCTCGGGAGCGACATGGGAGGTGGAATAAACACCCGATATATTAATGAAAAAAGCGTCGGAACTTCTCGGAGTTCCGGCGCTTTTTCGGATTTCGGGTTGTCCGGATTGTCCGGATTGCCGGTTGCCGGCGGTTGCACAGGACCCTTCACCTGGCAACCGCGTTACTGCTTTTTGCCGAGCAGCGTACCGTCGATAATCTTGCGCATCTCCTCGATGCCCATGGCCCCGTTGGCATGCTGCGGCTCGCCGTTCATCGGGATAAAAATAAAGGTCGGGATGCTGCGGATCTTAAACAGTGCGGCGAGACGTTTTTCCTTGTCGACATCCACCTTATAAACCCGCACGCGGCCCTCGTACTCCCCGGCCAAGGTCTCCATAACCGGGGACATCATCTTGCAGGGACCGCACCAGGTGGCGTAAAAATCAATGACGGCAGGCAGGTCGCCGTTGTACTTCCAGGCTTCATTTGCGGAGAAATCGAAGATTTGCGTCTTGAACTCCGCGGTCGTCAGTTCGATTGCTTTCATATTTTTCGTTTTTTGAGTGTCGTCGGATCGTTGTGCGGCAACAGGCAGGCCAAGCAGCACAGCCGCCGCAAGAAAGGTTGTTTTCAGGGTTGCGGTTATCCGCCGCCGTAAGGTCGCGGCTCCGGGATTCAGCTCTTTTTGCGTTTTCATAATTCTATCGTTTTTTGATAATGCAAAGATCGTGACCGAATGCCCTGCGGGAAATAGCCAAACCGCCGGAAAGATTGGCAAAATTTCCTTTGCGGCCATTTCACGGCATTCCGACAACCCTTCCGGAGTATTGCGGAAAGTGGTTCGGAGCGTTTTTTCGAAAAAAAAATCGTCAATAAAACGGATTTTCCGGGCCGAAAATTGTGGAAATAAAAAAATCCGATTATCTTTGCACCCACAACAAGGGGGATTAGCTCAGTTGGCTAGAGCGCTTGCATGGCATGCAAGAGGTCACCAGTTCGACCCTGGTATTCTCCACCACCGAAAAAACGGCCCCATACGCACATAGGGGCGATATTCAAAGAAAACCACCCATTCGGGTGGTTTCTTTTTTTGCAAAAAAACATGGATTTCCAGCCCTTTTTTGTATGTTTGTTTGTCGATAGTTTGTCCAAAAATGAAAGACTATGCCAACATTTGCGATTGAGGTCCGAGAAAAAAATGAACGCCGGGACGGTAAATTTCCGGTTGCGATCCGAATAACCCATAAACGGGTATCACGGAAAATACCGACGGATGTATATGTAACCCGCAAACAAATCAAGCCCGATTTTTCCGGACTGAAAGACGTAACGATCCTAAAAGGACTATTAAACGACATCGCAAATTACGAGGAAATGCTGGCCAAGGGACTGGGTACCGATTTGAGCCGGTTTGCCACTCAAGACCTCGTTAACTACATCCAAAAGCAAAAAGAAACCGCAGGAGGTGCCGGCATTGATTTTATCGCGTTTTGTAACGCCCATATTCAAGCGTTGAGGGCCGCCGGACGCAAGGGGTCGGCATCCCGATTTGAGGCCGTCATACGCAATTTATCCGACTATTTCGGACGTTCTGTTGTGTACGTTAAAGAAATTAACGTAACAAATCTGCAGGGGTTCATCGAATATATGCAGAAACCCCGCACAATCACGCGGATAAACCAAAAGGGCAAGGAGGTTACCACGCAAGTTTCGGGATGCAAGGCGCAAACCGTAAAGGACTATTTGGCGGACATACAGACCCTATTTAATGCGGCATGTGATAAATATAACGATGATGATGCCGAAAGTGTCCTAATCACCCACCGGCCATTTGCCAGCAAAAAATTACAGATCGAGGTAAAGGAAGAACCGGAAAAGAGGGATTTATCCACCGAGGATTTGATAAAGATTTTGAACACCGAGAAGGTCCCCGGAAAGCGGATGCAGTTGGCACGGGACGTACTGGCATTATCGTTTTATTTGCTGGCCATGAACACTGCGGACCTTTACGGGGATGATGCCGCCCTCACAGGCCGCCGAATCACATACCATCGGCAGAAAACGGCGACGCGACGAAAAGACGAAGCCCTATTTTCCGTGAAGATCGAACCGGAAACCATGCCGCTGTTGAGGAAATACCACGATCCGGACAAAAAACGGCTTTTCCGTTTTTATACGATGTACGCAGGGTTTAGAGAGTTCAATATCAACGTTAACAAGGGCTGTAAACAACTGGCGGCCCATTTGGATATAAAAGTGAATTTATCCACCTACTACATGCGCCATACATGGGCCACCGTCGCATCCGAGGATTGCGGGATCAGTGAGGCCGAAATCGCACTCGCATTAAACCACGTCAGCGAGGATAACGACATGGAAAAAGGCAAGAGCCTAAAAACCACACGCGGATATATTCATCGCCGTTTTACCAAGAACGACACTAACCACCGGAAAGTACTGGATTATTTACACACCAAAGGATTGGTAAATATATGAACTATTAAATAATATAAATAGTTCAGAAAATATATACTATTTTATTTGGAAAATAGTTCATATTGCATTATATTTGCAGTGTCAAACAATAACAACGGTAATATGAAATCAAGCGAATTGCACCGACTAATCCAAAAAAATGGCTGGCAAGCCATCAGACAGGCAGGGAGCCACGTAATTTATGAAAAGGATGGCAAAACGGTTTCGGTTCCTTTTCACGGTTCCAAAGAAATGGGCACTGGCATTGCAAACAAATTTATCCGGGTTATGGGGCTTAAATAGCTCCAGCCCGGAAAACAAATAACGATACAACCATGGAAAAGGCAAAAATTAAAGTATTGGTAGAATGGGCATCCGACGGAACAATATCGGCCATGATGGAAAACGAGCTGTTTGCCGGCATGGGTTCGACCGTTGACGAGGCGATCAAGGACATGAAAGCGGGCATTACACTCTTTATTGAAACCGCCAAAGAAAAGGGATTTCCCTACAAGGATTATTTAGACGGGGATTTTGACATAGAACTGGAATACGATGCCGTCAGTATGTTGAAATATGCCCGTGAATACATCAAAGACACGAAGCTGGCCGAACTGACCGGAATACAAGTACAACAGTTGGCGCGGTACGCCAATGAGAAAACCAAACCGCGTCCGGCACAACGGCGCCGGATCGTCGAGGCATTGCGTAAATTCGCGGCCCCCTTATATGCTATTACTTTGTAGTGTTATTGTTTGACAGCATACCGATAAGGTAGTAGCGGCCCCGGAGCAATGCTTCGGGGCTTTTCATTTTCTGATGCAATCCAACGTTTTCATTGCATCATATTCAGATTGCAATTTAGCGGCGGCCCGCGCATTGCATTTGCTGATTAAAGGCTCTATTTGGGTTATATCTTCACCAGTCAAACCATAACGTGCCGCCAATGACGGGGACAACACGACGGGATTATTCCCCCGCATCCGGCGTTCACAAAGCAAAGCGATACGCGAGGCGTACAGGTGCGAAATCGTTTTATCGTCAATTTCTTCAACATGGCACAATTTCACCCCCACAAACAGAATGAGGAAATAATCCCCCGGGTGGAATGTTGAGGCCAGGGATCGAAATTCCTGCAGGTTGTACGTTGTACGATTACTCAATTCGTCGATATAGCCCGAATAACGTACTATGGAAAATAGCGATTTAGGCAAACTGTCAAAAAGAGCATAAATATAATGCCGGTCACACTCTAATCGTTGAAAAAATGCGGTAAGTGAAATCGTTTGTATTTCGTGCGGCATCAGGTCGTTTTCTCGTTGTTCCTGATCCTCGTAAATCGGGTATTGTAATTCTGTTTTCGGCATAATGTGGGGTTAGAATTGGTAATGTTGATCGTAGAAAAAGGACGGCCAGTGCAGGATTTATAGCAGTTGTAAATACCAGATTTTAGGGGCCACACCGACCGTCCAATACGATAATGCCCAGAGGCACACGCCGCAGGGTTGAGGAATCAAAAACGTATGAGAAATAACCGCGGCATAAGCAATTCATTTAATGCCATCCGCAGAAAGAAAAAGACGGACGGGGCATTGTGCTATCACAGCGTAGGTCGTGGAAAACCCGTCAGTAAATAACACAAGAGGCCCACGCCCGTCGGGTCGTAGTCCATAAAAAAGAATACCACACTGTCGGGACGTGAGCCACGACCCGCAAAAGGTTTCTTGTATTTGCCACTGACTTGTAAATTTTCCACGTTTACGCTGGGCAAATGCGCCCGCCTTTCGGCGGATCGCGTTACAAATGTAATAAAAAATAAAATGCCGACTTTGATAATAATTATAATTTCATCTGTCGGACGTTTATTTGCTATTTAAGCAACTATATAGCATATAATAACAAACACGGCACCGATTAGGTGCCGTGCAACTATTGCGCCGAGGGTCCCTCTATACAGCTATATGATGGATAACAATGTTACCGCCTTTTTCATTGTACCGGTCTATCGTAGATTGGTACCCTTTCGGTAAGTCTTTTTTATCCCCGATCAAAACCACATTTGTAGTTTTTTTAATAATCAGATTGGATTTAACACCCATAGTTTTAAGCAGATTTTTCACAATTCCCAACAAATAGACGGAAAATGTGTTGACAATAATAACGACGTTTTTATCCTGCAAATCCAACGCCTCAAGATCCGCACGTATTTTGTCCAAGAGTAACCGGGCGTCAGCCATACCATCATCGGTAACGGCAACCGGTTCGGGCATCGGCTGTATTTTGTCGGGATCGGTTGCGGACCCTGAACCAGATATTTTGGTCCGCTTGTATATTCCTGTCCCGGGAATACTGTTGTTTACATAAGTCCCTTTTGGGCCGACCGTAACAGATGCACCTTTCACACCTACCGAGGTACTTATCCCGCTTTTGCTTAAATTCAATTTAATGCCGGGGGCAATTTTCACCCTTTTCCTAAAATTGAAAAGTCCCATAGTCTTGTGGTTTTCGCTTAAATTTCAAATATTGAGTGGAAAAGCATTATTTCAAAATCCGATAATTGACAGGCCGCCAGTAAGTGCCCCAATAATGGTAGAGTTAAATTGCGGCGTTTTATTCCTATTCCCCCGCCCTCGCAACACGGCGGGGTGCATCGTTTCCCACCTTTTTCGTCAATTCTTCAATGATCCGGTTTTGTGTCTCGATTTGCTTTTTAAGAAAACCTATCATTTCCCAAAGTTGGGCGGTATCATCGTTCGGAGGCAACGACGGTTCCGGCTCACGTTGGCCAATACCGAGTTTTGCGGCAATATCCATCATGTTGCCAATATGATTATCTGACATTTTTTTAATAGCATCAGACGATGGTAATTTCACATCGTTTTGATAGAAGAAATAAACATTTTGGTTTATCGCCGCCGCCACACGCTCCAAAACGCCGGTTTTTATATCCTCTACATTAAGCATACTTTGCAGATTTTGCGGGATAATGCCCATTGATTTGGCTACATCTGAAAGGACATATCCATTTTTACGCAAAATTTCTTTTACCCTTTTTCCGGTCATAATCAGAGTTTTATGGAGTGATAAACATTTTCGCTTACAATAAATAAACAATACCACTTGTTTTATAAGTTCTTTTGCTTATATTTGTACTGTTATTGTAAACGTAATAACAAATTTAGTTAAAAAAATCAAACTAATTGCTCTTTGGGGAAAAACGTACCGAAAAGGATGGAACACTGGTAGCGGGAAACCTGATTGGGAGGCACAAAAAGCCTAGTTGTTGCGGTTGGCTATGGGCTATATCCGCCACGCATAGAACGTGTAGGCAAGTTGCACGGATCAGGTCAATGTGAGGGGCGCGGGATCGCTTTGCCACCGTAGCGGGATTTGCACGGGTTGCAACCGTTCCGTAAGTCGGCACAAGCCATTACGCTGCATCCGGCATCAGCCGGGGACGCGGGCCGTGAGAAGATAGCATGTTGCGCCACACCTACCGACACAATACCACTGGGGGTAATACCAAAGAGCAATTTTTAACCAAACCAATTATGGCCGAATTAGTCCGCACCGTAAACCTAACCGCAACTTTCGCACAAATGCAGAAAGGCGATACCGTTGAAATCGGAATCAACGATGCCACCGAATCCAATGTTCGGGCCGCCGCGTGCCGTTACGCCAAAGAGAAAAAAATCGAGTTAAAAGTATCGGTGTTGAGGGGCACAGGAAAAACGACAGTTACGAGGAAATCCTAAAACCTACCACAATGGAACAGCTACCAATAGACCGACTGCATTTATTGCAGTTGCAAGCCACTTATGAAGCGGGGTTTAATAAGTGTGCCGAGGCGCTGGGACTTTTGAAACCGTACCTATCCCTAAACCAGTGCTATAAACGATGGGGCCGCAAAACCGTGAACAGATGGGCGGACGAGAAACTGATCGAAATAATAAAGGACGGTACCGGTACCAGCAAATGCCGTGTATTGCGCGAGCGCATCGAGTTGGTCGCGTCCATGAGTAACCGCACCAGTTGGTACGAGAATCACGAATAATACGCAATGCTTTGAAAGACTTTGAAAAATCTGCTAACAATGGAACAAACTGAAAAACTGGCCGACGATTACGCTAAGATGGTCAAATCGTCAATGGAAGCCGACGGAGTAGATATGACCCGAAAAAGAGCGGTTATTTGCCTGCGCATGGTACGGGAATCTTTTATCCACGGGATGGAACGAATGCGCGAGGAATTGACCCGCTGGCACGATCCGAAAAAGGAGTTACCTCCGATTTATGATAATGTCATGGTCAAATATATGGCATTAGATGGGTGCGAACATGTTGCGACCGCATGGCGTTCTGCCGGTGATGCAGGAGGATACATCTATGCGATCAGCGGGACAGGTGCCACGATCAACAGTCGAAATATTATCGGCTGGCGGGAGATTCACGAATAAAGCTATGGATATTCTAACCCCACATGACGGCATTACGAACGAGAAGATTTGCAAAGCGCAGATTGAGGCCGTCGAAAAAAAGCAAAACGATTACCGGCTAATCGGACGAATTATCAAAGTTCCCGGGCACACGCTTTACAAGTTCAACAGGGACACACGCGAGGCATCCACGGCCAAAATGGAAATATCCAAAGGAGGGCAATTCATTCCGGAAACCGGGGCCATTTTGGACCGCTCGCAATCGTCGGTTAAGGTGGAAAAAAATTGCTATTACGAGCAAGCGCTGAATATGCGGAATTTCATCAAAAGGTTGCGCCGTCGGGGGCTTATTACACCCGATGAAACGGTAAAAATCAAAAAATAAATGAAATACACTTTTGAAGAAATAAAAGCCGTCGCCAAACTTGTGAAACGCCTTTATTACCCGCATTGTAGAGAATCCGCCCGGGAAATCCGGGAATGTGAGAGCATGGACGATTTGCGACACCTCGCAATCAAGTACCGCGATTATATCGGCAAATCACCGTGTGCAAATTACATCAACTCCGAATGTTCCGACGAGTTGAATGCCATGGGATTGCGGTTACAGTTATACGTCGATGGCCGTGCGAGGTTGTATTTAGCATAAAAACAGAAAATTATGGAGTGGAATAATAACCCTTTCGCCCGTGATACTCGGGTCAGTATCTTTTCCAATGGAACAGAGGCAGAAAGTTGGTGCGCGTGTAATTGCGACTGTTGCATCCGGAAAAACAAATGCAATTTGGAAAGTGCAATATTATCGGGCTGGGCGGGCGATGGTCGAATCCCACTTTGGGTAGCCAAAGAAATCGGATGTAACTATGATCCGCTTTATCAGCAGGCCCAATTATCCAACCAATGCCGGGCATTCACAACGGGCGATGAACCATTTTAACATACATTCCATGGAAACGACATTACAACATATCATCCGGCGGACGGGCAAAAAGCCGATCAGTTGCAAGTGCAAACAGTGTCAGCAACAATGCCGGACGTGTCCGTGTTTGGGAACGCCGGCGGACATCGAACGCCTGATCGACGCGGGGTATTCCGATAAGCTGGCCATTACGGACTGGTGCGTGGGTCAACTGGTCGGGGCGATCCCGTACCCGATCCCCATGGTGCAAGCCATCCAAACCGATACAGGGTGCATTTTTTTTCACGATGGGTTATGCGAGTTGCACGACCAAGGGCTGAAACCCACCGAGGGCCGACTATCCCATCACTCCACCCAGCTCGAAAAATTCCGGTTCCGCAATTCGATTGCGTGGAACGTCGCAAAAGAATGGATTAACGAACAAAATGCCGACACGATCCGGCGAATTATGGACAAACTAAAGACACCGACACAATGAAAACGTATGTAATAACATTATCCCAGCAATTTCCAAAAGGGCATCGTAGAGCTGGGGAACCGACACGGTTTCGGTGCGCGTTCCTGCAAGGTAGGGATTTTTGCCGCGATTGTTTTGGCGGATGTAATTATGATAGGGATGCAGAGGCCCACCTGGGTCGAACCTGCAGTCGAAATCTTTGGACCTACCACAAAATCCACACGATCCGCGCGAATTATCCCCTTTGGGAAAAACGGTTTGCAGAGATCGCACGCGGTGAGGCTTGCCTATCCGTCCGCCAATGGACCGGGAAACCGTACCGAAGCCCGCAGGTTGAAATTGGCAGGCTCACCCATGCGGACGGAATCAGCATCCAAAAATATGAAGATTACGCCCCTTTTTCGCCCGTAATAGACGAGCAGATAAATCCCATAGTATTAGAAAAAGAGTTGGCGCACAACGACGGTCTTTCACTCGCAGATTGGCGGGATTGGTTCAAGGGGTATGACAAAACCCAGCCGATGGCAATTATCCATTTTACGAGTTTCCGATACTAAATAAAAGAGCAAAAATATGATTACGATAGACCAATATTTAGAGGCAAAAAAGATCATCATACAATACGAGGATCAGGAGTATTACAAACGACTGGAACAGGCGAAAAAGGATTTTCCGATAGGTTCGTATGCCAAAGGGCAAACGGGTTGGTCCTCGGGTGAGGTTTGGGGATATGGTCGGGCCGGCAATGACGTAACAATAAAGGTCCGTAGTAATGGCCGCAGTGCCGGGCATTTCCTCGCCAAATATGCTATAAAACTATGATTGAAAATTTTCCCTACCGAACGAGCCGTGATTATGACCGGTTGCTGGCGTTGTTGGACGCCGGGCATGTTATCGTCTGCATCGTGGACTACCGAACACGCGATGGACACGTAACACGCGACATTTGCCGCGGGCGTAAAACCGGCGGCGGGCACGATGTGCGCTACTCTTTCGACGCCCGAGGAATTGGATATGGTGAGGTATGGCCGGACCTGGACGATGATTTCACGCACGTATGCCAATATTGCGACCTCGAATTTATCGACCCTGACCGGACGTAACCCCCATAACCACATGCCGCCATGAAAACCATATCGAACCAAACGTGCAAAGAGATAAAAGACATTTTGCAGACCTTTTCGCAGTTGAGGGAATCGGATGCACTGGCACAAGCGACCACCGCATCCACGCGGTTCGTCGATGCCCAGCGCCGCGCCGGGCGGCTCGTGAAAAAGTTGGCCGCCGCGGTTGATAAGGTCGATGCCCGCACATGCACGGGATCACAAAAGGCGGCGATATTACAGATGTTGAAAGAGGGTGAGAGGATCACGCCCGACGATGCCCTGCAGTTATGCGGATGCCGTCGGTTAAGCGCCCGCATTTGGGAACTGGTACATATCGACGGGCATGACATCCGGCGAGAGCTGGGCCGGACACCCGAGGGTAACCAATGCGCCCGGTATTACATGACCATAGAACAACAATAGACCATGAACAGAGAACAGACACCCAAGATGTGCCCCACATGTGGGGAAGAGTTGATGCAGTGCGAGAACTGCGAAGAATGGGGATGCCCCGTGTGTAACGAGGACTGGCACACCACCCGCGACGATGTGTTGTTGTGCCCGGAATGCTCCGCCGCACTCCAAGAGGAATACGATAAGGAAACGGACAACGGGACCAAGGTGTGCGGCACATGCTCGCTGTTTAGCGATGAGGACGCCGAGGGCGATGGCTGGTGCGAATTTCACCAAGAATCGCGGCATTGCTCCGAATACTGCGAGAACAGATTACCGAAATAATCCCGGGCTATCAGGTCGCGGCCACACATGAATAATATAAGGTTGGAAAATATGGCAAATAATCCCAAGGCGGACAAAGGAACATTTATCCTGCGATCCGATTTTTACCCACAAGTGCAACTATTGACGCGCGAACAGCGCGGGGACCTTTTAACGGCAATTTTCGCCTACACCTCGGACGAGAAAATCCCCGAATTGGACGGCGTAACAAAAATGTGTTTCGAGTTCATCAAGGCGTCGATAGATTTTTATGCGGTAAAGTACGACGCCCAGTGTAAGAAAAACCGAGAAAACGGACGGAAAGGTGGGCGCCCGAAAAAATCGGGTGGTAACGATGAAAACCAATCGGATAACGACGGAACCGGACGATTTGAGGAAAACCCACCGGAAAGCGAAAAAACCGAACGGTTTTTAGAACAACCGACCGAAAGCGACGAAACCGGACGGATTCACGAACAACCGGATGAAACCGAAATAACCGACGGGATTATGGAACAACCGGACGAAACCGAAATAACCGAACGGCCAAAAAATAACCGTTATTCTTATTGTGATTGTGATACTGATTGTGATTGTGGTACTGATAATAGCACACACACAGTAATTACTGAAAAGAAAGGGGGTGCGGGGGAAAACAACGCCGCCCCGGTCGAAAATCCCGCCAACGTTGAGGCGGCCAAACTGCTCGCATGGATTGCGGCCAGCGTCCCGACGGTCGCGGCCATGGCTGAACCACTCACAGAGCAGAACATCGTGTGGATGCTCCGCAAATACAGCGTTGAGGACATCCAGCGAATTATCCAAGCCATGCATAACAAGCGGGCATACGAGAACGTGAACGCCTACACCACATTCGGCAACTTTGCCCGACGCGATACCCAACTGAACGACCACAAGAACACAGGGCGGACCGCATCGTCCAAACCACGACGCTACACGTACCCTGAATACCTCACGGCAATCGACCAACAGAACGGCGGCAAGTATCGCGGTTCGGATTTTCACACCATTCGTGAGGCCGGAAAACTGTATTGGGTTTTGGCCAGCGAAATACCAACATCCGAGGCATGAGCAACACAACCGACAGAATGACCGCCACCGAATTTCAAGCACTTTTGCACGGCGGAAAAGTACCGGGCGGTACGATTGCCTCAACCGGCAACCGCAAGGTACGCAACGCGGCTAAAACCGAACAGAACGGGATCATCTTCGATAGCCGCCTCGAGTGCTATATGCACAATCTTTTGACAACGCACGGCATTGGATTTCTGTTTCAAAAAAAATACACATTACAGGAACCTTTCACTTACAACGGCGAAACAATCCGGGCAATCACCTACACGCTGGATTTTTACCTTCCGGATTATGACCTCGCTATCGACACCAAAGGCGTGGCCACCCAGCAGGGAAAACTCCGTATCAAGATGCTGAAACGCTTATTTGCGGATTTGGGCCGAACCACCGCCATAGAATTGCCCAGGACAAAGGCCGAATGTGATGCACTGGTAGGCCGGATAATTACGAACAGAGAACAACGATAGCCATGGAAAAGAACATCACGTACAACATGGATGCGCTTGCGGCGGCCAAACTACTGCCGGATCAGTCTGTTGATTGTATCGTTACGTCCCCGCCCTATTACGGTTTACGGGATTACGGTGTTGAGGGACAGATCGGCCTCGAAGACACCCCCGATGCCTACATCCAAAAACTGGTATCATTATTCCATGAGTTACGGCGGGTGTTGAAAGACCAGGGCACCGTATGGATCAATATTGCGGACAGTTATGCTGGGAGTGGGCGCGGCGTGGGCGACACAAAACGCAGTTCAGCGAAACAGCAAAGTAACGCGGGGAGCTGGGCGGGCAATTCGCATAAGGTGTTCAAGAATGACGAGATAAAACCCAAAGACCTGATCGGCATACCGTGGATGCTCGCATTTGCATTACGGGCCGATGGCTGGTACTGGCGGGCCGACATTGTTTGGCACAAACCCAATTCGATGCCGGAAAGCGTAACTGACCGCCCCACCAAAGCGCACGAATATATTTTGCTGTTTGCGAAATCCCCCAAATACTATTTCAACGCCGAGGCTATCGCAGAACCTGTTTCCGATGCAACGATAACCCGATACAGTCAAAATTTGGATGGACAGCAAGGGAACGATAACCCGACCGCATTACCTCGGTTTGGTGGAAAGAAATACACGGAAAATCCCGCCGAGTTTTACCGGACCAAAAGCGGTAATATTTACAAATTGAGAACAAAACGCAACAAACGCAGTGTTTGGACGGTAACGACGAAACCGCAAAAAGAAGCGCACTTTGCAACTTTCCCCGAGGACCTTATCACACCGTGCATTTTAGCCGGATGTCCCGAGGGGGGGGGAATTGTTTTAGACCCATTTAACGGAACAGGGACCACCCGCATAGTTGCCAATAAACTCAACCGAAATGCGATTGGGTTTGAATTGAACCCGAAATACATCAGAATCGAAGAACGCCGCCGGCGCAAAGAGCTGGGGATATTTAACATTTAGCGACATGATTAAATTTTTATACATAGACCTCTTTTGTGGTGCCGGTGGCACAAGTACGGGAGTTGAAAACGCCCGCTTACATGGTGAGCAAATCGCCAAGGTTATCGCATGCGTAAACCATGACGCCAACGCCATCGCGTCGCATGCCGCCAATCATCCCGACGCTTTGCACTTTACCGAGGACATCCGCACACTGGACCTTACACAGTTGACCGCCCATGTTGAGGTTATGCGGTTACGCTATGCCGGTGCCCGCGTGGTATTGTGGGCATCGTTGGAGTGTACAAATTTTTCCATTGCCAAGGGCGGCCAAAGTAGGGATGCCGACAGCCGGACATTGGCCGAACATCTTTTTCGCTACATCGAAGCGTTAAAACCCGATTACATACAGATCGAGAACGTCAAGGAATTTATGACATGGGGGCCGTTGGCTGTAAAAGTCGTTGAGGACAAAAAGACGGGCGCCATTATGTGCCCTTTGTCGATCAAATCCGAGGGCACGGGCAAAAAAAAGCGGTGGACCATTGGCCCCGTTATGCTCCCATGCGAAACAACCAAAGGCCAACATTACCATAATTGGGTGGCCCACGTAAAAAGTTACGGGTATCGTTTCGATTACCGCATACTGGATGCCGCCGATTACGGCGCCTACACATCCCGGCGGCGTTTCTTTGGAATATTTGCCAGCGGAAATTTGCCCATCGTATTCCCCGAGCAAACGCACGCCAAAAATCCCGAAAATGACCTATTCGACCAGCGGGCCAAGTGGCGCCCGGTCCGTGAGGTTTTAGACCTGCAAGATGAGGGAACCAGTATTTTCGAGCGTAAAACGCCGCTGGCCGACGCTACGCATGAACGCATATACGCAGGGTTGATTAAGTTCGTTGCCGGTGGTAAAGATGCCTTTTTGGTCAAATATAATTCCGTAAACGGGAAAACAGGGAAATACATACCCCCAAGTATTGACCAGCCGTGCCCGGTCGTTGCCGCACAGGATCGCCTCGGTTTAGCAAGGGCTTGTTTTATTCAACAACGCAACAGCGGGAAGCCCGAAAGCAAAATTATATCAGTAGATCGTCCTGCCCGTACTCTTACATCAACAGGTGGGAATCAAGATATTGTAAGTGCTTGTTTTCTGACAAAGTATTTCAGCGGATCACCGGAAAGCATGAATTTAAGCGTTGATGGTCCGGCCCACACCATTACGGCAATAGATCATCATGCGATCATCAACGCCCCATTTATGACAGCATATTACGGTAACGGTTTCAATTCGAGTATTGACGGACCGGCGCCAACGATTACTACCAAAGACCGTTTCCAACTGGTTAGACCTCAATTTTTAGATATGCAGTATGGAAACGGTCGCGGCGCATCCGTTGAATCGCCTGCAGGAACGGTAACGACAAACCCCAAACATCACCTTGTTACGTGCCGACCGTGGATAATGAACCCACATTTTCAGAATGTGGGCAATTCCCTCGATCACCCATTCCCCACGATCACAGCAAACCGCAAATGGCATTATCTGATGAACCCGCAATACACATCCAAAGGCGGGAGCATCGACACGCCGTGTTTTACTCTGATCGCCCGCATGGATAAGGCGGCACCCTATCTTATCACAACGGAACATGAGGGGCGCGAGTTGCCGCAGTTTATCCGGCAAAATGGCCAAATCCTCGTGTATGAAATATACGCTACCGATAGCCCCATATTGGTCCAAATAAAGGAGTTTATGGCCCTTTACGGACTTGTTGACGTTAAAATGCGCATGTTAAAGATACCCGAATTAAAGCGCATCATGGGTTTTCCGGCCAACTACAAACTGATCGGTACGCAGGCGGAGCAAAAAAAGTATATCGGCAATGCCGTTGAGGTAAACACGGCCCGCGTACAATGTGAGGCACTGGGCATCGCCATAATCGAATACGAACGTAATGCCGCATAACATGAAAAAGATAATCAGAGTATTCCCAACGCGCACAAACGCCACCCCGACCGACGAACTGGCCCGCATTCACACGGTTCCGAGTTTATTCGACGAAGCGGACGAGGTGCATATATCGGTTACTTTTACGTGGGATATACCATGGGCAGAATGGGCAGTAAGACAATGGGAACGGGTTGCACCGGTCAAATTGGGCGGCCCCGCATACAATGAACCGGGCGGCGATTTTGTCCCCGGAATGTATATGCGGAAAGGATATGTTATTACCAGCCGCGGATGCCCTAATCGTTGTTGGTTTTGTACGGTGCCCAAACGTGAGGGTGGTGTACTGCGTGAGTTACCCGTAACCGATGGCTGGATCATCCAAGATGATAACCTACTGGCATGCTCGCCGAAACATATTGACGAGGTATTTAGCATGCTTGCCCGACAGCCGCATAGACCTCAATTTACAGGCGGCCTCGAGGCGGCATTACTGACCCAAGAAATGGCAATTCGGCTATACGAATTACATCCCGAAGCAGTCTTTTTCGCTTACGATACCCCCAACGATTTAGCCCCATTGGTTGAGGCTGGCAAAATGCTTATTTCTGCCGGATTTTCCAAGGCCAGCAATAGGTTGAGGTGCTATATTCTATGCGGATACAAAGGGGACACTTTCGACAAAGCACAGGCCCGAATGGGTAAAGCGTGGAAAGCCGGTTTTTTCCCGTTCGCAATGCTATACCGCGACCATGAGGGGAAATTTTCGACCGAATGGAAACATTTTCAAGGGCAGTGGGCAAATCCGACAATAACGTACTGTAATTGTGTAAAATACTTTGGAAAATAAAAATATATGGACAAAACAATCACACTGAACCCGCTGGACGATACCGCCGCGGAGCTGTTGCAATCCGCAACGATACGGATGGCCGAGCAACTGAATAACCACAACCCCAACCATGCAACCATTTTGCGACGTATGGCTATGGATTTGGAAAAACCCCAGCACAACGTCGGCGAATTGTCTGTCGTGGGCGGGTTCCTCTTACAACTGGCCGCCCAGCAATTCGCGGCCAAAGCAACGGACGAATCCCATGCCGCAATACTGTATGAGATCGCCCAAGAGATCACCGAGAAAATACACACCAATAATACCCCAAAGCCATGCGATTAACTGATACCAGCATTATGCCTTATGGCAAGCACCAAGGCCGGGCAATGGTCAACGTACCCGCCGATTACCTAATTTGGTTACGCGAAAATAGCAGGTGTTCCCCACTCGTGGCGGCATACATCGACGAAAACATGGCCAAACTTAAAAAGCAGGTTGCGGAATCCGAACGCATGCGAGAAAATCGCAGGCGATTAAGGTCCATGTATAAATAACTGTTGAGGTAAACATATTTCCAATGAAAACAGAATACAAAAGGCGGCGGAACATTGAGCGGGCCACATCCTTTAAGGTGCAATACTCCGATTCACTGGATGTAGCAAACCCTCTCGAACGGGAATTTGATAGCCAAAAGAGTATGGCCCAATGGATCGGTAGGCAGGAATCAGGCGGCAATTTCGGATTTATGACACTTAAACGATTGGCATTGATCGACGGCATTTGGGAACCGTTTGCAATCATCGGAAAGTTATCGATCACGTTGTCCGACCTCGAAAACCACGCAAACCGTCTGCGTGAAGAATACAAACATTCAAAACCGACAAATTGAGGTTTTATAATATTCAAATTTATGGGACAGAATAACGAGGATTTGGCAAATGACATCCGCAGGCGGGCAAATGCGGCCAACATATCAATTTCGCAGTTATGCCGCGAAGCTGGCGTTTCGCGCCGTTGGTATGAAGATTTGAAGCGGCGGACACCCCAGCCCGTCGATTTATACCTCAAAATCGACCGCAAACTGAAAGAGTACGAACAACCGGATAGCGGGACCCCCGCCAAATAAACAGCATATGAAAATCAGAATCACACAGGAAAAACGGGGCGAGATCGAGCGCATACAAAATGAGTTCCGCAATAAGTTGTCCCCGAATGAGATTTTGCGGGGGACGGCCCAGGGTATCAATAGCGCCCTATCGCGTTCGGTTCCTCGCATAAACAAGCGGATCAAGGAACGCTACAACATTACCCCAAAATACCTATCCCGGCAGGCTATTGTATCGCCAAAGGCCAACAGTAATAATTTGTACGGGGGAATCAAGATCAACGAGGACCGGCTACCGATCATAGCGTTTCGGCCCAAACAAACGGGATCGTCGATAACGGTGGCGATCCACAAAGGCAAAACCAAGATGATCCGCAATGCGTTCGTGGCTACCATGGCCAGCGGTCACAAAGGAGTATTTGCCCGGGGTCATTATCAAAAGCGGACGGGCTTTGTCCCAGGGCGGGAAAAGACAGCCAGCGGCAAAATACGCATTACCGAACTTATGACCGCATCGCCGTTTACCATGGGCATATCCCCCGATGTACGGACGGACGTGGCGGAGTTCATGGGCAACGAGGTGACGGCCCGGGTACACGGAATATTAACCAGCCGCGTGGCAAGAATCGCGGCAAAAAATGAATAAAGCCTACTATCTCCCTACTTTTGTAGTATCAGACCATGCTGTTGACGGCATATCCCCGTTCTCGCAGGGGATTTCATTGCCGCATTTTCGACATATTTCAGTAGTGTAACCACCAATAAACTCGAACACATCATGCGGCGTAACAGACTTGCAATTAGTACAATAATTATCTTTTACCGTTTCCATAATTTAAATTTTCAACAAAGATATGAATGATCAAGGCAATAACCAACATAAATCTAACAAACTGAAAAAATTTAGGGTCCTTCCCGATTTGTTCTATCGGGGGTAGTCGGCACCGCAGTTTTTCGCCAGTCAGCAGGAAAAAATTATCATATCAAGTATCAAGCGGCTGAACATGAGGAAAAAGGCACCAAAAGGGTGGATAAAAATATCTGATTTTGAAGAATTAACCGGCATTAGCACCAAAACCGTTTCGGCGGCCATAAAGCGTGGATATATACCGGATAATTTCGCCGACGTTGTAGGAACATCGGCCACCTCGCCGTACTACCTGAACCCACAGCAGGCCGCCGTATGCTGGTACAAGTCGTTAAATGCGGCACACCCCGGCCAGCGCAAGGTCCGGGAAAGCCTCGCAGGATATATAAAGACGTTCGACAAATCGGTAATTGAACCCGCCGCCAAAGAAGCATCAAGGAGTACCCCAAAAATATCGTATGAGGATGCCCAACTGCAGGAAAAGATTGCCAAGGCACGGATTGCAGAATTGGAATTGCAGGAAAAAGAGGGATCGCTGGTTTCGCGGGAACGTGTCAACGACCAACTTTTCGCCGCCGGCAAGGAATTGCGGGACGCATTATTGACGATACCGGACCGCATCACCGATTTAATCATGGCCGAGGATAACCGGACCATGGTGTATAATACCATTTACGACGCTATCGCCGGTGAACTGCAGAAACTCGCCGACATCCAAATCGAACCGAACAAATAATGGAGCAACGGACGGACATAATCGGTTTTTATCAAGGATTGCGGCCCATAGAGCGGATCACCGTTTCACAGTGGGCCGACAAATACCGCTTTTTGTCCCCCGTCAGTTCCGCCGAGCCGGGCCGGTATCGCACAAACCGCACCCCTTATCTGCAGGCGATCATGGACACATTGAGCGTCCACGATCCACACAAGAAAATCGTTTTTGTCAAAGCCGCGCAAATCGGCGGCACCGAAGCAGGCACCAATTTTTTGGGCTACTGTATGCACATTGCGCCCGCCCCCACTATGTTCGTCCAGCCGACGGACGAAATGGTAAAACGATTATCCAAGGGCCGAATTGACCCGCTGATCGAAATGTGCCCGGAATTACAGCAAAGGGTTGCGCCATCGAAAAGCAGGGACAGTAACAACACGATTACGCAAAAGAGTTTCAACGGCGGCGTCCTGATCCTTGCGGGGGCCAACAGTGCCGCGGGGTTGCGGTCGGTCCCCATCCGTAACCTGGTACTGGACGAGGTGGACGCATACCCGCAGGATTTGGATGGCGAGGGATCGCCGATTGATTTGGCCACGGCCCGAACCCGTACATTTCCGAACCACAAAATATTTATGTTGAGTACCCCCACGATTGAGGGGGCCTCGGCCATCGCCCGCGAATTTGCGGAAACCGACCAAAATTTCTACCATGTGCCATGCCCACATTGCGGCGGCATGCAACCGTTGGTGTTTGCAAACCTCAAATGGGACGAGGGGAAGCCGGACACAGTAAAATACAAATGCGCACATTGCGGTGAATTGATCGCCGAACGGCACAAAGTAGAAATGTTGGCAAATGGCCAGTGGGTTCCGAGCAAACCGGAACGGGTCAATCCCGACGTTATCGGGTTCCATCTGAATAGCCTATACTCACCCTATGGGTGGCATAGCTGGAAACAGATCGTTCGGGATTTTCTCGCGGCCAAAGATAACCAAAGCAAGTTAAAAGTTTTCGTTAATACCACGCTGGGCGAAACGTGGGCCGAACGCGGCGAGGCGCCGCCATATAAAAACCTATACAACCGACGCGAACAGTACAAAATTAACGAGGTCCCGGCGGACGTGTGTTTTCTCACTGCAGGGGTGGACGTGCAACGGGACCGGTTGGAGTTGGAAATCGTCGGATGGTGTGCCGACAAGCGCAGTTATTCGATTGATTTTCGTGTCCTCGACGGAGATACCGCGGCCACCAAAGTATGGAATAAGTTGGCCGATGTACTGGCCGAACGCTGGCCACGTAAGGACGGCATGGAGTTCCCGATCCGTTTAATGGCCGTGGACACCGGATATAATACGACGCATGTATATAATTTCTGCCGACGGTACGGGGCGGATCGCGTGGTCCCCATCAAAGGGCAGGACCACCTTGGTATGGCAGTATCGCCGCCTAAATCGGTAGATATTACAAAGGCGGGAAAAAAGGTAGGCAAATTGCGGCTTTGGAACATCGGAGTTTCATTTATGAAGGGGGAACTATATGCGGCGTTGCGACTGGAAAAGGATAGCGACGGAACCCCGCCGCCCAACTACTGCCATTTTCCCGAGTACGACGAGCATTATTTTAGAGGGCTAACCGCCGAGGAACAGGTAAAACGGATAGTTCGGGGTTACGCGAAATTCCAGTGGGTAAAACGGTACGAACGTAACGAACCATTGGACTGTCGTATATACGCCCGAGCCGCCGCGGTCATTATTGGATTGGATCGTTTAACCCCCAAGCGACTGGCCGCCATGGGCGGCGCCGTTGCAAAAAAGCGGGAGCCACGAAATTCCGAAAGCAATGGACGATCCCAGGATTATAACGATTTTTGGGGTTAAATCATTTAGCGAATGTTCGCTACATTTTCGCAAGGTTTGGCGAGAACTCGCCAAACCTTTTATTGCATGATTGTCAAATCGTTGCATCGTCTTTACTTTAGCGTAAAATCGTTACGCTTATGCCCTTTTCTCAAGAACAATACGACGCACTCAAAGAGGCCATTGCCAGCGGTGCAACCACGATAACATACGGGGACAAAACCGTGTCTTATCGGTCGCTGGCCGAAATGAAAGAATTGGTTAGAATGATTGAGGCCGAATTATTCCCCGAGCGGCAACCGCGCCGGCGCCGGCTGGCCGAGATCGACCGCGGATATTTCTCGAAACGATGAAATTGTCTTTTGAAATATCATTTGGCAACCGGAAACGGCGGGCATACGAGGCGGCAGACAAAAGCCGCCGCGGTAAAGCATTCCGCAATGCCAAGTCCACGGGCGTAAACAACGAGGTAGCTGGGGCGCTCGTAACATTGCGGGACCGGTCCCGCCACATGGCCCGTAACAACGGATGGGCGCGGCGGGCCATCGAGGCGATCACGAAGCACACCATTGGCGAGGGCATCCAGCCCGCCCCGGATGCCGACCTCGAAACCATAAAACAGGTAAAAAAAATTTGGACGGCATGGGCTGGGAAAACCGCATGTGACTGGTACGGCAAAACCACCTTTTACGGTCTGCAGGAGTTGGCGATGCGTTCCATCGCCGAGGGCGGCGATGTATTGATTGTGCGCCACTGGGTAATGCCCGATCAAGACAACCCCCTACCGATAAAATTACAGATCATCGAGGGGGACCAACTCGACCACACCCGAAACGGATATAACGAATACGGCTATTGCCGCCTCGGTGTTCAGTTCGACAACGACGGGCGCCTGATCGGTTACTGGATTTATGAATACCATCCCGGGGACAGTTACATTTTTGCCACGGCCATCCAAAGCAAGTATTTCCCCAAAGAGGACGTGCTACATGCTTTCGAGGTATTGCGGCCCGGACAGGTCCGCGGCTTACCGTTCGGTGTTTCGGCATTTATGAAACAGTCCGACTTTTCCGATTATGAGGATGCCCAGCTCGTCAAACAAAAGGTGGCCGCATGTTTTGCGGCCTTTGTGCTGGGGTCTGAAGATATGGGGTTGGACAACGACAACGAGGACGGACAGAAAGGGATCGAACGGTTGCAACCCGGAATTATCGAACACCTGGGGAGTGCTGAAACCGTCGAATTTGCCAACCCTCCCAGCGTCAGCGATTATGACGCATACGCCGCCCGCATCCTGCAGGGTGTAGCCGCGGCTTATGGAATCACGTATGAAATGCTGACCATGGATTATTCCAAGGTCAATTTCACATCGGGGCGCATGGCGAAAATCGACGTTACCGCGAATTTCAAAAGCTGGCAATATAACATGATCGTCCCGCAGATATGCGCCCCCGTATGGGATTGGTTCGTAAAGGCGTGCATTATCAAGGGCGAATTAACCGGATATATACCCGCGGATTGGACCGCCCCGCGCATCCAACAACTCGATCCCGTAAGGGAAACAGATGCCCAGGTTAAGCGCATCCAATCGGGGCTGGCTACTATCAGCGAAACATTGCGCGAAATGGGCCGCGAACCCGAGGAATTTTTCACAGAGTACAAACAGGATATGGACCGATTGCAGAAACTGGGAATCACGATTGAGAGCGTAACGTTGCCCTCCACAAAAAACGACACAAATGGCTAACAGGACAATGGGTATAATGTATGGCCGGGCACTGATCCAGCCCGCTACACTCGACGCGGACAAACGCGAGGTGGACGTAATTTTTATTACCGAAACCATGGTGCCGCGTTTCGGGTGGACCGAAGATTACGACGAATTGCTGGTGTGTGAACAATCAGCTATCCGGATGGAACGGGCAAACCGAGGATTACCGGTGTTGGACTGCCACCGGACCGAATCCGTACATAATCAGGTCGGACGGTCGATCAAGGTATGGATTGACGAGCAACGGCAACTTTGCGCCCGTGTCAAATTTTCCCAGCGCCAAGAAATTACCGGGTTATGGCAGGACATCGTGGACGGCATCGTCAAAGATATTTCCGGTGGTTATGAAATCTATAAGTACGAACGTGAGGAACGACCGAACGGCCAGCGCCCGATATATCGGGCCATTGATTGGATGCCCACAGAAATATCGCTTGCACCCGTACAGGCAGACATCAAAAGCGAAATCCGCGGGCAGGCCCAGCACACCGTCGAGATCGTGGAAAAAAGAACCTCAAATACCAAAAATATGAAAAACACGAGAACAACCGAAACAGGACAGACCATGGAGTACACCGTCGAGGGTGAACCCGTCAAACTGGGGGACATCGTAACCGTTGACGATGTGAAAGGCGTTGCCCTTTCCGACGGCGAGGTGGGCGATACAATCACGCTTACCCTGATCGAACCCGATGCAGATGCAGACGCCGCTCCTGCCGACGATGCACCCGCCGCCGCGGACGAACGGGCCGCCGGCACAAGTGCCGCCCCGGCAACGCCAGCAACAGCCGCCGCGCCCGCCGAGGAAATGCGCCAGCGGGTAACGTCGATCCAGCAAATGACCCGCGCGGCGGGATTGCCGGACAGTTACGCCCTTACGCTGGTCGGTACCAACATGACGCTGGACCAGTGTAGTAGCGCCATCATGCGCCAGTTGACCAAGCGCAAACAGAACGTGAACGGCACCCACGGGGTACAGGTCGGCCTCGATGCAGGGACCAAGAAGCGAATGGCCGCCGAGAACGCACTCCTGCATCGTATTTATCCCAAGAAATTCACGCTGGACAACGGCGCCCGCGAGTTCCGCGGTATGTCTATGGTGGAGATCGGGCGCGAGCTGTTGGCCGAACGCGGCATCAGTACCCGCGGCATGGACCGAACCGAGGTGGCCAACGCCTTTTTCAAACGGTCGGCCAGTACCAGCGATTTCCCGCTGTTGTTCGAGGGCGTTATCCACAAGATGTTACGCGCCCAGTATGAATTTGCCCCCGAGTTTTGGGACAAAATCGCTCGTCAGACCAGCGTGGACGATTTCCGCGCCAAAGGGTTGTATTCCGCAGGGATCGTCAACGGCATGAAGAAAACCCCCGAGGGCGGCGAAATCAAGTACACAACCCTCAAGGAGAGCAAAGAGACGATCCGCGTGGAATCGTTCGCCGAGGGCATCCGGTTTACCCGACAGGCGTTCATCAACGACGATTTGGGCGTGTTCGCCATCATTCCGTCCGCATTCGTGCGCCACTGGAACACCACGCGCGGGAACCTCGTGTGGGGGCTTATCACGGACAACGTGAAGATGAGCGACAACAAGGCGCTTTTCCACGCCGACCGCGGTAACCTGATTACCGGCACCCTGAACGAAACCAGTTTGGCCGCGGGCAAAACCGCCCTTTTCAAACAGCGGGATGTAGCTGGCGAACTGATCCGCGTATTGCCCCGCTACCTCGTCGTTCCGCCCGAACTGGAAATGCCGGCAAAGAAGCTGATTACCGCGACCACACCGGCCAAAACCGAAGATGTAAACGTGTTCGCCGGCGAGTTCGATGTTATCGTCGAGCCGCGCCTGACCGATCCCGCCGCATGGTATCTGATGGCCGACCCGTACACGGTGGATCATCTGTATTATGCGTACCTCGAGGGTAACGAGGCGTTGCGCGTGGACAGCTCCGAGGAGTTCAAGACGGACAGCATGGATTATGCCGTCCGCGGCGATTTCGGCGCCGCCGCCATCGACTACCGCGGCCTCGTGAAATCAACCGGGAAATAAGCGTAACGGCAACATTCCCGAGGTGAGGGCGGCTCGCCCGCCCTCACTTTAACAGCAAACAACAAAACAGGATAACAACATGAAAAATTTTGTGCAGGATGGTAATACCATCGACTACAAAGTAACAGGCAAAGCCGTGAAAAGCGGCGATGTGCGCATGATCGAGGACGTGGCCGCCGTAGCCGTTACGGACGGCGCCGTGGGCGAAACGATTGCGATGCACGTAACCGGCGTGTACGAACTGACCAAGGGCGCCGGGGCGATCAAGCAGGGCCAAAAGGTGTATGTAGCCGCCGACGGGTCGGGGATCGTTGCAACCGACACCGGCAACAAGTACGCCGGATGTGCGTGGGACGCGGCGGATGCCAGTGCCGCAACCGTAACGGTCAAAGTGAACGCATAAACCCGCCGCCCGATGTGTCCCAAATTTGACAAGATGGCCAAAATGACGGTTTCGTCCATTACCAACCTTATGGGCGAAACTGCCTTTTGGCTATCGTCAAATGGGAAAACACAAGGCAAAATTCTCTTTAAGGACCCAAGCGAACCGGTGCAAATCGGGGATGCCGAGGGGTACGAGTACAGGCCCAGCAATGCCACGGCAGAATATTACGAGGATGTTTTTACCGGACTGAAACAGGCAGTTGACAGCGAGGGAACCGAATACCTCGAAATACGAGGGAAACAGTATTTGGTAACCGCTGTTACTACCAAATTCGACGGCAAAATCCACGTAGCCCAATTAGAACCGCACGAATAGATCAGGACCATGGCAGCAACCAAGAACATCACCGAGCAAACTCCCGCCCCGACCGCGTATGAACGATACGAGGATGAGATCGTCGAGTTATTGCAAATGCAGGGCGTAGATGTTACCCCATTACCGAAAATCGAAGCCCTCGAATTGCCCCGCCAAACGCAGAAACCGCAAATTTTCGTGTTGGTAAACGGCGGCGAGTTCGCCGAACGCGAAGAAATGACGGTAGTGGCACAGTTGGAAACCGTGCAATGCGAGTTATTCATCCGGGCAAAAAACCGCCGCGGGAAAATGGGACTATTTGCGGTTTACGAGGAAGCAAAAAGGCGCCTTTTGGGCTATTGCCCACAGGGGGCGAAAACCCCGATTTACTTTAATTCATTCGGGTATGTTTCCGGGTTACACAACTATTGGCAGTACGCCCTCACATTTTCATTTGCGGCTTATTCAGTCCAAGCCGACCAGCCCGACGAAACACCCCTAATACGAGAAATTACACACGAAATCACAGTCTTATGAAAAATTACGAGGTAACAAACCCTTACATCGTTTTCAGCGTAAAAAACGGCGAAAAGCGCAAAGAGTATGCGCTGAAACAAGGTGATACGGTCGAACTGCCGGAAAATGACATCGCCGTCCGCGCTATGCTGGCCCGCAATCAAATCAAAGAGGTCCCCGCCGCGGCTGGCGGTAAAAAATAGCCGAATAACCATCAATCAGCCGGTAACGGCATAACACTTACAAGCATGGATTTTCTGCATGGAATTGAACACGTAAACACGCCCGCCGACGTGGTACCAGTGAATGATATTGTTACCGCTGTTATCGGGCTGGTCGGCACATCTGACAAAGGGGCGGCCAACGTCCTCACGTTGTGCAAAAGCGCACAGGATGATGCCACATTCGGGACCAAGGGCACGATCCCCGAAGCCCTTAAAGCAATCCGACTGCACGACACGGCCAGCGGCGGCGCCCTGGTGTTCGTCGTAAAGGTCAAGGGCGCCGACGAACAGATCACCGGCGCCGACATCGTGGGCGAGGTCAAAGAAACAGGCGAGCGTACCGGGCTGAAACTTTTTGAAACAGCCCAAAACAAGTACGGTTTTGAACCGATGATTTACATTGCCCCGCGCTATTCGGCACTGGCCGCCGTAAAACAGGAATTGGTAGCGATCACCGAGAAAACCGAGGCCATGGCATACATTGACACCCCGGACGGCTGGGGCTTTAACCAAGCCATCGAATCCCGCGGGAACGCCGGCGAGTTCGCCACGCTGAAACAGGGGCAAAAGTTGCTTTTCCCGCATGTCCTGATCCCCAACCCCGAGTACAACCCGGATGCCGAAGAACCGGGCGAAAAGTACCTGAACGTCCCCGTTTCGGCATACGCCGCCGGTCTGCGGGCAAAAATTGATTTAACCGAGGGCTGGCACGTTTCGTCCAGCAACCACGCATACGTCGGCATCGAGGGTACCGACGTGCCGATCACTTTTGCGCTGAACGACAAAACGTGTGAGGCCAACCTACTGAACGCCGCCGGCATTACGACGGTGGTAAATATGTTCGGCAATGGGATCGTCGAGTGGGGCAACTACACCACGGGCTACCCAGGCGTAACGACCCCCGAGGTATTCGAGTGCGTCCGCCGGTCGCGTATGGTGATGAAACGGTCGATCACCATGGCGTGCGCCGTGTTCCTCGATGTGAAGCAGGTCAAACAGGCAGACATCGACCTGGTGCGCAACACGGTCAACCAGTATTACAACCGCCTAATGGCCGAGGGAAAAATCGTGTACGGGCAATGTTTCTACGACAAAACGAAAAACCCCGTTACCGAGTTGGCACAGGGGCATGTTACGTTTACGAACGTATGGACGCCCGCCGTACCGCTCCAGCGCATGACGTTCGACCACAAAATCGACCTTAACAAACTTTCAACCATCGAATAGTTATGACCATCACGAAAGTATATGACGCCAATGTTTACGTGAACAACGCAAGCACACACGGCCAAGCGTCTGAAATCACGGCCCCGACCATCAGTGCCGTAATGACCGATTACAAGGCCATGGGCATGGTCGGTTCTGCAGAGTTCTTCAACGGTTTCGACAAAATCGAAACGACGATTAAATGGACCTATCCCAACAACGAGGTACAAAGGGCATGCGCCAATTTCCTCAAACCGGTGGACCTGATGATCCGATCCAGCAAAGCCGAGTACGACAACGGCGGTATTTCCGGCGAGAAACCTATCGTAATGTACGTGCGGGGTTATCCCAAGGCCCACCCCGGCGGCTCGTTCAAGGCCAAAGAGGACACCGAGCTGGAAAACACTTTCACCGTCAACTACTACAAGTTAGAAATTGACGGCGAGGAAATCGTAGAGATCGACGTAATGAACAACATCTACAAGGTTGGCGGCGAGGACTTGCTGGCCGAGCGTAGGCAGAATTTAGGATTATAACCATGGAACGCAAAGCATTGAACCGAAAACCCGATTTGTCCCCGCGCAAATCGTTTATGCTGGACGAAAATACCAAGATCGAGGAAATTGGTATAACCGTCCGTCAACAGCAACAGATCGCCAACAACAAGAGCCTTACGGAGCAGGAGGTAGGACTGCACGGCATCGCCGCCAAAATCCTCGTCAACGGCCAGCCCATCGTTTACGACGATTTGCTGGACGGGTTCACAGATGAGGAACTGGTAAAGATTACCGATTTCCTTTTCCCGGACAAAGCGGACGGCAAAAGCGAAAAAAACGGGTAGCATCCCCCGCCGACATTGTGTTCCTCGCCCACTTTGTCGGCGGTGGGATCGACCCCATACTGGACATGATCGTTGAAGATTTTTACGCATACCTCGATCACGCCCTCGAATTTTACAAAACAGAGATTACCACACCCCGCCGGGTAATTTTATCCGGTATCGAAAAAAAGTAAACCAATGGGAACCGCAACCACTTTAAAATTGGCTTTCATTTTATCCGCAACCGATAAGATGAGCCGCATTGTGGACGAAGCGGTCAAGAAATCCACAGATAGGCTTTCGGCATTTGAACGATCAACCGGCAAGGTAGCCCGGTCGATGCTGAAAGCCGGGACCGTGATGGTCGGCGCCGGCGCCGCGGTAGGCGGTGCTATCTTCGCCATGGCAAAATCAACCGCAGATTATGCGGGATCAGTAAATGATATGTCAGAAGCTACCGGCGTGGGGATCGAAGCGTGGCAAAAAATGACCTATGCCGCGAAAATGTCGGGCATTGAGCAGGAAAAGCTGGCCACGTCATTAGTAAAATTTGATAAAACTATTGCCGATGCCGCAAGTGGTTCCAAAACCGCCGCCCAAACTTTCAAGGATTTAGGCATCAAAATTAAAGATGCCAGCGGCAAAATGCGTGCGCCCGATGAAATTTTAACGGACGTAGCCGAGGTATTTTCAAAAGTCGAGGGCGGCGCCGCTAAAACGGCCCTCGCATGCGAGTTGTTCGGTAAATCGGGTGCGGAACTTATGCCGATGCTGAACGAGGGCAAAACGGGGCTGACGGGCCTGTACAAAGCGGCACAACGCACCGGTAATGTATTGAGCGCCGAGGCCATCACCGCCAGCGACGAGTTCGGCAAAAAGATGGATGCCGTGGGATTGCAGGTAAAGGGATTAGGCTTACAACTCGGGGCATCGCTTGCACCCGCGGTTCACAAGTTGGTCAACCGCGTTTCCGGCATCATTCAAAAAGTGACGGACTGGATGCAACAGAATCCGCAACTGGCCGAAACCATCAGCAAGGTGGGAATGGTGTTGGCGGGCCTACTTGTAACTGTCGGTACCGCGTCCATTCTTTTCGGCGGGCTTACTTTTATCGTCGGCAAGTTTGCCAAAGTGTTCCGCACCGCATCCGCGGCCATCAAAGCCGGACAGGCAATCATCGCCGCATGCAAAAACGGTATGTTATTGTTTCGCATCCAATATGCGGCGTTCAGCGTGTGGTCCAAACTGGCCGCCGTCGGACAATGGCTATTCAATACAGCTCTTTTCGCATGCCCCATCGTGTGGATCATCGCCGGAATTATGGCCGTTATTGCCGCGGTGGTCCTGATGGTCAAATACTGGGACAACATCGCCGCATTTTTCAAAAAACTATGGGCGGGCATCGTCGGCATATTCTCAAAAGCATGGGACGGAATCAAAAAGGTATGGGGCGCCGTTACCGGATGGTTCTCGAATCTTTGGGGCGGTATAAAGAACGGAGCCAGTAAGGCATGGACCGGAATAAAAAATACTATCAGCAAATCCCGCGAGGGAGTAAAAAAAGCATGGGGCGCCATCAAAGGGTGGTTTTCCAACCTTTGGGATGGTGTAAAAAATGTAACCAGCAAGGCATGGAACGGCATTAAAAGCGGTTTTTTGAATTATACGCCGCAGGGGTTGATTATTAAGCACTGGGATAAAATCACGGGGTGGTTTTCCAACCTTTGGGGAAATATCAAGACCAATATAGCCAGCGCATGGGACGGGATCAAAGGCTGGTTTTCCAATCTTAACCCCATCGAATGGATCAGTGGCGCATGGGATCGCGTCGGCGGATTTTTCGGCAACCTCGGTACCCGGTTTTATGAATGGGGCAAAAACATCCTGCAGGGTCTTTGGAACGGCATAACATCCATGGTCAACAAAGTAGTTGAGGGTGTAAAGAACATCGGCCACAAAATCGCCAAAGGGTTTAAGGCCATATTTGGCATAAATTCTCCGTCGAAACTCTTTGCCGAATACGGATTGAATATCACGCAGGGGTTGGTAGTAGGTATCGACCACGGTGGAGGTGCGGTCGAAAGTGCCACCGAGGGATTGGCCGCCAATGCGACCAGCGGAATCAGTCAGTCGATGCAGTCCTCGAGCGTGGACACATCCAAGACGTTCAACACTGGAAATTCCGGGACCACTCTCAATTATTCCCCGCAAATCACGATCACCGGCGCCGCCACGCCCGAGGTCCGCGACGAATTTAGCAAAATGTTACGCCAACATGCTAACGAAATAGTTTCCATAATCCGACGTGATGCCGAGAATACGGCGCGACTGTCTTTTAACTGATAGACCATGTTTGCACAACTGGGCGATCATATTTTCCAAGGGTTAAAAACCCCCTCGTCGTACAGCGACAACGAGGCCGTGAAATACGGCCAAATTCCGCGTGTAAACGACAAACCGGCCATACAGCCGACGGGGGCCGAATTAAAGGAAATACAGCTGTCTATTGTGTATTCTGCGGACTTTTGCGAACCTACCACCGAAATAGAAGCACTTAAAAAATCCATGCGGGATTTTGAGGTGCTGACCTATATAAATGGCGAGGGGCAAATCATCGGTAAATATGTAATTACATCGGTCGATACCACGACCCAACGATGCAGTGCCACCGGACGGGTAGAGCTGGCCACCGTGAATATAAATTTACTTGAAAGCCCCGGGGGCGAGGACCCCGCACCCGCGGGCCAAGCCCTCACAAGTCAGCAACCGGCAACCGAGCCGCCCGCAAAACCGGTACCCAGTCCCGCGGCGGACATCACCAACGACATCGCCGAAGCCAAAACAAAAGTAAGCGGCATAAAAAAGACCGTGGCGAAGATCAAGAACAAAACCACCGACTTAAAAAGCGGGGTACGTGAGGTTCGGCAACTGGCAACAGACGCCCAAGGGTTGTACGCCTCGGCCAAAACCAAGGTTGAGGCAACGAAGAAAATCGCACAACGGGCCAGCAAGTTACCGACATCGTTGGGCGAAGCGCTAAAATACGCCGAAAACCTCGCTAATTTGGATAACGTGGCAGATATTTCAGTTTTGGAAATGAACGCAACCCAGCTATCCGAAAGCGCCGATAAAGTTACCACGCATGCGGCGCCGGCGGCGGGATTTGCAGGAACAAAAGAGGCAGGGAATTAAATGGAAAGTTTCAATTATACCACGGTTGAGGGGGACCGCATCGACACATTGGCCGCTAAATTTTACGGCGGCAACCGCGGTATTGCCATCATTGCGGATGCCAACCCCGGGGTGCCCCTTTCAGCGGTTTTCCCATTGGGGACCGTGCTGGTTATCCCCGTAGTTGAGGACAACGATCTGACAACAAACAGCGATTTGCCGCCATGGAAGCGTTGAAAAAAAATATTGCCCAAATCACCATCAACGGTAAAAATGTTACCGAGGACGTAACCCCCTACCTTTCGCGGCTGGGTTACACTGATAAGGAAGAAGCGGAAAGCGACGATGTTACACTGACGTTTGAAGACACCGCAGGGCATTGGCAGAATGATTGGTACCCCCAGCAGGGAGACACCCTCGCCGTTACTATCGGCACCCCTGGCGCCCCGCTGGATTGCGGCATTTTTGAAATCGACGAAATAGAGTTGGAAATTGCCCCCGATACCGTAACCATTAAGGGCATCGGTGCCGCAATTTCAAAGGCTTTGCGAACGAGGAACAGCAAAGCATTTGAAAAACAGTCATTAAAGCAGATTGCCCAGTATTTTGCGACAAAACACGGTTTGAAATTGACGGGGAACGTCGGCGAACTGCAAAAAATACAGATCGAACGCAAAACGCAGGACCGGCAAACCGACCTATCATTTTTGGCCGGACTGGCCAAGGAATACGGCATTTTATTTTCCGTTCGCGGCGACCAACTGGTTTTTATGGACATCGACGAATTGGAAAAAAAGCCCGCCATCCTAACCTTTCACAAAAACGAGATCAGCAAGGCGCGGTTTACGGACAAAACCAGCCAGGTATATGGTGCCGCCGTCGTTTCCTCGCGCAATATGAAATCCAACAAAGTCCGCCGATGGAAGATTACCCCGTCCGGCGAGGATGGCGGTAAGGGAACATTAACGAACGATACATGGCAAGGCAACGTAACTGCCGAAAATGACACGCAGGCACAGGCCAAAGCCAAAGGCGGATTAAAAAACAAGAATAAGGACAAAATTACAGGCACTATTACCGTCGAGGGAAATGTAAAGCTGGTGGCAGGGGTAAATATTGAGTTGGCAGACATCGGCCAGTTTTCGGGCAAATGGCATGTGGTATCATCATCCCACAACATCGACAATTCGGGCGGGTACGTTACCGACGCATCCATACGCAAAATATTGAAATAGCATGTTACGGTTGGGCATCATATCGGAAATTGGCGAGGGCGAAAACATGGGTTACGCCCGTGTGTCATTCGACGAAAACGGCATCGTTTCCGGCTGGCTGGCCATGCCGTCCATGGCCACCCGAACGACCAAACACTGGGTACCGGTTGAGGTCAATGCACAGGTTGCGTGCCTGATGGACGAGAATTGCGAACAGGGCGCCATCGTGTTGGTTCTTTGGAGTGATGAGGACACGCCGCCCGATTGGGCAGGGCCGGACACCATGGGCGTAAAGTTCGCAGATGGGACCGAAATTTTTTACGACGCGAAAACGCACAAATTGACAGTAAACGCCCCGGATGCCGATTTGTCCATCAAGTGTAAAAACCTGACCGTCGAGGGGGACATCAGTATCAAGGGTGACACGACCCTAAAAGGCGAGATCAGTGCCGAGGGCGATTTATCCGTGAATGGGGATATAACAGCAAACGAGGTAACCGCCGGACAGTTAGGTATCACGCTGACCGGTCACAAACACCCGACGGCGGGAACTGGTGCGCCGTCAACTCCAATACCGTAAAGTATGACTATTACAACCGATACGCGCAACTGGCAGGTAAGCATTGACGATCCGTTGGCGATTGTCGAGGGGATCGACGATATAACGCAATGCGTTTACATCATTCTCACGACCATACCCGGTAGCGATCCGTTACGGCCCACGTTCGGCAGTGATGTATATAAGTATTTGGACAAACCGCTGGAATCAGTGCGGGCGCAGATTATCTATGCGGCCACCGAAGCAATCAGCCGGTGGGAAAAGCGCATCGAGGTTACCGCCTGCACTATAACCCGCACCGCAAGCAGAACGCAAATAACTATCGAGGGCACTATCGTAGCATCGGCAAAACAAGCAACCATTAAGACAACAATATAAAGATGGATAATAATATACCTACATTCATAGAGCGGGACCCCGAGGTTATACAGGCCGAATGTAAGGCCAAATTAGAGGAACTACTGGGCAGGGAAATCCAACCGGCGCAAGTCGAGCAGTTGATCCTCAATTTTGTTGTGTACCGCGAATTGTTGTTGCTGAACCGCTTTAACGCGGGTATGCGGCAAATGCTATACCAGTTCAGTACGGCCCCGATCCTCGATTACATCGCCGCACTGGTAGCCATCGAACGCTTGCCCGCGGCCCGGGCTGGTTGTACCGTCCGGTTTACGCTTGTAGATGGGCATGGTACGGTCCTGATCCCCGAGGGTACCCGCGTATCCAGTATCGACGGCGCCGCGATATTTCGCACCATTGCCGATATAGTAGTAAACCCTGCCATACAAACCGTGGATGTTGCCGTTTTAGCCGACATCGCAGGGAAAGGTAGCAATGGATATGCACCGGGCACAATCAGCAAGATATTGGACCCGCTGGCGTTCGTGTCGCTGGTCGAGAATATCGACACGACCGGCGGCGGTTCCGACGTGGAAACTGACGAGCAATTACGCGGTCGCATAAAGCTGGCCCCGTCGCAATATTCATCTGCAGGGTCCCGGGCCAGCTACTTGTTTTACGCAAAATCTGCCAACGCCCTGATAACGGACGTATCGGTTTCGTCCCCTATCCCGGGCACCGTCCTGATCGTCCCGCTTACTGAATCCGAGGTAACCCCCGCGCAGGTTCTCGATGATATATACAACGTCTGCAGTGCCGAGAACGTCCGCCCGCTAACCGATACCGTGATAGCCGCCGCCCCGACCCGGAAAGATTACGAAATCAAGGTGGATGTGGTATTGTACGAGGGTGCCGACGCCACGACCGAACGGGCGGCGATCACCGGCGTATTGGAAGAATACGCCCAAGAAAAACGCGGAAAATTGGGGCTGGATATTATACGGTCACACATCGCCCAAAAATGCCGACTGGCAAATGTGTATGATGTAACCGTCATTTCGCCTGCCGAAAATCTGATTATTACAGACGAGCAATTTCCGAACTGTACCGCCATAAACGTAACCATAACCGGCTTTAATCGTGGATGAGAAAAAAATCATAGCGAGCGCATTAAGCGATTACGAATTGGCGCGGGCCTTTTCGGAGCTGGTGGCCGAGAGGTGGGATAACTGGGATTTATCGGTCTTTTTGCCCTATCTCGTGGACACATGCGCCGCCGCGGCATTGCCCTACCTCGCCGACCAGTTCGACGTTGAGGGCTTGCGGGGGTTTGCCATGGCCATAGATGAGGAACAGCAACGGGACATCATCAAAAAATCCATTGCCCTACACAAATATATCGGCACCCCGTGGGCGATCCGTGAAGCATGCCGCACGGTGGGGTTTCCCGTGATTATTTTGGAAGAGGGCGTACCGGCAATGCCCGGCGGCCCCGAAAGCCCCGAAGATTGGGCACGGTTCCGGGTATTGGTTGAGGCAGACATAAATCGACATATTACAGCCTCCGAAGCACAAAAAATGCGGCTTTTTGTAGAGTTCTACAAAAATGAGCGGTCGCACCTGGTTGAATTAGGCTTTTATCAATCCTTTGCCGATCAATTACCAAATCCACGCGAAGATTTGGAAATAATGTATTTGGCCATAACCCCAAACCCGGTTTGGTTGACGGGATTAGGGACTACTCAAACCGTATTCGTGCACTCAAATGTTGATTGGGTAATAGATCGGCATGTATTTGAATGGGCCGACGGTACCGGCGGAAAATTAACGTTGGATTTTACAGGCAAAGCAGGACAGACCGAAATTAAAATAACATCCGATTTTTACGCACGTTCCCAAACGCCACCGGCCCAGGCATACAGTCCCGATTATTCCGATGCCTATGTATTCCCGCAAGGGAGCGAGAACCGCATGATGAAAATTAAAATCCATGCAACCAACGGCATACTACTGGGCGCTTTAACAATAATCCAACGTCCCGGTGAGAATAATGCGTATGGTCGTGCCTATTCCAATGCTTACAACCTTTACGACCATCATCCATATATCAACGTAACACCAGCTGAAATATGGTTACCTGCTGATCCGGACCAATCCATACAATTACAAATCGAATCAAATACAGACTGGATAATAGAATAACAAAACCTAAAAAATTAAATTATCATGGCAAAACCTCAATGGGTAACTACCCAGCCCTCGAGTGGGTCAAACAATGGAACGGTAAACGTCAGTGGAGGCAAACACACGGGACGCACCCAAAGAAGCGGGAACATCACATTTAAAGCCAGCGGCGCCGCCGATGTGGAACGACCGGTGAATCAGGCGGGACGCGCGGAGTTCGTAACTGTAAACAATGTTTCAGCACCCAAAAGTGGCGGAAACGTGACGATCACCGGCAAATCCAATTCCAGCAAACTCAACTTTGAGTTAGGTGCCGGAGACATCACCGTAACCCTTCCGGAAAACTATTCGGCAGGCGGTGCAAGCACGAAAAACAACGTAGCGATAGCCGGAGACCCAGGCGCCGGTGCGGAGTTCGAGTTCTCCATAACACTGGCCATCCCCAAAAACACCACAGTGACCGCAAAAAGCCGAAAAATCACGGTTACGGCGACCGGTGGACAAACCGCCACATCTACCATTTCGCAAGCGGCTGGCGATCCCACGTTGTCAGTTACCCCGGAATCTATTTCGCTGGATGCCGAGGGTACTGCAGTAGCCGTTACCGTTACCTCAAACACTAACTGGACGGTTGAATAATGGCAACAAAAACGATAATGTGGGGGGATGGGACATCCGATAAAATTACTGTTACCTATTCCGGTTCGGTGGGCAGCGGTGATATGATCGTTATGTCCGATCCAAATCCCACATTATCATCACGACATGCAACCATAAAGTTGAAAATTAACGGAGGAACTGTCGGGACGCTTTTAGTTGACCAAAAAGCGGGTAGCAGGTCGTTTTCCGTAGCGTACTGTAAAGCGTACAAATAACTAATAATCAAGAAAATGACAAAGGACCAATTAAAAGAGCTGTCGAACAAAACTTTTTTCGACAATAACGTGGGAGGGATTACCGCGGAATCCCACCGCGCATTCAATGAAAAACTGATCGAATCTATACCTGATCCGGTTGAGATCGCAACCAATGAAAAGGTTGGCAAAGTGAAAGGTAGCACGGCGGGCGGCAAAATAAGGGTTGAAACTGACGGAACCATGGGCGTCAACCAATACGTTGCGCAGGGCACATTTGTAATCGACAGCAATCAGGCATTGACCGCATGGGCCAACAATGTAGCGGGGAACGATTACAGTGTTGTAATAATCCAAGCGGGCAAATGGGAATCGGACACTGCGGTTAACCTTACATCAACCAAAACAAAAGTCGTTATAGGTATGCCCGGTAGCGAATTAGGTTTCACCTCTACCAAAGGATTATATTACGACACGCTCCCCACCACCCCGGATTATTTCATGGACGGGGTAACCATTTCATTAAATAGGACGATTGGACCGGACATTCCGACCTTACATACAGCATTCTCAAATATCGCAAATTTATATAGATGTATTGCTAAACGGACAGTAAATGCCCCTGATATGTCTTTATTAATACAAGGGTTTTCCCAATGTAAACATGTAACATCATGTCAATTTATTTGCACTGACATAACATCTACATTATTTATTAATGGATTTAGCGAATGTGAAGATTTGTATCAATGTCATGGAGCAATCAACGGTGTTGACAACTCGACTATGCAAATTACGGTGTATGCCCTATGTAACAGATTAATAAATTGTTCGCTGTATTTTGTAAACGCCGCAACATCAAACGTGAATGGGGCTATGATGAGCGATTGTAATTATATTGTTGGGATGTATATTACCAAAATCGGCGCGGATATAGGAAACACTCCTTTGGTAAGTTGCAAAAGAATGTTTTTATGTACCATAGAATGGAATAATTTGTCAGTATTTTCATCTTGTGAAAGTACAAAAGGCATACCAGTAGATGATACGCCCGCAGGAGGTTTTAACCAAGTGATTGTAATATAATGATAACCGCCGATACATTACAACCAATAACAGGCATCCTGCATTTGCAAGCGATTGACAACCAAGGTACGGAATTGTGGCGCATGTCCGATCATAACCTGATCGTAACGGGTGGCTACAAAGCCGTTGCCGAGGCTTTGGCAGGCGTACAAGGTGCCAGCATCGCATCCGTAGCGGTCGGAACAAATGGAACCAGCCCGGCATCAAGCGACACCGGGATCACTGATGCCGCCATCGTTGAGGTGCAAAGTGTGGAGTTTCCAACTCCCGCCACCGTCCGGTTTAATTTCACAATCGGGTACAACGATGCCAACGGGATGGCTATACGGGAGTTCGGGCTGATCACTGCAGACGGGCGCCTTTTTTCCCGCAAAGTCCGTGAAGCAATAGAGAAAACCGAAGCCATGACAATCGTGGGACAATGGGACATCAAATTTTAGCAACCGTGCAGGAACGAAATATCATAAACAGCACCACGACGGCCATGGTTGCCCCCTTACTCGATTTTTACAACCGGCTGATCCCTTTCATTATTTTAGCCATCGTACTAATCGTAGTAGATAGCCGTTTCGGGGTGGCCGCCGCCCGCAAACGCGGCGAAAAAATCCGGCCATCCCGAAAATGGCGGCGGGCAACCAATAAACTCGTGGATTACATTTGCTGGGTGACGCTGGCCGGGATGTTCGGCCAAGCATTCGGCGACGTGCTGGGCATTCCGATCCTTTCGGGGCTTATCCTCCTATTGGTGTATGGTATCGAAATAACGAGCTGTTTTAACAACTATTTCGAGTACAAAGGCATCAACAAAAAAGTAAACATTTTCAAGCTATTTAACCGGTCCGATATAGAGCAGTGCATCGAAGATACGGACCCCAACAACAAAAATAAATGATACGTGGATTACGCAACAACAACCCCGGGAATATCCGGCATGACGGGGTAAAATGGCGGGGCGAGGTAGTCCCGTCGCAGGACAAACAATTTAAGCAGTTCGAGACCATGCCATGGGGTTATCGGGCCATGTTCCATTTGATCAACAATTACAGCCGGTTACACGGGTGCGACACCGCGCGGAAAATCATAAGCCGCTGGGCGCCGCCCCAGGACAACAACCACACCGAGGCATACATCACCGCCGTATGTAATGACGCCAGGGTTACATCCGACGGAACCATCACCACCACCAACCGCGATGTTATGGTCCCGATCATCGCGGCCATGGCCCGCGTTGAAAACGGAACCCCCGCGGTAATGGCCGACGTAAACGCCGGCTGGGAGTTATTCATAAAATACAAATAAAGTCATGCGAAAAGTCTATTACAACAGCATCATGGCGCACCTATTTTTATGGGTCAAGGGGAAAAGTACAGCCACTTTTTTCGGGTTCATCTGCACCAAACGCAAAAAAACGGACCCGTTGACCGTGGAGGACATAAACCACGAAGCCATCCACGTCGAACAGTATATGGAGATCACCGCCGCCGCGGTTATCCTCGCTATCCTGCTATCCCCATGGATCGGATGGTCGGCGTGGCCGTTCATTTTGGCCCTAACACTCTTTTACGTTATCTATTTCGTTGAGGCTGGCATATCATGGGTATGGCATTACATCCACCGCCAAAAGGCCAGTACGGCCCCCATGAATCAAGCCTATTACAACTCCATGTTTGAAATGGAAGCGTATGCAAACGAGGATAACACCGGGTACATTCCGGCCCGCAAGTCCTTTCACTGGCTCCATTATATCGGGAAAGTATGAAAAAATACATCATTGCCGCGCTCGCGGCACTGGCCATCGTTACGGCATTCGGCGTCTTGTTGAGGCAAAATAAAAAGTTGAGGCAGGACCGGAACACATACCGCAACAATACCGAGGTGTTGCTCGGTGAGGTCGAACGATACGAAACCAAATCCGGCCAACAGGCAGTGCGCATAGGAGAACTGCAGTTGCGTATCGGAGAACTGGAAAAGTACCGCGCCGAGGATGCCACCCTGATCCGGGACATGGGTATCAAAAACCGAGAGCTGGAGCAGATCACCAAGATACAGCAGGAAACGATTTACGAGTTACAGGGGCAGGCCCGCGACACCGTTTATATCGAGGTCGGGCCGAACGGACCCGCCGAGGTTCCCGCAAAGTGCGCCAAATATAGCGACGAATGGCTGGATTTTTCATGTACTATTTATGAGGATAACAGCTACAAGGCAGATATAAAAAGCCGCGACCGCATTACATACGTTGAGCATGTAAAATATGCCCGGTTCTTTGGGTTTCTTTGGCGGACAAAGCGCATTAAATCCCGGGATCAGTCCATCGTCAACCACAACCCCCACGCCGAAATTATCGACGCCGAATTTATCACAATTCGGAAATAAAAAGTACCTTTGCAATAGAGATAGACAATTTAATCAATCAAACGGCAATGTTTGTCGATTGTTTGTCCAAAACAAAGAAACAGCAATAAAATAATAACATATACATTTAATTTATAATTAATTACAATATAAAAAATAGAAATATAGCGTTTGCATGGCATGCAAGAGGTCACCAGTTCGACCCTGGTATTCTCCACGCGTTAAAAAAGACCATCTTTCGATGGTCTTTTTGTTTTTACGCCATGCAGAAATCAACACCCGGTATGGTAATTATAACCCTCACCGGATTTCCCCGATTATCGCAAGATGAGCCTTCCATTACCGGATAACCGGCGGGAATCCATGCCAGGCCCATGTTATTTTTCCGCGAATAAAAATCATGCTCCACGGCAGAACCATCCGAAAATAATTCTGTAACGAAATCGTACTCAATCGAATTATCGGCTAATGAAGATGTCGATTCATCATACGATGTAGCCATATCCGTCGATGCATATATTTTATAAATATACATTCCTCCCGCAACAGATTGATCAATCTAGCCATCCTTAATCTGAATTCCTTCCGTAGTAAAGGTATCAGATAACCATACACTCTTATATACATCCGGCTAACCGACACAAACGCCGATACCCAGTCCATCTTTGTCATATTCAAAAGACCGGACAATAGTTGGCTTATTTCCTGAATCAGGCTATCAAAGACTCTATTCGACGCGTAATTACGTACAAATAAACACCTTACAATCCACCTGCATAAAAAAACGATTTTATCGTTACTCGGATCATTCTAGTTTTCAAAAAATTAACTCCAATAGTTTTCCGTAAAAATATCCGACATTTTCCGAGTCGACGAAATTATTTCAAACTTGAAAGGTTTTGTCAACAATTTAATTATTCACACATCTGATTATAAGCGATTTGACGCACACATGTTAGATCATATATATGATAAAAATCAATGAATTATGAATTATCTTTAAACATACTAGAATAAAGCCGAGCTGCATTTAATCCGGCAAATTACAGCATGGGTATACAGCTATAAATCAACAATATATCTACGAATATAAGCAATTGATGCAGAACAGGAATATCCATTAAAATGAATGATTATGAAAAAGTACATTAGCCTTTTAATCAGTATTCTGACAGGATTACATTACTGCTATTCACAAACAAACTCAAAAGATATAGCTATCGAATTATATGCAATAGATGTCGCCTCAAGTGCTTCTTTGTATGAAATATCTGGCTCAGGAGGCGAATTTGAATTGGATTACACCCTCATGGAATACATTTCCCAAGAGGAGATTTCATCAACTTTGGAACGAGCATTTCGAGGTTGGTGGCTATCGCCGAGGGATGTAATCCATCCCGAAAATCCAATAGCAGAAAGCGAAGGAAAAATTATTTTTTATGTAGAGCCAAATCCAGATTCCGAATTTCGGGCAGGGGTATTCAACATCAACGGCTGTCCTTTCAGAGTTTACCAAGATCCTTGTCCCGCCATTTATACTCTCCTCAATCGATATAATCAATACGTATATCCCGACGAAGAGGTTACAATTATGCTCAATGGTTCTGATACAAATCAGGAATATCATCTCTTTCGCGACAATACACTCGTTTCCAGAGTCATGGGAACAGGCAGGCCAATTTCGTTCCAATGCCGTAATATCGGACTATATACCGTAAAAGATGCGAATGGACTAAAACAAAACGGCTCTGTTAACGTACAATATTATCAATTATTCGACGGCGCTTATCTGGGAACGACATGGCAGGAAATTTGGCAACAACCCGGCGTAGATTCCAATGGCCGAAGTATTAATATTACGTTTCTACCTAACAGGCTACAAATCAATCTAGTCCTGAATGTACTAAATCCATTGGATACCGCTCAACTTGCAGAACTGACACATCGGCTAAATCTTGGACAGATTCCTTGGTGGAACAATATCGTTTCAATAGACATGAACTACGATGAAAGGGAGTCTAAAATAACGTTTAAATTAACTGCCGAAGATACGCCTCTTCCTATAAATATAACCGCCCCGATTCCAATAAAGTACGAAAGTTCGGAGGTTTGCCTCAATATATTTAAGGAAGGTAGAATTATACCATATACGATATCAGGTACTCGTGTCGGAGACGACAGGATAGACATTCACCTTTCGGGTTCTGACGAGCGCGTTCTTTATTCACTATACATTAACGATACTTTTGCGGCAGAACAACAAGGTACAGGACAACCTTTGATTTTTGCAGACAGGACGGAATCGGGAGTATACACAATGAAGGGACAATACGAAAACAATACCGTCGACATGAACGGCAGCGTGAAATTCTATCCTAAACCCAAACCCATTTTTGAAGGGAACTGGATTCAGACAAGAACCTATACCGCTCCGGACGGTCAGTACTGTCAAGATAAAATCACCTATTACGATGGCTTGGGGCGCGCAATACAAACCAATGAAATAGGAATATCTCCCAGCCATAACGATTTAGTGTCTTATCAGAATTACGATCAAATCGGCCGGGAGGCCCAACAATGGCTGCGCGTTCCGTTCGAATCTAATTCTGGCTTATTTGTGCCCGATACGACTTTTATCCGAACCTCATCACTATATTACGACGATTCATATGCCTACACCGAACCGATATATGAATCCTCGCCCTTGAATCGTGTCGTTGCTCAATTCGGCCCCGGGGAAGCATGGCGTTCTGCCAATCGGCCAACGCAAACAACTTATCTAACGAATTCGGATGACGTTGAATTGTCGTGCCGAATTCTTAAAACAGAAGGAACCAGAACCGCCCCGACTCTCAATACATCCAACGAGACCTACCCCAGCGGTTCACTGCACGTAATCAAGTTTACATCGGAAGATAACGCCGTAACATATACCTTTACCAACATGCTCGGGCAACAACTTCTGGTCCGTTCAGTCGACGGCGATAAACTCCTCGACACCTATTATGTTTACGACGACCTCGGTAATTTATGTTTTGTTCTGCCTCCGATGCTTTCGTCGAGTCTCGGCTCATCCGATTTTGCAAACGGCTTAGGGCAATACGCCTACCAATATCGCTACGACCGACAAAACCGGTGCACAGGCAAAAAACTCCCCGGAACCGACTGGACATATTACATTTATGACAAGGGCGACAACCTGTTATTCTCTCAAGACGGAGAACAACGAAAAAACTCACAGTGGGCATTTATGCTGTATGATTGTTTCAAACGTCCCACGGTAAGCGGCTATTGCAAAGGCCAGTTTACGGCGGAACAATTCGGGGATCTATTGCCATATACCACACGCAATGCGGAAGGTATCTACGGTTACTCGATACCATCAGCCATTCCGGCCGACGACATCCGCATCATGCAGGTATATTATTACGACGATTACAGTCACAACAGCATGATCGCCTCCGACGCTTTGGAATATACCGAAAAAGAGTTTTTTGATAAAGCCGACTCAAAGAAACCGCAAGGATTGCAAACAGGAACGCTCAGTTTTGCCTATGGCAAAGATGCTCCTGTATATACAAGCACGTACTATGACCAGAAAGCACGTCCTATTCAGATTTGTTCGGTGAATCATTTGGGAGGCGTCAGTCGCGTATTTAATAATTACGGTTTCGCCGGCAATTTGCTCAAAACCCGGGAAGAGCACAGTATCTCACCTGATACCGAACCAACCGACAATCTAGAAACCCATACACATTACAATCACGCGTTATTGCCCGACACCGCGCAATACTACCTGAACGATCAGCATGTCGAAACGGTGACGTATGCATATGACGAATTGAATCGTCTGCAAAAAACATCTTATGGCCTGACGCAGGATGTCATCAGCGACAGATTCAGTTACAACCTCCGGGGCTGGTTGACCTCCAAGTCGAATGAGAAGTTCTCGATGACGCTGGCTTATAACGCTCCGCACCA
>NZ_JADNHQ010000007.1:14110-122514 GCF_015553985.1 Alistipes sp. D31t1_170403_E11 | reverse complement strand
ATGGTCGGACTGCTGCGCGAACTGCTGACGGATATGGCCGTGCCGCTGCCCGTGCAATACGAACTGCTCCATCCCGGCTATGCGAGCCTGCATTATCCGGCCGACCGGAAGCAGTACCGAATATACGGAGGCCCTTATTACGATCCCTATCAGGAGATTCGGCAAAGCGTTGCCTACCTGCGGCGCAACAATTTCGTGATCCGGGCGGACCATCTGCCGACGGTCTTTGTGCGTAAATGGCAGTCCGAGCCGCCGCCGGGGTGGTATCATTACCTGACGACCCCAGACGATACGGACCTAATATTCCGCCTGCGGGAAACGCCGCGCCACGATCATCTTTCGCTCAAGGTGTTCGCATACGCCTATGCCGTAAGGCATGATATGTGGGCGGGAGGTCGGGAAACCCCGTCGGGGGCCGACGCGATAAGGCGGTTCCGGCAATTCCGGCAACTGTTGGAGATGATAGCCGCCCGGCGGGAAGCGGGGGAGCGGGTGGAATCGTTCGACCTGATGGATTTCGACGGGTACGATAAAATACTCCGCCAAAATAGATAGAATAAAAGATTTGTTTTTGTCTAAAAGATTGTGTATCTTTGTATTGACGCATAGAAATGCAGCAAGGCGCAAAAGGTGAGCTACTTATCGGTGACCTAAAAAACCAAAGAACGCCGTAACATATTGATACATAACGGAAAGAAACCCAAGGTTCGGTTTCCGTTTTCCGCTCCAAAGAGGTCAAGATGACCTCTTTTTTTGTTGCGCAAAGCGACGTAAATAGAAGTAAATGATCCTGTATATCAATGATATGCGGGATTATTTCGTTCTCCGGCCATAGCAAAGGCGGGCACATGAAAGCTGGTCACCAAAGTGCTTAAACGTGGTACATGGGTATGAGCCGAGGAAATGTACCACGCGAATGGTGATAATGCGCTGAACGACATCGGTTTGATTTAAGGTCTATGTGATTAAGTATTCGTTTTGCGGCGAAAAGAAAGGAGCGGCTTATTTTGAATTGCTGTTTTTGGGGTTGAGAATCTGACGAATAAGTTGCAGTCTTCGTTGCCGGGCACGAAAGGCGCATTCGGTTCGGGGTTCGCGGTCGGTGTCTCCTTGGACGGCTTCATCATACCCGATCGGGAAACGACTGGTTTCATGATGCAGTCCTACGGGTGTCAGGCCAAAGGAATGCCGGTCAGGGATACTTTCGGCGCGGCGGAGCATGCGCCTTAGATATGCGGCAAAACCCGAGGCATGGGGGCTTTATGCCCCTGGAGTAAGGACGCAGGGGTTGGAATAGGGGCGTAGGGGTTCGGAAGCGGTAAAACTTGACCAAACTGTCGCCTATTTTGAGACGATACGGGCTGAAAATGGAAAAAAATGAGTTATCTTCGTAAAATCAAAACTACCCAAAAAATAATGAAAAAAATACTTCTTCTACTCTTGGGGACCTGTACCGTTGTCGGAGCACAGGCTCAATGGCAAACACTTTTCAACGGCAAAAACCTGAACGGCTGGAAGACGGTCGCTGGTACGGCCGAATACCGGATCGTCGACGGTGCTATCGAAGGCATCAGCAAGACGGGTACGCCGAACACCTTTCTCCGCACGGACAAGGAGTATGGCGATTTCATCCTGGAGATGCTGTTCCGGGTCGACGAAGGATTGAATTCGGGCATTCAACTGCGCAGCCACCTGACCGACGGCCGTGTGCGGGGCTACCAGTACGAGATTGATCCGTCGGCGCGTGCATGGTCGGGCGGCATCTACGACGAGGCGCGCCTCGGGTGGCTTTATCCGCTGACGACCAATCCCGCGGCGCAGCGCGCTTTCCGCCACGGCGACTGGAACAAAGTCCGCGTGGAGGCGGTCGGCAATCGCATCCGGACCTGGATCAACGGCGTTCCGGCAGCGGACGTGCTCGACGCGCAGGATGCTTCGGGTTTCATCGCCCTGCAGGTGCATGCCATCGGCAAGCCCGAACTGGCCGGCAAGAAGGTCTGCTGGAAGGATATCCGCATCCTGACCTCCGGACTGGAGTACGAACTGTCGCCCGAAACGGGCATTGCGCAGCATAACTGCATTCCCAATACGATCTCGGAGCGTGAGAAGGCCGAAGGCTGGAAACTGCTGTGGGACGGTAAGACGACCGACGGCTGGCGCAGCCACAAGGGCCCGCAGTTCCCCGGCAAGGGCTGGCACGTCAAGGACGGCATCCTGACGGTCGAAAAGGCCGACGGCGCCGAATCGGGCAACGGCGGCGACATCATCACGACCGCAAAATACCGGAATTTCATCCTGACGGTCGACTTCAAGATTACCGAAGGCGCCAACAGCGGCATCAAGTACTTCGTGAATCCCGACATCAACAGCGCCAAGGGCGGTTCGGCCATCGGCTGCGAATACCAGGTGCTCGACGACGCGAAGCATCCCGACGCCAAGCTGGGCGTGAACGGCAACCGCAAGCTGGGTTCGCTCTACGACCTCATTCCCGCTCCCGCGGACAAGCCTTTCCGCAAGGGATTTTTCAACAAGGCGACCATTGTCGTTCGAGGCAACCACGTCGAGCACTGGCTCAACGATGTCAAGATTATCGAATACGAGCGCAACAATGCGATGTGGGACGCGCTGGTCGATTACAGCAAGTATAAGGACTGGGTGAACTTCGGCAACTTCGAGAGCGGCCATATCCTGCTGCAGGACCACGGCGACGAAGTCTATTACAAGAATATCAAGATCAAGGAGTTGGACTAAAAGCTGAGCACGATGGCAGACAAGAAGATGTCGCGCAGGAGCTTCCTGCAAAACACGGCCCTCATCGGAGGGGCCGCGATGATTCCCTCGCTGCTCATGGGCGGCAATGCCGGGAACGGAACCAAAAAAATGGCCTCGCCGAAGGTGGTAGGGGCTAACGAAAAGGTCGGCATCGCGTTGATCGGAATCGGCAACCGCGGCGCCGAGGTGGCGAAAGAACTTCATAAGACGGGTCTTTGCAGCGTCGTGGCCCTCTGCGATGTGGACATGGGCGCCAAACATACGCAGGAGGTCGAGGCCATGTTCCCCGGTGTGCCGAAATACCGCGATTTCCGCAAACTGTTCGACGAGATGTCCGGCAGGATCGACGCCGTCATGGTGGCGACGCCCGACCACAGCCATTTCCCCATCTGCATGGCGGCCATGCGCGAGGGCATCCATGTTTATGTGGAGAAACCGCTGGCCCGCACGTTCTACGAGTGCGAACTGCTGATGGAAGCCGAGAAGAAATACGGCGTTGTGACCCAGATGGGCAATCAGGGGCACTCCGAAGCCAACTATTTCCAGTTCAAGGCGTGGAAGGACGCCGGGATCATCAAGGACGTTACGGCCGTTACGGCCCACATGAACAACCCGCGCCGCTGGCACGGCTGGGACCCCAAGATGACGAGCTACCCGCAGGCCGAACCCGTTCCGGGGACACTGGATTGGGAGACATGGCTCTGCGCGGCGCACGAACACGCTTACAACCACGACTACCACAAGGGGCAGTGGCGCTGCTGGTACGATTTCGGCATGGGAGTGCTGGGCGACTGGGGCGCGCATATTCTCGACACGGTGCACGAGTTCCTCGAACTGGGCCTTCCCACGGAGGTCAATCCCACCTACCTCAAGGGACACAATCCCTTCTTCTATCCCATGTCGTCCACGCTGGTCTTCCGCTTCCCCGAGCGCCGGCAGATGCCTGCCCTGGACATTACGTGGTACGACGGTCTGGACAATATTCCCTCCGTGCCCGACGGCTACGGCGTGTCGGAGCTCGATCCGAACATCCCGACGGTCGCCGGCGGCAAGATCCAGCCTGCGAAACTCAATCCGGGCAAGGAAATTTATTCCGAGACGCTGACCTTCAAGGGCGGTTCGCATGCGAGCACGCTCTCGATCATCCCCGAAGAGCGGGCGAAGGAGATGGCCGGAAGGCTTCCCGAGGTTCCCAAAACCACGTCGAACCACTATGCCAACTTCCTGTTGTCGGTCATGGGCAAGGAGCATACCCGCTCGCCTTTCTCGGTTTCGGGGCCGCTGAGCCAGGTCTTCTGCCTGGGTGTCGTGAGCCAGTGGACCGGCGAAAAGATTCTCTTCGACCGCGAAACGAAGCAGATCACCAACAATCCGCTGGCCAACCAACTGCTCTGGGGCGCTGTTCCCCGCCGCGGCTGGGAGGAGTTCTACAAACTGTAACCGGTTGCGCCATCCGGCTGCTTTGGCGGCCGGATGGCGTTCGGTTTAAATCATGCAATCAATGAAAGATACCGTAATAACGGCGCGGGCGAAACGGCTGGAACTCGGCTTGATCCTCGGCTGTTTCGTGGCCGCCTGCCTGGTCAACGTCTTCGCCATCGTCCGCTACGGCACGCATTGGTCCGAACTGTTCTCGCAGATCGGATATGTCGTGTGCGTCGCCGCAGTGTTCTACCTGCTCGTGTGGCTGGTCCGGCTGGTCGTGCGGTTGTTTTGGCGCAGGAAGTAGACCATGGAATTTGTTTACAGCGCCAAAAATCCGCAGGCCCCGGTGGCTTATGCTACGTTTGAGGCGATGCATACTGTCCTGGAGGCGGTGCTGGCGGGAGTCGGCGAACCCGAGGCCCGGCGGCTGTCCGGGGAAATAGAGCGGCTCGTGGAAACGCTCGACGCGAAGCTGAACCGGCACGACGACGGGAGCGTTTTTGCGAAGATCAATGCTTCGCAGGGGCGGGAAGCGGTTGCACTCGACGAGGAGACCTTCGTCATCCTGCAACTCTGCGAGGTGTTCCGCAAGAGCACGGGCGGTTATTTCGACATCGCAGCCCTTTCGGAGCGCGGAAACACTCCGGCCTACCGGCTCGATCCCGTTACGCGGAGCGTCACGTTGGCCGGAGACGGCGTCGTGCTCGACGCGGGCGGCTTTGGCAAAGGTTATGCGCTCGACCGGGTGAAGAAACTGCTGACCGACGCCGGCGTCGGGAGTGCCCTCGTCAATTTCGGGGACAGCTCCGTGACAGCCGTCGGTTCGCATCCTTTCGGGGATTGCTGGCAGGTCGCGGCGACGGCCGGCGGGGGAACGTTCCGCCTCAGGGAGGCTTCGCTCTCGTTTTCGGGGCTGCGGCCCGACGGGCAGGCGCACATCGTCGACCCGACGAACCGCCGGATGGTGTCCGAAGGCGGCGTCATTGCGGTCGAGGGCCGCTCGGCCTTTGTCTGCGAAATAGTATCCACGGCGCTTTACGCCGCACCCCGTGGGGCGAGGCAGGGGATCGTCGCGGAATTCGAAGGGTATAGCTACACGGAAATAAAGCAAGATACGGAATCATGGATAGAAGAGAATTTATGAAACGAATCGGCACGCTGGGCGCCGCCGGGATTGCGCTGTCGGCCGTTCCCTGGCTGAAGGGGTGTACTGCGGCCGGGCAGGACGAGATCAAGGGCGGCCGTGTGCGCTTCGGCATCATCGGAACCGGTTCACGCGGGCAGTACCACATGCGCAACCTGCTGTCGGTCGTCAATGCCGAGATCACGGCCCTTTGCGACAACTATGCGCACAACCTCGACCAGGCGTCGGGGATCGCTCCCGGGGCGAAGCGCTACGACGACCACCGCCGCCTGTTGGAGGATCCGGAGGTCGATGCCGTCATCATCGCCGTGCCGCTGCACCTGCATCACCGGGTGGCGCTCGACGCCTTCGGGGCTGGAAAGCACGTGCTTTGCGAGAAGGCCATGGCCTACACCATGGAGGAGTGTCTCGACATGTACCGGCAGGGCCGGGCGTCGGGGAAGATCTTTTTCGTGGGACAGCAGCGGTTGTTCGATCCCAAGTATATTAGGATCATGGAGTCGGTGCGCAAGGGCGAACTCGGTCCCGTGGTGAATGTCCGCAACTACTGGTATCGCAACAACGACTGGCGGCGGAAGGTTCCTTCGCCCGAACTGGAACGGCACATCAACTGGCGCCTCTACCGCGAATACTCCCGCGGGCTGATGACCGAGTTGGCCTGCCACCAGTTGCAGAACGGAACGTGGGCCATGGGAATGCTCCCTACCCAGGTCATGGGTACGGGTAACATCGTCTACTGGAAGGACGGCCGCGAGGTGTTCGACAGCGTCAGCACCATCTACACATTCCCCAACGGGGTCAACATGACCTTCGAATCGGTGATCGCCAACAAGCATTTCGGCATGGGCGAGCAGATTCTCTGCAAGGAGGGAACCGTCGACCTGGCCAACGGTCGCCTCTATGCCGAGAGTCCCCGTAAAAGGAGCGGCATCCGCCAACTGGTCGGGGAGATCGAGCAGGGTATTTTCAGCAACTCGGTTTTTGCAGGCACGAGTTGGTCGGCGGAGGCCGCTTCGGCCGATCCGGGCATTGCCATTATGCCGGAAGCAGTCGGGAGCGACGGTTCGCTCGAAATGCTCCAGTCCTTCTGCCACAGCATCCTTACCAACACGCAGCCGCCCAACGTCCTCGAAGAGGCTTACTATGCGTCGATTTTCTGCCTGCTGGGCGACGAGGCGATCCTGCAAAACAAGATTCTGGCCTTGCCCGACGAGGTCCGGATCGACTATATTTAGCGGTCCGGCCCGGGGCCCGGGCACTCCGGAACGCGGGCCGTCCCGACGAAGAACACCCCAAAAGTCTCGTATCCGACTTTTGGGGTGTTGTTTGAACTATAATGGAATCAGGAGATTACGCGCATGGGCCGGGAAAACGGTCTGTGGGTTCGGAGTCCCTGATTCGGTTGCTTCGGAACCGATCGGGAAGTCGGCGTTTTCGCAGCTACGGCAGGGCGGTTTGCCGCGTTGGGAACCGAATGTAGCACCAACTTTGCTATCTTTGTTCCAAAACAGATGCAGATGGAGACACTTTCCGATTGGATCGGCAGCGTGAACGACGTGCTGTGGACCTATGTGCTGGTTGCGGCGCTGCTGGGATGTGCTGTGTGGTTTACCCTGCGTACGCGGGGCGTACAGTTCCGCCTGCTGGGCGAAATGATGCGCGTATTGGGCGAGTCGGCCGGAAGCGGCCCGAAGGGCGAACGGCACGTCTCGTCGTTCCAGGCCTTTGCCGTGTCGCTGGCCAGCCGCGTCGGTACGGGGAACCTCGCGGGCGTGGCCACGGCCATTGTGGTCGGAGGTCCCGGTGCGGTCTTCTGGATGTGGGTGATCGCCCTCGTGGGGGCCGCGAGCGCCTTCGTCGAATCGACCCTCGCGCAGCTTTACAAACGCCGCGGGCGCGATTCCTATGTCGGTGGTCCGGCTTACTACATGGAGCGCGGCCTCGGGCGGCGGTGGATGGGTGTGTTGTTTGCCGTGCTGATCTCCGTAACGTTCGGATTCGCTTTCAACTCGGTGCAAAGCAATACGATCTGTGCGGCGTGGGAGGGGGCTTTCGGGATCGACCACGTGTGGGTCGGCGTCGTGCTTGCGGTGCTGACGCTACTGATTATCTTCGGAGGAATCCACCGCATTGCGCGTGTCAGCAGCGTGGTCGTCCCCGTTATGGCGCTGGGTTACATCGTGCTGGCGCTGGGTGTCGTGCTGTTCAACCTCGGGCGGCTACCCGAAGTGCTGGAGCTGATCGTCGCCGACGCTTTCGGATGGGGCCCGGCGCTGGGCGGCGCGGTCGGCGCTGCGCTGATGCAGGGCATCAAGCGGGGACTTTTCAGCAACGAGGCGGGTATGGGCTCGGCCCCGAACGTCGCCGCAACGGCCCACGTTTCGCATCCCGTGAAGCAGGGCCTGATCCAGACCCTCGGGGTCTTTACCGATACGCTGGTCATCTGCACCTGTACGGCTTTCATCATTCTGTTCGGCGGCATTCCCGATGCTTCGCTCAACGGCATTCAGTTGACGCAGGCGGCTCTGGTGAGCGAAATCGGCCCTGCGGGAGGCATATTTGTCGCCGTGGCGATCTTCCTGTTCGCCTTTTCATCGATCATCGGCAACTACTACTACGGCGAAGCCAACATTCGTTTTATCACTCCGCGTCCGTGGGTGCTGACGCTCTACCGCCTGTTGGTGGGGGCGATGGTGCTGTTCGGGGCTTTGGCGACGCTCGACCTGGCGTGGAGCCTGGCCGATGTGACGATGGCGCTGATGACATTGTGCAACCTTGCGGCGATCGTGCTGCTGGGCCGTCAGGCTTTCCTGCTGCTGGCCGACTACACTTCCCAGAAGCGGCAGGGCATCAAAAATCCGGTCTTTACAAAAGACCGGATTCCTGAATTGAAAAATAAAATCGAGTGCTGGTAGCCTGCTGCCCGATGCGGGCTGCGTCTAGTGGAAAAGCCGGTAGCCGACGATGATCGACCCGCGCATGTGCAGCATCTTGTAGTCGAAATATTTGGTGTCTTTCTGGAAAATGTCCAGGAAACCCATGCTGACGCGGATGCCGATATTCAGGCGGTTGTAGAGCGTGTGCTCGTAACCCACCATTACGCCGGCGTCGAAGTCGCGCAGCGAAGAGGTGAACGACATGTTGATCGGTTCGCCGCCCTTTTCGATAATGACCTCCACCTTGTCCGGTTCGCCGCCCGAATAACCCTTCGTGGCCAGCGTCTCGAACTCCGCTTTCAGGTTATAGGAGAAGTAGCCCCCGAAAAGCAGGCGCGATACGTGGTTGTTGAAGGTGTATTTGGCGTAGAACGGTACTTCGAACATCGTGAACGACATGTCCATTTTGGCCGTACCCGTGTAATATTGGAGCAGTCCGGCCTCCTGGTCTTCGTATTTCTGGTTCGAGACGCGGGCGTCGGCCTTCATTCCCACGGTCTTGTAGATGAAGTTGGCCCCGAGGCTCCAGCGGTCTTGGAGGCGGAATTCGGCGAAGACGCCCATGTCGAGGTTCAACTGCGGGTAGGGGTTGAACGTGCTGGGGATATACTTGAACGGCACGGGAATGGCGCCGCCGATGTCGGTCCCGATCAGTACGCCTGCGCGGAAAATATTGCGGTCCGACGAGATCAGTTTCTGGCGCGCGGGTTTCAGTTCTTCGGTCCGGGTGCTCGTTTTCGCCGTTTTTGCCGACGGGTTTTCCGCTTTTGCGGCCGGGCCCGAGAGCAGGGCGAACGTGCAGGAGAGTATTGCGATATGTTTGAGTCTCATAACTTGCTGGCTGTATTTTAGTAATTAATCACGAAGTGGTCTACCGATAGTTTGCTGTCGAATGCGCCGATGAATTTGTCGCCGTCCTTGCTCGACGACATCACCACAGCGATATGCGTCGGCGTAATGTCGGCGTACTGCGGGTCGTATACCATCGGAAGCGTTATTTTCGACCACTCCTTGTAGGGGTTGTTCGCGCCGTCGATCACCAGTTCGGCGCGTCCCAGGACGGTGATGTCCTCCGACCCCTCGGAATTTCCGTCGTAGTCGATGGCTCCGTTGCCGCTCCAGCGCAGCAACTCCACCCAGATATGGCCCTTGTCCACGCCGGCGATGTCGTGGATCACATATTTATTGTTTTCTTTCGTGGCCTCTTTCATCTGGGGGCCCGGAACATACTTCACCTCCATCGAGAACGAGGTGGGCCGTGCCGTGTAGGGGATGCCGAACTTGGTCATCTTACGCGGCTGGGTGATGTAGCTGAGGTTGAAGTTGAACAGACCCGTGTAGAGCGTTCCGGACGCCACGACGTAGCCGTAGAGCATGGTGTTCTGGTTCGAGGTCGTCATTTCGGCCGCCAGCGTTCCGTCGGCACGTTCGACGGGCATGGTTCCCGTTACGCCGATGTTGAACAGAGTCAGGTTGGCCGTACCCCATCCGTAACCGGCGCCGGGCGTCGGGTCGATGGTGTAGGTCCCGCTGTTGATGTTCTTGAACTCGCCCCAGAGTTCGAAATCGCTGTTGTCGATCTGGACCTCCACGGGTTTGTCGACGTAGACCGTCCAGGTTTTCGTCACCTCCTCGTCCTGCGACGTGACGGTCAGCGGAATCTCGTGGTTGTAGTTGTTGATTGCCAGGATGCCGTTTTCCAGTCCGGTGACGGTGGCGCTCTCCGAGGTTTCGATGGAGACAGTCGCATAGAACGGCGGAACTCCTTCGATCTCCATCCGGATACGGCTGGTCTCCGGTTCGATTTTCACCGCCGTGAGCGAGCCGCCTGTGATTTTGCCGACCAGGAAGCTGGTGATTTCGGCCTTATGGCCCGTTGCCTGCGACTCGAGGTCGATGGTCCACTGCTGTTCGGTCCCGTCTTCGGCGCGCACCGTGAAGGTCTTGGTCGAGGTCAGCGACTCGAACGTGAGCGGCGTGTCGTAGTCGGCGATCTGCTGTTCGACGACCGTTGCCCCGGAACTGCTCAGCTTCATGATCTTGTTGGTCAGCGTGAGCGGGAAGGCTTTGGGCCCGGCCGTGATCTTCAGCGTGATACGATGGCTGTTGTTGTCCGCGACGACCGATGTCGAGTACAACTTCATCCGGTTGTCTTTCGAGGTATACGCATACGAAAAGTTCGATATGCCGGTGTCCGAAGATGCTGCGGCGTTCTTATCCTTGAGGTAGAGCGTCCAATTGCGGCTTTGCTGGCCGTTACTGGTCTTGACCGTGATCGTCGCCGTATTCGTGACGTAGGTGTGGTTCGACGATTTCACGGTGCTGGTCGATCCTTCGGGAAGTTCCAGCGCGAAGGTGAGTTTCAGGTTGATCTTCTCTTTCGGGTCGATGGCCGCGCCGTCGATCCTTCCGACCGGGACGGTGATGCGGCTGTTCTCGTGGTCGATCTCCACCTGGTCGGTATCCACGCCGATGACCTCGTTGCCCGGGGTGCTGGTGTAGGCCGAGATGGTGAGGCCGAGAATGTCGGTGTTCAGCTCCGGAGCGAGGGCGATCGTCCAGCTTTTGGCCAGTCCCGATATTTTGTCCACGATCCAGAACTGCTTGGTGTCGGTGTAAGACTCGAAGGTGTAGCTGTTGTCGGCGGGAGCCCCGAAGAGCGCTGAGTTGGCATGGACGGGCACTTCGACCGTAGCCTTGACGGGGAATTCCATCGCACGGGCCACCGGACGGATCATCAGGTTGATGCGTCCTCCGATTTTCGACACGTTGAATTCCGTGGTGGCTCCTGTGAGCTGGGCCGTTCCCGCCTGGAACTTGATTTTCGAGGTCTCGGGCATCAGGCGTTCCACCTGGTCCTCGGTCAGCGAAGCCGTGCTCCCGTTGTCGGTCTGGGCCACGATTTCCGAACGGAAGGTCCAGGTTTTCGTGAGGCCGCTGGCGGCTTCGACCGTGTATTTCATCGTGCTCGTCTTCTCCTCGAAGGTGAGTGTCTCCGCAGGGATTTCCGCTCCGTCGGCCCAGTCGGCTCCGTCGGATAAGGTAAATTCCGGTACGAACGACAGCGGATAAGCGGCGGAGCCCAGTGCCTGGAAGACGATCTCGGAGTTAACCTTGTCGATGCGGGCATACGGTGCGGCCAGCATCTCCGATCCCTCTCCGGCCGTGACGCCGACCCGTGCGATCTCGGCCGACTCGTTCGACTGGGCGTCGACGATCTGCAGTTTCCAGCGCGTAGTGGCGCCGCTGGAAGCTACCGTGTAGAGCTCACGGACGTGGTTCTGGTTGTCGAAGGTGAATTCGTTCCCCCCCCCCGTCGAATCCGAGTATCTGCTTACATCCCGATTCGGTCTTGATATCCAGCGAGATGGTGATCGGGAAGAGGTATTTGCCGTAAATAATCGGCAGTTCGATGACTTCGCCCTTGATGACGGGCTGGTCGAAAATTACGCGGTCGGGATCGGCCGTGAGGATGGAGATCTCCTCCACCCGGGCCGAGTCGCTCAGTTGTGCTACTTTTTCGCACGAGATGAGCCCGGTGCTCGTTACGATTGCCAGGCACAGGATGCGATGCAGACGGGAGGTCAAAAATGTCATATTTAAAATTTTCAGGGGTGAACCCGCCGCGGTTTGTTTGCCGGAACTTTTATAAACCGGATACACCCGGCGGGGAGGTTATACATTGGGTAAAAAAATCGGTCAAAGGTATCAACTCTTCCCCGAAAAACAGCGTTTCGGTTTCGGTTTTCAATGAACCGGCGGTTTTTCATCACGAACAGGCCGTTTCTTCCGGATCGGCGCGGCGACGTGTGTCATCCGGAAATAGCGTATGCCGATTCCGGGGCGTAACGAATGGATACGCCCCGGAAAATCGGATAGGTTTACTGAAAAAATGGGTTCGGGATTCGGACGGGATCTACGCCGTTCAGTGGGTTACTCCACGAATTTTCGCGTCAGGCGCCAGCGCTGCATGAGCCATACCACGAGCCAGCTTACGGCGAAGGCCCCGCAGGCGATCAGCGGGATGCGCACCAGTGCGGGAAGACCCGGAATCTGCTGCACGAGGTCGTAACCGGCCTGCACGAAGATGAAGTGGCAGAGGTAGATGCCGAACGTTGCGCCGGCCAGCCGCGAGAGCCATGCGCGGGGTTTCGCAGCGGCTTTCTGCACGAGGATAAAGACCGGGGCGGTCATCAGGAAGACGTTGATGCCGGCGAAATACCACACGATTTCGAGGTAGGCGTAGTTGCCCGGGAACTCTTTCTGCATCATCACATAGCCCAGTCCCGTGATCAGGTAGCCGATGAGGAACGCCGGGATGCAGATACCCAGCGTCTTGCGCCAGCTCCACGCGGGCGGGAATTTCACGAGGTAGAAGGCCAGCACGAGGTAGCCCGCGAAACCCGAGACGTAGTAGAACGTGCCGAATTCGTTCCAGTCGCAGACGCCGTAAAGGCCCATGTTGCCGTAATTGCCGGCATAGCCCAGCGCCGGAGCCAGCATTTTCAGGTAGGGCAGCAGCAGCGTCAGGCCCCAGATGCCCAGCACGATCCGCAGATCGCGCTGCGAGGCCCGTTCGAGCCATGCGCTCATGATGGGCAGGATGAAATAGAGGCCGAGGAGCATGTAGAGATACCAAAGCGGCGTAGTGTCGTAGGTGAAATTGAAGACGAAGGTCCACATCTTGCGGAGCGTGGCTTCACCGGTGAACAGCGCGGGGTCGATCGCCGGACTGGCCGAGCCGACGTAGCGCATGTAGAGGAAATAGAGAACGGGCAGCGCCAGCGACCAGAAGACCAGCGCCACGAGGATACGGCCGATGCGTCGGCGGTAGAAACTCCCGGCGTCGGTCCGCACGGGCAGCAGCAGCACGCCCGACATCATCACGAAGAGCGGTACGCAGGCTCGGACGAGGCTGCCGGCCAGTGCTCCTTGCAGGAAGGTCGCGCGGTCGCTGTCGAATACGGCGACGAAGGCGTCGCAACTGTGGGAAAAGACCACCAGAAAGCAGGCGATCACGCGCAGCAGGTCCACCCAGCCGATGCGTTCGCGGGCCGGGACGTTGAGGTCGGGAAGTCGGTTCTTCATTGTCGTCGGGTATGGATTTCCGGCGAAGATAATAAAAAAATCCCGGACTGCTGCGCCTGTTTGCCGCTCTTCGGGGATGCCGGGTATTTAAAAAGCGGGAAATCCTCACCGGATCTCCCGCTTTCCATTTGCCGGTCGTGCCTAAAAGGTGTTGCGGCGAATCATCTGGAAGTCGCACTTGATCTTGGCGGGTGTCTTGTCGAGGATCATCCGGGCCACCAGTACGCCCATCTGCCGGAAATCGGTCGAGATGGTCGTCAGGCCGTTGAGGATGATCTCGTTGATCGGCGATTCGTTGTAGGAGATGATGCTGATGTCGCGGCCCACGCGGTAGTTGAGTTCGCGGGCGCGGCGTACCAGTTCGATCAGCCCGAGGTCGTACTGGCTGTTGAGGATCAGATAGACCTCCTTCTCGCGGATGATCTCCGGGGTGATCTTCGTGTGGAATTCCACGGCGATGTCGTTGTCGCGGCAGAACTGCTCGACGGCCTTGCTTACCGACGTATAATAGAGGCTCGACGGAAGCGTCACGACGTTGAGTTTCGAGTAGGTCTTGAGTTTCTTGAGCCCGTATCCCAGCCCTTCGTAGGCGTCGTTGGCAAAATCCTGGTAGACGGCGCCGTAGTTGCCCGGGTGGGCTTCCATCCAGTGGTCGACCATAATCAGTTTGCGGTTGGGAATGCGCGCGAGTATCTTCATGACGCGCTTCTGCGACGCGGCGTCGAGCGGGAAATGGGGCGTGATGACGTAGTAGTCGAACAGGTCGAGGTTTTCGTCGATGTAGTATTCGAGCAGTTCGACGTTCTGGTTATGGAGGCGTATGGTGATTTCGGCCGCGTCGCCGATCTCCTCGGCGAACGAGTTGAAAAGGACCTGCTTGTAGTTGCTCAGTTTGTCGAACAGCACGAGTATGTGGAGTTTGTCCGCCGCGCCCGTGGCCGCCACGTAGAAACCTTTGCCTTGCCTGGCGTCGATATATCCTTTGTTCCGGAGGATGGAATAGGCTTTCTTTACGGTTTCCTTCGAGATGTCGAGCAGCGCCGACAATTCGTTCATCGAAGGCAGCAAATGCCCCTCGGGATAGTCGCCGTTTCGTACCAGTTGTTCTACCTGTTCGACGATCTGTTTATAAACCGGAATCTGACTATCCGGATCGATTTTAATTTTTTCAGGCATGTCTGTCGCTTAAAAAAATGAAATAAATATTGGTTTGTTTGTTTTTTTGCTTATATTTGCACCACACTACACAACACCAATCAGAAATAAGCACCACACCCCACACCTTTTATGTTGTGGAATTACAAAGATATGAAAAAAACTGCTAACCGCTTTTTAAAAATGAAAAAAACAGTCTTTCTCAGCTTATTGGGCCTTTTGTTTGCATCGTCTGCACCCGCACAACACTGGTCGCTGACCTGGAAAAAAATGCAGATGGTCTCGCCCCGGCTCGAACAGATCGGATCGGTAACGACCGCTGCTTCGCGTGAACTTGCCAACCCGGCTTGGTCGGTAGGGTGTGAAACCCTCGACCGGGAGTATGCCGAATTTGCAGCCTACAAGCCCTATGTGGGCGAGCTGGGCGTGGGGGCTGCGCGCCTCCAGAGCGGTTGGGCGCGTTGCGAAAAACAGAAGGGCAAATACGAATTCGCCTGGCTCGACGAGGCCGTCGACGGCCTCGTCGAACAGGGCGTGAAGCCGTGGATGTGCCTTTCCTACGGCAATCCCCTCTACGGAGCCGCCAAGGGCCTCGGCTCGCGGATTTTCACCGACGAGGAGACCATGCGTGCGTGGGAAAAGTATGTTACGGCCGTCGTCCGCCGCTACAAAGGGCGCGTGGCCGAGTGGGAAGTGTGGAACGAGCCCAACCTGGGCAGCAACGCCAAGCATCCCGACGCTTATGCCGAACTGCTGGTCCGGACTGCCGAAGCCGTGCGCAAGGTCGACCCCGAAGCGGTGATCATCGGATTCGGGCTTTCGCGCATGCCGATTGACTTCACAAGGCGCGTACTGGATATGCTCCGCGAGCGGGGCAAGCTGGGACTGATCGACTACGTCAGTTTCCACCCCTATTATGAAAATCCCGACGACGCTACGCCCGGCATCGAGGCGCTGGCCGGACTCGTCGCTTCGTACGATCCGCGCATCCGCCTGTTCCAGGGCGAGAGCGGCTGTCCTTCGGTGCTCGAATGGGGCCATGCGCTGCGCTACCACGAGTGGAGCGAATACAGCCAGGCCAAATGGGACATGCGCCGCATGGCCAACGACTTTGCGCTGGGCCTCCGTTCGTCGATTTTCACCCTCGTCGACCTGCAATATCCCAACATGCAGCAATCGTTCGGACTGCTGCGCACGAATCTGCTCAAAGAGGTGGTTTACAAACGTCCTTCCTACCATGGCGTACAGCACATGGTCAACCTGCTGCACCGCGGCATGAAGCCGGCCGGGCGGCTGGAATACCGGGCCAATACGTCGCGGGAGATCGCTGTCGTGGGGATTGCCGGGGCCGAGGGGAAACTCGTCGGGGCCATGTACTGGTATTCCGACCGTATTCCGGCCGACGAACTGGCGTGGGACGAGGTCGAACTGGCCGTCAAGGGACTCTCGCTCTCCGATCCGGTGCTCGTCGAGCCGATTACGGGCCGCATCTATGCGCTTTCGCTGCCGCACGGCCACAGTATCGGCGGACAACTGAAACTGACGGGACTCCCCGTCTGGGACAGCCCGATGCTCGTTATGGAGCGCAGCGCCGTTCCGTTCCGTACTCCGGCTGTCGGGAAACAGGCCGCCGGAACGACCAATGACATGTTGTATTAACCTAACCCCTAACCAATGACAACTGCAACCGTCGGGAAGAAGAACCCGAAATACAAGTGGGAGGTGCTGGCCCTGCTGTGGGTCGCCTACCTGCTGAACCAGGCTGACAGGCAGGTCTTCAACGTGGTGCTTCCGCTCATCCGCGAGGACCTGGGCCTGAGCGACGTGGCCATCGGCTCCATCGCTACGGTTTTCAACCTTTTCTATGCCCTGCTGGTTCCCATCGGCGGACTGGTCGGCGACCGTTTCAGCCGCAAATGGATCGTTACGGGGAGTATCCTGTTCTGGAGCGTGGCCACGATGTTCACGGGGCTCTGCAACGGTTTCGTGATGCTCGTGCTGATGCGCAGCGTCGCCACGGGCGGCGGCGAGGCGTTCTTCGGCCCGGCCAACTATTCGCTCCTAGCCCAGTACCACGATAAGACGCGGGCTTTCGCCATGTCGGTCCACCAGACGGCCTACTACATCGGCATCATCATCAGCGGTTACGCCGCGGGATATATCGGACAGTTGTGGGGCTGGCGCAGCGCCTTCTACATCTTCGGCGCCATCGGCGTCGTGCACGGCATCGTCATGGCCGTGCGCCTGAAGGACAAGAAGGAGCCGGCCGCCGTCGCAGCCGCGGAGGCCGCCGAGCCCAAACCGCGCATCATGGAGGGGTTCCGCATGGTCTTCACCACGCCGACGGCCCTGATCCTCACGGTCTGTTTCGCGGGACTGATCTTCGTGCTGACGGGCTACCTCACGTGGATGCCGACCTACCTCTACGAAAACTTCGGCATGGACCTCGCAGGCGCCGGATTCCACTCGATGTTCTACACCCACCTGTTCGCCTTTATCGGCGTGCTGCTGGCCGGACGCCTCTCGGACAAACTGGGCAGCCTGCATCCCGCGTGGCGCATGGCCATGCAGGGCTTCGGCTTGCTGGCCGCCGTGCCGTTCATCGTCCTGATGGGCAATTCCGCCGCGCTGTGGATGATCTATATCGGGTTCGCCGGCTTCGGGTTCGCCCGCGCATTCTTCGACGCCAACACCTACACGGTACTCTACGACGTTATTCCGCCCCGTTACCACTCTTCAGCTTCGGGCGTGATGATCATGACCGGCTTCGCCATCGGAGCGCTCGCTCCCCTGGTGCTGGGTATGGTGAAGCAGGCCGCCGGACTGTCGTTCGGCATCTCGATGCTGGCTGTCGTGTGGCTCGTGTGCGGCGTGATCATGCTGCTGGGCGCCAAATATTTCTACATGAAGGACTATAACAAAATCAGACATGAATAGTAACCTGAAAACCAGAAAAGCGAAGGCAGGTTTGCTGCTGATCGCGTCGCCGCGCTTCAAGATGCTGGGCGAAGGATTGAAACGAGGCACTTACGCCGAGCGCAAGGATGCCGATGTGAAAAAAATACTCGGGACGATGGATTTCCTCGATGTCGTATTCCCCGGAATCGTCTACGACAAGCAGGAGGCCATGGACGCCATGGACCATTTTTACATGGAGAAGGTCGATTTCGTGATCGCCGAGTTCCTCTCCTGGTCCGAGGATTTTGCGTGGATTCGTTTCCTGCGGGACATGCCCGATGTGCCGATCCTCTTTGTCAACGTCGCCAAAGACCACGTTTCGTTCAAGGATACGCTCGACGAAGATGACTTTATCGACTACCTCTGCGCCGGCACGCTCGTCGGTTCGCTCGAAGCCTCGGGGTCGGTTCCCCGTACCGGGCGCAAACACGTGAAGGTCGTGATGGGTTCGCGTGAGGAGGTCACCGAACAGGTTCGCCTCTTCGCTTCGGCGGCCCGTGCCCGCGCCATCCTCCGCCAGTCGAACGTGGGCCTTTTGGCCAACTACAACGAGGCCATGTGGTCCACCTACATCGACCCCTACGACCTGTTCACCAAACTGGGCCCCGAAATCCGTTTCCTGCCCTATTCGGTCTACGGCGATGTGATCGACGCGGTGAGCGACAAGGAGCTGAAGGCCTACTGCGACGAACTGACTTCCCGCTACAAGATGATGGACGACGTGGCGCGCGACAAGTTCGAAGCCTCGGTACGCGCTTCGATCGGCCTCCAGAAGATGGCCCAATCTTCGGACATCGACGTGATGGTATTCAACGACATCGACCGGGCCATGTTCGAACTGGTAGGCCTGCGCGCCGGATTCTACCACCCGTGGTTCAACGACAACTGCTCGGTGCTGGTTCCCGAAGCCGACATCGGCGCGGGCCTCGTCACCTACCTGCTGAAACTGATTTCGGGTAAGAACGTCAACTTCCTCGAACCTTTCCATATCGAGTCCGACTACGGCACTTTCGCGGGCGGCCATGCAGGTCCCAACGACCACAACGACCCCGCCTGGCAGCAAAACGTCGTCATCGCCCGCGACGTACGTTTCGCCAAGACTTCGTACAAGTATGCCGGGGCGCCGTTCGCCTGGTACCGCATCTCTCCGGGCCGCAAGACCATGGCCCAGTTGGTCGAGTGCGACGGCCGCTATAAACTGGTCGCCACGCTGGTCGATTCGCTCGAAGGCGACCATATCCTGGCTACCTATTCGCACAGCATCTTCCGTCCGGTGGTTCCCGTCGAGCGGCTCTTCGAGGAGATACTGAAGATCGGGACCACGCAGCACTTCGCCATCGTCGACGGCGACTACCTGCGCGAACTGGGCATGTTGTCCGAGATCATGGACTTCGAATATCACGAAATAAGCTAATTAACCCTATAAAAATGTATTTGTCATGAGTTTCATGTACAACCCCTTCCCGTATGACGACCCGCGTGCCGTCAACCGTCCGCAACTTCCGAAAAAAGCCGTCGAGGCGGTCGTCGCGGGAACCCCGAAAGCCGCTTCGGCATTGGCTGCCGATGTCATGGGGCGGCTCGGCGCCGCACCCGGAAAGAATGTCGTCGTGGCATTCGACGGCTATGCTACCGCCGACTGGACGCGCATGGTCAACCTGCTTTCGCAGCAACTCATCGGAAAAGGCGTCGAAGTCGAGGCTTTCCCGTTTGCCGAGGTGCTCAAATCGGAGCAGGAAATTGCCGATATGATCAATCCCAATCTGGAGTGGGACACCCGCAAAGACCCTTCGCTGCTGTTCGGCCGGCTGATTAAGCGCAGTTTCGAAGATTTCTTCGATACCCGGAAGTTTGCCGCGTTCAAGTCCCGGCTCGAGGAGCTGAAAGCGCCCGCGGCGAAAGGCCGCGTGCTGATCGTCTTCGGAAACGGATGCCTGACCAAGGAACTGCTCGGCCTGTACGATGTGAAGTGCTACTTCGACGTAACCCCCAAGGAGTCGATCCTGCGTATCCGCCGCGGACAGTATGCCAATATGGGCGACAAGGTCGCACGCCCGGCCAATCAGGTGATCCGCCGCTGCTACTATGCCGACTTCGAAATCGGCGTTCACCACCGCGGCGAGTTGCTGCGCGGCGCGCTGATTGATTACTACATGGCGTCGGACAAGCCCGAAAACATCCAGATGATCCCGATGGCTGCGCTGACCGAGATATTCAGGTCGCTGGCGTCCTATCCGTTCCGGTGCAAGCCGGTCTACCTGGAAGGCGTCTGGGGCGGAACCTACGTCAAGAAGCTCCGCAACCTGCCCGACTCGATGCGCAACTGCGCCTGGGTATTCGACCTGATTCCGATGGAGGTGTCGATCGTCGTGGAGGTGGGCGGCGAAAAGATCGACTTCCCCTACTTCTCGTTCGTACAGAAGGAGGGCCATGCCATCATGGGCGACAAGTGCGTCGAGAAGTTCGGCGGTTACTTCCCTGTCCGTTTCAACTACGACGACACCTACCACAGCAACGGCAACATGTCGATCCAGGTGCATTCGGGAGCCAAGTACAACGAAGAGAATTTCGGAGAGCTGGGGCGTCAGGATGAGAGCTACTACGTCATTGTGGCGGCTCACGACGCCAAGACCTTCGTCGGGTTCCGCGACGATGCCGATACGGACCAGTTTATCCGGGACATCAAGCTGGCCGATACGGAGCATAAGCCTGTCGACTACCTGAAATACGTCCACTACGAGGAGTCGAAACCCGGCCTCCAGGTGATGCTTCCCGCCGGTACGATCCACTCTTCGGGCCGCAACCAGGTGATCCTGGAGATCGGCAGCCTCACGATCGGGTCGTACACCTACAAACTCTACGACTACCTGCGCGCCGACCTCGACGGCAAACCCCGTCCCATCCACACGTGGCACGGCGAGCGCACGCTCAACTACGACTGCCGTACGAGCTGGCTGCGGGGCAATATCGTTCAGCAGCCCCGCGTCGTGCGCCAGGGCGAAGGCTGGGCCGAGAAGATCGTGGGCGAGTGCGATATGCTCTACTTCTCACTGCGCCGCCTGGAGTTCGAGAAGTCGATTGAGGACAATACCAACGGCAAGTTCCACGTGTTGGTGCTGGTCGACGGCGAGCGCGTGCGCATCCGCTCCGTCGATGAGCCCGAACGCTTCTTCGACGCCGAGTATATGGATATGGTCGTGGTTCCCGCGGACATGGGGCGTTACGTGATCGAGAACCTGCGCACGGAGCCGATCTGTGTCCACAAGACGATGCTTAAGGATGGATTTGAAAACGAATAGCTGCCGGCTGCTGTTCGATGTCGGGGGAACGTTCCTCAAAGCTGTCGCAGCGGATTCCGCCGGGGGACTGATCCCCGGGTCGGAGTTCTCCTGCCCGATGCCTTCGGACGGCACGCGCGAAGCGATTACGGGAGCTCTGGCCGCTTCGGTGGCCCGGGGAGCCGCCTTCGCCGCGCGCAACGGGCTCGTGCTGGCGGGCATCGGCATCGCCTTTCCCGGGCCGTTCGACTATGCCAACGGCATCCCCCGCATGGAGCATAAGTTTCGGAGTATTTACGGGCTTTCGCTTGCCGATTTGCTGCACGGGCTTCCGGAGACGGGACCCGGCATGCCGGTCCGCTTTATGCACGATGTCAATGCGGCGATGCTGGGCGAGATGACCTGGGGCAGTGCCCGGGATGCGGCAAACGCCGCGCTCGTGACGCTCGGGACCGGACTCGGCTTTGCCTGCTGCCTCGGGCGCGAAGTGCAGTATTCACCCACGGGGTCGCCGCGGCTGGCGATTTACAACTGTCCCTACCGCGACGGCATCCTCGAAGACTATGTCTCGAAGCGGGGTTTCCTGCGCATCTACGCCGAACTCGCAGGTTCTGCGGACCCGGCGCTGACGGTGGCCGACCTGGGCCGCATGGCCTCCGAAGGGGACCCTGCGGCGAAAGCGACCTTCGCCGAAGCGGGCCGTATCCTCGCCGGAGGCATCCGCGGCCTGCTCGAAGAACAGAAGATCGAATGCCTGTTGATGGGCGGCCAGATTTCGCGTTCGTTCGCCCTGCTGGAACCTGCGCTCCGCGAGGGGTTGCAGGGAGTCGGGAGCCTTCGGACGATTGCTCCTGCGGCGCATATCGGGCATGCGGCGTTCTACGGGCTGCTGGCACAACTCGATGCCGACCGGTAAAGTTTGCGTCGAACCGACCGATTTCGTATATTTGTCAGGAGAGGCGTAGCCTCTCCTGTTTTTGAATGCAAAAACATATGACCGACAAACATCGCAGATTCCTGCGCGCCGTGCGCGCTTTCATACCCCGTGAGCGGGTTTATACGGACTACCTGCGCCGCCTGGCGTGGGGAACCGACGCCGGGTTTTACCGTCTTGTCCCGCAGATCGTCGTGCGCGTTGCCGACGAGCGGGAGGTCGTCCGCCTTATGCAGGCGGCGGGTGAGTCGGGCGTGCCGCTGACGTTCCGCGCCGCGGGAACGAGCCTTTCGGGGCAGGCCGTCAGCGATTCGGTGCTCGTTGTGGCGGGTAAACACTGGGAGGGTTGCGAGGTCCTCGACGGCGGCCGTGCCGTGCGGCTCCAGCCCGGCGTCGTGGGTGCACGGGTCAACGAGGTGCTCAAACCCTACGGGTATCGCTTTTCGCCCGACCCCGCTTCGATCAAAAGCGCGATGGTGGGCGGTATCGTGATGAACAACGCCTCGGGTATGAACTGCGGAACCCATGCCAACAGCGACAGGGTGCTGCTCTCGGCGCGTCTGGTGCTGGCCGACGGCACGCTGCTCGACACGGGCGACGATGCGAGCCGCCGGGCCTTTTCGCAGAGCCACGGCGGATTCCTCCGCGCCGTCGAAGCGCTGCGCGGCCGGGTTCGCGGCAACAAGTCCCTGACGGAGCGCATCCTGCATAAATATTCGATCAAGAACGTCATGGGGCTCAACCTGCTGCCGCTGGTGCGTTTCGACGATCCGTTCGACATCATCGCCCATCTTCTGGTCGGCTCCGAGGGAACGCTGGCGTTTCTGGCCGGGGTCACGATGCGCACCGAGCGCGAATACGAACACAAGGCCAGCGCAATGGTCTATTTCAGCGACATCGGCGAGGCGAGCCGCGCCGTCGTGGAGATGAACAAATTGCAGGACGCCGCCGGGGAGCGGATCGTGCATAGCGCCGAGATGCTCGACCGCAAATCGCTGGCTTCGGTCGGCGACACGACGGGGGAGGGTCTTACGGCCGTGCTGACCGAGACCAAGGCGCACACGGCGGATGAGCTGGCCGCCAACGTGGCCCGGATCGAAGCGTTGCTGGGGCGGTTTGCACTTTATGTTCCCGCGCGGTTTACCGGCGATCCCGCCGAGCAGGCGAAGTACTGGGCCGTTCGGTCGGGTATTTTTCCCGCGGTGGGCGGCGGCCGCCGCCCCGGGACTACCTGCCTGATCGAGGATGTGGCGTTCCACATCGAAGACCTGCCCCGGGCCACCGCCGAACTGCAGGCGCTGATCGCCCGCCACGGTTACGACGACGCCTGTATCTACGGGCATGCGCTCGAAGGCAACTACCATTTCATTATCAACCAGTCGTTTTCGGATCCGGCCGAGGCGGCGCGCTACGAAGCGCTGATGGACGACGTGGTGGAACTGGTCGTCGGCAAATACGACGGCTCGCTCAAGGCCGAGCACGGCACGGGCCGCAACATGGCGCCTTTCGTGCGCCGGGAGTGGGGTGACGATGCGTTTGCTGTGATGCGGGCTGTCAAGGAACTGTTCGACCCGGCGGGAGTGCTGAACCCCGGGGTGATTTTCAACGACGATCCCCGTTGCCACCTCTCCCACTTCAAACCCCTGCCGCTGACCGATCCGCTGGTCGACCGCTGTATCGAGTGCGGTTTCTGCGAAGTAAACTGCCTGACGTGCGGGCTGACGCTCTCGTCGCGCCAGCGCATTGTCGTGCGCCGGGAGATCGCCCGGCTGAAAGCCTCCGGCGAGAACCCGCGCCGGCTGAAGGAACTCGAACGCGGCTACCGTTACCCCGGCGAGCAGACCTGTGCCGGGGACGGGCTTTGCTCGACGAGTTGTCCGGTGGGGATCAATACAGGGGAACTGACACATGCGCTGCGCGCGCTCCGGATGCCGCCCGGCAGTGCCGGCCATGCCGCAGGGGAATTTGCAGCCCGCCATTTCGCGGGATTGAAAGACACCCTGCGCCCTGTGCTGACGATGGCCGATGCGACGCACCGGGTGCTCGGAACGCCGGCGATGACGGCCGTGGCGAAGGGGTTGCATGCGCTGGGGATACCCCGATGGCTCGCCTCGATGCCGCGGGCGTACCGCATTACCGGTGTGTTGAAAACCGCTCCGGTGCAGGAGTCCGATAAGGTCGTCTATTTCCCGAGTTGCATTAACCAGACGATGGGCCTGCCCCGCGAGACGCCGGTTGCGGAGCCGCTGGCTGAAAAAATGGCCGCCCTGCTCCGGAAAGCGGGCTATGAGGTGATTTTCCCGGAAAATATGGAGCGTCTTTGCTGCGGAACGATCTGGGAGAGCAAAGGCATGGCCGACATTGCCGACCGCAAGACGGCGGAGTTGGAGGAGGCGCTGTGGCGTGCGAGCGAAGGAGGCCGCTGGCCCGTATTGTGCGACCAGAGCCCCTGTCTGCACCGCATGCGCGAGAAGATCGGGCGCATGAAATTGTACGAGCCGGCGGAGTTTATCTGGACTTTTCTGCGGGAGCGGCTGGAGTTCCGGCCCCAGCCCGGGCCTGTCGCCGTACACGTTACCTGCTCGATGCGGCGCATGGGGCTGGCCGGGGTGATCGTCTCGTTGGCGCAGTTGTGCGCCCGCGAGGTGGTTATTCCCGAGGAGGTGGGGTGTTGCGGATTTGCCGGCGACCGCGGATTCACGCACCCCGAGGTGAACGCCTATGCTCTGCGCAAACTGCGGCCCGTCGTCGAACGCGCAGGCGTCCGTGTCGGGTATTCAAACAGCCGCACGTGTGAAATCGGGCTCACGGCCCATGCCGGCGTGCCTTATGTCTCGATCGTCTACCTGGTGGACGCCTGTACAGTGGCGAAACGATAAGAAAACCCCGGTCGGAAGACCGGGGTTTTCTTATCCCAGCAGTTCGTAGTCGATGTGCCACACGCCCGTCTCGCCGGGAAAGACCCGGAACGGGGTGTAGGGTTCGAGGCACGCAACTGTCGGGCAGGCCCAGAGGACCATGTGCGACAGTTGCCCGCTGCCCGAGGCCTGGATGCCTGCTCCCGTCGCGAGGTTGCGGAGGCTGAATCCATACTCCCGGGTCGCGGGGTCCTGGCTGTGGAGGTCACCCATGAAGACCGACTCGCCCGTACGCAGGTTGCGCCTGAAGACGACTCCGTCGGGCGTCAGCGCCACGCTGTCGTACGCCTCGCGCCACGTGCCTTCGGGCTCGAACGGGAAGTGGATCGACGTGTCGGGACCCGTGGCCATGCGGTCGAGCGTGAAGAAATTATGGTTGTAGACGTAACCCGTGAGCGGTGCGGGACCGAGGTTCTTGAGCGTGTATTCGAGCCGCAGGCCCGGGGCGTCGGTCAGTACCAGGGTTTTGCGGTAGTCGTAGCCATAGTAGTCGTTAAGCATCCGGTGGCGGAACTCGACGCGGTCGCGGCCCGCGATCAGGTCGCGGATGCCGGGATCGACGATTTCGTAGAGCCGGAACCGGTCGTAGGGCTGGTCGTAGGGCTTGCGGAGCGTGCCGACCCCGATTTTGAGGAACTCCTCTCCGGGGCGCGCCTGCTCGTAGCCGATCTGGGTGAACTCGTCGGCCGGGCCCGTGAGTCCGTCGTGCCGCAGGGGATCGTGCCGGGACTGCCATTCGGAGACGTAGCGGTGTCCCCGGCTGCGCAGGTCGCGCACGATGCCGCTCCAGTCGAAGCGTGTGCCCCGGTAGTAGCCGCATTCGGTGTCGGGCAGGCAGATCTGGGCCGAAACATGGCGGTTGGTGATGCGCAGGACGGGAAATTCCGACGCCCGGGCGCCGGAATTTCCGATCGGTGCGCCTGTTTGCAGCGCACGCATGTTATTTTGTTTTTTCGTAAACCAATACGGCAAGGTCATACTGCCCCAGCGTTACCTCGCGGCCGTCGGCCGACACCCGGGCGTCGCCCAGCGTCGAAGACTCCACGAACCGGTAGCCCGGAACCTCGATCGCGCCCTTTGCGGCTTCGCCCTGCTGTGTCCGCGTGGCCACGATGGCCATGCCGTCACCGTTGACGTAGGCGCGGGCCTCGATGCCGGGGTTCGACAGGGCGAATCCCTCCGTGTCGCGGTAGGTTCCGGCCAGTAGCAGGTCGGCGTAGCGGCCCTTGATAGCGTTCGCTTTGGCCAGATAAGCCTGGTAGTGCGGCGTCTTGTCGATCAAATCGCGGCAGCGGTAGATTTCGATGTCGTTGCGCAGGCCCTTCAGCAGCGTGTTGTTCACACGGCGTTCGATGTCGGTGTCGTCGCGCACTTCGCGGTCGGAGATGATGATCTCGGGGAATGTGTAGCGGAACCAGTCGATAAAGCTGTTCGGTCCGGCGGTGGTCTGGTAGATGTGGATGTAGTCGCAGTACTGCGCCGTAACGTCGGTCAGCCACTCCGTGCCGAGTGCGAACTCGGGGTCGAAGCTGACGTTGCGGTCGCGGACCAGCTTCAGCACTTCGGCCTTGTCGGCGATAACGTGCATGTTGGGCACGGGAAATTCCCGGCTCAGGTCCCAGTTGGTGGCGCGTTCGCCGTATCCTAACTGGTCGTAGAAGACGCTGTTGGCGCCGTATTCGCGGGCACGGTCGGCCCAGTCGAGCAACATCTTGCGCCAGATCGGCGCGCGCGTGTCGGCCACGACGAACGTGCGGGCGTTGTAGTCGCCCAGGAACGTGCCCTGTCCCGTGAATTTATACTGCTCGAAAAGCTCGGCGCCCGTATTGTCGCGGTAGCAGATTTCCTTGCCCGGGCCGTTTTTGTAGAACTCGCTCTCGCGGTCGATCAGTTTGCCGTTGAAGTAGAGCAGGACCTTGCCGCCGTCTTTCTTGTAGTCGGCGATGGCCTTCTTCCAGCCCGCGTCGCCGCCCTGGGCGGGATCGGCGTTGTAGTGGGGATTTCCGTGGTCCATGCCCGTTTCCCACCATCCGAACGTGAAGACGGCATCGGCTCCGACGCTCTCGCCGACGCTCTTGATGCGGCCCGGCAGGTCGGTGTATTTGAAAAGCAGTTCGCCGTATTGGTGGCGGAAGATGATCCGCTGCCAACTGCGCATGTGTTTGACCCACATCGGCGCGTCGCGGTGGTCCCACCACGTGTCGGCCCAGCGGCGGTAAAGTTTCGACGTTTCGTGCCACGTGCCCGAGTAAGGGGCTATCACGTTGGCGTCGCACGTCCACGTCTCACCGGCGAAGCACTGCGGGAACTTGTAGAAACCCGATTCCAGCCGTGTGAAATTGCCTTCGGCGTCGGGGTAGAGGCGAAGCCCGTGGTTCGTGTCCTGGAACGTGGTGTCGTGGCTGCCGAAGTAGAGACCCTCCTTTTCGCCGACGTAGGCGAAGCAGTTGGAGGCCATGCAGCCGCCCGAACCGGCCGTAACGGTGCGCATGGGGTATTTGGCGTCCATCTGGCGGAACTTCTGCGCCGGGGTCTTGTAGGGCGCAGTGTTGCTGTGGCGGAAGATCATCGCTTTGGGATCGTCGTAAAGCTGGCCCCCGGTGTGGGTGAGCAGCAGTTTGTGGTCCCCGGGAAGCGGCATGCTGCCCACGAGCGGGTAGTGCAGTTCGCGGACGATCGTGTGGGGTTCGTTGTTTTCGATCGTCGACGAGAAACGCACCTGGTCGCCTTCGAGCGTGATGCCGAGCGTGAGGCGCATGTCGAGGTCGACCTCTTTGTCGATGCTGAAGTCGTTGGCCTTCAGGTGGTCGTAGGTCAGCGTGATCGTGTCGCCCTTGCGGGTGATGCGGGGCGTCTGTTCGCCGGGCAGCACCTCGATCTCTTTGGCTTTCTGTGTGTCGTAATAGAGGCGCCAGAGGTAGTCGCCCCCGGCGTAGTCCTGCCCGGTTCGGAGGTTTTTGATGCTGGTCAGGCGGCCGTTGTCGTCGACCGTGACCTGTAGTTTGTCGTTGCGGAGCGTGTTCTCTTTCGGGGCTGCCCCGGCGGCCGGGAACAGCAGGATGCCCGTGCATGCGAGCAGAAATTTCACCATTTTATTCATAGTCTCTTCGTTGTATTGCGGCACGCGCGCCGGACGCCCTTTTTCGGACGCCCGGCGGGCCGTACCTGCGGGTTAATAACCCGGGTTGTTTTCCTTGATGTTCTTCATCACCTGCATCGTGGTGGTCGGGATGGGCCACAGGTAGCTCTTCGGGGCTACGAACTTACACTCTGCGAGGACCTGCGCGTAAATATTGCTGTTGAAAAAGTCGGTGGCGCCTTTGGCCACGGGAGCCATGAAATCGACGCATCCGTCTTCGTCGACCTGGGGCACGGCTCCGTGGAACCACATGCCGTTGTCGATATAGGCGCGCTGGAGGGTTTTGTCTTTCTTGGGCAGGCCGATCCAGGGGCGGTTGAGCACCTTTTCGGCGATGCGCCAGCGCCAGATGTCGTACAGGCGCAGGTTTTCGAAGGCGAACTCCATGCGGCGTTCGATGCGGAGGATCGAACGGAGCTTGTCCTGCGACCGCTCGGTGATGGCCGGGTAGTCGGAGGTGGCCGTCACGGCTGCTTTGTAGGCGCGGGCGCGGACCCGGTTCATGGCGTCGAGCACCGTGTCGTCGATCTCGTTCAGTTCGATCTTCGCCTCGGCGTACATCAGCAGCACGTCGGCATAGCGCAGGATGAGTTTGTCGTTCTCGGCTTCGAACGGAGCCAGCCAGTCGTCGTCGACGTGTTTCTTCAGCACGAGGCCGTTGTAGGAGGCGTATTGGTTCGAGTTTCCCGATATCAGGTAGGAACGTGAATCGTTGTTGGTCACCATGGTCCCTTCGCGGGAGTTGTATACCTCGGTGACATCGAAATGCGGATCGAAAATCACGCCTACGTGCTGCGTGCCGAACTCGACGATGGTGTAGGTGCAGCGCGGGTCGCGGTGCTCGAACGGTTTGTGGGGATCGTAGACCGTCGATTCGTCGATGGGCTTGCCCTGGTCGTCGAGGAATGCGCAGAGGAGATACCACGAAGGCAGGCAGGTCGTACAGGTCGGAGCGCCCGACAGGCGGGGGAGTTTGGCCCTTGTGGCTCCGCCGTAGAGGTACTGGTATTTCGATTCGTTCGACAGGGCCTTCGAGCGGGGAATGTTGAAGATGCCCTCGGGCGAATGTTTCGTCGACATGCGGAACAGTTGCCCGAAATCCGAATGAAGGGTGTAAACGCCCAGTTCCATGCAGTTCCAGGCGGCGTCGCGGGCCTCCTTGAAGAGCTTCTCGGCCTCCGCGGCGTCGGCGTCGCCGAACCCGTTGTTTTCGAGTGTGTCCCATTTGCGGATCGACGCGAAATAGAGGGCGAAGCGGGCTTTCATGCCGTAGGCTGCGCCGCGCGTGGCGCGCTCGATCTCACCGCCCGTGTAGGATACGGGCAGCAGGGGAGCAACGTCGTCGAACTCCTTGAGGATGTCGGGCAGGACGGTCCACATATCGGTGCGGGCCAGCAGGTAGGCGCTTTCGCGGCCCTGTTCGGAATCCATGTCCATATCTTCGGGAACCATGACGGGGTCGCCGAAGTGGATCATGATGCGGGCGTAGAAGCAGGCGCGGTAGAAGCGGGCGTTGGCCACGATACGCTCGTAGCGGTCCTCGTCCATCACTCCTTCGAGTTTCTTGATCTCGGTGAGAATTTTGTTGCAGCGGTTGATACCCGTGTAGGTGATGTCCCACATGCGGACCGAGAGCGGGAAGTCGGAGTTTACGCCGTCGATGAGGAAACGGCCCGGGGCGCTGCGGTTCTGTCCGTCGTCCGTCAGCATATCCAGTTCGGTCTGTTCGTTGGTCCCCCATTCGTTGCGCTCCATGGGCCAGTAGGTGTGGTGGAGCAGGGCGTTGAGGTTCAGCTCGAACTGCTCGGCCGTCTGATACCAGGAGCCGCTGGCTGCCTTGTCGTTGGGCGAAAGGTCCAGGTCGCTGCACGAAACCACAAGGCTTCCGGCCAGGGCGAATAATGCGATTTTAATGGTTTTCATATCTTTTCGTTCTTTGATACGACGTTAGAATTTAAGCTGTGCGGAGAAGAGCACCGATTTGGTGATGGGGTAGCCGGTAGTGCCGACCTCGGGGTCCCAGCCTTCGGGAAAGTGGCTGTGGGTGAAGAAGTCGGTGAGCGTCGCGGAGAGGCGCAGGCTCTTGACGTGGATTTTGCTCATCCATTTCTGGGGCAGGGTATAGCCCAGCGAGATGTTCTTCACGCGGAAGTACGAGCCGTCGAAGAGCCAGTAGTCGGAGATGGCGTAGTTGTTATTCGCGCTGTTCCACGAATAACGCGGGTATTTGGCGCGCTGGTTCTGTTCGATGGTGTTTTTACGGCTCCAGGAGTTCCCCCCCCCGATATAAGTCGCAAAGTTATACCACTGCGAGCGAAGCGGCTGGACCATCTCGTCCGTCAGGTAGGAGTTGCGCTTGCCGACGCCCTGGAACGTGAGGTTGAAGTCGATGCCGCGCCAGGCCAGGTCGATCGAACCGCCGTAGTTGAAGTGCGGGAGGGACGAGGCGAGCACCCGGCGGTCGTAGTTCGTCGTGATGAGCGGATTGTCCGGGTCGCCGTCGCCGAAGTTCCGGTAACGGATGTCGCCCGGAGAGACGTATTCACCCAAGGTTGCCGAATTCCTCACCTCTTCGGAACTCTGGTACAGTCCTTCGTTGACGTAGCCGTACCACGAATTGTATTCGACCCCTTCGCGGATGATCTTGCCGCCCGAGATAACCTCCTTGTTGCCGATGTAGCCCATCTTCGAAACGTCGTCCGAAAGGTTGAACGAGAGCCCGTAGCTGAAGTCGCCGATGTGGTCCCTCCAGCCGAGGGTGATCTCCCAGCCTTTGGTGTTCATGTCGCCGATGTTGTCATAGGGGTCCGAAAGTCCCATGATCGGGGCGATGGGGACTTGCAGGAGCATGTCGCGCGTCTTCTTGTAGTACCAGTCGGCCGTGACCGACAGGCGGTTGCGGAGCATCGAGAGGTCTACGCCTATATCGATGGTCGAGGTGGTCTCCCACGTGATGTCGGTAACGACGGCGGCGGCCTGCGCGTAACCCGACAGGGCCGTCAGCGTCGAGCCGTTGTAACCCACCACGTTGTTGTTGGCCAGCACGGCCTGGTAGGGATAGTAGCCCTTGATGCGCTCGTTGCCCAGTTCGCCGTAGGAGAGGCGCAGTTTACCGTGGTCGAGGACCTTGCGGGCGCCTTCCATGAATTTCTCCTCGGTGAAGACCCAGCCGGCCGACGCCGAGAGGAACGTACCCCAGCGGCAGTCGGGTGCGAAACGCGAGGAGCCGTCGCGGCGGATATTGCCCTGGATGTAGTATTTAGACCTGTAATTGTACATCAGTCGGGCGAAATAAGAGCGGCGTGCCAGCTCGTTGACATCCTTCGATTTGGCTGTAGTGCCGTCGGAGTTGCCGGCGTCCAGGTCGGGGATCAGCGAGTGGGAGAACGACGTATTCCCGGCCAGGATCGTTCCCTCCTGATACCAGTAGTTCTCGTAGCCGATCATGGCGCTGAGGTTGTGGTCCTGTCCGAAGGTGTGCTGGTAGTTGGCGTAGAACTGCGTGGTGTGGGCGAACGTGTCGCCGCGGCTCTCTTCGATCTCCGTGGTCAGGGCGTCGCTGATGTATTTCGAACTGGTGTCGCTCGCTTCCTGATAGCTGAAATAGGAGGTCTGGCGCTGGAAATCCTTGATTTTGGTGTAGGAAAACTGGGGCGAGAAGATACCCGTGACGGTCAGCCCCTTGACAGGAGTGATGTCCAACTGGAACTTGGCATTGGCCAGGTACTTGTCGGTGTCCTTCTCGCCGCCCGACATCAGGGCTGCATACTTGTTGACGCCGTCCTTGCCCGGGGCGTAGCGTCCGTCGCTCCAGACAGCCTGGTAGATGGGCGGAATGTAGCGCATGATGCTCGAGGGCGAAGCGTGGGGATTGACCTGGTCGGTGTAACGCAGCGAGATGTCGGCCGAAGCCTTCATCCACTTGAACACCTGCATGTCGTTGTTCAGACGGGCTGTGTAACGCTTCCACGAGAGGTTCTTGCGGAACAGGCCGTCGACGTCGTCGAAACCCAGACTCAGCACCGAGCTGCGTTTGTCGCCGCCCGACTGGATTGTCAGGCTGTGCGAATGACGCACGCCCACGTCTTTGAGCATCAGGTCCATCCAGTTTACATTGGCGTAGATGTCCGGATTCTCGCGGTTGAGCAGCGTGTAGTTCTCGATATAATCGCGGGAGTACTCCTGATACCAGCCTCCGGAAGGCATGTCGTTGTAGCGCAGTTCGTTGATCGCCGTCATGTAGTCGTTGGCGTTCATGTACTTGGGCTTTTGGGACTGAAAGTCGAGGCCGAGCGAATAATTATAGGTGACGCTCGCGCCCGATTTGCCGGCACGCTTGGTGGTGATGAGGATGACGCCCGCCGCTGCCTGCGATCCGTAGATCGACGCCGACGCCGCGTCCTTCAGCACCGTGATGTTCTCGATGTCGTTGGGGTTGACATCGTCGATCGAACCGGCAACGCCGTCGATCAGCACGTAGGGGTCGGATGCGCCTTCGGTCATCGACGTGATGCCGCGGATGCGGATCGTGGCCGAGCCGCCCGGCGCGGAGTTGGTCCGGGTGACCGTTACGCCCGGCATCGCGCCCTGGAGGGCCTGCGAGATGGTCGGGGTCTGCCGGTTGAGGATCGCTTCGCCGCCGACCGTCGAAAGTGCGCCCGTAAGGTCTTTTTTCCGGACTGTACCATATCCTACGACGACCACTTCATCCATTGCGGTACTCTCTTCCTGGAGCACGACCTCGAAGGTGGTTCGGTTGCCGATAGGGATTGTCTGGGATGTATAGCCCAGGTAGGAGATAACGATCGATGCGTCTGCGGCGGGCTTTTTAGCCATGCGCAGGGAGAAGTTGCCCTGGGCGTCGGTTGTCGCGCCCAGTTGGGTCCCCGAGACGATAACGGTGGCGCCGGGAACCGGCTCCCCTTTCTCGGTCTTTACGCTTCCCTGGAGGGTGAAGTTCTGGGCCGAAGCGTACGATGGCGAAAAAACGATCGCTGCCAGAAGCGCACAGAAAGCCATGATCATCCGAAAATCACACTTTCTTTGAAATTCATCGTAACTTTTTTTCATCTTTTTAGAATTAGTAGTATATTTGCGCAGTACACCACACCACACAACAGATAGGATGAACGGATTAGTGTGGTTTGGTGTGGTACAAAAATAGATGTAATATTTGATATTCCAAAGAAAAGCGGATTTTTTTTGAATTTTTTCATTGAATATCATGAAAATGTAACATGTACCACCGGGCCGGGGCCGGGAATGATCCCGTACTTCGGACCGGATTGTTGAAACCCAAAATGAACCTTTATCTCACAGCTATGAAAAAGTATTTGTTATGGATATGCACGGCAGCGGCTTTACTGGCTGCCGGGACTTCCTGTTCCGACGACCCGGAAGTCGACAGCGTCGGCCGGGTGGGCATTCAGCAGGAGAACCTGACCGCTGACGGAGCGGGCGAGGATGTAACCCTCAATGTGACCAGCAACGCCTATTGGCGCATCAACTTTACCGATCCCGCGACCGGCGAGTCGATCCGTTGGGTCACGGCCAGCGAGACCAGCGGCATGGGTAATACCGCCGTGACGCTCAAAGTCGCGCGCAACCGTTCGACCAGCGGGCGTACTACCTATGTTAATGTAATCACCGAATCGGAGTCCTCCGCGGCTTCGATCCTGCTGTCGCAGGGCGCCGGCACGATCGGCGGCGGCGACGGCTACGACTTCCCGATTTCCCAGACGTTCAGTATCGATGCCAACCTCGCGTTGGACAATGCCTTTATCGAGGGAGCCGCCTGCTACTTCGACGACGGCATGATCCTGCGCCGGACGGGCACTCCGACCGTGATGGAGTTCAGCACCAAGACCCACACCAATCCTACGACGAACTGGTATTTCCAGCGGGGCGTTGTCCTCGGGGAGTGGGAGACAGGCGATGCCCTCCAACTCGAAATTCCGGTGAAGGACGAACTGTCGGGCGACCTGCGTTACTCCTACGGCAGCCGCCGCGACGGAACCCAGAGTGCCGGACATGCGTGGGCCTTCGAGTGGAGCGCCGACGGTGAGAACTGGACGGCGTTCGACGGGGCCAGCTCCGGCGGAGCTTCGGACGCCACCTGGAAGACGATCGACTTCACCATTCCGGCGGGCAAGAAAATTCCGGCCGGCGGCAAACTTTGGATTCGCCACCGCTGCACCGACGGCTCCAAGGCGAGCACCTCGGCAACAAACAAGACCGTGGCTTACCAGAGTGCGTTCTGCGTCACGAAGGCCAAGGCCGAACCGACCTCGGTTCCGGACATGAATGACGAAACCGTGGTCTTCTCGACCGGTTTCGACGATGTGATCGACGCCAAAGCCGCCTATATCGACATTCCGCTCGACTTCATGTCGTCGTGGAACGACGGAACCTATGCGCTCCCGCGTGAACAGTCCGGTATCGTGAACGTGGTCTCCTGCTGGACCCGTCCCGGCTTCCTGCAGGTGGGCCGCGGCGACGAGGCGCTCGTCACCCGTTATACGCAGGGGGCCTACACGATCAAACTGGCGTCGCGTTTCGAGACGATGCGCATTTCGAAGAGCGATCTTAAACTCACGTTCCTCGCTTCGGCGATGGTCGACGCCTATGGCGTGCCGACCGATCCCGGTGTGGTCGTGAAGGCCGACGTCGTGAGCGGCGCGACGGTTGAAGGCGGCACGCTCGAGGGTGTGGCCAACAACGAGTTCAAGCCCTTCACGGTATATGTTCGCAATGCGACGCCCGAGACGGAGATCACCATCACTTCCGCCGACATGGCTTCCAGCACGGATGACGTGCGCTTCTTCCTCGACGATATCGTGCTCGAGGTCGAGGGCGAGCCGCAGCGTCCGAGCGCCGACGATCCCGTGAAGACCGATGTTTCGGTCGTTCGCGCCATGAAGGGCGCCGGAACGGTGACGATCAGCGACAACTATTATATACAGGCCCGCGTGGTGGCTGTGGACAATGTTCCGGCCGACTGTTTCGCCGTGCAGGATGCCGATGCCGGTATCTTCGTCAAGCTGGCGAACCACGGTTTCGCAGCAGGCGACCAGGTTGAGGTGGTCGTGAAAGACGCCCAGCTTGCAACCGATGCCGACGGATTGCTGGTGGTGACTCCGAAGGCCGCCGACAAGGTGACCAAGACCGCTGCTCCTTCCGAAATCCCCGCTTACAAAGCGGTTTCGGTGGCCGAGCTGAATGCCGGGGCCTGTGAGGCGATGCTCGTCGCGCTGCCCGAATCGCAGGTGGTCGATGCCGACCTGGCGAAGACCATGGGCGGGAGCGTCTCGCTCGAACTGGAAGACCATACCGTCTATACGATGAAGACCTATGCTTCGGCGTCGTTCGCTTCGGCGGCCGTTCCGCAGAAGCGCGGCGCGGTGAAGGGCCTTGCCGGAGCTTCGTTCCTGCTGCCGACCTCCGTCGGGGACCTTGCAGCCATGACCGGAACCCGCTTCGGACAGGCGGTCTATGCCATCACGCCGATCGACGGACACCTTTATCCGCTCGGCAAAACGAAGGAATTTACCATCGGCAATGCGACTTTTGACCAGGCATCCAAGACCGTTACCTATACCGATGGTCATTCGATCTACAAGGTCGGCGACACCTCGACCGACTTTACCTGGGGCTGCTACGGAACTAATAAAGCCCCTGCACCCAATATGTACGACGCTCGTCTTTACACGACGGGTTGGGGCGGAGATAACTGGCAGGAGAACGGTTTGGTATTCAAAATTAAGGCTACGTCACGTATTGTAGGTAATTTGCGCTTCGGCTTCGGCTGGTTCGGTCGTGCGGCTGATAACCTGCCGAAAAACTGGAAGCTGCTTTGGAGTACCGACGAAACCACGTGGCATGATGGGGTGAAGGTATACAGTATTCCGGGTACCGGAGTGACAACGCCCATCGGGCCTGATGAAGATCCGGGAACGGTGATCTTTCCGAATGCCGGGAGTGCGGGTACGCTCGGCTATCGTACCGCTTACTTCAATTTGCCGGAGAGTAACGCTGTGTCCGAAGGCGGTTATCTCTATATGAAGATCGTACAGGCCGATAATGAATGCCAGAATGCCGGTGTGGCGATTGATCCTAAGCATGAACAACTCTTTATCAACGGCTTCTACCTTCAGACTCACGAGCGGCGTGCTTATCATTACTCGCAGTTGCCGTCGGGTGAGAACGTAGTGCTGACCGAAGGTTTCGATGATGGTTTCTGGGGTCCCGACTATTTCGCTCCTTCGTGGCAGATGTTTGCCGGTTGGCGTGTAAAATATACGCCTCCTATGGGATGGACAGTTGCCGGAAGCGGAGTTATCGAAATGCCCGGATATGTCCGAATCGGAACGGGTAATACGGATGCCGCCAGCAGTTTGACAACCCCCGCTTTGGAGTTGCTGGGCGATACGCCGACCAATATTACGGTCAGCTTCAAGGCTGCAGTGCTGTTGGTGGGTGCTACAAGTCTCGCACCTGACAACATGACGATCAAGATCACGGCTTCAGGCGCTGGTACGGTGGGTTCGGAAAATTATTTCCCCGAATCGCTGACAGGCACGGCTGCTACGACGGTTGATCAGGCGACTTCGGATCAGATGTGTGCCGACTATATCCGCTGGTATGATTGCTCGGTTAAAGTCACGGGAGCCACTAAAGACACCAAGATCACATTTGGAGGTACCGGCCGTCACTTTTTCGACGACATCGTGATTACCAAGGACTAACCTAAACAACTATAAAAAAAGCTATGAAAACACTGAAGTATCTGCTTTGTGGAATTACAATGTGCGCCCTGGCGTGCTCGTCGAATAAGGATGAGGGAGAAGGACCCGGCGGAGGCGCGTCGAACACGCTGAAAGTGATGTCGTTCAATGTCCGTTACAACAGTGCCGGCGACGAGGGCGATACGAACTGGGATGTGCGCAAGGCGGCCGTCGTGAAGATGATCAACACCGTTCAGCCCGATGTGGTCGGCCTTCAGGAACCGCGCACGGCGCAGCGGACCTACCTGAAGACCAACCTTCCGAACTATGCCTACATGGAGGTTCCGGGAACGGGCGACGGAAAGGGCGGCAACACTTGCCTGATCTATCGTCAGGACCGCTTCACGCTGGTGGACAACGGCTATTTCTTCCTCAGCCCGACGCCCGAAAAACCCTCCAACTGCTGGGACGTGGGCGATACGCAATGGCGGACTTCAGTCTGGGTTCACCTGAAAGAGAAGGAGACCGGCAAGGAGTTCTGGTTTCTCTCGACGCACATGCCCGTGCGGACCAACTCTACCTATCCCAACGAACCGTACATCCAGGCGCGCGTCAACAGTGCGAATCTCAATGTCGAGCGGATGAAGAAACTTGCGGGCGATTCGGGAATGTGTTTCATCGTCGGCGACATGAACTGCGCGGAGGCCAACGACGACGGCAAGAAGGCGCTGAAGCCTTATCGGGACTGGATGAAAGTGGGCCGCGATATCGCTCCTGCGGGAGATGCTTACAGTTTCAATAACTTCGGTTCGGGAACACCGTCTGCGACCCGGAACCTCGACCACATCTTCTACCGCAATACGAAGATGGCCATGTCGTTCCGCACGCTGACCGACAATTACGGCGTGACGTATGTTTCCGACCACTACCCGATCCTGCTGACGGTGCTGTTCTGACCCGAAGCATATAGACGAGAAACGCCCCGGATGTCGACATCCGGGGCGTTTCCGTGTTTTCGGGGCGGGGTCAGTTGACCACCACCGTCGGGAAGTATTCCCGCAGCAGGGCCGCCGCGCGGTCGAGCTGTTCGGGCGTGTTTTCCCGTACGTCGCGGAGCTTGTATTCGAGTCCCATCGCCTCGTATTTGTGGACCCCGAGGGTGTGGTAGGGGAGCAGTTCGACCCGTTCGACCGACTTGCAGCCGCCGAGGCGTTCGCCCATCGTGCGGATGTCCGCTTCGGCGTCGCTGTAACCCGGAACCAGTACGTAACGCAGCCAGAACGGTTTCCCGTGGGTTTCGAGCCATTCGGCGGTACGGAGCGTCTGGGCGTTTTCCCGTCCGGTGAGGGCGCGGTGGCGCTCCGGGTCGGCCTGCTTGATATCGAGCAGTACCAGGTCGGCCAGCCCTAACAGTTCTTCGACTGCCGGATTCCACACGCCGCCGTTGGTGTCGATGCAGACGTGGATGCCCGCTTCTTTCAGCGCCTTGACCAGCGGCACGAGTTCCGCGGCCTGGAAGGTGGGCTCGCCGCCCGAGAAGGTCACGCCGCCGCGCCTTCCGAAGAAGGGCTTCTGGTCGACGGCCATGCGCAGGATTTCGGCGGGGTCGGTCAACTTGCCTTCCCCGGCCTCGATCGTGTCGGGATTGGCGCAGTAGAGGCAGCGGAAATTGCAGCCTTGCAGGAAAACGACGAGCCGGAGTCCCGGCCCGTCGAATGTTCCCATGGATTCGTAAGAATGCACGCGAATCATGATTGTTCCTTGTTTTTGAATAAGGGGTTTCGGGCGCAAACAGGATTCCGGTATGCGAATCCGGCCCCGCCCCTAAAAGCGGCTCCTTAAACCGTTACATGCGTTCGTGGAAACTGCGGCTGATGACTTCCAACTGGTGCTCGCGGCTCAGCTTCGTGAAGTTTACAGCGTAGCCCGACACGCGGATCGTCAACTGCGGATAGTTCTCGGGGTGCACCATGGCGTCCTCCAGCATCTCGCGGTTGAGTACGTTGACGTTCAGGTGGTGGGCGCCTTTGGTGAAGTAACCGTCGAGCATCGTCACGAGGTTCTCGACACGGTCTTCAGCCGTCGGGCCGAGCGATTTGGGCACGATCGAGAAGGTGTTCGAAACGCCGTCCTGCGCGTCGCGGTAGCGCATCTTGGCCACCGAGGCGAGCGAAGCGATGGCGCCGCTCTTGTCGCGTCCGTGCATCGGGTTGGCTCCCGGGGCGAAGGCCACGCCCTTGAGGCGTCCGTCGGGCGTTGCGCCGGTCTTCTTGCCGTACATCACGTTCGAAGTGATCGTGAGCAGCGACAGCGTCGGGCGGGCGCCTTTGTAGACGGGCAGTTTCTTGAGTTCCTCGCTGAAGTAGTAGACGAGGTCGACGCCCAGGTGGTCGACGCGGTCGTCGTTGTTGCCGTAGCAGGGGAATTCACCGTCGATGTCGAATCCTTCGGTGAGTCCTTCGGCGTTGCGACGGGCGGTCACACGGGCGTATTTGATGGCCGACAGCGAGTCGAGGGCGATCGAAAGACCGGCCACGCCATAGGCGAGGTTGATGCGGGGATCGGTGTCGACGAATGCCATCTGGGCCTTCTCGTAATAGTATTTGTCGTGCATGTAGTGGATGATGTTCATCGCCTCGTTGTAGATGCGGGCGATCTCCGTGAGCACCATCTTGTAGTTGCGCATCACCTCCTCGAAGCGCAGCGGACCCTCCGAAAGGGCCGGAATGCCTTTGACCATCAGCGTGCCGGTGTTCTCGCAGCGGCCGCCGTTGATAGCCAGCAGCAGGGCCTTGGCCAGGTTGGTCCGGGCGCCGAAGAACTGAATTTGGCGGCCGATGTCCTGGTAGGATACGCAGCAGGCGATGCCGTAGTCGTCCGAGTGGCGGACTTCGCGCATCAGGTCGTCGTTCTCATACTGGATCGAACTGGTGTCGGCGGAAACCTTGGCGCAGAAGTCCTTGAATCCCTCGGGCAGTTCGGGGCTCCAGAGTACCGTGAGGTTCGGCTCGGGCGAAGGGCCGAGGTTATAGAGCGTCTGCAGGAAACGGAACGAGGTCTTCGTAACCTTCGTGCGGCCGTCGTTGAAACGTCCTCCGAGGGCTTCGGTCACCCACGTCGGGTCGCCGGCGAAGATGTCGTTGTAGGACTGCATCCTGAGGTGGCGCACCATACGCAGTTTGATGACGAACTGGTCGATCAGCTCCTGGGCGAAGGTTTCGTCGATCACCCCGTGCGAGAGATCGTATTCGATGAAGATGTCGAGGAACGACGATACGTTACCCAGCGACATGGCGGCTCCGTCCTGCTCCTTGACAGCGGCCAGGTAAGCCATATAGACCCACTGCACGGCCTCCTGCGCCGAATGCGCCGGGCGGCTGAGGTCCAGGCCGTAGTATTCGCCCATCGTGCGGATGTCCTTCAGGGCCTTGATCTGCTCGGCGACCTCTTCGCGCAGGCGGATGCGGTCGTCGGTCATCGGGCCGGTGAGGTTGCGCAGGTCTTCGGTCTTGGCCTCGATCAGGCGGTCGGTTCCGTAGAGGGCCAGGCGGCGGTAGTCGCCGATGATGCGGCCGCGGGCGTAGTTGTCCGGAAGACCCGTCAGGAAGCCCAGCGAGCGGAACGAGCGGATCTCCTCGGTGTAAACGTCGAACACGCCGTCGTTATGCGTCTTGCGGTAGTGGGTGAAGATATCCTTTACCTTTTCGTCGACCTCCACGCCGTTCTCCTTGCAGGCGCGCGATACGACGTTGATGCCGCCGAAGGGCTTGATGGCGCGCTTGAGCAGTTCGTCGGTCTGCAGGCCCACGATCAGTTCGTTTTCACGGTCGATGTAACCGGCTTTGTGCGAGGTAATGGTCGAAACGGTCTTGTTGTCCAGCGAACGGACGCCGTTATTCTGACGCTCCTCTTCGAGGGCCTTCAGGCAGAGGTTCCAGATGTGTTTCGTACGTTCGGTCGGTCCTGCGAGGAACGATGCGTCGCCTAGGTAAGGGGTGATGTTGGTCTGTACGAAGCTCGTCACGTTGATCTCTTTGCTCCAAAGCCCGTCGATGAAGAAGGTTTTGTTCAGTTCCATAAATGATGATATTGTTCGTTTTGCGATTATAATTGTCCTATTTCGGCCCGCAAAGATACGTTATTTTTTTCACACTAACCAAGGAGCGCTTACAAATTTTTATAAAAATTTAAAAAATACCTACGATCAGGTATTGACAGGGCTGTCGGGGCGATGGAATAGTTACAAGACGGCATTGTGACGTTTGTGGCCCTGCTTTTGCAGGCAGGTGGTGTAGAGAAACACGATAAACGATGAAAAAAATTCTGTTGGCCCTGCTGGGAGCGGGCCTTTTTGCGACGGCGGTATTTGCCGAGGGCGATGAAGTTCCCGTTAAGATGCACGAACTGCCCGATGCGGCGCGGACGCTGGTGAAAAAGTATTTCGGCGATGTCGAAGTGGTTTCGGCCCTAATGGAGAAGGGGGTTGCCCCGAGTTACGAAGTGAAGCTGGCCGACGGCACGAAGCTGGACTTCGATGCCCGCGGCGAATGGACCGATATCGAACGGCCCGGCGGTGCGGTTCCTGACGGGCTGATACCGCAGCCGATCCAGAAATTCGTGGCTGCGAACTACCCGGGACAGCATGTCCGCGGTATCGAACGCGACAGCCGCACCCATGAGGTCACCCTCGGCAATGGCCTGGAACTGAAATTCAACCGCAAGTTCCGGCTGGTCGAAACCGACCATTGACGATTGATGCGACGGATTACGGCCCGGGGGTTTGAGTTGCGCATCCGGCCCTCGGGTCCCGCCGCTTTTTTCGGATTATTCCTTTTCGATCTTATAACCGAATCCCTGGATCAGCCGGAGTATTGCGGGCCGTCGGTTCGGCCAGTTTCTGCAGGTTGTCGGGCGTTCGCCGGGATAGGTTGTAAGCTTGGTCGGTATTTGTTTGGTTGCAAAGGCAGTAAACAGGGGCTTAATCTGCCGCTGCGGCCCGCGTTTTCTGTGAAAACCGGATTCCGGGAGGCGAAGACCGGGATATTTGCCTACCTTTGCCGTATAAAATCCGCGCATGATGGAAGAATTGACTTTGACAACACCCGCTCTCCTGTTCTCGGCCGTATCGTTGATCCTGTTGGCTTATACGAACCGGTTCCTCTCTTATGCCCAGTTGGTGCGCACGCTCAAGGAGCAGCATTTGCAGCACCCCTCGAAGGTGACGCGTGCACAGATCGACAACCTGCGCCGGCGGCTCCACCTCACGCGTACGATGCAGGCGCTGGGCGTGTCGAGCCTGTTCCTGTGTGTGGTGACGATGTTCTTGCTTTATGTAGGGCTGGTCCTGCTTTCGGCCTATGTTTTCGGCGCTGCGCTGTTGCTGCTGATTGCCTCGCTGGGCGTTTCGCTCTGGGAAATACAGATTTCGGTCCGGGCGCTCGAAATTCACTTGAAGGACATGGAGAAATAAAAGTCTCCCTTTTCAAAGGGAGATTTAGAGGGATTGTCTGTATGTTGCCTGCGGCATCTTCGTTTTTCAGGCATACTCCTGAAAAACGAAGATGCCGCGACATCCCGTCACTGCATCTCCCACTAACCTACTTATGTAACCTAAAACCAACTTGTGAATCCGGTTCTCCGGTTTTCACATTGCAAAGATACGGGGCCGTCGTTTCAGCGAAATGACGGCCCTGTTACGTTTTCGTTACGCGGTGCTTTTTGAAACCCTCTTTTTCAAAGGAGGGTTTGGGTGGATTGTCTGCATGATGGGGTATCGGCATTATTTTGGGCTTCCAGGAAATAGTGCTGCGATTTCAGCAGGTTGCGCGACTGGAGCATCATCGTCTTGGTCTCGTTGAGAATCGTGAGGTAGAGTACGCTGGCGCGGGTGCTGCCCGAAGGGTTGCCGTTGATACGCCTTAGCTGGCTCTTGATCGCCCCGACTATCGTGTCGAAAAGTTTGTCGCGCATTTCGAGTACCAGGTCGAGGTCCGAGAAGTCTTTCGAGGCGAGCATGTCGTTGATCTTGTCGAAGATCGTTTCCACCTGGTCGTTGACCCGCATCAGGTCGACGATCTGCTCCTTCGACATGCCCTCGTGGTTGTTGTCGATGTGCTCCAGCGACGGTCGCGTAATGTGGATCAGCGCCTTGGTCACTTCCGAGAGGTAATCCGTAACTTGTACGTAAAAATGCCCCGTGTCGATGTCGCACTGCTGCAGGCGCCGCAGCGTGGGCATGATGTTGTATTTGCGGATGCGGGCATCCTCGAAGAGCTTGTTCGAATCGCGTACCATCTCCTTCAGCACCTTGCGGTTCTCCTTGAAAACGGCGACCAGCGTGCGGTTGTAGATGCGCGTGACCTCCTGCATCGTGCTGCAAACTTCGCCGATGCAGGCGCACAGGACTTCGTCCGGGGTTTCGGCGGTTTCGAGCGGCAGCTGGATTTTCTCGTCCGCCGCTTTCAATTCGGGCGTTTTGCGGTGGCTGCGGATGAGCAGCCAGGCGCAGATTGCCGTGAGTGCAACCACGGCGATCCAGCCGCCCCACAGCAGCAGAGCCGTGACGGCCAGCGCGATGAGGAATCCGCCGAGCGCCGTGATAAACCAGCCCGAGATCACGGCCATTACGCCCGTGATGCGGTAGACGGCGCTTTCGCGGCCCCACGAACGGTCGGCGAGCGACGAGCCCATGGCTACCATGAAGACCACGTAGGTCGTCGAGAGCGGGAGTTTGTACGAAGTGGCAATGGCGATGAGGATCGACGCGGCGGTAAGGTTCACCACGGCGCGCACCATGTCGTAGGGGGCCGACGAACGCTCTTCGACGGGCAGCGGTTCGAACCTCCGGTTGATGGCTTTCTGCATCCGTGCCGGAATCAGCCCGGTCCACATCGTGTTCATCACCAGTGTCGCGCGCACGAGGCTGCGCGAAACGAGCGTCGAGCCGAAGCGTTCGTCGCCTTCGTGCTGCGAGGCGAGCGACAGTTCGGTTTCGGTGACATGCTGCGATTTTTTCGAAAAGAAGAGCGTCAGCACCATGACGATGCCCGAGATGCCCAGCAGGAGGAAGTTTGCGCGTGCGGGACCTTCGAGCGCTCCCATCATCATCGTTTCGCTGCCTGCTTCGCGGGCGATCTGCCAGGCGTCGTAACCTGCCAGCGGCACGCCGATGAAGTTTACCAGGTCGTTGCCCGCGAAGGCCAGCGCCAGCGCGAAGGTTCCCGAAAGGATCGTGATGCGCATGATGTTGAAACGCATGCGCTGGAAGAGGTAGAGGAGGAGCGATGCCGCAGACCAGAATGCGAGGAGCGTCAGCACGACGTGTCCGCCGACGTACTCCGAGATATGGGTCGGAATCAGCCCCGAGTTGTTCAGTCCCTTGAACAATGCGAAATAGAGGATTCCGGCCAGCGAAATGCCGCACCAGACGGCTCCCCAGCGGCGGAAGACCGCAGCGTAGCGGAACGAAAAGATCAGGCGCGAAATGTACATGAAAAGCGTTCCCGCCGCGAAGGCCAGCGCCACCGACAAAAGGATTGCCGCGATGATGACCATGGCTTTGCCCGTATTGATGAATTGCGAGAGGTCCTGCAGCGAAGTCCCCGGGTCGCCGGCGATGCGGAAAAGTGCGGCGGCGACGGCGGCTCCGAGCAGGCCGAAGACCATCGACACGGTAGTCGAGGTGGGCAGCCCCAGTGTGTTGTAGATATCCAGCAACAATACGTTGCCCAGCATCATGCCCAGGAAGAGCATCATGATCTCCCGGAAAGAGAATTGCCCGGGGTAGAAAACGCCGCTGCGGGCAACTTCCATCATGCCGCTCGACGTGAGCGTGCCGATCAGGATGCCTGCCGCCGCAACCCAGAGGATCACGCGGCGGGGTGCGACTTTCGAGCCCAGGGCCGAGTTGAGGAAGTTGACGGCGTCGTTCGCGACGCCCACGACGATGCCCATCACGGCCAGCAGAGCCAGGATGACAACGATTGCGGTGAAAAGTGGGGACATAATTCGTATCGGTTTTTTCCGGTACAAAGGTCAGAAACGGATGTTACAAAGCTGTTAAGGCGCAGTTGCGGAGCGGTGAAACTTCCGGAGACGGCTGTAAAAGGGTTGAAGTCCGGCCACGGGCGATAAGCCGGGTTGCCGTACGGGGGATGGCTAACTGTGTTTTTTCAGCGTAAATTCGAATTCCAGTCCGCCGCGCTCGCGGTCTCGGGCCGTGATCATACCTCCGTGGATCACGACGGCGTTTTTGACGATAGCCAGCCCCAGCCCCGTCCCGCCCTGCTTGCGCGAACGGCCTTTGTCGATGCGGTAAAAGCGTTCGAAGATGTGCGGCAGGTGTTCCTCGCCGATGCCGATACCATTGTCCGAAAAACATATCGTGCACGCTTCGGGGGTATTGGAAACCAGCCGGATGAAGATGTCGCGTCCGCCGGAATAGGCCGTGGCGTTGTCCGCGAGGTTGCGGAATATCGACGCCAGCAGCGACGGGCTGCCGACGATCTCGACCTGTTCCGGGAAGTCGATATTCACCCGCAGCCGTTCGTCGGCGGGTTTCAGGAGCATATCGGCGGCGATTTCGTCCACCAGGTCGTTCAGTACGACGCGCTCCTTCTGGATCAGCTGGCTCGCTTCGTCCATGCGTGTGATGGTCGAGATGTCGGCCAGCAGGCGGCGCAGCCGTTCGGTTTGCGCTGCGCTTTTTTCCAGGAAATCCGTGCGTTTCTGCACATCGAGCGAGGGGTTGGCCAGCAGGGTTTCCAGGTAGCCCTGGATCGCCGCGACGGGGGTTTTCAGCTCGTGGTTGATGTTGTTGGTAAGCTGTTTCTTGATGCGGATTTTCTCCTGCTGTTCATGCAGCGCGAGGGCGTGCTCGCGGTTGCGGTCGGCGGTGGTCTTCTGCAGGCGGGCGTAGAGGCGGATGATGTGGCTCGATATTTCGCCCAGTTCGTCGTGGGGGAATGCCTGGAGATTGTCGATCGGCTCGCCCCGCTCTGCCCGTTGGGCGAATTCGTTCAGCCGCGTGATGTTCTGTCCCAGGCGGCGTGTCGCGAAGTAGCCCGCAACGCTCATCAGCAGTGTTATGCCCAGCATGACCCAGAGGAATTCGCGGTCGGCGGCTAGGATTTCGCCCAGCGGTACGGAGTAGGGCACGGCCGAACGGACGATGCAGCTGTCGCCCTGCATCGCCGAATAGAAATAGTTGCGGTCGGTACTCTCGGAATGGCGGCGGATGGTGTAACCTTTGCCGTGGGCCAATGCTTCGGCGACCTCGGGGCGGTCGAGGTGGTTGGCGTCCGGCAGTGTGTCGAGCGAATTGTCGAAGATGACACGTCCGGCGCGGTCGATCAGCGTCACGCGCAGGTCTTTGTACGGGTTGCCGTGACGGGCGATGAAAGCGTCGGGCGGTGTGCCTTCGCCTGCGGCGTCGAGCAGCCGCAGGTTGAAGAGTTGCAGTTGCGCGTCGAGCTGTTCGGCCTTGAAGTGCTTTTCGCGGCCGTACTGGAAGAGGATGAAACATCCCACCAGCGTCCACGAAAAGACGATGAGCAGCAGGAACAGCCGCCGGTGGTAGGAGAGCCTACTCTTCGAAGCCGTAACCATAGCCCAGACGCGTTACGATGTGTTCCCCGTAGGGGCCGACTTTGCGGCGCAGGCGCGTGATGTTGACGTCGATGGTGCGGTCGAGGACAATTACCTCGTCGCTCCAGATGCGGCGCAGCATCTCCTCGCGTGAAAAGATCACACCCCGGTTCGAGAGCAGCAGGGCGAGGATTTCGAACTCCTTTTTGGTGAGCTGGAGTTCCTGCCCGTCGAGCGTGCAGACTTTGCGCCGGAGGTCCATCTCCAACCCTTCGAAGCGGATGTTTTCCGATTCGACCTGTGTAACGGCCGTGCGGCGCAGTACGCTGCGTACGCGGGCCAGCACTTCGCGGACTGAAAAGGGCTTCGTAATGTAGTCGTCGGCGCCGATGTTCAGCCCTGCCACCGTGTCGTCCTCTGTGTCCTTCGCCGTGCAGAAGATCACGGGGACCTTGGCCGTTTCAGGGTCGGCTTTCAGTATCTGCGCCATCCGAAAACCGCTCATTTCGCCCATCATGACATCCAGCAGGATCAGCGAATAACGTTCGGGGTGCATCCGCAGGGCCTGTTCGGCGCTGTACGCCACGTCGGCCTCATAACCTTCGACTTCGAGGTTGAACTGCAGGATTTCACACAGCGACTCTTCGTCGTCGACTACCAGGATTTTGTGTTTTGCCATAAATGCGGGTTTGAATCCGTGACAAATTTACGTAACATTGCCGATGTTGCATGTTCCCCGTGCGATATTTAACCGAAATGTAATGTTTTAAGACGGGATCGTCTGACCGGATTTATGGAGCGTAATGATTTCTGCGGCGTGTTATTTTTTGCAGATATGATATAAAATTGTACTTTTGTTTTACCCGGGGCTTTTTGGCAAAGGCCGGGAACATGATAAATGGGAACCGCAGCAGAAGACATACATACTGTCAGCATGCAGGATAACCGCACGGTTGTCGGGCTGCTCCGCGCGGGCGATGAAAAGTGTTTCGACGCGCTCTTCCGGCGCTATTACAAACCCCTCTGTACATACGCTACACGCTTTGTAACCCCTGTCCGGGCCGAGGAACTGGTTCAGGATACCCTCATGTGGGTTTGGGAGAACCGCATGTCGCTGCTCCCCGAAATGCCGCTCAAATCGCTGCTGTTCACGATTGTGAAAAACAAGTCGATCAACAGTGCTTCGCATGATTCGATCAAAACTCGCGTGATTCGCCAGTTGGCCGAATCTTATGAGGATCAGTTCGACGATCCCGATTTCTACCTCGAAGGTGAATTGGTGCAGCGGCTGACAGCCGCGCTGCGGAAGATGCCGCCGGAGTTCCAGCAGACATTCCGCATGCATCGGCTGGAGGGCATGACCCATAAGGAGATAGCCGCGACACTGAACGTCTCTCCCCAGACGGTCAACTACCGCATCGGGCAGACCGTGCGCCTGCTGCGTGAGGAGTTGAAAGACTACTGGCCGTTGATCGTCCTGCTCCTCTGGCCGGACTTTTCTTGAAAATTTTCCGAAAAAATAGATTTTCCGTTAGCATCCTGTGCTGACGGATTGTATTACTATATAGATAAGCAAACCGAAATGGCAGATTTTCAGATTAACGAAGAGGTATTGACCGCCTATCTGAGCGGCGGATTGAATGCAGCGGAGGCCGCTGCCGTGGAGGCATGGTATGATGCCTCGGGTTCGAACCGCAAACTGCTCGGCGAAATCTATTATATATTGTATGTCAATGATCGGATCAACGATACGGCCGCTATCGATGTGGAACATGCACTCCGTCAGTTCAAGCGCCGTATGCACAAAGGGCGTCGCACGACTCTGCGTCGCAATCTCCTGCGTATCGCTGCTGCGGCTGCAATAGCCGTGATTCTGCTGGCCGGTGGATTGACGACCGTGTCGGTCTCGAAGCGCCTGACACGCCCCGTAACGATATATACCCAGTTGGGCGAACGCTCGCAGGCGGTCCTGCCCGACGGCACGAAGGTGTGGCTCAACTCGTCGAGCAGCGTGGAATATGCCGCCTCACTCTTTTCCCGCAGGCGCAGTGTGAAGATAAACGGCGAAGTCTATTTCGAAGTCTCGCACGACAAGCGGGCTCCTTTCGTGGTCTCGACCAACGGACTCGACATTAAGGTGCTCGGCACGCGTTTCAACGTCCGTAACGATGAAGACAAACACCGGGTCACCACCGTCTTGCTCGAAGGTGCGGTCAAGGCCTATGCTTGGGAGCAGGAAGACGCTTCCGTACGCCTGCATCCCTCCCAGCAACTGATATTCGACACAAAAACGAAAACTATGCAGTTGACGGATGTTTCGTCCGCCGAACGGTCGATCAATTGGATTGACGGCCGTTTCTGTTTCGAACACAATACGTTCGAAGAGATCGTCACCGAACTGAATCGCTATTACAACGTTAACATCCGCTTCATGGACGAAAAACTCCGCCAGATGCGGTTTTCCGGCGATTTCCGGGTCGAAGACGGCATTTACCACATCATGTCCATGCTGCAGTTGACCTATAAATTCAACTATACGATCGTCGGAAAAGATATTGAAATCCATGCCAATCCTAAACCTTAACCGAATACCTAACCTGAAAATTTCATTTGCCGGCCTATGAAAGCATAAGACTCCTTCTCTTCGGACCCGTGGTATAACCGCGGCGATTTTGACAACTTGTTTTTAAACTAACCTATTCTGATCTATGAAAAAAAATTACCTTGTTGCGGGCAAGGGAGGGCGTGTTGTCTCGACATGTTTTCGCTGCCTGCTCATCATCCCGATGCTGCTATCGGGGTATTTCGGCGCCAGCGCCGCGACACAGACGCCGCAAGTTGCTCCGCGTGTGAGCCTCGATGTCCGGAATGCCGCGATCATCACGGTTTTTCAGTCCATTCAGCAGCAGACTGGCTATTCGTTCGTCTATAATACGTCCGATATCGACACCAGTCACAAAATGACTATTGCGGTGCAGGATGAATCGCTGGGAACCGTATTGGACAAACTTTTTGCGGGGTTAGATATTTCCTATACCCTTCGGGAGAAACACATTGTACTCTCTAAAAAAGCCCCGAATTCCCCCCCCCACAGTGTCCGCAGCGGTATCGGCGGAACCGTAAAGGATGACAAGGGCATGGCCCTGGTCGGCGCTACGGTACTTATCAAGGGAACGACGGTCGGAACCGCCGTCGACCTTGATGGCAATTTCCTGCTGCCGCAGGCCAAGCCGGGCGATGTGCTTGAAGTTTCGCTGATCGGCTATACCAAACAGGAGATTCCCGTGAAAGGGACCGCTCCGCTGCAAATCGTCATGCGCGAAGACAACGAAGTGCTTGACGCGGTGGTCGTAACTGCCCTCGGTATCAAGAAGAAGGAGAAGGCTCTGACCTACAACGTGCAGGAGGTTGCCGGTGACATCGTCAACTCGGTCAAGGATGCTAATTTCATGAACTCGCTCTCGGGTAAGGTCGCCGGTCTGCAGATTAATGCCAGTGCTTCGGGAGCAGGCGGTTCGACCCGCGTGGTGATGCGCGGCGTCAAGTCGCTCAATGGCGACAACAATGCCCTCTATGTGGTTGACGGTATTCCGCTGCCGAGCTTGCGTTCGAGACAGACCGAGGGCATCTATGAAACGCCCGACGGCGGCGATTACGAGGGTATCGCCAATATTAACCCGGAGGACATCGAATCGATGTCGGTACTGACGGGCGCTACGGCCGCGGCGCTCTACGGTTCGCAGGGTGCCAACGGTGTGATCCTCATCACGACCCGGAGAGGCGAAGAGGGGCGGGTCCGAGTGAACTATTCCAACAGCACTACTTTCTCGTCGCCGTTCGTGATGCCCGAATTCCAAAATACCTACGGCACAGACCTCAATTCTCCGTCGATGAGTTGGGGCGAGAAACTGGCCAAACCTTCGTCGTATGATCCGAAGGATTTCTTCCAGACCGGCTTCGACGAAACCAACGCCATCGGCGTCACGGCCGGCACGAAACGTAATCAGACCTATTTTTCGGCCTCATCGGTCAATACGCGGGGTATTATTCCCAATAACGTCTACAACCGCTATAATTTCTCGGTGCGCAACACGACCGCGCTGATCGAGGATAAACTGACGCTCGATTTGGGAGCCTCCTACATGAAGCAGTACAGCCGCAATCCGCTGATTCAGGGTATTTACCACAACCCGCTGATCGGCGCGTACCTGTTTCCGCGCGGTGACGATATCTCCAAATACCAGGTTTACGAACGCTACAATCCCAGCTTGGGTTACAGCGAGCAGTTCTGGGGGCTCGAATTCATCAACGGCGTTGAGAATCCCTACTGGATCACCAACCGCGAGATTTTCGAAAATACTTCGCACCGCTACACGTTCAATGCGACCCTGAAATGGGACGTTACCGACTGGCTGAGTCTCACGGGCCGCGTGCGTTCGGACAACATGGTCATGAACTACACGCGCAAGATCTCCGCATCGTCCAATAGGCTGTTCGCATCGGAATACGGTAACTACCTCAACCACACTTCGCGCCACAGTAATCTCTATGCCGATGCGCTCATGTCGATCGACAAGAGTTTCTGGGATAACGTCTTCTCCGTGCAGTTCAACTTCGGAGCCAGCTTGATCGACGATAAGAATGCGCTGACGGGTTATGAAGGCCACCTTGCCGGGATTCCCAACAAGTTTACCTTCAACAACATCGTTCCCAGCGACCTGAATACCCTGCCCATGCAGGAGAACTACCACGACCAGAACCAGGCGATCTATGCCACGCTGCAACTGGGTTGGAAGGGCATGCTCTACCTCGACGCTACTTTCCGCAACGAGTGGGCCTCGCAGCTTGCTTTCACGCGCCAGCAGAACATCTTTTATCCTTCGGTAGGCCTTTCGGCCGTAATTTCGTCGATGGCCGACCTTTCGAAGGCTGGCATTTCGTTCCTGAAGGTCCGCGCCTCCTACGCCGAAGTCGGCAACCCGCCGCAGCGCTTCATTACAGGAGCCAATTATTCGATCAAAAATGGCGTCGTGACTACCCAGACCTATGCTCCTGCCACATATCTGCGTCCCGAGCGCACCAAGTCGTTCGAGGTCGGTTTGAATGCCAAGTTCCTGGGCAACAAGTTCTGGCTCGACGCCACCTATTACGACACCAACACCTACAACCAGCTTTTCCTCTACGATGCACCTCCCAGCACCGGTTACAAACAGTCCTACTTGAATGCCGGCAAGGTCAACAACTGGGGCGTTGAGGCCGTTGCCGGTTACAAGAATACGTGGCGCGGTTTCTCGTGGATGACTTCGTTTAACTTCTCGATGAACCGCAACAAGATCCGAGAACTGGTTCCCGAAGGTACGGTAGATCCCGTGACGGGCGCTACGGTTTCGCTACCCGAGGTAAATATGGATTTCGGCGGCTACCGTGTGAAACTCCAAAAGGGTGGTTCGATCGGCGATTTCTATGTAACGGGCCTCAAGACCGACGACCAGGGCCAGATTTATGTCGATCCCAACGGCGGTACGGTTACGATCGACCCCGACACTTGGATTTTTGCAGGCAATACCGACGCCCGTTATCGCCTTGGCTGGAACAATCGGTTCGAATACAAGGGTGTTTCGCTCGGTGTATTGATCGATGCACGCATCGGCGGCCGCGGCGTCTCCGTGACGCAGGCTCTGATGGACCGTTTCGGTGTTTCGCAGGTGTCGGCCGATGCCCGCGAAGCTGGCGGCGTCAGCATCTCCGAAGATCAGACGATCCTCAGTGTCAAGGATTTCTATGCCAATACCGGTGACGGTATGGGTATGTTGTCTCAATATGTTTACAACATGTCCAACGTCCGCCTGCGCGAACTTACGGTGGGCTACGATCTTCCTTCGTCGTGGTTTAATGACAAATTCCGGGCAACGGTTTCGCTCGTCGGACGCAACTTGTTCATGTTCTATAACAAGGCCCCGTTTGACCCGGAGCTGACTGCTTCAACGAGCACCTATTACCAAAACTTCGATTTCTTCATGCAGCCGAGTGTCCGGACAATCGGATTCAGCGTAAGACTCCAATTCTAATACGATTAAATCCATGAAAAACATACTGAACAGAACTAAAACATGCCTGGCATTTGTAGCTGCGTTCGCAGTTGCGGCATCGTCCTGTACCGGGGATTTCGAGCATTTCAACACCGATCCCAACGCTGCTCAGGAGGTGGACCAGGCCTCGCTTATCACTACGATGGAGATGGACGCCGTTTACCCGACGACGGGCGAAACCACCGTGCCCGTCAACCGTTACCAGACGGGCTGGAACCTGCTGGCCGATCACTATGCCGGTTACATGGCCTGCGCCAACCATTTCGACGGTGGCAGTAACCCGATGGTCTACAACCTGAAGGCCAACAACTGGAGCAACACAGTCTTCGAGGTGGCTTTCACGCAGGTGATGCCGGCGTGGCTGATGCTCAAGTCCGGTTACGAAGAGGGTATTCTGACCCGGCATGCGATGGCCGTGGCCGATATCCTTAAGGTGCTGACGCTTCATCGCGCGAGCGATATGTACGGCCCGCTGCCGGTACTTAAGTTCGGCCAGGCCCGCAGCCCTTACAACTCGCAGGAAGAACTTTACCACCACTTCTTTGAAACACTCGACAGTTCGATCGAAGCCCTTCAGGCGCAAATCGCCGTCGCGCCCGACGATAAGTCGCTGGAGAAGGTCGATGCCATCTACGCGGGCGACCTCAAGAAATGGCTGCTGTTCGCCAACTCGCTCAAACTGCGCCTGGCGATCCGCATCCGTTATGTCGAACCCGAACTATCGAAGAAATATGCGTCGGATGCCATCGCGGCGGGCGTTATCACCTCGACCAAGGATAACGCCATGCTGAAAAGTTACCGGCAGATCACGGTCAACAACCCGATGGAGATGATCTGGAACTCCTACAACGACGCCCGTATGGGGGCTTCGATGGATTCCTACCTGAACGGCTATGAGGACCCCCGCATGGAGAAGATGTTCCAGCCGGCAACCATCGACGGCGGCGGTTTTCACGGAGTTCGCAACGGTCTGGGCTCCACCGAACAGAAGTTCTATACCAAGATGTCGGCGCCCAACATTCAGACCGATACGCCGATGAACTGGCTGTTGGCCTCCGAGGTAGCTTTCCTGAAGGCCGAGTATAAACTCATGACGGGGGATGCCGCAGGTGCGAAATCCGACTACGAGGAGGGTATCCGCCTTTCGTTCCTCGAGAACGGGCTTTCCACGAGCGAGGCCGACCAATATGCTGCGAGCGAGAAGGTGCCGGGGCGTTTCAACGACGTTTCGGAGAATCCCACGAAATATACCGCCAGTGCTCTGGGACGTGTCACCGTCAAGTGGAAGGATGACGGCAATGAACTGGAGCGTATCATCACCCAGAAGTGGATCGCCTTGTTCCCCAACGGCATGGAGGCCTGGGCCGAGTTCCGCCGTACGGGTTTTCCGCGTCTCTTTCCGATTGTAGCTAACAGCGAAGATCCGAGCATCGACAAGAACATCCAGATCCGCCGTATGGTTTTCCCTAAACTCGAGTACTCGAACAATCAGGGAGCCGTGAATGCCGCGATCCGGCTGCTGAATGGTCCCGACGCCGGCGGCACGAAACAGTGGTGGGACAAGAAATAAACGGAACGCTTACTTCCATGAAAAACCAAGAAAGCAATATGAAAAATACCTTGATATATACATTCTCGCTGCTTGCCGCCATCGTGGTTCTTTTCGCATGCGAGAAGCAGACGACGCCGGAGCCTATCCGCATCCAGCGTCCGGATTTACAGTCGCCCTTCCCGCGCGACGATGCCTACTACGCACGTCTGCGCGCCTACAAACTGACCGACCACAAGCTAGCATTTGGCTGGTACGGCTCGTGGACGGCCATCGGCGCATCGGAACAGAGCCGCCTGCGTAGCGCTCCCGATTCGATGGACATCATCTCGATGTGGAGTCAGTGGCACAGCCTGAGCCGCGAACAGATCGAAGACAAGGCCTTCGTGCAGCAGATCAAAGGCACCAAGGTCGTGTTCTGTATCTCCGCGAAAGATATGCCCGACGAGTTCAAGGTCGATGGTGAGATCACCGAAGAGGGGATCGTCGCCTATGCCAAGGCATGGGGCAAAGACTCGATGGACAAGTACCAGTACGACGGTATGGACATCGACTTCGAGACAGCCATCGACCACCAGGGCCCAATGAATACGAATCCGGCCAATTTCAAGAAATTCGCTGAGGAACTGAGTAAATATATTGGTCCCAAGTCGGGCACTGGGCGCCTGTTCCTGATCGATGGAAATGTCGACAGCAACTGGTTGCCGGACAATATCGCCGAGTTGTGCGACTATGCTGTTTCGCAGGCTTACAACTGCTCGGGGCCGGGTAATCTCCGCAGCCGGACCGCCTCCGCGGGAGGCATGGGATGGCGTCCCGAACAGATGATCTTCACGGAGAATTTCGAATCGCTGTGGCAGAGCGGCGGAGCCAATTACAGTTATAACGGCGAGACTATTCCCTCGCTGCTGGGCATGGCTCATTTTGCTGCGGAAGAGACGGCAGCAGGCTTCGGTTCCTACCATATGGAGTATGAGTACGGCAATGCAGAGATGCCATACAAGTACATCCGCGAGGCGATCCAGATCGCTAATCCGGCCCCGCAAGGCGACTATACGAAGAATCTTTTGTCGCTCAACGAAGCCGGAGAGGAAAAATACAGCATTACCATGTATCCTTCGGGGCTGGGTGAAACGTTACAGACGACGATGACTGCCGAGGTCGCCTCCGTCACGGATGCCGATGCCGATATCTCTCTGGTGGTGGATAACGGTCTCGTAACAACTTATAACGATTACAATTATACTGAATACAGGACGCTCGATCCTGCGCTCGTCGCTTTCTCCGGACCGCTCCATTTCGCTGCCGGGACACGGGTGACCGCCGAGCCCGTGACGATCACGATTGCGGACTTCTCCAAGGTCGAAGACGGTGAATATCTCGTGCCCCTGCGCGCCGATTTCCCCAAAGGCTCCGGTTTTTCGGCTAATACCAGCAAGGAGGTTCGCTACCTGATGATTTCCAAGAGCACGGGGATCAATAACGTTACGCTTGCCGGGGAGCAGATTGTCGGAATAACGGTGCTCGAACTCCCCGACGGAACTCTTGAAGGCGATGTTTCCCACTCCGTATCGGCCGAGTTTTCGAATACGGCGCCTGCTGCCACTGAGATGGCGCTGATTATCGATCCTTCGCTCGTTGCGGCTTATAACGAGAAAAACGGAACCGATTACACCGCAATCGCAGCTTCGGATGTCGCCGTTTCGGGCAAACTGCTTGTGGAGAAAGGAGCGAATGCATCTTCGTCCGTTAAGGTCTCGATGGCCGACCTTGCCAAGCTGACGGCCTTGAAATCGATGATCGCCATGCGGGTCGATTTATCGGGACAGACCGATTACCAGCCTGTAAATGAAAATTCGATCGTGAAGTATATCCTCGTTACCCGAAGCAAGAACAATGTCGAATCCGGGGCGGCTTATGTCGACGGTCGGGTGATAGAAGACCGGACCGGTTGGATTTATTCGATCGAAGGACAGGATACGGGCGCTATCGGAGGGTTCGACAACGGCCAGATGTTCGATGGCAACCAGCGGCAAATGGGCTGGTATTCGAGCATCGGAGGCAAACGATGGGCTCAGATCGATATGACAAAACCGCAGACGATCGTCGGATGGCGGATGGGCATGGTGTTGGGCAGTGTTTCTTACCAAACCTACAAACTGTATGACATTCAGACCAGCCTCGACGGGTCGGATTGGACGGATCAGTCGGTACGGGGCGAGGCGGTCGCTATCGGAAGTCCTGACGGGGACGACTGGCAGTATGTGAAATTCCTTACTCCGGTCGAGTGCCGTTATGTGCGTATGACCTATGAGAATACTCCCGGCAGCGCCGGCAATGGTTTTATCGGAAGCTGCGAGTGGAATGCTATTGCTCCTAATAACTAATCAAGACTACACAACTCAATGAAAATCATGAAATTGAAATATGTAATTGCCTCCTTTGCTTTTGCTGCGGCTCTTGCGGGCTGTCAGGAGGCGGCAGAATACACTCCATCGATCTACATCACGGAGGCGCAGAAGGAGCCGGCGAAGATCGTTACGATCTACAATGCTGGAGAGAAAGCGGAATTTTCGGTTTCCGCGTCGAAAATTGTCGATAAGGATACGCATGTCACCGTGCAGGTCTGTCCCGAACTGCTCGAGGAGTACAACACCACTTACGGACGTACGTGCGTGCTGCTCGACGGGGACCTTTACGATTTTGCGAAAAAGGAAGTGACCATCAAGGCAGGCACCAATGTGTCGGATGCCGGTGAAATTGTCGTGAAGGAGGTTCTCGAACCGGGCACGTTCTACTGCCTGCCGCTGCGTATCACCCAAACCGACGGTAATATGCCGGTGCTCGCCCCGTCGAGCACGCTCTACATCGTTTTCCGTGCTCCGGTCCACGGGAAGGGTGTCTATATCGGTTCCGGCAACAAGTACATTGTTCCAGGCTTCTACGACCAGAAGGGACAAGATGTCGAGCGCGACCTGTCGGCCCTTCCCGAACTGACGCTCGAATGCCGGGTCTATGCGAACGATTTCACGAAGAGCGATCCCTATATTTCGTCGATCATGGGCCTCGAAGGCAATGTCTGCATGCGCTTCGGCGACGTGAAGATCGGCTATGACGTGCTCCAGATCTGCAAGGGAGATTACCAGCCGGCGGCAATCAATTCTCCCTGCGCCACGAAGCAGTGGTATCACGTGGCAGGCGTCTGGACCCGAAACTCGTTGCGTGTATTCATCGACGGCAAGTTCATTACCGAAACCCGGACTAAGGGCGAGACAGTGGACATTTCGCAGGTGCAGCTATGGAACGGCAGCGGTATCGGCTTCGGCTTGGGGTGTGCGTCCAACTACAACGGCAACCGTCCGCTCAACGGCTATCTGGCCGAGGCGCGTGTCTGGACCCGAGCCCTCAGCACAAGTGAGATCGCCAATGTCAAGGACCTTGTGATTGTCGATCCGAATTCGCCCGACCTGCTGGCTTACTGGAAGATGGACGAAAGTGAGTCGGTCAGTGATTACCGCGAGTCCTATTCGCGGTGGAATCTGAGGAACAAGATCGTTGATCAGACCGGACACGGGTACGATGCCTACGGTCTTTCGGCCAGCCCGCAGTTTCTGGATGCTACGTGGTAGCCGGGTCCACATGTCCGTTCAGACGAAGTCCCAGTGCCGTCCGGAATTAATTCCGGACGGCAGGGGCCGCCGCCGCGGATGAATGCAGTGCAATTTATCGAAGCGGGCGGCTTGCAGGCCGCCCGCTTTACTCCTAAAAAACGAACCATGAAACTACGATACCTGTTTTTTGCTGTCGCCTTGTTTGTCGTCGCGTGCAGCCAGTCGCCGGATAACCTTTCTACGGGCATCATTCCCGCCCCGCAGCAGGTGACCTGGGGCGAGGGGGCATTCCGTATGCCCCGGACGCTGACTTACGCCACTGATCTCGCGGGGCAGGACAAAGCTGATCTCACGGCATGGATGAACCGTTCCGCTGCAGGCCGGTTCTTTCTCGTTCCCTTCGTCGAAGCCGTCGAAGGCGATGTTCCGGCCCTCAGACTGCGGCTTTCGGACGAAGGGGCTCCCGAGAGTTATCGGCTCGATGTTGCCCATAGCGGCATCACGATCACGGCGCCCGATGCTGCCGGACTGTTCTACGGCCTGCAGTCGCTGGCGCAGCTGGCCGAGCATTCGGGCAAACGCATCCCCGCCGTTACTGTTGAAGATGCTCCGCGTTTCGCTTACCGGGGATTCATGCTCGACGTATCGCGCCATTTTCGTGACAAGGAGTTCGTCAAGCGGCAGCTCGACCTGCTGGCCCGCTATAAACTCAACCGGTTTCATTGGCACTTGACCGATGGCGCAGGCTGGCGTATCGAGATACGTAAATACCCTGAACTGACGGATTTCGCGGCCTGGAGGCCCTATCCCTGTTATACGGAGTGGTACTATGGCGACCGGCATTACTGTCGCCGGGATGATTCTGCGGCCGAAGGCGGCTATTACACGCAGGACGAAATCCGCGAAGTGGTCGAATACGCCCGTGCCCTGCATATCACCGTAATCCCCGAGATCGAGATGCCCGGACACAGTGAAGAGGTGCTGGCCACCTATCCCCAACTTGCCTGCAGCGGCAAACCTTATGTCGATAAGGACCTCTGTATCGGCAATGAACAGACTTTCGAATTTCTGGAAAACGTGCTTTCGGAAGTCATCGAACTCTTTCCCTCGGAGTATATTCATATAGGCGGCGATGAAGCCGACAAGGCGAGTTGGGCGACGTGCCCGCGTTGCCGGGCCCGGATGCGGCATGAGGGGCTGAAGGATGTCGACGAACTGCAGAGTTATTTGGTGCATCGCGTTGAGATTTTTCTCAACAGCAAGGGACGCCGGTTGCTGGGCTGGGATGAGATACTGCAGGGCGGACTGGCCCCTGACGCTACGGTGATGTCGTGGCGAGGTCTCGAAGGCGGCATTGCGGCCGCCCGTGCGGGACACCAGGCCGTAATGACTCCCAATAACTACTGCTACCTTGACTACTGCCAAGACGATCCCACGCGTGAACCGCCTGCTGCAGCGGCTTTCGTTACGCTCGAAAAGGCCTATTCCTTCGATCCGGCTCCCGATTCGCTCGGCGCCGAGGCCGTGCCGATGATTCTCGGCGTGCAGGGCAACCTGTGGTGCGAGCATGTGTCGACCGGTGAGCATGCCGAGCACATGATGTGGCCGCGGCTGATGGCCATCGCCGAAGTTGGCTGGAGCCTTCCGGAACGCAAGGACTATGGCGATTTCCATACCCGCGTACTCGATGCCGTGGCGTGGATGCAGGAGCGGGGATACCATCCTTTCGACCAGAAGAATGCCGTGGGGCCCCGTCCCGAATCGCTCGAACCCGTTCAGTGTCTCTCGACGGGCAAACCGGTTATTTACCATACGCCTTACAGTCCGAAATACGCGGCCGCAGGAGACGGTTCGCTGACTGACGGACTGCGCGGTGACTGGAATTATGGTGACCAACGCTGGCAGGGCTGGCTCGATACGGATGTAGACCTGATCGTTGATCTGGGTGAATCCCTCTTTGTGAAACACATTGCTGCCGATTTCATGCAAGGGTTCTATGCCGATATTTGGATGCCCCGGGCTGTCGAAATATCGGTTTCCGACGATGGCGGGCATTACACGACGCTTGCGACGGTTAAGAACGACGTGCCGTTCGACTTCAGGCAGGACTGTTACCGGGAGTTCGGCTGGACCGGCGAAGCCCGGGGCCGCTATATCCGCCTGAAAGCTCTGCATAACGGACATTCCGGCGGATGGATTTTCATCGACGAGATAATCGTGGAATAATACGCTGACACTACTGACATGGATCGATTTTCACCTACCCCTTTACGCTGGGTCCCTTCGCTCTATTTTGCGATGGGCCTGCCGTTCGTCGTGCTGAACATGGTTTCGGCTGTGATGTTCAAGGATCTGGGTATTTCGGACGCCCAGATCGCGTTCTGGACCTCCTTGATTATGTGGCCGTGGACAATCAAGTTTCTGTGGAGTCCCTTTTTGGAACTGTTCCGGACAAAGAAGTTCTTCGTCGTTGCGACGCAGCTTTTGAGCGGCGTACTGTTCGGCGCTGCGGCCTTGTCCCTTCACTTGCCGACGTTCTTCGCGGTAACGATCGCGGTCTTTGCAGTCATTGCTTTCAGCGGAGCTACGCATGACATCGCCGCCGACGGGGTCTATATGTCGGAACTGGACACCACTTCCCAGGCGAAATATATCGGCTGGCAGGGTGCGTTCTACAATTTGGCCAAACTGGTCGCCACGGGCGGTCTTGTGTGGTTCGCGGGTTGGCTTTACGAGAACTTCTCGGCTGGGAGCTCTGCGGTGTTCGACGCCTATGTTCGTTCGTGGAGCGTTGTGTTGTTCATTCTGTGCGGCCTTCTGGTTCTGCTGGGGCTGTACCATAGCCGGGCGCTTCCTTCGTCCGATCGTCCAACCGCTGCGCACTCGCTGAAAGAGGGTCTCCGAGGCCTGAAAGAAGTTATTGCGGCATTCTTTTCAAAGAAACATATCTGGTATTATATCGGCTTTATCATCCTGTATAGACTAGGCGAAGGTTTCGTAATGAAGATCGTTCCGCTGTTCCTCAAGGCTGACACGGTCTCGGGCGGTCTGGGCCTCACGAACCAACAGATCGGCCTTTACTACGGGTCTTTCGGCGCGGGGGCGTTTCTGCTCGGTTCGCTGCTGGCGGGTTACTATATCGCCTGGCGGGGGCTGAAACGGACTCTTTTCACGCTTTGCTGTATCTTCAATATCCCGTTCGCGGTCTATGCGCTTTTGGCTTGGTTTCAGCCGGCATCGATGTGGCTTGTGGGCGGGGGCATCGTGTTGGAGTACTTCGGCTACGGATTCGGCTTTGTGGGATTGACGCTCTTTATGATGCAACAGGTGGCCCCGGGCAAACACCGGATGGCCCACTACGCCTTTGCTTCGGGGATCATGAACCTCTCGGTGATGCTGACGGGCGCCGTTTCGGGCTACCTGAGCGACGCGCTGGGCTATGGAATGTTCTTCCTCGCAGTGATGCTGGCCACAGTGCCGGCGTTCCTGGTGACGTGGTTCGTGCCTTTTACCTATGACGACAAATCAAACGAAAAACAATAATAATGAATAATCTGAAAATTACGGGCGATAATCTGCCCGATATGCCTTGGGAAGAGCGTCCCGCAGGCTCCAAAGAGGTGCTGTGGCGCTATTCTGCGAACCCGATCATCGGTCGGGACGCTTTGTCGACCTCGAACTCGGTTTTCAACTCGGCGGTCGTGCCGTTTCGGAAGGGGAAATACAACTATGCGGGAGTTTTCCGCTGCGACGACACCAATCGCCGCATGCGTATCCATGTGGGCTTCTCGGTGGACGGCATCGCGTGGGACATCGAGGAGGCTGATTTCCGCCTGACGGGTGCAGATGCCGAGATCGGGGAATGGGTCTATGGTTACGATCCGCGCGTTGCGAAGATCGGAGACAAGTATTACGTTACGTGGTGCAACGGTTACCATGGTCCGACGATCGGTATCGCGTGGACGGATGATTTCGAGACCTTCCACCAGTTGGAAAACGCCTTTATCCCGTTCAACCGCAACGGGGTGTTGTTCCCGCGTAAGATCGGCGGTAAGTTCGCGATGCTTTCGCGCCCGAGCGACAACGGCCATACGGCTTTCGGGGACATCTTCTACTCGGAGAGCCCGGATATGGAGTTCTGGGGCCGCCACCGGCATGTGATGTCTCCGGCGGCTTTCGAGGTGTCGGCGTGGCAGTGCATGAAGGTCGGCGCGGGTCCGGTTCCTATCGAGACCTCGGAGGGCTGGCTGCTGTTCTACCACGGGGTGCTTCGCTCGTGTAACGGTTACGTCTATGCTTTCGGCTCGGCGTTGCTCGACCTCGACGAGCCTTGGAAGGTCCTGGCACGGAGCGGTCCCTACCTGATCTCTCCGCGGGAGATTTACGAACTGACGGGGGACGTTCCGAACGTTACGTTCCCGTGCGCCGCGCTGCACGACCCCGCGACGGGGCGCGTTGCGGTCTACTACGGGTGTGCCGACACGGTGACAGGCCTTGCGTTCGGCTATATCCCTGAAATTATCGAGTTCACGAAGAAAAACAACATCCTGTGATGGCCTTGCGACGAACGCTATACCTTTCCCGGCGGTGAGGGGGGGGGCATCTGCTGCTGAATCTGGGCGAGAGGCTGACGAACGAAAGCGACGCCATGGTCCGGCGAATTAGCGCGACGGAGAGCGAGTGCGCGAAACTGCCGGGTCTGCTCTGCTATAATCCGCAGGTGGTATTTCCCGTGTATTTCGTTTTGCGCGTCTCGAAGGTGTGATACTGTTCCGAGGAGCCGAAGACATGTATGCGTTGTTTCGAGAATGGTTGGAGTACATATGAAAAAGACCCGCGGCATAGACTGCGGGTCTTCTTTTTCGAAGAGAATATGGAAACGCCTATTTTCCCAGCACTTCCATCTGCTGGCGGATCGACTCTTCGTGGATGGCCTGCAGGACGGTGCGCATGAATTCGCGGTCCATGCCCATCTGCTCGGCCTGTCCGGCACGGCGGGCCAGCAGTTCCTCGTAGCGCTGTGTCTGGAGTACGGGCATGTTGTGCTCCTTCTTGTACTGCCCGATGTCACGCGAAACACGCATGCGGCGCGAAAGCAGTTCCAGCAGTTCGTCGTCGAGCTTGTCGATCTGCGAACGCAGTTCGGTGAGGCTCTCTGTGGTGATCGATTCGTCGCGGATTACCAGGTTGCGGATGATGTACGCCAGCGCTTCGGGTGTTACCTGCTGGGCCTTGTCGCTCCAGGCGCAGTCGGGCGAGCAGTGCGCCTCGACGATCAGTCCGTCGAATCCGAGGTCCATGGCCTGCTGCGACAGCGGGGCGATCAGTTCGCGCTTGCCGCCGATGTGGCTGGGGTCGCTGAAGATCGGCAGGTGGGGCAGGCGTCGGTGCAGTTCGATGGGAATGGCCCACATCGGATGGTTGCGGTAGAGGCTCTTGTCGATCGACGTGAACCCGCGGTGAATGGCCCCGAGGCGGCGGATTCCGGCGTTGTAGATGCGCTCGATGGCGCCGATCCACAGTTCGAGGTCTGGACTGACGGGGTTTTTCACCAGCACGGGAACGTCCGCCCCGCGCAGTGCGTCGGCAATTTCCTGCATGGCGAAGGGGTTGGCTGCCGTGCGGGCGCCGATCCACAACAGGTCGATGCCGCCTTTCAGCGCTGCGGCTACGTGTTCGCGGGTAGCTACCTCGGTCGCGGTGTACATTCCCGTTTCGCGCTTCACGCGTTGGAGCCAGGCGATGCCCGTTTCGCCGACGCCTTCGAAACCTCCGGGTTTGGTGCGGGGCTTCCAGAGTCCGGCGCGGTAGAGGTTGAAGCCTTGGGCGGCCAGCGAACGGGCCGTGCTGAGGACCTGTTCCTCGGTTTCAGCGCTGCAGGGACCGCAGATTACCAGGGGGCGTTTGGGATCGATTCCCGGGAGTGTGATGGGTTGAATGTCGTTCATGATCGGTATGATTTATTTGTTTTTAAATTGCGGGGTTGGTGCATTCGGCATATTCGCCGAGGATGCGGAAGTCGCTCGTGAGGGGCCGGGCGGCGTCGATGGCCTGCCGGTAGCGTACCGGGTCGTCGAACGTTACGTCGACGTAGAAGCGGTACTCCCATTCGCGCCCGATGATCGGCAGCGACTGTATTTTGGTGAGGTTGATGTCGTAGAACGAAAGGACGGTCAGCACTTTCGAGAGGCTCCCCTGGGTGTGCGAAAGCGTGAAGAGCAGCGAGGCTTTGTCGGTGTTCGCCGGGTCGGAGAAGGCTGAGGCGCGGCTCTCGTCGGCAAGCAGCAGGAAGCGTGTGAAGTTGTGTTTGTTGGTTTCGATGCCCTGTTGGAGGATTTCGAGGCCGTAGAGGCGGGCTGCGTCGGCGCCGCAGATGGCCGCCGTGTTTGCGAGATGCCCTTCGGCGATTTCCCGCGCACTGCCTGCGGTGTCGTCGCGTTCGACGACTTTCATGCCGGGGCGGGTTTTCAGGAAGTCGCCGCACTGCATCAGGGCGATCGGGTGTGAACGGACTTCGGCGATGTCGTCGGACGTTTGGCCGGGGAGGGCCGCCAGTACGTGCGAGATGCGGAGTTTCTGTTCGCCGATGATCCGGGCGTGGCTCTGCTGCAGGAGTTCGTGGTTGGGCAGCAGGCTGCCGGCAATGGTGTTCTCGATGGCTGCGATGCCCAGCAGCGCCGGATCGGCAGCCATGCGGGCGAACAACTCGTCGAAACTCAGGCAGGGGAGAACTTCGATTTCCCGGTCTGCGAAATAGCGCCGCGCCGCCGTTTCATGATAGCATCCCGCGATGCCCTGTATTGCGATCTGTTCCATAGTGGTTTGAAAAAGAAAATCCCGCTCGGCCGAGCGGGATTTTCGTGTCATATTAATCTATACTTCGATGTATACAGTTAATTGCATGCGATCCCGCTTTTTCCCTTGCTATAAAAGAAAAAGTAATAAAAATAATATGCAAAACCGTATGCTCTCATCGTTCGATAGCTTTTATCGTTGGCAAATGTAGCGAAATAATCCGTAAAACCAAATTCCCGGCGCGTTTTTTTGTGGAAAATCAGCGTTTGTGGCGCCGGAACCGTTTGCGCAATTGTTTGCTGTGGCCGAATGCCAACCGAAAAAAAGTGCCTCGCAGCAGCGTGTCGTCCACATTCCACCCGCGGGCTTCGGCGTATCGGTCGAGGATGTAGAGAAATGCCACGGCCGGGCAGGCAAGCCGCCGCAGGTTGATCATGCAGGCCCGCGAGGAGAGGCCCGCGTCCTCGAAATGCATGCGGTTGATGTCGATCAACTGGAACCGGTAAACGCCCGCGGCGGTGCGGCTCCAGAGGATGTTGCCGTGGTTGAAGTCGCGGTGTTCGATGCCTTTTTCGTGGAGCGAAACCGCGAAGCGGGCGAATGCCTCCAGTACGGGCAGGGTTCCCGCCGCGGGAAAGTGTTCGGTGGTCTGCGACAGCGGGGCGTAGTCCGAGCGGCGCGAAACGTAGTAAGTGTCGCTGAGCAGTCCGTGACGGCGGTATTCGCTCCATGCGATGGGCTCGGGCGAGTCGATCCCCAGCGCCCGCAGCCGCACGGCGTGCTCGTAGGAGCGGCGCGCCTTGCTCCGGCGAAAGAAGGTGTAGATCACGGCTCGCAGCAGGTTCGGACGCCGGAACCGCTTGACGACCAGGCGTTCGCCGTTTATCTCGAAGGCCTTGATCGTGTTGCGTCCTGCGTGCAGTATTTCGCCGCCCTGGTCGAAGAGTTCGGGCAGGCGCTGTGCGAAATCCCGGAGGTGTTCCGCAGCCGTATTGACGTGAATGCGCATTGCAGTAGTTTTTCCGTTGCAAAGTTACGCACCTGCGGCGCATACGTCAGTCCTTTTTGGTTGTGAAATTGTCCTGAAACGGAACTGGAACACGAAAACAGGGCGTCCCTTCAAGGAACGCCCTGTCGTAACGAACGGTTTGGCTTACTGAATCCGGATGCAGCGGATCGCCATGCCGCTGCAGATCGGGTCTGCGTTGGTGGTCCAGCGATAGTCGTAGAAATTGAGCGCTTTCTTTTCGGCCGACGGCGAGATGGTTGCCGTCCAGAAGAAGGTCAGGCGGCCCGGATAGCGCACCTTGGCGCTCCACACGCGCAGGGCTGAGCCCGGGAACATGAAGGTTTCGTCGCCGATGGTGTATTTCCGGCCGAAAGACTGGGCGCTGACGTTTTCCTGCGCGGTCTTGCCGGTGTCGATGTCCTTGATGTAGCCGTTGAGTTCGTCGAATGTCGGCACACGGTAACCGGCCGGACATGGGTCGTTGTTGGTCTTCGTGCCGCTCACGCCGCCCCAGTAGTCTTTGACTTCGCTGTTAGAGCCTTTCCACCCGCCGCCGTTGTAGACTCCGTAGTAAACGGTCGGGTTGGCGATGCTCGTGGCCATGTCCATATCCTTGTTTACGAATTTGAAGCCTTCGCAGAGGACATCGTTGTAGAGGAAGAGTGCCGTGTAACCGGTGTCGCCCGTGGTCTGGAATCCGGTTCCCTCATATTCGACAGCACTGGCATAGTCTTTCTGGATGCGGTTGGCGCCGATGAACGGGTCTTTGCGGCCCCACTGGAAGTAGAGTCCCAGCGAGCCGACCAGCGCGCCGTCGAACTCCGTGGCGCCGACATTGCGGTCGAGGAACGTGCGGCCGTTGACGGTCTGGGCGGCGGGGGCCTGCGTCATCCAGATGTGCCAGCTCCAGACGATTTCGCCCGCGCTGTTCGTAAGGGCGATTCCGGCGTTGCCCGCATTGCCGCTGGTCTGGAAGACGATACGGCCTGCCGAGAGGTGCACTCCCGATACCAGCCCGGAGCCCGACGACCATACCCAGTCGGCTGCGGCTGCGGCGACGGTGGTTCCGTCGGGCCGTTTGGGGTCGATGCTGTACCAGCCGCCTTCGGTGACGATGTAGCAGTTGGCGACGCCTGCCGCCGAAAGGTCTTTCGGGCGGATCACTTCGCTCACCTGGCCGTCGTAGAAATCGGTGGACATGCGCACGACGGCCTGGAAGAAGCAGGGCTGGCCCGTGTCGGGGATGTCGAGGCTGAAGGTCTTGTTCTGCTCGTCGACCTGCGTGGCCCGTACGAACTGTACGGACGAAACACCGTCTTCGGTCGTGGCGTAGCGGAATCCCGGTTCCACGCTCAGGTCGCGGTCGAGTTTGTAACTGCCTTTGAGCGAGATGACGCCTCCGGCGGCTTCGGAGAATTCGGTGGTGACCTCCGGAACGGAAGCCACCTTTACCTCGAACCATCCGGTGCGGCCGTTGTAGGTCTGGCCGCCGATAATCATGTAGGCGCGGAAATAGTGGTCGCCGTTGTCCACATTGGAGAGGGTGTACGAAAAACGCCCTTCGGCGTCGACCGGGCAGACGATGGGTTCGGATTTCATCATTTCGGCGGCCGTGCGGCCGTAGAGGAATCCGGCTTCGGTGACGGTCTGGCCCATGTCGTTGCAGTTGCCGTTCATCGTTGCGGTTCCCGCCATGGCGTTGACGGAGGCTTTGCCGGTGTTGACGATCGGGGAGGCTGCCTGCTCTTCGTCGCCGGGATTGGGGTTGAAGTATTCGTAACCGTCGGAACAGCCCGTGCCGTTCCATGCCGCCAGGGCCAGCAATACGGTGTAATAGATGTATCGTTTCATAAAAGGTTCGGGATTTGAAGGGTTATTTTTTGCGTTCCGACTGCTTCTTGTAAAGCGCATACCGGCTGAAAAGGCTGTCGGTCGTCTGCCGCATGTATTCGGCGCTTCCGCGCGGATCGTTGCGCGGCGTGACTTCGTACATGAAGGGGCCGTCGTAGCCCGACCGGGTGAGGATGTCGATCACTTTCGGCCATTCGACGATGCCGCGTCCGGGCATCCAGTGGCGTTCGTCCACCCCGTCGTAGTCCGAGACGTGGATGTTGACGATGTAAGGGGCGAAACGGGCCGCGAAGGCGTGGCTCTCCTCGCCGAGCAGGTGGTTGGTGTCGTAGCAGATTTTGAAGCCGGGGACATTGGCCGCCAGCCAGTCGAAATCGGCGCTGCTGTTGCCCAGACACCCGCGCGGGAGGTCCTCGACGGCCACCACGGCGCCGTAGCGCTCCTTTACGAGCGGGATGAAGCGCAGGAGCATTTCACGGAGGTTTTCGAGCCGCTGCGGGCGCTCCACGTCGGAAATCTGCGCCTCGCTGCTGGGGTGCATCACCACCACGCGGAATTTGCCGAGGCGCGTTGCGCGGTCGAGGATTTCGATCCAGTTTTTGAGCGTCGCTTCGCGCCATTCGGGGCGGTTGTCCGAGAGGTCGTTCGGCGACTTGCGCGTGAAGGGCAGGTGGACCGACCACAGTTTCAGCCCGGAGCCTTTCATCGCGGTGTTGAAACGTGTGATCCAGGCGTCGTACTGCTCCTCGGTCCCGCCCGTGAGATTGCCCGTCCAGGCTTCGATCCAGCGGATGCCGTATTTGTCGTGCGCCTCCTTGTAGGCTTCGGGGGTCATCGAGCGGATGGCCCCGTAAACCGCGCCTACCTCGTTCAGCCGCTTCTGGCCAGATGCGACGGCGGGCAGGAGCAGCAGCAGGGGGAGGAATCTGAGTATTCTTTTCATGGGGCGGGGCTATTTTGCAGGTTGTACGAAATCATGTTTGGCGGGGTAGCTGTATGCGTTTTCGACGAACCAGCGCGCCTTGTAAATCTGCATGCCGCTCTGTTCGAAGACCGTCTGTCCCGCAGTGTCGACGACTTTGGTGTTCCACCACTCGCCGTCCTTGGGGATCATCAGGATCGTGGCGAAACCTTCCGGGCCCGAGCTGACCGACTTGATGGACGACTGCGAGAAATCGGTCGTCATCATCGCGAGGTCGGAGGCCGAGACCTTCATCGCACAACTGTTGTTCGTGAGCCACAGGGCGTTTTCACCGTAGACGGGGAAGAGGTCGTGGGCCCAGCTGCCCTCGGGAATCGGGGTTTCGGACTCCTTCGTGATGCGGGGGGCGTTGCCGTCGCCGTTGTAGGTGAAGACGCACAGCTTGTTGTCGGAGGTCGCCAGCAGGCGGCCCCGCGCACGGTCCCAGACGGCGCTGTGGCAGAAGGTCAGCGGCAGTTTCTGGACGATTTGTCCGGTGCGGGCCACCGTGTCGACGCGGAACGTGTTGAGGAATCCGTCGTTGTCCGTCGACGCCACGACGAGGTTGCCGTCGGGGAAGACCTCGGCCGAGTGGGGGTTGTTGCCGACCGACGCGTAGAACATTACCTTCTTGTCGGCGATGCGGATGATCGCCACGCCGCCGCCCGAGGCTGTGGCCAGGATGTAACGGCGGTTGTAGATGGCTTTGACTTCGCTCGGAAGCCGCATGAGCGAAGTGGCGTTGGGCATGTCCGAGGCGCTTGCGGCCCGCCACTCCCAGAGGATCTCTTTGGTGTCGGCGTCGACGATGAGAATGCGGCCCTGCGCCTGCTCGGTCAGCAGCAGCGGGTGTTCGCAGTCGTAGATTTTGTCGGTGTCGTCGGGACCGGGGCCGGGTTCTTCCTCGACCGGAGGCATGGGAACCTCCGTGATCTCGATGTCTTCCTGGCAGGCGGTGAGGGTGAAGAGGCAGCCTACGCATAAGAGGGCTGTTATACGGCGTTTCATAGTCATTCGGGGTTATTGGTTTGTATTTGGTTGGTGAGCATGACCGTCGTGACGGTGCTGCGCCGTCCCGAGGGGGCGATGGTCACGCAGCGCAGCGTCCGCTGTTCGCCGCGGGGGACAACGATGTCGAACGTCTCCGGCATCTCGCGGTCGAAATCCTGCGGTACGGCGCCGTTGAGCGTGTAGCAGACCTTGCAGCCCGGGAACGGCGGACGTATCGCGAAGGAGAAACTTTCGCCTTTGGAGGTCCCGTTTTCGATGCCGAGGGGCGCTGGCAGGCGGTAGGGTTCTCCCGTGGCGTCGATCCGCGCGAGGTGGGCCGGGAGCCGTACCTCGGAGAACTCCTCCCACGACTTGCGTTCGACGGGCGACCAGGCGATTTCGGAGAGCGCATAGATGCGCGGCAGGAGTTGGAAACTTACGCGGCCTTCGGTCCAGATGAATTCGGTCCAGAGGTTGGCCTGTACGCCCAGCAGGTAGCGCCGGTCTTCGGGAGCGATACCTTCTGCCGGGTCGTATCCGTAAATTTTCTCCAGCGGCAGCAGGCTGCTGCTCAGGCTGACGGGTTCGTCGTACGAGTCGGTCGCCTTCTTGTCGAAGTAGAGGTAGGTGCTCGGGGTCATGATCACCTCGTGCTGCTGGCGTGCGGCGGCGATTCCACCTTTGGTTCCGCGCCAGCTCATCACCACGGCGTCGGGAGCCGGTCCGCCTTCGAGAATCTCGTCCCAGCCGATCAGCCGGCGGCCTTTCGATGCGAGGTAACGGCCGATGCGGCAGGTCAGGTAGGCCTGCAATCCGGACTCGTCCTTCAGCCCTTCGGCCGCCAGGCGGGCCTGGCAGTCGGGGCACTCCTTCCAGCGTACGCGGGGGCACTCGTCGCCGCCGATGTGGATGAATTTCGAGGGAAAGAGTTCCAATACCTCGTCCAACACGCCTTCGAGGAATTCGAAGGTCTGCTCCTTGCCCGGGCAGAAAACGTCGTCCAGCACGCCCCAGCGTCCGCTCGTTTCGAAATGCTTCGGGCCGTGGCCGCAGGCCAGTTCGGGGTAGGCGGCCAGCGCCGCCATTGCATGGCCCGGCATTTCGACCTCGGGAATGACGGTGATATGCCGTTCGGCGGCATAGGCCACGACTTCGCGAATCTCGTCCTGCGTATAGTAACCGCCGTAGCGGCCCTGTTCGTAGGTGATCGGGTCTTCGTGGAACCCGCCGATCTGGGTTTGGGTCCGGTAGCCGCCGATTTGGGTCAGGCGCGGGTAACGCCTGATCTCGATGCGCCAGCCCTGGTCGTCGGTCAGGTGCCAGTGGAAGGTGTTGAGTTTGCACGAGGCCATCCAGTCGAGGTAGTGTTTGATAAACTTCACCGGGAAGAAATGGCGGCAAACGTCGAGGTGCAGGCCGCGGTAACGGTAGCGGGGGTAGTCCTCGATGGAGGCGCAGGGGAGGTTGCCCCGCTGGTCGGCCATCTGGAAAAGGGTTTGCAGGCCGTAGAAGAATCCGGCTTCGTCGCCTGCGGTGAGCTGCGCCCGGCGTGCGGAGATGTCGATCCGGTAGCCTTCGGCAGGAATTCCCGCCGCGGGGTCGCGCCGCAGTACGACGGCATTCGCCCCGTTCCACGACGATGCGGGATCGCAGGGCGTGACCAGCTGCCCGGCCAGCGCCGTCAGACGATCGGGCCGGGTGTCGAAGCCTTCGCATTCGACGCGGCAGCCGGCGGTGACGAAGATGCCTACGCGGAGTTCGGCCTTTACGGGTTGGGGAATGACCTGCAACTGCCGCGTCGAGGCCGAAGCCGCGAATGCGGCGCAGAGTGCGATCAGTGTGAGTATGCGTTTCATGGTTAGTAGTTGGGGTTATTGGGCAGCAGGTTGCGGTTCAGGTCGATTTCTCCCTGCGGAACCGGCCACCAGTAGTCGCGCGAAGGTTCGAAACTGCGGACCAGGATGACATCGTTGTTAAACTTGCGGATCGGGCCGTTGTTGACGTTCTCCGCCTCGCGCCAGCGGCGCAGGTCGTTGTAGTAGTAGCCCTCTCCCACGAACTCCGCACGGCGTTCGTAGCGGATGACGCTGCGCAGTTTTTCCTGGTCCTTGCCGGGGAACCCGAGCGCCGATTCGGCCGTGAATCCCGCACGGGCGCGGATCGGGCGAATCGTTTCGTTCCAGACCGTCTCGTCCAGTTCGTTCAGTTCGTTTTTGGCCTCGGCGTACATCAGCAGGATGTCGGCGTAGCGCAGGATCATGTAGTCGATGGGCGACTCGGTGTCGCCGATGCTCTTTTCGGCGGCGGTGGGCGTATGTTCGTCGTAAACCGTGTACTTTTTGATCGTGCAGCCGGTTTGCTGGAACTGCGTCGGCGTGACGACCGCGCCCATGAACTTGCAGCCGGGGTAGACGATCGTAGCGCCGAAACGCGGGTCGATCTTCGCGGGGTCGAGTTTCTGCTCGCCGGGCGTGCGGGCGTTGCCGTCGCGGTCGCAGAAGAAATCGATCAGGTCGCGCAGCGGGGCCATCGTCCCGTACTGGCGGGCGATCAGTTCGAACGAAAGGCCCAGTTTGTTCTGGTTCATGCCCTGCACGCTGAAGATGCACTCGCTGCTGTTCTCGCTGGCTTCGAGAAAGAGGTTGCGGTAGGCCGAGCCGATTTGGCCCGGGGTGGTGAAGAGCTTGTACTCCGAATCGCAGTCCATCACGGCGCGGGCCGCATCGGCCGCGTCGCGCCATTTCCGCTCGTCGTGGCCGGGGTTGAGCAGCGGGCTGGCCTCGAAGAGCAGGATGCGGGCCTTGAGGGCCAGCGCGGCGCCCGACGTGGGGCGTCCCGGCTTGGCCTTCGGGGGCAGCGCCTTCGAAAGTTCTTCGAGTTCGCCGAGCATGAAGGAGAGTACCTCGGAACGCGGGTTGCGCGGCAGGGTCCTGTGCTCCATGACCGGGGTTTTGGTGATCAGCGGACAGTCGCCGTAATAGGTCGTCAGCATGTAGTAGAACAAAACGCGGAGAAAGCGCGCCTGGTTCTTGTACTCCTCGATGACGCTCTTGTCCAGTTCGCGGTTGAGGTCGATGTTGTCGAGCAGCGTGTTGCAGCGCCCGATGCCCTTGTAGGCATGGGCCCAGCGGTTGGAGATGATGCCGCCCGAGGTGGCTGTCTGCGCGCCGTTGGCGATCGTCGTCCAGGAGTCGTCGTTGCTGAAATTGTAGCCGTTGGGTGTGGCGTCGTCCTCCCAGTAGACGGCGGCGCGGCCGTAGATGCCCTTTTCGAGCAGGGCATTGTAGCATCCCGTCAGGCCGCCCTCCGCGGCCTTGGCGCTGTACCAGAAGGTCTGCTGGTCGTAGCGGTCCTGCGGTTCGATGTCCAGGTCGCACCCGGTGCAGATGATCCCGAGCAGAACCGGTATGATGGTTTGAAAGCGTTTCATGGTTTATCGGTTTTGAAGAGAGCGGTTATAAGGTAAGGTTGATGCCGAAGCTGATGGTTTTCAGGATCGGGTAGGAGAAGAGGTTGGCCTGCGAGATCGAGATCTCTGGGTCCCAGATCTTGAAGTCCGAGAAAGTCACCAGGTTCTGGCCGCTGACGTAGACCTGCAGCCCCTTGATGCCGATGCGCCCGATGAGCTTTTTGGGGAACGTATAGCTCAACTGGATGTTTTTCAGGCGCAGGTAGGACGCGTCCTGGAGCCACAGCGTAGAGTTCTGGAAGTTCTCGCCCGCCTCGGGGTAGGTCGTCAGCAGCGGATATTTGGTGTTGCGGTTGGTGGCGCTCCACGAATCTTTCACCCACTGTTTGGTCAGTCCTGCGCCGTTGTAGAGGCCGAAGGCCATGTTGCTCGACGGATAGACCGAAACGTCGCCTACGCCCTGGAACTGCGCCTCGATAGCGATGCCCTTCCAGCCGAAATTGAGGTTGAAGCCGTAGGTGAATTTGGGAATCGTGTTGCCCGCGATGACGCGGTCGTTGCCGTCGATGTTGTTGTCGTTGTTCTGGTTGACGTATTTTACGTAGCCTGGGCGCAGGTTGGCGCGGTTTCCGTAGACAGCCTGTGCCTGGTCGATTTCGGCCTGGGTCTGGAAGACGCCGTCGGCCTGGAGCAAGTACCACGAATTGATCGGATAACCCTCCTTGCAGATCAGGCGCCCGCTGATTTCGGTCTCGCCGTTGAGGTCCACGATTTCGTTGCGTGTGTAGGAGAAGTTGCCCGAAACGCCGGCCGAGAAGTCGCCCCACGTGTCGCGCAGTGCGAGCGACAGTTCGACGCCCTTGTTGTCCACGACGCCCACGTTGCTCTTCGGGCCGCTCAGGTCGCCGACCTGCGAGGGGAGGTTGACCGTGCGCAGGATGCCTTCGGTGCGCTTGAGGAACCAGTCGGCCGTGAAGAGGATGCGGTTGCCGAAGATCGAGAAGTCGACGCCGGCGTCGTAGGAGGTGGTCTTCTCCCAGGTGATCGTGTTGTCCGCGAGGGCCGAGATGGCTGCGCCGCCGTATTTCGAACCTTCGAAACTGTAATCGTAGCCCGAGGTGTTGACCGTGCTGAGGTAGCTGTAAAGCGAGACGGCCTGGTTGCCCATCTTACCCCACGAGAAGCGCGGTTTGAGCTGGTCGATGAACTTCACGTCCTTCATGAAGTTTTCCTGGTCGATACGCCATGCCAGCGACACCGAGGGGAAGAAAGCCCAGCGGTGGTCGGGGGCCAGGCGCGACGAACCGTCGTAGCGGAAGACGGCGCTCACGAGGTAACGCTGTTTGTAGTCGTAGGAGAGGCGGCCGAAGACCGAGACCAGTTTTTCGCGCGAGGAGGCGCCTGTGGCCTGTGCGTTGACCTGTCCCGACGCGGAGTTGAGGTCGGTGTGGTAGTTGTCGTAGAAACCTTCCTTGTAGGCCTGGAAGTTGTCGTTATAGAACTCCTGGTAATCCTGGCCGACCATCAGGCCGATGTGGTGCTCGTCGCGGAAGTTGCCCTCCCAGCCCAGCGTCTGGGTGAAGAAGCTGCCCGTTTCCCAGGCGTTCCAGTCCTTGACGCGCGGGGCTGCCGAATTGTAGTTGCGGACCTCCTCGGTCTTGGGATTCATGGTGTACATGGCCGGGATGTGGTCTTTGCTGCGGGTGTCACGCTTGCGGAAACTGAAATTGGCGTCGTAGGTGATGCCGTGGGGAAGCGTCAGTTTGACGAAAGCCTGGGCCAGCAGTTGCTGTACGCGGCGGTCGGTCGTGCCCTGCTCGATAATCATCCGGGGATTCTCGTAGTTGCCGCGGCCCGGGGTGGCGATCCAGCTCGATCCGTAGATGCCGTTTTTGTGGTAATCCGACATGATGGGCAGGGCGCGCATCATGGCGTCCATCACCGTCGAGGTCCCGTAGCCCGGTTCCAGGTAGTGGCGCATGTTGCCGTAGAGCGAAGCGCCGACCTTGACGTATTTGTTGATCTGGACGCCGAGTTTCATGTCCATCGAGATGCGGTCGGCCCAGTCGTTGGCGATAAATACGCCGTCCTGCTTCATGTAGCCTACGGCCATGCTGTAATCGAGCCGTTCGCTTCCGCCCGAGATGCGCAGGTCGTGCTGGTGGATGAAGGCCGGTTTGAGGCAGATGTCGAACCAGTTGGTCGAAGGGTATACGTCGGGGTTGGTCTTCATGCCCTCCTGGTACTCCTTGATGACGGCGTCGGAGTAGGAGACGCCCGAGGCGGCTTTTCCCGAGTTGATTTCAGCCTGGTTGCGCAGGCGCATGTAGAGGATCGGGTCGTCGATCGGGTCGGGTACGTAGGTCGCGTACTGTACGCCGAAGTTGGCCCGGTAGTTGATGACCGGTGCGCCTTTCGTGCCTTTCTTGGTGGTGATGAGGATGACGCCGTTCGAGGCTTTCGATCCGTAGATGGCCGCCGAGGCGTCTTTCAGTACGGAGATCGACTCGATGTCGGCCGGATTGACTTCGTTGATGTTGTATTCCACGCCGTCGAGCAGTACCAGCGGGTTGGCGCTGCTGAGCGTGTTGACGCCGCGGATGCGGATCGTACCGCCGTCCGAGCCGGGTTTGGCGTTGTTCTGGTTGATCCACACGCCCGGGGTGTTGTACATCGCCTGCGTGGTGTTGGTGATGGGCTGGTTGGCCTTCTCCTTCATGTCGATCGTGGCGACCGAACCGGTGAGGTTCACGCGCTTGACCGTGCCGTAGCCCACGACCACGACATCTTCGAGGACGGTGGCCTCTTCGAGCTCGACCCGCCCGACGTTCGATGCCGGGAGCACTTTGGTCTTAAAGCCGATGTAGTTGAACGTCAACTCTTCGGTCAGTGCGGGAACCGTCACTTCGAACCGTCCGTCGATGCCCGTCGCCGTGCCCTGGAGCGTACGCATGTTGACGACCGTGGCGCCCACGATCGGGTTGCCCTTCAGGTCGGTGACCTGTCCCTGGATTTTCAGCGGCCCGCCGGATTTCGAGGGAGCCTCTTTTTTCGAGAGGAGCACCTGCTTGTCGACGATACGGTAGGCATAGGGCGTTCCTGCGAACACCTGCCCGAGTACGTCGAGGATCGGGGCGTTGCGTTTCGACACCGTGACGCGCAGCCCCGGGTCGATCAGGTTGTTGTTGTAGAAAAAGGAGAATTCGCTTTGCGCTTCGATGGCCTTGAGCACGTCGAGGATCGGGGCGTCTTTCATTTCAATGGTCAGACCTCCTCCCTTCTGTGCGTAAAGTGCTGCGGGCATGCCGCTCGCTGCGATGAGCAGGATACAGCAAAACAGGCTCCGGAAGTGTTTCCGGATTGTGTAAAGGTTTTTCATAAACGGTTTTTAAATTAGTAGGGGTTGGTTCGGTGTGGGTTTCGGCCGCTGTGCGGCCGGGCTGTTCGGCGGAAAATGGTTATCCGTAATTTCGGTCTCTGTTCATAGGGCTGTTCGGGTTATTTTTCGAAGATGTGTACGTGCATGCCGTCGCGCCGGTAGAAGATCGGCGCCTGGTTGGTCGAAGACTGCAGGAGTTGAAGCGTCCGGTCGAGCGTCTCGTCGCTCAGTGTGAAGGTGTAATAGTAGCGCGACGCGATCTCTGCGGAACAGTCGATGCGGCAGTTATACCACCTCTCCAGGCGCGGCAGGATAACCGACAGGGGCTGGTTCTCGAAACTCAGCGCCATCCGTTCGTGCCAGAGGGTGTAACGCTGGGCGTTGACCTGCGTGACGACCACTTTGCGCGTGTCGGCCGAGTAGGCGAATTTCTGGTCGGGCGAGAGCGTGTAGGTCTTTTTCGTCACCCCGGGGATCGACACCCGTACGCAGCCGTTGCGCAGGATGGTCTCCACGTGCCGTCCTTCGAGGTCGGAAAAGACTTCGAAGGCGGTTCCCAACGCCGTGACATCGATATCCCCGGTGCTCACGACGAACGGCCGCGCGGGGTCTTTCGCCACTTCGAAAAAGCCCTGGCCGCTGAGTTCCACACGCCGTTCCCGGCCCGAAAAATCCGCAGCGTAGCGGCACGACGAGTTGGCCCCGAGCCAGAGGGTCGAGCCGTCGGGCAGCTCGACCTGTTCGGTGCTTTGGTTGCCGCTGTACAGGGTGTGGATGACCTCCGGCGCGGGGCGCCACAGCAGGTTGGCGATCGTGAGTCCGGTCCCGACGGCCAGCATGACCGATGCGGCGATGCCGTAGCTCCAGCGGCGCCATGCCATGCGGAGTCCCGGGCGGGGTTTTCCGGCCAGTTCCGTCCGGGGGACGATGCGTCCCCAGATACGGCTTTCGCGCAGGGAGTCCTCTTCGGCCTGCTCCGCGCTGCCGTCCCATTCGCGCTGCATGTGTTGCGTGATGTCGCGCCGCAGGCAGAGTTCCGACAGCTCTTTCTGCGAGAGTTTGTCGGCGAGCAGCTTTCGGACGAGGGTTTTGATGTCTGTCATCTCGGTTGTCTTCTGTGGATATCCGCAATAAATACACGGCACGGCACCGGATACCCTTAGTGCGTGCAGCGATTTTTTTGTAAATTTTGTTTTGGAAGGGCTCACGCCCCGGACAGAGGGCCTTTAGCTGGTCATTCCGTCGTGAAAAAGCGCGAGCCAAAGGAGCACGGCGAGGTTGTCGCGCAGGAAACGCAGCGCTTCGCGCATGTGCGCCTCGACGGTCTTCTGCGAGAGGTCCAGTTCTTCGGCGATTTCGCGGTAGCTCTTGTGCTCGCGGCGGCTCATGTTGAACACCTGCCGCTGGCGGGCGGGCATCAGGTCGACCAGCCGGTCGATATATTCCGAGAGGTCGCGGGCGCTGATCTCGGATTCGATGTCGTCCGACGCCTCGAGGGCGGCGAGCACCGAGACCTTGAAGCCCAGCGGGTCGATCTGCCTGCGGAAGCGGTTGAAGATCAGGTTGCGCGTTATGATGAAGAGCAGCCCCGAAAAATTGTCGCCGGGGTGGATGCGTTCGTGGATCTGCCACAGGCGGATGAAAACCTCCTGCACGACATCTTCCGCATCGTCGTCGCTTCTGAGGTAGAGGCGGCTGAAACGGAATACCTGCTGCCAGTGGGACTGGTAGAGACTGGCGAACGCTTCGGAATCGCCCTGCCGGAACCGGTCGAGCGTCTGGTTTGTCTGGTCCTGGGGAAATACCTTTTTCATCGGTCTGCGAGCGGAAGACGTGTCTCTTTTCCGGGTCGTCGGGGTGCGGATCGGGAGGTGTCTGCCAAAGCAAAAATAAGTATTCCCCGCAGAATTACCAAATTTTCGGACGAAACAGCGTATCCCGGACCTCCCGGGCATGAAAAAAGGCGGAATCACTTCCGCCTTTTTTCGGGGTTTATTTCATCCGGATGTGGAACGCTTTGGGCCGCGTCATCGTCTCCGAGGAGGTGCGGCCGAACGAGTCGGTGACCTCGATACGGACGGTCGTCGAAGGCCCCGAGGCGCGGTAACGCCACATGTGGGGGTTATAGGCTGTCTGGAACGGCACGGTGCTGCGCGTATAGGTAATCTTGTGCAGCGGGTCTTTGCCGATGACGCGCACACCCCGGAGCTGCTGCCCGTTTTCCGTCACGCGGACGGTCCAGTCGGGCTGCCAGCCCCAGATATTCACGAGTATGTCGTTTTCTCCGCAGGCGTCGTTCATGCCGCCTGCGGTCCCCTCCGGCGTGAAGTCGCCCGAAGAGCGGATACGTTCGTTTTTCAGCACCTCGTTCATGTCGTAGGCCCGGAACTGGTAGTCGTCTTCGAGCCCGATGCCCTTGTAATGCCAGCGGATGTCGCGTCCGTCGACTTCGAAGACCTCGTAGCCTCCGGGCGAACCGTCAAGGCAGGTATTGATCGTGTAGTCGCCGTGGATCTGTCCGGTCCACCACCATGTGCCGCTCGTTGCCGCGATGTTGTGTTCGCGGAGGTTGCCGTTCAGCAGCCGGAAATTCATGTGTGAGTGGCCCGTGACGAGGTGCACCTCGCTGAAGCCGGCGAGGGCGTCGACGAGGCAGCCGGCGTCGCGCGTGAAGGCGTACTTCCATGAAACGCCTTCGCTGCCGCGATACCACCAGTGCAACTGGGCGTGCATGACGATTATCAGCGGGGCGCTCTTGTCCGCGACGGTCGCCAGGTCGGCCCTGAGCCAGGCCAGTTGGCGGTCGTCGATGCGGACCTCGTAGTCGAGTTTCCCGATCGCGCCCTCCCGGCCCCCGGTGTTGACGTAGACGATATTGTCGAGCACGACGTAGTGCAGTTGGCCGAGGTTGAACGAATAGTAGGTCGGGCCGATCTCCCGGCGGAAGGCCGCCGAAGCCGCTTCGTCCGACGCGCAGTAAGGGTCGTTGTCGTGGTTGCCCATGGCGTTGAAGACCGGGCAGGGGAAGGTGTAACGCTCGTAGAGCCTGCGGAACTCGGGGAGCATGAAGTTGCGCTTGTGCCAGTACTCGTCCCAGCTCATGTCGCCCATGCAGATCGAGTAGACGGGCGACGCGGTCGCCGCCGCGACGGCTTTCACGTCGTCGATAAAGCCTCCTTCGGCCGTGAATTGCGTCACGTCGAGCGATTCACGGTCGGCGAGGTGGTGGTCGGTGGCCGCGATGACGGTGTGGCGGGTGTTATCCACGGGCGTCAGCGTGAAGTCGTGCCGCTCGCTCTGCCCTGCGGGTTTTGCCGTGCGGGCGAAGAATTGCGGGATGGCGCAGGCGTCGGCAGCGGTCATGTAACCCGAAGGAATGGAGATAAAGACGTAGCCCAGTTCTTTGTCCGAGTCGAGCGTATACATGCCCTCCGTATCGGTTTGCGTGACCCGCACGCCGTCGGAGACGACCACTCCGGCAAGGGGTTTTCCGTCCGCCGAGGCGACGCGGCCCGTGAGTGATCCCGCGGCGGGGACTTGCGGCCCTGCGGCATGGGCGTTGCAGGACGACAGGACGAGGACGGCGAGCGCCGCGGCGTATTTTCTGACGTATGACATCATTTTTCGGTTCGCATTGATGGGTTTCTGCCGCTTCCGGGCGCTTTGATCAGGTTGATTTCCTGTATGTTGACGCATTGTTCCCAAATGCCGTCCCGGTAGGTGATCGCCGCGGGAGCCTTGTCGCCGGTATAGACGGCGTTCATGAACACGCAGTCGGCAATCGGGGATTTGATGTCGATCAGCCGGAGGCCGTCGCCGATGACGTTCATCACGTAGATGTCGTGGATCGTGTGCCTTTCGGCCGGTTTCCCGTAGGCGCGGTTGCCGACCAGGATGACGTAGGGGCTGCCGGCATAGGGCGGCGTGACGGTAGGGTCCGCCGCCGTGATGACGCCGTCGATGTAGACGTGGTGGATGCTCGCGCTGTCGCTGGCGCGCAGTGCGACGCCGGTGTAGTTGGTCTTGACGTTGGTGATGTAGATGTGCTCGATGTCGTCCTCGGGGCCGTTGTGCCGGCACGAAGTCACCTGGAACGAATCGATATTGCCGTTGGTGTGGTACTCCGGACCCATGTCGAGTGCCGAGAGGGCGATACAGTCGTCGCCGTTGACCGACGTGATGTCGTCGATGCGGAAATATTTGCACCCTTCGCGCAGGTCGATGCCGTCGTTGTTGAACGTGTACTTCTTCTCGCCGCCGACATAGCGGTACTGCGGCGTGTAGAGGCGGATGTTCGAAATCTCGGCGTGGTGGACCCGTTCGAAATTGACCGCCCAGGTGTGGGCGTACTCGATGCGCACGTTCTTCAGCTCGAAACCCTTCACGTAAGCCATCAGGATCATGAAGTTCCGCCAGTCGGACTTTTGCTTCCGGCCGATGCGGCCCGCGTCGGTCCCGTAGCTGCTGCGGTCCCTGTTGTGGTTGGGCCCGGGGTCGAGGCTCAGGTTGCGCAGTCCGTCGCCCGTGGCGCGTGGGTTGGCGGCGCCTTTGAGCACCGCGTTCCCCACGCCGACGATGGCGATGTTTTCGTTCCACGCGGGGTCGGTGATGCCGATGCCCACGTTGTCGCTGCGGAACAGGTTGTCGCGGCAGCTGTCCGACAGTTGCAGGGTGCAGTCGTCCAGGATGACGGTCATGCCCGACGGCAGCAGGATCGCGCTGTCGATCATCCAGACGTTCGTTCCGTTGGCGTTCCGGCGCGGAATGGTGACCGAGTTGGTCGTCCCTTTCGCGGCCTCCACCGCCAGCCGGATGCGCCGGGTGTCGCTCCCCTCAAAATCGTTGGGCGTGACCGGCCTTTGGGCGAAGCCCTCAGTGGCCGTCGCCAGCAACAGCGCGCAGCACAGTTTTCGCAAGATACGGGTTTTCATCGGTCCTGTTATTTCGAAGACGGGTCGAACACGAAGATATTCTGGTAGTGCTTCGTATTTTCGGCCGTGATTCCGCGGGCCGTGTAGCCGAGGTAGAGTTTGCTTTTGTAGACCTTGATGCCTTCGGCTTCGAGCGCCCCGAACACCGAGACGCCGATTTCCGTCAGTTTGTCCTTGTCCGATACGACGGCCACCTGCGTGCGTTCCTCGACGATGTTTCCGTTGAAATCGAATACCGTGACGTAGGCGTACGAACTGCCCGAGTAGAACGAACCGGTGAGGTTGTAGTTCGACTGTCCTTCGGTGTAGTAGAGGCGGTCTTTGTGAACGTCGTACCCCTGCCAGTCGTAATAGGTGGCGCCGCTCGCACCGTATCCCGTCTTGAGGAAACGCGGCTGGGCGACGGGCTTCAGCGTCGTCAGGTCGCGGCATCGCACCACCACGCTGATCTGGTTGGTCGAGGCGGGCTTGTCGGTCTGGAAGCCGTCGGTGCAGGTGATCGTGACGTTGGTCATGGGGGCCTTTTTGGCTTCGCTCAGCTTGTAGATGACGAAACACCTGTAAGACGAGTTCTTGCTGTCGCCGTAGTTGATTGTCAGCAGGTCGTTGTCGGCGTCGATCGAAGGATGCAGGTCGGTGTAGTCCCCGATGTAGTAGTACTCGTCGCATTCGCTGGTCTTGACGGTAGCGCCTTTTACGTATTTGACGCGACCCACCAGTTTTTCGTTCCAGTACTGGCCCTTGGCGTTGCAGAGCCCGTAGGCTCCGGCCCACAGGTAACGGTCGGCGCCGTCCTCTTCGAGGGCGGTGTTGGTTCCGTGCCCGAAATAGGTGAGTTTCATGTACTCCTTGTTGGCGGTCATCTCGGTCGAGCCTTTGTTGGGCTGTGCGCGGACCCAGGTCAGCTGCGCCTGGTTGGTGTTGGAAAGCTGCGTATACCAGACCGAGCCGTCCGAATCGAGGTTGAAACCCTGCATCGCCGTGTTGTCCGGCAGGTAGGTGTTTCGGCTGAAGATGTTTGCGGCCGAGAACTGGCCGATCCCCGTGGTCGACGATTTGTCGGGACCTTCGGGTTTGCCGGGACCGGGGGTGTCGTCGCCGTCCCCGCCGCAGGAGGTGCAAAGGAGTAGGCCCAGGATCGGGACAAGGGTGAATTTCAACAGTTTCATAGCATGTCGTTTTAGTTGCGGTAAATTCGGTATTGCCGCCCCGGGCGGCAATACCGAATAAAACCTGTTGTTTCTAATTTATGATTATCGGTCTTTCGTTACCTGGATATCGTCGATCCACAGGCGGTAGTGCTTGGTTCCGTAAGGATGCGCCGCGATTACGATGCGGGTCTCCTTGGTGGCTCCGGTGATTTTGACCACATGCTCCGTGGGGTTTACGTAGTCGGTCGTGGGAATTTTGTTGCTGTCCACATGCGTCGAGCACTGCACGGTTACCTGCTTTTCCGTATTGGCCGTGGCGGCCCCTGTCGGTTCGGCTTTGGTCGGGCCTCCGTCGGTGATGGTTCCGGGACCTTCGACCTGGATGTAGTGCTGTTCGTGGTCCTGTCCCCACGAGTGGTACGGCTCGAAGTAGGGCGCCGTGTGGCACGTTACGGTGATGTCGGCCGTCCCTTCGCCGATTCCGGTCAGCTTGGGCGTCTTGAGGTAACCCGAGACGGATGCGGTCGAGAGCAGTGCGGCTCCGGTCTGGGTGCGCACCCAGAAGCCCTGCCAGCCGGGGTAGTCGGCGTCGGCGTAGTTCGTGCCGTACTTGTCGCCTTCCCACCATGCTTCCCACAGTTTGGCCGCTTTCACCGGACCGCGGTTGTCGGTCGCGCTCCCGACGTAGTTGAAGAACGAGTCGGTGGAGTTGACGGGGTTTACGATTTTTCCGGTGGCCGCCGGACAGTTCGGATCGTCGGGGTCGATGTTCGCGCCGATTTGGGCGTTGGTGACTTCGACGCCGAATGCCTGGTAGATCGGACAGCCTCTGAACCAGAAATCGTCGAAATCCTTGTAGAGGATGACGTTCGGCGCCAGTTCTTCCGCCGGAGTGGTGAACGACAGCCACGTTTTGTCCGAATCCTCCTTCTTGGGGCCGAGCTCGTGGGCGACGATCCAGAACCAGTAGGTCGTGCCGGGTTTCAGGTTGCCGAAGGCGAAACGGTTGTGTGCGAAGAACATGCTGCTGGCGGTGAGCCAATCGGCCGTTTTCGACGTGTAGTTGCGCAGGTTGTCGCCCTCCTCTTCCAGTGCGAGGCCGAAGCTGAACGAACGCGGATTGCCGTTGTTGAAGTTCGTGCCGGTTCCTTTCTCGTAGTCGCCCCAGTCGAGGACGGCCAGGCGGGGCAGCAGCTTGAACATCGTGACGGTCACTTCGCCGGCCAGTTTGGCGCGGCTCTCGGCGGTCAGGTTATAGTCGGCTCCCGTGGTTGTGATCTCGACATGCAGTTTTACCGTGATCGGGCCTTTCCGGGTCGGGGTTCCGCTGAGGTTGAGGGGGATTGCGCCGTCGCCTACCTCCATTTCGTAATCCGTGAGCGACTCGATGGCGATGCCTTCGGCGCCAGCGCCTTCGAGCGACGCCGTGACGTTGGCTTTGTAGCCCGGCTTCGACTTCTGGTAGGGGATCGTCACCCGCTTGTCCGTGAGCTCTTCGTAGAGGTCGAAGCTGGTGGCGATCGAGGGATTGCCGATGGCGAAGAAACCGTCTTCCTGTGTGATCCGGATGACGAGCTCTTTCAGCCCGTCGGTCAGCGTGACGCTGCCGCTGCGCTCCGCGCCGTCGTTTTGCAGGACGGTGATTCCCACCGGCTGCTCGCTTTTTCCGTCGCCTTGGCCCTCTTCGGGCGAGCAGCTGATCCACGGATCGTTGGGCACGACGCGCCAACGGCCGTTCGACAGGACGAGCAGTTCTTCCGTCGAATTGAGGTACGGGAACGAGAGCGCATCGTGGCTCCGTTGCAGGAACACGGTCTCGTCGTCTTTGCAGGAAGTGCCGAGGACGACGAGCGCCAGGCACAAAAACGAAATTATGGGATGTAGTTTCATAGAATCGGATTTTTAGGTCGTTTCGGATAAGCGGATTAATCGTCCCAGCCGGGATTCTGCGGCCGCAGGTTGGGATTGATGTCGATCGCGTTTTTCGGGACGGGGTAGAGGTATTTGTAATCCGCCCACTCCCGGTCGAGGATATATACCAGGCAGTTGTCCTCGTTCACGCCGTACGTCGTGACGTTGTCGCCCGGCTCGGCGGTTACCTCCACATACGAAACCCCGGCCTGTGCGCTGCCCGATCTGGGGTGGCTTTTCGAGTAGAAGCAGATGTCGTTTTTCCCGTCGCCGTTCATGTCGAACGGTTTGCCCAGTTCGGGGATGTAGATGCCCGCGAATTCGACCGTCAGTTTGTGGCCCATCCGCCAGCGCATCAGGTCGTCGCGCCGGGTGTTCTCCATATAGAGTTCGATGCTCCGCTCGCGGCGGCATTCGAGAATCCATTTGTCGGTCACCCGGTCGTAGTAGTCTGCCAGGTAGGGGTCGGCTGTTGCGGGCATCGCGCCGTTCACGCCCGAACGCTCCCGGAGCAGACGGATCGTCTTGTCCCACACCGTCTGGTTCATCTCGCCCAGTTCGGCCTTGGCTTCGGCTTCGTTCAGCAGGATTTCGGCGTAGCGGAACACCGAAAGCGAGTTCGGGCTGGAGGTGTTGCTCTCGTTGGCATCGTCGTCGGTGTTCCATTTGATGATGCGGTAGTAGGTCAGCTGCGTGGTCAGGCCCGGGAAGACCTTCGCGAATTCGTTGGTCTCCTTGCCGGCGACCTTCTTCGTGTAGAAGGGCGTGATGAAGGTCTGGCGCAGACGGTAATCGCGGCCCGCGAACTCGTCCTTGAACTGCGTCTTGTTGTAGTCGGCCTTGTCCGTGAAGCGGGTTCCGTCGAGGTTGAGGTACATGTTGACGAATGCCTTCGGGCCGGAGTTGCGGCTTCCGTAGCTTCCCGAAGCGTAGTACCACGAAGCGTCGTGGAACCGGTTGAGCATCGTGTTGAATTCGTTGGAGAGGATCACTTCGGTGTACTGCGGTTCCTCGCTCTTGAAGACCTTGCTGTAATTCGTCGTTTCCTCGCCGGCTGTGGCGACGAGCGTGTAGGGGCTGTCGGTCATCAGTTCCTCCGATGCGGCGACGCATTCCTTGAGCCATTTCTCGCTGTCTTCGAGTCCGTGGTATTTCCGGTAGGTTCCCTCGTAGAGGCAGATGCGCGACTTCAGGGCCAGGGCCACGTAGCGGTTGATCACGTTGGTGTTGACGTATTTGCTGGCGGTGGAGCAGTTGGCGGCTGCGAAGTTGAGGTCTTCGAGGACCTTCTGCATGACCATTTCGCGCGGATCGCGGCCTTTGTAGAGCTGCTCGTCGTCGTCGGGGTCGATCGGCTCGTCGTAATACGGAACGTCGCCGAACATCTTGACCTTGTCCCAGTAGAACCAGGCGCGCCAGAAACGGCCGACGCCTTCGTAATGCTTCATCGTCGCATCGTCCACATAGGGCGCCGCGTCCTTCATGTGTTTGAGGAAATAGTTGACGTTGTACAGCGGACGCCAGTTTCCGCGGGCCCAGTTATTGGCCTGCTGGGCGCTGTAACCGCCCGTCTTGAGGAATCCTTCGGTCTGGGTCGTCACGCAGATGTCGCTGTACTGGTCGCCGCGCGTAAGTGTTGCGGCCGAGGGCAGGTGGCTTTCGAGGAACCCGATCGCATAGGTCTCCAGCGCCGTTTCCGAATTGAAAAAGGTGTCGGTGGTCGTCGAATAAACGGGGTCTTCGTCGAAAAAGCTCTGGCAGGAGACCGTGAAGGACAATCCGGCTATTATCGCTATTTTATTCAGTATGGGTTTCATGGGATTGCTTGTTAGAATGTGATGTTCAGTCCGATGGTTACGCTTTTGGTCATCGGGTATCCGTAGCCCTGGCCGTCGGTTCCCGTCTTCGACGCGAAGTCGGCGTCGCCCGCCGTGATCATTTCGGGGTCGTAGTTCTTGGCATACTTTTTCAGCGGCGACCAGAAGAACAGGTTCTCGCCCGAGACGTAGATTTTCACCTTCTCCATGTGGGCTTTGCGGGTGATCTGCTGCGGCAGCGTGTAGTCCAGCGTGATGTTTTTCAGGCGGCAGTAACGCGCATTCTGCAGGTAGCGGTCGTTGGCCGCGCGCAGCGTGCCGCGTCCGCTGACGGCCAGCGAACCGCGCAGGCGCGGCCAGTAGGCGTTGGGATTATCCTCCGACCAGCGGTCGGTGTTCTGCCACGGCAGGCTGTATCCGTAGGGGCGGTCGTACTGTCCCCAGAAGAGGCCCGATTCGCCGGCGGGATACCAGTCGCGCTTCATCAGTCCCTGGAAGAAGACCGAGAAACCGATGCCGTTCCAGTTTGCGCTGAAATTGATGCCGTAGTGGTAACGCGGCGAGGAGTTGCCGATTTTTCGCAGGTCGCCGTGGTCGTCGAGGCGGTTGCTGCCGTTGTCGACGACTCCGCTGTCGTCCAGGTCGGCGAATTTCAGGTCGCCGGCGTTCCACGACTTGTTGTCGCCGCTCCAGAAGGTCTTCTCCTGTGCTTTCAGACCCCATTCCTGCGCCTCCTCGTCGGTGGCGAAGAGTCCTACGACGTGGTAACCCCAGATTTCGCCCAGTTCCATGCCTTCGTAGTAGGCGTTGGAGTAGATCGTGGGCAGGGTGTTGGATTTGCTGGTGTATTTGGTGATCTTCGATTTGCTGTCCCAGAGCGAGAAGCGCACGCTGTAATTGAAGGGTTTGTTACCGGCGCGGAAGCTGTCCGTCCAGCCCAGCGAGACTTCGAATCCCTTGGTTTCCATGTCGGCGTTGTTGCCGTAGGGGGCCGAATAACCCGTCACGGCCGGCAGCTCGGCCCCGGTGACGAACATGTCGGTCGTGGATTTCTTGTAGATGTCGCCCACGAAACTCAGGCGGTTGTTCAGCAGGTTGATGTCGAGTCCGAGGTTGATCGTCGAAGCGGTCTCCCACGTGAGGTTCGCGGGCAGTACGGACGAAGGGGCCGAAGTATAGGTGCGCTGGCTGCCGTCGACGATTACGCCGGCCTTGGTGAAGTTCAGCAGTTCCATGTACTTGTAGGGCGAAACGTTGCCGTTGCCCGCCTTGCCGATCGAGAAGCGCCATTTGATGTTGTTGATCCAGGAGATGTCCTTCATGAACTTCTCTTCCGACATGCGCCAGCCCACGGAAGCCGACGGGAAGAAGCCCCACCGTTCGTTGCTCGGGAACTTCGAACTGCCGTCGTAGCGGCCGCTCAGTTCCGCGAGGTATTTGCCTTTGTAGGCATAGCTGGCGCGGTAGAAGATGCCGACGAAACCCCAGTCGTAACTGTTGGCGTCCTCCAGGACGTAGTCGATGCCGTTCATCAGCGAATAGTTGGGCTTGCCGCCCACGATGAATCCGTCGCGGCCCATGCGGGTGTTGCGCGCCCGTTTGTGTTCGATGTTCCAGCCGGCCATCACGTTGAGCGAATGGTCTTCGGGCAGCCGCGGGGTGAACGACAGGTTGGCGTTGGCGCTGTGGTATTCGGTCTGCGTCTCGGTGGTGCGCATCGAACTGCTCGCCGGATAGGAGATCTGGATCTCCGGGCCGTTGGAATAGGTAACCTGCGAGATCACGTCGTTCTGGCGCGAATGGTTGAACAGGTAGGAGTAGTCGGCCTTCGCCACCAGCACGTCCTTGATGAGGTCGATGGTCACGACGGTCGTGTTCTTCATGTCGAACTTGAGGTTGTCGCGGTAGGAGTTGCCCTCGGCCATGTTGGCGTAACCCGTGTAGACGGCCGCTGCGGTCCAGGTTCCGTCGGGGTTGGTGACCTTGGTGAGCGGGAAGCCCTGATGCTCCAGGTTGCGGCGTACCAGCAGGCTCTGCGAATAGGTCGTGGGCTGGTGGTAGTTGCGGCGGACGAAGTCGGTGTTGTTCTCCACGGTCAGCCATTTGGTGATGTTGACCGTTCCTTTGGCGCGGGCGTTCAACTGGCGGAACTTCTCGTCGCCGACGCGGTAGATGCCGTCCTGTTCGAAATAGCGGGCCGATGCGATGAAGCTGGTGGTTTTGCCGCCGCCGGAAATCCGGATGTTGTGCTGGTGGGCCGTGGTCGATTTCTTGTAGAACATGTCGTACCAGTCGGTGTTGCGTCCGTAGTACTGGTATTTGCCGCTGGCGTCGAGTCCCCAGTCCAGGTAGCTCTGGTCGGGATCGTTCATGCGTTTCTTGTACTCGTCCTCCCAGCTCTGCGTCCACGGAAAGAAGTTGTTGATGCCCGTCGGCAGGTGGTGCGAATAACCGACGTAGGCGGTCATGTAGTTGTCGTACCAGGTCTGGCTGTCCGTCTCGTATTTCGGGCGGACGGTTTCGCTGATGATCGACACGCTGCCACTGTAATCGACCGAAATTTTGTCCTGGCGGGCTTTTTTCGTCGTCACGAGTACGACGCCGAATGCTCCCCGGGCGCCGTATACGGCTGTCGAGGAGGCGTCCTTGAGCACCGAAATGCTCTCCACGTCCTCGGGATTCATAGCCGTCAGGTCGCCCTCCACGCCGTCGATCAGGCAGAGAGCCGCGCCGCCTGCGCCGATCGACTGGGTGTTCGCGCGGATGTTGATCGTCGCCGAACGGCTCGGCTTTCCGTCGGCCATCGTGATGTTCACGCCCGGAATCTGGCCCTGGATCGACCGGAGCAGGTAGGCGTTGGGGCGGTTTTCGAGCACCTCCCCGGAGATGTTCTCGACGGCTCCGACGATGTTGCGCCGCCGCTGGGTTCCGTATCCCACGACGACCACCTCGTCCATCAGGTTCTGGTCCTCGGTCATGACGACCTCTAGTTTGGTGCGGGGGCCTACCTTGATGCGCTGGCTCTTGTAACCCAGGTAGGAGACGGCCAGCATGTCGTCGGGCTTGGCCGACAGCGTAAAGGCTCCCTGCGCATCGGTCGAGGTTCCCTGCGTCGTGCCTTCGATGAGAATGGTGACGCCGGCGAGCGGCTCACCCTGTTGGGATTTCACGGTTCCGGACACAGCCTTGCTTTGGGCAAAGACCTGTCCCGTCGCCAGTATCAGGAGGAGGAAAATCCCCCCCCCGACGATTTTCCGGCGGATTACGGATAGGTAGTTGAAAAGATTCATATGCGAGGTTCTTGAAGTGTTTGGGTCAGTGTTTGGGGTGTTTCGGGGCGCGGGTCGTGGTTTGGACGATGTAGTCGCGCAGCAGGACCAGTTGTTCGGGCGTAGCGGTCAACCACTTGTGGCGTCCGCCGGGGTCGGGTGTGAAGTGCGTGAAGCCCTTGTCGTCGACGGCGACGGTTCCCGGCTGGCTTTCGGTGAAGTATTCGGGATGGAGCAGGTAAACCACCGACAGCAGGTCCCACGACGCGCGGTCATAGGGCATTTTGTGGTAATTCTTATAGCCTTCGACGACCGGATGGAGTTCCGCCCAGCCGAAATCGTTTTCGATGGCCGAGCCGGGGTACATGACCTGTTTTCCCAGTTCGAAGGGATTCTGCACGATCGGCGATTCCCATTCGGCGAAGAGTTTCTGCATGGCGGGGATGTCGTTGACGACGTTGTATTCGGCGCGTTGTTTTTCGCCGTAGCTGCCTGCCATGATCGAGAGCAGTTTCACCTTGCGGGCCACCAGTTCGCGGCCTGTGAGGGGCGAAACGGCGTCGGCCGGGCTGTCGAGCAGTTTTCCCAGTTCGGTGGCGAATCCCAGCGAAAGGACGGTTACCGAGCCGTCGGGCTGTGCGGCCAGCGTGCGGCGGTAGAGTGCGACGGGATTTTCGATCTGTTTCGGAGTTTTGCTCCGGGCGAAGGCCGGGGACCCGTCCTCCCGGGTCATTGCGCAGACCGCCGCCGTGTAGTCGGGGGCGTGGTCGTTGAACACCGGGGTGGGCGACTGGGCCAGCGGCGTGCCGGGGTAGCCGTACCACGTATTGAGGATGTCGATGTAATCGGTGGCCGTCGGGCTGAGTTTGTGGTTGCCGATGGCGAGCAGGTCTACGCGGCTGTCGTCCATCGCCTTGTAGATCAGGTCGAAGGCCAGTGCGTCGTCGATGTCGTTTCCCATGTCGGTCTCGACGATCAGCCGGATCGGTTCCGGCGTTGCGGCTGCGGGGCGGGAGTCGCAGGCCGTACCCGCGAGCAGCAGGGCGGCCGCTGCGGGGAGCAGTGAGGTTTTCATTTCGGTTTTTGGGTTTTAGTTGCCGCCGGAGGCGATGATCGAGGCCAGTCCGGCGATGAAGAAGAGGAACATCACGGCCAGCAGCGTGTTGGTTTTGCGGTCGGCGCCCCTGAACTCCTTCCAGATGAAGACGCCCCAGACGGCGGCGATCATCGGTGCGCCCTGTCCGAGCGCGTAGGAGATGGCGGCTCCGGCTTTTCCGGCGGCGATGTAGCTGAAGGCCGTGCCGAGACACCAGACGGCGCCGCCCAGCACGCCTACGAGGTGGGTCGGCAGCGAGCCGCGGAAGTATTCGCGGTAGCTGACGGGCGCTCCGACGAAGGGCCGGCGCATGGCGTAGGTGTTGAAGGCGAAGTTGCTCAGCAGTACGCCGACCGAGAAGACGAAGATGGCGGAATAGGGCGTCAGCATGCCGGGCGTGGGGGCTGCGAAGTTGTCGAGGTCCATCGCCGCGGCGACGAAACGGTAGAAGAACGACATCAGCACGCCTGCCACGACGGCCAGCACGATGCCTTTGCGGTTTTGGGCCGCCGAATCGCCGCTTTTGCGCATCCGCCCCGAGGCGATGCCGTTGCAGATAATTGCGACAACGATGAGCGCAACGCCCAGGAAGAGGATGGCGGGGTCGCCTTTCGGAGCGCCGATGTAGTTGACGATGACGCCCAGCACCAGTGCGAGGCCTACCCCCAGCGGGAAGGCTACCGAGAGCCCTGCCAGCGATACGGAGGCCGAGAGCAGGATGTTCGAGGCGTTGAAGATCACACCGCCCAGGACGACGCTGCCGATCCCTTTCCATTGGGCCTGCGCGAGGTCTTCGAGGAAGGGACGGCCTTCGGTTCCGATGCTTCCCATCGTGAAGCCCAGGAGTATGGCGAAGAGCACCATGCCGATCACATAGTCCCAGTAGAAAAGCTCGTAACGCCAGGTCTTGCCGGCGAGTTTCTGGGTGTTTCCCCACGAGCCCCAGCAGAGCATCGTGATGAAGCAGAAGATGACTGCCAAAGAGTAGCTGTTAACAACGAACATAGTATTTGAGTTTTAAGGTTTTCGTTCGGTTCAGGCGAGGGTTTCCAGCTCCTCGCGCCACGGTATCGAGGTCTGGGCACCCATGCGGGTCACGGAGACCGCGGCGCTGCGCGAGGCGAAGCGTACGGCGTCGGCGAGACTGCTGCCTTCGGAGAGGGCTACCAGCAGGGCCCCGTTGAAGACGTCGCCGGCGGCGGTGGTGTCCACGGGCGTGACCGTGTGCGCCGGGATCAGTTGCTCCCCGGCCGGTGTTTGGATCAGCGCACCTTCGCCGCCCAGCGTGACGATGACGTTTCCGACGCCTTTCGCCAGCAGTGCGGCGGCGGCTTTCGAGGCCTCCTGCGCCGTATGTACGGGGATTCCCGTCAGCGTTTCGCTTTCGGTCCGGTTGGGGGTGATCAGGTAGACCTTGCTCAGCAGGTCGTCGGGCAGCGGCATGGCCGGGGCCGGGTTGAGCACCACGCGGGTTCCCGCTTCGTAGGCCTTTTCGATGGCGTAGGCCACCGTCTCCATCGGGATTTCGAGTTGTACGAGCAGGTATTGGGCCCCGGCGATACGGTCCGCCACGGCGTCGATCGCTTCGCGCGTAAGGCTGTGGTTGGCGCCGGGGGCTACGGCGATGCAGTTCTCCCCGTCCTGCGAGACGAAGATCAGCGCCGTGCCGGTCGGGGTGTCCTTGGCCGTGAAGAGGGCTTCGGTGTTGATGCCGTCGGCGGTGAATTGCTGACGGAGGGCTGCGGCCCCGGTGTCGTCGCCCAGGCACGTGACGAAAGCCACGTCGCCGCCCAGGCGTGCGGCCGCTACGGCCTGGTTGGCTCCCTTGCCGCCGTTGGATTGCATGAAGCGCGCCTCGCCGACGGTCTCGCCCGGGCGGGGGAGGTGTTTGACACAGGCGATCATGTCGATGTTGGTGCTGCCAATTACCAGAATCTTGTTCATCGTTCGGTTATCGTTGGTTAATTTTTGACACTTTCTCCACCCGGGAGGATTCGGACGACGCATCCGCTCGGGGGAAATGCTGTTTTCGGGTTTCAGGTTGTTTTTCGATGGCCTCCGAAGGCTCTTTTTGCCGTTTTGCGCCTCTTGTTTTCGTAAATCAATTTTATGCGATACGTTTCATATGGCCTATGGTGCGGCTGTCTGTGCTTTCGGATTCTATCTTTTCGACTCTGTTTGCGCTTATCGTTTGCGCAAATATAATTACTTTTTAGAAACCTCCAAAATTATTTTATCATTTTTCTTTCCTTTCTCGATATTTTTTATACATTTGTCATGGGTGAACTGAAAATAAAACAATGAAAAAAGAAACTCTTGTTAGCATCGCCGAACGTTCCGGATGTTCGATTTCCACTGTTTCGCGTGTCCTGAGCGGCAATGCGGCCAAATACCGCATCAGCCAGCGCACCGTGGCGCGCGTGATGGAGGAGGTCAAACGCTGCAACTATACGCCCAGCCTGCTGGCAAAGGGTTTGCGCACAAATCGTACCGATACGATCGGCCTGCTGATTCCGAATATCGAAAACTCGTTTTTTGCCAATGTCGCGGGCGTGGTGATCCGCGAGTCGCGCAATTATAATTATAAGGTGGTGGTGGTCGACACGCAGGAGGACGAGCGTAACGAGCAGGACGGATTGTCGGCCCTGCTGGCGCGGCGTGTGGATGGAATCATCGCTGCGCCCTGCGGCAACGACGCTGCGCTGTTCGCAAGCGTGCAGGAGGGCGGCATGCCGTTGGTGTTGATCGACCGCTACCTGCCTGATGCCGGGATGCTGTCATACGTCACGACGGACAACTACCGCGGCGCGGTGATGGCGGCCGAATACCTGCTGGAGAACGGCCACCGTCGCATCGCCTGTATTCAGGGTACGCCTCATTCGATGCCCGTGCGGGACCGCGTGCGCGGATTCGGTGATACGCTGCGTGCACACGGGCTGGGCGATCGGATCGTGGTGACGGGCGAGGATTTTTCCGTACAAAACGGTTATCTGGAGACCAAACTGGCGCTGGCCCAGGCCGAGCGGCCTACGGCGATCTTCGCGCTGAGCAACCTGATCCTGCTCGGGGTGGTGAAGGCTGTCCACGAATCGGGCCTGCGGATTCCCGACGATATTTCGGTCGTTTCGTTCGACGACAACATGCTTTTCAACTACCTCGACCCGGCGATCACCTGCATCGGGCAGCCCACGGACGAGATCGGCACGCTGGCCGTGAAACTGCTTATCCGCGCTATCCGCGAACCCGGTGCGGCGTCTTCGCACCTGCACCTGCCGCCGTCGCTGATTATCCGGCGTTCGGTGCGCAACCTGCTGTTGTAGAAAACAAAAACGGGAACCCTGCAAGGTTCCCGTTTTTGTTTTTCGGCCTGTCGCCGGCTCTCTTTTGTTTATAGGCCGTGCGGAAAACGGGGATGTCCGTACGGATATTCCCGTTGTATGCGTTGTGTCTCTTCATTCTTCTGTTTTTCGGCAATAATGTTTTGCGGAAATAAAATTTCTGCGAATGATCTTTCGGTATTGCGGTGCGGTTTGCTAAGTCGCGGCTTGGTAGGTGTGATATTTTCGGGTAATTCTGCTATTTGGATAAATATGTTTATTTATTTTATTCAAAATTGAATAATTGATAAAAATAATTACTATGTTTGTGTGTCAAAGGTGTTACATTTTTATTTCAAAATGAATAAATGTTGTTTTGAGGACATCGAAAGATGTAGCGCCGTTGTCAATGAAAAAAACTTATAGCGAAAGGGGACCTGAAACTACATATTATTAAAACGTCAAACCTCCTGTAACCTAAAAACCTTTAATTATGAAAAGACATTTTAGTCTGATGACTTTATTGCTCGGCCTCCTGGTAGGGGGAGGGCTCGCTTCGTGTTCGGATAAGGACGACGGTGAGGGCGATTCGAAAGAGATTGCCAATCCGATTGCGTCTGTTGTGGCGGTCGACGGCTCTAAAACAGCCAATGCCGTGATTTCCGATGCCGACAAAACCATCAAATTCGCATTCGAGGAGTTGTCCGACCTGACCAGTGTGTCGGTTACGATCAACATGACCAAGGGCGCGCTCCTGAAAACCCCGAGCAAAGCCACTTCGACGCTCAATCTATCGGCTCCTTATTCGGTCGTACTGCACAACGGCGTGAAAGAGGTGACCTATACGATGACGGCGACGCCCAAAGAGATACTCCAGCCGGTTGTTGGGGCCAAAGTCGGCGACACCGATGCGGTGGTCGAAGGCCAGCTCATCACGATCGGCTACAAACCCGAGATGGAGATCAACGCCATGACGTTCGATTTCAGCCTGTTGAGCGGCGCCACCGTTAAGTCGCCCGCCGACAAGACGTTCAACCTCGAACTCGAGGACGGCAAACTGGTGGTTACCTATCAGGGTGAAGACTACAACTATACCGTCAAGGTGAAAGATTATGTAGATCCGCTGCTGAGCAAGGGCTGGACGAACGTGACTTCGTCCTACGGCACGCTTCCCAACTACATCAAAGTTTACAAGAACGAAGACCTGCTCAACAATGCAGCCACCAAGAGCATCGGTTACATCGCAATCATGTCGCCGGGCAAATCGACGATGGGAGCGCTCGGAGCCGGCAAGGATAACAAGAAATCGATTTATACCTTTGCTTCGGAGGAACCCTCCTGGAATGTTCTGCTGGTCGGCATCGAATCTACGGCAGAGCCGCTGATCTTCCGCGGCGGACAATTCGTGCAGGAAGGCGCGCTTTATCCTTTCGGCACGCTGGGACAGGACAGCAAGGGTGTGTACAAGATGGCCTGGTCGCAGAAATTCGACGACAAACTCTATGCGTTCCCCTACAAGCCGGGTTCGACCTATGTCGAGCGGAAAAAGGAGGAAGGAACGGTTTGGGACGCGCAGAATGCAGCCTCCGGCCTGTTGATGATCTTATGGGACGGACAAATCCAGACTGCCGACGAGATGATCTGCAATACGGGAATCAACTGGGGTTATCCCACCGATGTCAACCGGTATGCAACCTCGTCGATAGGACTTACTCCTCACGGTAAGGTGATCGCATTCTGCGGACAGCAGATCAACGGAAGCGTGGGCCTTACGATTCCGGAAACGGCGCAGGTCATGAAGGATACGGGCTGCGCTTCGGCCATCGTATTCGAACGGTCCAGCTCGCCCGATATGCTCATCAACGGTCAGAAGACCGTGGATAACTCCAAAGGGTCTGTGGAAGCGTCGAAGAAAGTGCAGGGCGCTTTTGGATTCAAGTAGCGGAGAAAAGGCGGCATAATTTACTGGCCGGTAAATTTTCTGTACCCGGGACGGCTTTTCGGCTGTCCCGGTTTTTTATCGCGATCGCACCTGCACCTGCGCAGGCGCGGAGCGGACCGGTATCGCCGATCGGGACCGGCAAAATCGGCTGACGGAAGTCGGTATGCGCACCGGTTTTTCTTAGGATGACACGCCGAACTCCGGTTGCCGGTGCTAAACGTATTTATTTTTGCCCGATCGTGAATTTTAAAGGCAAAAGGTTGCTTCATTGTAAATAAATTAATTATATTTGCATTGTAGAGTGATAAAATTTACTTTATTTTGAGTGTGCGATAAAATTGGAACCCAATATGAAAACCTCGACCCGCAGGAATTTCCTGAAAAAAATTGCCATTACTGCCGCCTCGGCGGTTGCCGTACCTGGGCTGGTCAAGGCGTCTGAAAACCTCGGAACCGCAGAGGCCGAATCGGCGGAGGCGTTCCCGGGCCCGGGCGGTCTGATTGTCCCCAAAGGGAACGGATTACAGATTTCGGGAACATTCCTGGATGAGATTTCCCACGATATTCCCCACCAGAACTGGGGCGAGAAGGAGTGGGACGCCGACTTCCGCTACATGAAGGCCGTCGGCATCGATACCGTGATCCTGATTCGCTCGGGATACCGCAAGTTCATCACCTATCCGTCGCCCCACCTGCTCGGGCAGGGATGCTATATGCCCTCGGTCGACCTGGTCGATATGTACCTGCGTCTGGCCCAGAAATATGGTATGAAATTCTATTTCGGCCTCTACGACTCGGGACGGTACTGGGACACGGGCGACATGTCGAGTGAAGTCGAGCATAATAAATACGTCATCGACGAGGTCTGGAGGATGTACGGTGAAAAGTATCGGAGTTTCGGCGGCTGGTATCTGAGCGGCGAGATCAGCCGCAGTACCAAAGGCGCTATCGGGGCGTTTCGTGCCATGGGCAGTCAGTGCAAAGCGGTTTCCGGCGGACTGCCGACCTTCATTTCCCCGTGGATCGACGGCAAGAAAGCCGTTATGGCGAGCGGCAGCCAACTGACCAAGGAACAGGCGGTGTCGGTCGAGCAGCACGAGAAGGAGTGGAGCGAGATTTTCGACGGGATTCACGACGTGGTCGATGCCTGCGCCTTTCAGGACGGACACATCGACTACGACGAACTGGACGCTTTCTTCTCCGTCAACAAGAAGATGGCCGATAAATACGGTATGCAGTGCTGGACCAACGCCGAGTCGTTCGACCGCGATATGCCGATCAAATTCCTGCCGATCAAATTCGACAAACTGCGCATGAAACTCGAAGCGGCCAAGCGCGCCGGGTACGACAAGGCGATCACCTTCGAGTTCTCGCACTTCATGAGTCCGCAGTCGGCCTATTTGCAGGCCGGACACCTCTATGACCGTTACAAAGAGTACTTCAATATCAGGTAGCCTTACTATGAAATCACAGACAAACACAGGCTACGTTGCGTTCCTCTCGGTCGTAGCCGCTATCGGCGGAATCCTGTTCGGATACGATACCGCAGTCATTTCGGGAACCGTGACCGGGGTTTCGGCCCAATTCGGACTCGACGCCATGCAGCAGGGATGGTTCGTCGGCTGTGCGCTCGTCGGTTCGATCGGCGGCGTTGCGGTGGCCGGCATCCTCAGCGACCGTTTCGGCCGCAGGATGACGATGCTTATCTCGGCCGTATTCTTTACCGTATCGGGCATCGGCTGCGCCCTGAGTCCCGATTTCACGCAGTTGGTCATTTACCGCATCATCGGCGGGGTGGGTATCGGCGTCGTGTCGATCGTCTCGCCGATGTACATCTCGGAGGTCGCCGTAGCGCGCTGGCGCGGTACGCTCGTGTCGCTCTACCAATTGGCCATCACGATCGGATTCCTGGGAGCCTATCTGGTCAATTTCCTGATCCTGCGATCGGCCGAAACGGCGGTCTATTCATCCGCCCTGATGCAGAAAATCCTGGTAACGGAGATGTGGCGCGGCATGTTGGGAAGCGAAACGCTTCCGGCGCTTCTCTTCTTCATCGTCATCTTCTTTATCCCTGAAAGTCCGCGCTGGCTCGTGCTGCGCAACTGCGACGCACGGGCCCATACCGTTTTGGAGCGTATCTACCGCTCTTCGGAAGTCGCCTCGGCGGAGATCGCGGCCGTGCGCGCCGCTGGATCGCAGCAGATAAAGTCGGAATGGCGTATGCTGTTCGCTCCGGGTATCCGCAAGGCGGTTCTGATCGGCGTGTTTATTGCTGTGCTGGGGCAGTTCATGGGGGTCAATGCGGTGCTCTACTATGGTCCGACGATTTTTGAGAACGCCGGTCTTTCGAGCGGGGACTCGCTTTTTTCGCAGATACTCGTGGGGATGGTCAATATGCTGACTACGGTTCTGGCTCTGGTGATTATCGACCGTGTGGGGCGTAAAAGTTTGGTATACTGGGGCGTGTCGGGCATGATCCTGTCGCTGGTCTGCATCGGGCTCTACTTCCTGTGGGGAGCGGCATGGGGTGTGTCCAGTACGTTCCTGCTAATCTTCTTCCTGGCCTACATCTTCTGCTGCGCGGTGTCGATCTGCGCCGTAATCTGGGTGCTGCTTTCGGAGATGTATCCCACCCGCATCCGCGGGCTGGCGATGTCGATCGCCGGACTCGCCCTGTGGATCGGCACTTACCTGATCGGCCAGTTGACGCCGTGGATGCTCGAAAACCTCACCCCCGCAGGTACGTTCTTCCTCTTCGCCGCCATGTGCGTTCCTTATATCCTGATTATCTGGAAGGCCGTTCCCGAAACCACGGGGCGCTCGCTCGAAGAGATCGAAAAGTACTGGCAGAAATAGTTTACCAATGTTTTCATCGCGGTTTTAACAACCTCGAAATTAACCGAATAGTAATATGATGAATTTTCAAGAATTAGCCGATCAATATAAGTCGGAGTTGCTGGACAGTGTGTTGCCCTTTTGGCTCGAGCACTCGCAGGATGAACAGTACGGCGGTTATTTCACCTGCCTCGATCGTGACGGAAGCGTCTACGACACGGATAAATTCATCTGGCTGCAGGGCCGTGAGGTGTGGATGTTCTCGATGCTTTACAACCAGGTGGAACAACGCAAGGAGTGGCTGGACTGTGCGGTTCAGGGCGGCGAGTTCCTCCGGAAATACGGGCATGACGGCGATTACAACTGGTACTTCTCGCTCACGCGCGACGGACAGCCGATCGTCGATCCCTACAACATCTTTTCCTATACCTTCGCCACGATGGCTTTTGCGCAGTTGGCCAAAGCGTCCGGCAACGAAGAGTACGCCCTGATCGCCAGGAAGACCTTCGACCGGGTGCTTGAAAAGCGCTCGAATCCCAAGGGCAAATGGAGCAAGGGCCACCCCGGCACGCGTCCGATGAAGGACTTTGCGCTGCCGATGATCCTGTGCAACCTCTCGCTCGAAATCGAGCACCTGATCGATCCGAAGCTCATCGACCAGATTGTCGAAACCTGTCTGCACGAGGTGCTGGACGTGTTTTATCAACCCGACCTGGGGCTGATCGTCGAGAATGTCTCGGCGGCGGACAATTCGCTGGTGGATTCGTTCGAGGGGCGTTCGATCAATCCCGGACACTCGCTCGAAGCCATGTGGTTCATTATGGACCTGGGTAAGCGGCTCAACCGTCCCGAACTGATCGACAAAGCCGTGAAGATCGCGTTGTCGACCATCGAATACGGCTGGGACAAGGAGTACGGCGGCATCTTCTACTTCATGGACCGGCTGGGCCATCCCCAGCAGCAGCTCGAATGGGACCAGAAACTGTGGTGGGTGCATATCGAGTCGGCGATCACGATGATCAAAGGCTACCGGATGACGGGCAACGAAGCGTGCCTGGCCTGGTTCGGGAAACTGCACGAATATATGTGGACGCACTTCAAAGATTCCGAATACCCCGAATGGTTCGGCTACCTGAACCGCCGCGGCGAGGTGCTGCTTCCGCTCAAGGGCGGCAAATGGAAGGGATGCTTCCACGTCCCGCGCGGCATGTACCAGATATGGCAAATTCTGGAACAGTGCGAGTAGGCGGGCCTGTATACAAATTCAATTCACTCGCGGCCCGAACCTGAGCCGCGAGTTTCATTCGTAAAAGTCAAAAGCATGAAACGTACAGGATTCCTTCTCGCGGCCGTATTGGTCGTAACCGTCGCTTTCGCACTGTCGGCAGCCGCCAAAACCACCCGTCGGGTGGTCGATGTCCTGATTATCGGCGGTACGACATCCGGCACGACAGCGGCCGTTGCCGCGGCGCGGCAGGGGGTGACGACGCTCGTCGTCGAATCCACGCCGATGCTCGGCGGAATGTTTACGGCGCAGGGCGTTCCGGCCGTCGACGGCAATGCCAATCTGCCTTCGGGCTTGTGGAATGAATTCCGCGAGGCGCTCCGGGCCCATTACGGAGGAGCCCCGGCTCTGGCTACCGGATGGGTGAGCAATACGCTCTTCGAACCCCATGTCGCCGACAGTATTTTCAAAGCCATGGCTGCGGCCGAACCGGCGTTGTCGGTCGAGTATGGATTCCGCCCCGTGAAGGTATTCAGGCGCGGCCGTAAAGTCACCGGGGCGCGGTTCGTCGACAAAGCCGGCAACAGGCTGGAGGTTTCGGCTGAAGTCACCGTCGACGCCACCGACCTGGGCGACGCGCTTCCCCTGAGCGGTACGCCTTACCGGTTGGGAATGGATTCGCGCAGCCTGACGGGCGAGTCGCTGGCCCCGGAGAAGGCCCGCAATATCGTACAGGACCTGACAGTCACTGCGATTCTCAAGGACTACGGTCCCGGGACCGACAGGACGATCCCGCGCCCCGAGGACTACGATCCCGCGGAATTCTCCGGTTGTAATGCGACGGCTGTCGGCGATCCGATTCCGTCCGAAATGGTGATTACCTACGGTCGCCTGCCCAACGGCAAGTACATGATCAACTGGCCGACCAAGGGCAACGACATCTACCTCAATGTCGTCGAACTGCCGTATGAACGGCGCGAAGCCGCGTTGCGTCCGGCGCGTGAAAAGACGCTGCGTTTCATTTATTACATCCAGACCGAACTGGGATACCGCAACCTGGGTATCGCCGCCGACGAATTCGACACTCCCGACGGACTGGCCTATCTGCCTTACCATCGCGAGGGACGCCGGGCGGAAGGGGTCGTCATGCTGACTTTCGACGACGTGATGGCACGTTACGACCGGCCTGCGCCGCTTTACCGGACGGGTATTTCGGTAGGCGACTACCCGGTGGACCATCACCACAAATGCCGTCCCGACGTTCCCGGCATCGCATTCCTGCCCGTGCCGTCGTTTTGTGTTCCGGCGGGAGTAATGATTCCGGCCCGAACCGACAATCTTATCGTTTCGGACAAAGCGATCTCGGTCTCGAACCTGATCAACGGGTCGACGCGCGTGCAGCCCGTCGTCATGCTTACCGGACAGGCCGCGGGGACGCTGGCGGCCCTTGCGGTCAAGGCCGGCTGTACGCCCCGCGAAGTCCCCGTACGGCGGCTTCAGGCTGCCTTGCTGGCCCAGAAAGCTTATCTTCAGCCGCTCTATGACGTGAAGCCTGACGATCCGGATTTCGGGTTGTTGCAGCGTATCGCTTCCACGGGCATCCTGCGCATGACGGGCGAACCCTACCAGTGGGCGAATCGTTCGTGGTTTTACCCCGAGCGGACGGTATCGGTCGGGGAATTTACGCTGGGGTTGCACGACTATGCCCCGCAGATCGCGGTCGAGGACGACCCGGCGCCCCTCACGGCGGCTTCGGCGGCTGACCTGCTCCGCAGAGCCGGCGGACGGATTGCCCCGAGCGCCGATACGACGCCCCTGACCCGGCGCGAAGCGGCCCGCATGGTCGACGAGGCATTGCATCCGTTCGAGCGGGACATTGATTTTGAAGGAAATCTCAAATAAACCATCCGATCATGAAAAAAATGATTTTTTTACTGCTGGCCGCCCTGCTGACGACAGCCGTTTCTGCCCAGGACTACTACACGACCAAGCGCAATGTCGAGGAACTCGTGCCCGTAACACGCCGTAATATCGTCATGCTTGGCAACAGCCTCACCGAACGCGGATTCTGGTCCGAGTATTTCCCGGATAAGCGGGTGCTCAACCGCGGTATCGGCGGAGACCGTATCGTCGGGATGCTTGCCCGCCTCGACCCCATCGTCGGAGGGCAGCCGCGCGCCATCTTTATTATGGCAGGAGTGAACGATCTGGTGTTCACGGATATCAGCAACGAAGACCTGCTCGGGCAGTATGAGCGGATGCTCGACATTATTGCGGACAAATCTCCCCGCACGAAGGTTTACATCCAGAGCGCACTGCCCGTCGACGAGTCGCGCGGCGAATCGCTCAAAGGCAAGAATGTCTGTATCGCCGAGTTCAACGCCCTGCTGCAAAAGGCCGCCGCAGCGCGCGGATTGCAATACATCGATATTTGGAGCAGCATGGCCGAGAACGGACAACTGCCCGAAAAATACCATTTCGACGGGATTCACCTCAAGGCCGACGGTTATAAAGTCTGGATCGACAAGATTCGTCCGTACGTAAAATAATCCGGCTATGAAAATCCTGTTCTTTGCTGTCGCGCTGTTTCTGTCGGCCGGGGTCGGTGCGGCCGACGGCGGGCCGCGTTCCTGCCGGGCCGATTCGGAACTGGTCCGCTTTGTAGGGCGTGCCGCCGGAGACGCCGCCGGCAGCCTGTCGTTCGATTGGAGCGGCAGCCATTTCTCGTTCCGTTTCGACGGTACGGCTTGCTCGATGCGCGCTTCGGACACCGGGTGTAACTACTACAATGTCTTCGTCGATGGCAAGCTCTATGGCACGGTGACGGTCGAGGGCGGGACCTCTGTCATCCCGCTTGCCGGAAAACTCCGCCGCGGACCGCACACCGTGACGGTTCAGAAGCGGACCGAAGCCGAGCAGGGGCGAACGACGCTCTACGCGATAGAGACCGACGGCAGGTTGCTGGCGCCGCCGCCCGCACCGGGGAGGTTGATCGAGTTTATCGGCGACTCGCATACCTGCGGTTACGGAACCGAGGGGCTGTCGCCCCGCGAGCCGTTTACGCCCCGGACCGAGAATTGCGACCTGGCCTGGGCCTGCATTACGGCCCGCTACTTCGATGCGGATTACGTGCTGATCGCTCATTCGGGACGGGGGATCGTGCGTAATTGGGGCGATCCGAAAGCGGCTTCGGAGATGACCATGACCGACCGCATGATGCGCACGTTCGACGAGGTCGCCGATTCCCGATGGGATTTTCAGGGCTATAAACCCGATATTGTGGTCATCAAATTGGGAACCAACGATCTGAGTGCGGACATTGTGCCTTCGGAGCGTGTGTTCGGGAAGGCTTTCCGGCGCATGTGCGGCAATTTGCGTGAAAAATACGGCGACGTGCCGATCCTCTACGTCGTGCCGCAGGGCGCCGAGCCGTTTTCCGATTTCGCCCGAACGATTATCAAGGGATTGAACGATAAGAACCTGCATTGTATCCTGCAATTCGACGAGATTCACGACATGGATGCAGATCTGGGAGCGGGCTATCACCCCAATTACCGCGGACACCGCAAAATAGCCGCGGCGGTAATTCCCTACATCGCAACGATCACCGGTTGGGAGATGCCGCTGCGGGCAATCGAATAAAATCAGCATAAAATGAAAAAACTATTGACTGTCGTTGCCGTACTTGCCGGCATTGTGATCTGCGCCGATGCGCATGCCCAGAATGACTGGGCCGGTTTTAGCAGGTTCGAACAGGCGAACCGGGAACAACCTTCCGCGCCGAAAGCGGTTTTCATGGGCAATTCGATCACCGAGGGCTGGATCGGCAAACACCCCGGATTCTTTTCTTCGAACGGTTATGTGAGCCGCGGCATCAGCGGCCAGACGACTTCGCAGATGCTCGTGCGTTTCCGGGCCGATGTCATCGACCTGCATCCGCAGGTCGTGGTGATCTGCGGAGGTGCGAACGACATCGCCCAGAATAACGGCTATATCTCGCTGCCGCACATTTTCGGCAACATCGTCTCGATGGTCGAACTGGCGCGGGCGAACGGCATCGCTCCCATTCTCTGTTCGCTGCTGCCTGCCCGGGATTTCGGCTGGCACAAGGGGCTGGAACCCGCTCCGAAGATCATCGAGCTGAACCGGATGATTCGTGCCTATGCCGCGCAGGAGAAGATTCCCTATGTCGATTACCACACGCCGATGGCCGAGCCGGACGGGGGAATGATCGCCGCCTATACCGGCGACGGCGTTCACCCCACGGAGGCAGGTTACGATGTAATGGAGGCGATCGTGCAGCCGGTGATCGGCGCTGCGCTCAAACACACGGGATCCAAGCGTCATAAATAGCCTGCGGGCCGGTATCTGCACAAAAAAAGAGGTCGACGATTGCCGTCGACCTCTTTCTTTGGCTGTTCCCGGCAGGGGCCGCTCGGTCACTTGCAGAACGACAGGACGCATCCGCCGGCCTTATCGGCCGAAATCCGGAGCTTCCCGGCTCCGTCGGGCGTGATGCGGATTCCTCCGTTCGGGCCGATCGTTTCGTACTTCTCCGGATCGAGGTGCGAAGGCAGCGTTATGCTTTTTTCACACGCTCTTTTGGTGTCGATGAAGACCGCCGGATATCCGTTCACTGCTCCTTCGTAGCACAGCATGTCGCCGTCGTCGGCAATCGGCGCTGCGAACCAGGTGTAAACGCCGCGCCAGTCGATCGCATCGCCGTTTTGGATCGGTTTGTTCGAAATCAGCTTGTGGTAACTTTTGCCGTAGGATGCACAGATGAACATCACGTCGGCATCTGCCAGCCAGCTATGGTCGCCCAACCCGTCCGGCAACAGATATGCCGACTGGTAAGCCTTTGTATTTTTCTCCACGAATCGTCGGAAATCGGGGTAGTCGGCTTTGGTGAATGACGATTCCCCGGCTGCGGGAGGGGGTGTCCAGTTGCTGTAAGCCCCGCCCGGCGTGGCGAAATGGGTCTTGTTCGCGAACATCGACTGCATGCCGTAGTAAATCGCTATCGTCACTGGATTTTTGCAGCAGAAATCGTGGCGTACCGTCACGTCGATGTTGTTGCGGAAGATCCGGTAGGTTGCGAACTCGTGGCACAGCTTATCGCGCAGTTCCTCCTCGTTATCGGCGTTTTTGTACGGATGCGTCGGGTCGAGAATCACGTTTTCCGCCTCGATCGTTATTCCCTGCCGGCTCCATACGGCCTTGTCGCCTTCGAGGGGCTGCCCGTCCACCGTTATGCTGAAACTCTTGTTGTAGGCCGTCCGGGCCGTACGCTCCATGTATTTGTGGTTCGCTCCGCACCAGCCGCCGCCCTGGATATTGAACGGGCCGATATTGTCGCTGTAAGCCAGGTTGAGCACCTCGGCGGGTTCGCTTTCCGGGCGGGTCGTGGGCGTCCGGTCCGTATTGGGACGGGTTCCCACGCGGTAGAAGGTATAGACTTCGTTGAACAGGCAGCGCTTGAACCAGTAGAGGATATCCGTCGAAGCGTCCATTTTGGCCGAAATGTAGAGGTTGTCGCCCTGGCGCTTGACGTACATCATCTCGGAATAGGGGCGTTTGCCGTCGTCGGCATTGCCGCCGTTGCTGCCGCTCTCTTCGCCGGAACCTTTGTCGGCGCAGGCGGACGCAGGCAGGAGCAGACAGCAGATCAGCAGGCAGCGTAAAATTCGGTGTCTCATTTTTTTTCGTTTTTGGCGTGGTGTCACCGGACGAGCCTGAGGAACAGGTCGGGACGGTCGGTGGTGATGAAATCGAACCCGTTTTCGATCACCCACAACATTTCGACCGGGTTGTTCACCGTCCAGACGTTCGAAGCCATTTTCAGCCATTTGATCGAATGGAGCCACGTCGGATTGTTCTGGAAAACCCAGTAGTTGAAATCGCATCCCGTCATCCCCATTTTTTTCAGGTCTTCGGGCAGCGTGCCGCCGCCCAGGTACATGATCGGGGTTTTGGCCGGGGCCACGCGCACCAACTCTTTCAGCGCATGGAACGAGAACGAAATATAGGTTACGCGCTTTGCGAGTCCGTATTTGCCGATCATCTCCACGATCTTGCGGACCGCTTCGGCGTCGGCTTCGGGCGTAGCGTGGGGTTTGACCTCCAGCACCAGTTCGAGTTTCGTTTTCCGGGCGGCCTGCAGGTACTGTTCCAGCGTGGGGATTTTCTCGCCGTTCGCCAATTCGAGCGTCGTCAGTACGGTCGAGGGATTTTTCTCCATCTCATAGCTGCCGTGTTTGTCGTCGTGGTGGATTACCAGTTTGCCGTCCGCAGCCATCCAGACATCGAACTCCGCACCGTAGGCGCCCAGTTTGTCGGCGTTTAACAGCGAGGAAACGGAGTTCTCCGCCGAACCGTCGGTATGCCAGAATCCGCGGTGGGCCACCACGCGGGTTTTGTTTTTGACGGGCAATCCGTATTTCATCACCTGGCGCGTATAGATGATACGGGCCAGACGGTCCATGATGACCTTGTCTTTGCGTTCGTTCGACTCGAAAAGCGTTAGTACACCGCGGTTGCCGCAGTAGTAGGCTACGGCCGATGCGTTGAAGACATCGTTCTTTTCGAACCGGTCGATATAGGCCAGCATCCGGTCATAGAACGTATCGGGGGCGGCAATGGTAGCCCGCTCGTCGAATTCGAACTCCATCGCCATGCCGTTTTTGCGGGCGACGGCGCAGGCTTCGTCCAGGCGGCTGTCGGGGATCGACTTGTTGAAGAAGTGGTTGGGCTGCTGATAAGCCACATCGAATCCCAGGCGTTTCCAGTCCTCGTGGCCTTTGGCCTGCCAGTAGGGAATCCAGTAAAAAAGTTTCTTCTGCGCGTGGATATATTCGCTGAGCGGGACGGTCAGGTCACCGCAATGGTTGGTGTCTTCGGCGACCCAATAGAAGCCCGAGAGCTCCAGGTGTTTGTACCCGGCTTTTTTGAACCGCGCGATCAGTTGGTCGATATACCATTTGGTCGCGGCGATCTGGTCTTCGTCTTTCGAGAAGTCCATCCTGCGGCCATCCAGTTCGCCCCAGTCTTTCTGGTCGCGCACGGCTTCGGGAAGTCCCAGCACGACCTTATGCCTGAACGCCGGTTTGCCGATCTCTGCGATCTGCTCGCCGATGCATTGGTCCAGCGCGGAAAGCGACTTGCCCTCGTCGAAGATGTGGTCCAGGAGCCACTCCCATTCGGGTTTGCGGGCAAATTCTTTCTCATACCCGACGGTGTAGCAGCGGCCCGTGCCGTTTTTGAATTCGAGGAACAGGAATCCGTCGAAAAGCCAATGTTTCGAACCGTCGAGGAATTGGTGTACGACGTAGGGGCGGAATTCGTCGACCGTCCAGTCCAGCCGGTGTTTCCCGCCCTGATAGATCAGCGCGAGGTCCTGAATGTCGGTCGTCTGGTAGTTTTGTGCGGCGGCAGTTCCGGAACTTCCGGCAAACAGTACCAAGCACACGGAAAATGCAAAGTATTTAAAGGCTTTCATAACAATATTGAACGTTGAATTTTATTTCCGCAGCGGATTCCCGGTCACGAACTGACAGAATTCGTGGTAGAGTTCCTTGTCCTTCTCTGCCGGGGACGCCCACAGGTCGTAGAACCCGTTGGTCCCGTGGTAGTAACTCAGCGGCTGTTTGCCGTAGATTCCCTCCGATTTGGCGTTGGACATATATTCCCGGAAGCGTTTTTTGTACACGTCGCAGTTGGGTTTTCCTTCCAGCAGCGCTTCGTCGAATTCGAATTCCATCGCCAGATTATTGGCTTTGATATCGGAAAAGAAGCGGGGAAGAGGGTGCTCGTTTTTATCGTCCCAGAAATGGTTGGGCTGCATGTAGGCGTAGTTGATGCCGAAATCGGTCCACTTGTTATATCCTGAAGCCCGGTTGTAGGGAATCCAGCAGAGACATTCGTTGAGCGAGTTGAGGTATTCGGCAATAGGCGGAATAATCTCGTCCGACCGCTTCAGCTCATTGTTCCAGCCGTAGCTCGGCGTGGTGAGATCCTCCGAAATAATGTAGAACCCGGCCAGTTCGACATACTGGTAATTTGTTTCATTGAATTTCTTGCGCACCTGGTCGATATACCACTTGTAAACCGCTGTGCGGTCTTGGGCATTTGCAAAATTCATTGTGCGGCCGTTCAGTTCGCCCCAGTAGACCGTCGATGCGGATTCGTCGGCGTACTCCCTGTAAATGATCGGATCGGGCATGATCATGACGACTTTGCGTTTGGACGGCGGCGTTCCCATGCGTTGTGCGGCCTCTTTCACGGCCTCTTCGAGTGCATTTATACCGTTGTCCTTGTCGAACCAGTAGTCGATCAGCTCCTGCCATTGGGGCTTTGCCGCCGAAGTGAGTTTCAATCCCACCATATAGGAGTAGGGCTTGCTGTCGACGCTGCTGGTTACCTGGAACTCGATGGCCAGGAAACTGTCGAACAGCCAGTGCTCCTTTCCCTGCTTGTCGGTATAGGTGACGAACGGTGCGAACCGCTGCTTATCCCACCGGTAAGGCGTTCGGTGCGAACTGCCTCCGTAGCACAGCACCAGGTCCGAAAAGGAGAGGATTCCGCCGCGGCTCTGTTCCCAGGCGTACATCGTGGGGTCTGTCGCTTCGGTGGTGAATTTAACGGATTGCAGGGTTCCGAAGTCGCCTTTGTCGTTGCAGGCTACGGCGAAGACCGTGTAGGTCGTGAGTTTCGACAGCCCGTCGATTACGATCCTGTTGCCGGTGTAGGTTTTACCCTCGTCGAAGACCTGCCGGGCCGTCCGCGAGGATTCGTCGTTGGTCGCCGCGCACAGGATGCGGCAGTGCGAGGCGTTCACACTCTCTACGCGCAGAGTCACCGATGAGGCCGATGAGGTCAGTATCTTCATGCTCATCGCGGGCTGCAAACCCTCGTCCTCGCCGCTTTTGCCGTTGCTGCAACAGATGAATGAGACGCAGCACAGGAGCATTGTTATGAATCTTGTGGTTGTCATGCCGGTATCCGATTTTTATTTCCGCAATGGGTTTCCGATCACGAACTGACAGAATTCGTGGTAGAGTTCCTTGTCCTTCTCTGCCGGGGACGCCCACAGGTCGTAGAACCCGTTGGTCCCGTGGTAGTAGCTCAGCGGCTGTTTGCCGTAGATTCCCTCCGATTTGGCGTTGGACATATATTCCCGGAAGCGTTTTTTGTACACGTCGCAGTTGGGTTTC
>NZ_JADNHQ010000007.1:0-14013 GCF_015553985.1 Alistipes sp. D31t1_170403_E11 | reverse complement strand
GTTTGCCGTAGATTCCCTCCGATTTGGCGTTGGACATATATTCCCGGAAGCGTTTTTTGTACACGTCGCAGTTGGGTTTCCCTTCCAGCAGCGCTTCGTCGAATTCGAATTCCATTGCAAGGTCGTGCGCCTTGATATCGGAGAAGAACCGGGGAAGAGGCCGTTCGCCCTTGTCGTCCCAGAAATGGTTGGGTTGCATATAGGCGTAGTCGACGCCTACCTGTTTCCACCGTTTGTATCCCCCGGCGCGGTTGTAGGGAATCCAGCAGAGGCATTCGTTGAGGGCATGCAGGTACTCCGCAACCGGAGGAACAACCTCCTCCGACCGCTTCAGCTCGTGGTTCCAGCCGTCCTCGACCGCCGGCGATACGACGATCTCTTCCGAAATGATGTAGAACCCGGCCAGTTCGACGTATTGGTAGTTCGCTTCGTCGAATTTCCGGCGTACCTGGTCGATGAACCATTTGCAGGCGTCTACGCGGTCTTTGCCGACCGAAAAGTCCAGCTCCCGGCCGTTCAGTTCGCCCCAGTAGACCGTCGATTCGTTCGTCTTGTCGTACAGTCTGTATATGACCGGATTGGGGAAGCTGAAAATCACTTTGCGTTTGGACGGCGGCGTTCCCATGCGTTGTGCAGCCTCTTTCACGGCCTCTTCGAGCGCATTTATACCGTTGTCCTTGTCGAACCAGTAGTCGATCAGCTCCTGCCATTGGGGTTTCCCGGCCGAAGTGTAGCCCCGGTGTCCGACTTCGTAGGCATAGGTATATCCCAACTGGAATTCGAGACAAAGGAAACTGTCGAACAGCCAATGTTCCTTTCCCTGTTTGTCGGTATAGGCGACGAACGGCGCAAACCGCTGTTCATCCCACCGGTAAGGCGTCCGGTGGGTGCTGCCTCCGTAGCACAACACCAGGTCCGAAAAGGAGAGTATCCCGTTGCGGGCCTGTTCCCAGGCATACATCGCGGGGTCCGCCGCTTCGGTGGTGGCTTGGCGGGTTTGCTGCGCCCCGAAGGCGCTCTTGCTGCAACAGAAGAATGAAACGCAGCACAGGAACATCGTTAAAAATCGTTGGGTCGTCATTGTGTATTTTGTCGTTATTGGGTTTTTATTTCAGTTGTTGCCGCAGCGGATTCCCGATCACGAACCGGCAGAGTTCGTGGTAGAGTTCCCGGTCTACCTCGTCCGGGGATGCCCACAGGTCGTAGAATCCGTTGGTCCCGTGGTAATAGGCGAATGGCTTGGTCCCGTATATGTTCCGCTTTTTTGCATATTCCATGTAGCTGCGGAACCGCTTCCGGAAGGCTTCGCTTCCCTCCCGGGCGTGGAGCAGCGTAGGCTCGAACTCCAACTCCATCGCCATGTCGTATTGCGCGATCTGGTCGAAGATTTTCTCCATGTCGTGCTCTGCTTTCCAGTAGTAGTTGGGTTGCAGATAAGCCTGGTCGAATCCGAATGTCGGCCACACGTCGTAGCCGCGCGAACCGTAATACGGAATCCAGTTGAAACTGTAATTCAGGCGGTGAAGGTAGTCGGCGACGTGCGGCAGCAGAATGTCCGAACGTGTCAGGAAGTAACTGTACGCCGTATCCTGCGGCCGGGTTACGATCTCGCGCAGCCAGTAAAAACCGGCCAGTTCGACATATCGGTAATTTCCGGCTGCAAATGCAGCACGCACCCGGTCGATATACCATTTGCAGGCGGCGAGGCGGTCCTCGTTTTTGCTGAAATCGAGCCGGCGGCCGTCCAGTTCGCCCCAATAGGTTGTCGAAGAGGTCGTGTCGATGTAGTGTTCGTAGATCACCGGATCCGGGAGGACCATGATCACGCGGCGTTTGGCCGGGGCATTGCCCAACCGTCCTGTGGCCTCTTTGACGGCTTTATCCAGTGCATCCACACCGTTTCCCGGCCTGAAATAGTAATCGATCAGTTCCTGCCACTGCGCTTTTCCGGCTGAGACGCCCGTGTCGCGAAGTTGGCCTGTTTCAAACGCATATCGGGCATTGTCGGGGCGGTTGGTGTCCTGGAATTCCAGGAAAATGAATCCGTCGAAAAGCCAGTGTTCCCGACCTGCCGGATCGGTATAGGTGACCAGCGGCGCCAACCGGGCCTGATCCCATAAATAAGGAGTCCGGTGGTGGCTGCCACCATAACACAAAATGGCGTCGGTCGTAGTCGCAAGGCTTTTCCGAGCCTCTTCCCACGGATAGCGTTTAACAACGCGCGTGCCGGTGCACGATGTCGCCAGGAACCCCATCGCCACAGCCAATACCAGTGCATCGAAATATAACTTACGCAAAATGAGTCGTGTTTCATGTTGTACGAATTAATCCCGCTGTGAAATTTTTTCAGACTCACAACGGGATTAATTTATTGAAAATCAGTCGTTAGAAGCCCATGCCCTGAACGTCGGCCAATTTACCGCGTCCATTCAGATAATCGCCCGTTTGCGGATTCTCTGGTTTTAGGATTATGAACTTCAGGTAACGACCGGCGATCATCGTCTTAACTGGATAATCATAAGTCTCGATCGTGCCGGTCCAGCCTTTGAAATCGCGCTTCCCGTCGGCGACGAGTGTCCACTGCGTACTTGCCCCGTTATACTTGTCTGCTATGTAGATTTCGTATTCGCGGTAGTTGCCCTGGTGAGTCGTATAGTCGCTGATCAGGAACTTGGTAAACACGCGGGCCTTGCCCATATCTACGACAAAGGTCATCGGGAATGAGATGGGGCCGTTGTCCCACGAGGAGATCCATTCGCCGCCGGCGGTCAATATGCCGTCGAACAATTTGTTCGCAGTATATCCTAATGCCCATGCAGGAGCGTTAGGATCCTTGCCATAGCAGTTGTTTTCACCCTCGAGTAACGTCCACGGGCCTTTCACATCTCTGTTGAAAGATACGGGCACGTACATGACGGAGCGGCTGATGCCGATGGCCTCGTTCGACAGCGATTTGATGCGTACGGGTACGAGATACTGATTATCGTCGACCGCCTTGAGCTCGTTGCCGTTGAACAATTTTTCGGAGAGAATCTGGAGGCTGAACGCCGTCGAAGATTTGCCGGCCTCGAGCTGTGACGATGTCGCGGCCAGCGAAACCAGGTCTGCGGGAGCGGCCTTGTAGTCGGTTCCGTTCGCGTCGTTATAAGCGGTGATCAGGCTGTTGTCGATTTCGTAGTCGACGGTAATATCCATCACCGAGATCGGGTTGTCGATGGTGACGGGGCCTTCGTAAACCGCGGTTTCGCGCGAAGCGGCCGGGCTGAACACGGGCGCTACATCCGCTTCCATGCCCAGGTGCGACCATGCCATGCTGACGATCATTACCTTGCGGGCCTCGGGAACCTCCAGCGCGTTGTTGTCGACGGATAATTCGATTGCGACGGCATAGTTTCCTTCTCCGAGCGAATTGATGTTCTCGTCGTCCCAGGTTACCTTAACCGTCTTGCGGATATCCTTTTCGGAGAACTTGATCGCCGGAGAGAATGTCACGTAGTTTGCCGGCAGGGCCTTGTAGTCCGTGCCGTTGGCCGTATTGTACGCTTCGAGCGCAGCTTCCGAAACCTCCAGCCGCGCCGTAGCGCCGGTTTGTCCCTTGCCGCTCTTAATGACGGTCAGATCACATTCTTCATTATACAGGGCTACATTGATAAGCTGGTTGTCTGTCGCGAGAAATGAGATCGTATCGTCTACCATGTAGTTGTTGCGCTCATCCTTGCAGGCGACCATGGCGGTCGATGCGATCAGGGCTGCAAACAACAGTTTCCACATATTTATTTTCATATCACATCAAGCGTTAGTTAAAATCCGTAATTCTGGGTCATATTGGTCATCTCGGCCAACTGAGCGGCACCGATGGGATACAGATAGTCCTTGTCCTGGAAAACATAGGTGCTGATTCTGAGCTCGTTGTTTACGCGCTGGTAAGAATCCTCATAGTTTGTCGCAGTCAGGTGCAGCGTCCAGGGAGTGCCCGGGTATTCGTCCTTGGCGATCATCCAGCGGCAGGCGTCGTAGTGACGTTTTGCCTCCAGTCCGAATTCGACCATGCGCTCTTTCTGGATACACCAGCGCAGCAATTCCTTGTTGCCCTTGATTTCGGGATAGGCTTTCTCGATATCGATCAGTCCGACCCGGTTGCGTACCTTGTTCAGGTAAAGGAGGGCTGCGGTTTCGTCGCGCTGCGGTTTCTCGTTGCAGGCTTCGGCGTAGTTCAGGTAGACCTCGGCCAGGCGGAATGCGGGATACACGTACTTGATCGCTTTGTACATGTCGTATTCGTCGTTGAGCGAATAGTCGGGTTTCAGCAGCCGGCGCCAGGTATAACCGAGGCGGTTGGCGTCCGAAGTGGCGGAATACCTCGACGTGCACTCCGCGTTGTCATAGCAGGTGAACCGGTTCGGGAACGTCTTGTTGGGCCAGTAGAATCCGTTGGGAACCAGGCAGGCATAGAAGCGCGGATCGCGTCCGACGCAACTGTTGTGCGCCTTGAAGGGAGGGGCCCAGTCGGCGTCGGCCGGCTGCTTGTAGTTTTCGGTGAATCCCGTTGCCTGGTATCCCGATTGGGGATCGACGATCGGTTTCGACAGGTCGTTCTGGCCCTGGTAGCCGGTAACCGGGTAACGTCCGGTTTCCCACATGGGATAGGTGTCGATCAGCTTGAGCGACGGGGCGATGCCGCCGTATCCGCCGCGGACACCCAGTGTTTCCAGTGCGTTGGGCGGCATGGCCGGGCCGATCTGCCCGCCGGTGGGACCGAAGTATTCGTAACCCTTGGTCGTCCGGAACCACCATCCCCAGATCGTTTCGCTGTTCCAGTTGTCGAACATGACTTTCTGATACGATGCAACGCCTTTCTTGAACGGATCGGTCTGTGTATTGTCCTCGCACAGGCTGTACATGCCCAGGTCGATCACATCCCATGCTGCCTGTGCCGCAGCTTCCCATTTGGAGTCGTCTTTGGTCTGCGGAAAGAGGAATTCGCCGCGCATGTTCTTCATCTTGCCGACATAGAGGTCGCAGCCGTTGTAGAGCGGCGATGCGGCGAAGAGCAGGACGCGTGCTTTCAGGGCCAGCGCGGCTCCCCGCGTAACGCGTCCGACAAAACTTGCCTCCGGTTCTCCGATATCGGACATCCGCAGCGGCAGGTCGTTCTTGATTGCGTCCAACTCGCCGACGATGAAATCGATATTCTGGTCCACCGTCATGCGGTCGATCGTCGAACCCATGATAGTTTCGTCCGGCATCTGGTCGCCCCAGATGTAAACCGGACCGAACTGACGGAACAGGCAGAAGTAGTAGAATGCACGCAGGAACCGGGCTTCGGCCTTCATGGCCTTGATTTTATCGGGGCTCTCGCCTTTGTTCAGATCGACGTATTTGAGGAACGTCGAACACTGGTTGATCGCCACGTAGTTCTTTCTCCAGAAGTTGTAGTAAGCCGCGTCGGCTGTTACCAGGTCGCCTCCGGTCCCGTTGACCGTACCGCTGCTGTAACTGCCGGTTTTGATCTGAAGGTAGTTCACCCACTGGAAGAACGAGTACTGGGCTTCGTCGGAGCGCGGAACTACCCAACCTTCGCTGCCTACGATCTCTTCCTCCATCGGAATGTAGGAGTAGATATGGGCGAGATACTTTTTGGTGCCGTTTGTCGTGCTGAATATATCCTCGATATTGGGCTGGTCGTCCAGTTTTACGTCGAAATACGATTCACAGGAGGTCGATGCCAGGGAAAATACCAGGATAGCACACAATATTCGCATTTGTTTCATAATAGTTCAGGTATTTTGGTTTAGAAGTTCAGGTTTACACCGATCGTAACGGTGCGGACTTGAGGATACTGGTTACCGTAGCTGGCGCTCAATTCGGGATCCCATAATTTGAAATCGCTGAATGTAAGCAGATTGACGCCTTGAACATAGAATCGAACCGCTGAGAAACCTGCTTTTTTGGTCCATGCCCTGGGAAGCGTATAGCCGATTTCGGCGTTCTTCAGGCGCAGGAAGCTCATGTCGCGCAGCCAATAGGTCGATGCCTGCTGGTTGTTGTCGACCTTCTTCATGGCCAGGCGGGGATAGGGAGCGTTGGGGTCCTGGTTGTCCAGCGTCCAGCGCTTTTCGGCTACGTCGGCAAAAATCTGTCCCGACCGTTTGATGTTCGAAGCCTGTCCGAACAGGTTGAAACCGCTGATGATACGGGTCGTATTGGCGACGCCCGAGAAGAATACCGAAATATCGAATCCTTTCCAGTTGAGGCTGGCGCCGAAGCCGTAGTTGATCTCCGGAATGGTCGTATAACCGATGGCCACCTTGTCGAACGTGTCGACTACGCCGTCGCCGTTGATGTCGCGGTATTTGATGTCGCCCGGACGGACATCCCCGAAATTCTGTTTCGGCCAGGTGGCGATGTCTTCTTCGGATTCGAACAAACCCTCGGCGATAAGTCCGAACTGCTGGTTCTGGGCGAATCCCGCCAGGTTCTGATATTTCCAGATCTGATCCGGTTTATCGTCGTAGAGTTTCTTGTTGCGGTTGTAGGTGAAGTTACCGCGTGCCGACAGGCTGAGGTCCTTGTTGAACTGATGGTCGAATTCGAGCGACAAATCCACGCCCTGATTCTGCATCCGGCCCAGGTTGACATACTGGGCGACCTTGGTTCCGACCACCGACGGAGTCGATTCGCGCTGGATGAAGATGCCTTCGCGTTTCTCGTAGAAGTAGTCGGCCTGAATGCGGACCTTGTTATACAGTCCCAATTCGATACCTACGTCGGCCTTCGTCGCCTCTTCCCAGGCCACGTTGGCATTGCCGATCTCTCCGGTCGTGTAACCGTTCGTCGGAATACCCGTATAGATCGTGCCGCTGGGGCCCGTGGTTCCCCAAACGAAACCGGGGGCGGAGACGTTCATTGTCGTGTTATAGGCGAAACGACGGCTTCCGCCGATCTGGTCGTTACCGATTTTGCCATAAGAACCTCTGATCTTCAGTACATTGATCTTGTCGCGCAGCGGCTCCCAGAATTTCTCGTTGCTGATCATGTAACCCAGCGCATAGGCGGGGAAGAAACCGTATCGCTTGCCCGGAGCGAAGTTCTCCGAACCGTTGTAGCCGCAGTTGAACTCCAGGAAATATTTGTCCCGGAAGGCGTAGGTGACGCGGGCCGCAATACCCATGTTCCGATAGGGGAACGCCGCGATATAGGTTCCGGGGACGTTATTGGTCCGGTTGCGTACGCTGTAAAGGAACAGGGCGCTTACGCGGTGGTCGTCGGCAAAGAGCCGTTCGTAGGTGAGGCTTCCCTCGAAGTTGATCGTCGTCCAGCCGGCATTGGACCGCGCGAGCGACATGTAGCCCGTTCCGACGACCGTCTGGTCGAAAATCAGGTTGCCGTCCTCGTCGCGGCCGGTGGCCGAATAGACGTTGGGGGAGTAGGCCCGGTTGAGGGTCGTCGAGTTCTGGGCGTCCCATGAAAACTTGACGTTGGCCTTGAGGCCCGGCGTGATGATATCCGAAAAGTCCTGGGTCAGCGACATCAGCGACTGGGCGACGACGTTCGCGGTCCGTGCGTAGCCCGAGTTGTTGAGCATGTTGTAGGGGTTGGTGCTGCCGTTGTCCGAGGCGATGGCGAGCGTGCCGTCCGAATAGATGGGTGCAGTCGAGATCGGCGTCGAAAGCATGGTGTAGTTGTACAGGTCGGCCAACGAGCTGTTGGGCTGGTTCGTCGTCGTGTATTGCGTCGACAGCGAGAGCCCGAGTTCCGTCGACTTGGTGATGTTGATGTCGATGTTCGAACGGAAATTGAACTTGTTGTAGTTCATCTGGGCGTCGTAACGCTTGTTGTCGGCGATGTTGAAGATACCGCCTTCGGTGTAATAGGACGACCCCACGTAATAGCGCACCTTGGGGGAACCGCCCGCCACGCTTACGTTGACGCGGCCGGTCATGGCCAGGTTCTTGAAAATTTCCTTCGTCCAGTCGACGGACGGATAGAGGTCGGGGTCTTTGCCGCTCAGGTACATCTGGCGCTCATAATCCGAAAAACCCTGCTCTCCGGTCGGGCTGTCCCGGCACAATTCGTCGTAGAAATCGAGCCATTGCCTGGTGTTGGCCATCTTGGGCAGCTTCGTCGGCTGGGTCATGCCGAATTCGGCCTTCACGTTGATCTTCGGCGTTCCCTCCATACCGCGCTTGGTGGTAATCAGGATGATGCCGTTCGCTCCCCGCACGCCGTAAACAGCCGTTGCGGTGGCGTCCTTCAGGATCGAGAAGGTGGCGATGTCGTCTGCGTCGACCAGGTCCATGCTGCGTTCGATACCGTCGACGAGCACCAGAGGCGTCGTGCTGCCTGTTCCGAACGTATTCACGCCGCGGATCCAGAATTCGGCGCTCGATCCCGGCTCGCCCGTACGCTGCATGACGACCAGACCGGCGAGTTTTCCGGCGAGGCTCGATGAAAGCTGTCCTGTGGATACTTTCAACTCTTTGGCGTCGAGCGTGTTGATGGCTCCGACGATGCTCTCTTTGCGCTGTTTGCCGTAGGCGACTACGGTCACAGCTTCCAGTTCGGAGGTTTTGCGGACCAGTTCGACGACGATATTCTTTCGGGCGCCCACCGGAATCTCCTGCGTTTCATAACCCAAGTAGGAGATTACGATCACATCGGTCGGAGTGACCTCGAGCGTAAAACTGCCGTCGTTGCCGGTGATAACGCCGCGGGTGCTGCCTTTGACGGTGACTGTCGCACCCGGGACTCCGGCCTTGGTCTCGTCGAATACCTGACCGGTTAGCTTAAATTCCCCCCCCCCTCTCTTGCGGAGCCGATACCGCCTCGGAAAGGTCGTTTACGGTATACTCGAATCTTGGATTCGCGCTCAATTCCGTAATCGGGATAAGCCCCGGAATCAACACACACACCCAGGGCACTATTTTACAAAAGAGCTTTTGTATAGTCATTGTCATATTTCCTCATTTAAATTACTTGATAAAGTTTGGTACGGTTCCTACGTGTGTCCGTCGGACGGTCCGTCCAGGTTCAATTTTGTTCTTGCAAACTGCAAAACAACGAGAGATTGTGAAATTCGGGAAGTCAATAGTTTTCGATTTGGCCGGTGTCATTTAACCATAGGCGTCCGTTTTTTTAGGTAAAGTTAATAGTTTTGTCGGTATTGGTATTCAGTTAGTTATCGGTCTTTGGCGGAGTCGGGTGTGTCGTTTATAGGACTCGTATCACATAATTTTACGGCAATGCTCGGTTAAAAGTATTCATTATGCAAAAGCAAATATAACAATAAAATTATTATCACGTGTATTTTTGGTAAGTTTTTTTACTTTAAAAAGACAGGGAGGATGTCCGGTAAGGTTGGTTTTCGGGGATTAAACTATTGATAATCAATGGTTTTATTTGCTTCGGCGGGGCGTTTCCGAATAAAAATATTTCCTTGCCTATGGCTGGAATCAACTCGGTAAAAGAATATGGTTTTGTTGTATAAGTTGTTGTTGATTAGAATATTGAACGATATTAGGCGCGGTGGAAGGGTCTGTGGCCTCTTAAAATGCGATACCCGATTCGTTCGTGAAGGGGATCGAAAAGTTTTTTATGAACTTCCCGTTGTTTGAGAAATATTTTTTGTTTACTTTTGTTCGAAAGGGACGTTTCCGAACCATATAACTCCCTGCCGGATATATACCTTATAATATAAAGCGCCGGAAATGCCCGTAACAACCGGTCGTCGGTACGAAGCGGCAATACACGACGGACAACCCGAAATACACTGTCAAAATATGATGAAACGAATCTGCAAGCTGTCGGTATGCCTGCTATTGCTGAACCTGCCGACTTTCGCCCGATGCCAGACTGCGGTAAGCCGGACCGGCGACGATTACACCCTGTCCAATCGATATGTGGAGGCCGTTTTCGGCGCCGGCAAGGTTTTCGGGATTAAAAAACTGGTGCTGAACGGCCGTTCTGTGGCTCCCGAAGGGCAGAACGACCGGCCGTGGTCGCTCGTCTACAAAGGCCCGCAGGGCGAGAATCCCGAGTTGCTGCCCGAGCACGCTGTTTACGAGGGAGTCGGGGTACGCGACGATGCCGGGGCCAAAACGCTCGTCTTCACGTGGCAGTTGACACTCGATTACTCGCCGGTGAAATATCCTGTCCGGATGTACGTCACGCTGCCCGACGGCGGCGAGTTGCTGCAATGGAACCTGGAGGCCGATCTGCCTGCCGGATGGCTGGTCACCGACGTGAAGTTTCCCCGCATCGTAATCGACCGTCCGGCGGCCGGTAAAGTGATTACGACCGAAGGCTGGGGCGTCGAAAAACCGCTCGACATCGCCACTTTCGAGGCTCGCTATCCCTCGCATGCTTCGGCCATGCAGTTCGTGCTGGTGCATAACGGCGACGGAGCCCTTTACTACGGCACAGAGGACCGCCGGGGCTGCGGCAAGACCTACTCGGTGCAGTGTACGCACAAAACGGTCGTCTTCAATGACGCGATTCCCGCTTCGGCCGGATGGATCGAAAACGGAACGTTCCGCCTGCCCTGGACTTCGGTCGTGGGCTTTGCCCCCGAAGGTTGGGAGGACGCCGTCGTCCGGTGGTATCGTCCTTTCACCTTTACGACCGAGTGGGGCAGCAAACCGCTTTCTGCGCGCAATATTCCGCAGTGGTGCTATAACGCCGACGCATGGGTGCGCGCCAAATACGTCGGCGACGATACGTTCGATGCGGTCAAAAGCGCCGCCGAATACTTCGGCGATGGATTGGGTGTACACTGGTACTTCTGGCACAACCATCCCTACGATACGCACTATCCCGACTACCTGCCTGCCAAAGAGGGCTTTGCCGGGATGGTCCGTGCCGTTCAGCAGTCGGGGGCTCGGGTCACGCCTTACATCAACGGCCGTCTCTGGGACCCCGCGGCGGACAGCTATAAGCGCGACCGCGGTTACGATGCTTCGTGCCGCAAGCCCGACGGATCGCTCTATACCGAAATTTATCCCACCTCGAAGGTTCTCAATACGGTGACATGCCCTTCGACCGCCATCTGGCACAGGAAGATTATCGGACTGGTCGACAGCCTCCAGACCGGGCTCGGCGTCGACGGCGTCTATATCGACCAGATTTCGGCAGCGGCGCCGGAACCCTGCTGGAACGAGCGCCACGACCATCCGGTCGGCGGCGGGAGTTTCTGGTACGACGGCTACCGCAGGCTCATCGGCGAAATCCGCGCCAACTATTTGCAGGAGGGGAAGATTCTGACCAGCGAAGAGAACGCCGAGTGTTACATCGACCTGTTCGACATGCTGCTGGTGGTCAATACACCCCACGAGGAGAACGCCTGCGTCATCAAACCCGTATTCCCGATGGTTTACTCCGACCGTGCTGTTACCAGTGCATTTACCTACACGCCTGCCACGGCGGATAAAATGGGCCTCGGCGACTTCCGTTACGAACTGGCCAAAGCCCTGTTGTGGGGTTCGCAGATCGGGTGGGTCGATCCGCGGCCGCTGATGTCGGAGCGCGCGGCGAAAGAGGCCCGCTTCATGAAGACGCTCATGGACTTCCGCCGGGGAGTGCATGATGTGGTGTACGGGGGCTTGTTTATCCGCGAGTTCGCCCCGTCGGGCGATAATCCGGTCGTCCGGATTCCCGGATTCGGCGACGATGCTTCGGTGCTGGCCGCCGAGTGGCTAAAGCCCGACGGAAAGCGGGTTTACCTGATCGTCAACATGGACGACAAGGCGCACACGGTCTCGCTGCCGGGTGTCGGCAAACCGGTCGGGATGGCCGGAGCCTCCTGTCGGCGTATCGACTTGTAACCGTCGTCCGGTCTTCGGGGATAATCCGTAAGGAGCTGATTTAGGAGTAGGTACGGGTGTTGCTGTCGTTTTCCGGAAGCCGTCGGCGAGTGCCTTTCGGCGCTGCTTTCCGGTCTCTTATCCCTGTTGTTCGGTTTAAATTGACGTATTCGGTTTGCAAAGCCTGGCTTTTTTGTTAAATTTGTCCGACCCAAAACTATTGACGATGCCTCTGCGGATTATCCTTCGTTTCTGCGTGTTTTTCTCGTTGGCTGCGGCGTGCCTCCTGCCGGTAGGATGTACACCGCAGGAGAGCTATTCATTGCAGACCCGGGCCGCATTGGAGCGGTTGGATGCGGAGCTGGCGCAGAAAGCCCGCTATCAGCAGTGGCGCCAGGAGCAGGCCGACGAGTTGCGCGGCCGCATCGACGCCAAGGCCCCGACGGCTGAACAGGCGGAGCAGGTGTTCGCGGTGGCGCAGGTTTTCGTGACTTTCGATCTCGACTCTTCGGCCTATTACGTCGACCGGCTCTACCGGCTGGCCGAACGGAGCGGTTCGCGGTATGAGCGGCGGCTGGCCTTGCTGGCCGATATCGATGTCTGGCTGGGCCGCGGGCAGACCAGTTACGCCGAAGCTATTTTCCGGAAAATAGATACCGTCGGTATGACTCCACTTGAGTATGGAGCATGGTATCTGTGTTTTTGCTCGGTGGCTTCCCGGCGTTATTCCGAGGTCGAGGACCCGCACCAGAAGCAGGCATGGCGTGATACGGTGTTCCTGACGCGCCGCATTTCGGTCCCGGGGCTGAGCGAATTTACCCGGGCGCGCATGGAGGCGCTGAGTCTTCGCGACAGTGCGCGCTGTGCGGAGGCGCTGCAATTGCTGGAGCCATTCACGGCCAAAGTCCTGAGTTATCCCGAACGTGCGCTGCTCTATTATGCCATGTCGGACATCGCCCGGAAAATGGGCGACGAGGACCTGTCGGCGTACTGCCTGGCCGAGTCGTCGATCTCCGACCTGTGTGCCGGAACCCGTTCTTACTATTCGCTCTACGACCTGGCGCTCCGGCTTTTCGACCGCGGGGACTTCGACCGTGCCGCGGCCTATATGGGTTCCACTTTCGACGATGCCGTGCGCTGCAAGTCGATCGCCCGGATTCCCAACTCTTCGGCGGCGGCAATGAAGATCAGCGAGGCCGTGGCGGCCAATATCGCCGGACGGCAGACGATGATGATCGTGGTCATCTGCCTGGCCGGAGTTTTCCTTGTGGTGCTGACTGTCGTGCTGTGGTTCGTGCTGTGGCAGCACCGCCGCCTGCACAACAACCACGAAAAACTGATCCGCATGAGCGATATGCTCCGCGAAAAGAACCACGAATTGCTCGGCAAGAACGATCATATCCGCCGGATCAACGGCGCTTTGGTCGATTCGAACCGCATCAAGGACCGTTATGTCTGTCACTATATCGACCTCTCGGTGCGCTATATCGGACAAATGGACGCTTTTCGCCGCGAAGTGTGCCACATTGCCAAGACCCAGGGCGCCGATGAACTGGTGCGCCAGCTCAGCATGTCGCAGACCATCAACGGCGAGTACCTCAAATTCTACCAGTCGTTCGACGCCTCGTTCCTCGATATTTTCCCGCATTTCATCGAGCAGGTCAACGAACTTTTGCAGCCCGAATCGCGCTTCGCTCCCCGCACGGACTCTTCACTGACGACCGAACTGCGGATTCTGGCTGCCCTGCGGCTCGGGATTACCGACAGCGGGCATATCGCTTCGCTGCTCAACTGTGCCTCCGCTACGGTCTATACCTACCGCACCAAACTGCGCAATGCCGCGCTCGACCGCGACGATTTCGAGTCGCAGGTCGCCCGGATCGGGTTGTAAAGATCTCCGGGAATCTATATAATACGGGGTGTCATACTTGTTTCTATTGGTTTGATTATTAATTGTATATAGACTTATATAGGTCTATATAGTGCATCGCGCGTGTAGCGGCATGCCTGAAAATGGATAACTTTGTACATCCGCTAAAGATATCCACTAAACCAACATAAAATGATACTACCAACTACTTTTTGCGGCAAAGTCACCGGCGTGTGCGGCTTTGCGCTGCTGCTCACCATGGCCGTTTCCTGCGTTCCCCGCCACAACACGCTCAGCGAATCGGAGATCGCCTCCGGCTGGGAATTGCTTTTCGACGGGAATAGC
>NZ_JADNHQ010000006.1:0-132943 GCF_015553985.1 Alistipes sp. D31t1_170403_E11 | reverse complement strand
TACGAAAACTTCGAGATGATTCTCGACTGGAAAACTCCTGGAGAGGCCGGTATCGCGGTAAGGGCCATTCCGCAGATCGCCCTCGGCGGCAAAAACTCCGGAGCCCTGACGGGCAACATGCTCCACGACAACACCGCGCCCAAGGCGGCCGCGAACAAGCCCGGAGAGTGGAACACGATGCAGGTAAAAGTGGTAAACGACCGCGTAACGGTCATCCTCAACGGCGTCACGACCTGCGAGAACGTCATCCTCGAAAACACCTGCAACCGCGAAATTCCGGCATATGCCAAGGGGCAAATCCTGTTGATCGCCGGCGGTGCGCCCGTCAGCTTCCGCGAAATGTATATCAACGAACTGCCCGCCACACCGCGCTTCGAGTTGTCGGCGGAAGAGGCCGCCGAGGGTTTCGAAGTGCTCTTCGACGGCACGTCGATGCACAAGTGGACCGGCAACACCACCAACTACGTTCCGGTGGACGGTACGATCTACGTGACGGCGCAATACGGCGGCTCGGGCAACCTCTACACCAAGAAAGAGTACGACGATTTCGTATTGCGTTTCGAATTCGCATTCGACCGCGAGGGCGTCAACAACGGTATCGGCATCCGAACGCCGATGGGTGTCGACGCCGCTTACCACGGCATGGAAATCCAGATTCTCGACCACGATGCGCCGATCTACAAAAACCTGCGCGTCTACCAGCAGCACGGGTCGGTCTACGGCATCATCCCGGCCAAACGCGTGAAATTCCCCGCCCTGGGAACCTGGAACGTCGAGGAGATTCGCGCCGTGGGCGATCGGATCACCGTGACGGTCAACGGCGAGGTGATTCTCGATGGCAACATCCGCGAAGCCTGCCAGGGCCACAACGTAGCGCCCGACGGCGCCAAGGTGAACCCTTACACCGTGGACCACAAGAACCACCCCGGACTTTTCAACACCTCGGGCCACATCGGCCTGCTCGGCCACGGCGCAGGCATCAAGTTCCGCAACATCCGCATCAAGGAACTGCCTGCACCAAAGCGAATAAAGTAAATTGCACACGGTCCGGAGAAAACCCGTCCGAAATTCGGACGGGTTTTCCCGGCCTGCAAGTGCAGCGAATCGCAAAAATAGTGTTATATTTGCGGAAAATAGGCCGGACAGAGTTCCGGCGTTATCGAATTCCGAATAAGAAACCTAAAAGAAAAAACTTATGTTTATCCCTTGCGCGATCGGTTACGGACAGGTCATCGTAATCGTATTGGTAGTCATCCTGCTCTTCGGAGGTAAAAAAATTCCCGAACTGATGCGCGGACTGGGCCGTGGCGTCAAAGAATTCAAGGATGCCGTCAACAAAGACTATACGGCTGACGACAGCAAACCCGGGGACAAATCCGTTTCCGACAAAAACGAATAATCACCACAACTCCGCTGCGGCAAAAAACTGAACATGAAAAAAAAGGATCCAGAGCCGTCGGAGATGACTTTTTTCGAGCACATCGACGCCCTGCGCCCTCATCTGGTGCGGGGTGTGATGGCAATCGGAGTCATCGGACTGGTGGCCTTCTTCTGTAAGAGCTTCATTATCGACACGGTGCTGTTCGGCCCCCAAAGCCCGGACTTCCCTACGAACCGGATGCTGACGTGGGTCGGCGCCCAGTGGGCGCATATCGCCGAATGGATCAACGGGGTGCTGGGCACGTCGTTCGACTCCAATCCGGAAACCTTCCGCATTGCGAACGACCGTTTCTCGATCATCAACACTTCGCTGTCGGGACAGTTCAACCTCCACATGAAAACATCGCTGGTGACGGGCATCGCCCTCGCCATGCCCTATGCGCTGTGGGAGTTCTGGCGCTTCGTGCGCCCGGCCCTCACGCCGAAGGAGATCGACGGAACCCACTGGTTCGTCTTCTGCGTATCGCTGTGTTTCTTTTCGGGGCTGCTGTTCGGCTACTACGTCATGGCGCCGTTGTCGATCAACTTTTTCGCCAACTACCAGGCCAGCGCCGCCATAACCAACATGTTCGACATCAGCGACTACCTTTCGACGGTCATCGTCGTCTCGCTGGCCTGCGCCTTCATGTTCGAGCTGCCGCTGCTGATTTATTTCCTGACCCGCATGGGACTGGTTTCGGCAACGTTCCTGCGCAAATACAGGCGCCACGCCTTCGTCGTGCTGCTCGTCGTCGCGGCGATCATCACCCCGCCCGACATTTTCAGTCTGGTGCTGGTGATCCTGCCCCTGTACGGACTCTATGAACTGAGCATCAAGCTCGCATCGCGGACCGAGCGCAACCGCAGCCACGAAGACCAGCCGGAACCCGCGGAATAGAAGGAACGATGGAGAGACCGGGCGAAGCGAAACCAATCACGATCGTAGCCATCGGAGCAGGCAACCGCACCAACAAATATTTGGAATATGCGGTCCGGAACCCCGACCGGCTGAAATTAGTGGGCGTCGCTGAACTCAACGACATCCGCCGCCATGCCGTCGCTGCGAAATTCGGGCTGGCTCCCGAATGCTGTTTCGCCGATTACGACCTCTTTTTCGAAAATCCCGTCCCGGCGGACGCCGTGCTGATCGGTACGCCCGAAAACATGCACTTCGAACCCTGCATGAAGGCCATCGAAGCGGGTTACAACGTCCTGCTCGAAAAACCGATCGCCCAGTCGCTGCCCGAATGCTGCCGGATCGCCGAAGCGGCGCAGCGCAAAGGGGTCATCGTAGGGGTCTGCCATGTCCTTCGCTACCACCCTTATTTCATCAAGATCAAGGAGATCGTCGATTCGGGCGAACTGGGCGAAATCATCTCGATCAGCCACCTCGCCGCCGTGGGGCTCGACCGCACGACACACGGATTCGTCCGCGGCATGTGGCGCAGGGAGGAGATCACCAATCCGATGCTGATTTCGAAATGCTGCCACGACATCGACTTCCTGCTGTGGCTCACCGAAGCCCGCTGCCGAAAACTCTCGTCGTTCGGGTCGCTGCGCTGGTTCCGCGCGGAGAACGCCCCAGCGGGGAGTACCGCACGGTGCATCGACTGCCCGCTCGAAAAGGAGTGCCCCTATTCGGCCGTGGACCTCTACTACAACCGCCGCGACTGGATTTCGAATTTCGACATTCCCGAAGGTTCGACGCTCGACGAGGTTATTCTCCGTGAATTGCGTTCGGGCGACTACGGACGGTGCGTGTTTCGCTGCGACAACGACGTGGTGGACCACCAGATCGTCTCGATGGAAATGGACAACGCCGTCACGATCTCGTTCTCGATGGACGCCTTCACGCTGGGCGACCAGCGCGAAACCCACATCCGGCTGACAGCAGGCGAGATCGACGGCGACGAACGCACGCTGCGCGTGCGCAAATTCCGCGGCGGGAAAGAACAGGTCTACGACTTTTCGGGCATCCTCGGCAAGCCCTTCCACGCCGGGGCCGACCTCAACCTGGTCGAAGATTTCGTCGACACACTCAGCCGCCGGGAGCACCATTTCCGTACGACGATCGGCAACTCGGTCGAAAGCCACCGCATCTGCTTCGAGGCGGAGCGGAGCCGCCTTACGGGGCAGACCGTCATCCTCGAAGAGCGCTGACCGGCCGACCATAAAAAAAGCGGGCTGTAACTGAAGTTACAGCCCGCTTTTTCGTATTCGGATTATTCGATCGTCAGCACCCGGTCGATCTGGTCGGCCATGTAACGGCAGAAACTGCGCGTATCGGCCAACGGGGCCGAGGCAGCTCCCCGCCGGTACATCGCTTTCATGTCGAGCAGCAAGCCGTAGAACAGGTGTTCCCTGAAAGCCGGAATCACACGCGGCGCCCGGTAACCATAAGCAGCCGCCCGTTCGCCGCCGAGGCCGCGCGGCGCAAGGTCGTCGGCCCCGCGTTCGGGCGATGCGGCCCAGAGCAGGTCGTCATCGTCAGCCAGTGCAAAGGCGCTGCCCGATCCGGAGGTCTCCTTACCCTTGACATTGGCAACGGAAATCGTCGACTTGAGCAGCGACTGCTGCAAATTGCGGGCATGGGCCGTGAGGGGTTCGCGCGAACGTAACTGCTCTTCGAACCAGACGATGAGGTCTTTCGCCATGCGGTCGGCCGTATAGGGATTATCGCTCTTCGAAACCGCAAGGTCCAGCCTGCCGAGTTTTTCAAGCAAAGCCCGTGCGGCACGGCGCTGGAGGTATTCGCACGCCAGCACGCGGTTGTAGACATTCTTCGACACCCCCTGCCGGTCGATCCAGTCGAGGCCGGCAGTCAGGCCAAGTACCTCGCGCAGGGCACGCTGCTGCACCTCGCGCGGCACGGCCGTGCAGGCCGGCTGTACGGACCCTTCGTAAACCGGATTCATATAGACGCCTCCGATGTAGCGCATCAACTGCGAGGAGAGCGTATTGACCCGCAGGACCATCTCCATGAGCAGATCTTCGCGAAACTTGTAATCTCCGTCACGACCCGAAAGCCACTCGTCGCCATGTTCGGCAACGTATTTCAGGTTGGCAAGCTGGAGGGCTACGCCCTTGAACAGGTCGTCGCCGAGGTCCTCCGTGCCCACACGGGGGTCGTAAGCCCCCGAAGCATACTGCGCGAAGAAATAGCGGGGATCGCCCTCTTTCGCGGCGAGCCAGCGGCGCAACTCCGGGGCTTCGTCCTGCGGCGTCGCGGCTCCCGGAACAGGCTTGTAAAGCCACTCTACGGCCAGATAGTCGTAGGGTCCCAATGCATCGGCCACCAGTTTCACTCCGCGCTCCTTATCGCCCGGCTGCGCGAGGATGTTGTAGAAAACATCGTCGGTGATCGACGCCGCCAGGCCGTTTTCCTGCGTGAACGAGGGCGAACGCAGCGAGTCGGTCGGATAGGCCGACGAAGCGGCGTAATTGGGCATCACCCCCAAAGCCGAAGCCGCGCGGCGGGCAATCGAAGCCGTCAGGGCGTCGGCGACCTGCCGGGCCGAAGGCTGCGTGGTGCGCGCCTCGGGATCGGCGGCCGACAGCGTAAGAAGCAGTTGGTGCTGGATCGCAGCCGTGAAATTGAAGGGTACGAAGATATCCGTTCCGAGAATCTCGCCGCTGCGCGGGTCGACCCACGAAGCGGTATAAAGCTCCGAATTGGAAGTTCCCGTACGGCGCACGCAGTTGTTGTAAAGGCTGTTGTCGTTGAAAGCCGGATCGGCCGGGAACGGCTCCACCCGGATAACGTCTTTGTAACCGATCTTTGCAAAAGCATCGTTCCACAGCAGGATACCGCGTTCGACGGCAGCATAGGCCGAAGCGTCGAAGGCCGTGTCGACGTAGAAAACCACGGGACGCACATTCCCGGCGCTGTCGAGAATCGAACGGCGGCAGGCGTAATAATCGGTCTTGGCCTCCTGCTCCTTGTCCGAGAAGCGTTTGACCGCCTTGGCCGCAAGGCCTAACCGCTGGTCGCAGAGGCGCATCCGCCGTTCGGGATCACCCAGCGGGCGGAGCGTGCGGCGAGCGACAATCGACTGGGGTTTGTCGGTCCACAGGTCGAGCAACCCGAGGAAACTGACCGTCGTGCCGTAGGAAAGTTCCCCCACCACCGACACGCACCCGTTCCCGCCCGTCACACCGGTCAGCATCGAGCGGTCCTTCTTGTATTCGGCCTTGGCCGTCATCCAGCCGCCGTAGGTATTGCCGCCGTCGGGGTCGATGGGCCGCAGGCGTTTGGTGTCGCCGACAAAAAGCGCCGTCAGGTCAACGACCGCCGCCTGCTTGTCCGGCGTGCGGGCTTTCACGGCATACGAAGCCACGATCGGGCCGATGTTGCTCCGGTCGACAGCCTCGCGCATCGCGGCGCTGCCGTCGACGATCACCACGGGAGCGAACTCCCGCATGTAGAGGAGCGTGTCGCTCGCACTACGGCTGAATTCGACCATATAAGGCGGCACAGGCTGTTGGAGGGCCAGTCCGTCGCCGGGATCGCCCGTGCGTTCGATCATCGTCGTAATCATCAGTCCCCTGTCGAGCAGCGAATCGGGCAGTTCGAGGTAGAGTTTGTCCTCGACCAGGTGCAGGGTCAGCCCGCCGCCGCGGACGGTTCGGACCTTTTTATCCTTGAACAGTTTTTCGTAGGGAGTCGTCTTGCGGACGGTATCCGCCTCATGCTTCTTTTTCTTGCCGCGTTTCGGTTCCTTCGCCTTGGCTTCCGCGACGGCCGCACCGGCCGCCCGGACCGGCAGGGCCGCTACGGGCAGCAGCATCCCCGCCAGCAGCGAAAGAAAAGCTATTTTAAACAGTTTCATCATAATCCGGAGAAGTTATTTTTTCAACGCTTTCTCGATGTTGCGCAACAACAGTTCGTAGTGCAGGCGGGCTTCGCCGGTCGACGACGTGCTCTTCGAGCGGAGCATCGCGCGCAGTTTCAGCAAGGCGGCATAATCCCCGGCCTCGGTATTGCGGGGATCGTAGTAGTTCAGGCGCGGGGAACTGTAACCCAGCAGCGGCGCAGTATCGACCCGGTGCGCCGCGGAGAACGCCTCGAAGGGATCGTGGCAGCAACATCCCCCGCAGGCAGTAAGCCCCGCCGTGCGGGCCGCATGCTCCTCCAGGAAGGCGGGAACGGGGATCAATCCTTCGTCGGAGACGATTTTCTTCTCCTCGCGGGCTCCCGTTCCGGTGTATTTCAGCCCGGCCGAGAGGCTCAGGCTGCGGACGTATTCGCGCTGGAGCATCATCTCGACCGGGTCGGGCGTGCGGCCTTTCAGCGTCGGGGCCCATACGAAATCGTAAACATCCTTACGGCACTCCCCGGGCGTGTAGGCATCCTTTTCGGCCAGTGCGGCACTCAGGGCCACGCGCGCCGGAGCGGCTACCGCCACGGCCACCAGCGAGGCGGCAATCGACTCGGCAGGCGAAACCATCAGCGGCATGTTGCGCATCAGTTCGGCATTATCCAGCCATTTCAGATCCTTGAGCTGGGCGAGGCAGAACAACAGCGACTCACGCTGGCGTTCGCGCGGCACGCTACGGTAGGCCTCCACCGGATCGCCCTCCATCTTCTCGGCGAAGTAGATGCCGCCGACATTAGCCAGAACGTGGTTTAGGTAGCGGATATACTGGGTGAGGAGCTCATCGTAAAGGGTTCGCCGCTGGGAGAAATCGGGGTCCTGGTCCCCGATCCAGGCATTCATGTTGCCCAGAATGTATTTCAGATTGGCGATGCCGTAGGTCGAGGCCTTCACGGCGTCGTCTCCCAGGTCCTCCGACTGTGAGCGGGGATCGATCGAGCGGCTGAACTGCTGCTTCCCGAAACGGTAGACCGAATCGACAGCCGCCTCGGTCATCCATTTCGAGGTGACGGCATATTCGTCGGCCGCCGTCGCCGTGTCGGGCAGCGGCGTGTAGAGCCATTTCACGGCATAATAATCGTAAAGGCCGAAGCGCGGCGGGGTGAGCCGTACGCCGCGCTCCCGGTCTCCGGGCTGGGCCACGTAGTTGAAACGGGCATAGTCCATGATCGAAGTGGTCGTGCCGTACTTCTGCGTGAACGACGGCGAGCGCAGCGAATCGACCGGAATCACCGCCGAAGCGCTCATGTTGTGCATGTAACCCAGGCAGTGCCCGACCTCGTGGGCCAGCACATAGCGCAGCCCGTCGCCGATCACCTCTTCGGGGATGGTCACGGCGCGCACCCGCTCGTCGGCCTGCGCGGTCTGAACGAAGAGCCAGTTGTTCAGCAGCTTCATCACGTCGTGGTAGACGTAAACCGAGGCGTTGAGTATCTCGCCGCTGCGCGGATCGACCCACGAGGGACCCATGGCGTTGGCAATGGCGATCGGGGCATAGCGGATGCAGGAGTATTTGATGTTGTCGGGGTCGAATTCGGGATCGTCCGCCGGATAGGGTTTCGCGGTGATGGCATTTTTGAACCCGATACGTTCGAAAGGCTCGTTCCATTGGTCGACGGCCTCGAAAATGTGCTTTTTCCACATCTCCGGGAATCCGTTGTCGACGTAGAAGACGATCGGCTTCTTCGGCTCGACCTTCTCGCCGCGCTTCCACGCAGCCATGTCCGACGGCTCCAGCCGCCAGCGGTGGGCGTAGTAGATCACCTTGGCGCGCTGTTCTCGCTCGCTGAAAAGCACCTTGCCGGTCGGGAAAACCGACATGCGGCTGTCGGTGATGCGCGGACGGTAGGCTTCGCGCGGCAGCAACACCAGCGAACGGGTCATCACCGCCGTCAGCGGCTGGTCCTTGACGAGCGTCGTGCGGCCGCGATTGAGCGAAAAGATGTAGCTCAGCGTACTGCGTATCACCACATTGTCGCTGAAAGCCTTGATTTCGCCCAGCATCGAACGTTCCTTCTGGAAGGTTTTCTTGAGTTCGAAAGCCGTATAAAGCCCGTAGGCCGAGAACGGGGACATCTCCGCCACGTCGGCCACGAACAGGTCCGTAGCATTGACCACTACGGCCGTGCTGTCCTTGTTCCAGGCTTCGATCTTGTAGTTGCGCAGGATGGGGTCGGCGGTGTTCCGTTTCACGGCCTCGGCCAGTGCGCGGGAGGCCCCCACCTCGTCGGTGATGTTCTCGCAGTTGACCGTCCGCAGTTGGACCGAGCGGTCGTTACGCGTGAAGACCACGTGCAGCGGGTAGTCCGACTTGGAACCGGTCGTCGCGGCAGCGTTGTCCGAGACCTCCGAAATGGTCGATCCCAGCAGCATCTCACGGCCGAAAAGCGAATCGGGAATTTCGAAATAGAGCTTCCCCTTGACATCGTGCAGGCGGAACATGCCGTCGGCAACGGTGTGTTTCTCTTTGAAAAGTTTGTCATAGTCGCTTTCCTTCGGTTTCTCGGCCGAACTCTCCGTCTTCTTCGAAGCGGAGGATTTGGGCTTTTTAGCCGTTGCCGTCACAGCCGTGAAGCAGAGCAACAGCACCAATAGTTTTCGGATCATCTGCTGAAATTTAGAATTGTGTTCGAGGTTCTTTCGTCCCGGTCTTGCGGCCGGTCTATAATAAAGAGGGGATTTGCCCGGAAACGACATACACGACGACCGAAAAAAAATGGGCCGCGTCTTACGACACGGCCCGCTCATCCCTGATTCTCAGCGGATCAGTACATATACTCGGTTTTGGATGGGTTGCCTCCCAACTGCGACCACGACGCGGCACAGCCTTCGGCCGAGCCCTTCACCGCGAAGACGGTGGGTTTGTCGTCCTTCATGCCGCTGACGTAGATCGTACCGTCGGAGGAGATCGCCGGGGACGAACGCAGTTCGTCGGCCAGTTTGATCTCCGCCACGCGCGAACCGTCCGTCGGACGCAACTTCACCAGCTTGCCCGTGGTCTTGTCATTGTAATAAACATAACCCTGGTCGTCGACGGCCGGAACGCCGTTGATATCTCCGTCGGCGGCATGTTCCCAAACGACGGAACCCATCGGGGAGATGGCCGTGACGTGGGCGGCGACATCGCCCGTTTTCTGCGTCGCGGCGTAGACCGTGCCGTCCTCGCCCAGCACGACACCCATGCCCGACTGTCCGCAGTCGCCCTTGAGGCCGCACACCCATTCGGGAGCCGGTTGAACCCCGACTGCGGCCTTCTTCGTGTCGTAGCAATAGACAATGGCTTTGGTCGTGGTGGGAATCTGGACCCCGCTGCTATTTTTATACAGGATGTAGACCTTCCCCGAAACGTCGGCCGCCGGCTGGCTTCCGTTCGACTCGTCTTTCCAGCCATAGTTGTAGCCGTATCCGGCATTGGTTCCGTCGGGCGACAGGTATTTCCAGACGCCTTCACCATTGGGCAGCAGCACGCGCGAGCCGTATTTACCGCCCGTTCCGGCAACGATGATCCCGCTCTTCAGGGCGAGAAGACCGCCGTAGGAACCGCTGTTGCAGTGCAGGTTGACAACCAGCGCACCCGACCGTTTATCATAGACGTGAAGCTGGTTGGACGGCGCGTTGCGGTCGAGCGTTATCACGTATTTTTCCGTAATGACCGGCGAGAGGAAGCGGAAAGAGGTGTTCACGCCCGTATTCGTATACCACAACTGCGAGCCGCCCGAAGCGCCGCCGCTGACGGCGTAGAATGCACTGCCGCCCTGGCCCTTGTTCGGCTCGTTGAAGCCTGCGAGCGCATAGACCGTACCGTCGGCGTCGACCGAAGGCGTCGGCGACTGGACCTTGATCGAACCGCTGTTGTTCTCAGCCGAAGCACCGTCCTTGCCGATGTCGAAGGCCCAGAGGCGCTCGCCCGCCTTGGTGAAGCAGACCAGCGAATAGCCCGTCGAGGTTACATAGACGTACTCGCCGTCGGGGCTGACCGCGGGCGACGTACCATAGACGTAGGCGTCCTTCGTATCGTCGTAGGGATAGGACCAAAGCAGGTCGAGGTTGATGGCGCCGCGGCCCACCTCGATGGTCACCGTCTTGGTATTGCGCCCCTTCTTGTTGTCGGTCACAGTGAGCGAAACCTCCGTGGAACCCTGCGCCGCAAAGGTGAACTCGGGGTTCTGCTTGTCGGAAGTCGTTGTTCCGAATTTCCACTCCCAAGCCACCACTTCGCCGTCCTCATCGGTCGAGAGATCGGTGAACTGCACGGGTTCCCCGGCCACGACCTTCTCGGGCGACCAACTGAAGTCGGCCACGGGCCGGATGTTGTTGTCCACGACGACGATCGTCTTTTCGAACGACGATTTCTTCACCCCGCGGTCGGAGGTGACGGTCAGTTTGATGACATACTCCCCGGCCTGGTCGTAGGAGATATTCTCCGGAGTGGTTTCATAGGAGACGACGCCTTTGCCCAGTTCCCATTTGTAAATGGCGATCAGGGCATTCTCAGCCGTCGACGTGTTGGTGATCACGACCGGATCGCCCACGTCGTAGGACTCTTTGTCGGTGGTAAAACCGGCATGGACCGCTACCTCCGCATCCGGTTGGCAGGAGGTCGCCCCCAAAAGGGCGAAAGCGGCCAGCATATAGATAAATCGTTTCATTTCAATCGGTTTTGAGTTTTAGCTATCTGTTTACTTGAACTCCAGCACGGCCACGATGGGATAGTGGTCCGAAATGTAGGGAACCTTCTCGTAACGCTGGTCGATAGTAGCGAAGCGCAGGGGCGTGAATCCCGAACTCGAACTGAAGATGTGGTCGATGCGCGGATAGTTGGTCGTACCTCCGAAATTGTTGAACGACGCCTTGTTGTCGGAAACGGGAGCGTTCGTGCGCGCGTCGAGCATGAATTTCTTCACACCGTCGAAGATCGGGCTGTCCAGCATCTTGTTAAAGTCGGCGGTCAGCAGCGTCGGGTAGTTGTTCGGATTGAGCGATTTCATCTTGGCCTCGATCAACTCCATCGACTTCTGGGCCGCCACCTGACCGACGTGGTCGATATGGCTGTTGACGTAGAAAAACTTGCGGCCCGACTTGTAGTGGGTGAACAAGGCCCAAGTTGCCGTGCGGTAGGTCGAGGCATCCCAGCCTACGGACGGCGTGTCGGGTGTCTCGGAGAGCCAGAAAGTCCCCCATTTTTCGAGTTTCACGGCATCGCCGAGGTAGTAGATGGCCATGAACTCGCCGGCATTCTTGCCGTCGGTACGGCCCACGCCTACGCTCTTGTAACCCGCACAGTTCTCGTCCATGTAGGTCTTCTGGTCGAGGCGCGCTTCCTGTACGCCGAGCACCGTCGGCTGCTGGTCGGCGAACATCGCCGGAACGGCCTTCTTGCGGTTGTCCCAACTGTTCGCGCCGTCGTCGCCCGCGCTGTAACGGACATTGAACGACATGACCTTCAACTGATTGTCCTCAAGGCCGGGATTGATCGGCTCCTCCGGCCCGTCGCCGGGCTGAGGCTTATAAAACTCCGAGTAATCGGGCTTCGGATCGCTGCACCCGGCAGCGAAAACGAAGGCGAAACTCAGCGAAAACGTCAGTAAATAACGGAATATTTTCATGGTCTGGCTTTTTATTTATTCGTTGTTCCACTCGGGATTCTGCGAGATCGTATAACCGGCATTTCGGTAATCCCGGATCACCTTGGCGGGAATCGGATAGAGGTACTGGCGGCCGTCGGGATACCAGTAACGGTCGCCCGCACCGGTCTTGTAGACCAAGTCGCAGCCTCCTGCGGCATTCGGCTCGGCATAGAGGCCCACGTTGTCCTGGTTGACGCGGATGGCGATATTCTTATAGGACGCGGGGGCCGACGCGACCTCACCTTCGGTGAAATAATAGTCGTTCACCCCGTCGCCGTTGACATCGACGGGCTGTTCCAGCCCGGGGATGTGGATGCCCGTCCACGGCAGGGTTTCCATCAGCGAACCGCATTTCCAGCGGCGCAGGTCGTCGAAGCGCATACCCTCGGCAACGAGTTCGATGGCCCGTTCGCGGCGGATTTCGAGCAGCACGGGATCGGTCACGTCGGGATAGAACGTACTTTGCAGATAGCTGTCGACAGCCGTAGGCAGCGACTCCGTGCCGCCCGTGATGCCGGCGCGCTTGCGCAGCGCACCGATCGTAAACGCCCATTCGGCATCGGTCAGCACACCTAGTTCGGCCTGCGCCTCGGCATAGTTCAAAAGCACCTCGGCATAGCGGATCAGCGGAATGCTGTTGATGTTCTTCGCACCGCCGTCGTACTTCGACTCGTCGAGCGTGTACTTGATCACCTGGTAACCCGTGAGCGAAAGGTTTTTGATGTCGGCGACGGCGGCCTTGCCGTCCCACAGGAAACTGCGCCCGCGGACGGTCTGTTCGAGGCGCAGGTCGCGCCCCTCCATCTCCTCGGCAAAGGACTTGGCCCCGTAGCCGGGCACGGCGGTGAAAGGCGTGCCGTCCTGTTTGAGGTAGGTATGGACGAACGAGCGTACAAGGCTCCAGCAGAGCCCGTAGGAGCGGGCGTTGAACCACCAGTTCTGCTCGCCGAAGATGCCCGACTTCTCGTTGGCGCAGACGGCGAGGATCACCTCCTGCGTCAGCGGCGTTTCGCTGTAAAACAGGTCGCGGTAGGCGCCCTTCTTCCCGGCGGCGGTATTGAGCGAGCACCCGCTGTTGTCGATCACCAGTTTTGCGGCTTTGGCGGCCTCCCGATACAACTCCTCGGGAGTCATTTCGAGCCCCGTGAGGTTGTGGTAACGGCGGTAAGCCGCTTCGAAGAGGCAGACGCGCGACTTGAGCGCTGCGGCGGCCCAGCGGGTGAGCGTCGAACTTCCGGTCGACGAGGTGGCCTGGATGTGCTCGTAGGCGAAATCGAGGTCGGCGATCAGGTTGCGGATGATCACGTCGCGGCTGTCGCGCTCCTTGTACATCACGTCGTTCTGGTAGGACTGGATGTCGTTGGGGAACCAGGGCACTTCGCCGTAGGTGGTCAGTTTGTCGTAGTAGAACCACGCGCGGAACCAGCGGGCGATGCCGAGGTAGTTGTCGCGCGTCTCGGCGTCGACGGTGCAGTATTTCGGATCGTTGCAGCCGTCGATGAAATAATTCACGTTCTTGAGCGTCCCCCAGCTCCAACTGGTCGCAGTCTCGGTGTTGTAGGCTCCCTGCTTGATGAAGGTGTCGGTATTGCTGACAGCCCCTACATCGCACATTTTGTCCTGCATAAAACCGTTCTTGAGCGTCGGCAGGGCTTTGTAGAAGGAGTTGGAATAGAGTTCGAGGCCCGATTTCGATCCGAAGATCATCGACTTGTCGGCCTTCACCTGCACGTTCTCCGTCAGGTCGCACGAAGTGGCGAACGCAACGCAGCCCACGAGCAGACTCCATATATAGGTTGATCTTTTCATAGCACGAAACAATTTAATAGGTGATCGAGATGCCGAAGCTGAAGCTGCGCATCACGGGATAGTTATGTCCGTCGCCCTTGTTGTCGGAGGAAGAGGTCTGGAGGTCGGTGTCGGACTTCTTGTTGGCCACCGTCACGTCGAAGTCCTTCGTATAGCGGTAGAGCGGCGACCAGCTCCAGAGGTTCTCGCCCGAGAAGTAGACCGAGACCTTCGAAAGGCCGATCTTCGAAATCCACCGTTTGGGCAGTTCGTAGCCGAACTGGAAGTTCTTCAGGCGGATATACGACACGTCCTGCAGGTAGCGCGTATTGATGTTGGCCGTACCGGCGTTCATCGGGCCGTAGTAGCCCACGTAACGCGGCAGGTAGGCGTTCGGGCGCTCTGCGGTCCAGTAGTTTTGCAGATGCCACGTCGGAACCTGGTTGTAGGGACGGTTGTACATGCCCCAGAAAAGACTCTCGTCGCTGGGGAACCACTGCTGCTTGCCCACGCCGTCGAACAGCGCCGAAAGGAAGAACCCGTTCCAGGAAGCATTCAGCGAGATCGTATAGAGATAGCGCGGATCGGAGTTGCCGATGATCTTCCGGTCGCCCGGGTCATCGACCGTATCGCTGCCGCGGTCGATGGCGTCGTTACCGTTCAAATCCTCGAAACGCATGTCGCCCGGATAGGTGATATACTTCTCGGAGGTCTGCATGATGCTGTTCGTGTAGCCCTTGCCGCCGAATGCCGCGTCGATCTCGGCCTGGTTCTGGAACAGTCCGTTGCAGACGAAGCCCCAGATTTCGCCGACGCGCATACCTTCGTAATACTGGTAGGCACCGGTTCCCAGCTTGCGGGCCGCGTTGTTGTATTTGTCGATGACGGAATAGTAGTCGGCCAGCGTGGCTTTGATACCGAAATCGAAGGGCTTGCCCGCCAGCTTGAACGAATCGTTGTAGCTCAGCGAGATTTCATAGCCGTAGGTGCTCATGTCTGCGTAGTTGCCCTTGGGAGCCGAAGCGCCGAAGGTGTCGGGAAGCGTCGGGCCCACGGTGTACATGTCGACCGTCTTGCGAATGTAATAGTCGGCCGTGAGGTTGATGCGTCCGTTCAGGAAACCTGCGTCGAGGCCCACGTCGAAGGTCTTCGAGGTCTCCCAGCCGATGTTGTCGGGAATCTGCCCCGGAAGGCTCGTGTAACGCAGTTTGGCCTGCCCGAAGAGGTAGCGTGCGGCATCGCCCGAACCGGTTCCGAAGGTCGACAGGCCAAAGGTTTCGAGGTAGGTGTAGGGATCGACGTTGCTGTTGCCCAGCGCACCGTAGGAGGCGCGCAGCTTGAGGTTCGAAACGGCCTTGGGGCTTACGTCCCAGAACTTCTCCTGCGAAACGCGCCAGGCGGCCGACGCCGAGGGGAAGAAGCCCCACTGCGAATTGTTGGGAAACTTCGACGAGCCGTCGTAACGGCCGTTGACTTCCAGAAGATAGCGGTCGTCATAGGCATAATTGAGGCGGAAGAAAGCGCCCACGTAACGCCAACGGCTGCCGCCGCCGGTAATCGACATCACGTCGCCCAGGGCGAAATTGATGTTGCCGGCATCGGGCATCAGCAGGCCGTTGCGCTCGGAATAGGTCGACTTGTAGTCCTGCTGTTCGTAGTTGTAGCCGGCCAATGCCTTGAAATAGTGCTTTTCAGCAAAAGTATCCTCGAACTCCGCATAGGCGTTGGTGGCGATATAGGTCGTCAACTGCAACGATTCTTTCATCACGTCGTCGGTCTCGGGCGTACCGAGGTAGATGGTTTCACCCTCGTAAGCGCTGTAAGGGATAGCCGTGGTCTTCTTGGTCTCGGTGTAGTCCTTGGTACGGAACGAGAAGTCGCCCGTCAGGCGCAGGCGGTTCTGGAGCATCGTGACGTTGAGCGTCGTCGTATTTTTCAGCGTCTTGGTCGTGCGGTCGAGCCAGTTGTTGCCCGTGACCAGGCCGCCGACGGCGTAAGCTCCCGACTTGGTGAGCGTACCGTCGGGGTTGAAGATCGGCGACGAGGGGTGTCCCTGGTCGTTGACCGAGCGCCACAGCACGCCGCCGCCCTCCTTCGAGTAGCCCATCGGCTGGCGGTACTTGTCGTGCGTATAATCGAAGTTGTTGGAGATTTTCAGCCACTTGAATACCTGCGAAGAGACCTTCGAACGGAGGTTCATCGTACGGTAGGTGTCGGGCGTGAAATTGAACAGGCCGTTGTAGTCGTAGAGACGCCCCGAAAGATAGTGGCTGATTTTGCCGTTCGAACCGCTGATCGAGACGTTGTGCGTCTGGGCGATCACCGTATCCTTGTAGAGCGCGTCGTAGTAGTTCGTGTTACCGTAGTAAACGTATTTGCCGTCGGGATCGACGGTCGTTTCGAGTTTGTTGCCCGCGAGTTTGCGCTGGCGAAAGGTATCGAGCCACGCACGCGAAAAGTCCTGCGAGTTGTTGAAACCCGTCGGTTCGTTGAAACGGTAATTATACCACGCGTCGTAGAAGAGACGCGAATAGACATAGCCGTCGTCCACGACATCGGGAACGGCCGTCGGCTGCTGGATAGCCACGTTGCCCGTGTAGTTGACGGTGAATTTGTCGGTGAGTTTGCCCGGGTCCTTGGTGGTGATAAGCACTACGCCGTAAGGAGCGCGCGAGCCGTAGATGGCTGCCGAAGCGGCGTCTTTCAGGACCGACACCGACTCGATGTCGTTGGGGTTGAGCATCGCGGGGTCGCCCTCGACGCCGTCGATCAGGACCAGCGCCGAGCCGCCTGCGCCGATCGACGTTTTACCACGGATGTTGTACGACGCCGAACGGTTGGGTTTACCGTCGGCCAACGAGATATTGAGGTTGGGAACAGCGCCCTGCAACAACTGCGTGACGTTGGCTACGGGGCGGTTTTCCAGGAGTTCCGAAGAGACCTGGTCGACGGCGCCCGTCAGGTTGGCCTTCTTCTGCGTGCCGTAGCCCACGACCACCACTTCGTCGACGAGCGTGGCATCCTCTTTCAGTTCCACCGCGACGAACGAGCGGTTGCCGACCGGGATTTCGGCGGCGGCGTAACCCAACGCCGAGACCTGCAGTACGGCATTGCCCGCCAGGTCGTCGAACGAAAACGAGCCGTCGGCTCCCGAACTCACACCGCGGGTCGTGCCCTTGACAATCACCGCAGCGCCGATCACAGGTTGCCCCGCGGCATCCTTGACGACGCCTTTAACGGGTTGCGACGAAGAGGCTTTCCGCTGCGGAGGGGAGAGGTAAATCTTGCCGTCGCGAATTTCAATCTCGACCTTGTCGGCTGCCAACAGTTGTTTCAGGGCCGCCCGCACGTCGACATCCTCGACGGCGATGCTGACGACCTTGTCGGGATTGACCGTCGGACGCGCATAGTAGAACGTATAGCCCGTCTGCTCGGTAATCCGCCCGAATACCTGTTCGAGCTTGGCATTCCGGAAATTCAACGTCACTTTCTGCGCCCGGGCCGTCAAAGCGGTCCCGGCAACACAAAGCAGCATCAGAAATAGTAGTCTGATTCGTTTCATACAGATTAGTTTAGGTAGTTGTTTACTAAAAAGCCCGTTTGCGCGCTTTTCGTATAATAGACACGCAAACGGGAAAAAACGATGAGCCGGAACTCTTTTTTTTATCTGAAGCTAACCTTTATTTCGGATTTAGAGCGTTCAAAGCGTACCGGGGAGATCAGTTCCATTTCGCGCAATACGTTATCCAGCAGCGTATTGTCGGTCGCAAACGTATAGGATATGGGGCGATCGGGCTGTCCGTCTATTTCGAACCGTACGTCGTACCACCGCGACAGGATTTCGAGCACCTCTGCAAGGGGCGTATCGCGGAACGAGATCACGTCGTCTTTCCAAATCGAATAACGCATGGCGTCGGCGCCGCGGACGATCCGCCCCTCGCCCGAGCGACGGTCGTAAAGCAACTGTTCCGAAGGCGCCAGTTCGAAACGCCCGCCGTGACGGTTGTCGAGCACCACACGGCCCTCGTCGAGCGTTACGGCGACGATGTCGTCGCCGTGGTAGGCCTTGACATTGAACGACGTGCCGAGGACCTGTATTTCCCCGCCTTCGAACTCCACGACGAACGGCCGCCGGGAGTTGTGCTTCACCTCGAAATAGGCTTCGCCTTCGAGGCGGATGCGGCGTTCGAACAACCCGAACTTCACGGGATAGTGGATTTTCGACTCGGAATTAAGGTAGGCGACCGTGCCGTCCTGGAACAGGCACTGTGTACGCCGGCCCCGGTCGACGACGAATTCGCTGTACTCTGCGCCCGAGAAGATGCCCCCTACCTGCCGGTCGAGGCGCAAGGCAACGGCCAGGATCAGCGCGACGGGAATCACAACAGCGGCAACCCGGAAAAGGATGCGCCGGCGGCGGCCGCGCGTGAGGGCCAATTTGATCCGTGCGAAGATGCGGTCCGAAGCGACCTCGGCCTGTTCATAATCACCGCACTCCTCCTGCCGGTCGAAGTCGCGGCCGATGTAGCGGCTGGCCCACGCCTGGCCCGAATCGGTGGCGAGCCATTCGGCAACCAAAGCAGCCTCCGCAGGGGTAGCGCTATTTTCGAGCGTCTTATGCAATAGTTCTTCCGAAGGTCTGTTCATAAAAATAGGGTTTGCAAAGTAACGATTAACAGGATAATATGGCCGAGCCGGCTTTTCAGGAGTTTGACACCCTCCTGGTAGTGCGAACGGACGGTGTTGACCGAAAGGTTGAGCATCTCGGCAATTTCGGGATTCGAATAGCCCGCCTTGCGCAGGTACATAACCTGCCGCTTCTGGGTCGGGAGTCCGGCGATCACCGTATCGAGCACCTCCGAAAGATTTTCGCGTTCGATCTGCGCATCGAGCGGATCGGAAGCTACGGGTATAAGCTGCGCCAGGCGGTAGCTGTGCACCAGTTCGGTATTGCGGCTGCGCAGGTAATTGAGAATGTAGTTGCGGGTCATCGTGTAGAGGTAGTTCCTCAGGCTGAGCATCACGGTCATGTCCTGCCGCCCGGTCCACAGTTTCACGAAAACGTGCTGTACGGCATTCTCCGCGGCGGAGTTATCCTTCAGCATCTTCAGGGCCACGGCATAGAGTATCCGGTGGTACTTCACGTAGACCTCCCGGAAAGCCTCTTCGCTTCCCTGTTTGATCTGTCGGAACAGCTCCTGATCTTGGTTTTCCGGGATGAAATTTTCAGTCATAATTATGGCATAGACAGCGCAGGCCAAGTGCAGCGGCAGGTATCGGAACGCGGAGAGCCGCCGGTCCAGGCAAAAGGTTATCTTTTCGGCAAAGATAACATTAATTTCAATTTTACAACTTTCAGCCTATGGTCAGCGGATTCCGTATTTCTGGAAAATTTTACGGAGCTGCGGTTCGAGGTGGCGCGTCATGTACATGAAACCCTGGTCGGAAGGGTGCGAACCGTCGACCGTTCCGAGATGATCGGAGCCGATCATCCCCTCGGAGTCGATGAAGTAGATGTTCTTGTCGGTCTTCATCAGCCGCCGGATGCCGGCTTCAGCCGCAGCACGCTTGTCCTCTTCGAACTTCCGGGCCCGGAGATTGAAATTCCCGGTCTCGCGGACCTCGGTCTGGATAAAGATCAGCGGCGTGGCGGGATGCGCCTTGCGGACGGTCGCTACGAACGAGTCGAGCCGTTCGTCGATCTCCTTGGCGCTCGGGTTGGAGAAAGCGTCGAAAACGAAGGCATCGGCCTCCATTTCGGCCAGCATCCGCGCAAACTCGGGTTGCAGCTTACACTGCCCGCTGTAACCGAGGTTCAGGAAATCGAGCCCCATTTCGCGGGCCAGCCGCGCTGTCCAGGTCATGCCGGGGCGGCCGGCCGAAGCTCCGTGGGTAATGCTCGACCCGAGCACCACGATCCGGTGGCGGAACGGGTTGGGAACAGCCTCGATGCGGCTGCCTTCGTCGACTCCCACCTCCAGCGACAGCACCTCGTCCCACAGGGGCAGGTACAGCAGGCAGGTTTTCTCGCCCTCGTCCATATATTCGACCAGCGCACTGTCGTGGTTGTCGCCCTTGGGCCATCCGAAACCGGCGTAGACCCACTCCCCGCCGCGCTCGATGTAGAGGTCGAGGCCCTTGCGGGCAATGGCGGTCATGTTGTGGCCCAGTCCGTAGCCGCCGGTTTTCCATCGGGCCCGGATGTTTTTGCTGTCGGTTTTAAAGACGACGGCCAGCCCCGTAGAGAAGGCCGAATAATTCTTTACGGGCTGCCACAACTCGTAGCGTGCGGTATCGACCCGCTGGTAGAGTTTGGGCGTAGGCATGGTCTTGCCGATAACGGTCAGCGTCGAAGCGTCGACATAACGGATCGGAGCCTTCGCCTGCGCGCCGGCGATATTCGACGCCAGCAACAGCGACAGCAGCGCGAGGCTGCGGAAAATCTTCGGAAAGTTCATCATTTATGCGAGTTTGGTTGTATCGGAATTATCAGCCGACGGCCGGATTTACAGTTTGTAGAGTGCATAGACGGGATTGTGGTCCGAAAGGAACGGCACGCCGTAGCGTTCGGAGTCGGTAAGGGTACGGTAAGCCAGCACACGGGCGTTACGGCCGAAGATGAAATCGATCCACAGCGAACGTTTGCCGAAGTCGTTGAACGTCGGCAGTTCGTCGGTCACCGGAGCCGCATGGCGCGCCGACTGCATCCACGCCTTCAGCGGGTCGAGCAAGGCATTGTCGTAGGTCGTATTCAGGTCGCCCGAAAGGAAAACGGCGGCCTTTTCCCCGGCAATCTCCTTCATCCGGGCAACCACCATCCGCGCCGATTCGACGCGGGCCTGCTTGCCGACGTGGTCGAAATGGGTGTCGAAATAGAAAAACTCCTTCCCGGTTTTCCGGTCTTTGAGCCGCACCCATACCGTGACGCGGCGGCACATGGCGTCCCAGCCCCGCGACGGGCATTCGGGCGTGGGGCTGATCCAGAAAAATCCGCTGTCGACGAGAACGTATTTCGAACGGCGGTACATGATCATCAGATGCTCGCCGCCGTCGGGTTTCTTTTCGATGTCGGTCGCGGCGTCACGCCCCATGTCGACCTCGGCGTATTCGGGGAGGTTGACCTTCAGGTAGTCGATCTGGGGCCGGTGCGGCTCCTGAAACCCGACGACATCGGGCGACTCCGCACGGATCATCTCCAGGCAGGCGGCGCGGCGCGCAACCCAGCCGTTATCGCCGTCGGCGCCGGGCTTGTAGTAACGGATATTGAACGACATCAGTTTCAGGTCGGCTTTCGCCGCAGCGGCGGCCAGCGCCTTGTCGTCCTGCGCCCGCAGGGGCATCGCCAGCCCCAGCAGCGCGATAAAAAGCAGTAACTGTTTCATGATGAGCAAAGATAATCGAAAAAAAGCGAAAATGTGCAAACTCCTTTCTGCTTTTTTTACACAGCCAACGAACCGCCGTTTGTTGCAACGCATCGTAAACCAGGCCGGTACACGGCCCTGCACCCGGGCCTGTCTTCGAGAAAAGCTGTCGGCAGCAGCACCGGAACTTGCGGGCGGCAACCGGAGACGCAAACGTTTTTTTCCGCAGAAAAGACTCTGATTGTCCCGAAAAATTGCTACCTTTGTGAAAAATAAACCCGATTTATACTATGGAATTCGAAGGAACAGTTTTCAAAATACTGCCCGTGACGAAAGGAACGTCGGCACGTGGTGAGTGGCAGCGTCAGGACGTGGTTTTCGAAATGAACGAAGGTTCGTTCGCGCGTAAAATCTGCGTTACATTCTTCAACAAACCCGAAGACGTGGCCCGCCTGCAGGAAGGTTCGACCTACAACGTCTCGGTGAACGTCGAGTCGCGCGAATACAACGGCCGCTGGTACACCGACATCCGCGCATGGCGTCTGCAACCCAAGCAGGAGACCGCAGGGGCCGCCCCGATGCCCGACATGCCGCCCATCGCCGAGGAACCGTCCTATGCGTCGTCGCCGGCGCAGGTCGACGACCTGCCGTTCTAAATACGGAGGGGAGGGGCTGAAAGAAGGCTGCCCAAAACACGGAATCCGGGTTCGGCAAGAATCCGCCCGCCTGAAATTCAAAAACTCCGGTCCCTAAGGACCGGAGTTTTTCATATACCTTATTATAAAAAAATCCGGATGCGCCGTGTGCGCATCCGGATTCGATTTATTCCCGGGAATTATTTTGCGGGAGCAACTTCGGGAGTCTCGGCCGTTGCGGTCGAATCTGCCGGAGCGGGCTCTTCGTAAGGAGTAACGTCGACCAGTTCGACTTCGAACTCCAAAGCCTCGTTGGGACCGATGTCACGGCCTGCGCCGCGTGCACCGTAAGCCAGGTCGGCGGGAATCCAGAGCGTGATCGTACCGCCCTTGCCTACCAGTTGCAGACCCTCGGTCCATCCCGGAATCACACGGTTGAGCGGGAACTCGACGGGTTCGTCCTTGTCGAAATCGTCGGGACGCTGCTTCTTGAGCATCTCCTGCTGCTCCTTCGAGCGGTTGGCGAACTTCGAGGTATCGAATACCTTACCGTCGCGGGTGCGGCCCGTATAGTGAACCTTCACCACGTCGCGCGGATCCTTCGGCATCACCGAAGCGTCGCCGGCCTTGGTAACCTTATAAAGCAGGCCCGACTCGGTCTTCTTCACGCCCGATTTCTTCTCCATTTTCTCCATCCACGCCTTCGAAGCCTCGGCATTCTCGGCCGGACGCTTTACCATGAAGTAGTACTGCAGGTACTGGTTTACCTCGTCCTCGTTCATCTTGGCATTGTTGTCGCGCACGTTCTGCATGGCCTCGCCGATCCAAACCAGTTGGATAGGCATGCCGCTCTGTGCGATGTTGTAACCGATGTCGTTACCGAAAGCATAGGAAATTTCGGCACGCTCCTCTTCGCTCTCGAACATTTCGGGATCGGCTGCGGGATACTCCACCTTGGTCGAGTCGCCGCCGGCCAGGCGTACGCTGTCAGCCTGGGCACGCTTCTGCGCGATAGCCTGGGCACGCTCGCCGCGCTTCGACATGAAATACTCGCGCAGCATATCGAGCGATTTGTCGTGTTCCTGGGTAGCCTTGCCCAGGGCTCCTTCCTGAACACCCTTGTCAACGGCCTTGAAGTCGAACGGAATGTCCTTCATTTCGTAGCTCAAGCCGTAGCCGATGTTAGCTCCGAGCGAATACGACAACGAGTCGAATTCGGACAGGCTGCCCATCTGTACCCCGCCTTTGTTTCCTCCGCAGGAGGCGAGCATTGCAGCACCCGCAAGCGCCGCCGCAAAAAAGATTTTTTTCATTGTTGTTTTTACTATGTTTTGATGTTTGGCTTTTATCGCAATTCGTATGCGCAAAGATAGTGCAAGCCGGGCGCAGAGGTGAATTTATTCGACTCTGCCGAGGCGCCGCCTATCTAAGCGGGGGTTTATTCCACGCAAAGATATAAATTTTTTGTTAACGAAATGATTCTTAGCAACTATATTTTAAAGAGCCCCAAGCGGCGACAAACACGAATGCCGCCACGGCCCGGCGGTTTTTCCGGATTAGCGCCGCCGCGACCGGGTCGCATATTTGTCGAGGTCGACGAGTTCGATCTCGTAATAGAGCGTCGCATTGGGAGCAATGCCCAACTCCTTGTCGCCTTCAGCGCCGTAGGCTGCCGATGAAGGCATCCAGGCGTTGATCTTGCCGCCCTTGCCGATGAGCTTGACGCTCTCCTGCACGCCGCGCCGCAGGTCGCGGACCAGCGAACGCACCGTATCGCCCCGTTCGTAGGAAGAGGCGATCTCGTCGCCCGCCGCCGTGCGGATCACCCACCGCAGAGCCACGCTGTCGCGCTCGGAGACGGGAATCTGGTCCTGGTCGCCCACCGCTGTTACCGTATAAGTCACGCCCGACGAAGTGCGGGCATAAGAGCGGTTCGACTTGGCGATGTCCGCCAGGAACTGCTCTTCGTAATTGCGCGCCTTCTCGGGAAGGGCGTAATTCACATAGCTCAGGTAGAACGTCTCGGCATCAGCCGCCGTGAGTTTGGGATTTTCGCGAAAAACGTCGCGGATACCTTCGCAGACAGCGTTCACATTGATCGTCGAATCCATTTTCAGCAGGTTCATGCCCACATTCATGCCGAGGACGTAAGCCACCGAATCGGTATCGCTCTTGAGTTTCACACCGCCTCCGCCCGAATTTTTCGAGCAGGCTCCGGCCAGCAGCAACACGAGGGCCGGAAGGATCGGGAAGGTCTTTTTCATAGTTATCAAACTCCTTTTTTTACAAAAATAGTGCAATCAGCGGCAATTTATCCTATTTAATCCGGCGTTTGCGTCCGGAGAAGGCCAGGATCAGCATGCAGCCCAGGACGGCGGCCGCCGTCGAACCCATCAGGATCGCGATCTTGCCGCGGTCGACCAGGTCGGGATCGGTATAGGCCAGCGAATCGACGAACAGCGACATCGTGAAACCGATACCGCCCAGGCAGGCCACGGCCAGCAGCATGCGCCACGTCGCCCCCTCGGGCAGCTCCGCGAGTCCGGTCTTCACGGCGCCCCAACTGGCGAGGAAGATGCCCAGCGGCTTACCGATGACCAGTCCGAAGAACACGCCCATACCGACCGAACCGATCTCGGGCGAATAATGGAAAATATTGAGGTATTCGAGCGACGAAATCTCGACGCCGGCATTTGCCAGTGCGAAGACGGGCATGATCAGGAACGTGACGTAGGGCGCAAGGCCGTGCTCCAGGCGGTAGCTCATGCCGACCGAATTGGACGAAAGGTCGTGCATGCGGCGCAGGTAGAAGCGCTGCTCTTCGTTGGGGAAATCCTCATGGGAGGCGGCCCGGAGCATCAGCGCATTGAGCCAGCGCATCTTATGGGCGAAATACTCCTTGCTGTAACGCGGCTCCATCGGGATCAGCAGGGCCATCGCCACACCCGAAATGGTCGAGTGAACGCCCGAGTAGTAGAACAGCCCCCAGACCACAAAGGCCGGGACCAGGTAGGAGAACATGCGTTTCTCGCCCATCTGCTTCATGAAGTAAACCCCGAGCATGATGACCAGCGCCACCAGCAGACAGCCGATCTGCACCTTGCCGCCATAGAACAGCGCGATGACCAGGATAGCCCCGAGATCGTCGGCAATAGCCAACGCCGTAAGGAAGATTTTAAGCGATACGGGAACACGGTCGCCCAGCATCGAAAGGATGCCGATAGCAAAGGCAATGTCCGTAGCGGTGGGAATACCCCAACCGTTGGCGGCCATCGTTCCGTGGTTGAAAGCCGTGAAGAAGATCGCCGGGACGAGCATGCCGCCCGCAGCGGCCAGCACCGGGAGAATGGCCCGCCGGGTGGACGAAAGCTGCCCGCAGACAATTTCGCGTTTGATTTCGAGCCCCACGGCGAAAAAGAAAATCACCATCAGGCCGTCGTTGATGAACTTCTCGACGGTCATTCCCCGCGGGAAGATCCAGTCGATCACTCCGTCGGGCGAGCGGACCATCAGCGAAAGGTCGGTTTCGAGCAGGTGGTGGTAGTAGAGTTTGGTCGCCGGCAGGTTGGCCAGCAGCATGGCGGCGATGACGCACACCAGCAGCACGACGCCTCCGGCCCAGGGAGCTTCCAGGAAACTACGGCCGCGAAGCCCCATCATGTGTCGCTGGCGAACCCAGCGGTACATTGAAAACAGTCGCATTTATCGTTCGTTGTTTTTGGCGGCCGACCTGAGCGTCTGCCCGCAGAGCTTCCACAGCATGCGGGCGCCCGTAATGGCGTCGATTCGTTCGTCGGCTACGGGACACACCTCCACCACGTCGAAGCCGATGATGCGGCGTCCCGAGCGAACCAGCGTGTCGAGCAGGTAGACGGCCTGGTTGAATGTAAGTCCGCCCGAAACCGGCGTACCGGTATGGGGGCAGTTTTCGAAGGTGAGTCCGTCGATGTCGAAACTCACGTAAACCTCCTGCGGCAGCACGTCGACGATGCGGCGGCACTGCGCGTCCCACGTCTCGCCGCGAAAAGCGGCGGCAGCGAGCGAAAGGTCGTCGAAGGAGGCGATGCGTTCCGACGAGGCCGCCAGCGCAGCCTCCGTCTCACTGAAGTCGCGCACGGCGACCTGGGCGATCTTCACGACCTGCGGCACATCGCGCAGGACGTTGAACATGATCGAAGCATGGGAAAACTCGAATCCCTCGTACGCGTCGCGCAAATCGCAGTGGGCATCGACATGCAGGATGCCGAACTCCGCGTGCCGCGCGCCCAGCGCCCGGATCAACCCGTAGGGGGTCGAATGGTCGCCACCGACGAGCCCCACCGTCTTGCCGGCGTCGAGCCAGCGTGAAGCCTGCGCCTCGATGTTGGCGTTCATCGCCATACATCCCTCGTTGACGCGGCGGACCTTGCGCACGACATAGTCGTCCTCGAGGCAACCGCCCCCTTCGAGGTGGTCGATTACCCGCGTAGCGTCGGCCCGCAGGCGCTGCGAAGATTCCTGCAGCGAATAGTCCACGTCGGCCGTGGCGATACCGCGGCGCCAGGCGCCGGGAGCCAGCGGATCGTGGAAATCCAACTGTGTCGAAGCTTCGATAATGGCATCGGGCGCATAGGCCGCTCCCGCTCCGTAAGAGACCGTTACGTCCCACGGCGCCGAAATCAGCACCAGTTCCGCCGTTTCGGGATCGAACGGAAGCCCGAAATAGGTCCCGTTGTCCACACCGACACCATCCGGATCGAAGGGTTTCTGTTCCATAACGTTCATCATTCTTTTGCCGTTTCCGCCGTCGGCCCGGGACCATGCAGGCCCGGACTTTGCATTCACCCGGTGAAAACGTTCCGTTTTGAACGGCAAAGGTACGAAAATTTTAATTTTTACCTATCTTTGTTCACCCGAATGACGAGAAACGGAGATAAATACACCAAATTATGAAAATCATTGCCGACAGCGCCATACCCTTTCTGCGGGGTGTCCTAGAGCCGTTCGCCGAGGTGGAATACCTCCCCGGGACGGCAATTTCGGCCGCCGACGCACACGACGCCGACGCGCTGGTGATACGCACCCGCACCCGGTGCGACGAAGCGCTCCTGGCGGGTTCGCGCGTACGAATGATCGCCACGGCGACCATCGGGTTCGACCACATCGACCGGGCCTGGTGCGCGGAGCACGGAATCGAGGTCACCACGGCCGCCGGCTGCAACGCCCGGGGCGTCCTGCAATGGGTCGGCGCGGCACTCGCTCACCTCGCACGCACACAGGGCTGGGAGCCTGCCGAACGGACGTTGGGCATCGTGGGCGTGGGACACGTCGGATCGCTCGTCAGGGAGTATGCCGCAGCGTGGGGATTCCGCGTCATTTGCTGCGACCCGCCGCGTGAAGAGCGGGAACACTGCGGGTTCAGGCCCCTGGAAGAGGTAGCCGGCGAAGCCGACATCCTCACCTTCCACACACCGCTCGACGACACGACGCGGCATATGGCCGGCCGGCAACTGTTCGCCCGGATGAAACCCGGCGCCGTCGTGATCAACTCTTCGCGCGGGGAGGTGGTCGACGGCGACGCCCTGCTGGCGAGCGGACTCGACTGCGCGCTCGATGTCTGGGAGCACGAACCGCACCTCGACCCGGCCCTGCTGGCCCATGCGTTGCTGGCCACGCCCCACATTGCAGGCTATTCCGAACAGGGCAAAGCCAACGCCACGGCTATGTCGGTCGCCTCGCTGGCCCGCCGTTTCGGGTTCCCGCTCGAAGGATGGTATCCGCCCGAAGCCGCCCCGGCGACCCCGCGGCCGATCGGTTGGCAGGAGTTATGTGCAACCATCGGAAAGGCTTACGACATCGGAGCCGAAAGCCGCCGCCTGAAGGAGCGGCCGGGCGATTTCGAGTCCATGCGCGACCATTATGCCTACCGCCGCGAATATTTTTAGCGGATTCACTCTTTTTTAATTACCTTTGCCCGCGATAAATAGCGGCTCAGACAGGCAGCATTCCGGCCCCGTGAAATAAATTCGGCTCCGCGCCCGGCTTGCACGATCTTTGGCTTCGCCTCAGACAGGCGGCGGCTCGGCAAAAGCAAATAAATTTGGCTCCGCCGCCGGATTGCACTATCTTTGGCTTCGCCTTAGACAGGCGGCGGCTCGGCAAAAGCAAATAAATTTGCTTCTGCACTCGCCTTGCACTATCTTTGCGGCAATTACTTCGAAAAAAAATGTACCGGAGATTTATAAAGCCCGTGCTTTTCTCGCTCACCATCGAGCGGGCCCATCATGCGGTGCTGCTGTTGCTGCGCATCATCGGGCTGATTCCCGGCGGCCGCTGGCTGCTGCGCAAGTGCTACGCCGTGAAGCACCCGGCGCTCGAACGCGAGGTCTTCGGCATCCGCTTCGCCAACCCCGTCGGGCTGGCGGCCGGATTCGACCGCAACGGCGAAGCGTTCCGCGAACTGGCCGCACTGGGATTCGGATTCATCGAAGTGGGGACCGTGACGCCCCGTCCTCAGGCGGGCAATCCGCGGCCGCGGGTCTTCCGCCTGCCCAAGGACAACGCCATCATCAACCGCATCGGACTTTCGAACCGCGGTCTCGAAGCCACCATCCGCCACCTCCGGCGTCCGCACAACGGGGTAATCGTAGGCTGCAACATCGGCAAAAACACCGCAACACCCGCCGAGAACGCCCCGGCCGATTACCTGAAACTCTTCCGCAGCCTTTATCAGTACGCGGACTATTTCACCGTGAACATCAGCTGCGACAACGCCTGCCGGGAAGGGCTGACACATACGCGCGAACATATTCTCCAGATACTCAACCCGCTGTTCGACTTCCGGCGCGGCCAGAACCAGTTCCGGCCGATCATGCTCAAAATCTCGCCCGACATGTCCGACGAGGTGATCGACCAGATCACCGACGTGCTGCTCGAAACACCGCTCGACGGCATCGTGGCAACCAACGGAACCCACAGTCGCGAGGGGCTGCACACGAGCCGGGCGTCGCTCGAAAAGATCGGCAGCGGACGCCTCAGCGGCGCTCCGCTTACCCGCCGCGCTGTAGAGGTCGTACGCCGGGTGCACACGCGTTCGGGCGGAAACTACCCCATCATCGGCGTCGGCGGAGTGATGTCGGCCGACGACGTGCGGGCAATGCTCGACGCCGGGGCCGACCTCGTACAACTCTACACCGGCTACGTTTACAACGGCCCCGGAATCGTCAAAGAGGTGTGCCGCGCGCTGATCGCCGACGCGGAAGCCCGGCAGGCCAAGGCGACCGCAGGAACAGCAGCAGCTCCGAAAACCGGCGACTCGGAACTCCCCGAAGCCGCCAACACTCCGCAAACGCCGCAGGAACCTGCGGAAAATCAGTAACCATCCGGCCATGAAAGCGACAATCATCACCATCGGCGATGAAATACTCATCGGACAGATCGTGGATACCAATTCGGTTTCCATTGCCAAACACCTCAATGCGGCCGGCATCGTGGTCCGCGAGAAAATCTCGATCGGCGACGACCGGGCACAGATTATCCAGACCGTGGAAAACGCCCTCGCGGGCTCGGAGGTGACCGTCGTCACGGGAGGCCTCGGCCCCACGAAGGACGACATCACCAAGAAGACCCTCGCAGAGATGTTCCACTGCGAAATGCGCTATGACGAGCGAGTAGCGGAGCACGTCGAGAAAATGCTCGCCGAGCGCGGCATCGGGTTCAACGAGCTCAACCGCTCGCAGGCAATGGTTCCCGCATGCTGCACGGTCCTGTTCAACGCCCACGGCACAGCCCCGGGCATGTGGTTCGAACGCGACGGGCACGTGATCGTCTCGCTGCCGGGCGTACCCTTCGAAATGGAACACCTGATCGAAGACGAGGTGATGCCCCGCCTGAAGGCCCATTTCGCACTGCGGCAGATCGTCCACCGCACGATGATCACCGCCGGACTCGCCGAGTCGATGCTCGCCGAGCGGATCGAAGCATGGGAAAACGCCCTGCCCCCGTACCTGAAACTGGCTTACCTGCCCAATCCGGGTGCGGTACGCCTGCGCCTGTCGGCCTATGAGGTGGAAGGAGAGAGCGTCGCCCGCGAAATAGAGAGCCAGTTCGAGGCGCTGCGCAAGATCATTCCCCACAACATCCTCGGGTTCGAGACCGCGACCATGCAGGAGGTAGTGCACGAAATACTCACCCGGCGGGGACTGACGCTCGCCGTGGCTGAAAGTTGCACGGGCGGTTCGATCGCCGCGCGGTTTACGGCCATGCCCGGCGCATCGGCTTACTTCCTCTGCGGCGTAGTGTCGTACAGCAACGATTCGAAAACCAGGCTCCTGGGCGTCGATGCCGCGGACATCGCACGTTACGGCGCCGTGAGCGAACAGGTGGCCCGCCAGATGGCCGAAGGGGCCCGCCGTGCGGCCGGCGCCGACTACGCCGTCGCCACCACCGGCATCGCAGGCCCCACGGGCGGCTCGGCGGAGAAACCCGTCGGCACGGTCTGGATAGCCGTGGCAACGCCCCGACAGACGGTCGCCATCCTCAAACAGTGCGGAACCGACCGGGGACAAATCATCGACCGCGCCAGCGCCTTCGCCCTCGGCCTGCTGCGCGACTGCCTCAATGGAAATTAAAACTTCAGCCATGAATAAATTACTCGCCCTACTGGCTGTAATCGCGCTGACAGCCTCCTGCAACAGTTTCAAGCCGGAAAAAAACGTACACCGGCTGCTGATCGACCGTACACAGACCCTCGCTGTCGCCGAAAGTTGTACGGGAGGTTCCATCGCGGCCCGGTTTACGGCCATGCCCGGCGCATCGGCCTATTTCAAAGGCGGCGTGGTAGCCTACTGGAACCAGACGAAAGAACTGTTGCTGGGTATCTCGCGCGACACCATCGCCCGCTACGGCGTGGTGAGCGAGCAGATCGTACGCAAAATGGCCGAGGGCGTCCGCCATGCGGCCGACGCCCACTACGGAATCGCCACTACCGGCATCGCAGGCCCTTCGGGCGGCACGCCCGAACTCCCGGTAGGCTCGATCTGGATCGCCGTCAGCTCACCCGAACGCACCGTATCGCGGCTGATTCACGTAAACGGCAGCCGCAACAAAGTCATCCGCAAAGCCGGTACGGCTGCCGTCGCCCTGCTCGAAGAAGAACTGTTGACAGAGAAAACGGCCCGATATAATCCCTAAATAAGCGAATTTATAGCCTTTTTATTTGGTTTTTACGGTTTTTACGGTTACTTTTGAGCGTTTTTAGCCCAAAAAGTAATGAAAAACGCCCTGCTGCTTTTAGCCATATTGGTAGCGTCCGTATCGTCTGCTACCGCCCAAACCGCAGCCGACGGGCTCGACACTACGCTTGTAGCCTATTACCGCTGGTGCAACCGCCACAAACAAGATCCGGAAATGCCGCTCAAAGCCGACACCATGTTCCGGCTGGCGGGCGAGAAACAGAACCGCCGCATGCAATCCGTGGCGATGTGCCTGAAAACCGACTATTACTACTATACCGGCAACTTCGACTCGGTCAAAGTGTGGGTCGCACGCACCCAGCAATTCACCCGGGAGCACAACCAATTGACGCACTATTATTTCGTCTGGACACGGCTGATCACCTATTACACCAAATACAGCAAATACACCCTCGCACAATACGAACTGGAACGCTTTCGCGACCAGGCGATCCGGGACGACTACAAACCGGCCATCGCCGAGGCATACAAGCAGTTGGGGCATATATACCGAACCAAATCGCTTTACGACACAGCGATCGACTCCTACCGCAAAGCCATCGGGATCGCCGGTCCGAACGGGCTGAAAGAGGTCGATATCTCCTACCTCTACCTGCAACTGGGCGAGATGTATACCCTGCAGAAAAAATACGACCAGGCCGACGAGGCGCTCCGGATGGCCGAAAAAACCATTCTGCTCCCCGAGCATATCTGGCGTGTCCGCATCGCCCGGGCCAACCGCTATGCGAACGAAGGGGATTTTTCGCACGCCCGGCAGCTCCTGCGCGAAATCCGCGAGGGGAACAACGGCTACGTCTCGGAAAACAAGATCGAGGAGATCGAGATCGCCATTTACCGGGGCAGCGGCGAACTGAACAAAGCGCTGGCAATCGTCAACAAGCAGTTGGCCGCCTACGAAACGCAGCAGGACAGCACGTCCAGTATGCATTATTTCTATATCCCGATGCTCGGGACCCGGGCTGCGATCAATTACGAACTGGGGAATTACAGGGCCGCAGCCGAAGACCTTTCGCAGCAGACAGCGTTGGCACAGGAGAGGTACGAGCACAATAACCGGGAGACGCTCAACGAATTCGCCACGCTTTTCGATGTCGAACGCCTCGACCGCGAAAAGATCGAAGCGCAGCAGCAGGCCCAGGCCGAACGGCTGCGCCGTGCCCGCATATTCGAAATCGGACTGGGCGTCATCCTGCTGCTGGCCACGGCATTCATCGTCATCCTGACGCGCCTCAACCGACGCCTGGCCCACGCCAAGCGCGCCGCCGAAGAGGCCAACCGGATGAAAAGCCATTTCATCCGCAACATCACCCACGAGATCAACACGCCGCTGAACTCGATTGTCGGATTCGCCGAATTGGCCGCAACGACTGCGGACGACGATCCCGAACGCAGCGTCTATATCGACATCATCTGGGAAAACAGCGGCAATCTGCAAAAACTGGTGAGCGACGTACTCTATATCGCCGACCTCGAATCGTCCGACAATCCCCCGGCGGCCGCTCCGGTCGAAATCAATGCCTGCTGCCGGGAGTGTATTCACAACCTGGCGAAAAGCGAACGGCAGCAGGCTGAAATCCAGTTCCTGCCAGGACGGGAAGCGTTCCGGCTCAGGACATCGGAGCTTCTGCTCTCCAAAGCGCTCACCGAATTGCTGCGCAACGCCGTCCGTTTCACCGACCCGGCGAAGGGCGTTACGCTCTCCTACGACCTGTCCGAAGACAGCCGCAGCATCACCTTCGCAGTTACGGACTTCGGTCCCGGTGTGCCCGAAGGAGAGCACGAGCATATTTTCGAACGGTTCGTCAAGCTCGACACCTTCACCCAGGGCCTCGGGCTCGGACTGTCCGTCAGCCGGCTGATCGCACGCGCGTTGGGCGGCGATGTACGCCTCGACACGGGACATGCCTCCGGGGCACGGTTCCTGCTGACAATCCCCGTCAAATAGCCCCTATCAGCCTCCGAATCGGGCTTCCGGCCGAAAAAAAAGGTGGCCGCCTTTGCTATTTGCCGAAAAGGTTGTATATTTGCACTCCCTTAACCGGGTTTTAACCAAAAAAAAATCAAACAATGAAAGTTTGCGAAATCACAGGCAAGGTGGCGATTGTGGGCAACAACGTCTCGCACTCGCACCACAAGACCAAGCGCAAATTCAGTCCCAATCTGAAAACCAAGCGCTTCTGGTCCGAGCAGGAGGGCCGCTGGATTACCCTGAAGGTATCCGCTGCCGGAATGAAAACAATTAACAAGAAAGGGCTCGCAGCCGCTCTTCGCGAAGCTGCCGCACCCAAAAGCGTGTACTAAAAACAACGAGTAACAAATGGCAAAGAAAGGCAACAGAGTTCAGGTCATCCTCGAGTGCACCGAACAAAAAGAGAGCGGCGTTGCGGGAATGTCCCGTTACATCACCACCAAGAACAAGAAAAACACCCCCGATCGTCTGGAGCGTAAGAAGTACAATCCTTTCCTCAAGCGGGTTACCGTTCACCGTGAAATCAAATAGTAAAGAAGCTCTATGGCAAAGAAAGTAGTCGCAACACTGAAAACCGGCACGGGTAAGCAATTCACCAAGTGCATCAAGATGGTCAAGTCGGAAAAAACCGGTTCCTACATGTTCAAGGAAGGCGTCATTCCCAACGACCAGGTAAAGGATTTCTTCGACGAGAAGAAATAAGTATTTTAAGAGATCACTCTTAAATACAAAGGGCATCTTTCGGGATGCCCTTTGTGTTTTCCATTGCCCGCCCCCCCCCAACCTTCATCCGTTTATAAGCATCCGCAGCCCATATTCCGATAAATTCCTGCCGAGATTTGCTATTCCAGCACAGAAAAGGTAACTTTGGAAAAAATTCCGGAGAACATGGAGTTGAAAACCATCGCATTTTATAACTGGGTATATCCAGGAGGAGGGGGCGAGACCGTAACTCGCAACCTCGGGCATTTCTTCCGCAGTAAAGGCTTTCGAATCGTCATCTATGCGGGAACGTTATTCGAAGACATTCTCACAGAGGAGGACCGTCGCGATTTTACACGAATTACCGTACCGCTCAAAGCACAGGGAAACAAACAAATCGACTATGACGCATTCTGCCAATCGCTGAACAGCGAACAAGTCGACTGCCTGATCGTACAAGGAATGGTACACACGGATTTCGCACGAATCCGCCGTGATGTCGGATGCAAGATCATCTTCTGCATACACAGCATCCCGCTCTGGGAAGTCCGTGCGGCCCGCAGCAAGCGTTGTTCGGATCTTCCGAAACCGACCTTGCTAAAAAAACTGGAATTCCTATTGTTTCGCCAACCCACAAACCTCCTGACCAACAAACTGAAACATCGAGTTTTGAAGTCATATACCGAAGTACTTCCTCACTTAGATCGATTGGTAATGCTTTGTCCGGAATACAAAGAAGAAATGCAGTTGCAGATTCGCAAATCGGGGTATCCTGGCAGCAAAGCCCCGGATGAAAAATTCATGTCGATCTCCAACCCGCTGCTTCCACCCTTATTTCCGGTTGACCGAGAAACCCCGAAGGAGAAAACTGTGCTTTACGTCGGAAGGCTCAAGCGTGAAGACAAACGGGTCGACCGATTGCTGACGATCTGGCAAAAGATAGAACGCTCGATTCCCGAATGGAGGCTCCAGATACTCGGTCGAGGCGAAGAAATGGAGACACTCCGAAAACAAGCCGCTCGGCTGGGGCTGAAACGGATCGAATTTATGGGGCATCAGACAGACGTAGTGCCCTACTATCGCCGTGCTTCGTTCATCTGCCTGACCTCAAATTTCGAAGGGCTTCCGATGTGCCTGATCGAAGCACAGCAATACGGAGTCATCCCCGTGGCGTTTGACTCATTCGCAGCCATTCGCGGAATCACGGAAAACGGCAAGGCCGGTATTATGGTTCCGGCCTTCAACAAACGCAAATACGCCGCGAGACTAAAAGCAGTCCTGCTGGACAACGACCAGCAGGAACAGATGCGTAAACACTGCTACGACGCTCCCTCCAAATACGACATTCAGGTTATCGGACAACAGTGGCTCGACCTATTTTCAGAACTGTAATCGCAGTATGAAAAAGATCGCATTCGTCATCGCTCGATACGGAACAGGAATCAACGGAGGGGCCGAAGTCCATTGCCGAATGCTTGCGGAACGCTTACTTCCCAGCTACGATGTAGAAGTGCTAACCTCAACTATTCGGATTTTTGGAGACTCCGCCAAGGATTATCCGGAAGGAACGACCTGCGAAAACGGCGTCGTGGTGCGGCGGTTCAAACCGCAGCCCATTGAAGCCAACCACAACCGGCAGTACCGCAAACAATGCAAATTGGCTCGTCGCATCCGATTCTATCTGCAAAGGCTCGGAATACTCCGGGTCGTTTCTTCGTTGCATCCCGTGTGGAAATGGGGCGTCGCGAAAGAAAGTCGCTTTCTCAAATCACAAGTGTCGTACACCCCGGCTCTGCTGCACCACATCAAAACGCACAAGGCCGGATACAACGCATTGATCTTTATAAATCTCTATTTCGCCGAAACGGTCCTGGGATCGGTCATCGCGCCGGAAAAAAGCATACTCATTCCACTGGCGCATCCGAACAAACCGCTTTATTACAGCATAAATGCCCCGGCCTTCACCCGTGTAAAACATATCGCATTCAATACGGCCGCCGAAGAACGGCTGTGCCGCAGTATTTTTGGAAAGGCGTTGGCCCCGGCGAGCATCGTCGGATGCGGTATTGAAGAAGCCCCGGCGGCTGATTGGGACCGCGTGAAGGTCAAATATGGGCTTCCAGAACACTATGTACTCTATTTGGGACGCGTTTCGGAGGCCAAGGTCGATAAGTTGCTGCCCTATTTCCTTCGTTACAAAAAACACTTCGACAACGATGTGAAACTGGTACTGGCCGGCGGCTTCGAAGCGTCGATCAAACGGTTCGAAGCCCCGGACATCCACTTTACGGGCTATGTCAGCGACGAAGAGAAAAGTGCAATTATCCGCCACTCCGCGGCGATGGTCAACCCGTCACCCATGGAGAGCCTTTCGCTGCTGATGCTCGAAGGGATGCAGAACCGCATACCGCTGTTGGTCAACGGACGCAGCGAGGTAATGAAGGACCACTGCCGCTTGAGCGGTGCAGCGTTGTGGTACGACAACGGCAGGGATTTCGGCCGCAAACTCCACCGACTACTCTCCGATTCCGCGCTGCGCCGGGCAATGAGCGAGAAAGGGCCCGCCTACATCCATGAACACTACGACTGGGACGTGATCATTTCCAAACTCCGGAAGCTGATCGAGAACATTTGACAGCCAGTCAGCATCAAAAAACGGAGCGCCCTTTTCAGGTGCTCCGTTTTTTACGGTCAACTCCGCATCGTATCAGAATTTGTGTACGGCGCGCACGAGGAATTTATTGTACTTCGGGATTTCGATCACGTAGGGAGGTTCGATACCCATATGGGTCGTGTAGGCGTTCTTCTCGTCCATTTCGGTCGAGGAGAAGTAGTATACGAGGCGGTCCATACGCTTACCTCCGGCATCCTTGAGCGCATCGTTGAACTTATTGCGCGCCTGGCGGTTGTTCGTCACACGGGTTCCGCCGTTATAGTTGTGCCCGATAGTCAGCAGTTCGTCGATGGCAGGCAGATACCAGCCCTCGCCCTTGTCGCGACACCATTTGAAAGCCGGGAAATCATCCCACGAGAGGTTGTTGGCCGCAATGTACTGCGCCACCTTTTCCATATTCTCCACTCCGTCGGTACGGTTGTCGGCGCCGGCCACGCGCAGATTGGGTTTGCGGAACTCGCTCCAATGGAGGTAAATTTCGTCGAGCGACACCACCAGGCCATGCAGGCGGTCGTCCGAAAGCTGGCAAATCACACCCTTGATGCCGTTCTGATCATAGAGTTCGCCGATCTCGTATTGTTTGAGCACATACTGTCCGCCGGGAACAGGCTGCGCAGGGACAGCCGGGGTTGCAGGAGTCTCGGGAACCGCAGGAGTTGCAGGGACAGCCGGGGTCAGCGGCGTTGCGGGGATACTCTTGGTATAATACTCCTTTTCGCCGTTGGCATACTGGATGTAATGAATCTCCGCAACGGGAAGCACGTAAGTCGGACCGTCGGGATTCGAGAAACGTTTGTAACGCACCGCATCGGGCGTAATTTCAATCACTTTGGCTTCGATCTTCGTGGCGTCGGTCTTGACGATCAAGTCCTGGGCGGCGGCCGTCAGTACCCCGCAAAGCGCTGCGAACAACAGCAGAATGGTTCTTTTCATCATTATAGATAAAGGTATATACGACAAATATAACGTTTTTTTCCAAACTTTCTTGTTATCTTTGCCAAAAGAAAAACTTTCACACAGGCAGGCGGCGCCCCGGCAAACCCAGGCAAACCTGGTTTGCAGCCGGCTTACGCAGCCTTTCCAAAGAAATTCATAACGACATGGCATTTTTCGATATTTTCAAAAAGAAACAGGATACGCCGCCCACCGGGGAGCAGGCGCAGAAACAACAGGAAGAACTCAGCGCCGGACTGGAAAAAACGAAAACGGGGCTTTTCTCGAAACTGGCGCGCGCCGTGGCGGGCCGCTCGACGATCGACGCCGACGTGCTGGACGACCTCGAAGAGGTGCTCATTTCGTCGGACGTGGGCGTGGAGACGACCGTGAAGATCATCCGCCGCATCGAAGAGCGCGTCGCCCGGGACAAATACATGAACGCCTCGGAATTGCAGTCGATCCTGCGCGAGGAGATTATGACGCTGATGGAGGACGCACACGGTTCGTCGGAGCATTTCGGACTGGACGCCACCGAGGGCCAGCCCTATGTGGTGATGGTCGTAGGCGTCAACGGCGCCGGCAAGACCACGACCATCGGCAAGCTGGCGGCGCAACTCAACAAAGCGGGGCGCAAGGTCTGGATCGGCGCGGCGGACACGTTCCGCGCAGCTGCTATCGACCAGTTGCAGGTGTGGGCCGACCGCGCGGGAGCTACGATGATCCGCCAGCAGATGGGATCGGACCCTGCATCGGTGGCTTTCGATACGCTCACATCGGCCAAGGCCAACGGCGCCGACGTGGTGCTGATCGACACCGCCGGGCGTCTGCACAACAAGGTCAACCTGATGAACGAGCTGACGAAAATCCGCAACGTCATGGCAAAGGTAATCCCCGGCGCACCGCACGAAGTGATGCTCGTACTCGACGGCTCGACGGGACAGAACGCCTTCGAGCAGGCAAAGCAGTTCACGCAGGCCACACAGGTCACCTCGCTCACGATCACCAAACTCGACGGCACGGCCAAGGGCGGTGTCGTGATCGGCATCAGCGACCAGTTCCACATCCCGGTACGCTACATCGGCATCGGCGAAGGCATCGACCAACTGCGGATCTTCGACCGCAAGGAGTTCGTCAACGCACTGTTCGGCGAAAGCAAGTAACCCTCGATGAAAAAAATTAACGTCATAACGCTCGGCTGCTCGAAGAACACGGTCGACAGCGAGCACCTGATGGCACGGCTTTCGGCGGCCGGATACGAAGTGCTGTACGACAGCGACCGCACCGACGCCAAGGTCGTGGTGATCAACACCTGCGGATTTATCGGCGACGCAAAACAGGAATCGATCGACATGATCCTTCGGGCCGCTGCGGCAAAAAGCGCCGGAAAGATCGAAAAGCTCTTCGTCGTGGGCTGTCTTTCGGAACGTTATGCAGACTGCCTGCGGACCGAAATCCCCGAGGTGGACGACTATTTCGGAGCCCGCACCTGGGACGGCATCGTCCGCGCCCTGGGGGCCGCCGAGGACCCGGCGCTGGCTACCGAACGCTGCCTGACGACCCCGAAGCACTACGCCTACCTGAAGATTTCGGAGGGCTGCAACTGGAAATGCGGTTACTGCGCCATTCCGCTCATCCGCGGCCAGCACATTTCAGTTCCGATGGAGGAGCTGGAGGAGGAGGCCCGCAAGCTGGCCGGACGGGGCGTCCGGGAGTTGATGGTCATTGCGCAGGATACGACCTACTACGGCATCGACCTCTACGGCAAGCGGATGCTCGCCGAGTTGCTGCGCCGCCTCTGCCGCATCGACTGCATCGAATGGATACGGCTCCACTACGCCTACCCGGCGGCTTTTCCCGGCGAGGTGATCGAAGTCATGGCTTCGGAACCGAAAATCTGCAAATACCTCGACATTCCGTTCCAGCATATCTCCGACGCACAACTCGCGTCCATGCACCGCCGCCATACCAAGGCCGAAGCGATGGAGCTGATCCGCCGCCTGCGCGGGGCGATTCCCGACCTGGCGCTGCGCACGACACTGCTGGTGGGTTATCCGGGCGAAACGGAGGCCGATTTCGAGGAGTTGCTGGCATTCGTGCGCGAGGTGCGCTTCGAACGGCTGGGCGTCTTCCCCTACTCGGAGGAAGAGGGAACGTGGTCGGCCGAAAAGCTCCGGGACAACGTGCCCGAAGCGGTCAAGCAGGAGCGTGTAGAGCGCATCATGGCCCTGCAAAATGAAATTTCGCTCGAAAACAACCGCAGCCGCGTAGGACGCACCGAACGGGTGATCGTCGATTCGCGCCAGGGCGATTTCTACGTAGGGCGCACGCAGTACGACTCACCCGAAGTGGACCAGGAAATCCTGATTCCGGCATCGGGACGACGGTTGCTGCGCGGGCATTTCTACGACGTAACGATCACCTCGGCCGCCGACTACGACCTTTACGGAGAAGCGGTAAATGCGAGGCCGTAACCAGAAAGTCCCCGCCAAGGCGGGGATTTAGGGGTGGGTCAAATCTGCAAACGCAGCCGGAGGCTGCGAGTGTGTCTGCGCGGATTGTAAAGCGGAGGAGTCGCTCCTCTTGAAATATTATTTGTAATTTACCGTTCTTTTTCGTACCTTTGAAAGGTAAACCGGAATTATACCCGAAGGCCATGGCCGACAAAAGCGTAATAACGAACATCGAAGCCCGCGTGCGGCAGTTGATCGACGACCATAAACGGCTGTCGGATCTTTGCGCCGAACTGACTGCGCAGCGCGACACGCTCCGCTCCGAGAAGCGCACGCTCGAAGAACGCGTCAGGGAACTGGATGCCGAAGTAGCGCGCATGCAGTTGACCGAGGGACTTGCAGGCGAAAGCCGCAACCGGGAAAAAGCGCGGGCACGCGTCAACCGTCTTATGCGGGAGGTGGACAAATGCATCGCACTGCTGGGCCAGCCGCTGGCGGCCCCGGCGGAACAACAGGCCGAATAGAGGCCAAGACGAGGAAAACGGCCGGGAGGCCCCAACGAAGAGGAAAGCATAATAAACGAACCGAAAAATGGCAAAACAGGCGATAACCCTCAAAATAGCAGGCAAGAGCTATCCGTTCAATATCGAGAGCGGGAAAGAGGAGGTATACCGGCTTGCCGAACGGGAGGTGAACAGCTACCTCGCACTGATAAAACAACAGAATATCAAGAACTGGACCGACCAGGACTATCTGTCGATGGCCGCACTGAAATTCGCTATCGCGAACGTCGGAATGCGGCAGAGCCGGGAGGTGGACAACGAAGATCTCCGGCAGCTTGAAAAAATCGGCACGGAAATAGATGCGTATCTGAACGACCCGAAGAAGTAACCTCCGGGGAAGTCTGCAAAAAGGGGCGGCGCAACGAAGCGAAGCCCGGCGGCGGACAATATGCATGTTACGAAAAACGTTCTTTTACATATAAGAATCTACCCGCATAGATTCCTTAAAGCTTTGCGAAACTGAACACTTTTTAAATTGGGGCAACTCAAGGCGCTTCAAAATCAGGCCTTACTACCCTCACGGGGAGTACGTTACGGCGTACCGTTGGAAGATTGCGATTGCCGGAGCCCCCACACATGACTGATCGGCAGATTCGTCAAACGAGACTAAGGAATCCTATGCGGTTTTTTTATGGCTACACAATAAGAAACCCTAATAATAATTAAAAACAAGTAAAGACCAATGTATAGTATCATTTTGGCTGCCTCAATCTCTGCCGTGGTCGCCGTCGCAGTCTACGCGGTCGTAACAAACCTCGTGGCCAAGACCTCGATCCGCAAGCGCCGCGAAGCCGCCCTCAAGGAGGCCGAGGCCGAGGGAGAGATGATCAAGAAGGAGCGTATCCTTCAGGCAAAAGAGAAATTCATACAGCTCAAGAGCGAATACGACCGCCAGGTCAACGAGCGGAACCAGAAGATCGCACAGAGCGAGCAGCGCGCCAAGCAGATCGAGCAGAACCTGCAAAACCAGCAGCGCGAACTGGAGAATAAACTCCGCGAAAACGACCGGCTGAAAGAGCAGATGCAGAATCAGTTGCAGATCCTCGAGCACAAAAAGGAGGAGGTCGACCAGATGCAGCGCGAACAGAACACGCGCCTGGAGCAGATTTCGGGCATGAGTTCGGAAGACGCCAAAAATATTCTCATCGAAAACATGAAGGCCGAGGCCAAGACCGAAGCCGCTTCCTATATCAACGAAACCGTCGAAGAGGCCAAGCTGACGGCTACGAAAGAGGCCAAGCGCATCATCGTAGCGTCAATCCAGCGTGTAGCGACCGAGACGGCCATCGAAAACGCCGTGACGGTGTTCAACATCGAAAGCGACGAGGTCAAGGGCCGCATCATCGGCCGCGAGGGCCGCAACATCCGCGCCCTGGAGGCTGCGACGGGCATCGAGATCATCGTCGACGATACGCCCGAGGCCATCATCCTCTCGGGATTCGACCCCGTACGCCGCGAGATCGCGCGTCTGGCCCTGCACCAACTGGTAACCGACGGCCGTATCCACCCCGCACGTATCGAGGAGGTAGTCGCCAAAGTCCAGAAACAGATCGAAGAAGAGATCGTCGAAGTCGGCAAACGTACGACGATCGACCTCGGAATCCACGGACTGCATCCCGAGTTGATCCGCATGATCGGCAAGATGAAATACCGTTCGTCCTACGGCCAGAACCTGTTGCAGCACGCCCGTGAAACGGCGAACCTCGCAGGTATCATGGCGTCGGAACTGGGCCTCAACCCCAAAACCGCCCGCCGCGCAGGCCTTCTGCACGACATCGGCAAAGTACCCGACGACGAACCGGAACTGCCGCACGCAATTATCGGCATGAAACTCGCCGAGAAATACAAGGAGAAACCCGAGATCTGCAATGCCATCGGCGCCCACCACGACGAAGTGGAGATGACCTCGATCATCTCCCCGATCATCCAGGTCTGCGACGCCATTTCGGGCGCACGTCCCGGTGCACGCCGCGAGGTGGTCGAGAGCTACATCAAGCGCCTGAAGGAGATGGAAGACATCGCCCTTTCGTATCCCGGCGTGATGAAGACCTATGCCATCCAGGCCGGCCGCGAACTGCGTGTGATCGTCGGAGCGGACAAACTCACCGACCAGGAGTCGGAAGGACTGTCGCACGATATCGCCAAGAAGATCCAGGACGAAATGACGTACCCGGGTCAGGTGAAGATCACCGTCATCCGCGAAACCCGCGCCGTATCCTACGCGAAATAACCGATCCAGCCCGGATACGCCATCCGGAACATCGGCATCCAGTTGAATCCCTCCTTTGCAGGAGGGATTCTTTTATACATTGCCATACGCCCCTCAGCCCGGAACAGCGAGAGCGAATACGCCCATAACACGATCCGTTAATTCGGGACTTTTTTATACCTTTACACCATGAACCGGGAACTCGAACAATACATCGAACGGGAGATCATCCCCCGCTATGCACATTTCGACGCAGCACACCGCACGGACCACGTACGGACAGTCATCGCACAAAGCCTCGGCCTGGCCGCGCATTACGACGTGGACGCCGACATGGTTTATGCCATAGCCGCCTACCACGACACGGGCCTCGTGAACGGGCGCGAACAGCACCACATCGACGCAGGGCGCATCCTCGCGGCGGATGCGGAGTTACGGCGCTGGTTCACGGAGGAGCAGATCGCCGTGATGCGCGACGCCGTGGAGGACCACCGGGCCTCGTCGGACCACGAGCCCCGCACGATCTACGGACGCATCGTGGCCGAGGCCGACCGGGTAATCGACCCCGTGACGATCATCCGCCGCACCGTGCAGTACGGACTGGCACACTATCCGGAGCTGGACCGCGAAGCCCAGTACGACCGCTGCCTCGCACATCTGCACGAGAAATACGCCGAAGGCGGTTACCTGAAGCTCTGGATCGCAGAATCGGAAAACGCCCGGCGGCTCGAAGAACTGCGCAGCATGATTCGCGATCCGCAGCGGCTGCGGGCGATCTTCGACACGGCATTCGACGCGGAAACCACTGCGAAATAGGCCCGCTGCACAAGCCGGAATGACAGCCACCAAAAGCCGGACGCCAAACAGCCTACCGCAACCCGAAACCCCGCAAAAAAATCCCGGAAACCGACAAACGGCATCCGGGATTTCTGGTTTCAGGCATGCGAATTTACTCCGTATCGTGCGGGAAATATTTCATATACTGCACACGCTGGTAGAACTCGCCCTCCGAGGAGCCGTAGTCCATGCGTCCGCGAAACTCGTCGAGCGATTCGAAGCCCTGGCGGGCAGCCCATGCGTCGACGAAACGGTTCATCTCCCCGATCACCTCGTAACCGTATTTATGGATCGCCGTGCAGACCTGCACGGCAGCCGCGCCGCAAAGCAGCGACTTGACCACAGCGGCCCCGTCGTGGACACCCGTCGAAACGGCGATGTCCAACTGCGGAAGCGCATGGGCGCACAACGCCGTACTGCGCAGCACATTGCGCAGTTCGCTCGGCTGGCTGAAAGGATCGCTGTTCTCGAAGCACATCTTCTCGATGTCGATGTCCGGTTCGAAGAAACGATTGTAAAGCACCAGTCCGCTGGCCCCGCGGCCCAGCAGCGCATCACCGACCGACAGCACGTTGGTCAGGCGCATCGGCAACTTCACCGACACGGGGATCGTCACCGCTGCGGCGACCTTGCGCACGATGTCTGCATAATGCTGTTCGATCTGCTGCGCCCCGGCCAGCCGGTCGGTCGGCAGCAGGAAAATGTTCAGTTCCAGCGCCGAAGCCCCGGCCTGCTGCATGGCCGTAGCATATTCGATCCACACGTCGCCCGCACCGGCGCAGTTAATGCTGCCGATAACGGGAATACCCGTCTTGGCGGCGTCGGAGACCAGTTCCAGCAACTCGGCCTTATAGGCTTCGCCCAGATAGCGTTCGAGGTATTCCCCGGCATCGCCATACCCTTCCATACGGTCGAGCGAGGCGGCCTGGCGGTAAATCTGCTCTTCGAAGATCGACTTCAGGACTACGGCGCCCGCACCGTTGCGGACGCACTGTTCGACATTGCGGATCGTCGCCGTGTAGGGCGAACTGCTGACTACGACGGGGCTCGAAAGGTCCAGCCCGAGATATTTCGTTTTCATAGTAAATCGGTTTACGGTTTATACGAACGGAATCTTCACTACTTCGGCTTTTACGGGCTTTTCGCGGATCACCACGGCGATTTCGGTCCCGGGTTTGGCAAAGGCCGACTCGACATAACCCAGCGCGACGCCGACCTTCAGGCAGGGCGACATGGTTCCCGAGGTGACGCAGCCGATTTCGGTCCCGTCGGGCGCGGCGATCGGATAGCCGTGGCGCGGAATGCCGCGCTCGATCATCTTCAGGCCCACCAACCTGCGTGCCACGCCGTCGGCCTTGAGTTTCTCCATCGCGGCGCGGTCGATGAAATCCTTCCCTTCGGCAAACTTCGTGATCCATCCCAGCCCGGCTTCGAGCGGCGAGGTCGTGTCGTCGATGTCGTTGCCGTAGAGGCAGAAGCCCTTCTCCAGGCGCAGCGTATCGCGCGCCCCGAGGCCGATATTTTTCAGACCGAACTCTCCGCCGGCCTCCCACAGCGCCTTCCAGAGTTTGTCGCCGTCTTCGTTGGCCACGTAAATTTCACAGCCCCCCGAACCGGTATAACCCGTAATCGAAAGAATGGCGTCGCACCCGGCGACGGACATCTTCTTAAAGGTGTAATACTCCATGTCTTCGACCGGCTCGGCGCACATCTTCTGCACGATCTTCATGGCCAGCGGACCCTGCACGGCCAACTGGCAAATCTCGTCCGAAGCGTTGTACAACTCCTTGCCGCGGCCCGCCTCCATACCGAAGGCTTTACCCTCCGCGCAAATATGGTTCCAGTCCTTGTCGATATTGGCGGCATTGACGCAGAGCAGGTAAGTTTCGGCATCGACCCGGTAGACCAGGATGTCGTCGACGATACCTCCGCGGCCGTTGGGCATGCAGGTATACTGCACCTTGCCGTCGAAGAGTTTCGAAACGTCGTTGGTCGTGATACGTTGCAGCAGGCCGAGGGCTTTGGGACCCTTGACCCAGATTTCACCCATGTGGCTCACGTCGAAGACCCCTGCGCCGTTGCGCACGGCCATATGTTCGTCGGTGATGCCCGTGAACTCGATAGGCATGTTATAACCCGCAAACTCGGCCATTTTGGCCCCCGCGGCTATGTGATACTTGGTAAATGCGGTAGTTTTCATATTTCAGGCGGTTTTTATTCGGAACGACGTTTGACTCCCAGACGCGGACAGCGGTGGAACTCCTTCGTCCGGTCGAACAGGTAGCGGTAAGTGGTGTGCATCTTGTGACGCGTAGCGCAGACATAGCTCTCGATCATGCGGTTCATCACGGGGTTGAAGTCGCCGATCCATGCGAACTCGATCGTCTTGTAGCGGTTGCGGTCGGTGCGGATGTAATCTTCGAGAATGTAGCACATCATGCCCGACTCGACGCCCTTGCCGTGAAATTCCGGCGTGATGCCGAAGATGATGCCGAAGATGCGGTCGCTGGCCTTGCGCACCTTGAGGTCCCACATCAGGCGCAGTTTCTGCCACAGCCCGAACTTGCCCTTGAACTTGCCGATGATGCGGTTCAGGTCGGGGACCATGATGAAGAACCCGATAGGCTCGTCGTTGAAATAGGCGAAGAAGATGATGTTGGGGTCGATGATCGGTTTCATCGTCTGCATGATCTTCAGCGCCTCCTCCTGCGACATGGGCTTCACGCCCGAGAAGAGCGACCAGGCCTTGTTGTAGATGACGCGGAAGCTCTCGGCGGCATCGTCCAAATTCTTGATATTGAGGTGTTCGAAACGGTAGCCCGGCGTGGCGAACAGGCGCTTGGCGCGGTCGTGTACCATGGCATTCACGTCATCGTCGTAAATCTTCCAGATGTAGGTGTTCTGGTTGAAATAGTTCTTGAAACCGTAGTTTTCGAACAGCTCCTTGTAATAGGGCGGGTTGTAGGGATTCTCGTACAGCGGCTGGAACTCGTAGCCCTGGACCAGGAGGCCCCACCACGCGTCGCGCTGGCCGAAGTTGACCGGGCCGTCCATCGCCTCCATGCCGCGGCTTGCCAGCCACATGCGCGAAGCTTCGAACATCATGTCGGCGACCTGCTGGTCGTCGATTGACTCGAAGAAGCCGCAGCCGCCCGTGGGCTGCTCCTCGATTAGGGCTTTTTCGCGGTTGTAGAACGCAGCGATGCGACCCACGACCTCGCCCCGGCCGTCGCGTACCATCCAGCGGACAGCCTCGCCGTCGGCGAAGAGTTCGTTCTTCGAAGGGTCGAAAATCTTGCGGATATCGGGGTCCAGCGGACGGACCCAGTTGCGGTTTCCTTTGTAAATCTTTTCGGGAAAGTCGAGCCACTCGCGCTCCAGGGCGGGAGTGGTGACCTCTTGCAGGGTATATTTATCCTTACTCATCTTATCTGAGGTTATTTTCAGCGTTTCCGATTTCAAAGGTAACAAATTTTTCCTTATTTTTGTTGGAAGATCAAAAATCGCATCCGAATGAATAAAAGCCTTGAGCAATACATGCCCGACGGGAACAAACTCCCCTACCGCTTCATGAAATACCGTATCCACAAAATCCTGCTCGTATGCTGCAGCTACGACGGATACATACTCGAAGAGGACGGGCATATCGAGTCGCAGATCAACCAGGAATACACCGACCTCAACATGTCGAATCCGCCGTCGCTGACGCGCGTCAGTTCGACCGCCGAAGCACTGGAGGCGCTGGCCAGGGACGATTCGTTCGATTTCATCCTCACGATGTACAACGTCGGCGAACCCGACGTTTTTTCATTCGCCAAAATCGTCAAGGAGCGGCATCCCAATACCCCGGTAGCGCTGCTGACCTCCTTTTCGAAGGACATCTACCGCCGCATCGAGGAGCAGGACCGTTCGGGGCTGGACTACATCTTCTCGTGGCACGGCAACACGGAACTGATCATCGCCATCATCAAACTGATCGAGGACAAGATGAACGCCGACGAGGACATCCGCGAAGGGGGCGTGCAGGCCATCCTGCTGGTCGAGGACTCGATCCGCTTCTATTCCACCTATTTACCGGAGTTATATAAACTGATCCTGCTGCAAAATACCGAGTTCCTCAAGGACGCCTTCAACGAACAGCAGCAGGTGCTGCGCAAACGCGCCCGTCCGAAAATCCTGCTGGCACGCTGTTACGAAGAGGCCGTGGAACTCTACGAACGGTATAAGAAAAACCTGCTGGGCGTGATCTCCGACGTAGGATTCGTGCTCCACCGCAACGACCCGCCCGAGAGCGAGAAACTCGACGCCGGCATCGACCTTTGCCGCCGTATCAAGCAGGACAACCCCTTGATGCCCGTGCTGCTGCAATCGTCGCAGGTGGCCTTCGGCAAGCAGGCCGCGGAACTGGGCGCGGGATTCATCGCCAAGAACTCCAAAACGCTGCTTTCGCAACTGCACGACTACATCGCCATCGAATTCGCCTTCGGGGACTTCGTCTTCAAAGACCCCGACACGGGCGCCGAGATCGGCCGCGCAAAAGACCTGACGCAGATGCAGCAGATGATCGCCACGATCCCCGACAAGGCGTTCGAGTACCACACCTCGCAGAACCACCTCTCCAAGTGGCTCTATTCGCGGGGACTGTTCCCGCTGGCGGCGTCGATCCGCCAATACAACAAAAGCCACTTCACCTCGGTCGAGGAGCACCGCCGCGTGCTGGTGGGCCTGATCCGCGACTACCGTACGCTGCTCGGACAGGGCGTCGTGGCGCGCTTCGACACGGAGACCTACTCCGACGCCGTGGCCTTCGCCCGCATCGGCGACGGCTCGCTCGGCGGTAAGGCCCGCGGCCTGGCGTTCATGAACTCGATGCTCATGAAGCACCGCCAGTACGACAAACACGAGAACGTGCGCATCATGATTCCGCGGTCGGTGGTGATCGCCACGGAGTTCTTCGACGATTTCATCCGCCACAACGGACTGAAATACATCATCTCGCAGGACTTTTCCGACGAGGAAATCCTGTCGGAATTCGTCAGTTCGGTGCTCCCGTTCCGGTTGCGCGAAGCCCTGAAAAGCTACATCCGCACGGTGCGCACGCCGCTGGCGATCCGCTCCTCATCGAAACTCGAAGACTCACATTACCAACCTTTTGCGGGCATCTACTCGACCTACATGATTCCCTACGTCGACAACGAGGACCAGATGCTGCGCCTGCTGCTCAAGGCGGTCAAAAGCGTCTACGCCTCGGTTTACTTCGCAGCGTCGAGGGCCTACATCCAGTCGTCGCAGAACCTCATCTCAGAGGAGAAGATGGCCGTGATCGTCCAGGAGGTGTGCGGCACGGAACAGGACGGGCTCTACTTCCCCACCTGCTCGGGCGTGGCCCGCTCGATCAACTACTACCCCATCGGCGACGAACAACCCGGCGACGGGGTCTGCAACGTGGCGATGGGACTGGGCAAGCTGGTCGTGGACGGCGGGCGGACACTGCGTTTTTCGCCCCGTTACCCGCAGAAGGTATTGCAGACCTCGACGCCCGAACTGGCATTGCGCGATACGCAGAACGAGGTGCTGGCCCTGAGCCTCAAACCCGAGGAGTTCCGCACGTCGATCGACGACGCGGTGAACCTGCGCCGGCTGAGCCTTACGGAAATCGCCGATTTCCGCAACTCGAAATTCGTCTGCTCGATCTGGGACCGCGAGAACGAACGTATCTCGGACAGCCCCTTCGACCGGGGCCGCAAGGTAATAACGTTCAACAACATCCTAAAATACAACACCTTCCCGCTGGCCGAAATCATCTCCGACATCCTCCAGATGGGCGCCGAGGAGATGCGCTGCCCCGTTGAGGTCGAATTCGCCGTCAACATGGACGTGCCGCCCGGACAACAGCAGATTTTCAACCTGCTGCAAATACGCCCGATCATCGACAACCAGGACAACCGGGCCATCGACTGGGACAAGGTCGACACCTCCCGGGCGCTGGTCTACGGCGAGCAGGCCCTCGGCATCGGACAGATGACCGACATCGCCGATATCATCTACATCAAGTCCGACGCCTTCGATTCGCTCTCGACCGAGAAGATCGCCGACGAACTGCTGATGCTCAACAACCGCATGCACGACGAAGGACGGTCGTACATCCTCGTGGGACCCGGCCGCTGGGGCTCCTCGGACCCGTTCCTCGGCGTACCGGTCAAGTGGAACCACATCTCCGAGGCCAAGGTGATCGTCGAATGCGGCATCGAGAAATTCGACGTGGAGCCCTCGCAGGGCACACACTTCTTCCAGAACGTCACCTCATTGGGCGTGGGCTACCTGACGATCAATCCCTTCCGCGGCGACGGCATCTTCCGCGAACAGGAACTCGACGCGCGGAAGGCCCTGTTCGACGGAACCTACCTGCGGCAGGTGCGTTTCGACCGCCCGCTGTGGGTCTGCATGGACGGGCGATCGAACAAAGGCATGGTACGTGAAGGAGAAAAGGAGGAAAAAGATTAGGAATTAAAATAAATTTCACGAAAACAGTTACAATCTATAAGAAATATTTTTATATTTGTAAAGAGATAAAACTCCAATCAGGCAAGCCAACCAACCAAAAACGATAGAGCTATGAACGTTAACAAAATTATGGCGGAACTCGAGCGCAAGCACCCCGGCGAAAGCGAATATTTGCAGGCCGTGCGCGAAGTTCTCATGACTGTGGAGGATGCTTACAACCAGCACCCGGAATTCGAAGCCAACCGCATCGCGGAGCGCATCGTGGAACCCGACCGCACCTTCACGTTCAAGGTGGTATGGGTAGACGACAAAGGCGACGTACAGGTTAACACGGGCTACCGCGTGCAGTTCAACAACGCGATCGGCCCCTATAAGGGCGGGCTTCGCTTCCACCCCTCGGTAAACCCCTCGATCCTCAAATTCCTCGGCTTCGAGCAGATTTTCAAAAACGCGCTGACGACCCTTCCGATGGGCGGCGCGAAGGGCGGTTCGGATTTCAACCCCAAGGGCAAGTCGGACCGCGAAGTGATGCGCTTCTGCCAGGCCTTCATGCTCGAACTCTGGCGCCACATCGGTCCCGAGACCGACGTTCCGGCCGGTGACATCGGCGTCGGCGGACGCGAAATCGGCTATCTCTACGGCATGTACCGCAAGCTGGCCCAGGAGAACACCGGCGTGCTGACGGGCAAAGGCATGACCTACGGCGGTTCGCTGATCCGTCCCGAGGCGACGGGCTTCGGAGCCGTCTACTTCCTGCGCCAGATGCTCGAAAAAGCCGGCATGGACATCAAGGGCAAGACGATCGCCATCTCGGGCTTCGGCAATGTGGCCTGGGGCGCAGCGACGAAAGCTACCGAACTGGGCGCCAAGGTGGTGACCATCTCGGGACCCGACGGTTACATCTACGATCCCGACGGCCTCGACACCGAAAAGATCGCCTACATGCTCGAACTCCGGGCGTCGAACAACGACGTGGTGGAGCCGTATGCCAAAAAATTCCCCAACTCGAAGTTCTTCGCGGGCAAAAAGCCGTGGGAGGTCAAAGTCGACATCGCCATGCCGTGCGCCACGCAGAACGAACTGGACGGCGAGGACGCCAAGCGGCTGCTGGCCAACGGCGTGAAACTCGTGGCCGAAGTGTCGAATATGGGCTGCCGCCCGGAGGCCATCGACGCCTTCATCGCGGCGAAGATTCCCTATGGACCGGGCAAGGCCGTGAACGCCGGCGGCGTGGCTACGTCGGGCCTCGAAATGACGCAGAACTCGCAAAAACTCAACTGGACGGCCGAGGAGGTCGACGCCAAACTGCACCAGATCATGTCGTCGATCCACCACGCCTGCGTGGAGTACGGCACGGAAAAGGACGGCTACCTCAACTACATGAAGGGCGCAAACATCGCGGGCTTCATGAAGGTCGCCAAGTCGATGGTCGAGCAGGGGGTTCTGTAAACCGAAACCCTGTTCATACGAAAAAAGCGGAGCTTCAGCACGAAGTTCCGCTTTTTTTCGTATATTTCTCCTACCTAACTCTTAGCGTCATGCGTCACTACCTACTGATCGCCTGCATCGCACTGTTGTCGTACGGCGCGACGGCAAGTGGGGCGTGCTCGGCGACAAGGGCCGACCGATAATTCCATGCGTCTACGACGCGGTCTATTACAAGGCAGGACATCTCGTCATCGACACGCTTGCCGACACGTCCGAAGCAGGACAGGCTGCCTCTGCGCCGGACGGCGGGTTCCGGGAGAAGTTGATTTACATGCAGAAAGACGGCCGGACGGAAGTCTTCACCCCGAACGGGAAACGGGTACACGGTGAATAAGCACCGCGGCCAATAAAAAAAGCCAATCCACGGAGGATTGGCTTTTTCGGTATCGGCTTTAGAAACCAGCCGGATGGAAGCGCAGAAACAGATCAAAAACACTCCTGTCGCCTCTAAATCCCGCCTCTTAGGCGGGTTATAAACGGGCCTTGATGGCTTTCGAAGCCTCTTCGTAGCCGGGTTTGTCCAGCAGGGCGAACATATTTTTCTTGTACGCCTCGACGCCCGGCTGGTCGAAGGGGTTCACGCCGAGCATGTAGCCGCTGATGCCGCACGCCTTCTCGAAGAAATAGAGCAGGCCGCCGATCACACCCGCCGAAATCTCGGGAATCTCGATGCGGATATTGGGAACGCCGCCGTCCACGTGGGCCAGTTGCACGCCCAGTTCGGCCATGCGGTTGACCTCGGAAATGCGCTTGCCGGCCAGGAAGTTCAGCCCGTCGAGGTTCTCCTTGTCGGCCTCGATCAGCACCTTCGCAGCGGGTTTCGCCACCGAGATGATTGTCTCGAAAAGCGTACGCTCGCCGTCCTGGATATACTGTCCCATCGAGTGCAGGTCAGCCGTCAGCGTGACGCTCGCCGGGAAGATGCCCTTGCCCTGCTTACCCTCGCTCTCGCCGTAAAGCTGCTTCCACCACTCGTTGATATACTGCAATTTGGGTTCATAGGAACCCAGAATTTCGATCTTCTTGCCATCGGCATAGAGCATGTTGCGCACGGCGGCATAAACAGCGGCCGGATTCTCCTTGAAAGGCACGCCTTCGGCCGTAGCTTTCTCCATCTCCTGCGCGCCGTGCACCAAAGCGGCGATGTCCACGCCAGCGGCGGCCAGCGGCAGCAGCCCCACGGGGGTCAGCACCGAGAAGCGTCCGCCCACGTCGTCGGGAATGACGAACGTCGGATAGCCCTCCTGCGTGGCAAGCGTCTTGAGTGCGCCGCGCGCCTTGTCGGTGATGGCCACGATACGCTCGGAAGCCTCCTTCTTGCCGTAACGCTTCTCGATCTCGGCCTTGATCAGGCGGAACGCGATGGCGGGTTCGGTCGTCGTGCCCGATTTCGAAATCACGATAGCTGCGATCGAATGTTCCTTCACGGCTTCGAGCATTTCAGCGGTGTAGTCCTCCGAGATGTTCTGCCCGGCGAAGATGACCGTGGGGTCCTTCTGTTCCTTGTGCAGCAGTTTGAAGGGGTCGCTCATAGCTTCGAGTACGGCCTTGGCGCCGAGGTACGAGCCGCCGATGCCGATGCAAATGATCACGTCGGCCTTCGAGCGCAGTTTCGCTGCCTCCTTTTCGATGGCGGCGATCTCGGCGTCGGAAATCGACGAGGGGAGTTTCACCCAGCCCAGAAAATCGTTGCCGGCGCCTTTGCCCGAATGCAGCAGGGCGTTGGCTGCCTGCGCCTTGGCCTCGACATCGGAAGAAATCTCAATGCCCGTTTTGGCAATGTCCAATTTCACATTTTTCATCATATTGCTAAATTAATTTGGTAGTCAGTTCTTTCATGCACTTGCGCGGCGAGGCTCCCTCATAAAGCACCCGGTAGACCATGTCGGCGATGGGCATATCGACCCGGTGGCGGGAGTTGATATGGCGGATGCAGTCGGCGGCGAAATAGCCTTCGGCGACCATCGTCATCTCGTTCAGGGCGCTCTTGACCGTGCACCCGTGGCCGATCAGCAGCCCCAGCCGGCGGTTGCGGCTGTAAACCGAATAGCAGGTCACCAGCAGGTCGCCCAGGTAGGCCGAAACCTGCGTGTTACGCTCGTCGGGATAGCTCTCTTCGAGGAAACGCGTCATCTCGCCCGCCGAATTGGCGATCAGCACAGCGAGGAAATTGTCGCCGTAGCCTAGGCCGACGGCGATGCCGACCGAAAGAGCGTAGATATTCTTGAGAATAGCGCCGTATTCGATGCCGTAGAGGTCGGTCGAATAGCTGAGGCGGACGTTGTCGCCGGCGAACTTTTCGCCGATGCGCCGTGCGTTTTCGGGGTCCGTACAGACGACCGTGAGGTAGGAAAGCTTGCCGCGCGAAACCTCCTCGGCGTGCGAAGGTCCGGTCACCAGCCCGATCTGTTTGTACGACAACTCGTAACGGTCGTGGATATATTCCACGACGGTCTGGTAGTCGCCCGGGACGATGCCCTTGATGGCCGAGACGATGAATTTATCGCGCAACGGAACGCTCAGCGGGGAGAGGAAATCCTTGAGATAAGCCGAAGGGGTCGCCAGGATTACGATGTCGGCGCCGCGCACCACGGCATCGAGGTCGGAGGAGGGTGCGATGCAGTCGCGGTCGAATTCCAAATCGCTCAGGTAGCGCGGATTGCGCCCTTCTGCGAGCAATGATTCGAGGACCTCGGGATTGCGGACATACCACCCTACGCGCTGCCCGGCAGCCGCAAGCAGTCCGACGATAGCCGTCGCCCAGCTTCCATAGCCGATGACCGCACAGCGGGCTTCGGTTCCGATTTTATATTCCATGCGGAGATTCAGTTTTTCCAGCACAAATGTAATTAAAAAAAATTAGAATAAAATACAAAAATTTCCGGGGCTTTTTAGTACCTTTGTCCGGATATGTCATCCGCCGGAACCCGAAGCGGCGCTGCGGATAGGTATTCGATTGAAAATAAAGCATTTCACAAAATAGAACAGTTGGGTGTAGGAGTATGGGAATTTTTTCGCTGACACAGGAGCTGGCCATCGACCTCGGAACGGCCAATACGCTGATAATTTACAACGGCAAGGTTGTCGTCGACGAACCTTCGATCGTGGCTTTGGACGTGCACACAGGCAAACTCGTGGCCATCGGCCAGCAGGCCCGCCAGATGCACGAGAAAACCAATCCGAACATCAAAACGATCCGTCCGCTGAAGGACGGCGTGATCGCCGATTTCAACGCCACGGAGCTGATGCTGCGCGGCATGATCAAAAAAGTCAAGACCTCGGGCAGCCTCTTCGCCCCCTCGCTGCGCATGGTGATCTGCATTCCTTCGGGCTCGACGAACGTCGAAATACGTGCCGTACGCGACTCGGCCGAGCACGCCGGAGGCCGCGAGGTCTACATGATTTACGAACCGATGGCCGCAGCGCTCGGCGCAGGCCTCGATGTCGAGGCCCCCGAAGGCAACATGGTCATCGACATCGGCGGCGGCACGACGGAGATCGCCTGCATCTCGCTGGGCGGCATCGTCTGCTCGGAGTCGATCAACACCGCAGGCGATGTCTTCACCAACGACATCCAGAGCTACGTCCGCCAGCAGCACAACATCCGTATCGGCGAACGCACGGCCGAGGCGATCAAATGTTCGATCGGCGCCGCCGTTTCGGATTTGGAGCAGGAACCCGAAGATTTCGTCGTGACGGGCCCCAACATGCTCACGGCACTGCCGCAGACCGTATCGCTCTCGTACAGCGAAATCGCCTACGCACTGGAGAAATCGCTCACGAAGATCGACGCAGCGCTGATGAAGGTGCTGGAATCCATGCCGCCCGAGCTTTACGCCGACATCGTGAAGAACGGCATCTACCTCGCCGGCGGCGGTGCGCTGATCAAGGGCCTCGACCGGAGGCTGAACGAGAAGACCGGCATTCCGTTCCACATCGCCGAGGACCCGCTGCGGGCCATTGCACGCGGAACGGGCATCGCGCTGAAGAACATCAACCGCTTCTCCTTCCTGATGAAATAGTTTTCGGATTCAGGGAAGACCGATTGACGAATATTTTGAATAGAACGATTGCGGGCCCCGGTCCGCAATCTTAAATTAACAAGGGACTTTGCGCAAGCTGTTCGAGTTCATACGAAGCGTCTACGTCGTAGTGCTGTTCGTGGCGCTGGAGGTCGCGGCCATCAGCTACTACGCCCACTCCACGTACTATACCCAGGCGCGGCTGCTGGCCCGGTCGAACCAGGTGGCCGGCGGCATGCACGGACTCTTTGCAGGCGTGCGCCGTTATTTCACCCTGGGACGCGAAAACCGCCTGCTGCTGGGGCGCGTGGCGCAGCTCGAAGAGCGCCTCGCCCAATACGAAGAAGCCGGGACTAAAGCGCGGCTGGACAGCTACATGCAGGACATCGGCGAATCGAAATACCATTTTGCGACGGCGTCGGTCGTGGCCAACACGATCAACCGGACGCAGAACCTCATCACGCTCAACCGCGGCCGCAAGGACGGCGTCATGGAAGAGATGGCCGTTCTCTCGTCCGACGGCGCGATGGCCGGCTATATCGTCGACTGCACGGAGCGTTATTCGGTGGCCATGTCGGTGCTGAACACTTCGTTCCGCGCCAGCGGCAAAATCGCCGACACCGAGTATTACGGCTCGATCTACTGGGACGGGCTCGACCAGGATATCGTTATTCTCGGCGAACTGTCGAAATATGCCGATCCGCAGCCCGGACAGGAGGTCGTGACCACCGGATTCTCGCAGTATTTCCCCGCCGACGTGTTGATCGGCTGGGTCGAGAGCGCCTCGCTCAACGAAACCCGCACGGCCTACACGGTGCGCGTACGGCTCGCGGCAGAAATGTCGCGGCTGGGCGAAGTCGTACTGGTCGGCAACCGCGACCTCTATGAAATCCGCAACCTGCAACAAAGCGAACAAATCGAACAACACACCCGGCCCGAATAAATGCATCGCACACTACCATACCTCGGACTTTTTGCGGCGGCAGTGCTGCTTCAGGTTTTCCTGTTCGACAACCTGACGATCAGCATTTACCTCAACCCGCTCATATACATCGTCTTCATCGCCCTGCTGCCGCTCGACACGCCGCCCGTAGCGGTGCTGGGCGCCGGGCTGGCGCTGGGCGTCACGATGGACTTCGCCATGGGGGCCGCCGGAATCAACACGATCGCAACGCTGCTGATCGCCTTCCTGCGCCCGACCCTCGCCGGGATGATCTGCGGCCGTGACAACGTCCGCGAAGGAGGCATTCCCTCCCCGGCACGCCTGGGCCAGCGCAAATTCATCACCTACCTCGTGGTGCTGACGCTCGTGCACCACATCGTCTTCTTCTGGCTGGAGACCCTCTCGCTGGCCCACGTACTCCACATGCTGCTGCGCATCGTCGTCAGCACGGCGGTATCGGCGGCTTTCATCTGGATCATCGCCCGCATCTTCACCGCGAAAATTCCCGTGCGCATATGAGCAGTTCCGAGAGTTTCATGCGGATGCGGACCCTCCAGGTCGTCGTCCTGCTGATCTTCGCGCTGATCGTCGGCCGGCTGGCCTACATCCAGCTCTTCGATTCGCGCTACAACGAACTGGCCCGCGCAAACGTACTGCGCCACGTGGTGCAATACCCGCCGCGCGGCGAGGTCTTCGACCGCAACGGGGAATACCTGGTACAGAGCCGCGAGTGCTACGACCTGATGGTCATATCGAGCGAAATCGGCAAACAGGGATTCGACACGACCCGCATGTGCGAAGTGCTGGGACTTTCGCGCGCCAAACTCGAACGCGAACTGGCCAACGCCCGGATGCGGCCGCGAGCGGCGCGTCTGGTGACAAGCTACATCTCCAAAGAGGACAAGCTGCGCTTCGACGAATGCAACTTCCGGGGCTTCTACACCGTCTACCGCACCGTGCGCCAATACCCGCGCGAAGTGGGCGGCAACCTGCTGGGCTACGTGAGCGAAGTGAACCCCGACTACCTGAAACGCAATCCGGAGTACAAAACGGGCGACTACGTGGGCATGAGCGGCGTGGAATCGGCCTACGAGCCGCAGCTCAGGGGGCGCAAAGGGGTCAAGATACAGGAGATCGACACCCACGGAGCGATCAAAGGCTCCTACATGAACGGACGTTACGACTCGGTCCCCGAACCGGGACGTTACCTGATAAGCACCATCGATGCCCGGCTCCAGTTGCTGGGCGAGGAACTCATGCGCGGCAAAGTCGGCGCCGCGGTGGCCATCGAACCGGCGACGGGCGAAATCCTGATGATGGTCTCCTCGCCGACGTACGACCCCGACGAACTGGTGGGCCGCGAGCGGGGCAACAACTACATGAAGATGCTCTACAACAAGCGCAAGCCGCTGTTCAACCGCGCCGTGAAAGCCAAATATCCCCCGGGATCGACGTTCAAGCTCGTGCAGGGACTGATCGGCCTGCAGGAAGGGGTGCTCCGGCCTTCGGACATGCACTCCTGCCACATGGGCTACCAGGCAGGCCGCCTGAAGATGGCCTGTCACGCCCACGCCTCGCCGCTCGACCTGCGTTTTGCCGTGGCGACCTCGTGCAACGCCTACTTCTGCTACGTTTTCCGCGACATCCTCGACAACCCCAAATACGGAAGCGTGAAAGAGGGTTACGATGTCTGGAAAGAATATGTCGAGAGTTTCGGATTCGGCCGCAAGCTGGGTTCGGACTTCCTCGACGAAGGCAACGGCTACGTGCCCGACCGGGCCTACTACGACCGCCAGTACCGGGGTTCGTGGAATTCGCTGACGGTGCTGTCGCTCTCGATCGGGCAGGATGCGCTGGGATGCACTCCGCTGCAGCTGGCCAACCTCGCGTGTATCGTCGCCAACAGGGGCTATTACTACATCCCGCACATCGTGAAGAAGATCGAAGGCCGGGATTCGCTCGACGCCCGTTTCTACGAACGCCACTACACGAAGGTCGACGCCAAACACTTCGAACCGATCGTCGAAGGCATGTGGCGCGGCGTGAACGTCGGGGGAACCTCGACCCGCGCCCGGCTCGACGGATGGGATGTCTGCGGCAAGACCGGAACGGCCGAGAACCCGCGCGGACGCGACCATTCGACATTCCTCTCGTTCGCTCCGAAGGACAACCCGAAGATCGCCATCTCGGTCTACGTCGAGAACGGCGGGTTCGGCGCTTCGTCGGCCCTGCCGATCGCCAGCCTGCTGGAAGAGTACTACCTGACCGACACGATCCGCCGGCCCGAACTGGTGGAATACATCAAGAACGTACCCATTTATTACCCCGCCTATGACAAGTAACCGACATAGCGGCATCTTTTACGGGGTGGACCTCTGGACCGTCCTGCTCTACGTGCTGATCGTCGTGGCGGGATGGATCTCAATCACCTCGGCATCATACGACGACAGCACGGCCGACCTGTTCTCCTTCTCGCACTTCTACATGAAGCAGTTGATGTGGATCGGCGTGGCGTGGGTCACGGCCCTCATCGTGCTGCTGCTCGACGAACGCTTCTACCACATGTTCGCCTACCCGGCCTACCTGGGCGGCATCGCACTGCTCGCCGCTGCGCTGCTGTTCGGCCGCGAGGTCAACGGCGCAAAGGCGTGGTTCGAGTTCGGTTCGTTCCGCGTGCAGCCCGTCGAATTCGCCAAGATCGCTACGGCGCTGGCCCTGGCCCGCGTGATGAGTGAATACTCCTTCTCGATCAACCGCGCCAACGACCTTTTCAAGGTCGCCGTCGTGATCTGCATCCCGCTCTTTATCATCGTCCTGCAAAACGACACCGGTTCGGGCATCGTGCTGGGGTCGTTCCTCTTCGTGCTCTACCGCGAAGGACTGAACAAATGGCTCTGCATCCCGGTGCTGCTGATCGCCGGACTGTTCATCGTTTCGTTCCTGCTCTCGCCGATGACGCTGCTCGTGACGTTGATCCTGGTCTGTACGCTCTCGGAGGCGATGATGAACGGACAATGGCGCTCGCGCCTCGTATTCCTGGCCGCGCTGATGCTGTCGAGCATCCTGCTGTGCCTGGCGATGGCATTCATCGCCCCGGGGACACTCGACCTCTACCACAGCCTGCTCACGATGACCCTGCTGGGGGTGGTTTTCGTCGCGGCCTACGCCTATCGTTCGAACCTTGCGAATATCTTCATCACGCTGGGGCTGTTCGTCGGCTCGCTGATCTTCCTGCCCACCACCGACTACATCTTCAACTCGATCCTCAAACAGCACCAGCGCGACCGTATCCTGAGTTTCTTGGGCATCATCAGCGATCCGCTCGGAACCGACTACAACGTCAACCAGGCCAAAATCGCCATCGGATCGGGCAACTTCTGGGGCAAAGGCTTCCTCGAAGGAACCCAGATCAAATACGGATTCGTCCCCGAAAAACACACCGACTTCATCTTCTGCACCGTGGGCGAAGAGTGGGGTTTCGCGGGTTCGGTCGTGGTGCTGACGCTGCTGTGCCTGCTGATCCTGCGCCTGATGCGCATGGGCGAGCGGCAGCAGGAGCCCTTCGGGCGCATCTACTGTTACTGCGTGGCGGCAATCCTGCTGTTCCACGTGCTGGTCAACGTGGGCATGACCATCGGCCTGATGCCCGTGATGGGCATTCCGCTCCCGTTCATGAGCTACGGCGGTTCGTCGCTGATCGCCTTTACCATCCTGCTGTTCATCGCCGTAAGGCTCGACGCCTCGACACGACAGTTTTCCGTGCAGAAAATCTAACCCTCACACATGATACACTACAATCCCAAGGGCCTGACCTCTCAGGAAGTCGACGAAAGCCGCCAGCGTCACGGCGACAACGTCATCACCCCGCCGAAGGACGATTCGGTCTGGCGTCTGCTGCTTGAAAAGTTCCGCGACCCGATCATCCGCATCCTGCTGCTGGCCGCCGTGCTGTCGCTGGCCATCGGATTCATCCACAAAGATTTTACCGAGTCCGTAGGCATCATCTGCGCCATCATCCTCGCCACATGCGTCGGATTCTGGTTCGAATGGGATGCCCAGCGGCGTTTCCGGCGGCTCAACCAGGTCAACGACGATATTCCCGTAAAGGTGATGCGCGAAGGTTCGATCCGCGAAATCCCGCGCCACGAAGTGGTTACGGGCGATGTGGTCTATATCGAAAGCGGCGAGACGATTCCGGCCGACGGCGAACTGGTCGAGGCGGTGTCGCTGAAGATCAACGAATCGACGCTCACGGGCGAACCCGAAGTGGACAAAACCGTCGACGAAGCCCATTTCGACGCTGAGGCGACCTATCCGTCGAACACCGTACTGCGGGGCACGACCGTGGCCGACGGCTACGGCGTAGCGGTCATAACGGCCGTGGGCGACTCGACCGAAGCCGGACGCGTCACGGAGCAGTCGACCGTACAGAGCGACGAACAGACGCCCCTCGACCGGCAGCTGACGCGCCTTTCGCGCCTGATCGGCCGGCTGGGCATCATCCTTTCAGCGCTGATTTTCTGCGTGATGCTGGGCAAGGCGGTCTTCGTGGGCGGGCTGCTCGACAGCGACTGGCTGACCATTTCGCAGCAGGTGCTCAACATCTTCATGGTCTCGGTAGCCATCATCGTCATGGCCGTGCCCGAAGGACTGCCGATGTCGATCACGCTGTCGCTGGCAATGTCCATGAGGCGGATGCTCAAGACCAATAACCTCGTACGAAAGATGCACGCCTGCGAAACGATGGGCGCCGTGACGGTCATCTGCACCGACAAGACCGGAACGCTCACCCAGAACCGCATGCACGTACAGGAGCTCATCCGCTACGACGCGCTTCCCGAACGGGAATTCGCCGAAGTCGTGGCGCTGAACACCACGGCGTTCCTCGACGCCGAGGGACACATTATCGGCAACCCCACGGAAGGGGCCCTGCTCGAATGGCTCCGTACCCAGGGCGAAGATTACGAACCGCTGCGCGCCGAAGCGAAGATCGTCGACCGGCTGACCTTCTCGACCGAACGCAAATACATGGCGACGATCGTCGAAAGCGGTATTTCGGGCCGCCGCATCCTCTGTGTAAAGGGCGCCCCGGAGATCGTACGCACGATGTGCGCCCCGGACGGAAAGGACACCCAGGTTGCCGAGCAACTCCTCGGCTTCCAAAGCCGCGCCATGCGTACGCTGGCCGTAGCATGGGCTGAAACCTCGTCAGACGACTGCCTCGAAGCGGTCAAGGCGGGCGGATTGCATTTTGCTGCCGTGGCGGCCATTTCGGACCCGGTCCGCGAAGACGTTCCGGCCGCCGTGGGACGTTGCCTGCAAGCAGGAATCGGCGTAAAGATCGTCACGGGCGACACCCCGGCGACAGCGCGTGAGATCGCCCGCCAGATCGGGCTGTGGGACGACGCCGTGGACGGCGACCGCAACCACATCACCGGTACGGAGTTCGCCGCAATGAGCGACGAAGAGTTGCTCGAACGGGTGCAGGAGATCAAAATCATGTCCCGGGCCCGCCCGCTGGACAAACAACGCCTCGTACAATTGTTGCAGCAGCGGGGCGAGGTGGTGGCCGTGACGGGCGACGGCACGAACGACGCCCCGGCGCTCAATTTCGCCAACGTGGGGCTCTCGATGGGTTCGGGAACCTCCGTAGCGAAGGACGCTTCGGACATCACGCTGCTCGACGACTCGTTCGCCTCGATTGCAACGGCCGTCATGTGGGGACGTTCGCTCTACCGCAACATCCAGCGGTTCGTGCTGTTCCAGCTGACGATCAATTTCGCGGCCATCACCATCTGCTTCATCGGCGCGGTGTTCGGAACCGAAATGCCGCTGACCGTGGTGCAGATTCTCTGGGTAAACATCATCATGGACACCTTTGCGGCGATGGCAATGGCTTCGCTGCCGCCCAATCCCGAGGTAATGCGCGACAAACCCCGCCGGCGCGACGAATTCATCATCACCCCGGGCATGGCCCGCACGCTCTTCACATGCGGCATCGTGATGGTGGTCGTACTGCTGGGCATGCTCTTCCGGTGGACGATCACACAGGGCGGACTCACGATCGGCCAGTTGACCGTATTCTTCTCGACATTCGTCTTCCTGCAATTCTGGAACATGTTCAACGCCAAAGGATTCGAGACACGCCATTCGGTCTTCACATGCCTCGGCGGCTGCCGCGAATTTTTCCTCATCCTTGCGGCCATCGGCGTGGGGCAGGTGCTGATCGTGGAGTTCGGAGGCGAGGTATTCCGCACCGAACCGCTCTCGTGGACGCAATGGGCCGAAGTAATCGGTTTCACCTCGCTGCTGGCCATCGGTGGCGAAATCATCCGTGCAATCCGTAGAAAAAGGTAGTTCATTACATACATGCTCAAACGTCTTACCGCCGTCTGTCTGCTCTCGTTCGTGGGTCTGGGAGCGTGGGCGCAGCTGCCCGACAGCACGGACATGAGCGCCGGCGGTGCATTCCGCCAGCGCATCGACCGTCACACTTCGACCAAAGCCTACCGCATGCTCTTCATCGGCACGCCGCTGATCGTGGGCGGCGTGGTGATGCAGGCTTACGACGCCGATTTCCGGCGCCTGCGCAACGGTTACAGCCGTTCGTTCCGCCAGAACTACGACGACTGGCTCCAGTACGCCCCGGCAGGGGCGATGGTCGCCCTGAAGGCCTGCGGGGTCAAGAGCCGCAGTTCGTGGGGCCGCATGCTGGTCTCCGATGCCTTTTCGGCAGGACTGATGACCATCGGGGTCAACTCGCTCAAATACTCCTGCCGCGTGATGCGCCCCGACGGGTCGTCGCGCAACTCTTTTCCCTCGGGACATACAGCCACAGCCTTCATGACCGCCACGATGCTCCACAAGGAGTACGGCCACCGCAGCCCGTGGTACAGCATCGGCGGCTACACCGTGGCAACCGTCACGGGCGTCACCCGCCAGCTCAACAACCGCCACTGGATGAGCGACATCATGGTCGGCGCGGGCATCGGCATCCTTGCCACGGAGTTGGGGTATTACCTTGCAGACCTGATTTTCAAGGAAAAAGGCCTCAACGTCACGGAAACCTATTCCATTTACGACCGTTACCGCCGCCCGTCGTTCCTCGGGTTCAGCCTCGGGTTCTCGACCGTTCCGGGAAGCTACACGCCCTATCCCGACATGCACATGCAGTTTCTTTCGGGTCCGGCCGTCTCGGTACAGGGAGCCTGGTTCGGATCTCCCTACTGGGGTGTCGGCGGGCGCATGTCGTGCACCAACCTGCGCATGAAGGTCAACGGCATAGCCCAGAACGACAACCTGGAGTGTGCGTCGATGTACGCCGGACCTTATTTCTCCTACCCCTTCTCGATGCGGTGGCTCGTGGGCGGTAAACTGCTCGGCGGATGCGAGATTTACAAACCGGCCCGCACGGACCTCCGAAGGTTGGAAGGCCGGGCCGGATTCTCGTTCGGAACAGGAGTATCGACGACCTACCTCGCCACGCAGAACCTCGGCGTGCGGTTTACGACCGATTACGACGTGGCGCCGCCCGTGGTGACATCGTCGCGCCAACGGCTCCACAAGCTCACCTTCAGTATGGAGGTCTGCGCCGTCTTTTAACCGAAAAAGGGCGGACCTGTGGTCCGCCCTTCCTATTTATCCCGGTTCGTTTACAGGAACGCTTTCGTCTCCACGGTCATACGCAGGCTTTTGCCCGTAATGCCGTCCTTCACCAAAGCGGGAATCGTCACCCCGGAATAGACCGAGACGATACCGTCCTTCTGCGCACGGAGCCTCAGCTCCTTCTTCGTCATTTTTTCGACCACATAAGTGTTGTCCAACGGTGTTCCGTCGGTATACGTTCCCGAAAGCACCTGTCCGGCCTCCGGCACGGCGCTGATGGTGTAGGTCCCGGTATATTTAGCGTAGCCGAACGTCTTGATGCTCTGGTAGAGGGTGAACGTCCCGTCCTCGCCGAGCTGCAGGTAGACCGTGCCGGCCAAGGCATCGCCGCCTTTCCACTCTGTCAGCACCCAGCCGTCGTAGTTCGACTCGTCCTCACCGCCTTTATCGCTACTGCCGCAACCGCCGGCCAGCAGGGCCACAACGACGACAGTTAAAATTTTCAGTCCGATTTTCATAGATACGGCCGCCCTGTTCCTGGTTTTCCGCAGGGACGGATTTACAAATATAGGAATTGGAATCCGAAAACCAAAGCCGGGCCGCAAAAATTCCCCGGCGGCATAGAACCGGCGATCCGTTGGCATAAAAAATGCACGTTCCGAACTACGGCTTTCCCCCGGATTAAAATTATGAAACTGCGTCTCGGCCTGATACTTTCGCTCTTCGTAGCATCGGCAGTCATCCTCGTCTGGCTGTACTACGCGGCAACGCGCGAACCCCGGACACCGAAAAGTTCGCCGTGGACCGAAACGCTCGCAGACCTCGACGCCTGCTGCCGCCGCAAACACGTCAAATCGGCGCAGTACGACCATTTTGCAAACATTGCCGCCGCCGAGGAGCGCCGCGAAGCCGAACGGCTGTTCCGGGCCATGGCCTTCTCCCAGCGCCTGCAGGAAAACAACTGTGCGACAGCGATCGTACATCTCGGAGGGCACTATGCACCTCCGGGCAAAATCGTCATCTTCGGGGGTACGACCGACGGCAACCTCGACCGGAGTATCGATTACGAGTTCAAAAGCTACGGCGAGCGCCGCGGGGCGGACATCCGCCGTGCGATGGAGCGCGGCAACCGTTACGTGGCGCGGGTGCTGGCCTGGGCATCGGCCGGCGACCGGCACAACATCGTCCTGCTGGAACGCTGCCGCCAACATGCCGCCAACCATTCGGACACATGCCGGTTCGCCGTCTGCCCGCTCTGCGGCAACCTCTATTCGTCGGAGTACGTCGACTATTACTGTCCCCACTGCCTGACGGACGGCGGAAAGTTCGTTTGGTTCGAATAACCCGCCCGCCCCTGACCCCGTAAACAGCGCACGGCCCGAAAGACACCGTCGGCCTTTCGGGGTGCGCCGCAAAACGGTTCGTCCGGGCCGCTCACGCCCCCGATCTGCGCGTCGCAGCGCTGCGAAAAGCGGCCTTACGCGCCCGCGTGTACGGAATTATCCCTATTTCGCACCATATTATCTTGCAGAAAGCGCGGCATTGGTTATTTTTGCAATAACCCAAATCAGCCATGAACCGAACTTTTCGTCGCATTGCTTTATTCCTGTTTCCGCTCTTCGTCTCATTCCTGCCGGGCCGTACCGAATCGGCGAACGCCACCGTCTACCACAACCTGCGCAACTATACGGTGGACGACGGCCTGTCGTCCAATCACGTCTACGGCATCGTGCAGGACTCGGTGGGGTTCATCTGGTTCGGGACCGACAACGGACTGTGCCGTTTCGACGGACACGAGTTCCGCAGCTACACCCATGCCGACGGCGACCGGTCGAGCATTTCGAGCAACAACATCCGCCGGATGACGCTCGACAGCCGCGGGCAGATCTGGCTTGCACTCGACAACGGCGTGGACATCTATACGCCCGCAACCGACCGGTTCCGGCATTTCGACGCCAGGACCGCTGACGGGACATCCGTTACGGGACAGACGACCGAAGTCATCGAGGACCGGGGGGGGGAGATCTGGATCGCGACCGTCAATTCGGGGCTTTTCCGCTGGAACCCCGAAACGAACCGGCTCACAGTCTACCGCCATCTTCCCGATGACGACACTTCCATCGCGCAAGACTATATTTCGACCATTTACGAGAGCAAAGACGGGACTATCTGGATCGGAACCTACAGCGAAGGGCTTTGCGCATTCTCCAAACAAACGGAACGCTTCACCCGTTACCGGAAAGAGACCGACGGGCGGAACGGCATCTCGGACAACTCGATCGACGCCATCACGGAAGACTCGTACGGCACGCTGTGGCTCGGGACGGTGAGTTCCGGTCTCGACCGCTTCGAGCGGAGCACGGGTCGTTTCACCAATTACGACGACCGCAGCGGGGAACGCCGCCTGCAGCGCATCCACTACCTGAAGGAACGGGCGCCGGGCGAACTGCTCGTCTGCGCAAACAGCGGGGCCACGCTCTATCGCGTCTCCGAATCGGGGTTGCGTCCCGTGGAAGAGGCCGAAGCGCCCTTCACGCGCACCAAATGCTGGAACGTCTTCTCCTTCCTGTACGACCGCGAAGGAAATTTCTGGTTCGGGTCGTGTTACGAAGGCGTAGAGTTTCATCCCGCCCGTAGCAACTTTACCTGCTACGCTACGCGCGAGAACGACAACTCCGACCGGAGCAAGGTCGTCAGCGCGGTCTGCGAAATAAAAGAAGGACATTACCTGCTGGGAACCGAAAACAACGGCATCCTGCTCTTCGACAAGCACGACGGCACGATCGTTCCGTACCGCACGGCCCAAAACGTCGGGACCGCCATCTACAACGTCTTTTCACTGCTCGTCGACGAACAAACGCTCTGGATCGCCGCCTTCCAACGGGGCATCGAAGCCATAGATATGAAAAGCCGAGCAGTGAAATCCTATCTTTCCGACCCCTCGGATCCCAGTTCGCGCGTCTTCGTCCTCTGCCAGAGCAGCAGCGGCCGTATCTGGGCCGGGACCTCGGTAGGTCTCTATTATTACGACCGGCTCGGCGACCGTTTCGTGGCGCGCGAGCCCGGCGTGCGGATTTCGGACATCACGGAGGACCATGCCGGACGCCTCTGGATCGCGACGAACGAAGACGGACTCTACGCCTACGACACCCGCACCGATCGCTTGCGGCACTACCGGTACGATCCCGACGATACCTCGACCATCAGCCGCAATGCGGTCAACACGCTCGCCGTCGACCGCACAAACCGGCTGTGGATCGGAACCAACGGTTACGGGCTATGCAGTTACGACGAAAAAGACGGCGGCTTCGTCCGCTACGAGACCCTGCCCCTGCCCAGTAAGATCATCCAGCGGATCATCCCCGAAAACGACCGTCTCTGGATCACGACGGACCGGGGACTGGTCGTCTTTTATCCCGAGACCGGACAACTGAAACGCTATTCGCGCGCCGACGGGCTCCACACCGAACAATTCATGTCCAATTCGGGAATCCTCTCTTCCGACGGACGCATCGTGCTGGGCACGACCGACGGCATCTGTTCGTTCACCCCGCCCCATGACATCGTGGGCGACTGGAGCCTCTATCCGGCCATAATCACCCGGTTTTCGTTAGACGGCCAACCCGTAACCCATACGGAGGACTATGAATCGCCGCTTTCAGTTCCCATCGAACATACCCGGAAGATCACGTTGTCGCACCGCCAGACATCGGTAGGGTTCCGCTTCGTGTCACCGACCTACCTCTTCCCGGGAGATTGCCGTTACCGTTACAGGCTCGACGGACTCGACGACCACTGGTCCATGACCGACAGCCGGAACGCTTCGGTCAACTACAACAACCTGCACCCCGGGGAGTATTGCTTCCGGGTACAGGTCGGTAACGGCGACATGCAATGGAACCCCGACGAGACCAAACTCAGGATCCGCATCCGGCCGTCATTTTTCCGGTCGAAAGGCGCTTTGGCAGGCTATGCCGTACTTGCGCTCCTCGCAGCGGCCGCCGGCCTGCGCTACCTGATGCGGCGCACCGAACAGCAGCAGCGGGAGAAGATCGATCAGATCAAACGCGAAAACGAACGGAATCTCTACGAGCAGCGGATCAGTTTTTTCACCAATATCACCCACGAAATCCGCACCCCGCTAAGCCTGATCATCGGTCCGCTGGAGCAGGTGATGAAGTCGCGACGGATTTCCGACGAGGACGGGGAGTATCTGGCCGTCATCAAGCAGAATTACCACCGGCTCCATTCGCTGGTCAACCAACTGCTCGATTTCCGGAAGATCGACTCGAACAGATACAAGCTCCGCTACGACATCTGCGATGTCGGGCAACTCGTCCGGGAGCAGTTGGCCATGTTCGGACCCACAGCACAGCAACGGCGCATCCGTCTGATCGAGGAGATCCCCGACCGCTTGATGCAGATCACCGACCGGGAGGCGCTGACCAAGATCGTGAGCAACCTGTTGTCCAACGCCCTGCGTTTCGCCGACGGGGAAATCCACATCCGCATCGGCCGCAGGGACAACGGTCTCACGGTAGAGGTATGGGACGACGGTCCCGGCATCCCGCCCGAGGAGCGCGAAAAGGTTTTCGACGCCTTCTACCAGGCCCGGAACAACGGATTCGCATCCGGCGTCGGAATCGGCCTGCACCTGTGCCGGTTCTTTATCCGCCTGATGGGAGGAACGATCGCCGCGGCGGAACGTCCGGACGGAAAACCCGGGGCCCTGCTGACGGCATTCATCCCCGAACCTGCGGGCGAAAGGGCGAAGATTCCCGCAAAAACGCCGCTTAATGCAGAAGCCGTCGAGCAACCGCTGCTGCAAAAAGAGACCCGTCCGGAAGCGGCTGTACAACAGACTGCCGACGCGACGGTCAGGACCCATACGGTAATGGTCGTGGATGACGACAGCAACATCCTCGATTTCCTGGTCAAAATGCTCGGAAGCGACTATTTCGTCATCTCGACGAACAGCGGCAGCCAGGCGCTCAACCTGCTCCGGAGCAACGATCCCGACCTGATCGTAAGCGACATCATGATGGCCGACATCGACGGAATCGAACTCTGCCGGCGGATCAAGAACGACATCTCCACGAGCCACATTCCCGTGATCCTGCTCACGGCACGGACCGGTGTAAGTTCCAAGATCGAGGGACTCGAATGCGGTGCCGACGCCTATATCGAAAAGCCCTTCTCACCCGACCAGCTCAAAGCGCAGATTTCCAGTTTGCTCCATACGCGCGACGAGATACGGCGTCTCTATGCGGGCAAATTCATGACCGAGTTCGAGCCGGTTTCACAGCACAACCGGCTCGACGAGGAGTTCATCCTCAAATGCCGCGACGTGATCATCGCCCACATGCGGGACCCGGACCTGTCGGTGGGACTCCTCGCCCGCGAACTGGCGATGGGCCGCACGCTGATCTTCCGGAAGCTGAAAGCCGTCACGGGCATGACGCCGAACGACTTCATGAAACTCATCCGCCTGAAAGAGGCGAAACACATGATCATCGAAGGCCGATACCGCATCACCGAAATCGGGTTCCTCACCGGTTTCAGTTCGTCGTCCTATTTCGCCAAATGCTTCGCCAAGCAGTTCGGAATCCTGCCGACCGAATTCCTCGAAAAACAGGGAGCTGAAACACAGGCGCCGGAGGAAGAATAAGCCCTTTTCCGGCATCCGGAGCCTCCGGGCCGATTTTGTCGTAAAAGTGAACGATATTTTTCAACGCAGAAGCCCCGATTCGGTAATTTTACATTGAATCCGGTCCGGCCGCCTGGCCGGGTCGACAATGCGGAATCAACCAACCAACCCAAAATTACCCATTATGAAGCATTACCTACTTTTATTGCTGGCTTCCCTGGCCATGCTGACGGGATGCGAAAAAGACGACGATCCCACGTCCGTTTCGCTCCGAAGTATCACGCGTGAAAAATTCGACTACAAGGGCGGCCTCGCCAGTGCCGTCGTGGATGCCGGCGGAAGGAATATAACCGCGGAATCGAGCGAAACGTGGTGCCGCACCGCAGTCATCGGTTCGACCGTCAACCTCAACGTTCTGGCGTATACGGGCGATCGGGAGCGCACGGCCACCGTCACCGTAAAGGCCGAAGGACTCGCCCCGCTGCTGATCAGCGTCGTTCAGGATAAATTCAGGGGACTCGTCGTTACGCCCACGACGCTCATCTTCTCCGACACGGACCGCACGCTTTCCGCAGCGGTAACCTGCTCCGGAACCTATGAAGTAAAACTTACCGAGAACCCGAACGAGGCCTTCTCGTTCTCGAAGAGCGAGGACGGCACGAGCATCAGCTTCACGTCGAACAAAGCGTCGAGCCGCGTCGAGGTGAAGGGCCGCGCGGAGCTCACGCCCGAGGAGGGTGAGCCGGTAATCATCACGCTCATACAGCCCAAAAAGAGCACCTACGACTTCCTGCTCGGCACGTGGAACGTAACCAAAACCGACATTCTGGCCGGAAGCATCCAGAATCTCTCGTCGATCACGTTCGCCGTCAGGGAAAATCAATATTCGTTCAAGGTTACCATCAACGATCCCGCACTCAAGGATTATCCGTTCACGGCGGAGTTTGCCGACGGCAAGGTGGTCATTCAGACCGGCCAGGAACTGGGCTCCTCGGGAACGAAGTTTTACACCCTCCATTTCAACGGGCCGCAGAACGGCCAGGGCAACTACATCTGGTCGCAGGCGGGCGTGGTCGCCTGGGCGGCGGAGCCCGTCTTCGACGAAAGCGCGGGCACGATCCAACTCGTGTTCGGCGACAACGGCCAGGGCAACGGCAAGGTGGCCAAAACGCTCTGCTTCTGGGAGAACAACGACAGATATTGGAGCTTCACCGGACAACTCTGCCTGACCAACGCGCTGGAACTTTCCAAAAACTACTAACCTATCACCCGATGCAACGGGCGGGCCGCGACCTTCGCCGGCCGCGGTCCCGCCTGTGCACCGGAACCAAGAACCTCAATGACTGACCTATGAAAAAACTGACCATACTCATCCTGCTCGCCATAGCGGTAATGTGCCGGGCCTCGGCGCAGAACCGCGTGGTAACAGGCAAAGTATCCGAAGAGGACGGCACACCGCTGACAGGCGCCGTCGTCCAGGTCGTCGGCACGAACAATGCCGCCACGGCAGCGATCGACGGACTCTATACGCTCAAAAATGTTCCCGCCGGGGCCGTGCTGCGGGTATCCTTCCTGGGATACGACCCGGTCGAGAAGAAGGTCGACGCCGACCGCATGGACTTCGTGCTCAAAGCGAGCGCGCAGGAGATCGCATCGGTCGTAGTAACCGGTATGCAGAAGATGGACAAGCGTATCTTTACCGGAGCCACCGACCAGCTCCTGGCCTCGGATGTCAAACTGGACGGCATCAGCGAAATCAGCCGCGGTCTTGAAGGCCGCTCGGCCGGCGTGTCGGTGCAGAATGTCTCCGGAACCTTCGGCGCCGCACCCAAAATCCGCATCCGCGGCGCCACGTCGATCTTCGGCGACTCCAAGCCGCTGTGGGTGGTCGACGGCGTGATCATGGAGGACGTGATCAACGTCGACGCCAACTCCCTGTCGTCGGGCGACGCTACGACGCTCATCAGCTCGGCCATCGCCGGACTCAACGCCGACGACATCGAGAGTTTCCAGATTCTCAAGGACGGCTCGGCGACCTCGATCTACGGCGCCCGCGCCATGGCCGGCGTCATCGTCATCACCACGAAGAAAGGCACGCCCGGCGTTACGAAGGTCAGCTACACCGGCGAATTCACGATGCGCATGACGCCCAGCTACTCGAACTTCAACATCATGAACTCGCAGGAGCAGATGGCCGTTTACCAGGAGATGTACGACAAAGGCTGGCTCAACTACGCCAACACCGTGTACCGCTCCGAGAGCGGCGTCTACGGCAAGTTGTCGCAACTGATCAACACCTACGATCCCGCCACGGGGCAGTTCGCCGTGCTGAACACCCCCGAAGGGCGCAACGCCTACCTGCGGCAGGCCGAATTCCGCAACACCGACTGGTTTAAGGAACTTTTCCGCAACAGCATCCAGCACAGCCATTCGGCCAGTATCTCCTCGGGCGGTGAAAAGGGTTCGTATTACGCCTCTGTCGGCGCGATGGTCGATCCGGGATGGAGCATCCAGAGCAAAGTGAACCGCTACACGCTTCTGGTCAACACCACGCAGCACATCCTCAAAGACAAACTGACGCTGAACCTCATCGGCAACGCCTCGTACCGCGAACAGCGTGCGCCTGGATCGCTCTCGTCGGAGGTAGACGCCGTGTTCGGGACCGTCAAGCGCGACTTCGACATCAACCCCTACTCCTACGCACTGCGTTCGTCGCGCACACTCGACCCCGACGAGTTCTACACCCGCAACTACACGCCGTTCAACATCAAGGACGAGTTGTCGAAGAACTACATGGACCTGAACGTGAGCGACGTGAAATTCCAGGCCGAGCTCAAATGGAAAATCACGCCGAAAGTCGAAGTTTCGGCTCTCGGGGCGATCAAGTACCAGGCTTCGAGCACCGAACACCACATCGAGGACGGTTCGAACCAGGCGCAGGCCTACCGCTCGATGGCCACCTCGATCATCCAGAACAACAACCCTTATCTCTACGACAACCCCGACGCCCCGAACCGCGATAAATACTCGATCCTGCCCCAGGGCGGCATCTACAAACGGAGCGACTTCCGCGCCAAGAGCCGCGACTTCCGCGCTTCGATCAGCTACAACGACACGTTCGACGACAAGCACATCCTGAACTTGTTCGGCATCGTGGAGATCAACGCCATCGACCGCCGCGCCACCTCGTTCCAGGGCTGGGGCCTGCAATACGACATGGGTGAAACCCCGTTCTATATCCTCGACCTGTTCAAGAAGCAGTTGGAGGAGAACACCCAGTATTACAGCCTGTCCAACACGCGGGAGCGCAACGCCGCCTTCGCCGGCACGTTCTCCTACTCCTACGACTACCGCTACACGATCAACGGTACGCTCCGTTACGAGGGTTCCAACCGGCTGGGCCGCTCGCGCAAGGCGCGCTGGCTGCCGACCTGGAACATAGCCGGCAAATGGAGCGTCGATCAGGAGTCGTTCTTCGAACCGCTTCGTCCGGCCTTTTCCAGCCTCGCTTTGCGCCTCTCCTACAGTCTCACGGCCGACCGGGGACCCGCATGGGTCAACAACTCCACGGCCACGATCTACCCGCTGAACCCGTGGCGCGGAGCGACCGAAATCCGGGAACCGGCGCTGAGCATCTCGGCTCCCGAGAACTCGGAACTGACCTATGAAAAGAAACACGAGATGAACGTAGGCCTCGACATGGGATTCCTCGACGATCGCATCACCCTTTCGATGGACGCCTACCGGCGCAACAACTTCGACCTGATCGGCAACGTCGTAACGATGGGCCTGGGCGGCGCCGTGGACAAGCAGGGCAACGTTGCGGAGATGAAATCGCAGGGCGTGGAACTTTCGCTCTTCACGCGCAACATCGAACGCAAGGACTTCAAGTGGCAGACCAACTTCATCTTCGCCTGGATGGACAACGAGGTTACCAAACTCAAAACCTCGACGCGCATGATCGACTACATCACCGGCACGGGCTACTCGATGGAGGGGACACCGCGCGGCTCGCTCTTCTCGCTGAAATTCAAGGGTCTTAACGAGATGGGCATCCCGACGTTCCTCGCTGCCGACGGCAGCATCACCTCGACGAACATCCAGTTCCAGGAAACGATGAACATGAGCAACCTCGTCTACGAAGGTCCGGTCGATCCCACCATCACGGGCAGTCTGGGCAACATCTTCAAGTACAAGGGATTCACGCTCAATGTTTTCATGACCTACTCCTTCGGGAACGTCGTCCGTCTCGATCCGATCTTCTCGAACAGCTATTCCGACCTGACGGCTATGCCCCGGGAATTCGCCAACCGCTACCTCAACCCCGGCGACGAACGGCGGACCAATGTTCCGGTCATCGCCAGCACGCGGCAAAACAACGACATCCCCAACCTCTACGTCGCGTACAGCGCCTACAACTATTCCGATGTCCGGGTCGCCAAGGGCGATTTCATCCGCATGAAGGAGATTTCGCTCTCGTACGACTTCCCGCAGTCGATCACTTCGAAGCTGCGCATGAGCGGTCTGTCGCTCAAGTTCCAGGCAACCAACCCGTTCCTGATCTATTCGGACAAGAAACTGCAAGGCCAGGACCCCGAATTCTTCAACACAGGCGGCGTTGCAGTGCCGATGCCCAAACAGTTCACCCTGACGCTCCGCGTCAGCTTCTAAATCCGCTCCGCCATGAAAATTAAACAACTGATATCACGCATAATGTTTCTCGGCATCGGTTCGCTCACACTCGTTGCCTGCAACGATTTCCTCGACGAACTGCCCGACAACCGAACCGAACTCGACACGCCGGACAAAATCAACCGGCTGCTCGTGTCGGCCTACCCCTCGCGCAGTTTCACCCGCATGTGCGAAATCGCATCGGACAACTGCGACGACATGGGGGCAGGCAACCCCAACACCAGCCGGCTGCTGGAACACAACAGCTACTGGATGGACATGAACGAGGCCGAAAATGACAGCAACAAGAACACCTGGCAGGCCTATTACTCCGCGATCGCCGCGGCCAACACCGCCTTGGAAGCGATCGAGAAACAGGGTACGCCCAAAGAACTGCTTCCGGCCAAAGCCGAAGCCCTGCTCTGCCGGGCCTATTCGCACTTCTGCCTCACGATGCTCTACTGCCTCCCCTACCATCCCGAGAAGAGCGGCGAATACCTGGGAATCCCCTACATGGAGGCTCCCGAAACGACGCTTAACCCGGTTTACCACCGGGATGATCTCAAAAAAGTATACGAGAAGATCGACCGCGACATCGAAGAGGCGCTGCCCCTGATCAACGATGCCAACTACTCGGTTCCGAAATACCACTTCAACCGCAGCGCCGCCTATGCTTTCGCCACCAGGTTCAACCTCTACTACCTGAAGTGGGGGAAGGTGGTCAAATATGCTTCCGAGGTCCTCGGCAGCGATCCCTCGACCGTGATGCGCGACTGGTCGGCAGTCAAGCAACTGGCCTGGGACGGCTCGGTCCGCACGCTCGACTACATCAGCGTCGGACATTCGTTCAACCTGCTGATGATTCCCATGGTGACCGGCAACGGATCGCTTTTCAACGCCTGGAGCAGTTCCGGCGCACGCTTCACCCACAACTACCGCATCGCCAAGAAGGAGACCTATCGCGCGAAGCGGCCGATGGGCGGTCCGTGGGACCAATGGAAGGACAACTGCATCGAAAAGGTCTACCAGCACCCGCCTTTCATCTGGCAGGGCAACGACCACAACAAGATCTACATGCCCAAATGGCCGAACCAGTGGGAGGTAACCGACCCGGTAACCGGCGTGGGAATCGGCCGCTCGACGATGGTGGCGTTCACGACCAACGAAACGGTGCTGAGCCGCGCCGAGGCCTACATCCACCTCAAGGAGTACGACAAGGCTGTCGCCGACCTCAATGCCTGGATTGGTTCGTTCTACCTGGTCGGACAGAACGACATCGAACTGCTGACCCGCGAACGCATCGCCGAGGTCTACGGCGATCCTTCGTCGGACCGTTACATCGCTGAGTACACGCCCCTGGAACCGACATCGCGCAAGCCGCTCCATCCCCACGGCTTTCCGGTCGAGGCCGGCGAACAGGAGTACATGCTGCAATGCGCGCTCTTCTGCCGCCGCATCGAAACCATCGCCGACGGACTGCGCTGGAGCGACATCAAACGCTACGGCATCGTGGTCGACCGCTTCGACGACTCGGCTTATAACGACGACAACACGACCGGGTTCACGGTTGCGGCCACGCTCGGCGAGAAAGACCTTCGCCGCGCCCTACAACTGCCCCAGGAGGTCATCACGGCCGGATTGGAGGCGAATCCCCGCAACGAGAACCGTCCCGACCATCCATTCTGTCAGTAACCATCCGCCAAACATCCATATTGAATATGAAACCGACAATCATACCGCTGTTCCTGCTCCTGCTCGCCGCAGGCGCGACGACCTCGTGCGACAAGGACGAACCGGACGGAAAAAGCATATTCGTCGATCCCACCGAGGAAAAGACCGAATTCGACTTCTGGCTCGACCGGCACTACACGGAGCCCTACAACATCCGCTTCGAATACCGCATGCCCGACCGCGAAACCCACTTCAACTACTGGGTGTCACCGCCGCCCGTGGACAAATCGATCGAAGTGGCCAAACTGATCAAATACTCGACGCTCGACGCCATGGCGGAGCTGATGGCCGACCGGAAGGACCCGCTGCTCTTCGCAAAAAGCTATTTTCCGCGCGTACTCTACCTGGTGGGGAGTTTCGAAATCAGCAGCACCGGAAACACGGTGCTGGCTTCGGCCGAAAACGGCCTTCAGATCAACGTCCTCGGCGTAAAATTCTTCGACCGCGAGAAGGACAGCGAACGAATCGCCGGAACAATGCTCCACGAGTTCATGCACATCCTCGACGGTACATACCCCGTGCCGAGCGACTACGACACCATCACGCAGAGCGACTACGTGGGCGACAAGTACGCCCAAAGCGGCAACGACTTCATGGAACTGGGCTTCGTCTCGAAGTATGCGCGTTCGAGTCCCGCCGAGGATATCGCCGAGACGGGCGGACGCCTGATCAGCATGAACGCCCAGGAGTGGGAGTCGATGCTCTCCTCGATCGAAAGCGCGGACGGACGCGCCAAAATCGAGAAGAAGCGCGCGATCCTCATCGCATGGCTCCGCGACGATTTCGGCGTAGACGCGGCGAAATGGAGCGACATCTACCTACGCCGGATCTCCGAACTCGGAAACATCGACTGGACAAACCTCGAAGACTAAACTGAACCTATGAAAAAGAGAATCAACATATTGCTGCTGTTGGCCGGAGTGCTGCTCTCGGCCGCCGCATGCGACGATTCGGACGACAACTTCGGCGAATCGACCTCGGCCCGGATCGAGCAGACGCTCGAACGTTACAAATTCGCATTGCAGGCCGGAAAGACGTGGGTGATGGAGTACTTCCCCGACGAAAACCTCGGTTACGGCGGCTGGATCTACATCGTCGAATTCCAGGACGACCGCACGGTCAAAGCATGGTTCGAGGGAAGCACCTTCATCGAGGCCGATCCCCTGCGGACGGAATCGGAATACCGGATCGAATTTTCGACCGGGCCCATGCTTAAATTCGCAACCCACAACGACTACCTGCATTTCTTTTCGTTCCCCGGAGACAACGGCGCAGGTTATCAGGGATGGAAAGGCGATTACGAATTCACGTTCATGTCGCTCTCTCCGGCTTTCGACGAGATTATCCTGCGGGGTATCAAGACCGGCAATCGGATTCGCATGACGCCGCTTTCGGGGCAATACTCCCCGGAGAGCTATCTCGAAGCCATCCGCAACAGTCAGTTGGCGATCAACGAGACCGAGTTCAAGGTAACGGCCAATGGCGAACAGATCGGAACCCTCACGCGGCCCAATGCAACGCTCACGACCAACTTCCGGCAGTACGCCGCCAGCAAGGTCTGGACGCTCCGCTACAACTATCGTCGTCAGGCCTCCGACGAGTACGGCCGGGGGAAGGTGGACGAATCGGGAAATCCGGTCTACGAAACGGTCGAAGCCAGCGATCCGGTCAGCGTCATCTATCTGCCGGACAACGTCATGCAGATCTACGCCCCCTACACGTTCCGGGGCGAGGCGCTCGGTCTCCCGGGCCAGACGATGCAAACCTTCAAATGGCAGTTGGGACCCACCTCGGCATCAGACTGTTACGTATGTACCGACTCATTCCTCGACATCAAACTGATTCCGTAATCCGTAAGAAACATTCATTCGGTCCGGATGCCGCCCGCCGGCTCCGGACTTTTTTCCTTTGAAAACCGATGAAACACTTCTCTCTCCTTCCGGCGCTTCTCCTGCTGACGGCCTGCGCCGGGGAACCGGAGTCCGGCGCCGCTCCCGGCGGCGGACAAATCCAAACACAGGAACTTTACGTACCCGGCGTATTCCGGATCAAACTGCGCGGAACAGCCGCAGAACTCGACACCCGCGCCTTCACCCGCAGCGGCAGCGGCTCGGGAATCGCGGCGTTCGACGCCGCGGCCACCCGCGCCGGAGCAACCGCCGTACAGCGCGTCTTTTCCGACGGCGACCGTTTCCGCGAACGCCGCCGCAGGGCCGGACTTCATCTGTGGTACGATGTTCGTTTCTCCGGGACGATCTCCGTCGGGGAAGCCATGAAGCGCTTCGGCCGGGTGGACGAAGTCGAGTGCATCGAACCCGTCCCGCGCATGGTTCCCGCCGGTGCTGCGGTCACACAAGTCAGTTCCGGACCGCTCGACGCCGCAGGTCCGGGCAATGCCGCCGGCTCCGGATTCAACGACCCGCTGCTGGTCAATCAGTGGCTCTACCGCCGGGAGGGTTCCGCCGTCGGATCGACGGCTGTGGCCGATCTCAACATCTTCCCGGCATGGAGCGTCAGCACCGGGCACAAAGATATAATCGTCGCCGTGGTGGACGGCGGCATCGACTACACGCATCCCGACCTGGCGGCAAACATCTGGCACGACGAACAGGGCGCTTGCGGCTACAATTTCTGCCGCCATAACACGGAAATCACCCCCAGCAGCCACGGCACGCATGTCGCAGGCACGATCGGAGCCGTCAACAACAACGGAATCGGCGTCTGCGGCATCGCGGGCGGCGACGGAACGCCCGGAAGCGGCGTGCGCCTGATGAGCTGCCAGATTTTCGACGAGCCGGGGCGCGACGCCGCGACGATCGAGGAAATCATGACCTGGACGGCCGACCACGGAGCCGTCATCAGTCAGAACAGTTGGACCTACGTTCCCGGCCTCGCGGACCTGTCGCAGTCGGGCAAAGCGGCCATCGACTACTTCATCGAATACGCCGGATGCGACGAGGACGGCAACCAAACGGGTCCCATGAAGGGCGGCATCGTCATTTTCGCGGCGGGCAACGACGGCATCTCTGACCCGGTGTTCCCGGGAGCCTACGAGAAAGTGGTGGCCGTGGCGTCGCTGGGCATCGACGGCCGTAAGGTCACAGGGTCCAACTACGGCCCGTGGATCGACCTCGCGGCTCTGGGCGGCCATGCCACAGGCGACGAACGGTTCCGCGTTTTCAGCACCACGCTTAACGGCAGCTACGGTTACTCCGCGGGGACCTCGATGGCCGCGCCGCAGGTTTCGGGCATCGCGGCTCTCGCCGTCGCCGCATTCGGTACGCAGGGGCCGGGCTTTACCAGCGAAAAACTGCGGGAAATACTCGTAAGCTCGGGACGAAAGCAATTCACAGAATCGATCAACCCCGAATATGCCGGAATGCTCGGCAACGGGCTGGTCGACGCCGAATACGTCCTTTTCCACGATGCCGAGCCGGACCCGGTCGACGAACGGACGATCGCAGCATCGGGACACCGCACCCATGCAGAATTGTCGTGGAGCGTTCCGCGATGCTACCCGGAACGTCCCGTCGCGTCGTTCGACGTTTACGCCGACACCCGGACATTTACAGCCGCCACGGTCGGCGACATTCCCGCCACGGCCGTCCGGTACACCTTTGCCTCAGCGGCGGGGCTCGGCGAGACCTTCACCTGCCGGATCGAAGGGCTGGAACCGCGGCAGGTCTACTGCCTGGCGATCGTCAGCCGAAGTCCGTCGGGGGTTCCGTCCCACCCGGTCGTCATCTCCGTCCGGACCGGCGAAAACACCGCGCCCGAAGCGACCGCAGCGATTCCGAACCTCTTCCTACAAAGCGATGACAAAGCGGGCCGAAGCATCGACCTCAGTCAGCATTTCACCGATGCCGACGCGCCGGGCGACCGGCTCACGTTCGTCGTTTCGTCCTCCGCGGAAGAGGTCGCGGAATGCCGCGTGCAGGACTCGGAACTGCTCGTCCTGCCCCGCGCCGCAGGCCGCACGACGCTGACCGTAACGGCGAAGGACCTCGACGGCGCCACGGCGACATCCAAATTCCAAGCGATCGTCGACGGCACGGGCGCCCCGATGGAACTTTTCCCCAACCCGTGCCGCGACGTGCTCAACGTACGCATTCCGGGCATCGAAGGCGATTTCCCCATCCGGCTCCACAATGCGGCGGGACAGCAGGTCCTCGCTGCGCAGGTTTCGGTCCGCGCCGGGGACAACGGCGACACGGGACGCATCGACGTTTCCGGACTGACACCCGGGACCTACACCTGCACGGTCGAGTGCAACAGCCGCAAACTCAGCAGCCACATCATCAAACGATAACCGCAAACACCATGTATACCTACCAATCGATCAAACGCCTCGCCGCGGCGCTTCTCTTCGCGGCAGGCGGTTATGCGGCGCAAGCCCAGACCGCCGACGCCGGAATCATGCCGTTTCTCGGCATGGAAACCGACGCCCGCACGGCCGGCATGGCGGGAGCCGCGACAGCCGTCGCGGACAATCCGCTGGCCATCTACGCCAACGCCGCGTTAAGTCTCGTGGGCGAACGGCACGCAGGGGCCGCCCTGTTCACCGGCCCCTGGGACACGGCTTTCGACGGCGCCGACGTGCTTTACGGCGCGGGAGGCTTTTACTCGCCCGACTCACGGAACGCCCTGCTGGCCGGCGTACGCTATTTCCGCGGCCCCCGGGTCGGACTGACCGACGAACAGGGATTCCCGGCCGGAACGGCCCGTCCCTGCGACCTCTCTGCGGAGATCGGCTACGGCCGCCGCATAGGCCGGAATCTGGCGCTCTCGCTGACAGCCCGCTATGCCCGTTCCGACCAGGGATTCGGCGAGAAGCCCATACAGGGCGTCTCGTTCGACATCGGCGCGGCTTACCGCGGAACGCTCCGCGCCGTGGAAGGCGCCCGCTGGATCGTCGGACTACGACTGGCCGACATCGGACCCGATGTGAAGGCGTCCGACGGGAAGCGCTACGGCCTGCCGACACGCGGCGCGCTCGGAGGCTCGCTCCACCTGCCTTTCCGCCCGAACCACGTGCTCGGCGTCGCCCTCGACCTGGGCCACCAGTTCCGGGGAGGGATCACCGGTCTGGCCGCAGGCGTCGAATACACTTTTTTCCGCCACGGCGTCGTGCGCGGCGGCTACCACCTCGGCCAGCAAGACAAAGGAGCCGGCAACTATGCTTCGCTAGGCTGCGGATTCATCGCAGGCCCCGTGCGGTGCGACGCCGCCTTGCGTCTGGGCGGCGACAAGTTCAACCCGCTGAACGACACGTTTCTCTTTTCGGTCGGATTTCTGTTGTAAACGGCCGGCGGCATCCATACGAAAGGAGCGGCACACTCGGTGTACCGCTCCTTTTTCCGATACCGGTTCGAACCACTACTCGTCGATCCGGATGCAGCGCACCGCCGCACCCCGGTCAGAATAGGTGTTCTGCGACTTGCAGGTAACGCCCCGCTTGGTTTCATCGTTGGGGAAATTACTTTCCGTCACGAAGGCTCCGACGTGTCCCCAATCCGTATAATCCGGACCGTCGACATAATAAGTCGCACAGGAACCACCCCAGGTAGTTCCGTTGCAGGACGCATCCGAATTGTGCCAATGCTGCGCACCGCCCGTCAGCGGAAAGAACCACTTGCCGTCCAGCCAGATACCGCGCCCGGTCTTTGAAACGTCGACCACAGCGTCGGGGTTTTCATTGTCCGTCAGCGCCATCCAGGCCTGCTTGCTCATCACCTTCCAGCCCCGGGGACACGGATCGTAGATCGTCTTCACGCCGTGCGCATCCTTCGACGGATTGCCCCAGGCCGCTTTTCCGGCATTGTCGGTCAGGTAATTCTGGTTCTTGTAGAGCCAAAGGTGGGGATTGGTCCGGCCCAGGTCGAACGCATCCTGCGACGCATAGCCCGCTCCGAGCGTCGTGTTGATGTCGATGACGACCGTCGCCTTCGTATTGCCGATAATTTGATGATGCGCCTGCCGGCCCCACGCCTCGAAGGTTCCCCGGTCCAGCGCCGGAATCGGCGTATAAGCCGGAGCGAACCACAGCCCGGTCATGTAATAGGCATTGCCGCTCGTGTAATCCGACAGGCCGGGGAACGGATCCTTGCGGCCCCACTGGTAACAGTTACCCGAAGTCCAGGCCAGGTCGACGGACTCCTGCTGCTGGTTAGGCTTGATGTCGGCCTGCGACCAATCAATCACGGCGCCCAGATTGCGGCCCATGAAGGTATAGCCGCCCTTGACGATGCAATTCTCCGCGGCGTCGGGATCATAGCCCTCCGAGAAAACGATATTCCAACTCCAGAGTACCTCGGCGTTCGAGATGCGGTTGTCCGCACCGGCCTCGATCTGCTCAGAGTCAAGTTCCTTGTCGATCGCCACAATCACCACATTGCCGTTGACGAAGGTTTCGGGCGTATCGAAGTAGATATAGCCGTCCTTCTTGAGTTTCACGCTGTTGAGCACCACGGGAGACGCCTGTATCCACGGCAGATAGCTCGTCTGCAAACAACTGTACCACAGCACGAGGGCGGCTTTCGGTTCGATCCTCAGATCCACCTCCGTGTAGGAGAGGCCGCCGCAGGTCAGCGCCTTGCCGTTGCCCTTTACGTCGGCACGGAAGCGATAGAACGTATTGGCAGCATCGACATAATAGGTATTAGCCGTACCCTCGGCGCTAAGGTCGACGACCGGAAGCGCATCTTCGGGATCGAGCGCTGCCTCCCCTTCGACGACCACCGTTTTACCCGCCGGAATACCGCCGTCGGACGGGGCCTTCACGGTGGCGAAGACGTACTCTTTACCGTTGACCAAAGCGACCGCTTCGAACGTCTCACCGGCATGCCCGGGCGTTACGACCAGATGCAGCACCAGCGCCTCGGCGTCGGAGGTGTTGCCCGAACAGTCGAGCCGCACGGCATTGGAAACCGCAGCCCCGGAGAGGTTCATTTCGCCCGTACGCAGATCGACCGTGGCGTTCTCCATCGACACGGCGGCCTTCTCGTCCGAAACGCAGCGGAAAATCACGCCTTCGAGTTTCGCGCGCAGGTCGGTCGTCAGCCGAATTTCGAGCACTGAAAAAAGGTGTTTGAACTGTAGACTGACGGCGTTGTCGCCTTTTTTGATCCCACGTGCAGCAGCGTAGAGGAAATCATGGGCGGCCAGGGTCGCCAGCGGATCGCTCTCCGCACGGGTCTGCACGGCGGGAACCGACACCGGAACGGCCGTCACATCGACCGCGGCTGTCTCCGCATGGGGATAATAAGCATAGAAATCGTGATCGGACGTTGCGTCGGCCCAGCGGATCACATTAAGCCGCGAAGCGGCCGTAAAATCGCTCGACGCACCCGATGCCACCGCCTTGTAGGCGAAATTTGCGCCCAGGCTCCGCCCGCCGGACTCGGCGAAAAGACCGATCAGGTCGTTCCTGACCCAGTTTACCCGGAGCGCGGTTTCCGTATCTTCGTAGGAGGTCCGGACCTCAGGGCCGGCCGTCGATCCCGAGAAGAGAATCTCGCCCTCGTGCGGCGTCGGCGACACCGTATCGCCGTTCCCGGCGCATGCAGCCGTCAGCAAAGCGGCCAACAGTATGAAATAGGTTCGTTTCATCGTGTTTTAAGTGTTTTAAGGTTACTCCCAGCCCTCCCATTTGTCGAGGTCGTCGATCTGTCCGTCGCCGTCCGTCGCATCGGGATCGTAGAGCGCTTTGTCAACGGCCTCCTTGAGGATCTTCTCCATCACGGCATAGCCTGCTGCATTGGGATGCACACGGTCATCCGAAGTCCAGGAGTATTCGAGTTTCAGTCCGTTCTGATCGTCTTTGAGCGCCGAATGGTAATCGGCGTAGACAAAACCCCGCTCTTCGGCATACTGTTTCAGCAGCTTATTCAGTTCGATGACGCGCTGCCCGATATCGGAATGGGCGGCGTTCCAGTCCTCGCTCTGCCACCAGATCCGGTTGGCCGGGGGCGTCGAGCCGACGACCACCTTGAAGCCTCTTGCAGCGCCCGTTTCGGCCATCAGCCGGATGTCGGCGAAGACCCGTTCGACAGAACAGGGCTGTCCGTCGTTCTCGGCCAGGTCGTTGACGCCGCAGGCGATGACCACGCACGCCGGATCGTTGACGATCACGTCGTTGTAAAAACGCGCACTGATCTGGAGCGAGGTCTGACCGCTGATGCCCTTGGGCAGGAAGTCGTTGTCGGAGAAGAAGGTCTTGTTCTCGGTACGCGCCTGCCATACCTCCGTGATAGAGTTACCGATCAGGACGGCACGCGGACCTTCCAGACGCCCCTTGGGCATCGCCGTCGTCTGCTCCCGGACACAGCGCAACTGATAACCGGCGCCCGTATAGGAGTTGTAGGACGAATATCCGCCCAGAACGCCCAGAACGGGGTAATAATTGCCGCCGGCGCTGGAGCTAGTCAGTGCGAGCATCTTGCCGGTAAGCGACCGGATATGGCTGCCGTTGAAGGCGGACTGCCGCTGCCCGGTATAAGGGAAGTAGAGATCGTATTCACGGGAGTAACGTCCGAAAGGTTTCTCATCGAGCGACGCGACGCTGCCGAGGGCGAAATCGAGGGCTTCGGGCGGCGCCACCTTCCAGCCCGCGGGACACGGGTCGTAAACGCTCTTCAGGTTGTCGCCGACATATTCGCTGCCCCACAGCCAGAACCATCCGGTCTGATTCTCGGCCGAACCCGTATTGTTGAACCACGAATAGGAGCTGTACCAGTTGTCGGCCTGAACGCCGCTGACCTCCTTGGCCATCCAGCGGTAGGGGTATTTCACCGACAGGGCGACGGCATCGTCGACGGTTTTGTCGCCCACGGCATAGGCGTTGTTCGCCCCGATCTTGCCAAACATCATGTTGCCGGCTCCCCAACTCTCGGAGGAATAATCCTGCTGCAGCCCCTCGACGGGCGTATAAGTCGGAAGTCCCCAGTACATCTCGCTGCCGAGCCCGGCATCGTCGTACTCCGCAGCCGCAGGGAACGGGTCCTTGCGTCCCCACTGGTAATAGTTGCCCAAAGCCCAGGCCGCCGCGCGTTTGTCCGAGGAGTTCATCACCTCGCGCCCCGCCATGGCGCCCAGGTTACGGCCCATCATCGTATAGCGGCCCACCTGGCGTGCTTCGGCGTCGCAGTCATAGTTCTCGACAGCCCAGATATTCCAGCTCCAAAGCACCTCGCCGCCGGCGTCGTAAGCCGCGATCAGGGCATTGCCGGGAACGAACTCGGCCGGAGTGGTGAAATAGACGTTGCCCTCCCAGTCGTCGTACTCTACGGATTCGACGATCACAGGACTTTCGCGCACCCAGCCGTCGGCCGTCTTCGGCGAGTTGTACCACACGAGTTTCGCCGCCGCAGGCTCGATAGCCAGATCGGCCTCGGAATAGGATTTGGTTACCGGACGGCCGTCGACCGACCACGAATAGGTGCGCGGTGTACCATTGCCTTTAGTCGTCGCACGGAACTTATAGGTCGTGCCGGGTTTGGTTACCAGATAGGTGTTCGCCGTACCGTCGGCGCTCAGGTCCTCCGCAATGCGCTGCGGGAATTCGTAACCCAGCGAGAAGACGGTCAGCCGTCCGGCGGGAATACCGCCTTCGGGAACGACCGCCGAACCCAGCGACAACTGTTTGTCACCGTAATCGACCAGCACTTCGAGCGTCCGCCCGGCCTGCACGGGATTCACAGCCAGGAAAAAACTCGCCGGTGTACGTGAAATCGCCGCTGGTCCTTCGACCGCATAGTTTATCTCGGTCGCCGTCTGCTCCCCGGGGGTTACCTCTCCGTTCAGCAGGTTCAGCGTCCCCGCTTCGAAAGCCAGCGTCGCACCGTCGGCGCTGCGCAGCGTTATGTTCCGAACCTCCGACAACGTCCGGTCGGCGGCGAGCCGTAGCTCGACGACCGCGGCAACGCTTCCGAACGGCAAGGATACGCTCTCGGCCGGGCCTTTCACGCCCTCACACACAGCATACAGGTTGACCAATCGTTTCAGATGCGCCGTACCGCCGAGCGGCCCCTTCTGCTCCGCGGCGATCGCCACCGGAACAGCCGTCAATTCGTCGTATGTCGTACGATAGGGATAATAGGCGTAGAAATCGCGCGCAGCCGCGCCTGCGTTCCACACGATCCGCCGGTCCTGCGAGGGACAGACGAACTGCGTATTTGCCGCCGACGAAAAGGCCGCATAATAAATATTGGCATGCTCGACGGTCTCACCGTCGGCCACAAACAGACCGATCCGGTCGACATCGGCTTCCCAGATCAGTTCAAGGCCCTTTTCAGCCGGATCCACAGTTTTGATCGAAGCCGATCCCTGGAATGAGACCACATCCGGATCGGACGATCCGTCGCGCGTGGGATCTTTTTGACAGGCTGCGATAACCAGCGTCAAAAACAAAAGCGTTAAGAGTCGCAGTTTCTCCATAATTTGAAGTTAAGGTTTAAGGTTGGTATCCTCGGAAAGCCCCGATGCCCGGGAATGCCCGACACGACAGTTTCCGAATCATGAACAAATTTACGCAAGCCTCCTTTTGGGCAGGATGAAAATCGTACACAATAAGGCCAATTTTAGCTGCCAGGCCGAAATTCGGTCCCAGCAACCGAAAGCACCCGTCCATATCCGGGATCGCCCCGTTTCGCCACCCTTAACACACAGAATCCCCGGACGGCAATGCCGTCCGGGGATTCTAGCGATGCGCCACAGGATCGAAAACAGTCCCTACTCTTCGTCGGGCTCCTTCATCGTGTGGTAAACATTCACCACATCGTCGTCCTCTTCGAGTTTCTCGACCAGTTTCTCGACCGATTCGCGGCCTTCGGCGTCGAGTTCCTTCACGTCGGTCGGGATGCGTACCGATTCACCCGATACGATCTCGAAACCTTTGTCGTCGAGCCACTTCTGGATGGCGCCGAACGACTCGTAAGGAGCATAGACCGTGATGCCGTCCTCCTCGGGATAGAACTCGTCGACACCCAGGTCGATCATCTCCAACTCCAGTTCTTCGGGATCGACATCGCCCGCAGACTTGAACTTGAAGACGCATTTGTGGTCGAACATGAAGCCTACCGAACCGCTATTGCCCAGCGTACCGCCGCACTTGTTGAAGTACATACGTACGTTGGCTACGGTACGGTTGGTGTTATCGGTAGCGGTTTCGACCAGGAACGCGATGCCGTTGGGACCGTATCCTTCGTAGATCACCTCCTTATAATCGGCGGCATCCTTCTCGGTGGCACGCTTGATGGCGCGCTCGACGTTCTCCTTCGGCATGTTCTCGGCCTTGGCATTCTGGATCAGAATACGCAGGCGGGTGTTGGCCGAAGCATCGGGACCTCCGGCCTTAACGGCGATTTCGATCTCTTTTCCCAGTTTGGTGAAGACACGGGCCATGTGACCCCAGCGTTTCATTTTTCGCGCTTTGCGATACTCAAAGGCTCTTCCCATACAATTATCGTTTTTTCGGTTTTTTCTTTCAGTGGTGCAAAGGTATAAAACAATTCAGAATTCATAATTAAGAATTCGCATTTTTTTGCCTATTTTTGTGCGAAACAAAAACAAGCGATCATGGAAATCAAAAGTCGTTTCGACCATTTCAACATCAATGTAACGGACCTCGAACGCAGCATCGCCTTTTACGACAAGGCACTCGGACTGAAGGAAGTGGGCCGCAAGCAGGCCTCCGACGGCTCGTTCACACTCATCTACCTGGGCGACGGGCAAACCCCGTTCCGACTGGAACTCACCTGGCTGCGCGACCACACCGAAGCCTACGAGCTGGGCGAGAACGAGAGCCATCTCTGCATGCGCGTGGCGGGCGACTACGACGACGTACGCGAATACCACCGTGCAATGGGCTGTATCTGCTACGAGAATCCCGACATGGGACTTTATTTCATCAACGACCCGGATGACTACTGGATCGAAATCTTACCTATAAATTAATCCGGTCATGCAGAAAGAAACCGAAATGCAGAAAGAGGCCGACGAAGCCGTGCGCGTAATGCGGGCGGGCGGGATCATCCTCTACCCCACCGACACGGTCTGGGGATTGGGATGCGACGCGACGAACGCCGCCGCCGTGGAGCGAATCTACCGCCTCAAGCGGAGCGAGAACAAAAAATCGATGCTCGTGCTGTGCGCTTCGGCCGACATGACCGTGCGCTACGTCAACAAAGCCCCGGGCATCGCCTTCGAGGTGATGGAAATGGCGACGAGTCCCCTGACTGCCATCCTGCCCGGAGCCGCAGGCGTCGCCGAAAACCTAATTCCCGACGAAGGGACGCTCGGCGTGCGCATCCCCGACCACGAATTCTGCCGCCGGATGCTCAAGGGACTCGGGAAACCGATCGTCTCGACCTCGGCCAACATCTCGGGCGAAGCGACACCCGTGGGGTTGCAGGACGTGGACAAAGAGGTCGTCGACGGCGTGGATTTCGTCGTCAACCCGCGTTTCGAAGGCAAACCGACCCGCAAAGCCTCGTCGATCATCGCATTCGGTGAAGGTGGCGAGGTGAAAATCATCCGCGAATAAGATGGCGCGGACCCTCGAAACCCCCATCCAGAAACGCTTCTCGGATGTCGACCCCTTCCAGCATGTGAACAACGTTTCACAGCAGATGTATTTCGACGTAGGCAAGATGGAGTACTACGAAAAGGTGCTGGGCGCGGAGGTGCTGCTGAGCGACCTGCGGATTCTCACCGTTTCGACTTCGACCTCCTACCAGGGGCAGGTGCGGATGCACGACCCCGTGCGGGTGACGACCACCTGCGAAAAGGTGGGCACGAAGAGCCTGACGCTGTTTCAGCAGTTGCTGGTCGGCGGCGAGGTACGCAGCGAAAGCCGTTCGGTGATGGTCGTCTTCGACTTTGCCCGGCAGCAGAGCGAACCGGTTCCCGGCGCCTGGCGCGAACGGCTGCTGGCCGACTAGTGTTCCAGCCGCCCGTCGCTGCGCAGTTTCGGCAGCCCGTGGCGGACATAATATTTATAACCGACGACCACCAGGATAACGCCCGCAAAGATGAAGATCATCGCGGTGACGTTCGCCGCATCAAAATGCGCCTGCCCGCGCGTAATGGCCAGGATGCCCGCGATCACGGGCTGGATGTAGCGGTAAAGCGCCGTATGGACGGAGGTCAGCTTCTCCGTACCGCGGTAAAGCAGATACATCGGCAGGACCGTTCCCAGGATGAGGATATAGGCCAGTTCGGCCTGCGCCTGCAACGGAAGCCGCAGGAACTGCACATGGTCGATGTATTTCCAGAAGAAGGGCGCCGTAACGGCCAGTCCGATGATGTAGTACCATCCCATGACGACCAGTGTGCCCAGTTTCTCCAATTGAGGCTTGATAATCACCGTATTGATGGCGATGGCCACCACGGCCACCAGCACGAACAGGTTCCCCTGCGCACGGCTGCCGTGGGTGAGCGAGAATCCGTCGCTGAAAATCAGGATTCCCGCACCGATAAGCGCGCAGACCACCCCCACGATACGCGCCTTGATGTATTTGCGCGGATGCATCAGGTGGTCCATGATCAGCGTCACGGCGGGGCCGAGCGTGGCGATGACCGACGCATCGATAGGCGAAGTGTAGGACGATCCCCACAGCAGCATGTACATCCAGCCGTAGACGATCAGCAGCGTGACGATCAGAATATTGCCCGCATCGCGCCACGTGATGCGGTAGGAGTAACGCGAGAAGAGCGCAAAGGGAATGAAGAAAACCGCCGCCGAAAGCACCTGCAGCATGAAAATCTGCTGAAAGTCGAGGTAATTGCGCGTGAGCGAGACGTAGAACGAGAAATTCGCCCCGAAAAAGACATTGGCAAAGACCAGATCGAGATTATAGCGCGTTTTACTCACAAAAGGTCTACGAGGCAATTATTGCACCAAATTTTACCGCCCGCCTAAGAGGCGGGTTTTAAAGGCAACGGCAGGAATCGCGGGTCAAGACCTGATAAGTGCTGCGATTCCGTGAAATGCAAAATAAAAATGGACAAGGAAAAACTGAAAGGACATGCGGCCCTGCTGGCCGCCAACATCGTCTGGGGACTCAACGCCCCGATCGGCAAAAGCGTGCTCTGGTCCGAGGCCAACCCCGGAGGGGTCAGCCCCTTTGCGCTGAGCGTCTACCGCATGGTAGGCGCCGCACTGCTCTTCTGGACAGTCTCGCTCTTCCTGCCCCGCGAACGTGTAGCACCGCGTGACATCGTATTGCTGCTGTTCGCCTCGGTGTTCGGCATCCAGCTCAACCAGATGCTTTTTCTGTGGGGACTGTCGCTCACCTCGCCCATCGACACGTCGATTATCGCCACGATAGTCCCTGTACTGACGATGGTGCTGGCGACGCTGTTCCTGCGCGAACCGATCACATGGCTCAAGGCCGGAGGCGTCTTCCTGGGATGCGCCGGGGCGCTGATCCTGATCCTCGTAAGCCAGCACGGGGCGGGCCACACGTCGAGCATCAAGGGCGACCTGCTGTGCATCGTCAGCGCTATCAGTTTCGCTACCTATCTCACGGCATTCCGCAACGTGATCGTCCGCTACTCGCCCGTGACGACGATGAAATGGATGTTCCTTTTTGCCGCCGTGGCCGCCGTGGTGATCTACTACCGCCCGCTGACCGAGGTCGACTATGCCGGACTGGCGGCCAAAACGTGGGCCGGAATCGGCTACGTCGTGGTCGGCGCGACCTTCTTCTCCTACCTGATGGTCCCCGTCGCCCAGCGTTACCTGCGGCCGACGGTCGTGTCGATGTACAACTACGTACAGCCCATCGTGGCCGTACTGTTCACGGTGGCCATCGGCCTCGACACGTTCGGGTTCACCAAAGCGGCCGCCGCGCTGTGCGTCTTCGTCGGAGTATGGCTCGTCACCAAGTCGAAATCGCGGGCCCAACTGGAGGCCGAGAAACTTAAAATGCCGGATTCCAAAGAAACCGACAGGTCGTAGCGCCGCGAAACAGGAACCGCGCCCCGTTACCGCGTCACCCGGGTCAGGCCCCGCTCGGCCGCCAGCCGCTCCATCAGGGCATAGGCCGCATCGTAGTCGTTGGGGATTTCGCCGTCGAGAATGGCGTTCTTGAGAATCTCCTTGATATCGCCGATCACACGGCCCGGCCCGACGCCGTAGGTCTCCATGATCAGCTCGCCCGAGATCGGGGGCTGGAAATTGCGGACACGGTCGCGCTCCTCCAAATCCTTCATTTTACGGCGCACCAGTTCGAAATTCGCCAGATAGCGTTTCACCTTGGCGTCGATACCCGAGGTGATGTCCGCTTCGCACAAGGTCATCAGCGCCTCCACGTCGTCGCCCGCTTCGAACAGCAGCCGGCGGACGGCCGAGTCGGTCACGAGGTCTTCGGAGAGGATAATGGGCCGCAGATGAAGGAAAACCAACTTCTGCACGAATTTCATGTGCTCGTTCAGGGGCAGCTTCAACTGGCGGAAAACAGCCGGAACCATTTTCGAGCCCAACACTTCGTGGCCATGGAAGGTCCAGCCCACCTTGGGGTCGTAGGCCTTCGTCTGCGGCTTGGCGATGTCGTGCAGCACGGCGGCCCAACGCAGCCACAGGTCGTCGGAACGGCGCGCCACGTTGTCCAGGACCTTGAGCGTATGGATAAAATTGTCCTTATGGGCATGCTTGCCCCGTTTCTCCACCCCTTTGAGGTTGTGCATCTCGGGGAAAATAAGTTTCAGAAGCCCGGTCAGTTCGAGCAGTTCGAAACCCATCGAGGGAACCGGCGAAAGGACGATCTTGTTGAGTTCGGTGGCGATGCGTTCGCGCGAAACGATTTTGATGCGCTGCGCATTGCGGCAGATCGCCTCGAAAGTCTCCTCCTCGATGGTGAAGCCCAACTGCGACGCGAAGCGCACGGCGCGCATCATACGCAGGGGATCGTCCGAAAAAGTGACATCGGGATCGCACGGGGTGCGGATGATGCACTCTTCGAGGTCGGACATTCCGTCGAAAGGGTCGACCAGTTCGCCGAACGTAGCGTCGTTGAGCGACCACGCCATGGCATTGATCGTGAAGTCGCGCCGCCGCTGGTCGTCTTCGAGCGTTCCGGGTTCGACCTCGGGCTTGCGCGAATCGTGCGTATAGGACTCTTTGCGGGCTCCCACAAATTCGACCTCAATACCCTTGGCGCGGACCATCGCCGTCCCGAAAGTCTTGAACACCGATACTTTGGCTTTCAGTTCACGCGCGAGCGCTTCGGCAAGCGCAATGCCGCTGCCCACGACCACCACGTCGATGTCAGTCGAAGGACGCCGCAGGTAGTAGTCGCGCACGTAGCCTCCGACGACGAAGGCCCTCACACCCTCGGCGTCGGCAAGACGCGAAATCCGCCGGAATATGGGATTCGACAACGGCACGCGGCTACCTCACGTGTTGCTTGATGGCGTCCCGCCACACCACATAGCCTTCGCCCATCAGGTGCAGGCCGTCGTTGGTGTAACGCTTGTCCAGCCGTCCATCGTGGTCGGCCAGCGCACCCCACACGTCAAGGTAGGTGACGCCCTTCTCGTCGCACAGGGCTTCGAGCAGTTTGTTCGTCGGCACGATCAGGTGGCTGTGCGCGTAGTGCCCCTTGTATTTCGAGAAAGCCTCGCCGTTAACGGGCAGGATGCTCTGTACGTAGATTTTGGTCCAGCGCGACTCGGCCTGGAAACGGTCAATCAGCCGGGCCACGTCGGCCACGATCTGTTCTGGCGAAGCGCCGCCGGCCAGGTCGTTGGTTCCGATCATCAGAAAGAGTTTCTTGGGATGTCCCGCGATAATCGGGTCGAGGCGGTCGAGCAGCCAGCCCGAGCGGTCGGCGCTGATGCCGCGGTTCTTGACGTGGCGGTTGTTGAACAACTCGGCCCACTCGCAGCCGTCGGTGATCGAATTTCCCAGGAACACGATGTCGCTCGAAAGCACCGGAAGGACTTCGAAAAGGCTGCGCCGCTGGAGGTTGTATTCACTCTGCGCAAAGGCCGCACCTGCGGCAAGCAATGCGGCGGCAAGAATCAGGATGCGTTTCATAATCGTCAGATTTTAAGTTCGCGTCGGTAGAGCTGCACGGTGTTTTCCAATCCGTAATAGAGAGCGTCGCAGATCAGCGCATGGCCGATCGACACCTCATCGGTCCACGGAATGCGGCCGACGAACCAGCGCAGGTTCTCCAGCGAGAGATCGTGACCGGCATTCAGCCCCAACCCCTGCCGGCGGGCCTCCTCGGCGGCGGCGACATACGGAGCCACGGCCTGTTCCGGGCCGTCGGAATACTCGCGCGCATAGGCTTCGGTATAGAGCTCCACGCGGTCAGCGCCGCATGCCTTCGCCCCGGCCACCATCTCCGGGACAGGGTCCACGAAGATCGAGACCCGGATGCCCTTTTCATGGAAACGCTCCGTGACGCCCGTCAGGAAATCACGGTTGGCGACGGTGTCCCATCCGGCGTTCGAGGTGATGGCGTCGTGCGCGTCGGGCACGAGGGTCACCTGCGCGGGAACCACCTCCAGCACCAGGTCGATGAACCCCGGAATGGGATTGCCCTCGATGTTGAGTTCGGTCGCAAGCACCCGTTTGAGGTTGCGCACGTCGTCATAGCGGATGTGGCGCGCATCGGGGCGCGGGTGAACCGTGATGCCGTCGGCGCCGAACCGTTCGATGTCCAGAGCCGTCCGGACCACGTCGGGCAGATTGCCGCCGCGCGAATTGCGCACCACGGCAATCTTATTGATATTAACACTTAACTTTGTCATAAATTTCGCTATATTTGCTGGCGATATGCCAAACCTCGGCGCATTGCCGGGCCGCAAAGGCCCCGGAGTCGCTCCGGCGTGGTAAAGTTACTTATTTTTTCGAAACTCCGCCGATGAAAATCATACTTTTTTCCCGTTCGCAGATCGCCCACACCCCCGAGGAGATACGTCAACTGATCGAGGCGATCGGGATGTTCGGCTTCGATTACGCCGTCAACGAGGAGTTCGCACCCCTGGTCGAGCAGGCCACGGATACGAAACTTCCGCCGGAAAAAGTCTACGGACGATACATAGGCAAACAGCCTGCCGAAACCGTCATGGTCTGCTACGGAGGCGACGGAACACTGCTCGAAGGGGTTCACCGCCTCTGCGGCGCACCGATTCCCGTCATGGGCATCAACGCCGGCCACCTGGGTTTTCTTACCAGCGCCCCGAGCGACGGGCTGAACCTCATTTTCCGGGAAATCGCCGACGGAAACATTTCGACCGAGCCGCGCTCGATGCTGCGCGTCACGGGCGAATTCGCCCGCCAGCCCGAATCGCAGCTGGCGCTCAACGAATTCACCGTCCAGCGCCACGGCGCAGGCATGATCTCGGTGGAGACCTATGTAGACCACCAGATGGTAGCCACCTACCACGGCGACGGGGTGATCGTTTCGACCCCCACCGGATCGACCGCCTACTCGCTCAGCGCCGGAGGCCCCGTCGTAGCCCCTACGTGCCAGTGCCTCATCATTTCGCCCCTCGCGCCCCACAACCTCACGATGCGCCCGGTAGTGGTTCCCGACACGAGTATCATCACGCTCAACGTACATGCCCGCCGGTCGGATGCGTTCGTTACGCTGGACAATCGGACCTACCCGATTTCACACGGCGCAACGTTCACCGTGGAACGCGCCGAACAGACGATTTTTTTGGCCGTATCGCACAATATATCATTTTACGACACGTTACGGAATAAGATGATGTGGGGAATCGACATCCGCAGTTAATCATTTATTGTATTTTTCCATAGTTAACAGAATTTTTCCCTATATTTGTGCCCTAATATGAGCGATCAGAAACGCATACCGCAACACGTCGCCATCATCATGGACGGCAACGGCCGCTGGGCCGAGTTGCGCGGCAAAGAGCGTTACGAAGGCCATGCGGCGGGTGTAGAACCCGTGCGGGCATCGTTGCGCGCTGCTGCGCGGTGGGGTGTGAAATACCTGACGCTTTATGCTTTTTCGACCGAAAACTGGGGCCGGCCCGCCGAAGAAGTCGACTCCCTGATGGAACTTTTCTGCCAAAGCGTCATCAACGAAACGCCCGAACTGATCCGCCAGGGCGTCGAGGTACGCATGATCGGCGACCGGAGCCGCTTTTCGGAGAAGGTGCAGAGCTACCTGGCACAGGCCGAGGAACGCACCGCGGGAGGGCGGACGCTGACGCTGATCCTGGCGCTCAACTACTCGTCGCGCAGCGAAATAACGCACGCCGTGCAGCAAATCGCGCGCCGCGTGGAGGCCGGAGAGATCGCCCCGTCGGAGATTTCCGAGGGTACGATCAGCAGCGCACTCGATACGGCCCCCTACCCGAACCCCGACCTGATCGTCCGCACCAGCGGCGAGCAGCGGCTGAGCAACTTCCTGCTGTGGCAGGCGTCCTATGCCGAACTTTGGTTTCCCGAAGTACTGTGGCCCGATTTCACGGAAGAGGAATTCGACCGCGCAATGGAGGAATACGCACGACGCGAACGCCGCTTCGGGCTGGTAAAATAAATGACCTTAGATTAGATTTAAATAGATGAATTATTCCGGTAAGATATTCACGGCAGCAGCGGCCCTTGTGCTATGCTGCTCGAATATATTCGCCCAGGAGCAGAATCCGCAGGATACGACGGCGGCTCCGAAGCCTGCGATTTCAGAAGATGCCCCGATGTTCAAGAACGAGGGTGCACCCAGGCTCTACTACATCCGCAACGTCGGTGTCCACGGCGTGCAATACCTCAACCCCGACATTCTCAAGTCGTCGGCCGGACTGATCGAAGGCGATTCGGTCTACCTGCCGAGCAACTTCATCTCCAACGCCATTTCGCGGCTCTGGAGCCAGCGGTTCTTTTCGGACGTGAAGATCGGCGCCGAGATCGAGGGCGACAGCCTCGACCTGGAGGTATTCCTCAAGGAGCGTCCCCGCGTCTACAACTGGGAGTTCGAGGGCATCTCGAAGGGCAAGAAGAAAGACCTGCTGGAGAAACTCAAGCTCAAGCGGGGCAGCGAACTTTCGGACTATGTCATCGACAAGAACAAAAAACTCATCCATAACTACTGGGCAGAAAAGGGCTTCCGCAACACGGAGGTGGACGTGCGCATCGACAACGATACGCTGCGTCCGGGACAGGCCGTAACGGTTACCTTCCTGATCGACCGCAAGGACAAGGTGAAGATCGGCAAGATCAACTTTATCGGCAACGAGCAGTTCAAGGACAAGCGGCTGCGCCGCACGTTCAAAAAGACCCACCAGAAGTCGATCAACTTCTTCAAGGGTACGAAACTCAACGAGAACGACTACGAAACCGACAAGGAGTTGCTGATCGACTTCTACAACTCGCGCGGTTACCGTAACGCCACGATCGTGCGCGACTCGATCTACCCGATCAACGAAAAACGCCTGGGGATCGACCTCGAAGTGTCGGAAGGCAACAAATACTACATCCGCAACGTGTCGTGGGTAGGCAACTCGGTCTACCAGACCGAGGACCTGCAACGGATGTTCGGCGTCAGCAAAGGCGACATCTACGATAAAAAGACGATGCATAAACAGTTGGGTATCGGCAAGGAGACCGACCCCGAGGCTTCGTCCGTGTCGTCGCTCTACCAGAACGAAGGCTACCTGATGTCGCAGATCGAACCCGCGGAGACGATCATCGCCCCCGACTCGATCGACATCGAAGTCAAAGTCTTCGAGGGTAAACAGTTCACCATCAACGAAGTCGGCATCACGGGCAACCAGCGCGTCGACGACGAAGTGATCCGCCGCGAGCTGGATACCCGCCCGGGCGAACTCTACAACCGTGCACTGCTGATGCGTACCATCCGCCTGCTGGGTTCGATGGGACACTTCAACCCCGAGGCGATCATGCCCGACATCAAACCCGTTTCGAACGAACTGGTAAACGTCAACTGGCCCCTCGAGGAGCAGGCTTCTGACCAGTTCAACATCGCCGGCGGCTGGGGCTCGGGAACCTTCGTGGGTTCGGTGGGCATCACGCTGAACAACCTTTCGATCAAGAACACCTTCAAAAAGGGCGCATGGCGCCCCTACCCGATGGGCCAGAACCAGCGGCTCTCACTCTCGGCGCAGACCAACGGTACTTACTACAAGGCCTTCGCCTTCAGTTTCACCGACCCCTGGATGGGCGGTAAGAAACCCAACTCGTTCACCCTCTCGGCACACTTCTCGGAGCAGAACAACGCCTACTACGTATGGCAGACCTCGACGCAGTATTTCCGGACCTACGGCGTCGCAGCCGGCCTGGGCAAGCGTCTGAACTGGCCCGACCCCTACTTCACATTCTACGCCGAAGCCAGCTACGAACGCTACGCACTGAAAAACTGGTCGTCGTTCGTGATGACGAACGGTGCAGCCAACCTGGCATCGCTCAAACTGGTGTTCGCCCGTAGTTCGGTCGACCAGCCGATCTACCCGCGCCGCGGTTCGGAATTCAGCGCCTCGGTGCAGGCCACGCTCCCCTACTCGCTCTGGGACGGCAAGGATTACAAGAAACTGGAGCAGATCGCCAACAGTTCCAATTCGACGACCGCCGAGGCCGACCGGGCCAACCAGGAGCGTTACCGCTGGGTCGAATTCCATAAATGGGCGTTCAAGGCACAATGGTTCCAGTCCTTCCTGAGGAACTCGAACCTCGTGCTGATGCTCAAGGCTGAAATGGGCTACCTGGGCGCCTACAACAAGTATAAGGTTTCGCCTTTCGAGCGTTACGAGGTCGGCGGCGACGGTATGTCGGGATATAATATTTACGGTATCGACATCATCTCGATGCGCGGTTACGAGGACGGAGCGCTCGATCCTTCGAACAACTACTCGCGCGGCTACAACAAATACACCGCCGAGCTGCGTTACCCGATCATCCTCAAACCCTCGTCGCAGATTTACGTGCTCGGATTCCTCGAAGGCGGTAATGCGTTCGACTCGTGGAAAAAGTTCTCGCCCTTCAAGATCAAGCGTTCGGCCGGCTTCGGCGTCCGCCTCTATCTTCCCGTGGTGGGTATGCTCGGCATCGACTGGGGTTACGGATTCGACGCTCCGGCCAACTCCTCGACCAAGAGCGGCAGCCAGTTCCACTTTGTGCTCGGACAACAATTCTAAGCCAAACCCCGGATTGCACGTCACCAGCGACAGCCCGGTTGGAATTCCCTTCGCCTGAAGGAACGTAAATTAAGGCGGCGATGGCAATATATTTGAAAGAAAAGAGTTATATTTATAGCAAAAATCCGGGAAACCGGAAGGAATATTAACTTTAAAACAAAGGATTATGAAACGGCTGATTTTAATTGCGGCATTCGTTCTGACGGCAGGAACCCTCGCAGCACAGAACTACATAATCGTCAACAGCGAGAAAGTTTTCAAATCGATCGACGCCTACAATACGGCGATTTCCGACCTGGACAAACTCGCCAAGCAGTACCAGGATCAGGTAGACGCCAAGTTTGCCGAAGTCGAAGCACTCTACAACAATTACGTAAACCAGAAAACCACGCTTTCGTCGGCAGCGCGCCAGGTGCGTGAGAATGCCATCCTGACTAAGGAAAAAGAGGCTCAAGAGTATCAGGAAAGCCTGTTCGGACAGGACGGAACCCTGATGAAAAAGCGGATCGAGATGATCAGCCCGATCCAGAAGAAGGTCTTCGCCGCGATCGAGGCCTATGCCAAGCAGGCGGGAGCCGACCTGGTTCTCGACTCGGCGAACAACCCCACGCTGCTCTACACCAATCCTTCGGTGGAGCGGACGCAGCAGGTGATCGACGCACTCAAGAAATAAGCGACATCAAAACATTAACTGATAAAACTGTATGAAAAAAGCAATTAAACTAACCCTTGCGGTTGTGCTGGTGATGGGCTCCACGTCGCTCTTCGCTCAGAAATTCGGACGCATCAATACCCAGGAGATCATCATGGCGATGCCCGAGACTAAAACGATGCAGGAGAACATGGACACCTTCGCCAAGGAGTTGTCGGACAACATCGAGACGATGAACGTCGAGTTCAACACCAAACTGCAGGATTTCCAAAAGAATTTCAACACTTACAGCGACGCAATCAAGGAGATGAAGCAGAAGGAACTGGAGGATATGCAGAACCGCACCCGTGAGTTCCAGGAGCGTGCACAGCAAGACTACCAGAAGAAGCAGAACGAACTGCTCGCCCCGATCATCGACAAAGCAAAAGGCGCAATCGACAAAGTATCGGCAGCCGGTGGATTCACCGTTGTATTCGACACTTCGACGGGTTCGCTGGCGTACTTCGACGAAGCTACGCTGACCGACGTTGCACCCGCTGTGAAGAAGGAGCTGGGCATCACCGACGCTCCCGCAGCAGCACCTGCCGCCAAATAATCAAGCCATCTCGCGGAATCTTTCCGCAGAGCGATAAAAACGCCGACTCGAATGAGTCGGCGTTTTTATTTAGAGGTGTTCCAGGTCGAAATGGAGGTTGTACTGTTCAAAAAGTCGCATAATCGAACTTATTGAATATTTCATTACAGATTATTATTACATTTGTCCAAATTCAAGAATAAAATGAACAAGACACCCCAGGAAATGCCCATATCCAACTTCACCCTGAACGAACTGGTCACGATGGCCGGAGGCGAAAGTCGCCCGGGGGTAATGGGCGAATGTATCGCAGCCAACAGCGAATCGGAAATGCAGGCCTTCCGGTTCCCGAGCCGTATCGACGCCTTTGTCATCGGCGTGGGTACGCAGGGCGAAAACACCGGAACACTCAATCTCCAGGAATACCGCCTCAAAAAGGATTCGCTGTTTCTCTTCGGGCCCAAAAACATCCTGCAGATACAATCCAACAACCAGTTTCGGGCCCACGTCATCGTGATCTCACCGGAGTTGCTGGGGCGTATCAATATCGACACCAAACGCATGATGCCGCTCTTCCTGCAATTCGCAATGCATCCCTGCCTGGAACTCACCCCCACGGAAAGCCACGCACTCCGCAGTTTCATCGCGATGGTCGAGCAGGAACTCCGAAATCCGGAGACGGATTTTTCGCAGGATATTATCGGCGGACTGATTGCCGCGACAATCTACAAAGTAGGCGACATCCTGAACCATTACCTTGCCGAACACCCCGAGGTAGACAACCCGGTGCACAATCGTGCGGAGGAGTATTTCAAGCAGTTCACCCAGTTACTCGGCGAACACTATATCCACGAGCGCAGCGTGGGATTCTATGCCCGGCAGTTGTGCATCACGCCCAAATACCTCACCACGCTGATCAAACGCATCAGCGGCAAATCGGTGTCAGAATGGATCGACAGCTACGTGGTTCTCGAAGCCAAGACACTGCTCAAATATTCGAACATGAGCGTACAGGAGATCGCCTATTACCTGAATTTTCCCAACCAATCGTTCTTCGGGAGCTACTTCAAACGCAATACCGGCATGTCGCCGTCGCAGTACAAGGCAAAGCAATAAATGTATTTCCCGTTCGTGGTAAAAGAAGAAAGCCCGAAACGGGCCCTGAAAAATTAAAACGGGTAGCCGACGCCGAAATTGAGGGCCGTATTCTTCCACCTGAAATCGTGAATCCACCGTTCGCCCACGGGGTTGTTGGGGTTGTGCAACTGAATACCCCAGTCGAGGCGCAGCACGGCGAATTTGATATCGAAACGCAGGCCGAGACCCGTATTGAATCCCAACTGTTTGTAGAAACTGTCGAAATGGAAAACCGAATCTTCGGACTCCCCCGAATAGCGCCGGATATACCAGATATTGCCCAGGTCGAAGAAGGTCGCACCGTGAATCATTCCCCAGATCGGGAAACGCAGTTCGAGGTTGGCTTCCAGTTTCATGTCGCCCGTCTGGACCGGGAAGTCGTTGTGGGGATTGGCCACCGACCCCTGCCCCAAGGTTCGGGGCGTCCAGCCGCGCATGCCGTTGCTGCCGCCGCAGTAGAACTGACGGTCGAAAGGCACGGACGTTGAGTTTCCGTAAGCCATCGCCACACCGCCGTAGAGCCGTCCCACCAGCGCCGAGACATCGCCGAGCATGATTTTACGGCTCAGGCTGAGGTCGGTACGGAAATACTGCGAATACTGGATGCCGAAAATCGTATAGTAATCCTTATTGCGGGCCGGAGAGAAAAACAGATGCTCGACGGCATCGATCAGGTTGCCCGCAGTCTCGGCGTTGAAGCGGATGTTCGTGGCGTTCCCGCCGAGGTTCTTGCGCTGGTTGTTGTAACCGTAACCGAACGAAAGGCCGCCGATGAACTGGGTTTTAAAACTGTTTATCAGGTACTTGTTGGAGGTCTCGCCCAAAAACTCCGGATCGACCGGCCGCGTCATGTCGATCACATTGATGTCGACCGGCCGCAGCGAGAACGTCGAATAGCGGTTGTTGGTCCACATGTAGGTGATGCCGGCACTCGAAAGCGTACGGGCGTAATAAGGCCTATCCTGGAAATTGACGGACAGTTCGATTTTCGTTTTCGGCTGGTTCACCGTACGGAACCGCCCCGTACGCCAGGGCACGAGGAAACGCGGGAAGGTCAGTCCGGTCGTGACGCCGAACTCCGTGGCCCGCTTGCGTTTGGCGTCGGGCGCTTTCATGAACTCGTAACCCGCCGTGAAGGAGACATCGAACGATTCGGCGCCGCGGAAGATGTTGCGGTTCTGGTAGCCGACGGTGGCCTTCAGACCGTAGAAACTCGACGTAGTGCTTCCTTCGAGGTCGACCTTGACGCTCTGTTTGAGCGTCGGGGTACAGAGGATATTGCATGTCAGGTAGCCTTCTCGGGTATAGAGCGTCTGTGTCGAATCGGCCGAAGCGCCGATGAAGGAGACGATATTGGTGACATCGGTCGTCTGGGGTTGCTCCTCGAAGGCGATTTTGGCGCTCTTGAAATAGCCCAGCGCCATCAGGTCGGAGTAAGCGCGGTTGACCTGCGCCGAGTTGTAGACGTAGTTGGGATAGAGCGGCACGGCCTGCCGGAGCACCGAGGGACGCAGGTTGGGCCGTTTTTCGTAGATGATGTTCAGACCGCGGTAGTAGACCGTATCGAGCCGTGAAAGCAGCGTCGTATCGGTCCGGGCGACCGTAGGGTCGTAATTGGCGAAGATATTGATCCGGTCGATACGGTAGACCATGTTGTTATCCATGACGGCCTGTCCGCGTTCGTTGTAGCCCGTAAGATATTGTTTGACGACCAGCCGCAGATCGATCAGCCGCTCCTGCTCGAACATCCGGGCGCTGTAATAGATGTTGTTGACCGAGAAGTTGTAGTATCCCCGCTCCTTGAGGTAAGCGGTGATACGTTCCCGCTCGGCATCGAGCACCGACACATCGTAAATGTCGCCCGTGTGCAACAGCGTATGTACGGTATCGGGCAGCACGATCTGTTCGAGGAACTTGTCCTGGAATTCGTAGGAAATCGAGTCGATGCGGTAGGGTTCGCCCTGTTGCGTCCGGAATGTGACCGTCGCCCGCTTGCGGCGCGAAGTGGTGTCGACCTGGTAGGTCGCCTGCGAGGAGAAGAATCCCTTCGAGTCCATGTAGACCTTCAGGTTTTCGGCGCTCTTCTCGGTCAGCCCCATGTCCAGCGTCACGGGCGCCTGCCCGATCTTGCGCTTCCAGTTGTTCCAGCGGTTATCCTTTGCAGGGTTGGCCTGCTCGTAGAGCCAGACATAGAAATTCGTCCCGAGGAAACGTTTGTTGGGCGTTTGCCGCACGTACTTCTCCATGTCGTAAGCCGTGATGCGCTCCTTGCGGGGCGTGGACTTGTCGTCCTCGATCTTTACCTTTTGCAGGAAATATTGCCCTTCGGGGATGTGGCGCGTGACGCTGCAAGCCGAGCAGAGGAGGCCCAGCAGCACGGCGGCGAATATGCGATACCATCCCTGCACCCCGTCAGTTGTTGAAGAATCCCTTCTCTTTCAGCAGCGCGAAATACGACTGCGAAATAGCGAGGTTGTCCTTACGCACGTAACGGCGCTCGGTGAAGACCTTCGCCAGGTTCGGCAGGTCGTTCTCGGCAAGCAGGCGTTTCGTGAGTTCCGACTCTTCGCGCTCAGCCCACAGTTCGTCGATTTCGGCAGCCGTATAATCGGTGTATTTCTCGTAGTGGACCACAGCCTCCAGCGGCAGGCGGTCGGTCAGCTCGGGCGACTCGTCGGGGTAACCCATGACGACGGTGGTGAGCGGAATGACACCCTTCGGAAGTTCCAGTATCCGCGAAATGTCGCCCGCCGTGTAGATCGTCGTTCCCAGGATGCAGATACCCAGTCCGTGCATTTCGGCCTCGACGCAGAGGTTCTGCGCCGCCAGCAGGGCGTCGGCCGAAGCGTTGAGGAACCATGCGAAATTGTCGTAGGCCGGATCGGCGTCGCGCTGCTCGCACCACATCGTGAAGCGGTGCACATCGGCGCAGACAGTCACCACGCAGGGCGCCTGGCGGACCATCGGCTGGTTGAAATGGCATGGCGAGAGTTTCTCGCGCAACGCCTCATCGCGGGTCACCACCAGCGAATAGAGCTGCATGTTGCCGCACGTCGAGGCGCGCGAAGCAGCTTCGAGGCATTCATGCAACACCTCTTCGGGAATGGGCGTCGGGCGGAATTTACGTATCGAACGATGCTTGAAAAGCACACTTTTCATAAAGGAATATTTTTGAATCCTGTTGTAAAAATAACACAACCGCCTGCCGTTGCGAACTTTGGCGGATATTTTGTCACAAAATTAGCAAAACTTTTAGAAGTTTTACTATTTTTGCCAAGGATATACCACCTATCTCCCGGATAGGACAACACGACCTTTACCGATAAAAAGTGCAGACGGCATTTGCAAAATACGAGGGTGCAGGCAACGACTTCATCCTGATCGACAACCGCGAAGGCGGCTTCACGCCCCGTGCGGAACTGATCGCAGCCCTGTGCGACCGTCATTTCGGCATCGGGGCCGACGGACTGATGACCCTTGCGCGCAGCGCAGAGATCGACTGCTCGATGCGCTACTACAACGCCGACGGATCGGAAGGCGAGATGTGCGGCAACGGGGCGCGTTGTTTCGCGCTGTTCGCCGAACACCGGGGCATCGGCGGAGAAACCAAATTCTTCGACGCCGCAGACGGGCTTCACACGGCCCGTATCTGCCGCGTTAAAGGCATGTCGGGCGAGATCGAACTGGGCATGATCGCCGTACGGGAAATCCGCACGGGCGACGGCTGGTGGTTCCTCAACACGGGCGTTCCGCATTATGTGGAATTTGTCGACGACCTCGAAGCGACCGACGTAATCGGCCGCGGGCGGGCCATCCGCCACGATACGGCACGCTTCCCGCAGGGTACGAACGTCAATTTCGTACAGGTTGCGGGCGACGGCGCGATCCGCATGCGCACCTACGAACGCGGTGTAGAGAACGAGACCCTTGCCTGCGGCACGGGAGCCACTGCGGCAGCCATCGTAACTGCCTTCGCTCACCAGCCGCTGACGACCGATTTCCGGATTACCGTACCCGGAGGAGCGCTTGCGGTACGGTTTTCGCATGAGCAGGGAACACAAACCTATACGGACATACGCCTGACAGGACCGGCACGCCGCGTTTTCGAAGGGATGTTCGACAGCGAAAATTTCTAAAATCAACCTTTTATTTCCCCATGAAAACACAAAAGGGAATTCGCGAACACGACGCGGACGAACTTCGGAAAGCCAAACGCCTCGACCCGATCCGCAAAAGCGGCAAGGAGCGCCACTCGCTGTACAGCAGCATCGACGAGGAGGACGAAGAGGAACCGATATTCCCCCTCAAACGCGAATCCGTTCTCGATTACCTCGACGAGGAGGAGGAATAAATTCAGTTTCAATGATCGAAAAATTTATCATGGCGGGCCCCACCGCCCTGCACATCTGTGACTCCCAGAAAGGGGACAAGTGCGTAGTGCTCCTGCACGGATACCTCGAATCGATGCTCGTCTGGGAGGATTTCGTACCCTATCTCTACAAAGAGGTCCGCGTGGTAACGCTCGACCTGCCCGGTCACGGCATTTCGGTCGTGGAGGGCGAGGAGCATTCGATGGAGTTCCTGGCCGACACGGTGGCCGACGCCCTGCGGGCACTGGGAATCGCACGCTGCACGCTCGTGGGACACTCGATGGGCGGTTATGTGGCTCTGGCTTTCTGCGAACGCCATCCCGAGATGCTCGACGGCGTGGTGCTGCTCAGTTCGACACCCAATGCCGACACCCCGGAAAAGGCCGAAAACCGCCGCCGCGAAATCGCGCTCGTGAAGGCGGGGAAGAAAGATACGCTGGCTCGTGTGGCTCCCGAAGCAGGATTTGCCGAGGACAACCGTGCCCGCATGAAAGATTACATCGAAGACCTCGTCGAACAGGTTGCCGTCACCGAAGACGAAGGCATCGTAGCCCTGCTCAACGGCATGATCGCCCGCAAGGACCGGAACGAGATGCTGCGCGCCTCGAAGGTTCCCCAACTCTTCATCCTCGGACGCAAGGACGGCTATATCCCGGTCGAGGCGGCCGAGAAGATGGTAAAAGAGCACCCGCAGGCCCGAGTCGTATGGCTCGAACATGCGGGGCACATGGGATTTCTGGAGGAGCCGGAGACGGCCGCCCGGGCAATCCTCGGTTTCGTGAACGGCGAATAACGCAATCCGCTATTCGATATAGACGTTGAAGTTCTTCGGACGTTTCATCGTTTCGGTATACACCCTGCCGAAACGGTCCGTTACGGTGATATGGAGCGTCGACGACGGGTCCGATGCCTGTACGCTGAACAGGTGTCCCATCTTGTTGGCCGTGAACGAGGGCCTGCTGCCCTTGTTCAGGCGCGGAATCACATACGTGATCAGGTGCAGGGGATCGTATTCCCAGAGCCGCTTCACGGCAAGGCTGCCGCGCCCCTCTTCGACCACTTCGATCTTCCACTCCGGATCCCAGTTCCAGCAGTTGATATACACGCAGTTATCACTGCGCAGCCTGTTGAAAGACTGCCCGTAGGCCTGCTGCGAAAACCAGTCGCGGATCGTAACGGGAGTGCCGTCGACCGTGATGGTCCGGTCGTCCAGATAGGTTTCGGGATCGAGCCAAAGCTTATTCATGTCGTAGGTGCGGAACTGCACGTCCCGGCTGATTCCCGTCCCCTTGTAATACCACGTCAGGTCACGGTCCTCCAACTCGTAGACCGCATATCCGCCCGGCGTACCGTCTTTGCAGATATGACGGCCCGAATAGCCATCCGACCACCACCAGCAGGCGCAGACTGCGCCCGTATTGTGGTCCATGACAGCATCCGTAAGCTGGCAGTTACGGTTGTCGTGGCTGTGTCCCGTGAGCACGTGAACCTCCGAAAACCCTTCGAAACAGGCCAGCAGCTCCCGCGCATGCGCTTCGTCGTAAAATGTATTGCCGAACGAGGCGTTGGGATAAGCCAGCGGCGCGTGCATCATGATGAACAGCGGAGCGGCCTTGTCTTCGACGAGCGCCAAATCCTTTTTCAGCCACGCGATCTGGTCCTCGGAAACGTAATTATGATAGCTCTTGTCCCCGATCGTTCCCACAGCCCCGCCGTTGTTGACGTAGACGATATCGTCGAGGCAGACGAAATGGGACTTTCCGATGTTGAACGAATAATAGGCCGGCATCACCAGGTCGCGCCATTGCCGCGTGGCGGCCAGGTCCTCGGTGTAATAGGGATCGTGGTCGTGGTTGCCGATGCAATGGAAGGCGACCGTATTGAGATCCTTCATCTCGGTGATGAAATCGCTGAGCGTAAAGTAATTCTTATACCAGTACTCGTCCCACGCCAGATCACCCATCGTCAATACATAGACCGGACGCTGTTCGGTCAGGATTAAGCGGTTGACATCGTTGACAAAATCGCGGAACTGTTCCAGGTCGTTGTTGCGGCGCGCCAGGTGGTAGTCGGTGGAGGCGATCAGTACGCAGCGGTCGTTATTCACGGGCCGAAGCGTGAAATCGAACTGCTCGACCGAAAGGTTCGTCGCCATGAACCGGCGCGAAATCTGCGGAATGTTCATCACCGTTTCGGGCATATACCCCGAAGGCAGCGAAATGAACACCCTGCCCAGCGATTTGTCCGAATAGAAATAGTAACGCCCCTCTTCGTCGGTAGTCACGATTTCGACGCCGTCGGAAACCGCCACACCGGACAGCGGATTCCCGTTCTTGTCGCGCACAACACCTTTCACATTCATTCCGGCAATGTCAGGCAGTTCCTCCTGCACGTCCACATTGCGAATACGGACACTCAACTGTCCGAGCCGCTGTTCCTGCTCGGCCCGCCGCACGACGGCGGCATAGGTTCCGTCGGGCAGGCCCTGCGGGATTGTCACCACGGCTTTGTCGGCAGCAGCCTCCATCGGCAGGAAATAGGCTTTCTTCGTACTGCCGCCTTCGACGACCAGTTGAAAAACATCCTTATCGCCGAAGCCCTGCCCACGGACTTCGAAAGTCTCGCCCACGGCTGCCACGACCTCGTCGGCGGGCAACTGGACGCCTGTAATCCAAACGGTTTCGGCCGCAGGAGGCCGGATTTCGCGGGTATTGTCCCGCTCACAGGCGACACTGGCCAGCAAAACGGACAGGATCGCAAAGAGGGCTATTTTCCGGGAAAAGAACGAACTGAAATTTTCGACGCGTTTCATAATGTGCATTTTTCGTTGAAATTACTCCATGAGCGATACCGAAGGCTGGCGTTCCGTTCCGTCGCCGTCGACATTGACAATACGCATGCCCGTATTCTGGGGTTTGCTCGCCGCGGCTCCCTGCGTCATGATTCCCGACATGCAGCGCATGCGGAAACGTGCCACGCCGTCCGGCGCCGGGGCAGAGAGCGCAACGTCCTGGGAAACGACGCTGTACGCGTCCTGTACGAAAGCCATATTGTAGGAGAGTTCCGAACCGTCCTCGACCACAGCGGTTTCGACGCTCCGGGCGGGTTTCCAGGCGCCGCCGTCCTCGTATTCGAGCATCCAGTATTTGGGACACTTGTTCCCGAAGATCATGACGAAGTCAAGCTTCACGCGCACCCCGGCCGTAAGGCCGTCGAGCGGCGCTTCGAAGAGCCAGTAATCGCCGGTCCAAGCATAGGTGACATTGGGACACGACACGGGCGCCTTACCGGTTAACGTCCATTTCGGACTGGTCTCCGAGACGCCGCCCGCGACATAGGAGAGACGAGCGGAAGAGCCTCCGCGCTCGGCGGCGACATGGTGCTCCGACACCCAGGTCGATTCGTAGTCGGAGAGGTAATCGGCCCCCAGCCACCACTGAACCCGGGTAACCGACTGACCGTGCACGGCCTGCACCACCTCGGCTTCGGAAGAAAGCCCCTCGGCGGCATTGAAGAACCGAACAAGGCCCACACGCTTTTCACCCGTGGTGTTTTCCGAAGCCCGGAATTTATAGGTAACACGCTGTCCCGACCCGAAGGCGACGGAAGTTGCAGAGAGTTGCGAAACCCACGACGGCATCTCCACCGAAACTTCCGTATTGCAGTTCACGTCTATCTCGAACGTACCGTCGGAAGCTGCCGCGGCACTTCGGGTCACGCAAATAATCTGTCGCGTCGGTTCCATGACGATGCCCGGCACGGCATCGCTGCGCAGGGAGGTGACCCGTACGTCGTCCAGATACCAGCAGCAGTCGGTCTCGCTCTCCGAACGGATGTGCAGGCGGCAGCCGCGCGTGGCGCCCGTAATGTTCAGCGTTACGTCGTACCAATCCTGAAACGGATCTTCGGCCCACTTGCGGCCCACGGGGACCCGTTTGAAATCCATCGCATCGTACGTTCCCTGGTCACAATAGACTTCCAGCACAGCCTCGTAATCGCGCATGGTCAGCGCCCGGAAGGTTACCGTCAGGTCCATTTTCGTCTCGATTTCGGCGAATACAGGGGTCGTGAAGCGACCCAGCGAATTCGCCGTGCCGAATTTCAGGCATCCGCCGCGCGTGTATCCCCGCATGATCTCGCAACCCGTACCGAGCGGGTCGGTTATCACGCTCGACACCGGAGGATAGAGGTTGGTGAGGAGTATTCCAGCGCCCTGATCCATCGCAGCGACGTTGAACATCGCATCCGTAGGCGTCGTCGCCCACGCGAAATCATCTTCGAAAAGCACCCAGCCGCAGCCCGCCGCAGGAGCCTGCACGACGGACAACGTCTCGGTGGCAGCGCCTTCTATCCCGACGGCGGTGATCGAGAAACGCCCCTTGCGCGAATCACCCGTATTGGATCCGGGTTTCACCTCGACGGTCACCGTCTCGCCCGCCGCACCCCCATCGGGTGTGATCGCAATCCAGTCGGGGCTACCCGTACGGTCGACGGTCCAGGCATAGTTGGATTTCACGCGGAAACGGACCGGAGCGTCTCCGGCAGTAAGGCGCACGTAATTATCGGCCAATCCGTCGATAGCGATAACAGGGCTCTGCGGTTTGTGCTGCTGGCTGACGGGGATGCGCCGTTCGGCGGCGGCGGCTTTGATGATCAGCGTGCCGCTCCGTTCCGGGCCGTCATTCTCTTCGGGAGTGACTACGACGCGCACGGTCGTACCGCCGCTGCCTTTCGAAGGTGCGACGGTAAGCCAGTCGAGATTCTCCGTCACGGCTTCCCAGGCTACATTGGCGTTGACCCGAAAACTCTGAGGCATACCCTCGGCATCGTAGACGATGCTCCCGTCGGTCAGTCCTTCGATGACGATCGAAGGGCTGTCGGACGAGGGCTGCTGATGAATCGTAATGGTGTGCTCCTGCGATCCGGCTCGGACGGCGATTGTGCCCGTACGCAGGTCGCCGATATTGGAATAAGGAGTAATCTTCACCTGCACCGGAATGCCTGCTGCTCCGCTGGCAGGGCTGACTTCAGCCCATTCCAGACCGGACTTCACGAGTTCCCACGCCCGGTTGCTTTCGACCGTGAAGGAGATTTGCGCCACATCCGAAGCTGCAATGGTGAACTCCTGTTCGACTCCCGAAACACGCAGTTCGTCGGCTTCGGGCGCAATCCCGTCGTCTCCGGAACAGGCCCCGAAGAGGATCGGTGCAAAAACCGGAAACAAAGCGGTGAAAAGGTTAAATTTGAAGGGGTTCATAATGCGTTGAATTGTAGAATTTAGGTTGTTGTTCCGAGCAAAAATAAAATTAAAATGCGGCATCGGCAAGCCTGCGCAAAGGACCCGGAAAGCCGCCCGCGATCCTCTCCGGGACTACCGAAAGGGCCACATGCGTACGCCTTTATCGGGGGTACAACGCCGTCCGGAGCCGGTTTTTCACTAATACCGCGGACATACACCCCGGCGCCGCGGCCGACTACGCCTGAACGGAAAGACAAAATTTTGACACGGGCAGACAAAAATAAACCCCGGGGAATACCTTTCTTTGTACGAAGCTCCAAACTGCCGGAATCGCGGCGCTCCCCGGTTTTACGACACACGGTCCGACATCGGAAAATAACAACTTCAGTATACCATTTATACCCGAAAAAGTCCCTACATTTGTTATAGCCCTTCCCAAGCTACTGGCCCCATGAACCGACACCTATCCGACAAGATACCTGCCCCGACCAGCGGACGCCTGCTCCTGCTGGCGCTGCTTCTCTGCATTTGCGGGGGCGTCTCCGCAGACCCGCAGGCTGTACAACACCTGCCGAACCTGACGATTCGCAATTTTGCGCAGGACAAGGTCGGCTACATCTGGATCGCAACCGACAACGGACTTTGCCGCTACAACGGACAGACCTATTATTACTACCAGAGCGAGCCGGACGATCCGGCATCGCTCCCCGCCAACCGGGTCCACGACATCCGCACCGACGACGACGGCACGCTCTGGATCGCCACAGCAGGCGGCATCTGCATCTACAACCCGCTGTACGACAACTTCGAGCGCCTGCTGACGGAACGCGGACTGCACCACATCACCCGCAGCGGTCCGCAGATCGTCTGTTCGGGACCTGCGGGCATGGTGCTCTTCGACGCCGCCAGCCGCACGATACTGGCCCGGAAGGATTCGCCTTACCACCGTCCCCTGGTGCTGGAAGCCGACCTGCAGGGTTATTTCTGGGGCGGAAGCGCCGATGGACAGAACGTCTTCAAATACGACCGGAAACTGGGCCTCTGCGACTCGGTGGTCCTCGCACGCCCGGCAAAGTTCCGTTGCGGATGCTGCGACCGACAAGGCCGTATCTGGTTCGGCACGGAACAGGGCATCGTAGTCCTCGACCCCGCGACAGGACGCCCCACGACCGACCCCCGGCTGCTGCGGTGTCTGTCCCATGCAGCCGAATTCAACGTCACGATGCTGACCCCGGCGGACGACGCCACCATTTACATCGGCACACAGGGCGACAACCTCCATGCAATCGACCTTTCGAACCACGTCTTCGACCACAACGTCGTAAACCGGTTCTACAAACTCAACTATACGAGCGATTTCAGTTGCGGGTTCTGCGACCGCGAAGGAAACGTCTGGGTCGGTACGGCCGACCGCGGATATTCGGTGCGCTTTGCCTACAAAAAGAACTTCTCGCAGATGGCGCGCCTCGGCAAGCAGACGCTGGGCAAATACATCAACGCCATCACGATCGGGGAAAACGGGACACTCTGGATCGGCAGCCACTACAAAGGCCTGCTGGGCTACAACAACCGGGAATACGCAACACGGTGGCATACGACGGAGAACAGCCCGCTCATGCAGCAACTCGGAAGCAACGGCATCACGGCGCTCCATTACGACTCATCCGGGCGGCTGTGGGCCAACATCGACGACCGGATCGCGGTGTGCACCACAGAACTCGTAAACATCCGCAGCCACACGCTGCTGCCCGACCGGGTCCTTGTCAACCGATTCTGCGAAGACGCCCGCCGGAGGGTATGGGCCGCCACGCGTTCGGGACTCGTCTTCTGGGAAGGGACCCGGCTACAGGAAGCCGGGTTCAAAGAGTGCGACGTGCAGGATGTCGTGCGGCTCGACGACTCCACGATGCTGGCCGCCGTGTCCGGACAGGGTATCTACACCGTCGATACCCGGCAATTCGACGCCCGGCCCTGTATCGAAACGGCCGACAGCATGATCGCCACAGCCCTGCGCCGCCCCACCTGCCTCTATTGCGGCAAAGACGGTTCGCTCTGGATCGGTACGCGCTCGGTAGGACTGCTGCGCTACCACCCGCAGCAGGGATTCCGAAGCTACACGCTCCGGGACGGATTCGCGAGCAACGAGATCGCCGGCATTACACAGGACCCCCAGGGCAACACCTGGGTCGCCACCTCCTACGGACTTTCGCTCATCACGGCCTCGACGGAGCGGGTCACCACCTACTTCCAGTCCGACAGGCTCCAGACCCAGCAGTTCTACCCCCACTGTTCGCTCAACACGTCGGCGATGATCTACTTCGGCGGCAACACCGGACTGGCGCAGTTCGCGCCGGGCCGCGTCATCCCCAAAATCACCAAGTCGCCCGTGCCGCTGGTACTGACCGAAATCAGGATCAACAGCATCGTCCAGCACCCCTCGGAAGGCAAAGTCCTCACCAAACCGCTGAACGACACCAAACGCATCGTCCTCAACCACAAACAGCGCAACATCGACATCAACTACGAAGCCGTGACGTTCCTTTCGCCGGAGAAGGTCAGCTACGCCTACCGGCTCTACGGCGGCGAGATCGACGAGGAGTGGAATTATGTCGAAAACCGCCGCAGCGCCAACTACGCACACCTGCCCGCCGGGCACTACACCTTCGAACTGAAGGCCCAGAACCCCGACGGATTCTGGAACGAAGAGCCGCAGCGGCTGGAAATCGTCATCAAGCCTTCACCGTGGCTGACGTGGTATGCCTTCCTGTTCTACATCGCCGCGGCAGGCGGAGCCGCCTGGTTTGCCAACCGGCTTTACCTGCGCCGCCGGCTGCAAAAAATGGAGCTCGAACTGGCCCGCACGGAGCTGGAACGCGAAAAGGCACTCACCAACATGAAGATCGACTTCTTCACCAACATATCCCACGAACTGCGCACGCCGCTCTCGCTGATCTACGGTCCGGTAAACATGCTGCCGGGCATCACCGATGAAAAACGCTCGCGCGAACTGGTCAACCTGATCAACTACAACATCCAGCAGTTGCTCAAACTGATCGACCAGACCCTCAGCCTGAGCCGCATCGAAAACGACACCCTCCCGCTGTCGGTCTGCCGGCAGGATATCATACCCTACGTCAACCGACTGACGGACGGCTTCGCCTGCCTCGCCCGGGAAAAGAACATCGACCTGCAAACGACGAGCGTACCGCCGGGACGGATGGTCGTCGCCGTCGATGCCGACAAATTCAGCAAAATCCTTTCGAACCTCGTCTCCAACGCCCTGAAATATACACCCGAACACGGTCACGTCGACGTTGCGCTGACACTCACGGACTCGCTCCCCGAAAAACTCGCGGGAGCGGCCGCATCGTCCCGCTACCTCGTCGTCAGCGTCACCGACGACGGTATCGGCATGAGCCAGGAGGACGTAGGGCGTATTTTCGAACGTTACAAACGCCTGACCCAGAGTGAACGCAACACAACCGGAACCGGCATCGGCCTGCATTATGTCAAACAACTGCTGCTGGTACACAAAGGCAGCATCGCAGCCGAAGTGCGGCCCGAAGGCGGCATGTGTTTCACCTTCGCGATCCCGGTCGACGAAACGCTGTACGACCTCGTCGGCGAGCCCACCGTTTCCGCCGAATTCATCGACGGCATGACGGCGGCCGCTGCCCGGGAAATATTCTCCGGCGACGAACTGCCCGGAAGGCTGGGGGGGGGTCATTCGGAATCGCGGCCGAAAATCGTCCTCGTCGAAGACAATCCGCAACTGCAACTCTACTGCCGCTCGATCTTTGCCCCGCGGTTCGATGTTTTCGTTGCCGACAACGGCGTCGACGGGTTCGACCTGATCAACGCCGAAATGCCCGACGTGGTAATCACCGATGTCCTGATGTCGAAGATGGACGGATACGGACTCTGCCGCAAGGTCAAGAACGACGTAGTGCTGAGCCATATTCCCGTCGTGATCCTCACGGCGAAAGTCACCGACCAGGACAAAATCGTCGGTTACCAGGAGGGCGCCGACGTGTATATGACCAAGCCGTTCAACCCCGAATTGCTGCAAACCGTGGTCGACAACCTGCTGACTACGCGCAGCAAACTGCGCGACATGATTCTTTCCGAATCGGGGGAAACGTCCGACGGGGCAGAAACCGAGGAGGTGAAACTCTCGGCCGCCGACCGGGCCTTCGTGGACAAACTGCGCCAACTGATCGACAACAACATTTCGGACAGCACACTCAACATCAATGCCCTCAGCAGTGAGATGTGCATGAGCCGCGCCAGCTTCTTCCGCAAGATCAAGTCGCTGACGGGTGTCACACCGAACAATTTCATCCTGATCTACCGCCTCAACCGGGCGGCCGAAATGATCCGCAGCCGGGACTACCGCCTCAACGAAGTGGCCGACCTGCTGGGATTCAGTTCGCAGTCGCATTTCTCGCGCTGCTTCAAACAGCATTTCGGTATTACGCCGAAAGATTACGCGACGCGGGGGGGGGTCTGACCCCTCCCGGAGGGCCGATTGAGATTCTCGGACATATTTTTAAGACTGCCGTACCGAAGGTTTAAACGCCGCCGGAATACCTTTGCATTGACAAAACCAACCCCCAAAAACATGAAACAAACGCTTCGACTCGTACTGACCTTTTGCCTGCTCGCATTCATCGCAGGAGATGCCGCAGCGCAGCGCATCGTCCGCAAATCCTTCGCCCGCGCCGAACGGCAGACCGCCCTGCTGGACTCGCTGCTCACCTCGCCCGACCTGTTCCCGGCTTCGTGGAATACGGACGGAACGATCAAGACCAATTCGGCGAGGGGCTGGATCAGCGGATTCTTCCCGGCAAATATCTGGTTCCTTTATGAATATACCCGCGACCCGAAATGGCTCGACATGGCCCGCCGCCGAACGGCGCCCCTCGACACGCTGCGCCGCTACACCAAAACCCACGACCTGGGGTTCATGGTGGGCTGTCCCTGCGCCGCAGCCTACCGGCTGACGGGAGAGAAGGCGTACAGGCAACTGCTGATCGACGCTTCCGACGCCCTGCTCACCCGCTTCAGCCCGGCCGTCGGGCTGATCCGTTCGTGGGACAACAAAAACGGCGACCCGAATCCCTACCGGGTCATCATCGACAACATGATGAACCTCGAAATGCTGTTCACGGTCTCGAAACTCACCGGCGACAAGCGCTACTACGACATCGCCGTTTGCCATGCCGACAACACGCTCAAAAACCACTTCCGCCCGGACAACAGTTGTTTCCACATCGTCTGTTACGACGCCGGAACGGGACGTGTCACCGGACAGCGCGGCGGACAGGGTTATTCGGCCGCGTCGGCCTGGTCGCGCGGTCAGAGCTGGGCGCTCTACGGCTTTACGATGTGTTACCGCGAAACGGGCGATCCGCGCTACCTGGACCGCGCGGTGAAATGCGCCGAATATTTCATCAACCATCCCCGCCTGCCCGAAGACCTCGTGCCTTACTGGGACTACGACGCCCCCGGGATTCCCGACGAACCACGCGACGCTTCGGCAGCAGCCATCACCGCTTCGGCCCTGCTCGAACTGGCCAAATACGCCCCCGGAAAGGAAAAATCCTATTACGGGACCGCCCGGAAAATCCTCACGTCGCTCGCTTCGGACCGTTACCTGATTCCCGCCGGGAAGAAGTGCGGCTTTCTGATCGACCACAGCGTAGGGTCGAAACCCTCGGGTTCGCAGGTCGACGTGCCGATCATCTACGGCGACTATTATTTCCTCGAAGCTTTGCTCCGGCTTAAAAACTACAAAACACAGAAATAACCATGAAAAAGATTTTAGCGTCACTGGCACTCGTTCTCACGGTATGGGCCGCGGGAGCGCAGGAACACACATCAATGGACAATCAAACCGCCGACGGATACCGCGGCATCTGGTTCACGATCGGACAGGCCCGTTCGGCCTACGGAGCCAAATATTCGGGCGGACTGGGAACCTACACGATGAAACACATCCCGATGGCGGTCTATGCGCCCCAGGTCGACAAGACCTTCTTCGTCTACGGCGGCACACCCTCCGAGGAGCAGAAATACCTGCTCTGCATGGCGGGCTGCTACGACCATAAGACCGGAATGCTGCGCCGTCCGGTCGTGGTCTTCGACAAAGGGGTGGACGGCGTTTGCGACCCCCACGACGATCCCACGATCCAGATCGACCGGGAAGGATACATCTGGGTATTCGTCGCCGGCCGGGCCAACAAGCGCCCCGGCATCCGCTATCGCAGCAAAAAGCCCTATGACATCTCCGAATTCGAGTATGTCAACGAAAGCATCATGACTTACCCGCAGGTGCATTACCACCCCGAAAAGGGATTCTTCCTCTTCTTCACCCGTTACGACGGCGTGCGGCAGTTGTTCTACCAGAGCAGCCCCAACGGCCGCAAATGGTCCGACTACCGGCAGATCGCCTCGATCATCGACGAGGGCGAGACCAAATCGGGACACTACCAGTTCTCGAACCTCTGCGGCGACAAGTTGATGTGCTGCTTCAACCGCCACATCAACGGCAGTGTCGACACCCGCACCAATATCTATTATATCCAGTCGGAGGATTGGGGCCGGAGTTGGACGACGATCGACGGGAAACCGGTGGAACTGCCGATCACGCGGTCGAAAAACAATGCACTCGTACACGACTACCAGTCGGAACAGCGCAACTGCTACATCAAGGACATCAATTTCGGAACGGACGGACAGCCCGTGATCCTCTACCTGACGAGCGACAACCACCTGACAGGCCCCGACGGCGGCATCCGCCAATGGCACACCGTCCACTGGAACGGCCGCGAATGGGTTTACAGCAAGATCACCACCTCGACGCACTGCTACGACAGCGGCAGCCTCTGGATCGACCGCAACGACGTATGGACCGTCGTCGCACCGACCGACGCAGGCCCCCAGTACTGGGGCACGGGCGGCGAGATGGTCATGTGGCGCAGCCGCGACAAGGGCCAAACGTGGGAACGCGTCCGTACGCTGACCCACGACAGCCCGCGCAACCACGGCTATGCCCGCCGGCCGCTCAACGCCGACCGGAAATTCTATGCGTTCTGGGCCGACGGCAATCCCGACAGCCTGAGCATCTCGTACCTCTATTTCTGCAACGACAAAGGCGATGTTTTCCGCATGCCTTACACCATGAAGGCCGAGTGGCAGAAACCCGAGCCCGTTCCCGGCGGCAAACCCCGCAATTAGACAACCCATTCCAATACGACACACCATGTATAAACGACTTATCACGTTCCTGCTGCTCACGGCGGCAATCCTCGGCGCCCCGGCCAGCGCCGAAGCCGGGAAACGCGACACGCAGATCGCCAACCGCGTAGCGCAATGGCAGATCGACAACTTCGGCCGTTACCTTTCGAAAGGCGACCGGCGCAGCGACCAGCACTGGGCCAACGGCGCCCTCTACCGCGGAATGGTCGTCTGGGCCGAAACGTCGGGTTACAAACCCTGCGAAGAGTTCGTACTCGGCATCGGCCGCCGCAACGACTGGTGTATGGGACGGCGGCAGTACCACGCCGACGACATCTGCGTCGGGCAGGCTTACCTGATGCTCTACCAGCGCTACGGCGACACGGCAATGCTCCGTCCCGTCCTCCAGCGGGCCGATTCGGTCATTGCGTTCCCGGCGAAGACCAAACTACACATCAAAGCCAAGAACGGGTCGAAACGCTGGAGCTGGTGCGACGCGCTGTTCATGGCCCCGCCGGTTTATGCCCTGCTGACCCAAATCACGGGCGACCCGAAGTACCTGCAATTCATGAACAGCGAATTCTATGCTTCGACGGCAGCGCTCTACGACCCCGCCGAGCGGCTCTACTACCGCGACGCCCGGTTCATCCCCAAGCGGGAAAAGAACGGCGAGAAGGTCTTCTGGAGCCGCGGCAACGGCTGGTGCTACGCAGCGCTGGCAATCCTGCTCGAAACCGTCCCCGAAACCGATCCGATGTACGGGTACTACCGGCGGCTTTTCGTCGAAATGTCCGAATCGGTCGTGGCCTGCCAGGACCGGAAAGGTTCATGGCATCCCAGCATGCTCGATCCCGAAACCTATCCGATGCCTGAAAACAGCGCCTCGGGATTCTTCACCTACGGACTGGCATGGGGCGTAAACCGCGGCATCCTGACCGGAAGCACCTACCGGAAAGCCGCACGCAAAGGCTGGAAAGCGCTCTGCTCCCACGTGCGCAGCGACGGACGCCTCGAATACGTGCAGCCGATCGGCGGATCGCCCGCTTCGGCGACACGCGACATGACCGAAGTTTACGGCGTCGGAGCCTTCCTGATGGCGGCTTCGGAGATCGTGAAAATGTAATTCCGCACTGCATGCCCTGTGCAGAGCCGGATGCGACTTTGCGACAAAAAACAAAGACACTCGTGAAAAACGAATCGGATGCTTTGAGATACTTTTGACCACCGAACCTAAACAACCATCAGAATGACGACCTTAAAAATTGCATGCGCGGCAATGCTCCTGCTGTCGGGAGTCGTTGCGGCGTCCTGCTCCTCGGACCCCGCCACCGAAGCCGCCGACCGGGTGGAGGTCAGCGGACTGGACGACAGGGTGAGATTCACCTGCGACGCCGAGGAGAACATCACATTCACCATCGTATCGAACAAAACGTGGTCGATCGCCAAAAGCGGCCTCGACTGGCTCACCGTATCGCAGATGAACGGCGGCTCGAAACTCCCGGCGACGATCCGTCTCTCGGCCGAAGCGAACGACGACCTGGAACGCAGCGGGGAACTGACCATCTACGCCGGAGCCTGCGTGCAAACAGTAACCGTAACGCAGGACGCCTATCCCATCACGCCGACCATCACCCTGAGCGGACTCACGGACAACACGCTGGCGTTCGAATTCACCGACATCCAGCCCGTCACCTTCAAGCTGTACAGCAATGTCGACTGGACGGCCGACAAACAGGACCTCGGCTGGGCCGAAGTCGCCCCGCTGTCCGGCTCGCGCAAACAGGAAGCCACGATCACCGTGACCCCGACGGCCAACGGCGGCGACGCCCGCGAAGGTTCCGTTTCGTTCCGCGCCGCAGGCATGGAACCGGTCGTCGTAACGGTCCGCCAGACGGCCTACCGCGACGAGCCGATGCTCGTGGTCACGGGAGCCGAAGAGAACGAACTCGCCTTCGCCAATGCACCGGAAACTCCCACGACCCTGCATATCCAGAGCAACCGCAACTGGACCGTCACCAAAACAGACCTCGACTGGCTCACCGTATCGCCCGCCGAGGGCGCAGCATCCGCGGCCCCGGCAGAAGTGACGCTTACGGCAGAACCGAACGGCGGCGCGGCGCGCAACGGCACGCTGACCATCCATGCCGACGACCCGGCGCTGGAAGATGTCGTGATCGCGGTTTCACAGGAGGCGAAAGGCAACCTCCTGCTGGCCTGGTGGACGCTCACCGACGAAACGCTGAAAACCGTCAACGCCGACTGGCCGGCAAGCGGAAAAATCCTTCCGGACCAGCCTGTCGGAACGACGGCTTACGGACAGTGGAACCACGTCGCCGAAACACCCGACTATACGACTAAATTCATCATCAGCAGCGACGGGAACGGACATTACGCCATCCAGCAGATCTGGACCGGAGACAATATGGAGTTCGTCATCCCGGTCAAGGACTTCGCGGCCGGAACGTCGGTCAATTTCCGCTGCGGTCTGAGCGGAACGGGAACAGCGCCCAAATACTGGTCGATCGATTATTTCGACGAAGGGGAATGGAAAGCCTCCCGCACGCAGGAATTCATCTTCCCGGTCGACAATACGACGGTGACGGCGGGCTTCGAACTCGTGAAGGCCAACGAAGTGATCGACATCAATGAGACCATCACCTTCGCCCAGCCCATCGCCGACGGCAATGTCCGCATACGCCTCCGCTGCGCCGCAGGAGCCTGCCGCACGGACGGTAAGGCGCTGCTGGCCAAACCGGGCAGCGCCGGAACGATCCGCCTGCGCCAATGGTCGACGGGCGAACTCGACGCCATCGCCTTCTACCGGATCGACCCCTGAAAAACCGAGCCGCAGGGACTGCCGGCCGGCCTTCGTACCGGCCGGCGGCCCGCAGCCACATCCCCGAACCTAAATAAACTTCATACATGGAAAAAATCTACCTCAACCCGTTTTCAATAACGTCCGCCAGGCTTCGCTGCCTGGGCGCGACGCTGTTGATGCTGCTGTTCGCAGTCGCGGCAGGACCGGTTGCCGCCAGGGAACAGGCTGCCGAGGCGCAGCAACCGACGATTCAGGCCAAAGGGCGTGTCGTCGACACCAACGGCGCAGCGATCGCAGGCGCAGCGGTCACGATAAAAGGAGGAACCGCCGGCGGCACGATCACCGACGGACAGGGAGCATTCTCGCTCCGCGTCCGCAAAGGCGCCGTACTCCATATTTCGTTCCTGGGCTACCAGGCGCGGGAAATCGCCGTCGTCGACACCTCGCCCCTGAAGGTGACGCTCGCCGAGGAGGCCCACAAGGTCGAAGACGTAGTCATCGTGGGCTACGGCGTGCAGAAGAAGGAGAGCGTGCTGGGCGCCATCTCTCAGGTGAACAACGAACAGCTCGTCAATTCCGGCACGACCAACATCACCAACGCCATTACGGGTAAACTCTCGGGCGTGACGACCATCCAGGCGAGCGGCCAGCCGGGCAACAACGACGCGAATATCTTCGTCCGCGGCGTATCGAGCTGGAACGGTTCGGCGCCGCTGGTGCTCGTCGACGGCGTGGAACGCAGTTTCACGGACCTCGACCCCAACGAGGTGGCGTCGATCTCGGTGCTGAAAGACGCTTCGGCGACTGCCGTATTCGGCGCCAAAGGAGCCAACGGCGTCATCATCGTGACCTCCCGTACGGGAAAGACGGGCAAGCCGCGCATGAACGTATCGCTCTCCTACGGTCTCGACTTCCCGACGAAAATTCCCGACCACATCAGTTCGGCGCAGACGGCCTCGCTGCTCAACGTGGCGCTGAAAAACGCCCAGAGCTACGGCTCGCTGATCCCCCAGTCGCAGATCGACGAATACGCCCGGCCTTCGTCGCGGCTCAACACGATCCGTTATCCCGACAACGACTGGTTCGACATCGTCATGCGCAACTGCGCCCAGACGATCAATGCCAACTACAACGTCTCGGGAGGCTCCGAGCGCGTCAAATACTTCCTCTCGCTGGGATACACCCACGAGGGTTCGATCTTCAAGGATTTCTCCGAATGGAGCAACGCCAACTTCCGTTACGACCGCATCAACTACCGTTCGAACCTCGATTTCGACGTGACGAAAACGACCAAACTGTCGGTCAAGGTGGGCGGCGTGCTGGGCATCCGCGATAAACCCACGGGATCGAGTGTCTCGGGACTTTTCAACATGATGTATTCCGCCTCTCCGATGATGTACCCGGACTATTTCCCGGCATGGGTGCTGGACGAGATTCCCGACACGGACTATCCCGACGCCACGGGAGGCCGCATTTCGAGCCACCGCACGGCTTACTTCAAGAACGCCCGAACGACGCTCTCGACGGGCGAGTTCGACCAGATTACGGATAACAAACTCTACACCGACCTCAATTTCGAACAGAAACTCGACTTCATCACCAAGGGACTCTCGCTGAAAGCCAACGTTTCGCTGAGCACCTACTATTCGCGCATCTCGCAGACGGCCGCCAACAGCAATCCCACGTTCTACATCGACTGGGACCGGTACGACTCGGGGGTAGGCAATCCGTGGGTTTACTCCGCGGCCAGCGAGGTCGTCTACGAACAGACTCCCTATTCCGTGACGCGGGGTTCGATGGAGAACACCTACTACGCGACCTTCTACTGGGAGGGAGCGGTGGATTACAACCGCACGTTCGGCGACCACACCGTCACGGCGCTCGCCCTGTTCAACCAGCGCGAAAACATCAAAACCACGAACTTCCCCTACCGCACGCAGGGACTCGTGGGCCGCGTAACGTACGATTACAAGCACAAATACCTGTTCGAATGCAACCTCGGATACACGGGATCGGAGCAGTTCTCGCCCGAGAACCGGTACGGATTCTTCCCCGCCGTAGCCGTGGGATGGGTTCCGTCGCAGGAAGGATGGTGGAAACGCGCCATGCCCTGGTGGTCGAAGTTGAAAATCCGCTATTCGGACGGCCTTGTCGGCAGCGACAGCTCCGACTCGCGCTGGCTCTATTTCAGCAGCTATTCGAGCGGCAGCGACGGCTACATTTACGAAAGCGCGGCGGCCAATCTCGTCGCACAGTGGGAAGAGGCCCGCAAGCGCGATCTGGGTATCGAAATGGGGTGGCTGAACAACCGGCTGACGCTGAACCTCGACCTTTTCGACGAAAAACGTACCAACATGCTCGTTTCGCCCAACGTTACGATGCTGGTGGGAACCTCCTACAAAGAGGTAAACCGCGGCAGCATGAAGAAACACGGCATCGACATCGAACTGGGCTGGGCCGACAAAACCGCTTCGGGATTCGGCTACAACCTCTCGGCAATGGTCTCGCTCAACGAAAACCGCATCACCAACTACGAGGATGCGCCCTATGCGCCCGACTACCAGAAAACCGCCGGAAAACCCTACAAGGGACAAACCAGCGGCGTAGACATCGTCGACTCGGGTTACTACGAATCCATCGACGACATCCACAACTACCCCGCCTATACGACCGACTGGAACTTCGTCAACATCGGCGCCTACAAATACCTCGACTACTCGGCCGACGGACAACTCTCGGACAAGGACCTGCACGCCATCGCCGGCAGCCAGTACCCGCTGGCCATCTGCTCGTTCAACGCCGGGTTCAACTACAAGGGATTCGAATTCAGCATGCTGTGGTACGCCAACTTCGGCAAGTGGGTCGAATACAACAAGAGCTGGGAAATCGAATTCAACAAGGGCGATTACCGCATTACCAAATCGCAGCTCGACTACTGGCGTCCGGACAACCGGGACGCCAACCACGCCACACTGGTTTACGGCGGCACGTCGGGACACCCGATGTATATGTGGGCGGGCGGCAGCGGCGACGCCGGGGTCAACATGATGCTTGCGGGCCGCACATGGCGCAAGGCCGACTATGTGACCCTGAAAGAGGTCTACTTCGCCTATACGTTCAACGCCAAGCGTCTCCGCCAGCGTGTGGGTTTCCGCAGCCTGAGCCTCTACCTCACGGCGACCAACCTGTTCTCCTTCTCCAGCCTGGTCGAAGGCGATCCCCAGAGCACGACCTTCACCTCGGGATTCTATCCGCAGATGACCAGCGTCAAACTGGGTGTCAAAATCGGATTCTAAAAACGGAAAGCATATGAAAAAACTGATACTATCCCTCCTGCTGGCCTGCACGCTCTCCGCTCCGGGCTGCCATTACCTCGACATGGATCCCGAAACCGGACTCGACGAGAACCAGGTCTTCTCGACCTGGGACAACTTCAAGGCCTATTTCAACAACGTCTACGAAGGACGTACGGGACAGAAGGACAGCGGCGACAACATCAACATCAAATTAGGTTATCCGCTCTACATCGACTTCAACACCCGTCGCTTTACGTGGTACGCACTGACCGACATGAGCGACGGCGGACGCTGGCTGCGCGCGCAGCAGATCAAGGCCGGAGCGTTGGGCGCCAACGTTACGGAGTGGACCACCAGCACCTCGCTCCGCCCGATCTCCTATTCGATGTTCCGCATTATCCGCGTCGCGAACAAGTGTATCGAAAATATCGACATGGTGCAGAACGCCAAGCAGATCGACAAAGACGACCTCATCGGGCAGGCTTATTTCGTCAGGGCTTTCGCCCACTTCACGCTCTGCCGCGTCTTCGGCGGCATGCCCTACCTCGACAAAGCGCTCGAAGCCGACGACAGTTGGGACATGACACGCCTCTCGGCCTGGGAAACCTACGCCCGCTGCGCCGAGGACCTCGACCGCGCCTACGACTACTTCGTGGCCGCCGGGAAAGTGCGCCGCGACGCCCTGCCCGGTTCGGAAGGACACCTCACGAGCAGCGACATGGCTTATCCCAACGGCGTGGCGGCCAAGGCCCTCAAGGCCCGCTGCCTGGTTTACGCCGCCAGCGAACTGAACAACCTTCACGGCCAGAGCGACTGGCAGAACGCCGCCGAAGCCTGCGCCGAAGCCATCCGCCTGGCCGGGCAATACGGATACGACCTGGTTCCCTTTGCGGAATGGAACAGCAATTTCTACGGCACGAAATACACCAACGAACACATCTGGGCCTGGAACTACGGCAGCAGCAAGATCAACACCTCCACGTGGTCGGCCAGCTTCGGCTACCCCGTTTCGAACTACACGAATGCCAGCGGCGACTGCCCGACGCAGAATTTCGTCGACCGCTTCGAAACCCTCGACGGCGATCCGCTCCTGACCGAAACCGACCGCATTGCAGCCGCAGCCGCGGGCCACTACAACGAACAGGACCCCTACACCAACCGCGACCCGCGCATGGACAAGACGATTCTCCACGACGGCAGCGTCGTGGCGGGATGCCCGTCGGGCGTCAACATCCACTACGACCCCGCCACGGGAACCTATCCCACCTCGTCGCTCAACAACAACGCCCGCACGTTCGGCATTGCCTGGGGTTCGAACGACCAGAAAGGCTACTCCAACACGGGCTATTACGTCAACAAGCTGTGGAACGGCGCGCTGGGAACCTCGGCCGCCCACCAGCACACCGACCCGCTGATCCGCATGGCCGAACTCTACCTGAACTACGCCGAAGCGGTCAACGAAGCCTATGGCCCGAACGGTACGGCGGGAGGCCTGGCCCTCACGGCCACGGAGGCTGTCAACAAAATCCGGTCGCGGGCCGGAATGCCGGACGTACTCGACAAATTCACGGGCGACGCCCTGTCGATGCGCGAGCGCATCCGCAATGAGCGCTGCGTGGAACTGGCCTTCGAAGGACATCACTACTACCACGACATCCGGCGCTGGAAGATCGCCCCGCAGACGATGACTCAGCCCCTGATGGGCATGTACATCGAGAAAACAGCCGTCTCGGCCGAATACCCCCGGGGACGCCGCTACATCCGCCGGGGCATCCCCTCGAACCGCCAGGCCAACTGGAAGAACGCCATGTATTACCTGCCGTTCCCCACCGAAGAGGCCAACAAGATGCAAAACTTCGTCAACAATGAACTTTGGTAGCCCCCGACCGACTATGAAAAACAGCTACAAATACCTGATGGGCACGGCGTTGCTGCTCTTTGCAGCAACGGCCTACGGCGCAGCGCGCCACGCCGGGCCGGATTCCGGCGAGGCCATAACGACCGTGGAAGCACTCCGGACCGACTCGATCGTCAAGGCCGACCGGGCAATGCGCATCTACCAGAAACTCGACATGCCCTATGGCCGTACGACCCGCAAGGCGGTTGCGACCGGCAACGCCACGACCTACTACGAGCAGGACATCGACAAATACCCGACCAACGATTTCCGCAACTCGCTCACGGGCGTCATCGCCGGACTCGCCGTCCGCGAACAAGCCGGTATTCCCGGCGTAACCTATGCCGGAGGAACGGCACGCACGGTCCTCTACACGCGCAGCTTCTCCCCGGTATACGTCGTCGACGGTATGCCGGTCTACATGACCCAGTTGCAGCTCGATCCCGAGGAGATCGAAAGCATGACGCTCATCCGCGACGTGGCCGACAAGGCGCTGTTCGGATCGCGGGCGGCAAACGGCATCCTGAACATCACCACCAAGCGCGGGTTGACCCACGGCCGGAGCATCAAATTCGGGTTCGAAAGCGGCGTCAGCGTCGTCGACCGGTTTCCCGAATGGGTCGACGGCGTCGAATACGCCCGGCTCAACAACCAGGCGCGCATCAACAGCGGCTATACCCCGCTCTACTCCGACGAGGCGATCGCGGCCTATGCCCGCAAGGACCCCAACGACCTGCAATATCCGAACGTCGACTACCGCAGCATGATGTTTTCGGACACGAGGCCCTATTACAAGGCCAACGTATCCATCGACGGAGGCACGCAGAAGCTCCAGTACAGCAGTTACATCGGCTATACGGGCGAGGGCGACATCTACAAGGTCGGGAGCAAAGCCGATTTCAACCGCATCAACGTCCGCACCTACCTCAAAGCCGCCATCACGAAAGACCTCGACATCGACTTCGGGTTTGCCGGAGGGCTTACCTTCCGCCGCCAGCCCCGCTACGGCTACGGCAGTTCCGCGACGATCGAGTTCGAAAACGCCATCAGCGAAGTCCTCACGGTTCCGGCGCTGGCCTTCCCGCTGGTCGTTTCGCGCGACGAGGAGACGGGCAACACCATTTACGGTGTCAGTTCGACCTACCCGAACAACCCCTACGCCTCGCTGACCGAAAACGGATTCTCGACCGACCGCGGGCGTTCGGGCGTAGTCAACGCCACGCTCACCTACGACCTCGGGTCGCTGGTCAAAGGGCTGAAATTCCAGTCCTACGTAGGTCTGAACCTCTTCAACATGACCCGCATCGGTAAAAATCCCGACTACACGGCCGTAATCTACGACCCGGCTACGGGCGAGAGCGTCAAGACCTCGCACGAAGGCACGCAGGTATCGGGCAAGTCGAACATGGGAAAATGGACCCACCAGGGACTCTACCTCCATGAGAAACTGAGCTACGAATACCACAACGACAGCCACCGCGTCGGCGCATCGGCGACCTACTACCTCGAATCGGTGGACCGCTCGGGCAACAGTTTCCGCGAACGCCAGCAGACGCTCATCGGGACGTTCGACTACGCCTTCCGCGACAAATACCTGTTCCAGGCCGTAGTCAACTACGCCGGATCGTCGATGTTCCAGCGCGGCAAGCGCTACGGGACCTTCCCGTCGTTCGGAGTGGGTTGGGTGATCTCCGAGGAGGGTTTCATGCAGGACGTAAAATGGGTTAACTACCTGAAACTACGCGGCCAGGCCGGAATCATCGGCCACGACACCTTCGGGTCGCAGGAGCTCTACGAGGATTACTACGTCAAGAGCAAAGGCATCAACTTCGGCCCCTATACCACCGGCTACCAGTGGATCGGCTCGACGAACAGTTACCAGTCCTACGTCAACACCATCTCGCGGCTGGGCAACCCCGACCTCACGTGGGAGAAACGCAAGGAGGTCACCGTGGGCATCGACGCCATGCTGTTCGGCAACCGCCTTTCGGTCGAGGCCAGCTATTACAACGCCCTGCGCGACGGCATCATCACCGACATGAGCGGCACGCTGCCCGCCCTCTACGGCATGGACGGCATCAACACCTACGAGAACTACAACCGCATCCGCTACCAGGGCTGGGAGGCGGCGCTCTATTGGTCGGACCGGATCGGCGACGTGCATTACACCATCGGCGGAAGCCTTACGACCACGAAGGGCAAGTACCTGCGTTACAACGAAAACGTTGTCTACGACTACCAGCGGGTAACCGGCACGATGACCGGAGCCTACCGCGGATATGTCTGCCTGGGCAAATTCACCTCCCGGGAAGAGATCGAGACCTCGCCCCGGCAGCTTTTCGACGACAATGTCGAAGTAGGCGACCTGAAATACGCCGACCTGAACGGCGACAACCTGATCGACAGCAACGACACGCGCGTGATCGGCAACACCTCGCCGAAGGTGGACTACTCGCTGAGCATCAACGTGCGCTACCGCAATTTCGATTTCACCGTCGTCGGGACCGGACGTGCCGGATACGTTACGGCTATGACCAACCGCTATTTCTGGAACGGCTGGAGCACCGGCAGCATCTCGAATTTCGTCCGCGACAACATCGGCGGCGACTACCCGCGCCTGACCTACATCAAGGCCACGAACAACTTCCAGGGTTCGGACTTCTGGCTGCGCGACGGCGGATTTTTCAAAATCCAGAACATCGAACTGGGCTATAACGTGCGCTTCCGCAGCCAATCCGCCGTCAAGGGGCTGCGCATTTTCCTGCGCGGCGCAAACCTCTGCACGATCAGCGGCATCAAGGATGTCGACCCCGAGAATATCAATGCAGGCGTCTCGACCTACCCGCTCTACCGGACCTTTACCGCCGGATTCAAATTCACCTTTTAACCGAACATGACCATGAAAAGATTCCTGATCGTCCTGTTTGCCGCACTGCCGTTCGCGGGCTGTTCCGATTTCCTCGACCCGCTGCCGAACGGCCACTATACCGACCAGAACCTGCTCGACTACCCCTCGATGATCCGGGGATTCGTCGAAAAGAGCTACGCCCTGCTGCCCACGTCCTATTCGGGCGGCGAATACGTCTACCTCGACGGGGCGACCGACGATGTGGTCATCACCGCCCAGACCAACGCCATGCGGCGTTTCGCCGTCGGTTCGGGCACTCCGGCGAGCGACCCCTTCAAAACCTACTGGATACGCGACTACAAAGGCATCATGTACGCCAACAAGTTTCTCGACAAGTTCCTGGGGCTCAACACCCGCTACATGATCGACAACGAACAGAACCTCCGCGTACAACGCTCCCTGCAGGGCGATGCTTATGCGCTCCGGGCATGGTATCAACTGGACCTGCTCCGCAAATGGGGCGGCAGGGGCACGGACGGGCGCCTGCTCGGATTCCCGATCGTCACCGAACCGATCGACGTTTTCGATGCCGATGCCGGAGATTTCACGCGCGCCTCCTACGACGAATGCGTCGAGCAGATCCTGCGCGACTGCGACTCGGCGCTCTACTACCTCCCGGCGGCCAACCGCGACTGGCTGGCCGGGGACATTGCCGTCGAGGGAGCCGTGCGCTGGCTCCGGTTCGACGGCCTGGCTGTCAAAGCAATGAAAGCCATGACCTACCTGCAATGGGCGTCTCCGGCCTTCAACCCTTCGAACGACGAAGAGCGCTGGAAACAGGCCGCCCGCTATGCTGCCGAAGTGATGGATTTCAAACTTACCCAGGACGGTGCGCATGGATTCAACCCGGCGGCATCGTTCTCGTGGACCGACCCGAACAGCCCCGAGATCATCTGGTCGTCGGACTATTCGAAAAGCAGCACGATGGAAAACCTGTTCTATCCCGACGGGTTCCTCGGCTCGGGCGGCGTGGGTCCGACACAAAACCTCGTCGACGCCTTTCCCGCCGCCAACGGCTATCCGGTGGGCCATCCGTCGGCCGACAACGACCCGCAGAACCCCTACATCGGCCGGGACCCGCGGTTTTACAGCACTATTTTCTACAACGGGGCCCAAGTCCGGCGCATCACGAACAACGAAGTGATGTACACCTTCGATACAAAGGTCGGCGGACGCGACGAAGCGGGCGGCGTCAACAACACGATGACCAACTACTACATCCGCAAATTCGTCTACCTGGGCTGGAACAAAGCCGACGACAAGATCCAGACGATGCCCAAGTCGATCTTTTTCCTCCGCTGGACACAGATGTGCCTGACCTTCGCCGAGGCCGCCAACCGGGTTTCAGGCCCTACAACGCCCCTCTACGGCTACACGCCCAAACAGGCGATCGCCTACCTGCGCAGCCGCCCCACGAACGACGGAACGCCGGGCGTCGGAGCTACGGCGGACCCCTATCTCGACGAATGCGCAGCGGCCGGCAAAGAGGCTTTCGAGACTCTCGTACGCAACGAACGCCGCATCGAACTCTGTTTCGAAGGACATCGTTTCTACGACCTGCGCCGCTGGGCGTCGAACGTCGCGGAACTGAACGAGACGATCCGCAAACCCGTCATCACGGGCTCGGGCACGTCGTTCGCCGAAGTCGAGAAGCGGAATTACACCTCGCTGTACGTTCCCATTCCCTACTCGGAGATGATCCGCATGAAAGGCCTCGTCCAAAACGAAGGATGGTCCAACTGGGAATAAATCCGAAAAACATGTTGTTTATGAAAAAGATATTTGCTGCATTACTGGCCAGCGCAGTCCTCACGGGCTGCTACGAAAAATACGTCAAGGATTACGATTACAGCGGCGTATACATCGCCTACCAATACGACCTGCGCACGTTCGTGGTCGGGGAAGGCATGAAATTCCAGATCGGTTCGGTGCTGGCCGGGGTCCTGTCGAACGACCGCGACCGTTCGGTCTATTACCTGCTGGACGATGAACTGGTGACCGGAAACCTCGCGCATTACAACGGCCTGGACGAACTGGGGCAACCCTCCGAGCCGTTCACCGCCTTCGAGGTGATGAGCGGCGCATCGACATCGGGAAACGTCAGCCAAAGCTACGTCACCGAAGCGATCAAGTCCAGCGGAATCCGGGAACTGACACCCCTGCCGCGCGAATATTTCCGGGTGAGCCAGGAGGAAAAAATGACCGTTTCACGAGGCCGTCATACGGGAACAATCACCGTCAAGGCCGATTCGGCGGCATTCCTCGCCGACGCGCAGGCAAGCAACAAACCCTACTACGCCTTCGGATTCCGCATCACGAGCGCCGACGCCGACACGATCCTGCTCTCCAAATCGTTCGAAGTAATCGCCGTACGCTACGAAAACATGCTCTTCGGCAACTATTACCACGGCGGCACAACCTCCGTCGTAGATGCCGCAGGCACGGTGCTTTCGTCCGAGGTATATCCCACGAAGATTCCCAGCGACGAAGGTACGCACGGCGTTTACACGCTCACGACCGTAGCGCCCGACGCCCTCACGACAAATTTCAAAGGGACGCAGGAAGGGTCGCTGCGGCTGACGCTCGACGGAGCCAACGTCACGGTCGCCACGACCGACGCCGCACAGCCCATCGAGGACCTCGGCAGCAGTTTCAACCGGGCAAGGCTGCTCCAGAACCGGAAAATATTCCTCCACTACCGGTACGCCAACGGCGATAACACCTACACGGTCGTCAAGGATACGCTGACTTTTCGCAACCGCATACGCGACGGCGTGAACGAATGGCAGGACGAAAATCCGAAAAATTACAACTGATCTCGAATTTTCCGGACAGAACGACCTTCGGCAGGATACCCCTCCCGGAGGTCGTTTTTTGTACCGCCGAAAACAAATTCAGGTCCCGGACAGTTCCGGAGTCCCGGAATTGGTTATCTTTGTAACGGAGCCGCCTTTCGGCGGACTGCACAAAAACAACCGATCCCGGCAATAACGGTCTGCCGCGGATACAAAACAAAAGCCTATGAAGATGGATGAGATGATTTTTTGCCAGTGTTGCGGGATGCCGCTGCAGGCGGCAGCCGATTTCGGCACGGAAGCTGACGGAACGGCAAGCGCCGATTACTGCGTCTATTGCTACAAGGACGGAGCCTTCACGCAGGATTGCACGATGGAGGAGATGATCCAGCATTGCGCACAGTTCTACGAAGAGTTCAAGCACGAGGACGGCAGCAGCTACACCCGTGAAGAAGCGGTTGCAGGCATGCAGCAGTTTTTTCCGAGCCTCAAACGATGGCGGAAATAATGAGAACCCGGGCTTAGGTCCGGAGTTCTTAAGGGAAGTGTTCATCCACAGAACCGGAAAGACAGCAGTCCGACAGGAAAGCTTTCGGTTTCGGATCCCCCGCCCTCTTCTTCATTTGTGAAATCGGCTCCAAGCAGGCAAATCAACGCGGCATTCCAGGCAATTTTCCGAGGATCAATCGCGTCATAAACCTCACGAACAAAGAGCATTACACGACAATTTCGGAAACAGATTCACAATTCGGACAAAATCGTTTACAAATCGGCTGAAAATATTTGGCCGATTTATTTTTTACGCCGGTTTTTTCCTATATTTGCGAGGACACTCATCAAACTCACTCTATGATAACCCGCCATCCATTGGGACGCCAGGATCTCCGCATCAAGCGCAGGGATAAGGTACTCGAAATCGGTCCCGGACACGATCCGATGTTTCGTTCCGATGTGATAGCCGACAAATTTCCACACGACAACACCCACCGTTGCGGCAAGGTCCTGATTTACCCCCACCAGCAATTCATCGAGGCCGACGGCGAACAACTCCCGTTCGAAAAAGATGCGTTCGACTATGTGGTCTGCAACCAGGTCCTCGAGCACGCCGACAATCCGGCCCGATTCATCGAGGAGATAGTCCGGGTCGGCAAACGCGGATATATCGAGACCCCGAGCATGCTCGGCGAGTTGATGTTCCCCAAAGAATCGCACCGCTGGGTAATCCTGCTTATCGACAACAAACTCGTATTCTACGAAAAGGAGAAGATGCCGGGAAACTACCGCAACAACTACGGCGAGGTTTTTCTCAACTACCTGCCTTACCAGTCGTTACCATACAAAATGCTCTATGTCTCCGAGCCCAACCTGATGCTCAATCGCATCGAATGGGAAGGATCGATCGAATACCTCATAAATCCCGAAGACGGCTATTACAGCAGCTTCTTCACCCGGAAATGGGACCGGGAAATGACCATGAAGATTTTCCCGCCACGCGGGGGAATCGTCGAAATAAACCGCACGCTTCGCGCCAGCTACTACCTCGTCCGGGAAAAACTCGTGCAGAAGATCCACAAACGGCCAGCGCCCATCACACTCGACGAATATTTAGCCAACCGGGATAAACAGCACTAAAAAACTCAAAAACCTCCTTCCCGGGAGGTTTTTTCACAAATAACAGATCAGGCAGCAGAATCCAGAGGAATCGACAGATTCAAGGCAGCATCTTCGAGCCTATCTTATCCCAAGCCGTTGTACGATCTCAATCCTTCCAGAGGCGTTAGGCGGCTCTTGCCGCGGCATCGGGAAACAAAGTAGCGACACCCTTCCCTCCGGTAAACACCAAAAACCCCGGCCCTGGATACAGGAGCGGGATTGAAGAAATGCAGCCTTTCAGCAAGGGAAGGCCGCACCTCAAAGTAGGGCATAAAAAAAGGTCAGACCTTTCGATCTGACCTTGAAGAGGCGGCTACCTACTCTCCCACGGGAAAACCGCAGTACC
>NZ_JADNHQ010000005.1:0-172901 GCF_015553985.1 Alistipes sp. D31t1_170403_E11 | reverse complement strand
AGTTTGCTTGTTTTTTATTTTAAAAAACAAATTAGATTAACGCTTATGGTAAGAAAAATTCTACTATCGTTAATTGCCGTTTTGGGTCTGTGTGCCTATGGCTATGCCCAGAACCGGCAGATTTCCGGTAAAGTCGCCGATGCGGAAGGTAAACCTGTTGCAGGTGCGACGGTTATGGTCGACGGCACGTCGACCGGTACGACCACGGGCACGGACGGTAAGTTTACCATCTCCGCTTCCGCCAACGCTACGCTGGTGGTTTCGTTCATTGGTTACGAGTCGCAGAAAGTGGCTGTCGCGGGAAAGACGCATATCGACGTCGTGTTGCGCGAGGACGCCCAGGCTATTGAGAATGTCGTGGTAACAGCCTTCGGCACTACGACGAAAAAAGACCTTACGGGTTCAATCGCGACTATCCGCGGTGATGAACTTTCGAAGCGCCAGGTTTCGACCGTTTCGAAAATGCTCGAAGGCGCTGTTCCCGGCGTGCAGTTGACCACGGCGACCAACCAGCCCGGTACGGACGCTGCGATCTACGTCCGCGGCGTCGGGTCGCTCAATGCGGGCAACGGTGCGCTGATCGTGCTCGACGGTTCGCCCTATCAGGGCAGCCTGTCCGACATCAACCCGGCGGACATCGAGTCTATCTCTGTGTCGAAGGACGCTACCGCCAACTCACTCTACGGTTCGCGCGCCGCCAACGGCGTGGTCTTCATCACGACCAAGCGCGGCAATCTGAACAATCCCACGGTCAGCATCGACACCCGGTTCGGTATCAATACCCGCGCCATCCCCGAGTATGACCTGATCACCGATCCCGGGGATTATTTGGAGGCACAGTGGCGCTCGATGCGCGACACGAAGTGGGTTGAAAACGGCGGTGACCTGGCTGCCGCAGCTCTCTATGCTTCGCAGGAGGTGTTGGGCGCACACGGTAATTACAGCCCCTATAAGTATTCGTCGACCTACCTGATCGATCCCGCGACCGGCAAGCTCGACCCGTCGGCCAAGCGTTTGTACAGCGAGCGCCTGCAGGATGAACTGTTCAAGTCGGGATTCCGCAACGAGACGAACGTTTCGGTCAGCGGAGGAAACGAGAAGTCGGACTACTTCATTTCGCTGGGTTACCTCAAGGACGAATCCTATGTGATCGAGTCGGGCTTCGAGCGTTACAGCGCCCGTATAAACGTCAATACCAAACTGCGTAAGTGGCTCAAGGTGGGTGCGAACCTCTCCTATGCCCACACCATCCAGGACAATGTGCTGGAAAGCAGTTCGGCGGCCAGTTCCGCATTCGCCACGGCGCGTTCGTGGGCTCCGGTGTTTCCGGTTTACGCACGCGATGCCGAGGGTAAAATCAAGTACGATGAAAACGGCGACAAGGTTTACGATGTCGGTACGGGACAGACCGACGGCACGACGGCCCGTCCCGGAACGGCCGGACAGAACATCATCGCCACGCTGAAGATGGATACGCGCGACATCAAGCGCAACAATCTTCAGGGCCGGGCGTACGGAGAGATTTATTTTCTGCGCGACTTCACCTTTACGTCGAGCGCGTCGCTGGGCTACCGTGCTTCCGACGAGCTGCTGTTTTACAACCCCTACATCGGCGACGGTGAAGGGACCGATGGCAAAATCAATAAAAAGTCGACGGATGTTTACGACCTCGACCTGATCCAGATGCTCAACTACAAAAAGACGATCGGACGCCACAGCATCAACGCTTTGGTCGGCCACGAGTACAACAGTTGGGTACGCGATTACATGGAAGTGTTGAAGACCAAGATTTACGACCCGAAAAACCCGCAGTTGAACAATGCCGGGGATATGTCGGCAATCGAGGGTTATCAGGACGTGCTGCGCATCCAGGGTTACTTCGGTAAACTGGAGTACAACTACGACAACCGTTACTATTTCTCGGGCGGTATCCGCCGCGACGGAACCTCGCGTTTCAAATACCATCCGTGGGGCACGTTCTGGTCTATCGGCGGTTCGTGGCGCATCGGAGCCGAGAAGTTCATGGAGAAAACGCACAGTTGGCTTTCGGAACTGAAACTCCGCGCTACCTACGGTACGCAGGGCAACGAGGACCTGTCCAACTATTATCCCTACACCGACCAGTATAACGTAACCATTTCCGAGGGTAAGCTGGGTACGGAGATCTACTATTACGGCAATCCCGACCTGACGTGGGAGAAGCAGAAGACGTTCGACGTGGGTCTGGACGTGGGCCTGCTGAAAGACCGCATCAACCTGACGGTGGATTACTTCATCCGTGTGTCGGACGGCCTGCTCTTCAAGCGTACGAAGGATATTTCGACCGGCCGCGCGTACGACTGGTACAACGTCGGCAAACTGCGCAACTCGGGCTTCGAATTCGACGTAAACTTCAAGATCATCCAGAAGAAGGACTGGTACTGGGACGTGTCGGTCAACGGTTACACCTATGCCAACAAGATGCTCAACCTGCCCGACGAGTACAAGGAGTCGGGTATGCCCAACGCCAATCAGCGTATTTACGAGGGTAAGGATATTTACCGCTGGGAGATGCGCCAGTATGCAGGCGTGAACGAAGTGGGTAAGTCGCTCTGGTACATGGATCAGGACATCCTGGATGATGCCGGCAACGTTGTCGGCGTGGAGAAAGTTACCACCGACGATTCCACCAAGGCGACGCAGTATCTGCTGGAGAAGAGCGCTCTTTCCGATTTTACGGGTGGCCTGAACACCTCCCTGCGCTGGAAAAACCTCGACCTGACGATTATGGCCAACTTCCAGTTCGGCGGTTACGGCTACGATTACGACTATTCGATGTTCGCCAGCTCGAACTTTCCGATGAACCGTCTGAAGAGCTATACCGACGCCTGGAACCCCGAAACGGGCAAAGGTTCGGACCCGATCTGGAACACCGCCGATGCCAACATCAACGCATCTTCGGACCGTTTCCTGGTCAGCAATACCTATTTCAACCTGCGTAACATCACGTTGGGCTACACCTTCCCGTCGAACTGGATGAGCAAGATCGGCATTAAGAGCGCGCGTATTTACTTCGCCTGCGACAACGTCTTCTTCGCTTCGAAGCGTAAGGGCTACGATCCCCGTACGAGCATGGGCGGCCAGGGCGTAAGCGTCAACAGCACGGCGGTTAACGTTCAGGGTACGTACTACTCGCCCATTCGCACGACCTCGGTAGGTCTCAATATTAACTTCTAAGATCGATATCGATATGAAAAAAATACTGATATTTTTAATGAGCGCGGCTGTCGCGGTATCTTGCAGCGACAGTATTTTCGACGTGGACCCGTCGGGAAAAGTCTCTTCGGAAACCCGGGATGAGGTGGCCAAGGACGACCCCGATAAGGTGCTCCAGGGAATCGAGGCATCCATCTATGTGCATTATGCCACCTATTATGTCGGCAATCAGTGGATGACCGGTTTCAAAGGCATCGAACTCGCGTTCGGCCAGGCAGCGCAGGATATGACCATGCTGATGCAGCACAGCATGCACTTCTATATGTATGCTAACGACTATTGGCAGGAGGAGTACTCGCCGACCTCAAACCTGTGGAACATGTTCTACATTCCTATCGCCACGGCCAATGAGATTCTCTCCACGGCTACCACCGAGGCTTCGGCTGATTCGGAGACGATGAAAGCCTACCGTGCGCGTGCGCTGACCTCCCGCGCTTTCGGGTACTACCACCTGATCAACTTTTTCCAGTTCCGGTATTCGGATGCGAACAAGGACCTGCTGGGCGTACCCCTCGCTACCGAGGAGACCCTGGGCCAGAACCTGCCGCGCGCCACGATGGAGCAGGTTTACAAGCGAATTACTGACGACCTGGACGAAGCGTTGGACATCTTTGAGGAGATTGGGTATGACGACACCAGTTCCCGGACCGATTTCGATGCCAGCGTAGCCTCCATTCTGCGCGCCCGCGTCGCCCTCGTAATGGAAGACTGGACCACGGCCGCCTCGCTGGCCGATGATATTCTTGCCAAATATACGCTTGTTTCCAAAGAAAACTATAACAATGGTTTCAACCGTATCGAGAATGTTCCGAGCCTGATTTTCGGTTTCAAGATGACGGCCGATAACTGCCAGACCTATGCAACCTGGTGTTCACAGATGGACCCCTATATGTCGATTTATGCGGGAACCTGGGCTGAACGTCCGATCCACTCCTACCTCTACGCGCGTCTGAATCCGACCGATGTGCGCCGCGGCTGGTGGCTCAACAAGACGGACAATCCGGACCCGAACGCTGCGACGAGCGGTTATGCGTGTCTGCTTCCCGCTGGACTGCCCAATACGCTCGCTTCGGGCGTGAAGGCCCGTTCGGAATATGTTTCGGTTAAGTTCCGCGGTTACAACGGTGATTGGAACAACACCGACCTGATCTACATGCGTGCCGAAGAGGCCGTCTTCATCAAGGCCGAGGCCGAGGCGCACAGCAATATCGCCGCCGCCAAGAAGACGCTCAAGGATTATGTGACGACTTACCGCGATCCGGGTTACGACATTACGGCCACTTCGCTCGATGACGTTGTCGAAGAGATTATTCTTCAGAAACGTATTGAGATGTGGATGGAGGGCGCTCTGGAGTGGCTCGACCGCCGTCGCCTGAATATGCCGATCGACCGCAGCGACGATGCCGCGATGGAAGCTGCTGGTTTTGTGAACAACCACATCTACAAGGCAAAATGGGAACAGAACGAACCCGGCATGCGTTTCCAGTTGCCGCGTTCGGTGGTGATCGCCAATCCGGCAATCGGCGAGGCGAACCAGAACAAGGTTGAATAAACGCCGCTGTATAGCATTTATCGGGTCCGCTGTCCGTCGGGACAGCGGACCTTGTTCTGTGTTTTCCCAGCCGAATGATTTTGGCCGCTCCGGAAAAAATTACCGACAAAATTGCATGCAGCATTTGCAGTATTAAATTTTTTGCTTATCTTTGCACCACGATAATACGGAATACCCCGTTTTTCGCGGATGGTGCCATAGCTCAGTTGGTAGAGCAAAGGACTGAAAATCCTTGTGTCCCCGGTTCGATTCCTGGTGGTACCACTTTTAAGATTGAATAGAACGTTGTAAGTGAATAACTTACAACGTTTTTTCTTTGTCTGAGGTAAAACGAAGATGTGATAGAGGGATCTGTAATTGCGAGGCGGCCGTGTCGGTACAGCGGTCTTTCGGTTACACGACCTTTGACCATTAAACTACTGTTTGATGAATTGTCGGGGCGGTATTTGCAGATACCGGCCCCGTTTTTTTATGGAGGCAGTTCGGCATTTCCGCCGGATCGGCAGGGTGGTTTGAAGCCCGGTCGGGGAAACGTTGTGGATCGTCGATTCGTAACGTTTTTGTGTGCTGTGAGGGCGGTTCCTAAGTTTTACGATATTTTTTCGATGGCTTTTCGCTGTTTGTCCGGTTTTCTGTCCGGGGGGGCCGCTTTCTTCCCGATTCATCCGTCATGCTTTGTTCCGTCTGGTCTTCCGAACCGGATTTTTCGTCATTTAACTATTGACCTTTGTTGCAGCGTGCAATAATTTATCTATTTTTGTGTGTTCCAAAACGTTCGAAAAGTAACGCAAACGGTTTAGTATTCGTAGTGCTCCCGGCAACTACACGTTTGAAGGCAGGGTTTTTTGCGCCTAGCTACAAGCGTGTAGTAAAAATTCATTTCATAATTCCGGTAATTTGCACTATGAAACGGCAGCGGCGTAATGATATTTTGGTAGAACAGGTCGTGGAGAGACTGAAGATGGTCCGCCGTGAACGAGGTTTAACCCAAGAAAATGTCCGGTTCGATACCGACTTGAATATCGGTCGGATCGAAAGCGGAAAACATAGCATTTCGCTGACGACGCTGGCTGATTTGTGTGACTATTACAATGTTCCGCTGGAGGATTTCTTCAAAAAGATAGTGACGCGTTAGTGAAATGAAAGAACCCGGGGAGTGGAGCCCCGGGTTCTGTTTTTTCGTTCAGAGTTGTTTCTCGTAAGCCAGCCGTTCGCCGCTCCGGTAGATGACTTTTCCGCAGTAAGTGAACCCGGCGCGTTCGATCAGGCGCAGCATAGTGTGGTTGTCGAAGTTGGTGTCGATACGAAATGCCCGGACTCCCTGTTCGAGTGCCAGCGCCTCCGTGCGGTGGAGGAATTCCGCCGCTACGCCCCGTCCTCGCTCTCCGTCTGCGACGGCCAGGCGGTGTACCAGTACGTACGGTTCATCGGTGAGCCATTGGCCCTCGATGGCGTCGTATGCCGGTTCGCCGCCGAAAACCACTGCCCCGTAGGCGATTACCGCATGGGGGCCTTCCATGCCGGATTTACAGAGCACATAGCCGCGGCCGCGGCCGATGTCCGCCGAAATGTGCCCCGGAGCGGGGTATCCGTCCTGCCATTGGCGGCTGCCTGCCGCATGCATCCGGGCCTGAGCCTGGCGGATGATCTGCATGATGCGGTCTGCTTCGCAGGACTTTGCCTGCCGGAAAGTCAATTCGTTGTCCATGTTGCAAATATATAAAAATATTTAAAATATCTTCCCGTCCGGACATTTTTTCTGGTTTTTTGTTTTTGTTGTGTCAATTTGTGACATTTTATCAGTTTTTGCTGACTGGCACAGGATTTGACCGTATTGGATATGAACGTGCCGGGAGGCGCGGGAATGGAACGAAACGTTAAACCAAAATAAAACCAAGGAGGACAAAACTATGGTACCTGTAAGACGTAATCAGAATTGGCTGCCGGGCATTTTCAACGATTTCCTGGGCAGCGAATGGCTCACCGAACGCCACAACTCCACGGCTCCCGCCGTCAACATCCTCGAGGATGAGAACGAATATAAAGTGGAAGTCGCCGCTCCGGGTATGACGCGCGACGATTTCAAGGTGCATGTCAACAAGGACAATGAACTGATCATCACGATGGAAAAGCGGGCCGAGCAGAAGGAGGAGGACAAAAAGCACAAGGGGACCTACCTGCGGCGCGAGTTTTCCTACACGCAATTTCAGCAGAGCCTGCTGTTGCCCGACAATGTCGAGCGCGAGAAAATTGCGGCGCGGGTCGAAAACGGCGTGCTGACCATCGGGATTCCGAAAAAGAAAGAGGCTGAAGCTGCCGTTGCAGCCCGCCAGATCGAAGTTAAGTAGGAAAATATTCCCGGAATCGGGAGGGTCCGGAGCACCGGACTCTCTTTTTTTTGTAATTTAGCAGACGGAAAGATCCCCGACATGCACGAGTCTCGGAAAAAATCCCTATCTTTGGTGTGGTTTAGTTTGGTGCAAAAAAATGGAAAACAGATGAAAGTCGGATTATTCATTCCTTGTTATATCAATGCGGTGTATCCCGATGTGGGGCGGGCGTCGTATGAACTGCTCCGCAAGGTCGGGTGCGACGTGGACTATCCGCTCGACCAGACCTGCTGCGGCCAGCCGATGGCCAATGCGGGCTTCGAGAAAGATGCCCGGGCGTTGGCCGAGCGCATGGATGCGCTTTTCGAGAAGTACGATTATGTGGTCGGCCCGTCGGCCAGTTGCGTGGTCTTCGTGCGCGAAGGCTATCCGCGGTTGCTTGACAATTATAAAGAGCATGCGTGCATCGATGCGCGCATCTGGGAGATTTGCGAGTTCCTCCACGACGTGGTGAAGCCTGCGCGGCTCGACGCCCGTTTTCCGCACAAGGTCAGCCTGCACAACTCCTGCCACGGGGTGCGCAAGATGGACCTCTCGTCGCCCAGCGAAATGAACGTTCCCTACCATTCGAAACTGCGCGACCTGCTGTCGCTGGTCGAAGGCGTCGAGGTTGCCGAGCCGGAACGGCGCGACGAGTGCTGCGGCTTCGGCGGCATGTTCTCCGTCGAGGAGAATGCCGTGTCGGTAGCCATGGGACGCGCCAAGGTGGATCGCCACATCGCGACCGGGGCCGAATATGTCACCGGGGCCGACTCGTCGTGCCTGATGCACATGCAGGGGATCATCGACCGCGAAAAACTGCCGGTGAAGACCATTCATATCGTTGAAATCCTCAATTCGAAGTTATGAGCACGCATTCCAAAGCCGCGAAGCGGTTCGTCGCCGATGCCGAACGCATGGCCTGGCACGACAAGGCGTTGTACGCCGTGCGTGAAAAACGCGACCGGATGATGATGACCGTTCCCGAGTGGGAAGGGCTGCGGCAACTCTCTTCTCAGATCAAACGCCACACCCTGAGCCGTCTGGGGCACTATCTCTGCGAATTCGAACGCCACGCCACGGCCAACGGCATGACGGTCCATTGGGCGAAGGATGCCGCCGAGATGAACGAAACGGTCTGGCAACTGATCCGGGAGCACGGAGGTTCGAACCTCGTCAAGAGCAAGTCGATGCTTTCCGAGGAGTGCGCCCTGACGCCTTACCTGCATGAACGGGGCGTCGATGCCGTCGAAAGCGACCTCGGCGAACGGATCATGCAACTGCTGCACGAGCCGCCCAGCCACATCGTCCTGCCGGCGATCGGCGTGCGGCGCGAGGAGGTCGGCGCGCTGTTCGAACGCGAAATGCACACCGAACCGGGCAACAGCGACCCTACCTACCTGACCCATGCCGCACGAAAGGCCCTGCGTCCCAAGTTTCTCGGGGCCGATGTCTCGATGACGGGCGTCAATTTCGCGGTGGCCTCGACCGGGGCGCTGGCCGTCTGCACCAACGAGGGCAATGCCGACCTGGGAACCTCGTTCGCCGACCTGCACATCGCCATCATGGGGCTGGAAAAGGTGATTCCCGACATGGAGGCGCTGGCGGTTTTCACGCGCCTTTTGGCCCGCTCGGGCACGGGGCAGCCCGTCACGACCTATACGTCGCTCTACCGCAAGCCTGCGCCGGGCAAGCGGATTCACGTCATCCTGGTCGACAACGGCCGTTCGGAGTGGTTGGCCGACGCTGCGCACCGCAACATGCTCAAATGCCTGCGCTGCGGGGCCTGCATGAACACCTGCCCGGTCTATCGCCGTTCGGGCGGTTACTCCTATTCGTATTTCATTCCCGGGCCGCTGGGCATCAACCTCGGGATGCTCCGTTCGCCGAAGCTCTACCACGGCAACGTCTCGGCCTGCTCGCTGTGCTACTCCTGCTCGGATGTCTGCCCGGCGCGGATCGACCTCGGGGAGCAGATCTACATGTGGCGGCAGCAACTCGACGGGTTGCGCCTGGCCGATCCGGTGAAGAAACTTTCGGTCAGGGGAATGGATTTTGTCATGGGTGGACGGCGGCGCTTTTACGGCGGTATCGCCCTGGCCCGCGTCGCCGAAAAATTGCCGCGTTTCGTGCTCGAAAACGGGCTGAATCCGTGGAGCGCTCCCGGCCGCGCTATGCCGCCCTTTGCGCCGCAAACGTTCAATGCCTGGTGGAAAAAAACAAAAAAGAGATGAGTAGTAAAGACGAAATACTGAAAAAATTATCCGCCGACGGGATGCCTGAATATCCGCGTCCCGAGGCGGATTTCACGCCCCAGCGGTTCGACGATCCCGCGGCGGCGTTTGCCGAGCGGCTTGAAGCTGCCGGAGGCAAAGCCGTGCGGATGCAGCCCGGCGAAACCCTCGACGAGGTGGTTCGCCGCTGTTATCCCGATGCACGGACGATCGCTTCGGTTCTGCCGGAGCTGACCCTTGCCACGCTCGATCCCGATTCGGTGGAAGACCCGCGCTGCCTGGTAGATGTCGACCTGGGCGTCGTGGCGGGAGCATTTGGCGTTGCGGAGAACGGTGCGGTGTGGATCGCGCAGGACATCCGCCACAAAGCCCTCTATTTCGGAGCTACGGCGCTGGTGATCGTCGTTCCGAAAGATGCCGTTGTCGACACGATGCACGAGGCCGTCGTGCGGCCCGAAGTCGACGATTTCGGCTACGGCTGTTTCGTGTCGGGACCTTCGAAGACCGCCGACATCGAGCAGGCGTTGGTTTTCGGCGCCCACGGACCGATGTCCGTGACGGTGGTAATCCGGTCCTAAAGTGTGAGGTGGAGAATGGGGTAGGGTCTGCCCGAGGGGTCCAGCGCATCGCGCGATGCAACGCGAAAGCCCATGCGGGCATAAAATCCCACAGCCTGCGTATTCTGCTCGTTGACATCCACCCGCCGGATTCCGCGGTGGACGACGAGGTATTCTATGAGTTTGCGCCCCAATCCCTTTCCGCGTACGGAGGGTGCGACGAATAACATTTCGAGCATATCGGCTTCGACGCCTGCAAAGGCCGCGAAGCCGTTTTCGTTATCCCGTATTACATAGAGTTCCACGGCCTGAAGCGCCTCTTCGCGCACCATGCGGCGGTAAAATTCGATGTCCTCCGGGACAAGGAATCGGTGCGTGGCGCGTACCGAACTCTCCCACAGGCTGGTAAGGGCGTCGAGTTCGTGCGGAGCTGGAGACGGTAGTCGTTCGATCACTGTCTATAAGAGCATTACGGGAGGTTTGCGCCGGGTGAAACTGCGTGCGAGGGCTGCGGCGAAGGGAGTTTCGAAGGTACGTGCGCCTACCGGACACCCTTTGACGCAGGCGCAGCAGCGGATGCAGCGGGCCGGGGCCGTGTGCACTTCGTCGCCGCGTGCGATGGCCTGCGTCGGGCAGATCGCGGCACAGCGGCCGCAATGGGTGCAGCGGCCGGCATCGCCTGCGGGCAGGTAGACGACGGGGTTTTTCTTCTGGCGGCGACGGTAGCCCACGACGAAGCGGATAAATCGCAGCATCGGCAGCAGGGGTGTATGCAGGTCCTTCAGCTTTGCAGCGTCGATTGGCGCCGGCGTCTCTGCCGCGAGTTTTTGGCGGACTGCGGCGCCGAACGCCGCAGCCTGGGCGAGGTCCTGCGCATCGGGCCGCCCTGCGGCAATGGGTGCGGCGTCGGTGCTGTACGAGTGTTCCCCGACGAATGCGGCGGCGGCCACGGGGACGAATCCCTGCCGGGAGGCCAGTTCCGCCAACTCCGCCGCGGCCTTTTCGAAGGCCCGGTTGCCGTAGACGGCGATGATGACGGCGGGCGTTCCCGCGCCGCGGAGCGTTTCGAGCCGTTTTACGGCCGTCGGGGCGACGTGTCCTCCGTAGACGGGGGCGGCGATGACGGCCACTGTGTCCGCCGGCAGCGTCGCGGACTGTGCCGCTGCATGCGTCAGATCGATGGTTTTCAGGGTGGCGGCTTCCGCGGGATCTTCCCCGGCTCGGGAGGCGATGCCCCGGGCCACTGCCGCGGCGATTTTTTTCGAAGTCCCCGTCGGTGAAAAAACGACGGTACAGACGGTTTCCGGTTTCATATTTCGGTGTTGGCTTTTTGCAAAGGTAATCAAAAATCCCGGGCTCCGGACCAAATGTTGCATATTCCGCCTCTTTCGTCTATATTTGGCTCCGCAACTTTAAACGACAGATTATGAGGATCAAAACTTTTGAAATCCGCGTAGACCCGGCTCTGCGCGAGCATGACGAGCGGACGGTGAACGAATTTCTTTCGGCTGTCCGCGTATCGCGCATGCACTGCGGATGCCTGCGAAGCCGCAATTCGTGGACGCTTATTATTTTCTACAACGAAGAGGCTTCCGACGCGCCTGCATTGCAGGCGGCGCTCGTCCGGGAATTTCTGCCTGTAACATCGGACCTTACGCCGCAGGAGTGCGAGCGTTTCGAGGCGCTCCGCCGGTGGCGCGACGCGCGTGCGGCGAATATGGGGCACAAACCCTTTGTGATCGCCTCGAACCGCGACCTGCTCAATGTGGCCCGGGGCGATGTCAGCTCGCCCGGCGACCTGCTCACGATCGCGGGCTTCGGGGCCCGCAAAGCCGAACTTTACGGCGAGGAGATCGTCACCGTGCTCGATTCCGTTTCGGAATCTGTTTTCGATTAAGGGGGCGGAATCGGATTTGTGTTGATAAACATGCGCGCGAATCGGAATTTTTTTTATCTTAGCTGCGACACAACTAATTACATGGGAAAAATGAAAACGAATCTGATTGCCTGCGCGGCGCTGCTGATGACGGCGTGCTGCGGGAGTCCGTCGGCCGAGAAGGCCGCGGCGACGAAAACCGAAGTGAAATACGGACCGGAGATCGCCCTCGTGATGCCCGACACCGTGGGTGGAACGAGTGTGAACGAGGCGCTGGCAAACCGCCGCTCGTGGCGTGAATATGCGGCTGCGCCGCTGACGCTCGAAGAGCTTTCGGGTGTAATGTGGGCTGCCGCCGGCATCAACCGCCCCGGACCGGACCGCCTGACGGCCCCTTCGGCGCTGGCGCTCTATCCGATCCGTGTCTATGCGTTCTTCGCCGAAGGCGTCTATTCCTACGATGCCAAGGGGCAAAAACTGGTGCGTGTGCTGGAGGGCGACCGCCGCAAACTGGCCGGAATGCAGGACTTTGTCTATACCGCTCCGCTGAACCTGGTTTACCTGGCCGACCTGACGGCTTACGAGGGTAAGAACATCCCGGCGGAGCATGTCCGTTACCTCTGCGGGCAGGACGCCGCGGGTTATGCCGAAAACGTGAATATCTATACGGCGGGTCACGGCCTGCGTTCGATCACACGCGGCAGCGCTCCCGAGGCCGAACTGCTGGCAGCCCTCGGGCTGGAGCCAGCGCGTTACTTCGTGGCGCTGGCGCAGACCGTCGGCAAATAACCGTATCGGCCGATGATCCGGGCGACCCATTCGTGGGCCGCCCTTTTTTTGCGTCGTCAGTCGGCCGACGGGGCGTTCTGTCCGGATCGGGAGCCCCGCCCGCGTTCCTCCATCGGGGCGATGTAGAACCCCTTGCCGGGCGTCCATTCGACGCAGAACAGTTTTTCCACATCGGGGCAGCCCTCCTCCCGGAGGCGGCGTGTGAGCCAGTGTCGGGTTTTGCCGCAGCGCAGGAGCGAGTCGTCGAGGATTTTGCCGCCGTTGACCAGCAGGTAGGACTCGGGCGGTTCGTTGCGCCGCGAGACGGTGATGCGGCCGTTGGTCTCGAAACGCACGTCGTCCACGTCGAACATCGAAAAAATGCCGTTTTCGCGCAGCAGGGTCCGGAACTGTTCCATTTCGAGGCCGTTGCGGCGGAACTCGCGCAGCACCAACTTGCGGTCGCGGACGAGCATCGCTGTGTCGCCCTTGATCGCTTTGCGGATGCGGCGGAAGCGCATCAGGTAGCGCAGGGCGACGTTCACGGCGGTCCAGACGACGAACGTGAAGACCAACTGCCAGACCGAGGTGTCGGGATTGTAGATGACCCCGCCGACCAGGGCGCCGAGTACGAAGGCGTTGACCGAATCGAGCGGCGTGAGTTGCGCCATTTGGGTTTTGCCCGAGACGCGCAGGAAGAAGATGATTCCCAGCATGCCGACGAGCAGTTTGACGGTGATCGAAAGGTACATAGACGGAGTTTTTGAGGTGGAATTGCAAATTACGGGCAAAAGAATCGCCGTGCCGCAGGCCGCTGCCGGCGATTCTGAATGTCTGTTCGGGCGTTATTGGTTTGTTTTTAGGCGGATATGTTTGGTTTTTGCGGGGTGTTTTCGGGGTGTTGTGTGTTATTATGAATGATGTGGTAAATAAAAAAGTGCACATTGTTGTTCGGTTTTCCCAAAAAATCCCTAACTTTGTGACCTGTACGGGTCTTATCCGCAGTTGTGCGGCGGAAAGGACGATTTGAACGAGAGCCGATGGATGAAGTTTTGTCCGGGTTTGATTACCTGACATATTATTTTTACCTGCTGTACTATAAGTTTATCGGCTATCCGGTCGTGCTGCGCATCTGTATCGCTGTCGTTACGTTGTGCGTGGTTTTCTACCTGTTCCTCGCTCTCTACCTGGCCTATGGCATCTACCGCCGCCAGCGGGAAAAGAATCTTTTCGCCCGCATCTACAAGCGGTTTTACGATCCCCTGAAATCGGTCTTGGCCGACCGCGAGAACCGCACCATCGGCGAGATCGCCGACCTGGTGAATCATGACATCAAAAAGAGCCTCAAGCGCCAGGAGATGCGTTTTTTGGTCCAGGTGCTCATCAAGATCAAGAGCGAGCTGGGCGACAAGGCGATCAACAACTACAACATGCAGAATGTGCAGGGCGTATTCAAGGTAGGCAGTTTCTTCGAGCGCGAAATCCAGTTCGGGCGGCCGCGGCATAAGATTCAGGCCCTGCTGTCGATCCAGTCGGTCAACGGATACGTCTCCGAGGCCGTGCTGGTGCGTTTCCTCTACCACCGCCGCATCGAATTGCGCCACGCTGCGCGTTTCGCCTACATGTGGCTGAGCCAGAGCAACCCGTTCCGCTTCTTCGACGAGGATACCACGATGAAACTCAGCAAGTGGGACATGGCCGAAATCCATATGATCGTGCAGCACCGCCAGAAGATGGGATTCGTGGTTCCGAGTTTCCTCAAGTGGGTTAACAGTTCGGTCGAGGACAATGTGAAGGCTTTCTTCGTGAGCGAGATCAAGCTCTTCGAACAGACCGACAACTGTCCGCCGCTGCTCGACATGCTCAACACGAAAACCTGGACGCTGCGCAACGAGATCATCCGCACGCTCGGCGGCATGCAATACGTCGAGTCCGAGCCGAAGATGGTCGAAATCTACGACGTGCAGCCCGAATACATCAAGCGGAACATCCTCGCCTCCGTGGCCGGTTTGCGGACCGGGCGGGCGCTCGGATTCCTTCACGAAGCCTTTGAGCGTGCCGACGACCAGGGTACGAAACTCTGTGCGCTGACCTGCCTCTACGATTACGGAGAGTCGGGCCGCAGCCTTTTCGGGCAGCTCGAAGCCCTGACGACGGGGTATGCCTCGCAACTTTTCGCCCACGTCAAGAACCCCTTAACGAACCGGGCATGAAAGAGTTTCTTTTCGATTTTTTCAATTATTTCGTATTCTTCTATACGAGTTTCCTGGCGATCAGCTTTATCGTCATGATGTTCCTGTCGTTCATCTCGCTGAAACTCCGCAGGAACTATTACGACGACAACTACGTGCGCAAGGTGCTGAGCGAATCGCCCTATACGCCCGGCGTGTCGGTGATCGCGCCGGCCTACAACGAGGAGAAGACCATCATCGACAACGTCGACTCGATGCTTGGCCTGGACTATCCGCTTTTCGAGGTGATCATCGTGAACGACGGCAGCAAGGATTCGACGCTCGACAAGCTGATCGAGCACTATGAACTGATCGAGGTCCCCTTCGCCTATATCGAGCGCATCAAGACCCAGCCGTTCCGGCGCGTGCTCAAGTCGACGAACCCCGAGTATCACCGGCTGATCGTCGTCGACAAGGAGAACGGCGGTACGAAGGCCGACGCTTCGAATGCGGGCATCAACGCCGCATCGTATCCCTATTTCATCTGTACCGACGTGGACTGCATCCTGCGCCGCGACGCCCTCTACCGCTGCATCTGGCCCGTGCTCTCGTCGTCGAAGCATGTGATTGCCGTGAGCGGCACGATGCGCATGGCCAACGGCTGCCGGATCAAGGACGGGCAGGTGGTCGAGGTCCGGCCGCCCCATACGCCGATTCCGCTGTTCCAGAACCTGGAGTACATGCGTTCCTACCTGGTGGGCAAGATGGGCTGGTCGGCGATCAACGCCATGCCCAACGTCTCGGGCGGCTTCGGGCTTTTCGACCGCCAGGTGGCCATTGCGGCGGGCGGTTACGACCCGATGTCCTTCGCCGAGGACATGGACCTGCTGGCCCGCATGGTGGGCTACATGTGCGACTTCTCGCGTCCCTACAAGGTCGTGCAGGTCCCCGAGACCTGCTGCTGGACGGAGGGACCCCCGAACCTCGTGGTGCTCTACCGCCAGCGTACGCGCTGGGGCCGCGGACTGATGCAGGCGCTGATGATCCACCGCAAGATGATTTTCAACAAGACCTACCGCCAGACGGGCCTCATCACGCTGCCCTACATGGTCATCTTCGAATTCCTGGCCCCGATTATCGAGGCCACGGGATTTCTCGTGTTCCTCTTCCTGGCTATCACCGGGGCCGTCAACTGGAGTACGATGTGGGTGATTTTCCTGGCCATTTACCTTTTCTGTCAGTTCCTTTCGCTGGTCGTCGTCGCCTACGACTATTACCTGGGCACGCTCTACCGGCGGGGCTATGAATACATATGGATCATTGCAGCATCCATCCTCGAGCCGTTTATCTACCATCCGCTGATCACCTTTTTTTCGCTGAAGGGGTATCTCAACCACCTCATGTCCCGCGACTACAAGTGGGGCCAGATGACGCGCAAGGGTTTCAGCCAGCGTGATGAGGCCGTAGCCGTGGACAGGCCGAACGTTCCCCCCCCCTCGGTTGGTGGGACTACTCCTGGTAATGATCATTAAATATCCTGTAAGCAGTATGAAAAATCCGATACGAATTCTCGCAAGGCTCCTGTTTACGGCCGTTCTTCTTTTCTCAGTCCTGGCTCCCCTGCACGTTTCCGCGCGGGACATGACGCCGGAGGAGTATGCCGAGAAGGTGCAGGGCTATTTCGCCGAAGAACAGTGGGAAGAGGGCAAGCGGCTGCTCGACGAAGGTGTGGAGAAGTATTCGTTTGCCTCGAACCTGCAATTCCTGCTGGGAAAATACTGGTTCAATGCGAAGGACTACGACAAGTCGCGCTACTACCTGCTCAAGGCCGTCGATATCAATTACGACAACGTCGAGGCCAAACAACTGCTGGTCGATGTCGAGGACATCACGCAGAACTACTCCAGCGCCATCTGTTTCGTCAACGAACTGCTGGAGGTGAATCCCTACTGGCGGGGGCTGTGGCGGCGTAAGATCGACCTCTACCGCAAGCAGGGCAACCACGTCGAAGCCGACCGCCTGCTGAAGCGCATCAACCAGATCTATCCGCAGGACACCGTATTGCACAAGGACATGGTCTACTCGATGGAACTGAACTACCAGCGCCAGAAACGCGCCGGGGACCGAAAAACAGCCATCCTGACGCTCGAAGAACTGCTGAAAAGCGTTCCCGACAACGAACAGTATTACCTCGACATCATCAACCTGCATTTGCAGGAGGGCGAACAGGAGCAGGCGCTGGCCTGGACCTCGCGCGGACTGGCCGCCCTGCCGGGCAGCGTGACGCTGGTGTATAAAAAGGTGGGCATCCTGAGTGAGATGAACCGCCACCCCGAGGCGCTGGCCTTCATGCGCGACCGCATGCGGGGGCGGACTACGCCCGAATTGCAGCGGCTTTATAACACCTTGGTGCTCGATGCCGCGCGCGCCGAGCGCCAGCGTGACCCGTATGTGCTCTACGGCACGGCTTTCGAACGCGGCGACCACAGCCGCGAAGTGCTCGACTACCTGCTCAACACTTCGATGATGCGCAGTTATAACGACGACGCGCTCTTCTACCTGCGCGAGACGAAACGTTACTACGGCGACGATAAATCGGTGCTTTACAAGGAATACCTGATTTACCGCAACATGGGCGAGGAGCGCCAGGCCTTCAACCGGCTGATGCAGTTGTGCGAACGCTATCCGGGCGATGAGGAGCTGACCGATGCGCTCTGCCGCATGCAGTTGCAGCGTGCCGACCGCCTGATGGAACAGGAACTCTTCACCGAAGCGCTGCCTGCCGCGATGTTCGTCACCCGGCAGCCGACCGACGCGGAGACGCTCCGTGCCGCCTGGGAGAAGGTGTTCTCGTGCCGCATCCGGATGAAGCGTTACGCCGATGCCATGGCTACGCTCGATACCTTGGCGACGCGTTTCCCGGATACGGAAAACCTGATCGGCAAACGGGCCCTCGTGCTCGACCGCATGGGCCGCACGTCCGAGGCGATGTATCTCTACCTGGGCGCTATCGAACGGGCCGATCCCCAGATGCGCGATTTTTATGTGGCGGGTTATGCCGACATCGCTATTCCCTACATCAAGCAGTGCCTGGAGGAGGGAGCCATGGCCCACGCCTTCGCCGAGGCCGACCAACTGCTGACGCTGGACCCGTCTAACGATCAGGCGTTGCGCTACGCCATCAATGCCGCTTCGCAGATGGGACGCGACGACGTTTTCCGCGAATATACCGACCGGGGACTGGCGCGCCATCCCCGCGAACCGTTCTACCTGGCCAAGAAGGCCGCCTCGCTCGATGCCGAAGGGCAGTACGAGGCTTCGATCGAACTGGTCCGGCCCGTGCTGTGGGACTATCCCGGCAACCGCCAGCTGACGGGGGCGCTCTCGCAGAGCAGCGAGTACCGGGCGCTGGACCTGACCCGCCGGGGGCGTGCCGACGAGGCGTTGGCGGTCCTCGATACGGCGCTCTACTACGATGCCAGAAACAAGTCGCTGCTCTATGCCAAGGGCCTCGCCTACGAGAAGAAAAAGGAGTACGGGCTGGCTTATTTCTACCAGCAGAACTACGAGCCTTCGGCTGCCGAGTTCTACTCTTTCAACCGCCACCTCAAGGGGCTGCGTTACGGGATGCTCCAAAACGAAATAGGGCTGGAATACCTGCAGTCGCGCTACGGCGACGATTACGCCATCCAGTCCGTCGCCACGCTCCAGTATACGCGCAAACAGCCGAAGAATACCTATACGGGCCGGGTCAACTATGCGGGCCGCAACGGCGAGCGCGAGGAGGATATCAATGCCAACGCCACGTCATTCGACGGCGGCGGCGTGGGCGTCCAGTTGCAGGGCGAATGGATTCACAAATTCCCGCGCGACTGGCAGACGATGGTGAATTTCGCCTGGGCCGACCAGTATTTCCCCAGGTGGATGGGCAATGCCTCGGTGACCAAGTTCTTCCGCCGCGACTGGGAAGCCGAAGCCCGCGTCGGCTATCGCCGGCTCGAAGGCCGCAACCTCTGGTCCGCAGGTCCGGGTGTCGCGAAGTTCATCGGTCCGGTGTGGCTGAACGGCAAATGCGATTTCTTTGTCATCGACTCGAAATTCTACTACAACGCAATGGCCCAGGTGCGCTATTATCCGGTGGACGACGGACGTTCGTACGTGGTGGGCATGGCGGGCATCGGTTCGGCTCCCGAACTGTCGGTGCTCGACCGGGCGCTGCCGGGAGCCTTCGACCATGCCAATACGATGGTGGGCATGGGCGGACAGTATATGTTTGCGCCCAATATCACGATGGGCCTGCTCGGCACGTGGTATACCTATTATACGGAGAAACGCATGGGATACGATGCGGTCCAGACCCGATACAGAAATATGTACAATATTTATGTCCAGTTGTATATCTCGTTCTAAGCGGATTCCGGCGCTCCTTTGCGCGACCCTGTGCCTGCTTCTTGCCGGGGCGGGCTGCTCCGCTGCGGGCCTGTCGCCCGCCGACTGCGCGGGTTATGCGGTCGCGCCTGCCGACGACGGTTCGCGGGAAGATGTCCGCTGGGCCGATTACCTGCGCGACCACCTGCGCCGGCGCGCTGACGGCGGCAGCCGGACGGTTTCGGACGAAGCCGCAGGCGACCGGAAGCTGTTCGGGCTTACGGTACGCGTCGACTCGCTGCTGAAGGGCGATTTCTGCGTGCAACGCGACCGCCGGGGCATACGCATTACAGCCCGCGACGGGCGGACGATGCTCTGGTTGCAATACCAGTTGATGAAGTCGCTTTCCGGGGAGGATGCGCGCATCGAGGCTGCCGACCTGCCGCCTGCGGCAGTCGGCCTGCGCGATACGGTGGGACGCTTTGCATTCGGCTACCGGGGCCTCTACACCCCTGCGGCGCAGGATGTGGATCTCGCGGGAATCCTCTCGACGGACAACGTCGAAACAGGGTGGGGGCTTTGGGGCCACCAACTGGATCGTGTGCTGGCCGGGGATGCTCCGCAGGAGGTCTTCGCTACGGTCGGCGGCGAGGCCTACGACGGGCAGTTCTGTTTTTCGTCCGACGAGACGTTCCGCCGCATCGAAGCATACGTCGTGGATAACTTCGGCGAGGGCGACTCCATTCCGGAGCGGTTCGTGATCGCTCCGGCCGACGACGATGCCGTCTGTACCTGCAAAGCCTGTTCGGCCGTAGGCAATACGCCGAAGAGCGCGACTCCGGCCGTGATGCAGATGATCGGGCGGCTCGCCGGGCGTTTTCCCCGCCACACGTTCTTCACGCTGGGTTACCTCTCGGTGCAGGAACCTCCCGCCGTGGAGATGCCTGCCAATGCGGGAGTTATCGTCAGCGCCATGGAACTGCCCTTGTCGGCCGATGCGCTGAAATCCGCCCGGGGGAAGAAGTTCGCCGCGCGGCTCGACCGCTGGAAGAACGTCACCGGCAAGGTTTACATCTGGGACTACATCCAGAATTACGACGACTACCTGACGCCGTTTCCCGTGTTGGAACGAATGGGCGAGCGGCTGCGCTTCTACCGTGACAAGGGAGTGGAAGGAGTTTTTCTCAACGGCAGCGGCTACGACTACGTGCCTTTTGACGACATGCGGACCTATGTGCTGGCGTCGTTGATGCGCGATCCCGCCCAGCCCGTCGAGGGGCTGATACGACGTTATTTTGCGGCGAATTATCCGAAGTCGGGCGATTTGCTGGCCGATTTCTGTGTGCAGGCCGAACGGCGGGCCGCAGCTTCCGGAACGGGGCTGAACCTTTACGGCAGTATCCGCGATGCAGAGGCCTCGTGGCTCGACGCCGGGGAGTTCGTCGCCTTCTACGACGCATTGGGGCGCGTACTGCCCACGGCGAAGGATGCCGAACGCCGGCACCTGCATGAACTGCTGACGGCCCTGAGCTATACGCGGCTCGAAGTGGCCCGCCGCCATGCCGCCGGTCCGTTCGGATTTGCGGAGCGGACGGGCGACCGGCTCCGGGTGAAGCCGCAGGCCGAAAAATGGCTCGCAGCATTGGAGGAGTCCGCCTCCTTCGCCGCGATGAAACACATCAGCGAATCGGGGCTTCCCGTCGGGGAGTACCTCGACGCATGGCGCAGCCGCATTGCCCGGGCCGAAACGGTTTCGGACCTGTTGCTGGGCGCCGGGCTGAAAGCCGTGTCGAAGCCCGATGAACGCTATGCTGACCTCGGGGTGCTGACCGACGGCGTGCGCGGACTTTCCGCCGGATACCACTACGGCTGGCACATCAGTTCGGCCGACCTGGAGGTCGGAATCCCTGCCGGGGCGGCTTCCCGGGCGCACCGGTTCGAAATGTCGTTCCTCGACCTGCCCCGCCACCGCCTCCGTGCGCCGCAGAGCGTAGCGATTTACAAGGACGGCGTGTTGTACAAAACGTTCGAACCGGCGTCCGATGCCGAAGGACGAATTTTTACGGTTTCCGGTCCCGTGGACCTTTCGGGAGCGGAACGGATTACGGTCAAAGCGCTGCGTCCCGAAGGCGGCCGCGTGCAGCTTGCCGCCGATGAAATTTACTTAATTCCGTAGTTATGCGAAAAAGCGGATTGACATACGCCGTGCTGCTCGTTGCAGCCGTGTTATTTTCCTCCTGCAGCAAGCGCGTGCGGCCGACCTCCGTCGAGGCCAAGGACCCCGTACGGCACTATTTCCCGATTTTGCAGGGGCAGACGCTCGACCTGGTATTCCCGGTGACCAATACGGGCGACAACCCGCTGGTGATCCACGAGATACAGACTTCGTGCGGATGTATCATCGCCGACCGCAAGTCGCGCATCATCGTACCCCCGGGACGTACGCAGCACATCCGCCTGACGTACAATAGCAACAAGAACGTCGGCGCGGTCGACCACACCGTCTGGGTTTACGGCAACATCCTCCCGGCGGGGGTGCTGAAACTCCGCTTCGATGTCAATGTCGTGCCCGATGCGGCCTATACACGCGATTACGAGGAACTCTTCCGCGAATACAACCTCCGGAACGGCATCGTGAAGGAGCTGGTCGACGGTAAAGAGTCGGAAAAAGGTTATTATGTCGATGGAAGTTATGAAGATGCACGTCAATAGGATATTCCGGATTTTAGCGGCCTTGCTGCCGCTGTTCGCCGCCGGCTGTTCGGACTCGGACGAGGGTCCCGGCAAGCCGCTCGAAATCACGCTCGCATCGCAGACGCTCGAATTGGAGCGCAGCGAGACGGGCTGTTTGCGCTTTTCGCTCTCGCCCTGGAAATCGGCGTGGACTCTCTCCCGCGCTGAACTCACGGCTGCGCCCGGCGGATCGTTCTCGTCGGGGTGTACGGTGACGGGCTGGAGCGGCCCGGTAAACGGCGTGTTCTCGATTTATATCACCGATCCGGCTGCGGGGCGGGCCTACGACGAGCAGGTTTGCCTCTCGGTGGAGGTCGGGGGACAGCGGATGACCTCCGAGCCGTTTACGCTCAGGAGTTCGGCAGCGTCGGCTGCGGGCCTGCCCGTGGTCTACGTTACGGCGTCGTCCCCGGTCGTGGATACCGATACGTGGGTCGCCGGGACGATCCGCATCGAAGGCAACGGCGGTTTCGACGACCTGCCGACGATGGCAACCGAAGTCAAGGGGCGCGGCAACTCGACGTGGAAATGGGAGAAGAAGCCCTATGCGCTGAAACTCTCGAAGAAGACCGGGATACTGGGTATGCCGAAGCACAAACGCTGGTGTCTGATCGCCAACTATATGGACCGGACGCTGATGCGCAACCGCATCGCCCATTACGTGGCTTCGCACACTTCGCTGCAATGGACGCCCCGCACGCGCTATGCGGAGGTCTGGTTCAACGGCGAATACCTGGGCAACTACCTCGTCGTCGAGCAGATCAAGATCGATGAAAACCGCCTCGACATCGACGAACTGACCACCGACGACAACGCGGGCGACGCCCTGACGGGCGGCTACCTGCTCGAAATGGACACCTACTTCGACGAAATGAATAAATTCCGGTCGTCGTATTCCGACATGCCGGTCAACATCAAGTCGCCCGATGAGTCGATTACCGGGGCGCAGTTCCAGTATATCCGGAACTATTTCAACGAAGCGGACAACCTGCTCTTCGACAAGGATTACCGCGATCCGGCGGCGATGTTCGACATCACCTCGTTCGTCGATTACTGGATCGTCAACGAACTGATGGGCAACCAGGAGATCAAGCATCCCAAGAGTTTCTATATCCACAAGCCCCGCGGGGGTAAACTGACGGCGGGTCCCGTCTGGGATTTCGACTACGGCACGCTGACGCTGGCCGACGCCGAGCGGTGGATGGTCAGGGAGACTAGCATGTGGTATTCGCGGCTGTTCCTGAGCCGTGCGGTCCGCAAGCAGGCGCGCGAACGCTGGGAAGCGCTCTACCCGTTCTTAGCGACCGTGCCCGACTACATTGAGGCGCAGCGCGACTATATCTCTGATTCAGCCCGGCGCAACCAGGACCGCTGGCCCGAGATCGACATCTCCGGCGAGGAGGTTCTGATGCCCAACGGCGATGAACTGCTCGCGTTCGACGAGGCCATTGACCGCCTGAAGGCCAGCTATTCGATGCGCCTGGCCTGGCTCGATGCCCAGATACGGAGTTGGTAGCGCGGGCTTTCTATTCGTTGTTTTCCGAGAAATAACGCCACAGCGGTGCGGCCATCAGGGCCTGCCGGATGCGGTCGGTGCGGAGCAGTTCGAACACCTCTTCGCGCGTCATCAGGTGCACGCGCAGGTCTTCCGTCGGGTCGAGGTGTTGTTCACCGAGCTTTTCGACGCCTGTTGCAAGGAAGCAGTAGGTGAGGTTGGTGTGTGTGGCCGGGTTGGGCGAAAGCGTCGTCAGCAGACGCCACTCGCCGCCGCCGTAACCCGTCTCCTCGGCCAGTTCGCGCTGCGCTGCGGCAACCATCGACTCGTCGGACGGTTCCGTCACGCCGGCGGGAATCTCGTACGACGTTTCACCCAGTGCGTGGCGGTACTGGTCGACCAGGACGAACTGCCCGTCGCGGGTGATGGCGATCACGTTGATCCAGTCGGGGTATTCGAGCACGTAGTAGTCCGGAACACGGCGCCCGTCGGGTAGTTCGAGGCTTTCGTGGCGTACCGTGAACCACGGTTTGCGGGCCAGGTATTCGCTCGTGAGGACTTTCCACTTGCGGTTTTTGGGGTTTTCCATGGCGGGAGTCTGTTTTGATGCTGCAAAAATAGCGAAAAAATTTATATCTTTGCCTCTCAACCTGGAACCGCATGATATCCCAAACGGAACGCAAACGAATCATTGACCTTATCAACCGGGAGGTGGTCCCTGCTATCGGATGTACCGAGCCGATAGCCGTGGCCCTCTGTACGGCGCGTGCGGCGGAGACGCTGGGCGCGGAGCCCGGGAAAATCACGGTGCGCCTGAGCGCCAACATCCTCAAGAATGCCATGGGCGTCGGAATCCCCGGTACGGGGATGATCGGCCTGCCGATCGCCGTAGCCCTCGGGGCGCTGGTCGGGCGTTCGGAGTACCTGTTGGAGGTGCTGCGCGACGTGACGCCGGAGGCTGTTGAGCGCGGCCGCCGCATGATCGACGAGCGGCGGATCGCAATCTGCCTGAAAGAAGACATCGACGACAAGCTCTATATCGAAGTGGAGGCGGAAGCTGCCGGCCGCAAGGCCGTGGCCGTCATCGCGGGAGGACATACTTCGTTTGTCTTCGTCAGCCGCGACGGCGAAGTGCTGCTCGACAAGCGTACTCCCGCAGCCGGCGACTGCCAGGAGGGCGACGTGCCCCTGACCCTCGGCCGCGTGTGGGACTTCGCTACGACTTCACCCCTGGACGAACTGCGTTTCATTCTCGAAACCCGCCGCCTGAACAAGGCTGCCGCCGAACGCTCCTTTGCCGGTGAGTTCGGTCATTGCGTGGGCCGCACGCTGTGCTGCGACCGCGAACGGCAGGTGATGGGCGACAGCATCTTCACCCGGATACTTTCCTACACTTCGGCCGCCTGCGACGCCCGCATGGCCGGGGCGATGATCCCTGTGATGAGCAATTCGGGAAGCGGCAACCAGGGTATCGCCGCGACGCTGCCCGTGGTGGTCTATGCCGACGAAACACACGCTTCGGAGGAGCAGACGATCCGGGCGCTCGCTCTGAGCCACCTTACGGTCATCTACATCAAGCAGAGCCTCGGCCGCCTTTCGGCGCTGTGCGGCTGTGTGGTTGCGGCGACGGGATCGAGCTGCGGTATTACCTACCTGATGGGCGGCGGCTACGACCAGGCTGCTGCTGCGGTGAAGAACATGATAGCCAACCTGACTGGCATGATCTGCGACGGGGCGAAGCCCAGTTGTGCGATGAAACTTACGAGCGGCGTTTCGACGGCCGTCCTGTCGGCGATGATGGCCATGGACGGCCATTGCGTCAGCCCTGTCGAGGGCATTATCGAGGAGAATGTCGACAAATGTATCCGCAACCTCACGTCCATAGGCCGCGACGGTATGAATGAAACCGACCGACTCGTACTCCGAATAATGACCAACAAATGCTGACTATGAGATACTTTACACTGAAAACCCGCCTGCTGGCGCTCCTGCTGCTGGCCGCGACCTGCGCCGTTGCGCAGCCCACCCCTGCCGAACTTGCGGCTCGTCCCGAGCGTTCCGCGAGTATTTACCACTCCTACGAGTTTTTGCCCGGTCCGGCCGCTCCGGTTCCCGCCGGTTACAAACCGTTTTACATCAGCCATTACGGCCGTCACGGCAGCCGTTACCATTCCACCGAGGCCGCGTATGCCGAGCCGCTCGCCGCGTTGCGCAAAGCCGCCGAGGCCGGTAAGCTGACCCCTAAGGGCCGCGAGGTACTGGCCAAAGTCGAGGCGTTGGCCGCGGATGCCGAAAAACGTTACGGCGACCTTTCGCCCCGCGGCGTGCAGGAACACCGGGGTATCGCCGAGCGTATGTATGCGGCTTATCCCGAAGTTTTCTCGACGGCCAAAGGCCGCGTGTGCCGCATCGAGAGCCGCTCGACGCAGGTTCCGCGCTGTATCCTGAGCATGGCGGCATTCAACGAGCGCCTCAAGGAACTGAATCCGGCGATCAGCGCTACGCGTGACGCGAGTGCCCGCGATATGGGTTATCTGGCCAACGGTCCTTCGCTCAAGGCGAGCCGCAAGGCGGCCGGAGAGGTCGCCGACAGCCTTACCCGGATGCGGGTGAATCCCGACAGGCTGATGAAATCGCTCGTTACCGATCCTTCGTGCATCGACGAGCCGCTCGAACTGATGAACGAGCTCTTCATGCTGGCCTCTATTACGCAGGATGTCAGCCATCTGGGCATCGATCCGTTCTATGAAATCTTTACCGAGGAGGAACTCTATAAGCTCTGGGAGTGCGAGAATGCCCGCCGCTACCTGATCATGGGCCCGTCGGCACGCTTCGGCGATCCGATCGTTGCTGACGCCGGACCGTTGCTGCGCAACATCGTTGAGACGGCCGACAAGGTTGTCGAGGGGAAATCCGACCTTTCGGCCTCGCTGCGTTTCGGGCACGATACCTATGTGGTTCCCTTGCTGGCCCTGCTGCGTGCCGAAGGGACCGCAAACCGGGTGGAGTTGCTCGACGACATTGCCGCGGCGTGGAATGCCCAGACGGTGACGCCGATGGGAACCAATGTTCAGTTCATCTTCTTCCGCAACGCCAAAACGGGCGACGTGCGTGTTCGTGTGATGCACAACGAGCGCGACGCCAACCTGCCTGTTGCCGGAGGCCCTTATTATCCGTGGAAGGAACTGAAAAAATACTGCGAATCCCGCTACCGATAATCCGGCGGATTCAGGATTGAAAATGTGCATCGGGGCAGGCATTGGCCTGGCCGGTGCGCATTTTTTCGATAAACCACGCCTGCGGTACGCGGCCGCCCGTGTCCCGGCAACTACCGTATTCCATATGACGAACCGCTTTACCTTGAAAGTCCGCTTGCTGGCGCTCCTGCTGCTGACTGCCGCCTGTGCCGCCGCGCAGACCACGCCTGCCGAAATCGCTGAAAATCCCGAACGTGCGGCCGGCATTTACCACTCCTACGAGTACCTGCCCGGTCCGGCCGCTCCGGTCCCGGCCGGTTATACGCCTTTCTATATCAGCCATTACAGCCGTCACGGGAGCCGCTACCACGCTTCTGCATCGACCTATACCGAACCCCTCGAAATACTTCGCAAAGCCGCCGGTGAAGGTATTCTGACCCCGAAGGGCCGCGAAGTGCTGGCCAAAGCCGAATCGCTGGCCGCAGGCGCCGAGGGCCGTTACGGCGACCTTTCGCCCCGCGGCGTCGCGGAACACCGTGCCATTGCCGGACGCATGTATGCCGCTTATCCTGCGGTGTTCTCGACCCGGAAGGGCCGTGTGTGCCGCATCGAGAGCCGTTCGACGCAGGTTCCGCGCTGCATGCTGAGCATGGCGGCTTTCAACGAACGCCTCAAGGAACTGAACCCGGCGATTCGGATTACCCGCGACGCAAGCGTCCGCGATTTCGGTTACATGGCTTACGGGCCTTCGATGTCGGCCTCCAGCGCTGCGGCCCTGAAGGTGGCCGACAGTCTTTTCGGGGCGCGCATGAATCCCGGGCGGGTGATGAAATCGCTCTTTACCGATCCCGCAGGCATCGGCGATCCGGTGAAACTGATGCGGCAGCTATATATCCTCACTTCGGTCATCCAGGATGCCGATCATCTGGGGATAGAGCCTTTCTACGACATCTTTACCGACCGGGATCTCTACGACCTGTGGGCGTGTGAGAATGTCCGCCGTTACCTCCAGATGGGGCCTTCGGCGCGCTTCGGCGACCCGATTGTCGCCGATGCCAAATCGTTGCTGCGCAATATTGTCGAAACGGCCCGGGAGGTCGTCGAGGGGCGGTCCGACCTCGCGGCGTCACTTCGTTTCGGCCACGATGTTTTTGTCATTCCGCTGGTGGCTTTGCTGGGCGTCGAAGGTGCTTCGGCCCGGGTGGAGTCGCTCGATGACGTTGCTTCGGCGTGGAGCGTCGAGAAGGTTTCCCCGATGGCTGCCAACGTCCAGTTCGTCTTTTTCCGCAACGCCAAAACGGGCGACGTGCGTGTCCGTGTGCTGCTCAACGAGCGCGACGCGCGCCTGCCTGTTGCCGGAGGTCCGTACTATCCGTGGAAGGACCTGGAGCAATACTGCGAATCGCTGTACGAATAACAGGGCGGGGACTATCCTTCGTTCCCTAATCTGCCGGTTGTTCGATAACGAAAAAATCCCCTCGGAAGAGGGGATTTTTCAGAATATGGTTTTCGGGTTTAGTGAAAGATCGTCTTGACGATGATTCCCGTGGCTCCCTGATGGCGGGTGGTGTAGTCCTTGGCGATGCGGCTGGTTTTCAGGAGGAACTCCTCGTTGTCGCGCAGGGGAACGAACCATGCGCGCAGTTGTTCGTAGTCGGCCACCGAACGGGCTGCGCCGAGCGTTACCAGGTCGCGGGCCTCCTTGAATTTCTGGTAGTTGGGGCCGAAGGCCACCGGAAGCCCGAACGTTGCCGCTTCGAGCGTGTTGTGGATGCCGACGCCGAATCCGCCGCCGATGTAGCTCCACGTCGCATAACCGTAGACCGAGGCGAGAATGCCGACCGTGTCGAGGATCAGCAGTTGCCGCGAACCGTATGTCGTGCGGGGGGTGCATTGCGTATAACGAAGTGCACCGCCCTTGGTTTCGTTCATCAGCCGTGCGATGCGGGATTCGTCCATTTCGTGGGGTGCGACGACGAATTTTACGTCGGGGTTGTCGTTGATCAGCCGGATCAGCAGGTCTTCGTCGGGTCCCCAGGTCGAACCGGCGACGAACAGGCGGCTGTCGCCCTTGAAACGGTCGATAATGTCGATGTGCTTGGCCGCACGGGCGATTTCCGCCACGCGGTCGAAACGCGTATCTCCGGCTACCAGCACGTTGTCGAAGCCCAGTGTCGCCAACAGTTTCTTCGACTCCTCGTTCTGCACGAACATCACGTCGAACGACTCCAGCGCCTGCCGCCACATGCCGCCGTAGGGGCGGAAGAAGACCGAGTTGCGGCGGAAGATAGCCGACACGACGTAGGTGCGGATTTTCCGGCGCCGCAGTTCGCGGAGCAGGTTGAGCCAGTATTCGTATTTGACGAAGATCGCGATTTCGGGATGCGCGGCGTCGAGGAAACGACGGGCGTTGCGCGGCGTGTCGATCGGAAGGTAGAAGATGTAGTCGACGCCCTTGTAATCCTTGCGGATCTCGTAGCCCGAAGGCGAGAAGAAGGTCAGGAGGATTTTGTATTCGGGGTGCGTCTTGCGGAGCTGTTCGATGATGGGACGGCCCTGTTCGAACTCCCCGAGCGATGCGACGTGTATCCAGATGATCCTGTCCGAGGGATCGATAGCCTCGCGCATGCGGCGGAAGAGGTCTTTGCGGCCTTCGATCCAGAGGCGGGCCTTCGGATGGCGCGGAGCCACGAGACGGATGGCCCAAACGTAAAGAATCAGACCGAAATTATAGAACCACATCGGTATTTAACGGTGTTGAGTTTTTCAGTTTTAACGCCTGCGCCCGCTAACCCAGCGTCAGGCAGTTCTTTTTCAGTCCGGCAAAGATAGTACAATTTGTCGGAACTGCAAAATTACCAGTTGTATTCCAGCGCATTTTCAATCAACTCCACGCGTACGCTCCCGTCGGGAGCGGCTTCGGCGGCCGCCAGGTCGAACTGCACTTCGCCTTCCCAGCCCACTGCGCGCAGGTAGCAGGCCGCAGCCCGGGACAAGGCCCGGAACTTGCGCTGTGTGGCTGCCGCTTCGGGCGGCGTGAGCGATCCGGTGCTCCGGGTCTTGACCTCCACGAAGTGCAGTACCTCCTCCCTGCGGGCTACGATGTCCAGCTCGTAACGGCCCTGACGCCAGTTGAGGGCGCAGATTTCATACCCTGCACGGCGGAGGTATTCCGCCGCGGCGCGCTCGCCGGCCCGGCCCGTTTCGGCTGCCGCGGTCATCAGTGGATGATGCGTTGGATGGTGTTGGCGCGCTCCATAGCGTTTTTCAGCCCCTCGGCGTCGTCGCGTTCGAGCATCCGGCGCATGATCTGCAACTGGTGGATGTGCTCGCGCAGTACGTCCAGCACGTTGTATTTGTTGCGCAGCAGGATCGGAACCCATGTCGCCGCCGAACTCTTGGCCAGGCGCACCGTGCTTTCGAAACCGCCGCCCGCCAGGTCGAAGATGTGGCGTTCCTCGCGCTCCTTTTCGAGCACCGTAAGCGCCAGTGCGAACGAGGTGACGTGGGAGATGTGCGAGACGTAAGCGGCATGCAGGTCGTGTTCCTCGGGGTCCATGTAGACGGCCGGACTGCCCAGCGTGCGGAAGATGCCTTCGACCGTTGCCAGGGCGTCCTTGTCGCTGCGCACCGTATCGCACAGCACGACGCTGCGGCCCGTGAACGCGCCCCGCTGGGCGGCCTTCGGTCCGCTGTATTCGGTTCCCCACATGGGGTGTGCGGCGACGAAGCGTCCGCGGTGTGCATGCATCGAGACCACCTCGCACAACTCGCCCTTGATCGAACCCATGTCCATCACGACCTGGTTGTCTTTCACGCGGTTCAGCGCCTTGACGGCCATCAGCGGAATGGTGTCGACAGGGGTTGCCAGCACTACGAGGTCGGCTTCGGCTATGCCCTCTTCGAACGTCACGATCCGGTCCGCAAGGCCCAGTTGCAACGCTTCGGTGGCGTGTTCTTCAGAGCCTTCGACCCCGAGTATCTCCTCCGCGATGCCGTGGTCGCGCAGGGCTAAAGCGAATGAGCCTCCGATGAGGCCCAGACCCGCAATCAATACTTTCATACCTATTTATATAATAAAAAAGCGTTACAACAGAAACGACAGGTCGCCGCCCGGTTCGACCTCGAACGTTTCGACACCTTTGCGGAACATCCGCATCGGACGCCGGCCGATCAGCTCCAGTTTCCCGTTTTCGCAGCGCAGCATGCACCCCTCGCGCAGGCCGGCCACCCAACGGCGCGGATTGGCCTCGATATATTCGAGAATGCGCTGCTCGCGGGTCTCCCCGGCGTGTCCCTCGGGGTTGGCGTCGAGGTAGTGGGGATTGATCTGGAATTTGACCGCTCCGATGGCCTTGAATGATTCGGGTTCCACGATGGGCATGTCATTTGTTGTGCAGATCGTCGGGCAGCAGACGTTGCTGCCTGCCGACCATCCTACGTAGGGCGTTCCGGCCTTGATTTTGCGCAGGATAGCCGTCATCAGCCCTTGCTGCTGCATCTTTTTGGCCAGCGCGAACGTATTGCCGCCTCCGACGCAGATCGCCTCCGCCCCGCGGATCAGGGCGGCAGGGTCTTTGGCCCGGTGTACCGAACGCACGCGGATGCCCAGTTCTGCGAAACGCGCCTGTACCTTCTTCTCGTAGTCGGCATAGGAAAACGTGACGGCGGCATAGGGAACAAAGACGATTTCCCGCACCCCGCCGAGGAAATTCCCTATCTCAGGCAGCGGATAACGCAGGTATTCCTCGCCGGCATTGGTAGAATTCGAGATCAGAAGCAATTTCATAAGGCTATGGTTTTGAATGTATTAATTTAAATTTTGTGCTAAATGTCGAAAAAGTTGTGAATAAAAAATCACGCCGTTTTGTCAAAAGTAATAAAAAAAGTGTTACTTTTGCGCAAAATTGCTCTGGAAATGTAAAAGAACTATTTCCAAATAATTGTTTAACTAAAAAATTAAAATTATGTCAGAAGTTCAATCAAAAGTTGTCGAGATCATCGTCGACAAGCTGGGTGTTAAGGAGTCGGAGGTAGTCCCCGAAGCAAGCTTCACCAACCACCTGGGCGCAGACTCGCTCGACACTGTAGAGCTGATCATGGAGTTCGAGAAGGCTTTCGATATCCAGATCCCGGATGAGGACGCTGAGAAGATCGCTACCGTCGGCGACGCGATCACCTACATCGAGGAACACAAGAAATAATTTTCTTTTAACAACGTTTCACGGCTAATAAAGCCTTAAATTTATGACAGGAAGAAGAGTAGTTGTTACGGGCATCGGTACGATTAACCCGCTCGGTAATAATATAGAGGAGTATTTTTCGAATCTGGAGAAGGGAGTCAGCGGAGCCGCACCCATTACTCATTTCGATGCCGAAAAATTTAAGACCAAGTTCGCTTGTGAAGTAAAAAATTACGACCCGAACCAGTATTTCGACCGTAAGGAGGTTCGAAAATACGACCTTTTCACGCAGTACGCTCTGATCGCGGCCACACAGGCCGTGGAAGATTCGGCTCTCGATCTCGAGACGATCGACAAGGAGCAGGTAGGCGTTATCTGGAGTTCGGGCATCGGAGGAATCAAATCTTTCTTCGATGAATGTCTGGGCTGGGCCGCAGGGGATGGAACCCCGCGGTTTAGCCCGTTTTTTATTCCCCGCATGATTTCCGACATTGCAGCAGGTTTCATCTCCATCAAGTATGGCTTCATGGGACCGAACTACTGCACCGTGTCGGCCTGCGCTTCGTCGAACCACGGCATCACCGCCGCCATGGAGGCCATCCGCTACGGCAAGGCCGACGTTATGGTTACGGGCGGTTCGGAGGCTGCGGTCAACGAACCTTCGGTCGGCGGATTCAACTCCATGCAGGCGCTTTCGACGCGCAACGACGATCCCCAGCACGCTTCGCGTCCTTTCGATAAGGACCGCGATGGCTTCGTGATGGGCGAGGGCGCCGGAGCGCTGATTCTGGAGGAGTACGAGCATGCCAAGGCTCGCGGTGCGAAAATCTATTGCGAGGTTATCGGCGGCGGCGCTTCGGCCGACGCTTACCACTTCACGGCTCCCCACCCCGAGGGCAAGGGCGCTATGAAGGCGATGCGCGACGCCATCAAGGACGCGGGCATCAAACCCGAGGATATCGATTATGTGAATGTGCACGGAACTTCGACCCCTGCGGGCGATGGTCCTGAGCTGAAGGCTGTTGCCGGCGTTTTGGGCGACCATGTTTACAATGTCAATATCTCTGCTACCAAGTCGATGACGGGACACCTGCTGGGTGCTGCCGGTGCTGTCGAAGCCCTGGCGTGCATCTTCGCGATGACGCACGGCGTAGTGCCCCCCACGATCAACTGCGAGAACCTCGACCCCGAGATCGACACGAAACTGAACCTGACGCTCAATGTAGCGCAGAAGCGCGACGTGAAGTGCGCGCTGAGCAATACGTTCGGATTCGGCGGTCACAACTCGACGGTTATTTTCCGCAAACTCTAACACCTGTAACGTCCGCGCCGTGATTGACTTTTTGCTGCGTCCTTTCCGACGGAATTTCGGGCGAGACCGGGAGTATTACAAAATTGTCGATGATTTGTTCGGGTTCATTCCGCACAACATCGAACTTTACAAGCTGGCTTTGATACACAAGTCAGCTTCTTTAGTTTTGGAGGACGGCCGTGCGATCAACAACGAACGCCTGGAATATTTGGGCGACGCTGTGATCGAGGCCGTGACTTCGGACTACCTCTTTATCGAATACCCCGACCGGGACGAGGGTTTTATGACCCAGTTGCGGTCGAAAATCGTATCGCGGCAGTCGCTCAATGCGCTGGCCGTGAAGCTGGGACTGGATGCCCATGTGATTTCGAACGGCGGTACGGGCATTGCCCAGAAGCATATCTACGGCGACGCCTTCGAGGCGATGATGGGAGCTGTTTACCTCGACCAGGGCTATGAATTCGTCAACCGGCTGCTGATCAACAATATCTATTTCCGGCATCTGGACCTGGAAGAGTTGACCGAGTCGGAGAACGATTTCAAGAGCCGCCTGATCGAATGGAGCCAGAAGAACCGCCATCGGATCGAATTCCGTACGGAGCACGACAAGGAGTATGCCTCGAACCACCCGGTTTTCTACTGCACGGTGCTGGTCGACGGCATGGAGGTGGGCCACGGCGCCGGGGATTCGAAGAAAGAGGCCGAACAACGTGCGGCATTCTCCGTGTCGCAGTATATGAGCGACGAACAGTGCGCCACGCTGCTGGATAAAGTCGATAAACTCGCACAATAGCTTGTCCGGGGCAGTCCGGGCAGAATGTCTTGCCGATGAATAATATCACCGATAAAATGGCGGCCCGGGGCGTGGAAGCCCTGAGCGACCGTGAACTGTTGACCCTGCTCACCGAGGACGACCAATTGGCCGAGGTGGTGCTTTCGGCCTACGACGGTTCGCTGGCGCGTATCGGCGACCAGCCCGAAGCCCGCCTGCGCATGGTCGGAGGATTGGGGCTGAAACGCGCACGGATGCTGCTGGCTGCGGCTGAATTCGGGCGGCGGGCTGCCGCTGCCGGGGTTTCAGGGGCCGACTTCATCAATACGGGCGACGATGTCGTGCGGCTGTTCCGGCCGCAGTTGGAACGCCTTTCCTACGAAGAGTGCTGGGTAGTTTACCTTACGTCGTCGAACCGTGTCATCGAGCGCCTCCGCATCAGCCAGGGCGGGGTGACGGGTACGGTGGTCGATCACCGGCTGATCGTTAAGCGGGCGTTGGAACTGCTCGCTACGCAGCTTATTCTCGTGCACAACCATCCTTCGGGTACTCCCGAGGCGAGCGGGCAGGACAAGGCCCTGACCGAACGGGTTGCGCGCGCCGCAGCCTTGTTCGACATCCGGCTGCTGGACCACATCATTATCGCCCGCGATGGGGATTTTTCGTTCCTGCGCGAAGGACTGATGGGGTAGAGCGGTGCGGATAAAAAGAGAAACGGACGGTTCCCGGGAAGGGAACCGTCCGTTTCTTTGGAGTGGAGCGATCAATAGAAGATCTTGTAGGTTTCGTGTCGTGTGTAGCTTTTGTCGGAGATCATCTCTTTCTCGCCGTCCGGAGTCTGTTTGATATATTGGACTCTGGCGGTGCAGAATGCCCGCGTAACGCGTCCTTCGTTGTCCTGTTCCCATTCGATGACCTCGTTCTCGGGCCGGATTTCGTAATAATAGCGGGTATGGGGACCTTCGGGTTTATCGGGGTCTACGGGAGTCGCCTCGACTGCAAATTCTTCCTCTATTAGATTTGTTTTGGTCAGGTTGGCGCTGTGGACGCCCAGACGGTTGATCGAGGCCAGCAGGATGCCGATCGTGTCGTATTCGGAGATGAACCCGGGATTGACGTTGAACAGCAGGGCGTTCAGGTCGAGGCTCATGGACAGGAACCGGTTCGTGGTGTTGGTATCGTAGGCGATTGTGTGGCTGTACTCCGGTGCTTTGTCGCCGTTTGCCTTGAACGAGTTGAATGCTACGAGATTGCCGTTCGACCAGTCGAACGCCGAACGGGGGCAATCGGTCGATTGGTCCGTCCCGGTTTGGCGGCATTCTGTACAACGGTTGTTTGAATCGTAGGAGACTGTCCAGCGTTCGGAACCTCCGTCGCGGCGTATTTCGGTCGCGTAGCCGGAACTGTTGAGCGTAACGGTGAACGCTTCATCCTCGTCATCCTCCGTCGATTTGATTTTCAGCGTTTTGGAGTCGGGGTAGGTGAGTGTGATCACCTGCTCGTCGCCGTCGGACGGGCTTTCCAGGTCCTCGAAACTGCATTTCGTGACGCGGTTCTGGTCGTCATACTCGAAATGGTAGTTGGCTGTCTGCCGGTTCTTTTCGGGATGCTCTTCCTCCTCGTAATAACATTCGATCTTCGAAATCTGGGAATTCAGTGTCGGAGTGATCGGGTTATCCGTACCCTCCTGCGTGACGGTGATTTCGATTTTTGACGTGCCGCACGTGATGACGATCTTTGCCGTACGGGTTTCTTCCGAACTGTTGGAATCCAGGGTGATTTTGATCGTGTAGCTGCCTGCGGCATCGCCGTGATCGGGCGAGATCGTGATCCAGTCGGGGGCTTCGGCGCGCGTTTGGGTGATTGTCGAGGTCCAGGCTCCTTCGGTGGTGAACGTTACGCCCTGAGCCGCCTGCGTTTCGTCGGCGGTGACGGTTTGCTCCAGTTGGCGGGTGTCCGGGACCTTGATCTGCCCGAAATCGCCCGAATAATCGTTGTCCTTGTCGTTGCACGACGCGAGCAGCGCGGTGGCGATGAACGCCATGAAGAATTTTGCTGTTTTCATTTTTATTTTGTTTAAAGGATGTTTCCGTCCCGGCAAACAAAAGGCGCAGGCAAAATTCCATATCCACAAGTGAGGTATTGGACGACCCGAACAGTAGAATAATAGAATATGCCCACGCTGAAAAACAGCGAGAGCATCACCTTAATTCCTTACTGTTCTGCGAAAGTGTCCAATTTTCACCTGTAAGAAAAAAGCCGATGCGCTTTTTATCGTCGTATGTCGGCGGCCCTCGCAGGCTGCCGATACAAATATAGAAATAAAATCCGTATCAAAAGCCTTCGTTACCATTTATTTTGTATTTTTGTAGCTTAGAAAATCAGTAAACAATAGAGAATACGATGACTCAGGAAGAACTTTTCAAAAAGCTGGTAGCCCATTGCAAGGAGTACGGATTCGTGTTTCCTTCGAGCGAAATCTACGACGGCCTGGGAGCTGTGTACGATTACGGCCAGAACGGCGTGGAGCTGAAGAACAATATCAAGCGTTATTGGTGGGATTCGATGGTCAAGCTGCACGAGAATATCGTCGGTATCGACGCTGCGATCTTCATGCATCCCAAGACGTGGGAGGCTTCGGGACACGTGTCGGCCTTCAACGACCCGCTGATCGACAACAAGGATTCGAAGAAGCGTTACCGTGCCGACGTACTGATCGAGGATTGGCTCGCCAAGCAGGATGAAAAGATCGGTAAGGAGATTGAGAAGGCCCGCAAACGCTTCGGGGCCGATTTCGACGAGGCCAAATACCGCGAGACTTCGCCCCGTGTCGTGGAAACACAGGCCAAACGCGACGAGGTGCACAAGCGTTTCGCCGATGCGCTGAACGCCAACGACCTCGCGGAACTCCGCCAGATCATCGTCGACTGCGAGGTCGTATGCCCGATTTCGGGTACGCGCAACTGGACCGACGTGCGTCAGTTCAACCTGATGTTCTCGACCCAGATGGGTTCGACCTCCGAAGGCGCCAATACGATCTTCCTGCGTCCCGAGACGGCGCAGGGCATCTTCGTCAACTTCCTGAATGTCCAGAAAACGGGCCGCATGAAAATCCCGTTCGGTATTGCGCAGATCGGTAAGGCTTTCCGCAACGAGATCGTCGCCCGCCAGTTCATTTTCCGCATGCGCGAGTTCGAGCAGATGGAGATGCAGTTCTTCGTACGCCCCGGGACCGAGATGGGGTGGTGGAACGAGTGGAAGAACACCCGCATGGCCTGGCATCGCGCCCTGGGTTTCGGCGACGACAACTACCGTTTCCACGACCACGACAAACTGGCCCACTACGCCAATGCTGCGACGGACATCGAATATAACTTCCCGTTCGGCTTCAAGGAGGTCGAGGGTATCCACTCGCGTACGGATTTCGACCTGGGCAGCCACCAGAAGTTCTCGGGCAAGAAACTCCAGTACTTCGATCCGGAGACGGGCGAAAGCTATGTTCCCTATGTGGTCGAGACCTCGATCGGCGTGGACCGCATGTTCCTGCAGGTGATGTCGGCGGCCTATACCGAAGAGACGCTCGAGGGCGGCGATTCGCGTGTCGTGCTGAGATTCCCGCCTGCGCTGGCTCCGATCAAGGTCGCCGTGCTGCCGCTGGTCAAGAAAGACGGCATGCCCGAAGTGGCCCGGAAGATCGTCGACGAACTCAAATACGACTACAATGTTGTGTATGATGAAAAAGATTCGGTCGGCAAGCGTTACCGTCGTCAGGATGCCATCGGTACGCCGTTCTGCGTGACGGTCGACGGCCAGACGCTCGAAGACGGAACCGTTACGGTCCGCCACCGCGATACGATGGCCCAGGAGCGCGTCAAGATCGAGGCCCTGCACGCCATGGTCGACGAGGAGTGCTCCTACCGCAAGCTGTTCAAGAAACAAAATCAGTAGATGTAGTATATGGAGGAGCAAAAGAAAAAATGGTATGCGACTTGGAAGTTCGCGTTACTTGTATTTTTGATCGTACTGCTCCTCGTCTGGCTGCTGTTACCGGATGAGGTGTTGGACGCTCAATCTGGGCTAAACCTCTGACAAGTGAGACGCATCCTTGCCATAGATTACGGCACGAAGCGTACGGGAATTGCCGTGAGCGATCCCCTGCGCCTGATCGCCGGAGGATTGGAGACCGTCGAGACGAAGGGGCTCGAAGCGTGGCTGGCAAAATATTTCGTCGCCGAGGACGTTAGTACGATAGTCGTGGGGAAGCCCTCGCGCATGGACGGAACGCCGTCGGAAACATGGCGGTTTATCGAGCCGCTGGCCGGGCGTCTGCGGAAAGCCTATCCTGATAAGACGGTGGTCTTTTACGACGAGCGTTTTACCTCGGTGATGGCCCATCGTACGATGCTCGAAAGCGGCATCGGCAAGATGGCCCGCCGCGACAAAGCCCTGGTGGATAAGATTTCGGCGACGATTATACTCCAGTCCTATATGGAATCTGTCGTTTTCCGTGATAACGGTTGAATTTCGCACTTCCCTTGCGTGCCCCGAATGGGAGGTACTGTTTGTACATCCCATCCGTGTCCCGCGGCACGAAGCCCGAAATTCAACTCGTTCTGACGAAAAGCGTAAAAAAAGAAAGGAATTTTAGTTTATGATATACCCGATTGTTATTTACGGTGACGAGGTGCTTCGCAAACGCTGTGCGGAGATCGCACCCGATTACCCCGAAGTGAAAAAACTCGTCGAGGATATGTTCCTCACGCTCGAAGAGGCCGAAGGCGTCGGACTGGCCGCACCCCAGATCGGCAAGGACATCCGCCTGTTCATCGTCGACTGCACGCCGTGGGCCGAGGAAGATCCGTCGTGTGTCGATTACAAACGCGCTTTCATCAACCCCGAAATTTACGCTTTCTCCGAGGAGAAAAAGACCTACAACGAAGGCTGTCTCTCGTTCCCCGGCATCCATGCCGACGTGGCGCGGTCGTTGTCGATCCGTATGCGCTACCTGGATACCGATTTCGTCGAGCACGACGAAGAGTTCACGGGACTCAAGGCGTGGGTGATCCAGCACGAGTACGACCACATCGAAGGGGTAGTTTTCACCGACCGCATCGCACCGCTTCGCCGTCAACTGCTCAAAGGCAAGTTGTTGAACCTGGCGAAGGGCAAATACCGTTGTGCCTATAAAACCAAATAATATGAAAAAACTTTTCGCATGTGCATTCGCTGCAATGATGTTTGCCGGATGCGTCAAATCGCCCCTCGTAGGCGGAATCTATACCGACGTGAAGGACGGACTGGCCGTGACGGGTAACGCCGGATCGAGCAAGGTCGGCACGGCCGAGGCCAAAGGTTATGTGGGTGTCGTCGCTATGGGCGATGCGAGCATCCAGGCCGCAGCCCGCGAGGCCGGCATCACGCGCATCCACCACGTGGACTACCAGGCCAAGTCCTATGTAGGCGTCTATACGATCTACACGATCATCGTTTACGGTGACTAAACGCCTCCTGCTGGCTGTCGCATGCATCGCCGGAGCCTCGATGGTTTCGGCGCAGAACATCCGCAGTCATTATGTGTCGAAGGCCGAGGCCGACGGGGTGATTTATCACACCTTTCCCGTAACGCTGTTCGAGAACCGCGAGACAGGCGACCTGACGTTCGACATTACCTACAAGGAGAACCGCGGCGGGCGTGCCACGATCAATTTCACCTGCCGCATGCCCGATGCCGTTCCGGCCGATTCCGTGCGTTTTGCGGCTGGCGCCGTGACGATGTCCGGCCCGGTCGGAAAACTCTACCTCGAACCCGGGAAAAAAGACTGGAAGCACCGCTATACGTTCGATGCCGACGGATCGAAACTCTGCGGTTTTTTCGACGAGCGGGCTTTGCCCGAAGTGACGGTCTATGTCGGGGGACGGGCTTCTGTTTACAGCGTCAAACGCTCCGCATGGCGCAGTTACGCGCCGATCGGGTATAAGATATTCGAGATGGTATATGTGAACGAAAAGCGCTGAGCGGTCGTTTTAAATGCAAAAAATCCGGAAACCTTAGGGTTTCCGGATTTTTCGTTGCATATCGGAGCTTAGAACTTGTAAGCCGCGCCGATGCTGATGACTACGGGGTTTTTACGCCAGTCGTCGAACATGGGCTGCCATTTCAGGCCGGCCGAAAGGTCCCAGTCGCGGGCGATCGAGAAGTCGAAACCGCCGCCGATGTTCAGGCCCGCAGCCCACTTGCCGATGTCGTTGGCCGTGAAACCCACTGCGGGGTAAACGCTCCAGCCTTCGCCCAAGTGGAAAACATACTGGGCGTCGACGCTCAGGTCGATCGAGCAGCCGCTGTGGAGCAATGCCATGAGCGACGGTTCGATACGCCAGTTATCCGTAAAACTGTAACGCCCGAATGCACCCAGACCGACCACGGCGTCACCCGTGTTGGTGTAGATGTTCATGCGGGGTCCCAGCGCCCAGTTGCCTTTGTCCTGCGCCGATACCGTTGTTACTGCGAAGAGTGCGACAATCGCCGTTAAAAGAATCTTTTTCATTTTTCCGTTTTTTTATATTGAATAAACGTTATTCAAACTGTTTGCCAAAACAAATATAGAAATTTTCCCGTTGGCGGCCAAATAAATTCAACGAACCGGACTTTTTTCCCAATGAAAAAAGAGGTCTGCGACAATCGTGCGCAGACCTCCGGGTCGTATCGGCCCCGGCCGGAGCCGGGATCGTGTTTAGTTGAGCGCTGCGTGTGCGGCGGCCAGGCGTGCGATGGGCACGCGGAAGGGCGAGCAGCTCACGTAGTTCAGGCCTGCATAGTGGCAGAACTCTACCGACGAAGGTTCGCCGCCGTGCTCGCCGCAGATACCGCACTTGAGGTTTTCGCGAACGCCGCGTCCCTTGAGTACGGCTTCGCGGATCAACTGGCCTACGCCGTTGCGGTCGAGGATCTGGAAGGGGTCGTTTTTCAGGATCCCCTTCTCCAGGTATACGGGCAGGAACTTGCCGATGTCGTCGCGCGAGAAGCCCAGCGTCATCTGCGTCAGGTCGTTGGTTCCGAACGAGAAGAACTCGGCGACCTCGGCGATCTGGTTGGCCGTCACGGCGGCGCGCGGAACCTCGATCATCGTGCCGACCATGTAGTCGATCTTGTCGTTACGCTCCGAGAATACCTCGTTTGCCGTAGCGTCGATGATCTTCTTCTGGTAGCGCAGTTCCTTGTGGTTGCCTACCAGCGGAACCATGATCTCCACGTGAACGGGCATGCCCGCAGCGCGGACGTTCATCGCAGCCTCGATGATGGCGCGTGCCTGCATCTCGGTGATTTCGGGGTAGGTGTTGCCCAAACGGCAGCCGCGGTGTCCCAGCATGGGGTTGAACTCGGCCAGCGACTCGACTTTGGCGACGATCTTCTGAAGGGGTACGCCCATTTCGGCGGCCATCTCTTTCTGGCCCTTCTCGTCGTGGGGTACGAACTCGTGCAGAGGGGGATCCAGAAGGCGCACCGTCACGGGGAATCCGTTCATGGCCTTGAAGAGGCCTTCGAAGTCACCGCGCTGAATCGGCAGCAGCTTGGCCAGCGCCACGCGGCGTCCGGCTTCGTCGTCGGCGAGGATCATTTCGCGGAAAGCTTTGATGCGGTCGCCCTCGAAGAACATGTGCTCCGTGCGGCAGAGGCCGATGCCTTCGGCGCCGAACGAGAATGCCTGTGCGGCATCCTTCGGGGTGTCGGCGTTGGCGCGAACCTTCAGCACCGAGTATTTGCCGGCGAGGTCCATCAACTGGCCGAAGTCGCCGCTCACGTCGGCGGCCATGGTGGCTACCTGTCCGAGGTAAACCTCGCCCGTCGAGCCGTTGAGCGAAATCCAGTCGCCCTCCTTCACGGTGAATCCGTTCACCTGGATCGTACGCGCCTTGTAGTCGATCTGCAACTCGCCTGCACCCGATACGCAGCACTTGCCCATGCCGCGGGCTACGACGGCTGCGTGCGAGGTCATACCGCCGCGTGCGGTCAGGATGCCTGCTGCGTCGAGCATGCCCTTCAGGTCTTCGGGCGAAGTCTCGATGCGGACCAGGATGGCGCGCTTGCCGGTCTTTTCCAGTGTCTTCTCGGCGTCCTCGGCGAAGAATACGACGGGACCCGTGGCAGCGCCCGGCGATGCGGGAAGGCCCTTGGTGATGACCTGTGCGTTGGAGATAGCCTTCTTGTCGAATACCGGGTGGAGCAGCTCATCGAGCTTTGCGGGCTCGCAGCGCAGTACGGCGGTCTTCTCGTCGATCAGACCTTCGCGCAGCATGTCCATCGCGATCTTGACCATCGCGGCGCCCGTACGCTTGCCGCTGCGGCACTGGAGCATCCAGAGCTTGCCGTCCTGGATCGTGAACTCGATGTCCTGCATATCCTTGAAATACTGCTCCAGGTGGTGCTGGATGTCGAACAGTTCCTTGTAGACTTCGGGCATCACCTCCTCGAGCGAGGGGAATTTGGTCTTGCGGTCCTGCTCCGAAACCTTCTGGGCAACGGCCCAGCGCTTCGAACCCTCGATGGTGATCTGCTGCGGGGTGCGGATGCCGGCAACCACGTCCTCGCCCTGGGCGTTGATCAGGTATTCGCCGTTGAAGAGGTTCTCACCCGTTGCGGCGTCGCGCGAGAAGGCTACGCCCGTCGCGGAATTTTCGCCCATGTTGCCGAATACCATGGCCTGTACCGATACGGCCGTGCCCCACTCGGCGGGGATGTTGTTGAGTTTGCGGTAGAGGATGGCGCGGTCGTTCATCCACGAGCCGAATACGGCGCAAACGGCGCCCCAGAGCTGCTCCCACGGGCAGGCGGGGAAATCCTCGCCTGTCTGCTTCTTCACGGCGGCCTTGAAGTTCTTCACCAGCTCCTTCAGGTCGTCGGTGGTCAGGTCGGTGTCGTTCTTCACGCCCTTCTTGGCCTTCTGCTCCTCGATGATCACCTCGAACGGATCGTGGTCCTCTTTCGATACGGGTTTCATGCCCAGCACCACGTCGCCGTACATCTGTACGAAACGGCGGTACGAGTCCCAGGCGAAACGCGGGTTGCCCGTACGCTTGGCTACAGCCTCTACGGCCTGGTCGTTCATGCCCAGGTTGAGGATGGTGTCCATCATGCCGGGCATCGACGCGCGTGCTCCCGAGCGGACGGAAACGAGCAGCGGCATCTCTTTGTCGCCGAATTTCATGCCGGTCAGGTTCTCGATGTTCTGCATTGCCTTCTCGACTTCGGGGCGGAGCATATTGATCACGGCCTCTTTGCCGTGTTTATAGAATTCCGCACATACTTCCGTGGTGATGGTGAATCCCGGAGGTACGGGGATGCCGATAAGGTTCATCTCCGCAAGGTTCGCACCTTTGCCGCCGAGCAGTTCACGCATTTTGCCGTTTCCTTCGGCCTCTTTGTTACCGAAGGTATAGACCCGTTTTACGTCTGCCATAACTTTTTTTGGTTTTGAATTGTTCTATAAATATAAAAATTTTTTCTTATTCCTGTCCCGTGAAGCCGAAAAATTGCGGTGACGTTTCCGTTACCGCATCCATAAAATGCATTTCCGTTGAAGGGATTGCGAAAATACGAAAACTTTTCGAAAATTCCAAAAAAATCTACCGGATGTATACAAATACCGGCAGTGAATACCCGTAGCCGCCCCGATAAGCCCCGCGGGAGTAGGTTGTGAAGGGGTTACCGGTCTTTTGGTCAACCAGATAGCGGCGCGCAAAAACATCGCCTTCCGAGGTTTTTAGGGCCGTATCGGCGAGTATCCGGTCGCGCATCTGCCACCGTCCGCCGCGGCGTACCGTGCCCCGCCCGGCCTGTTCGGCGCGCCGGGTCGCATCGTGCAATCCCCAGGTTTCGGGGGCCGGGAAATCCGAGCGTCCCATTACGATCAGTTTGGCGTGCGGACGCTCTTCGCGCAGGTCCTTCACGACCCATCGGGCCATGCGCGCATCGCCGCACAGCACCAGTCCCACGGTATCGCGCCCCAGTTCGCCCTCGATGTAGAGGTAGCGGCGCCCCGGTTCGTCGTAGGTTGGGAAAAAGAGGTCTCCGTAATAGAGCAACGCAAAATCCATTCCGTCGAGCGAATTAAGCGTGCGGTGGAGGTAGGAGTATTCGCCTTCGCAGGCTGCCGCGATGTCACGCACGACCTGTTCGTTCTCCACGCCCCACAGGGCGACCAGAGGCAGGGCCATCGAGTCGATCACGGCTGCCGTGTTGTGGATTTTGCGTGTATAGCGTTCCGATGTCCAGCGCAGGCGGCCTTCGGGTGTGTAATCCGCATCGTCGTAGAAAAGGGCCGGAAGGGTGTCGTAAATCCGGTCCACGTCGTAGAAGGCGATGCCGACAGGTCGTTGTCCGAGGGCGGCGCAGCATCCCGCGCAGAGCAGGACAGACGTTATCAGGCGGCGAATCTTCACGATCGGGGTTTAAAGGGAATTTTCGGGGAGGAAATCACGCGGCGAACAGCCGGGGAACCTGGCGATTTCGCTGATATGGTTTACATTGTATTTGATGTCGTACTTCGGACTTTCAGCCATGCCGGCCGGGGTGTAACGATGCGGGAAAGGCTATTTGATCCCGTATTTACGCAGGATTTTCGCGATGCGGGGCAGCCGCTCGGCGATCATGCGGTCGAATCCCAGGTCGGAACCGTGGTCGCAGTCGATGGTCCCTTCGGCGTCTTTGCCGAGAAACCACTCGCCGTCGAGGAAATAGACGTTGTTGTATTGTTTCGCCAGCCGCCGCATCATTTCGTCGACGGTGTCGATCCGCTCGCGGTGGAATTTCGCAGCCTCTTGGTCGAGGTTGCCCGCGGTGTGCCAGTGGGTCTGCATGAAGATCAGCGGTTTGTCGGGATGGGCTTTGACGAGCGTTGCGACAAACCCGTCGAGCCGTTCGCGTATTTGGGCCGGGCCGGGGTTCGAGAAAGCGTCGAACAGGAATGCGTCGGCATCGGTTTCGGCGAGCAGCCGCGCGAATTCGGGTTGGAGTTTGCAACTGCCGCTGTAACCCAGGTTGACGAACTCGATGCCTGTCATACGGCTCATGCGCGCCGGGTAAGCCATACCCGGGCGGCTGGCCGAGGCGCCGTGGGTGACGCTCGATCCGAAGACGACGACACGGTGTTTGTAGGGCGATTCGAGCGGAGAAACCGAAGCGTCGTTGTCCACGCCGATCTCCAGCGTCAGCAACTCGCTCCACGCCGGCAGGTAGAGCATGCACTCTTTGGGCTGTCCGTCCATGTGGTCGACGATCGTGCCGGCGTGTTTGTCCTGCAATCCGGGACGCGCCGCCCCGGCCATTGTCCACACGCCGTTTTCCCAGACGTAGAGGTCCATGCCGCGTTGCAGGACCGGGGTCATGTTCCAGCCGTAGTTACGCGGGGCCGTGGTCCAGCGGGCCTCGATCCGGCGGCTGTCGGTGGTGAAAAGCACGGCCATGCCCGCGGGGTAGCCGCAGTAGGTGCGTATGATCTTTTCGTCGAAATGGTAGCGTGTCGTATCGACCCGGTAATAGGGATGTCCTTCCATCGGACAGGTGCGGCCGATGATGGTCAGCGTCGAGGCGTCGACGTACTTCTGGGCCGTTGCAGTGTGCAGAAACAGCGCTCCGGCGGCGATAAGTGCAAGGTGTTTTATCATGGTTTCAGGTTTGGTCAGTTCTCGATCACGCCCGATCCGACCAGCTCGTCGCCGTCGTACCACGCAGCGAACTGCCCCGGGGTGATGCCGCGCTGGGGCTCGTCGAACAGGATATACAGTCCTTCCGGACGCATGTGGAGCGTTGCCCCCTGTAAGGGTTGGCGGTAGCGGATGCGGACCGAAAAACGGCGGCTCGTGAGCGCTTGCATGGCATGCAAGGGGTCTACCCAATGTATTTCTTCCGGGGCGATGTGCAGCGCGGGCCTCCACAATCCGGGGTGTGCGTCGCCCTCGCCGACGTAGATCACGTTTTGCGCCACGTCCGTCGCGAGGATGAACAGCGACTCCTTGCGGCCCCCGATGCCGAGTCCTTTGCGCTGGCCGATGGTGTAGTAGTGGGCGCCGTTGTGCTCGCCGATCTTCTTGCCGTCGCGCACGGTGTAGCGCCACGGCTCGGCCAGGGCGGCCAACTGTTCGCTCGTCGGGTCTCCCTGCGCCGGAACGGCCTCGCGTACGTATTTGGGCCACGTGGGGAGTATTTCGTGTACGTTGCCCTTCTTAGGGGCGAGTTTCTGCTGGAGGAAGGTCGGCAGGTCGACCTTGCCCACGAAGCAGATACCCTGCGAATCCTTCCGTTTGGCTGTGGCCAGCCCCTGCTCCTCGGCGATGCGCCGCACCTCGGGTTTCAGCAGGCCGCCGACGGGAAACAACGCCCGGCTCAACTGTTCCTGCGAAAGCTGGCAGAGGAAATAGCTCTGGTCCTTGTTGGGGTCGCTGCCCGCAAGAAGTTTGTAAACCGTGCGCCCGTCGGGCAGCGTCTCCTCCGCTTTGCGGCAGTAGTGGCCCGTGGCGACGTAGTCGGCGCCCAGTTTCAGCGCTTCCCGCAGGAAAACGTCGAATTTGATTTCGCGGTTGCACAACACGTCGGGATTGGGCGTGCGGCCCTTCTCGTATTCGGCGAACATGTAATCCACGACACGCGTGCGGTAGTCTGCCGAGAGGTCGACCACATGCAGGGCGATGTCGAGTTTCTTGGCCACGAGTTCGGCGAACACCCGGTCGTCGTACCACGGACAGTCGCCTTCGAGCGTTCCCGTCGTATCGTGCCAGTTGATCATGAAAAGTCCCACGACCTCGTGCCCCTGCTGTTTGAGGAGCCAGGCCGCCACCGACGAATCCACACCGCCGGAAAGTCCGATTACCACCCGTGCCATATCAGAGAATAAAAGCTATTGCGTTGTTCGATGCGTGTATGAGGAAGATGAGCCAGAATGCCTGGCCGAACCCCTGCCGTTCGAAACGGCTCTGGTAGGCGAACGCCCATACCAGCCCTACGAAAAGCATGCAGACCAGGTAAACCGGGCTCTGTTGGTGTCCGCCGCCGAAAACCGCCGCGGAGAAGATGACCGGCCACCAGAACGATTTGGGCAGCGCCTTGTGCACGAGCCAGATGACCAGCGCCTGGGCGATGAGCGTTTCCAGCAGCGGTACGACGACGACGGCTATGAACCAGCCGATGCGCCGGGCGCGTTCGGGGTCTACGTCCTCGTCCTCGATTCCCGTCGTGATGCCGAACAGCAGGATGGCGATCGTCTTGACCGCGAACGTGGCGACGAATACCAGCGCGGCGAATTTCCACCACGGCATGCAGCCCAACGCGATTCGCCACCTTTTCAGCAGGCGTCCTGTCGTGAATTTTCCTTTCATCGTTCCAGGTCGATTAACCCCTCGGGGAGTACCAGGTGCATCGTGCGCTTTTCGAAATCGATGTGCGCGATGAACTCCTCGACGGCGGGGACCAGTACCTGCCGGCCGCCGAGTTCCAGTTCGAATAGCGGATTGGCGTCGCTGTCGTAATAATCCGTGACTGTGCCGTGCAGCTTTTCCGGGGCCTGTGCCGCACCCTTGCTTTCGGCCGTCCGGGGTATGGCCCCGGCCTCCTCGGCCTCGACAGCGAAACCGATCAGGTCTTCGAGGTAAAACTCATCGTCGTCTTCGTCTTCTCCCAGCTCGATGCGGAATTCCAGTCCCAGGAGTTCCTGCGCCCGGCGCTGGGTGTCGAAGTCGGCGAAAGCAGCCGTGGCTCCCGAGATGCCGCGGCGTTCGAAGCGCTCGCACCAGAGCGGAACCTCCAGTGCGTCGATGGTGACGCGCAAGGGGGTGTCTAAGTCGAAATCCTCCGGAAAAGCGGGGTAGAGCGAGAGCATCACTCCGCCCTCCGTGCCGAAAAGTTTGTTGATTCTGCCTGCGGGAACGATCATGTCGGTTGAATTATGGCGTAAAAATACAAAAAAAACGGTAATCCCCCTTGCGGAAGTTTACCGTTTTTATCGGAACAAGAACCTGCTTATTCAGCGGCGGGTGCTTCCGGAGCAGCCTCTTCGGCGGGAGCTTCCGTAGCCTCGGCTGCTGCGGCAGCAGCGGCCTCGCGGGCAGCGGCGTCTGCGGCAGCCTTCTTCTCGGCGATTGCGGCAGCGCGCTCCTCCTTGATCTTGGCCTCGGCAGCCATACGAGCCTTCTCGGCCGACTTGGCGTCGGTCGCCAGCTTGTTGGTCTTGGCCTCGATCTTACCCGACTTGGCTTCCATCCACTTGTTGAAGCGGGCTTCGGCCTCGGTCTCGGTGAACGCGCCCTTGGCTACGCCACCCAGCAGGTGTTTCTTGTACATTACGCCCTTGTACGAGAGGATAGCCCGACAAGTATCCGTAGGTTGTGCGCCTTTCTGTAACCAATCCAGGGCTTTCACGAAGTCCAGATCAATCGTAGCAGGATTCGTGTTGGGGTTGTAGGTTCCCAACTTCTCGATGAATTTACCATCACGTGGCGCTCTGCTATCTGCGGCAACGATGTGATAGAAGGCATAACCCTTCTTACCGTGACGTGCCAGACGAATTTTAACAGCCATTTGCTATAAAATTTTGTGTAATTAATAAAAAACGCTAACCCCTTCGGGCTTTTAAGCCTGCAAATGTAGGGAAAATATTCCGCCCGGCAAAATAAATGTCGTAAAAAACTGCATTTTACACTGCCGCAGGAGCCGCCCGGATGGCAAAATCTGCCGGTTGCATAGCTGGTTAAAATAAAAAGCGGATTGATTTTAATCGCTTAAAAACCAATCCGTTTGCTGTGATCCCGGCGGGATTCGAACCCACGACCGACAGCTTAGAAGGCTGTTGCTCTATCCAACTGAGCTACGAGACCATCGTTTGATAAACGCTGCAAAAGTAAGAAATTTCGGACTAACTGCAAACTTATCGTTCGATTTCTTGTGTTCTGCAGCCTGTCTGAAGCCGCTGCCTTTTGCCGGACCCGGAACAGCCGGAGCGGGTGAATTGGGAAAAATGATCCGGAAAATGAAAATTTTGGGCTTTAAATTGTTCAAATTGAGAAAATTTGCTTAATTTAACAAACCCAAACGCTCACCCATCATGCAAAAACTGACCCTTCTGTCGCTTCTGGCGATAATCTCCTGCGCATCCGTCTGTGCGCAGGAGCACGACTATCGTTTCGGAAAGGTCTCTCTCGACGAACTCCGCATGGAGAGTTACGAGAAAGACCCCGATGCCGATGCAGTCATCCTCTATGAGGATAATTACCTCAGTTACCAGTTCACCACGACGGTCAGCCTGGTCCAGGAGTACCGGGCTCGCGTCAAAATTCTCAAACCCGAGGGCGTCGGCAATGCCGATGTCAGCGTCTATTATTACGACCGTCCGGCGAGTCGCGAAAACATCACGGGTATCGATGCGGCGGCTTACAACCTGGTGGACGGGAAAATCGTGAAAACCCCGCTCAAACGACAGTATATCTTTACCGAGGCGATCGGCGAGTACGGGCGTCTCATCAAATTCTCGATCCCCGAGGTGCGCGAAGGCACGGTCATCGAGTACAGATACCGCAAGACTTCGGCCAACATCACCGACATTCCTTCGTTCGTCTTCCAGCACGATATTCCCGTGGCATTTAGCCGTATGCAGGCCAATATCCCCGAGTTTTTCAACTTCAACTCCGAGAGCACGGGATATGTGCGGATCAATGTCACCCGGGATAGTGCGACGGAGTCGCTCGGTTCGGGGGCCAACACCTTGAATTATACCGTTACCAAACTGAAGGCGGAAGGGACCGACATCCCCGCCCTCAAGAAGGAACCTTACGTGTGGTGTCTCGACGATTTCCGGTCGATGCTCAAATTCGAACTGGCGCAGATCGCATTGCCCTATTCGATAGTCCAGAATTTCGCGACTTCGTGGAGGGCTGTCAACGAGGTTTTGCAGAAGAGTTCGTTCGACTCCCATACCCGTATCAACAACCCCTTCAAGGACGAGGTTGCCGCGATCAAAGCCGCTGACGGCACGCCGGTCGAAAAAGCCCGCGCCGTCTTGCGCCTCGTGCAGTCGAAGATGAAGTGGAACGGCGATTACCGGCTCTTCTCCGACGGCCCGCGTGCAGCCGCCGGCAAAGGGACCGGGTCGAGCGCCGACATCAATTTCGTGCTGATGGCAGCCCTGAAGGACGCCGGATTCAGCGTTGTCCCGGTGATGCTCAGCCCCCGCCACCTGGGGCGCCTCTCCTATACGCATCCGACTATCGACGGCATCCACGCCTTTGTGCTGCGCGTCGGCGGGTGCGATGCTTCGAATGCCGATAAATATGTTTATGTCGACGGTACGGATATCAATTCCGATATTGACCTGCTGCCTGTCGAACTGTCGGTGGACCGCGCGCGCCTTTACGGCGCGGACGGCGAAGCCGGGTGGTGCAACCTCACCCATCTGGCGCCGAACCGCGTGGGCATCAGCATGATCGTCCGGGTCGAACCCGACGGTACGCTGAAGGGGAAGATTATGGAGTCCTATTTCAACCAGCCGGCGATGACCCTCAGCAAAAGGTACGCCGCCAAGTCGAAGGAGGAGTACATCGAGTCGCTGGAAAAGGAGCACGGGATCCAGATCGAAGAACTGGAGGTCAGGGATGCCGGGACGGCTCAGGTCGCCCAGGACTATGAAATATCCCGCCAGCTCGACTGTACGGACGAATTCATCTACGTCAATTCGACGGTAATTCCCTTTATGTCGACGAACGAACTCAACGCCCAGTCGCGTACGCTGCCCATCGAGTTCCCGCAGCCGATTACCTACGACATCCGTTGCTCGCTGGAGCTGCCCGAGGGCTACGCTGTCGAGGAACTGCCTAAGGATATCAATATGACGGCCTGTGAAAAGGGTCTCAGTTGCAAATACCTCTCGCAGCTTACGCATCAATATCTCCAGTTCAATTTCACCTTCCGGCAGCCGCGCATCCTCTTCCTGCCCTCGGAATTTCAGGATGTGAATGCCTTCTACGGCATGGTTGCCGACCTGAGCAACAGTCGGATCGTGCTCCGTAAAACCAATGCCGCGCAATGATGGGACGAATGCTTTCCCTGATTCTCGGATGCGCCTGTGCGGTTGCCGCGCAGGCGCAGGCTCCTGTCATTGCCGAGGAGCTGCTCCGGCATAGCGATGCCGTCGTGCGGCTCTGCACCGTCGATTTCGTCTACTCTTCGCCGGTCTCGGCGACGGCCGGCTACGTCGAGGAGATCACCGTCCTGAAGGGTTCGGCGGCCGAAAAGGGCAATTTCTCCTGCTATGTCGATCCGACGCGCACGCTGAAGAGTTTCAGCGGAACGATCCGTGATGCGCAGGGGAAAACGGTCCGTAAGTTGAAACGCTCGGAACTCAGGTATTCCGAATTTTCGGCCCAGAGCCTTGCCTCCGACGGTGCTGTCTATTACCTGGAGGTTCATTCGCCGTCGTATCCCTACACGGTCCGCTACGAATACGAGATCGGCTATAAGAACGGCCTGCTCACCTTTCCGGCTTTTGCGCCCGTCGGCTGGTCGGGGGTGTCGCTCGAAAAGGGCGTCTATACGGTCTCGGTTCCCGCCGGGCTGCAATTCGGCTATAAGGGGGCCAATATCGGCGATCCTGTCAAAACCACCGCCGACGGACGCGACGTTTACCGCTGGACGCTGGAGAACTTCCCCGCCGTGAAACCCGAACCCGCAGCGCCCTCGTCCGTCGACCTTGTGCCGGTCGTGCTCGCGGCTCCCTACGATTTCGAGTACGGAAAGACGCGGGGCAGCATGTGCGACTGGGCTTCCTACGGAGTCTGGCAGTGCGGGCTGCTCGAAGGGCGCGACGTGCTGCCCGATGCCCTCAAACAGGAGGTGCACCGCCGTACGGACGCGCTGCCGACGCCGCGCGAGAAGGTGCGCGCGCTGTACGATTACCTGGGTGAGTCGACCCGTTACGTGAGCATCCAGCTCGGCATCGGGGGACAGCAGCCGATGTCTGCCGCAGAGGTCTTCAAAACGAAGTTCGGCGACTGCAAGGCGTTGTCTAACTACCTCGGCGCGATGCTTCACGAATGCGGCATCGGGTCGCATTACGTGATTATCCATACGGACCGCCGCAGGATGTATCCCGATTTTGCATCACCTGCCCAGGCCAACCACGCGATCCTCTGCGTGCCGCTCGAAGACGAAACCCTGTGGCTCGAATGTACCAATACGGACGTTCCGTTCGGTTATGTCCACAAAGACATTGCAGGGCACGACGCCGTTCTTTTCCGCAACGGCACAGGCGAATTCGTGACTTTGCCGCAGTATGCCGACACGCTGAACCGGATGGTCCGGCGTGTCGAAGTAACGCTTGCCGCGGACGGCTCGGCGACGGGACATGTCGCCGAATGTTATGCCGTGGGGCAGTATGAATCGTTGATGAGTTTCCCGAAGAAGGATGCGAAGAAGCAGGCCGACCTCCTGCTCGGCGACCTCAAAATCCCCTTGATCCGGGTCGAAAACATTGCCTGCGAGGAGGTGAAAGAGGCTTTGCCGTCGATTACCGTCACCTACGACATCGCTTCGGAGAAATACGTCACCAGTACGGGCAGCCGTTGTTTCCTCGCGCAGACGCCGTTCCGCGACGCTTCGCAGTACCGGGACAAGGAGCGGTTGTACGACATTTACCGCGCCGTGGGTTACGAAGATATTACGACCGTCGAAATCCGCCTTCCCGCGAATATGCACGTCGAGACACGGCCCCGTCCGTGCAGCGTCACGACGCCTTTCGGGACCTATTCGTTGCGCATGGAGGTGCAGGACAAGGTGATCACGATCGAACAGCGCACTTGCATGCACGCCGGGACTTACTCCCGCGACCTGTTCGAGGAGTACCGCGACTTCATCTCCGGGCGCGCTAAAATCTTCAATGCCAATATTGTGCTTAAAAAAGAGTAGGGTAGCCTGCGATTGAAAAACGGGGTCCCGTCGGGATCCCGTTTTTTTAGCTGATTCCGCCTATTTTCGCGGCAGGACGACTACGACGCGCGTCCCTTCGGTGTATTGCGGGTCGATGCGGATTTCGCCGCCCAGGTGGCGGACGATCAGGCGGCAGAGGTAAAGCCCCAGTCCGTTGCCCTGGCTGAAGGGATCGAGCTTGGTGAAGCGTTCGAATACCTCGTCGTATTTTTCGGGCGGGATTCCGCATCCGGTGTCCGTTACGGCGATGTATACCCGTTCGTCTCCTTCACGACCGCATTCGAGGCGGATTTCGCCTTGTCGGGTAAACTTGTAGGCGTTTCCGAGCAGCGCCGCGAGCAGGATGCCGAGGCATTTTTCGCTGGTGACCATGGCGATCTGTTCGGCGGGGATGCCGTCGGTGTAGACCAGCCCGATTTTCGGGCAGCGGATTTTCATGGCGCGCAGTTGCGAGCGGCACAGGGCGCAGAGGTCGAGGTAACTGCGCGGCAGCGGTTCGGACAGGTTTTCGAGTTGCGCCACTTCGAGCATGTCGTCGAACAGGTAGCGCAGTTGCCGGCGGCTTTCGTGGATGATTTCGCAGTATTGGCCGTGTGCTTCGGGCGACACCTCCTCCGTGCACAGCAGTTCCGAGAATCCGGCGATGCTGTTGAGCGGCGTGCGGACTTCGTGGCAGATCGAGTTGATGAAGGCCGTCTTCTTCTCCTCGCTTTTGTGTCCCTGCTCCATTTGTCGCAGCAATTCCTGCTGGAGCCGTTTCGTGCGGCGGTTGCTTGCGTAGACGAACGCCACGGCTACGGCTACGGCCATAAGCAGGAGAAGCAGTGAAATGAGGGCTATCTTGTGGTGGCGGGCCGTCAGCAGCGCTTTGTCCAGGGCCAGCCGGTCCAGTTCGTACGAAGCCTGCATTTCGCGCAGGGCCTCGGTCTGTTCGAGGTGCATGGCCGAATTGCGGACCTTCACGGCTCGTTCGTAAGCCGCTGAGGCCTCTTCGTTACGGTTGAGGTTGTGGAGCATCCAGGCGCGTTTCTGGTAGCATACCGTGGGGCGGACGCCGGGAATAGGGCGGTGCTCGGCAAGGTAGATCAGCGAATCGGTGTAGGCCAGCGCGCGGATGTATTCGCCGCGGTTGACCGCTTTGCGGTAGGCGGCCTGGAAGTAGCGGGTGCGGGCCATGGTCAGCCGGTCCTCGCGAATCGACTTGATGAATCGGCTGGGCAGGAAGAGGTGCATGCCGGGTTTGCCGCCGAATCCGTTGTCGTTGTCTTCGGGAAGCCACGGCTGCGCCGCAGCCCTGTGCGGACAGGCCGTCAGGGTCAGCAGGGCCAGCACCGCTGACGCAATTAAGGATCGGATGCAGCTCGTCATGGCTTCAGGGGGATTGTGAAGATGAACCGTGCTCCTGCGGTATAGGCTGAGTCGAGACGTATCGAGCCGCGGAGGTGTTCGGCGATGATGCGGCAGAGCGAGAGGCTCAGGCCGCGCGACGCCACCGGTCCGTCGGCCAGTGGACGGAAAATCTCCGCCTGCCGTTCGGGGGCGATTCCGCAGCCCGTATCGGTCACCGAGACCTGGAGCATATTGGCGGCAGGGTCGGTTTCGTAACGGAGCGTGATGCTGCCTGAGGAAGTGAATTTTGCGGCGTTGTCGAGCAGTGCGCGGACTACGAATGAAAAGTACTGGGCGTGCGTGCGTACGATGCACCGTGTTCCCGGCGTTTCGATCCGGTACTCGACTTCGCTGCCGTGTTGCAGGCGCGAGGCCGTGAGCAGTTCTGCGCGGCACAATTCGTCGATGTCGGTCTCTTCGAGCTGCAGTCGGTCGGTCAGGCTGTCGAGGTTGGCGGCTTCGAGCATGTTGTCGAGCGTCGAGAGCAGCAGGTCGGTGTTTTCGCGGATAGAGCCGAGCATCTCCAGCCGCGTTTCCATCCCGGTGTCGGCGAGCATCAGTTTCTGCGCCGTCTGGTCGAGGGTGTCCAGCGGTTGCCCGATGCCCCGGCAAATCGTGCTGATGAAGATCGATTTCATGTGCTCGCTCTCCTTTGCTTTGCGGTTGTGCCGTGCGATGTCGGCTTGCAGGCGGCGGTTGCGGCGCAGTGCGACGGTGAAGTAGACGCCCGTGCCGATCAGCAGGATGCCGATGGCGACAAATGAGAAGATTACCGCCGCACGGTTGCGAATCAGGGCATGGGTCTCGGCGAGCTTGAGCCGGTCCATGTCGTGACGACGGCGGATGGTCTCGCTCCGCTCGCGGCGTTCGGCGCTGAAAATCGAATCCTGCACCGCAGCCGTACGTTCGTAGGAATCGTATGATTCGTCGTAACGTCCTGCGCGGTATAGCATTACGCTGCGGTCGCGGTTGACCTGGTAGATTTTCGAGGGGTTCATCCGAAAATAGCCTTTGCCCTGGTCGATCATCGTGAGCAGCGAGTCGCAGTAGAGGATGCTCTGGTCGTAGTGGCCCCGGATTCCGTTCCAGAGGTAGCCCAGTTCGTAAACATAGGTCTTGTTCCGCACGAGGTTTTCGCCTTCGGCGTTGAGCATACGGTCCCGGAACTCGGCGAAATTTTTTTCCAGCAGGTCGTCGCGCTCGATGTTGATCGAGCAGCGGATAAGCTGCCGGTAGGGGTTCACGTAGCTGTTGTCGCGGTAGAGATAGGGGCGGCGCTGCAACTGGTCCTCCATGGCGTAGTAGGAGTCTATCAGGGCGATGTAATCCGTGGTCAGCCTTACTTGGTTGTCGTAGTCGCGGGCCTGGTTGTAGGCCCCGCTGAGCAGGAAATATACCAGGTTGGCGAAATTCTTGCGCACGAGCAGTTCGGGCATTTGCTGCGTCAGTTCGTAAGCCTCCTCCCAGATTTTCGTCTGGGGGATATAGGCTGACTTGATTCCCTTTTCGTAATAGCCGATCGTGATTCCCGCATGGCCCTTGAGCAAGAGCCTCTTGACCCGGTGGTAAATGTTATCCCGATGTGCGGAGTCGTCGTTGCACCATGCGTCGATCTCGTGGGCCAGCCGAAGCGCTTTCTCCTCGTCGTATTCGCTGTTCAGCCGGTAATAGGAGATCGACATTTCGGCATAGGCGTCCATGCCCTCTTCCGGCGTTCCGGGTGTCAACTCCCGCAATTCGCGGACATAATAGTTGAGCGAATCGGTTTTTTCGGGATAGGGGGCATACTGCACCAGGATAGGCACGGTTGCAGCTGTCATGGCATAGGTGTCGCGGATGGCTGCCGCTTCGCGGAAAAGTTGGATCGAATAGGCCAGGTTGAGGTTCGAATCTTCGTTGAGGTCTTTCAGATCGAGCAGCAACTCCACCCGTTTCCCGGGATCGGCCGTATAGGCGAGCACATGCTGGAGGCTGTCCGACACCTGCTGGTAGGTAGTTGCATTCAGACAAGTGCCCGACAGCATGCCGATTGCAAGGAGTATTTTCCGGAGACGGGGCATTTATAAAACAGCCGTAACGGCCGATACGCAACTTTTGGGTGGTGAATAAAACGGACCGGACAAACTTTCCGGCCCGCAGTATGCTTTGAATAGGATCGTGACCCTATTTCGTGAGGTACTTGTCGAGGTACATTTTCAGTTCGCGCGGCATGACGGGCTTGGTGATAAATCCGTTGCAGCCGGCCTCTTCGGCGATGCGCCGGTCGGTGTCGAAAGCATACGCCGTCTGCATGATGACGGGCAGCTTGTCCGTGTGGGTACGAATCTCCTTCAGGGCTTCGATACCGTCCATAACGGGCATTTTAATATCCATCAGCACGGCGTCCGGATTTTGTGAGAGAGCATACTCCACAGCCTCCTTACCGTTCTTCGCCCAAATCAGGTCGTACTCTTTCTTGAGAATTATTTCCAGCAATTTGTAATTGCTTTCCACGTCTTCTGCAATCAGGATCAGCGGCTTGCGCTCGGTTGTGTTATTGTCTGTCATTATACGCTACATTGCAATCAGTGCAAATATAGGAAATATTTCCCGAAAACTTCGTTCGTCAGCGGTAAAATGTTCCTTCAAAATGCGTTGTATTTCCGCATCCGTCGGCGACTGAAAGCCGCACGGTGTGCGTACGCCGCTGTGCCGGGGCGTCGAAAAGGTGAACCAGCGTTCCTTTCATCGGGAATCGGTCGCAGGGAACCCACTCGCCGTCGATTTGCAGCGTCCACGAAGCGATGCCCGAGAAGTTGTCCGAAGCCCGGAACCGCACTCCGTCGGCTTTGGTGAGGTCTGCGCCTTCGGCGAAGAGCGGACAGGCCACGGGCCGGAGCGTATCGGCCACGACCACCAGGTCGCCGGCCGTGCGTACCGGGGCGGTTACGGCGTTGTCGGCGTATCTGCCCCCGGCGGACACCAGCGTTCCTTTGCGTGTGCGCACAGCCAACTGGGCCTGCAACTGGAACTGCCGCGGTATGCGGGTGCGCACGCTGACCTCCACCGACCGGAACAGGGGCGTAGTGTGATCGAAAAGGTGGTAGGCGGGCGAGAGGACCACCAAACCCGATACTGCCTGCGGGGCCTCCCCGAGCCCGGGGCGGACAAAGATCGGTTCGTAGATCGCTCCTGCGGGAATGCGGACCTCCGCTTCGCCGCTGATACGCACGGTCGACGCCCGGCCGGGCCATACCGTTACGGCTGTTGTGTCGGCTCCGGCGCGGAACTCCCCGGCGCGTCCGCGGACGGAAAATTCCAGCGTCGAGCAGTTGCCGCAGTCGTCTTCGGCCTCGATGCGGATGCGGCGCACCTCGCCTTCGGCCGTGCGCACCAGCCCGCGCTCCTCCATCACCGGATAGAAACTGTCGGGCGCTCCGGCCAACTGCGCCAGGCGAATCGCCTCGTTGCGCGAATCGAGTTGTATGGGGTAGTAACTCACGGCGTCGCTGTAACGCGACATGTCGTACGTAAAACCGTCCATGCGGAATTCGGATCGGGGGACGCCGTCCACGAATGCCGTCACGCGCCACACCCCGAAGGTGTTCCAGACATCGTTGCGGCGGTCGGTGACTTCCGCCACGAAATAACCCTTGCGGCCCGTGCCGACGGGGCCGTCGTGCGTCAGGCGGTAGCGGCCTTCGGCCGTGCGTACCACGGCATAACTCTCCGGGGCGCTGTGGACCGGTACGCCCTGCACGGTGTCGACTTCGATATAATGCAGGCGCATGATGCGGGGCGGCAGGTTGTCTTTGGGGCGTATGATTCCTTCGCGGACGAGGTTGTAGAGCCGCTGGGTTTTCGTGTCGCGGATTTCGTAATGGAGGTGCGGGCCGCCCGACGAACCGCTGTCGCCCGAGTAGGCCACTACATCGCCCTGCTTCACGGGCCATGTCCCGGCTCCGAACCAGAGGTTTACGCTGTTCGAACGGCGTGCGTAACGCTCCCTGCGCACGTGCTCCTCGATGTCGTCGCGGAAACGTTGCAGGTGGCCGTAGACAGCCGTCGTTCCGTTTTTCTGCGTGACGTAGACAGCGCGTCCGAATCCGGCCGCCTGCAGCACTATGCGCGAAACATAGCCGTCGGCCGCAGTCACGACCGGTTTGCCTTCCTCGCCGTCGGTCTTGATGTCTACGCCCGCATGGAAATGCCCCGGGCGTATTTCGCCGAAATTGGCTGAGTAGAGCCGTTGTTTCAAATCCCGCAGGGGATAAATATACGCTTCGGGATCGAGTTGTTGTCCTCTCGTCCCGAAGCTGATTGTCGTAAATAAGAACAGTGTTAAAAGTCGTCGCATCTATCCGTCTCCCTGACCATTGCCGAGGCGGCGTCCAGAACGGCCTCGTAGTCGTACCCGAGCGAAAGCCCGTAGCGTATCAATTTGGTTTTCAATTCGTATTGCGTGGCGTATTTCACCGTTCGGGCCTTGCGGCAGAGTTGCTGCGCGAGCCGTTCCCCCATGCCCGAACGGTCGGCCTGCGACAGTGCCGCGTCGATCGTCTCCTTGCGAACCCCTTTGCGTTGCAGGGCCGTGCGGATTTTGTATTCGCCCCAGCCGCTCAGCCGCAGTTTTTCCCGCACGAAGGCCTCGGCATAGCGGCTGTCGTCGATGAACCGGTCGCGGAGCAGTCGGTCGAGCACCTGCTGCGCATCGCGCTCCGCCAGTCCCCAGCCGCGCATCAGCCGCCGTGCGTCGCCCTCCGACTTCTCGGCGCGGGCGCAGAGGCGCATCAGCGATGCAAGCGCCTCGTCGGGCGTTTTGGTGCGTTTTTTCTTCAGTTCATCCGGCTGCATACCATGCGGGGTTTTCCGAAGAGGTCCGTGCGGACCTCGGTGTCGGTATATCCTTCGGCGCCGAGCATGCAGGCGATCTCCTCTGCGGCGCGTTCGTAAATCTCGAAATAGAGCCTTCCTCCTTCGCGCAGCATCTGCCGTCCCGCCCGCGCAATGGCGCGGTAGAAGCGGATCGCATCGTCGTCCGGCACGAACAGCGCCAGGGCGGGTTCGTGGTCGCGGACATTGGTGTGCATCGCCGCGCGGTCGCTCTCGGGAACATAGGGCGGATTCGACACGATCACGTCGAAACGCTCCGGAAAGGCCTCGGCCAGTCCTCCGAGCGCATCCGCCTTGCGGAGCGCCACGTTTGCGCCCAGCGCCCGGAAATTCTCCGCGGCGACGGCCAGCGCATCGTCCGAAATGTCGGCGGCGAAAACCGCTGCCCTGGGCAGTCCCAGGGCCAGCGATGCTGCGATACAGCCGCTTCCCGTTCCGACATCCAGCACTCTTTGGGCTGCCTGTTCGTCGCGCAGAACCCAGTCGACGAGCTCTTCGGTCTCGGGACGCGGGATCAATACCCCTTCGCGTACGGCAAAGCGGCGGCCGTAGAATTCCGTATATCCGACGACGTATTGCAGGGGTTTCCCGGATACAAGCTGCGCTTCGGCCCCGGCCAATCCCCCGACGGCGAGTTCCGCCTCCGGATCGGTCAGCAGCGCCGACGGCGTGAGTCCCGAAAGCTCGGCTACGGCGGCCAGCGCGATGCTGCGGGCTTCGCGTGCGTCGTAAAGCCCTGTGAGCCGTGCGGCCAGAGAGTCGATGGTCTCCCGGCGCGTCATCAGCGGATAAAGTCGGCCAGCGCGATGGCTACGGCGGCTTCGACGACCACCGCGCCGCGCAGGGCGACGCAGACATCGTGGCGGCCGTGGATTTCCAGCGGCTCGACCTTGTTTGTCGCCAGGTTGTAGGTTATCTGTTCGCGGCCGATGCTCGGCGTGGGTTTCAGCGCCGCGCGGACCACGATTTCGTTGCCGTTGGTGATGCCGCCGTTGATGCCTCCGGCGTTGTTCGTCGTCGTCGTACCGTCGCAGTCGACGAAGCAGTCGTTATTCTGCGAACCGCGCAGGCGGGCCCCGGCGAATCCGCTGCCGAACTCGACCCCCTTGACCGCCGGTACGGCGAACAGCATATGGGCGATCAGGCTTTCGGCCGAATCGAAGAAGGGTTGTCCCAGTCCGAGGGGCACTCCCGAAACGCGGCATTCGACGATGCCGCCCACCGAGTCGCGGTCGGCTGTTGCGGCGTGCAGTACCTCGTTGAACCGTTCGGGGTCGGTGCAGCCGCCGATCTCGGTCAGCCGGGTCGCGAACTGTACGCCTGCCGGCAATACCTTCTTGGCCACCACACCCGCGGCGACCAGCGCCACGGTGAGGCGCGCCGAGAAATGCCCGCCCCCGCGCGGGTCGTTGAATCCGGCGAATTTATGGTAAGCCACCAGGTCGGCGTGTGAAGGCCGGTAGTGGCGCATGACGGTCGAATAGTCCTGCGAGTGGGTATTGGTGTTGGCGAACTCGATGGTCAGCGGAGCACCCGTCGTGTGGCCGTTGTAAAGGCCCGACACGATCTGCGGCACGTCGGGTTCGCGCCGCGGCGTGGTCCCCGGGGCTCCGCTGCGGCGCCGTGCGAGGTCTTCGGCGAAATCTTCCTCCGAGAGCGGAATGCCTGCCGGAATGCCGTCCAGCGAAATGCCGATTTGGTGTCCGTGCGACTCTCCCCAGATGGCGAGCCGGAAATTATGTCCGAATTGATTCATAGAGCGCTGGTTGTCTGATGTGGTGTACTTGTCGGTCCTTTTTTGTCTCCCTCGGGAGGGCGTGCCGCACGCAGCGGGATTTACTCTCGGATGCGTGCCAAATCCTCGAAAAATCCGGGGTAGCTTTTTGCGACGCTCTCGGCTCCTTCGATCTCGACGGCGCCGTCCGAGCGCAGTGCGGCGACGGCCAGCGACATGGCCATGCGGTGGTCGCCGTGGCTCGATGTGCGTGCCGAGCGAACCTTTCCGCCGCGAATCTTCATCAGGTCCTCCTCCGAGGTGTCGACCTCGATGCCCAGTTTGGCGTATTCGTCGCGGATGGCGTCCGCACGGTTGCACTCCTTGTATTCGAGGCGCGAAGTTCCCCGGATGACGCTTACGCCGTCGGCCGCAGCGGCCAGCGCCGCCAGCGCCGGGAACAGGTCGGGGCAGTTCGTCGCATCGAATTCGAAGGCGCGGAGCGGCCGGTGCAGCACCGTTACCGACTCCTCCTCGTTGATCACTGCGGCTCCCGCGCGCACCAATGCGGTGCAGATGGCCGTGTCGGCCTGCTTCGAGAGCATCGAGACGTTGCGCACGGTGACCTCTCCGGCCGTAGCGCCGGCTACCAGCAGCATCGCCGCGGCGCTCCAGTCGCCCTCGATGCTGAAATAGGTCGAGCGGTAACGCTGCCGTCCGGGAATGTAGAACTCCTCGTAATCGCGCTGGCTGATCTCGATGCCGAAACGCGCTGCCGTGTCGAGGGTCATATCTAAATAAGGTGTCGAGACCGCCCCGTCGACGTGCAGTATGGTGTCGCGCCTGGCCAGCGGCAGCGCGAGCAGCAGTCCCGTGATGAACTGCGATGAAACCGATCCGTCGACTTCGACCTTTCCGCCCTGAATCGGGCCGCAGACCTCGATCGGGAGGTAGCCTTCGTTGTCGCGCACCCTCACGCCCAGCCGCCGGAGCGGCTCGAACATCATGTGCATCGGACGCCGCAGCAGCGAACCGCGCCCCTCGATGGTGATGGGCGTGGGGCAGAGCGATGCGATGGGAGTGAAAAGACGCGTCGAGAGACCCGATTCGCCTACGTTGAGCACATGGCCCTTCGGGTCGAGCCCTCCCTCGATCGAGAGCGACGTGGGGTCGACCTGGTGCACCCGTGCGCCGAGCGTTTCGATACAGCTCAGGGCCGAACGGGTGTCGTCGCAGAATTCGATGTTGCGCAGTACCGATACCTCCTCCGAGAGCAGCGCTGCCGCGAGGGCGCGCTGTGCATAACTTTTCGAGCAGGGCGGCTTCAGCGTGCCTTTCACGCGGCCCTGCGGAACCGTTTTATCCATATTTACTCCTTAACCTCCTGTCCTTTGCGGTTTTTCATCTCCTGTGTCAACTGGTGGCTCTTCTTGAGCTCGAAATGCTGGCCGAGGTAGACTTTGCGGACCATCGGGTCGGCAGCGAGTTCTTCGGCCGTACCGGTTTTCAGGATCTTGCCTTCGTAGAGCAGGTAGGTACGGTCGGTGATGGCCAGCGTTTCATCGACGTTGTGGTCGGTGATGATCACGCCGATATTCTTGTGTTTCAGTGTCGCTACGATCGACTGGATGTCCTCCACGGCGATCGGGTCCACGCCTGCGAACGGCTCGTCGAGTAGGATGAACGCCGGGTTGATGGCCACGGCCCGCGCGATCTCCGTACGGCGGCGTTCGCCGCCCGAGAGCTGGATGCCGAGGCTCTTGCGCACCTTTTGCAGGCGGAACTCCTCGATCAGCGCCTCGACCCGTTCGTTCTGGTACTCCTTCGAAAAGGTGGTCATCTCCAGTACGGCCCGGATGTTGTCCTCCACCGACAGGCGGCGGAAGACCGAAGCCTCCTGCGCCAGGTAACCCACGCCCAACTGGGCGCGGCGGTAGACGGGCAGGCTGGTAAGTTCGGTGGTCTGGCCTTCGTCGCTTTCGAGGAAGATGCGGCCTTCGTTGGGCTTGATCAGCCCCACGATCATGTAGAAGGTCGTGGTCTTGCCGGCTCCGTTAGGGCCCAGCAGGCCTACGATCTCTCCCTGATTGACATCGATCGACACGTGGTCGACGACGGTCCGGGCCTTGTATTTTTTGACGAGTTCGCTGGTGTAAAGGCGCATTGCGTTTTCGATGAAATTTTTACAAAGTTATGCTTTTTTCCGAAAAGTTTTTTATCTTTACATTGAATTTTCTGATTTTAAAGCATAGTAACGGCGAAATGAAACAATTTGATTCTTCCCTGCTGCATGATAAGCTGAAGGAGTACTTCGGCTTTTCGTCGTTCAAGGGGAACCAGGAAGCGGTGATCCGCAATGTGCTGGAAGGCAAGGATACCTTCGTGCTGATGCCCACGGGCGGCGGCAAGTCGTTGTGCTACCAGTTACCGGCCATGCTGATGGACGGTGTCGCGATCATCATATCGCCGCTGATCGCCCTGATGAAGAACCAGGTCGATGCCATGCGCACTTTCTCGGCCGAGTCGGGAATTGCGCATTTTCTCAATTCGTCGCTCAATAAGACTGCCGTGGCGCAGGTCCGCCAGGACGTACTCGACGGCAAGACCAAACTGCTCTATTTCGCCCCCGAGTCGCTTACCAAAGAGGATAACGTGGCGTTCCTGCGCAAAATCAAGGTTTCGTTCTATGCCATCGACGAGGCGCACTGCATCTCGGAGTGGGGCCACGACTTCCGTCCGGAGTACCGCCGCATCCGCCCGATCATCAACGAGATCGGTTCGGCGCCGCTGATCGCCCTCACGGCGACCGCCACGCCCAAGGTGCAGCTCGACATCCAGAAGAACCTGGGCATGTCCGACGCTTCGGTCTTCAAGTCGTCGTTCAACCGTCCGAATCTCTACTACGAAATCCGGCCCAAGCACAATGTCGACCACGACATCATCCGTTTCATCAAGCAGAACGAGGGCAAGAGCGGCATCATCTACTGCCTGAGCCGCAAGAAGGTCGAGGAACTCACCGAACTGCTCGTGGCCAACGGCATCCGGGCGCTGGCCTACCATGCCGGTATGGACGCGTCGACGCGTGCCGCCAATCAGGACGACTTTCTGATGGAGCGCGTCGAGGTCATCGTAGCGACGATCGCCTTCGGCATGGGCATCGACAAACCCGACGTGCGCTATGTCATCCACTATGACATTCCCAAGTCGCTCGAAGGCTATTACCAGGAGACGGGCCGCGCCGGCCGTGACGGCGGCGAAGGCTACTGCCTGACCTTTTATAGTTATAAGGACATCCAGAAGCTCGAAAAGTTCATGCAGGGCAAGCCCATCGCCGAACAGGAGATCGGCAAGCTGCTGCTGCTCGAAACGGTCTCCTATGCCGAGAGTTCGATGTGCCGCCGCAGGACGCTGCTGCACTACTTCGGCGAAGAGTATACCGAGGACAACTGCGGCAACTGCGACAACTGCCGCAACCCCAAGCCGAAGGTCGACGCCCGGGCGTCGCTCAAGATGGCGCTCGAGGCCCTGCGCGACATCGGCGACAAGTTCAAGGCCGACTACCTGGTCAATGTCCTCGTGGGCAAGACCACGGCCCTGATCAAGAGCTACGGACACAACAAGTCGAAATGGTTCGGTGCGGGGGCCGAGCACGACGCCCGCTTCTGGGGAGCCGTGCTGCGCCAGGCGCTGATCCTGGGCCTCGTCGACAAGAATATCGAGAACTACGGGCTTATCTCGGTCAACAGGAAGGGCGAAGGCTACATCGCCATGCCGTTCCCCGTGACCGTGACCCTCGATCACAACTACGACGAGGAAGAGAAAGAGTCCGAATCGGTCGCTCCGATGGGCAAGGGCGGCGCTGCCGACGAGGAGTTGTTCTCGATGCTGAAAGACCTGCGCAAGAAGGTCGCCAAGCAGCACGGGCTGCCGCCGTTCGTCATTTTCCAGGATCCGTCGCTCGAAGACATGGCCGTGCAGTATCCGATCACCGTCGAGGAGATGCAGAACATCACGGGCGTGGGCGTGGGCAAGGCGCGCAAGTTCGGCGAGGAGTTTATCCGCCTGATCAAGGCGTACGTCGAGGAGAAGGAGATCATCCGTCCGCAGGACATGATCGTCAAGGGCGTGGCCAGCAAGTCGGGCAACAAGATTTTCATCATCCAGTCGATCGACCGCAAGATGGATTTCGAGGACATCGCCCGCGCCAAGGACCTCGATTTCGACGAACTGCTGACCGAAATCGAAGGTATCGTCAACTCCGGCACGAAGCTCGATATTTCGTACTACCTGAGGGAGTTTATGGACGAGGACAAGATCGAGGACATTTACCTCTACTTCAAGGAGGACGCCGAGAGCGATTCGCTCGATGCGGCCATCGAGGAGCTGGGGGCCGAATATACCGAGGAGGAGATACGTCTGGTGCGTATCAAATTCATGTGCGAACAGGGCAACTGATTTCCGGCTTTGCAAGGTACTCGGGCACGTCCCTTGCCCGTTCCGAACGGGGAATATTTGTAATCCCGTTTGCACCGGACTTCACGATGCACCGCATCTGTTCCTCTTTCCTCCCGGAGCGGATGAACAAGCGGCCCGGGCCGCGCTGATTAAGTGGGCATAGAGACGTTAAGACAATTTTGTATAACCTAAAATTACAACGCCTATGAACAAGAAGACTTTTACTTTAGCCGTGATCTTTCTGGTTGTGACGCTCGTGTGGTTCGGAATCAACATCTACTGGGCCCTGACCCGCCAGAATAATGTGTTCGATATGGTCGTAGCCCTGTTGTTTGTTGCGGTCGGAATCGGAATGGTTTACAACGAATTTAATAAAAAGAAATGCAAGCACCTCGATGAGGTGAACAAGCACAAAATTCCTTAGCTGATGCGTGTAATTGATCGCTTTATGGCCGTCATGGCTGTTGTATTTTTCATTGGGACCCTGGTTTCGGCATGGCGGGTCGCCGTTGCCGACGGGGGAGATATCTGGTATGTTCCCGTGATTCTGGCCCTGGCATCCGCCACGATGACCGTAGGAGCGTTGCAGCACCGGAAAAGGAAACCTACCCCAAATAAGGATTGATATGAAAACCAATCTTATGCAGCTCGTGCGCCTCGTACTGATGGTGCTGGCTATTGCGGGCATCATCTATGCCATCGAATTCATGGAACGCGGCATCGCCGTGTGGTTTTGGGTCTCGCTGCTCGGCATCGGGTTCGTCGGATTGCTCTATACGTTCCGCCTGACGCAGCGCCGTGCCGCCCGTGCACAGCGCGAACAGCAGCGCCTCGACAAGAAGCGCCAGCGCCGTTCGAAGCGCTGACCGCGTTCGTGAGGCAGGGTATCTGCCGATCGGGGCGCCGGTTCCGGGTGCGAAATCCGCACCGGGATAAATCCGCCGGCCCTAATTGCCGGGACGCTTCCGGGTAAACTCTTTGTCTGATAATCGCCGCGTTGTATGGGGCGTTTGTAGAATAAATCCGCCGGATGAACTATCATCCGGCGGATTCGCTTGTCAGTTCTGGATGGAAGAGAGTATTCCGTTCTCGAAGTAGAGGTAGCTGCTCAGCCCGTAGACCCATTGTTCGTGTACGCCCCAGCTTCCCGACATGGTGTTGATGTCCTCGGGCGAACCCCATGCCTCACGGCACATGGCCCGGGTCATGCCGATCCGGACTTTGCCCTCCAGGATCAAATCGGCGGTGGCCTTGCCGTATTTCCGGTAGAGCGCAGCCTTACGCTCCTTCTGCTCTTTTTCCTGTTGCAAACGGGCCTCTTCACGCTTGCGGGCCTCCTCGGCGCGCTGGGCGTATACCTCTTCGGACGGGGTGAAGATCAGCTCTTCCATGAAGGCGCGGTCGCTGCCGAGGGTGTATCCTTCGACGCCGAAAGGCGCCGGAAAGCGACAGAGCGGCATGTAAATCCGTACGCTGTCCTCTTTCTTTTCGAAAACGAACGACGGCACGGCGTAACCCTTTCCGTCGCCGATCAGCCGGATGTCGAGGCACTTCAGTTCCGTGCCGAAATTCAGCCGGTTCTCTTCGCCCTGCATAGTCTTGGCCTGCAATCCGAAGTATCCGGAAACATATCCCGGAGCTTCGGGTTTGCGCTTCGTGAGGAAGAACTCCTTGCCGACGTACGCCGCACGGTACTTCTCGACCAGCCCTTCGACGGCGACCGGGTAAAATTCGTCCCGCAGGTTCGTTTTGTCTTTTCCCGTATGTGCATACCAATAGAGTGTTTCGCCCTCTTCGGAGCGGAGCCGGAAAAACCGCAGGTTCTGCTCCGAGATCGCATGGATCCCGACGCCGGTTATCTCGAATGTTTTCCCTTCGATGGCTTCGGCCGGAGTGAACCAGCCTGTTTCGGGAGCCGTCGCGCAGAGATCCCGACCGAGAACGTATGATTCCATTGTCGTGCATCCGCAGGCGGCCGCCGGTTCGTCTTTGTAGAACCGGGGACGGTAAGCGTCGCTGTAAAGGGTGTCGATCCGGAAATCCTCGGGCCGGACCTTCCTGCGGGGCTTGCGCAGCCATGTGGTGTCGACGCGCACGACGGCGGGCGTTTCCGCGAGGAAGTTGAAGTAGGCGACCGGCCGCAGACCGGCGTGGATGTCGCGGGGATAGAACAGCAGACGCTGCCCGACGAGTCCCCGGTAGTATTCCTCCGGGCCGTTCACGCGGATATTGGCCAGCGAATCGTAGACGATCGGTTCGACCTTTGCCGGATCGGCTTTTTGCGGGGTTATGGATTCGATTTTGAACTGTGCAGAGGCGCTTGCAAAGCAGCCCAGACCCAGCAGGAGGCAGGAAATACGTTTCATTTTTCAGTGAGTATAACGACAAAGGTAGCAATAAATCGAATATTTCGTACCTTTACAGCCGAGAATGAAAAACTATGGGTGAAGTAAGGGCCAAAAAAGCACTGGGACAGCATTTCCTGGTCGATCTGAATATTGCACGCAAGATTTGCGACTCGCTTTCGGGCGGGGATGCGGCCGGTGGGCCGTCGGCGGTGCTCGAAGTGGGGTGCGGCATGGGCGTATTGACGCAGTTCCTGCTGCGCCGCGACGATATCGTGACTTACGGTGCGGAAATCGACTCGGAGAGCGTCGAATACCTGCACGAGCATTACCCGGAATTTGCACCGCGGCTGATCGAGGGCGATTTCCTGCGGATGAACCTGCGCGAACGTTTCCCCGAAGGTCTGAAGATCATCGGCAATTTCCCCTATAACATCTCGTCCCAGATTTTTTTCAAGGTGCTCGAAAACCGCGACCTCGTGCCCGAGTGCGTGGGTATGATCCAGAAGGAGGTCGCCGTGCGGCTGGCCGAACCTCCCGGGTCGAAGGAGTACGGCATCCTGTCGGTGCTCCTGCAGGCGTGGTACGACATCGAATATCTTTTTACGGTCAACGAGACGGTCTTCAATCCGCCCCCGAAAGTCAAGAGCGCCGTCATCCGCCTGCGCCGCAATGCAACGGAACACCTCAGTTGCGACGAGACGCTTTTCATCAAGGTCGTGAAGGCCTCCTTCGGCCAGCGGCGCAAGATGATCCGCAACTCGCTGCGCTCGGTCTTCGGCGACTTCGGCGGGGCCGACCATCCCTTCTTCACCCGGCGCGCCGAGCAGTTGGGCGTTGCCGAGTTCGTTGAACTGACGAATTGGGTTTCCGTAAACCGTCGGTAACGGCCGCTATTCCCGGTTTAGATACGGTTCCATTTTCCGTGTTTCCACGGCGATGCCCGACTTTTCCAGTCGGGCGATGATGTCGCTGTAATCACCGCTGCGAATTCCTTCCAGATAGTGCCACCGGATCTTTCCGCTGTCGCACGTCAGACGGATGCGCGGGTTACCCCGCAGGTCTCGGATGAACTCCACCCGCCGCAGGCTGCCATAGGGGTAATCGAACGTGCGTCGCGTGAACGGATTGAAGATCGAAATCTTGCGGTTGGAAAGCACGATGCAGTTGCGAGTTGCGAGGTAGAGTAGGTATATTCCGGTATAGAAACCTCCGAGGATGAAAAATCCCCGGGCCTGCAACGTGTCCCACAGCAGCAGACACATTGCGAGCGTCCCGACGTAGAACCAGGATTCCCAACTTCTGAAGAGGGGTTTCCGGTATATTTTCATAACCGGGGCTTTTCCGCTCCGGCGACGACCGTCACCAAATCCTCCTTCGCCAGGTACTGCCGGGCCAATCGCTGTACGTTTGCGGGCGTCATCTGCCGGATGCGGCGGATGTTCTCGCCGATCACTGCGTTGTCGCGGTCGCAGAGGATGTTCTCGATCGTCACGTCGGCGATGCCGAACGGACCGTCGAGGATACGCATCATTTCACCCGCCATCATGTTTTTCACCAACTCCAGCTCCGCTTCGGGCATGGGCTCTGTGCGCAGGCGTTCGATCTCTTTGTAGATTTCCTGCAGGGCCTCCTGTGTAACGTCCGCTCCGACCTGCGCCGCCGTCGCGAAGTAACCTTCGCGTTCGAAATTCACCATTGCGGAGACTACGCCGTAGGTGTAACCGTGCTCTTCGCGGAGGTTCTGCATCAGGCGGGAACCGAAATAGCCGCCCAGGGCCGTTGCTACGACCTGCATGCCCAAAAAATCGGGATGTGTGCGCGGGAAGAGCAGGCGGCCGATGCGCAGCGACGATTGTACGGCTCCCGGGTATTCGACGAACGCCGTGTGCGTGGTCTCGGGCGGCGGGAAGGCGATTGCCGTTTCGGCCTCACCGTGGGGGATACGTCCGGCGAGCTGCGTCACGGCCTCCAGTTCGTGGGGCCCGATGCGTCCGCTGCACACGACGAAGCAGTTTTCGGCGGTGTAGAACCGCCGGTAGAAATCGGCTACGGCGTCGCGTGTGAGGCTGTCGTATTCGCGTTCGTCCGACGAAATGCCGTAGGGATGCCGCGGCCCGAACAGCGCCCGGGCAAAGGCTTCGCGGGCTTTTACGTCGATCTTCGCCCGCTCGACCGCCAGCCGCTGCCTGCGTTTGGCGGCGTAGGTCCGCAATTCCTCTTCGGGGAAGGTGGGGCAGAGCAGGATTTGCTCCGCCACGGCAAGCGTCTGGTCGAAGAACTTCGAGAGCGTGGCGAAGTTGATGTAGGCGTAGTCGCGGTCGACGTTTACGTCGTACCAAGACCCGTAGTAGTCGAGTTGTTCGGCGACCTGCTGCGCCGTCATGTCGCGTGTGCCTTCCGACAGCAGGTTGGCGGCGGCCGTCGCCGAGAAGGGCGTCTGCTGTACGGCCGACCCGGCACGGAAGACGAACGAAATGCGAAGCACCTCGAAATCGTCCGAGGCGAGCGTGTAGAGGCCGATGCCGTTGGGCAGCGCCGTGCGGACGGCCTGCGCGACTTCGACCTCCGAGGGTGTTATGCGGGGTGGTGTCATTTCTTTGCGTTGTAAATAAGTGTGGAACTGTTTTCGGGACGGAAGATGCGGCGGCTGAACGAGCGGATGTCGTCCTCGGTGACGGCGCGGTAGCGGTCCACCTCGCGGTTGATCAGTTCGAGGTCGCCCAGCATTTCGTAAAACCCGAGGTTCATCGCCTTGTTCATCACGTTCAGCTCGCCGAAAAGCGTGTTGGCCTCGAACTTGTTCTTGACCTTTTCGATTTCGTATTCGGTCGCTGCCGTGTTTTGGAGGGCTTCGATCTCTTCGCGGAAAGCCGCTTCGGCTGTTTCGGCCGTCACTCCCGGCAGCAATTGGCCCGTGAAGACGAACAGCCCCGGGTCGACATCGCCCGAAATGTAGGCGTTGACGCTCGACAGCAGGTTGCGTTCTTTGACAAGATGCATATACAGCCGTCCCGAATCGCCGCCCGACAGCAGGTCCGAAACCAGGTCGGCCGTGTAGAAATCGGGCTGCGTGCGTGCGCACATGTGATAGGCTACGGTAATGGTCGAGGCCGGCACGTCGCGCTCCACCTCCTCGCGGCGGGCTTCGGTCTGCACGGGTTCTTGGGGAATCGGCGCCGTTGCGACGGAACGTCCGGCGATCGGTGCGAACCACTTTTCGGCCAGTTCCAGCATCCGCTCCTCTTCCATGTCCGCCGAGATCGACAGGATGGCGTTCGAAGGGTGGTAGTGGGCGCGGTAGAAGGCCTTCACGTCGTCGAGCGTCGCTCCGGCTATGTGGTCGGTCGTCAGGCCGATGGCCGCCCAGCGGTAGGGGTGGACCTTGTAGGAGAGCGCCCTGAGCAGCATCGTCTGGTCGCCGTAGGGCTGGTTGAGGTAGCGCTGGCGGAACTCTTCGATAACCACCTTTTTCTCGGCTTCGAGTTTCGCGGGGGTGATGTCGAGCCCCTCCATGCGGTCGCTTTCGAGCCAGAGGGCCGTTTCGAGGTTGTCCTTCGGCAGCGTGATGTAGAAATCCGTGTAGTCGTTGTTCGTGAAAGCGTTGTTGTCGCCCGAGGCCATCTGCACCGGGAGGTCGAAGTTTTCCACCGCGTGCGTTCCGCGGAACATCAGGTGTTCGAACAGGTGGGCGAATCCCGTGCGTGCGGGATTTTCATTGCGCGCGCCTACCTTGTAAAGGATATTTACGGCGGCGAGTTTCGAGGCCCGGTCACGGTTGACCACAACGGTCAGTCCGTTCGGGAGTATTTTCTTCTGGTAGGAAATCATGTGTGCAAAGGTAAACTATTTTCCGCTGCGAATGGCGTGCCGCATTGAATTTGTTTCCTGTCCGGCGGCTGGAACGACGTGTGAAAAAAGCAGCGGCGGGAGATACAAGTGACGCCTCATTGTTCGGAAAATGGATTCGGTGACTATGAAGAAGTTTGGGATAGAGAATCCATCGTTCCCGCCGCTGCATGATTCGGTATATACGGCAGAAACGAGAAGAGTGCTGCCGAGATCATGGCTCCTATGGCTCTGGTAAAGCCCGTAAACCCTCACATCAGCGCGCACCCTTCGGGTACGATCCAATTGTGGGTTTACAAAAAATTTACCAGATTTTAGGAGCCCCAATATAACCGTTTCTATAACGATATTTAAAGAACGAATATAAACGTGTTTCTGACGGCAAAGTTAGTAAAAAATCCGGTTTTGCCGCCGATGTGTCCGAAAGTCCTATACATAAACCTTAATTTTTGGGTTCCTTGCCTCCGATCGGCCGCCGGGTTCGAGCAGCGGCAAGGGAGTATCCGCATTTTGCTGTCCGCAACCGGTTTTAACAATTGAAAATTGTTTATAATCAAAATTTTGTGTATATTTGATCGGCCTCACTAAATTCTATAGCCTATGAAAAAAGTGCTGTTTTTTCTCTTTCTGGCTGGAATGCTTTCTTCATGCAGCGATGATCCTGACAATTCGGCCTTTCCGGAGCCGGCCATAGACCCGGTTTCGGAGTATGCGATTTCTCCGGAAAGCGCACTCGACAATCTGGAATTGTTTTTGGGAACGCTTCAAAGTATAGGCGGTGAAACACGCGCAGGCTTGTTTGGGCGGCGGGTCGCTTCGATCTTGCCGTTGAAAACGGTTTCGGCTCGCACCCGTTCTGCATCGGCTTCCGGTGTCGAAAATCTGCTTTATCTGGTTGCTTTCGAAGACGGACAGGGATCTGCTATTTTGGGAGCTGATACCCGCGTCAATCCGGTTTATGCCGTATTGGACGAGACTGTGCTTACTCCGGAGGATTTTGAATCGAAAAATTTTGATCTACGGGATTCTACCGGTCATGCGGGTGATGGCGATGAGGAAATACGCATCAAGGATTTTCTGGTGAAGATAATTCTCGACGATGTTTCCGGCAACCTCGACAAGCCTGCCGATCCCCTTCCGGGCAATGGTGGCGGAATCGACATCGGCGGTGATTGGGGTGATCCTACCCCTGCGCCCAAATACAGGACGGCCATTATCAACAAAACCACCCAAGCCCCGCTGTTAGAAACCAAATGGGACCAGTGGGCGCCGTATAATGACCAATGCGACTGGAACAGCACGCATACGAGGCGGTGTCCGGCCGGATGCACAAATATTGCGGTAGGGCAGATATTGACTTATAATCAATCGGGTGCTGCGATTTCGATTGCGGGCGACTCTTTTTCATGGAGCCTGATCAATGAGTGTAAATACGGCTCTTATCCCTCTGCTGGAGCGAGGAACGAAGTGGCGCGGTTTATTCATGCGCTCGGAGTCTGGATGGGGACGACGTATAGTGATTTGGCAAGCAATACGTATGTTTCGAAGGTCTCTGGAGTGCTCAATCAATCCGGTTTGCGAAACGTAAATTTGATTACGTATACAAAAAATGCGGGAAAGAATATGGTATGCACAAAGAAAGCTCCTTTTTTTGTACATGGAGTTCATGCACCGAATGTGACCTCAGGGCATCATTGGGTGATCGACGGCTGGAACGAGTACACCAAACAGAGTTGGATGACCACCTACGGTCCGAATAATCAGGTCAATCCCGAGGTTCTTTTGTCGGAAGAGTACTATTGCCTGGTGCATTGCAATTTCGGTTGGGGCGGTAAATGTGACGGCTATTATTGGTACGATCTTTTCGATACGACCAAGCGGTTGGATTCGGATAAGATCGATACCGGTGCAGGCGACTATGCGGGATCGAACGGCAGCGCCGATTATAAATTTGCTTATAACTTTAAAATGGTTGTTTACGATAAATAGATGATTTTATGAAAAAAATTGTATATATTTTATTTTTCGCCTCCGTTCTGGCCGCTTGTGAAGGTCCGGAGTCCGAGACCGAATGGAACCGCGTGAACGGGCTGATCGCAAGACATGGCAATTTCGACCCGTCAGTAGTTCCGGCTTTGTTAACCGGAAATATGCTGTCGTTTGCTGCCTATTTCGAGCTGGAAACAGAGAAATTGTATTACAGCGATCAGGTTGATATGAGTATTGGTGGAGTATTACCCGAATTCCTTTTTTTTGAAGACGGCACTTGTTGGGAGTGTTGGCTGGATATGGCCCAAGGGTACGATGGTGGGCTATTTTACCGGGCTTATAACTGGAGCTATGATCCGCAGACACAGACGCTCGTTACAAGGAACGACTATACCGAGGCGCGGGCTGTGGTCAGGGCGGTCGATGGCGGCGATATGCTGATCCTTGACGGTGATTTGTGTTCGCAGTCCGGGGCGCGGATCGTTTTTAAACTCGATCCGAATCCGGACCGTCGGGCCGACTATCTGGAAAACTGCCGCAATATCGCCGATTTCGAATCGGCCGAATAGCCCGGATTCGGGGAACCGCAGTAAAGGAGCAGCCTCGCGAGGCGCTCTTTTTTTTCGGCGAGGGTTTTGCGGGGCCGTCTCACGGATTGCGGCCGGTTTACGCCGCGCTTTCCTTGCTCTCGGGGTGTGTCTCGCGGGTAATCCGCTATTGGTTAGCCAGTTCGGCAACTCGGTGATTTCCCGCAAGTTCGTTGTTAGTTGAATAACAGGGTGATTGTTATTTTATTAACATTTGAAAAGGTAAAAATTTACACTTTTTTGAAAGAAAATAGACATCGTTTCTCGGCCGAAATTGCTATATTTGCATCGCCCGTTTGTCCGGGCTATGCCTGAAATATCGGAAATACACACAAATATCATCTAAAATTTCAACTAAAATGGCAGAAAAGAAATTTATCACTTGTGATGGTAACTACGCTGCGGCCCATGTGGCTTATATGTTCTCGGAAGTCGCAGCCATCTATCCCATCACGCCGTCGTCGACGATGGCCGAGCTCGTGGACGAGTGGGCCGCCCAGGGCCGTAAAAATATCTTCGGTGAAACCGTTAAAGTCGTTGAAATGCAGTCGGAGGCCGGAGCCGCAGGCGCCGTGCACGGATCGCTGCAGAGCGGCGCCCTCACCTCGACGTTCACCGCTTCGCAGGGTCTGCTGCTGATGATCCCCAACATGTACAAGATCGCCGGCGAGCTGCTTCCGGGCGTATTCCACGTTTCGGCGCGTGCGCTGGCCGCACAGTCGCTGTCGATCTTCGGCGACCACCAGGACGTGATGGCTGCCCGCCAGACGGGTTTTGCGATGCTCGCCACTTCGTCGGTCCAGGAGGTCATGGACCTCGCCGGCGTTGCGCACCTCGTGTCGCTGAAGGCCCGCGTGCCGTTCCTGCACTTCTTCGACGGTTTCCGCACCTCGCACGAAATCCAGAAGATCGAACTGGTCGACGAAGCCGCTTTGACGGCGCTGCTCGACCGCGATGCGCTGAAGGAGTTCCGCGCCCGTGCGCTCAACCCCGAACACCCTGTGACCCGCGGTACGGCCCAGAACCCCGACATCTATTTCCAGACGCGCGAGGCTTCCAATAAGTTCTACGACGCGATTCCCGACATGGTGGCCGACACCATGAAGGAGATTTCGAAGATTACGGGCCGCGACTACAAGCCGTTCGTATACTACGGTGCGAAGGATGCCGAAAACGTGGTCGTAGCGATGGGCTCGGTGACCGAGACCATCAAGGAGACGGTCGACTACCTGATCGCGCAGGGCGAGAAGGTGGGCGTCGTTACCGTGCACCTCTACCGTCCTTTCTCGGTGAAATACCTCATGGCTGTGCTTCCCGAGAGCGTGAAGCGTATCTGCGTGCTCGACCGCACCAAGGAGCCGGGAGCCAACGGCGATCCGCTCTACCTGGACGTTGTCGAAGCGTTCGCAACCTGTCCGTGCGACAAGAAGCCGCTCGTCATCGGCGGCCGCTACGGTCTTTCGTCGAAGGACACCACCCCGGCGCAGATGCTGGCCGTGTTCGAGAACCTGAAGATGAACGAGCCGAAAAACCAGTTCACGGTAGGTATCGTGGACGATGTGACGTTCCGTTCGCTGCCCGTCGGCGAGGAGATTTCGCTCGCCAAGCCCGGCACGTTCGAGGGCCTCTTCTTCGGCCTCGGAGCCGACGGTACGGTGGGAGCCAACAAGAACTCGATCAAGATCATCGGCGGCACGACCAACAAGTACTGCCAGGCCTATTTCTCCTACGACTCGAAGAAGTCGGGCGGTTACACCTCGTCGCACCTGCGTTTCGGCGACCTGCCCATCACTTCGCCTTACCTGGTGACCACCCCCGACTTCGTGGCGTGCCACGTGCCTTCGTACGTCGACAAGTACGACGTGCTCAAGGGTCTCAAGAAGGGCGGTTCGTTCCTCTTGAACTCGGTGCACGATGCCGAGACGACCTGCGCGACGCTGCCCGACCACATGAAGGTCTACCTTGCCAAGAATAAGATTAACTTCTATATCATCAACGCCACGAAGATCGCCGCCGAGCTGGGCCTGGGTTCGCGTACGAACACCATCATGCAGTCGGCATTCTTCAAGATCGCCAACGTCATTCCCTTCGACAAGGCTGTCGAGGAGATGAAGAAGGCCATCCTGAAATCCTACGGCAAGAAGGGCGAGGATATCGTCAACATGAACTACGCGGCTGTGGACGCCGGCGGCGACGCCGTCGTGAAGGTCGAGGTTCCTGCCGAGTGGGCGAATATCGCCGTGAAGGAGGAGGCGCACACCGCCGACGCCGCACGTCCCGACTTCGTGAAGAAGATCGTCGATCCGATCAACGCCCTGAAGGGCGACCTGCTGCCCGTTTCGGCCTTCAACGGCCGTGAGGACGGTACGTGGGACAACGGCACGGCCGCTTACGAGAAGCGCGGTATTGCCGTAAACGTTCCCGAGTGGAAGATCGAAAACTGTATTCAGTGCAACCAGTGCGCCTATGTCTGCCCCCACGCTGTGATCCGCCCGTTCCTCGCTACGGAGGAGGAGGCCGCCGCTTCGGGTGTGGAATGGAAGCAGGGCCTGGGCGAGACGAAGGAATACAAGTTCCGCATCCAGATTTCGCCGCTCGACTGTACGGGCTGCTCGAACTGCGTCGATGTCTGCCCCGCCAAGGAGAAGGCCCTCGTGATGCGTCCGCTCGAAGAGCAGATGCCCCAGCAGAAGAACTGGGATTACATCACCAAGCATATCGGTTACAAGCAGGTTGTCGACAAGACCAAGTCGGTCAAGAACCTGCAGTTCGCCCAGCCGCTGTTCGAGTTCTCGGGCGCCTGCGCAGGTTGCGGCGAGACTCCGTATATCAAAGCTATTTCGCAGCTCTTCGGCGATAAGATGATGGTTGCCAACGCGACGGGTTGTACTTCGATTTACTCGGGTTCGGCTCCCTCGACGCCTTACTGCACCAACGATGCCGGCCAGGGTCCCGCATGGGCCAACTCGCTCTTCGAGGATAACGCCGAATTCGGCCTGGGTATGCACATTGGCGTAGAGAAGCTCCGCGACCGCATCCAGGATACGATGGAAGCCGCTATCGCGAATTGCACCAAATGCTCCGACGAGCTGAAAGCCGTGATGAAGGAGTGGATCGAAAACCGCGGTTCGTCGGCTAAATCGGCCGAGGTTTCGGCCCGCCTGATCCCGATGATGGAGGCTTGCGGCTGCGACTACTGCAAAGAGATCCTTGAACTGAAAGACTGGCTCGTGAAGAAGTCGCAGTGGATCATCGGCGGCGACGGCTGGGGTTACGACATCGGCTACGGCGGTGTGGACCACGTGCTGGCTACGGGCCACGACGTGAACATTCTGGTCGTAGATACCGAGGTTTACTCGAACACCGGCGGCCAGTCGTCGAAATCGACTCCCGTGGGCGCTGTCGCCAAGTTCGCATCGAGCGGTAAGCGTATCCGCAAGAAGGACCTCGGCGCCATGGCCATGACCTACGGTTATGTCTATGTGGCTCAGGTTTCGATCGGCGCTTCGCAGCAGCAGTTGTTCAACGTGCTCAAGGAGGCGGAGGCCTATCCCGGACCTTCGCTGGTGATCGCCTACGCTCCGTGTATCAACCACGGTATCAAGGGCGGCATGACCCGCACGCAGACCGTTGGCAAGGAGGCCGTGGCCTGTGGTTACTGGCACTTGTGGCACTACAACCCGATGCTCGAGGAGCAGGGCAAGAATCCGTTCGTGCTCGACTCGAAGGAGCCCGACTGGTCGAAGTTCCGCGAGTTCCTCTTGAAGGAGGTACGCTATACGTCGCTCCAGAAGGCCTTCCCGGGCGAGGCTAACGAACTGTTCGCCGCCGCCGAGGAGAATGCCAAGTGGCGTTTCAACGGTTACAAGCGCCTTGCGCAGATGGAGTACTAACAAAAGTTTATTCGATAGTAAAGGCCGCATCCCGATCGGGATTGCGGCCTTTTTTTGTTGACGCTGTATTGCCCGCACCGGGAAGCGTCCGAATCGGTTTAAAAAGCTGTGTTTCGGTTTTTTTCTGTTTGCGGCTGTTGCGCAACCCGATTATATTACCTATTTTTGTCAGACAAAAACCGACCTGAAATGAAGAAAACACTCCTCCTGCTCGCCGTGCTTTTCGGCGCCTGCGGTACGGCCTTCGGCTGGGGCAAGACCGGGCACGACGCCATTGCTTACATTGCCGAGTGCAACCTGACGCCCCGGGCGAAGAAGAACATCGGGAAGTACCTCGATGGCCGTTCGATTGTCTACTACGCTTCGTGGATGGACGCCGTGCGCGCTACGAAGCCTTACCGCGCCACCTCGAAATGGCACGGATTCGATGCCGATGCCGAGTGCCGTTATGTGCCCCGAATGGCTGAAGGCGATGCCGTGTTGGGGATCGAGGATGCGATGGAGAAACTCCGCGACTATCGCAGCCGGGACGATTCGACGGTCCGCGTGGCGATCTACTGCCTGGTGCACCTGGTGGGGGACATGCACTGCCCGACGCACGTCAAATATCCTTGGTACAGCAGCTTCGGGTTCGAGCTTAACGGCCGTAAATGTGCTTTTCACGGCTTCTGGGATACCGAGGCCCTGGAGCTTAACCACCGTTGGGGTTACGAGGACTACCGTTACCAGCTCGACCGCTGTTCGAAATCCGAACGCCGTGCCCTGGCCGCCGGTACGCCCCGCGAATGGGCCGGGGAGAATGCCCGCAACTGCCGTGTGATCTACGACTGGATCAAGCCCGGCGACCGGCTCGACAAGGCGCAGACGAGCGCTTACCTGATGACCGTGCAGCCTCTTGCCGAACAGCAGGTCTTGAAAGCCGGTTACCGTCTGGCGCGTATTTTGAATGAATTATTCGGTTAATAAACGTATTTTGAAATTATGAAAAAGATTTTTGCAGCCGCTGCGCTGCTTTTAGCCATGACCGCCTGCGGCGGTTCGCAGAAGAAGGCCCTTCCGCTGGAGGGCACGACGTGGAAACTCGCCAAGATGGAGACGATTCCCGCAAAGGCCATCGACGCCGAGGCCGATTTCTTCACTTTGCAGTTCAATGCCGCCGATACGCTCGTGTCGGGCCGCACCAACTGCAACCGCTTCTTCGGTAAGTACGAACTCGAGGGCCAGAAACTGGAGTTCGAGAACATGGGCATGACCCGCATGGCCTGCCCTGAAATGGAGTACGAGGATGCCTTCGTGAAGATGCTCGACGAAGTGGACCGCTTCGAGATCGATGGCTCAGCCCTGAAATTGTACGACGACAAGAAGGTCGTCGCCGAATTCCGCGCCGTGGAGAACGCTCCGGCCAAGAAGTAATCCGGCTTTGCCGCAACAAAACCCCGCTTTCGGATTCCGAAGGCGGGGTTTTATCCTTTTGCTGCTATGTTGTTGCGTTGCATTGCGTTACCGTGTCTGGCGCAGCGTTGGCGTTTCTGTTTCGCATGTGCTGCCCCTTTCGTGCGGCGGAATCTATTTTCCGGAAGCGGTCTTCGCATCGAACCGTTCGAAAAACTCCCGGAGCGTAATCCCGTAGTAGGCGCACAGGTCGGCGAGCGTCGAGATCGAGATATTTCCGTGCCCGGATTCGATCCGGCCGATGTTGATGTCGGTGTCGGTGAAAACCTGTTTCTGGGACAGCTTGCGGGTGTGGCGTAGTTCGCGCAGTCCGTTAACCACATCGCGGATCACCGGCTCGTTATAGCGTTCGTTCTTTCGTTGCATACTGCAAAGTTACATTAAAATCGCCATTTTCGAGCGCCTTGCCGGGACTCTTATTTGCCAAAACCCCGCTAAAAACGGCGGTTTCCGTTCTTTTCGTTGCACAAGCCGTCGTTTTGCGCTCTGAGGCCTGTTTGTTCCCGGAGACGGTCCTGCGCCTGCCTTGAAAAGGTCCCGATCGTATTCTGTTCGGGCCAGAGTCTTGGCATAATGGAATTTTTAGTTATCTTTGCAATAAATAATTCAAGGGTAAACAACTCTTTATACCTCTCTGCAAACTTAGGGAGCCTCTTCGGAGGTTGTTTGAATCGGGTGTGATTGTTGCCAGACCTGTGTATGCCCCGACCTTTGGGTTGGGGCAGTCACGGGCGCGGGACGACTTTCTGGTTCATGGCTCCCTAAGGCCAGCATTGAGGAGGTCAGACTCGCGCTTTTTTGTTTTGTCTTCCATGCAAAGCCGCGCAGTCGTATTCCGGGGCGGCGTCAGACGTTGCGTCACTGTCGGGATTTTCCTTCGGGAATAATCCCCGTGCCGCCCCGCATTGGTTTTGGGGCGGCGGCTGTGATTTAGGCGTCACAGGCAACATTCTTCCTGCAGGATTCCTGTTTTGCCGTTCGTTTGCGGACGACGGGTGTACAGAGGCGTCACTGGAGAGTTCTCCGACAGGATCCATCCGCTGCTCCTTCTTTTTCGGGGGCGGGCCGACGGCCGAATACGTCGCTACTTACATACTCGAGTTTCACCAGGCGGAAGGTTCCGTCCCCGATTTTTATTGAGACTGCGGCGCACGAAAAAAGCGGCTTCCCGGAGGAAACCGCTTTTTATCGTTTTCGTTTGTTGGGTTTACTCGCTCAGCGGGGAAACGCTTACATAAGATTTTCCTGCGCCTTTCTTGCAGAACTCTACCGTTCCGTCGACGAGGGCGAAGAGCGTATGGTCTTTACCCATGCCTACATTTTCACCGGCGTTGTGCACCGTTCCGCGCTGGCGAACGATGATGTTGCCCGCCTTTGCGAACTGACCGCCGAACAGTTTGATGCCGAGTCGCTTGCTTTCCGACTCGCGGCCGTTCTTCGAACTACCTACACCTTTCTTGTGTGCCATGTTACTTCAGTTTTTAAAGGTTATGCAACGATTTCCTCGATGAGAATCTGCGTAAGGTACTGGCGATGGCCGTTGCACTTCTGGTAGCCCGTGCGACGCTTCTTTTTGAATACCAAAACCTTGTCATCTTTCAGATGCTTCAGGATCTTGCACTTCACTGTGGCGCCTTTCACTACAGGTGCACCAACTTTAACCTGACCGTCGTTGTCTGTGAGCAGGACTTTGTCGAAACTTACGGACGAATTTTCTTCGCCCTGAAGACGGTGAACATAAAGTTTCCGACCTTTTTCAGCTTTAAATTGCTGACCTGCAATCTCTACTATAACGTACATTTAAGTCGATTATGTATTTGAACATAAATTGAGTGTGCAAATATACGCATATTTATCTTATAAACAACACACCCGGCAATTTTTTTTGCCCGTCCGCCGCTATGGCGCGGTTTTTGGCGTGGCAAAGGCGGCCGGCCAAGCCGGTGTGACGCCATGCACCGAATATTGATTGTTTCCGACGAGGAGTTCCTGCGCGACGTGATCCGACTGTCGCTCGCCGACATGCAGGCCGAGGTGCGCTGTGCATCGGGTGTGCCCGACATGCAGCGCATGGCGCGGCGCATGCTGTTCGATTTGGTGATCGTCGTGGGGACTTCGGTCTTTTTTTCGGGATGCGACGTAGTGCGTACGCTGCGTCCCGACTGCCTCAGGCGGCCGCTGGTCTACGTCGTGGCGTGGCAGCAGGCCGAACAGACGGTGCTGAGCCTTTTGGAGTGCGGCGTCGACCAGTACATGACCTTCCCCGTGAGCCTGCAGCGGCTGCGGACGAAGATCGCCAATGCTTTGAACCGACAGTTATGACCGAATTGCTATTGATGCTCTATACGGCGTTTGCGGCTGCCGGAACGGTTGCGCTGTTGCTGCTGCTGGGTGCAGCGGAACTCCGCGCCCGGCGGCAGCGCAGCCGCGACGCCGTGCTGCGTGCCAAATACCTGCGTATCGTGATGTCGTACCTGCTTGCGGGCGACGGCCCCGTGCCGCGCTTCCCGATGATCGGCCGTATCGGCGTCCGGAGGCTGCTTGTCGAAGCCATCGCCGGGCTGGTGGATGTCACCTACGGGCTCGATGCCGCGCCCCTGCGGCGCATCGTCGAGCGCTATGGGTTGGAAGAGTGGCTGTTCCGCCGCATCCGACGCTCTGGGTCCTACCGCCGGGCGCATAACCTGTTGCTGCTCGCGCGCCTGCCTGTCACCGACGCGGGGGCGGCCTGCGCTGCCCGCTACGCTGCGAGCCGCAACCGCTATGTGCGTTTCCAGTCGCTGATGGTGCGCCTTGCGGCCGACCCTTCGACAGCCCTGCGGCTGATGACCGAATATTCCGAACCCTTCTCGGCGTGCGAAGTGGGGGAGATCATGGCCGTCCTGCGCCGCGGGATGCTGCCCATCGCCTACGAACCCCTCGTCGGGTCGCCGAGCCGCAACCTGCGGATCGTGGGGCTGAACATCGTGCGCCAGTTCGGCATCGAGGAGGCCGAACGGCTCCTGCTGCGCATCGTGGCCGGGGACGAAAGCCCGGAGCTGGGGCGCGAGGCGCTCTACACGCTCTGCGCCCTGCGCCGTCCGCTGACGCGGCGGGCCGTCTCCGGACGGCTGTCGTCCATGTCCCCCGCCGAGCGCAAGGCCCTGCTGCGCTATATCGTCGCCGAGGGCTACTCCCCGGGCCCTCTCCGGCGGCTTCTCAGCGCGCGCGAACGTCCCTATTACGAATCGCTCGTCCAATCCTATAAACGCTGCCTGGCATGAAGCTGGTTCTTCTCCTGGTGCTCGTTTCGGTGGCGGTGTGCGTAGGCGCACTGCTGCTGCTGATAACCCGTGCCCGGGACAAACGGCTGCTGCTCAATGCCGTGCGCGCGGCCTACAGCGACGCTCCCGACGGTATCGGCATTTCGGTCCTGTGCAGCGGCGTATCGGACCCGGCGCAGATCGAAAACCTCCTCTCCCCCGAATATGCGCGTTACGAAGTGATCGTGGTGCTCGACGGACGCCACCATGTCGCGGAATTTGCCGCGCTGGTCGGCCGCTACCGCATGATCCGCGTCGAGTGGACCCACTCCGGCGAACTGGAGGTCGAGGGAGTGCGGTCGCTGGGCCGGTCGCGCAAGCGGCATTTCCGGCGGCTGGTGCTCGTCGACCGGGTTCGCGGCTCGGCGGCGGGCGACTTCGACGCTGCCGCTGCGGTGGCTACCTACGACTACCTGCTGCCCGTCTCCGCGGGGCAGTTCCTGTTGCCCGGGACCATCGAACGGCTCGTCGCGGAGCTGGGCGAAGGCCCGCCCGGAACACTCGGTCTCGTGCAGTCGCACCTGGGCGAACCGGCCGCGCTGCTGAGCCGCGAGGCGGTAGTTGCGGCAGGCGGTTTCGGGATGCACCCGCTGCGAGTCGTTCCGCGCAACCGGCGGAGGACCTTGTGGGAGCCGTTGCTGACCGTCCCTTTCTCCCGGCGGCGGCTGTCGGGGCGGCTGCGCGGACTGCTGGCTGCGCTGCTCACGACGGCTTTCATCGCCGTTTCCGCAGCGGGATGGTGGTGGGCTTCTGCCGTGTTCGCCACCCTCGCGCTGGTCTGGGCGGGCGGGGAGTACGCCGCGCGGCTTGCGGACGAGACAGCCCCTTCGGCCTCGGGTCGGCTTGTGGCATGGCGCCGCCTTTTCAAACAGTATTACGGTACTAAAAATTTTCCGATATCATAAATTCTTGTTATCTTTACCATGGCAATAAAAATTACCGATCCCAAAATACGAGTTACGATGATTAACGACAAGGTGAGAATGTATCTGCTGCCGCCGCTGTTCAACGCGGCGATCAGAGCCGGAGCCTCGATCATGCGCGTTTACAAGAACTTCGACGATTATTACATAAGCATCAAAGACGATAAGAGCCCGATCACGCTGGCAGACCGCATCGCTCACAGGACCATCCGCGAATACCTCGGGCCCACACGCATCCCGATCCTGAGCGAAGAGGGTCGGGAAATGGGTTACGACGAGCGCCGCAACTGGGAGCTTTACTGGCTGGTCGACCCGTTGGACGGAACGGTCGAATTTATCAAAGGCAACAACGAATTTACGGTCAACATCGCCCTGATGGAGAATAACGTCTGCATGGGGGCGGTTATTTATGTTCCCTATTTCGAAAAGATGTACATTGCGGGCCGCAATTCGGGTTCGTACCTCAAAGAGCACATTGCGCCGGATGCCGCCGCGGAATATACCTACGATGAGATCGTCCGCGACTGGCTGCCGCTGCCGCTCACGACGGAGGCCGACCACGACCACCTGCGCGTCGCCCTTTCGCGTTCGCACCAGACGCCCGAGACCCACGAGCACGTCGCCCGCCTGCGCGAACGTCATCCCGACCTGGAGATCGTCGAGCAGGGCAGTTCCTACAAATTCTGCCTGCTGGCCGAAGGCCGCGTCGACTATTACGTCCGCACGACACACACCTACGAATGGGATACGGCCGCCGGGGAACTGATTCTTTCCGAGGCCGGCGGCAGCACCCGCACCCTGCCCGACGGCAAGGAACTGCTCTACAACGAGGAGGACCTCCGCAACCCGTGGTTCGCCTGCCGCTCGAAGTTCTGCAAGTTGTAAAAAAAGAGAGGAGCTACGCTCCTCTTCTTTATTTCTGCTTTTGCGCCGCCTGTTTCTCGATATCGCAGGCGCCGCAGTTGCCCGAGCAGCCTGCCGGCGAGCCGTCGGTGCAGTCGGCTCCGCCATCCGCCTCGCGCGTTTCATGCACGGCGCATTTGATGCCCAGCCGCTGCATGTTCTTGTTGGTCGAGATTTCCGAATCGATGTTGTGACCCTTGATCATCAGCGTAAGGGACATGCCCAGTACGAACAGCCCGACGGCAAGGATGGCACAAAGCAGGACGATTAACCACGTTGGCATAAGATTCCGTTTTTTTACTACCCGAAATTTGGGGTTTCGGGGACAAATGTATACATTTGTAAGATAAATTGCAAAAATCTCGCCCGGCCGTTCCGGGCGACGCATTGTGCAGACTAAACAGACGCAACTATGAAAATCGTGATAGCGGGAGCCGGCGAGATGGGCAGCCACCTGGCCAAGATGCTCAGCGGCAACGGCCACGACATCACCATCATCGACAGCGACCAGAAGTTGCTGGCCGAGGTGGGCAGCCTGGCCGACGTGATCACCGTCGAGGGCGACTCGACGACCTTCGCCGTGCTGCGCAAGGCCTCGGTGCGCAAGTGCGACCTGTTCATCGCCGTCAACCATGAGGAGAACGACAACGTCGTGGCGGCGATGCTGGCCAAAAAACTCGGCGCCCGGAAATCCATCGCCCGAATCGACAACAACGAATACCTCGAACCCAACAACAAGGAGATGTTCATTGATATGGGCATCGACTACCTGTTCTACCCCGAGAAGGTCGCGGCCCGCGAGGTGATCAACCTGCTGGGGCACACGTCGACCACGGAATACGTCGATTTTTCGAGCGGCAAACTTTCGCTCGTGGTCTTCCGCCTCGAACCGGCCTCGCCGCTGGTGGGGCAGGTGCTCACGGGTTTCGACGACGACCAGGCCCCGCTGAGTTACCGTACGGTGGCCATCACGCGCGGCGGCCAGACGATCATCCCGCGCGAGGGCGAGCATTTCATGGAGGGCGACGTGATCTACGTCATAGCCCGCCAGGATGCCGTCAAGGAGGTGATGGAGTTCTCGGGCCAGTCGAATATCGAGATCAAGAACATGATGATCCTCGGCGGTTCGCGCATCGGCATCCGCATCGCCACGGAGTTGCAGGACGAAGTAAACATCAAGCTGATCGACTACAACGCCGAAAAGGCTTACCGGCTGGCCGAAACGCTGGACAAGACGCTGATCATCAACGAGGACGGCCGTAATACCGAGGCGATGATGGAGGAGGGCCTTTCGAACATGGACGCTTTCGTGGCCGTGACGGGCCGCAGCGAGACCAACATCCTGGCGGCGATGCTCGCCAAGCGCATGGGGGTCAAGAAAGTAATTGCCGAGGTCGAGAACCTCAACTACATAAATCTCGCCGAGTCAATCGGCATCGACACGATTATCAACAAGAAGCTGGTGACCGCGTCGAACATCTTCCGCTTCACCATGTCGACCGACGTGCAGGCTATCAAATGCCTGACGGGCAGCGACGCCGAGGTGTTGGAGTTCATCGTGAAACCCAACTCTCCGGCTACGAAGGCCCGGATCAAGGACCTCGGGTTGCCGGAAGATACGATCATCGGGGGCATTGTCCGCGGCGACAAGGTTTTCATCGCCGTCGACAACATGGAGATAAATCCCTACGACCGCGTGGTGGTCTTCGCCATGCCGGGTTCGGTGGGGAAAGTAGGGTATTATTTTAATTAAAAATGAAGAATGAAAAATTAGAAATTAAGGGACATAACAGGCTTGTGATGAGTTGTTTTGCCGGGTATTGAGAATTTTTAATTCTTAATTTTTCATTTTTAATTGCAACGCAATATGTCTTTCCGAAACATAATCCTCAAAGCCTGGTTCTCGCAGCGCGAGCGGGCTATCGACCGTTTTCGCCGCCATCCTGCCCAGACGCAGGCGCGGATGTTCCGGCAGTTGCTGCGGCGGGGCCGCTTCACGGAGTTTGGCGATCGCTACGATTTGCGGCATATCCGCTCGGTCGAGCAGTTCCAGTCGCAGGTCGAGACCTTCGATTACGAGACCTTCAAACCCTATATCGAACGGATGATGGAGGGTGTGAGGAGCGTCACGGCCCCCGGACGGGTGTCGCTGTTCGCGCGCTCGTCGGGCACGACCTCCGATCGGAGCAAATACATCCCCGTGACGATGGAGTCGCTGTGGTGGAACCATACGCTGGGCATGCGTGACGTGGCGACGGTCTTTTCGGCCAATAATCCGAAGACCCGGGTTTTCGAAGGCAAAACCCTGACGCTGGGCGGCTCGTGCCATAACGAGGGGCGCAACCTGGTCGGCGACCTTTCGGCACTGCTGATCCGTGAGACGACCTTCTGGAGCGGGTGGTTCCGCGCGCCGAAGGTCGAGACGGCGATCATTCCCGATTTCGACGAGAAGACCGCCGCCATCTGCCGCGAATGCGTCGGCGAGCCGATCACGGCCTTTGCGGGCGTGCCGTCGTGGAATCTCGCGCTGATGCGCCGCGTTCTGGAGTATACCGGCAAGCAAAACCTGCTGGAGGTGTGGCCCGGGCTGGAGATGTTCGCCCACGGAGGCGTGGAGTTCGCTCCCTACCGGGCGACGTTCGAAGCGCTGATCCCTTCGGAGAAGATGAAATACATGGAGACCTACAACGCTTCGGAGGGGTTCTTCGCCATGGCCGACGATCCGGCGCGCAGCGACATGCTGCTGATGCTGGATTACGGGACCTTCTTCGAGTTCCGCAGCGGATCGGACATCGTGCCGCTCGAAGGCGTGGAGTGCGGGAAGGTCTATGCCGTGCTGATCACGTCGAACAACGGTTTGTGGCGCTACGAGATCGGCGACACGGTGGAGTTCACTTCGACAAACCCCTACCGCATTCGCTTTGCGGGTCGTACGCGTCAGTATATCAATGTTTTCGGCGAAGAACTGATCGTCGACAACGCCGAACATGCGCTGCTGGCCGCCTGCCGCAAGACGGGAGCCGTGGTCGGGGAGTACACCGTCGCTCCGTGTTACATGTCGCTCCGCGAACGGGGCGCCCACGAGTGGATCGTGGAATTCGAACGCGAGCCCGACAGCCTCGAACGCTTCGCCGAAACGCTCGACGAGGAGTTGCGGGCCGTCAATTCGGACTACGACGCCAAACGCCGGACTACGCTCGAACGCCAGCGCCTGACGATCGTCGAGCGCGGACGGTTCTTCGCGTGGATGCGTGCGCGTGGTAAAAACAAGGTTCCGCGGCTGGTCAACGACCGCCGTGTGGCCGACGAAATACTGGCTTTCCGCGCGGAGCCGGTCGGAATGGAAAAATAACAAATACCTATACCACTATGTACATAGCCATTGCAGGTAATATCGGAAGCGGAAAGACGACGCTGACCCAGATTCTTACGAAGCGCTACAATGCTAAATGCTACCTCGAGGAGTGTGACAACCCCTACATCGGCGATTTCTACGAAGACATGAACCGCTGGGCGTTCAACCTCCAGATTTCGTTCCTCGGAAGCCGTATCCAGCAGACGATGGACATGCTTTCGGCCTGCAAGGAGGGGGTGATTTTCCAGGACCGCACGATCTATGAGGATGCCCATATTTTTGCCGACAACCTGCATGAAATGGGGCTGATGACCACACGCGACATCGAGACCTACATGAAGATTTTCCGGTTGGTCACGACGCTTATCCCCAAGCCCGACCTGCTGATCTACCTCAAGGCGAGTGTCCCGACGCTCATTTCGCAAATCCGCAAACGCGGCCGCGAGTACGAGATGAACATCGATGAGCTTTACCTCAAGCGGCTGAACAACAAATACAACAACTGGATCGAGAATATCTACGAGGGTGAAGTGCTCGTCGTCGATAAGGACCACGAGGATTTCGTCTCGGACCCTGTCGTGCTGGAACGCATCTGCGCGCGTCTCGACGCCCTCAAAGAGAAGAAATAGGCATGACGCTGCCCGCGAAATTCGAAGAACGGGTCCTGTGCGACCTCGGTGAAGCGGAGGGCAGGGCTCTCTGTGCGGCGCTCGACGGAGAGCCGCCGGTGTCCGTGCGCCTGAATCCCGCCAAGACCGGCGCCGGGGTTTCGGAGTGCGCTTCCGGCGGATCGGACCCCGGGCTTTCGGCCCTGGAAATCGCCGGGCGTGTGCCGTGGAATCCCGACGGGCGTTATCTCGCCGTGCGTCCGCAGTTTACGCTCGATCCCGATTTCCATGCCGGGGCTTACTACGTGCAGGAGGCTTCGTCGCAGTTCGTGGGGCGCCTGCTCGACGGTGTGCGGACCGAAGGGGCGCGTATCCTCGACCTGTGTGCGGCTCCGGGCGGTAAGACTACGCTTTATGCCTCGCTTGCGGGACCCGCCGGACTGGTCGTGGCCAATGAGATCGACCGCCGCCGCGCCTCGGTACTGGCGGATAACGTGCGCAAATGGGGGACGGGCAATGTGGCCGTCGTGACTTGCGAACCGCGTGCGCTGGGCGATTTCGAAGCCTGGTTCGACGTGGTGGCGGTGGACGCCCCCTGCTCCGGCGAGGGGATGTTTCGCAAGGACCCCGGCGCCCGGGCCGAATGGAGCGAAGGCAACGTAAAACAATGCGCTGTGCGTCAGGACGAAATCCTGCGCGAAGCGTGGCGGGCCCTGAAACCGGGCGGAACGCTCGTTTACAGCACTTGTACGTTCAACCGCGACGAGGATGAAGGTTCGCTCGAACGGATGCTCGCGTGGGCCGGGGACGAGATCGCCGAATCGGACGAAATTACCGTGGAGGATGCGTGGGGTGTCGTCTGCGGACGTGTCGGAGCGTTCCGTACGTTCCGCTTCTATCCCCACCGGACCTGCGGCGAAGGGTTCTTTGCCGCCGTGGCCCGCAAATCCTTCGATGCCGGAGGGCGCGTGCGTACGCCAAAGGCACGCCGCACGGTATTTGCGGCTGCCGACCGGAAGGCCGTCGCCGAACTGGCCCGCTGGGTGCGGGAACCCGAGCGGATGCGCTTTGCCGTGGTCGCCGACACCTGCTATGCGTGGTACGCCGCACAGGCGGACGCAGTCCGGGCGTTGGCCGAGGCGCTGCCCGTGATCTATTCGGGGGTGGCGCTGGGGCAGGTGTTCAAAGGCGTGCTGAAGCCGGACCCTGCACTGGCCTTTTTCGAGGGGCTGAACCGCGGTGCGCTGCCTGTGGCGGAGCTGGACGGGGAGGAGGCGCTGCGTTTCCTGCGTAAACAGGACATCGCCGCCGGCGAATTGGCCGAAGGGATGAACCTCGTGTGTGCACGGGGGCGTGCACTGGGTTTCGCCAAGCGGATCGGTGCACGGGTAAATAACCTGTACCCCAATTCATTGCGAATTATAAAACAATAGATATGGCCGATAAACTTTTTTATTCGATGGGCGAGGTGGCCGAGATGTTCGATGTCAATACGTCGCTGATCCGCCACTGGGAGTCGCAGTTCAGCATCCTTCGCCCCAAGCGTAACAAGAAAGGCAACCGCCTCTTCTCGCCCGAGGATGTCGAGAACCTCAAAATGATCTACCACTTGGTCAAGGAGCGCGGCATGACGCTCGAAGGAGCCAAGAAGGCGCTCCGGAAGGCTCCTGCCGAGAGCGGCGTAGACCGCGACACCGAACTGATGGAGCGTTTGCAGCGCATCCGCGCCCTGCTCGTGGAGGTCCGCGAGGACCTGAAAGCCGGTGAGGGAGAGATTGTCGCCGTCCTGGATGCCGATATTGCAGACTCCGCTGCCGGGCCCGAAGCGCCCGTGCGCCGCAGGGCCAAGGCCGTCGTGAAAATCGACGAGCAGTCGGGCGAAGCGGCCGCCAACGGCGCACAGCCCGCCGCCAAACGCGCCGCGCGCAAGCCCCGCCGCAAAAAGGAGGAGGTCGAAAACAAGGAGTTGTTCGCGTTTTACGAGCAGTCGTTGTTTTAGCGCCAAGCCTGCCGATTATTCGTTTTGGCAGCAGGAGAGGATTCCGACCCGATACCGGAGCCGAGAAGCGACAAACCGGCTAAAAGCGCGAGCGGAGGGGACGGTTTGCTTGCAAACCCGTGAATAGTCGCCCGGAGCCAGCGTTAGACGGTTTGTTGCAGGCGAAGGTATCAGTCGGAGAGTTTTTGCGGAAAAAAGTACAGAATTTCGCAGGCGTGGGCGGCGAAGAATTCCTATAACGGGATACAATAATAATTAACTCATATGACTATCAAGCAAATAACCGACGTTATCGAACGCTTTGCTCCGCTTCGGTGGCAGGAATCCTATGATAATGCGGGACTTATCGTCGGCCGTGAGGACGACGAGGTGCACAAGGCGCTGCTGGCTGTGGACGTTACGGAAGAGGTGCTCGACGAGGCTGAAACCGAGGGGTGCGATATCGTGATAACCCACCATCCGATCGTCTTCCATGCGCTCAAGCGGTTCAACTCGGCCGACCCCGTTCAGCGGTGCGTCGAGCGGGCCATCCGCAGCCGGATTGCGCTCTATGCCTGCCATACCAACCTCGACAGCGCTCCCGGGGGCATGAGCTGGCGGCTGGCCGAAATGCTGGGCGTCGGAAAGCTGGAGGTTTTGCAACCTTCTCAGGCCGGGGACGGCGCGGGATTCGGCGTTGTGGGCGAGTTGCCTGAAGCGATTGATACCCTGGATTTTATGCGGTTTATCCGGCGGCGGCTTGAAGTGAGCGTCGTACGGCACAGTGACATAGCGGCTTGCGAAGTGCGCCGCGTGGCGGTCTGCACCGGGGCCGGGGCTTCGCTGATCGGCGAAGCACGCCGCGCCGGGGCCGATATTTATATCACCGCCGATATGAAGTACAACGACTTCATGACGCCCGATAAAGCCCTCACCGTAGCAGATATAGGCCATTTTGAAAGCGAATATTGCGCAATTCAATTAATATTTGATATTTTATCGAAAAATTTATGTACCTTTGCGGTTCGCAAGAGTGAACGCTCGCGTAATCCGGTAAACTATCTGGTTTAAGTCTAAACTATAAAGACAATATATGGCAACGCAAAAGAAGACGGCCGAGGTTGATTATTCGATGCAGGAGAAGATCATGGCGCTTTATGAGCTCCAGAAAATCGACAGCAAAATCGACGAAATCAACAAGGTGAAAGGTGAACTGCCCCTCGAGGTTCAGGATCTCGAAGATGAGATGACCGGGATGAAAACCCGCATCGAACACATCAATGCCGAGATCGAGGAGCTGAACACGCTGACCAAGCAGCGCAAACGCGAGGTGGACCAGGCAAAAATCATGATCGGCAACTACAAGGAGCAGCAGAACAACGTGCGCAACAACCGTGAGTTCGATGCCATCACCAAGGAGATCGAGTACCAGGAACTCGAAATCGAGTTGGCCGAGAAGCGCCTGAAGGAGTATTCCGCCGGTGTGAAGGTCAAAAAACTCCAGTTGGAGGAGGCTGAAAACCTTTCCAAGGAGCGTGCTGCCGATCTCACGGCCAAAAAGTCCGAACTGGAGGGCATCGAAGCCGAGACGGCTCCGCTGGTAGCGGAATATGCCGTGCAGGGCGAGCGCGTCAAGGAGAAGATCGACGAGCGCCTGCTGTCGGCTTACGACCGTATCCGCCGCAACGTCCGCAACGGGCTGGCGGTGGTGACCGTGAAGCGCGACGCCTGCGGAGGTTGCTTCAACCGCATCCCGCCCCAGCGCCAGGTGGACATCCGCCAGGGCAAAAAGATTATCATCTGCGAATACTGCGGCCGCATCCTCGTCGCCGATCCCGACGAACCGCAGGAATAGACGCATTGTGAATTTTGAAAAGGCTTCCTTCACCGGGAGCCTTTTTTTTGTTTTTAAAATTTTTTGTAAATGCGCGAATGTTAATTTATTAACATCGAAAATCTTTCCGTCTTTTGCAAATAATCCTTAACTTTGCGAAGTTGTAATTTTCCGACTTAAATTACTCGCATGAAAATAGCCATAGCTCAGCTGAATTACACGATCGGAGACGTGGACGGCAATGCCTCGAAGATCATCGACTCCATCCACAAAGCGAAAGCACAGCATGCCGACCTGGTAGTTTTTGCGGAACAGGCCGTGAGCGGAACCCCCGCCTTCGATCTGCTGCGTAAGACGACTTTCCTCGAACTGTGCGAGGATGCGTTGGTCGAAATCGCCTCGTGCTGCGACGGCATCGCCGCCATCGTCGGCCTCCCGATCCTCACGGCGGAGGGTACGATCAGTGCCGCGGCGCTGATCCAGGACCGTAAGGTGCTGCGCTACGTCGGCAAGAAATACATCACCGCACGCCGTGAAATGGGTTTCCTGGTTCCTTCGAAAGGGTATGAATACGCTACGATCAAGGGGCATAAATGTGCGATCATCGTGGGTGACGACCTGAGCCGTGAACACGATTTCGACCAGTCGGTCGAGACGATCATTTCGGTCAACGCCCGTAAATACGGCAAGGGAACCATGACCTACCGTTACGAGATGATGCGCAACCTGGCCTTCGTCGAGAGTAAGAATCTCGTCCTGGTCAATCAGGTGGGCGGTTCGACGGACATCGTTTACGACGGTACGTCGGGCGCGCTGAACAGCCGCGGCGAGTTGGTGCTGATGATGAAGAATTTCGAAGAAGATTTCCAGATTTTCGATACCAAAGCGGCTGCGGAGCCGGTGACGGTCCCTTCGACCTACAACGATCGCACGCGCCTGGTTTACGAGGCCGCTTGCTGCGGACTGAGGGACTTCTTCCGCAAAAACGGTTACCGGAAGGCTTCGATCGGACTTTCGGGCGGTATCGACTCGGCGGTCGTAGCCTGCATCGCCGTCGATGCGCTGGGTGCGGAGAATGTCCGCGCGCTGCTGATGCCCTCGCCCTTCTCGTCCCATGAATCGGTCGAGGACGCCAAGGAACTGGCGCGCAACCTCGGCATCGAATACAACGTCATTCCTATTTCGGAAATCTATACCAGCGTGGTGAACACCCTCAAGCCGGTTATCGGCGGCACGGAGTTCGACGCTACGGAGGAGAATATCCAGACGCGCATCCGCACGGTGCTGCTGATGGCCTTGCAGAACAAGACGGACTACATCCTGCTGAACTCCTCGAACAAGAGCGAAAATGCACTGGGTCTCTGTACGCTGTACGGCGATACGGCAGGCGCTTTCAGCCCTACGGGCGACCTCTACAAAAGCGAAATGTACGACGTGGCCCGTTACATCAACCGGATGCAGGGCGACGTGATTCCCGAGAATATCCTGACCAAGGAGCCTTCGTCGGAGCTGCACCCCGGGCAGAAGGACAGCGACATTCTGCCGCCCTACGAGGTGGTGGACGCCATTTTGTTCCGCATGATCGAGGAGGGACAGCACCGCGAAGAGATCGTCAACGCGGGTTTCGATTCGGAGGTCGTGGAGAAGATCCACGCCATGATCATGCGTAACGAAAAGAAACGTTACCAGTTCCCGCCCGTGCTGCGTCTCTCGTCGTGTACATTCGGCCACGAGCGGCTGATGCCCCTTACCAATAAATACGGAGACTGAGGCGTGGCGGACCTGATCGAACACAGCGGCGTGGTGGAACGCACGGAGCGCGACATGGTCTATGTGCGAATTACCTCCCGGAGTGCCTGCGGAACCTGTAAGGCCCGCGAAGCGTGCGGCCTGGCGGAAGCGCAGGACAAGATCGTCGTCGTGACGACCCCCGAGGCCGGGCAGTATGCCGCTGGCGGGGCCGTGATGGTCGGAGTGCGCCGGAGTGCGGGCATCCGGGCCGTCGTGCTGGCCTATGTCGGGGCGCTGGTCGTGCTGCTGGCCGTTCTGGTCGGGGCGATTGTCCTTGCGGGACTGAGTGAAGGCCTCAGCGCCCTCGCCGCTATTGCGGGCGTGGGCGTTTATTATTTCGTGCTGTGGCTCTTCCGCCGTAAAATCGAACACACAATTCAATTTACAATAACTAAAAACTACTGATGGAAGTATTACTTTACACGATCCTGACGCTGTGTGCGCTGGGAGTGCTCTCGGCGGTAATCCTCTATTTCGTGGCCCAGAAATTCCGGGTCGACGAGGACCCGAGAATAGACGAGGTGGAGAAGATGCTGCCCGGAGCCAACTGCGGCGGCTGCGGATTCGCCGGCTGCCGGGGCCTGGCCGACGCGCTCGTGAAGCGCGACGACATCTCGGCGCTCTTCTGCCCTGTGGGTGGCGGCGATACGATGAAAGCCGTGGCCGCATACCTCGGAAAAGCCGCTGCCGAGAAGCAGCCCGAGGTGGCGACCGTCCGCTGCGGCGGTACGTGCGAAAAACGTCCCCGTACCAACGATTATAACGGGGCCAAATCGTGTGCCGTGGCTTCGTCGCTCTATGTGGGTGAGACGGGCTGTTCGTTCGGCTGCCTCGGTTTCGGCGACTGCGTCGCGGTCTGCGCCTTCGACGCCATTCACATTGATCCGGCAACGGGGCTCCCGGAGGTCGACGCCGACAAATGTACGGCTTGCGGCGCCTGCGTGAAGGCGTGTCCGAAGATGATCATCGAGCTGCGGAAAAAGTGGCCCAAGAACCGTGCGGTTTACGTGTCGTGCGTGTCGAAGGACAAGGGGGCCGTGGTGATGAAGGCCTGCAAGGCCGGGTGTATCGGCTGCGGCAAGTGTGTGAAGGTGTGCGCGTTCGACGCGATCACCGTGGAGAATAACCTCGCTTATATCGATCCGCAGAAGTGCAAACTGTGCCGCAAGTGTGTGAACGAGTGTCCCACGGGCGCCATCCGGCTCGTCGGCATGGACCCGCTGCCCAAGGCCCCGAAAACCCCGGCAGCGCCCGCCGCTCCCGTTGCGCCGAAAGCCGAGCCTGTACCTGCCGCTAACAAAGAATCGTAAAAAGAGACTACAACAATGAAGACATTTCCAATGGGCGGAGTCCATCCGTCGGAAAATAAGCTGAGCTGCGCCAAACCGATCGAGGTGCTTCCGCTGCCCGAGGTGGTGACGATTCCCCTTGCACAGCACATCGGAGCCCCGGCAGTCGCCAAGGTCGCCAAAGGCGACAAGGTGCTCACGGGACAGCTCATCGCCGAGGCCGGCAGCTTCATGTCGGCGAACATTCACTCCCCGGTTTCGGGTACGGTTACGGCCGTCGACATGGCCGTTAACGGCCAGGGCCTGCGCCAGATGATGATTACCATCAAGCGCGAAGGCGACGACTGGGCCGAGGGTATCGACCGTTCGGACGCGCTGGTGAAGGTTTGTCCCTTCTCGGCGCAGGAGATCGTGGCCAAGATCAAGGACGCCGGTATCGTCGGCATGGGCGGCGCGACGTTCCCCACGCATGTGAAACTTTCGGTCCCTCCCGGAAAGAAGGCCGATGTCGTTATTATCAATGGTGTGGAGTGCGAACCTTATCTCACTTCGGACCATCGCACGATGCTGGAGCATGGCGAGGAGTTGATCGTGGGCGTCACGATCCTGATGAAGGCCGTGGGTGTGCAGAAGGCATGTATCGGTATCGAAAACAATAAACCCGATGCCATTGCGCATCTCCGGCAGATCGCCGCGGGGTATGCAGGCATCGAAATCGTACCCCTGAAGGTGATGTATCCGCAGGGCGGTGAGAAGCAGTTGATCGCAGCCGTCACGGGCCGCCAGGTTCCGCCTCCGCCGGCACTGCCGATCGATGTGGGCGCCGTGGTGTGCAATGCTTCGACGGCTTTTGCGGTTTACCAGGCCGTGTTGAAGAACAAACCGCTGATCGAACGCGTGGTGACTGTCACCGGCAAGAGCCTGAAGGAGCCGAAGAACCTGCTGACCCGCATGGGTACGCCGGTCTCGGCGCTGCTGGAGGCTGCCGGAGGTCTTCCCGAAGATGCCCGGAAGGTGATCAACGGCGGCCCGATGATGGGCCGGGCGATGGTCAACCTCGACTCGCCCGTGACGAAGGGTTGTTCGGGTATTACCGTCATGTCGGGCCGCGACGCACAGCGCCGCGAGGCTTCGCAGTGTATCAAGTGTGCCAAGTGCGTCTCCGCCTGCCCGATGGGACTGGAGCCCTACTATCTTTCGAAGATGACCCAGAAAAAAGGCTGGGACGAGTTGGAAGCCCTGATGATCACTTCGTGCATCGAGTGTGGCTGCTGCCAGTCGACGTGTCCGGCATACCTGCCGCTGTTGGACTGGGTGCGCCTCGGCAAACAGACCGTGATGGGGCTGATCCGTGCGCGCGCCGCCGCTGCACCTAAAAAGTAAATGAAAGATTGCCGTTCCGAAGATTTCGATCCGGCGACCGCTTGCGGTCGTAAGTCCCTCCCGAGGGAGGGATTTAGGGTGGGGTAGATTTGGAAACGCGGCCTCGGGCCGCGGGGCGACGACCCTGGGAAACGGATGGACGGTACGATAATCCGATGAAAATAAAATTATAGTATAACTTATGGCTAATAAACTCATTGTGGCTCCAGCACCCCATGTGCAGACTGCCCAGTCGACGACCCGGATCATGCGCGACGTTGTGATCGCGCTGATGCCTGCGCTGGTCGTGTCGACGATGGTGTTCGGTCTGGACGTGCTGCGCGTTACGGCTCTTTCCGTGGCATCGTGCGTGGTGATCGAGTATCTGATTCAGAAATTCATGGTTCGCGGCGCGTCGACCATCGGCAACTGGTCGGCCGTGGTGACCGGCGTGCTGCTGGCCTTCAACCTGCCGTCGTCGATTCCCTGGTGGATCGTCGTGATGGGCGCTTTCGTGGCTATCGCCGTGGCGAAGATGACCTTCGGCGGACTGGGAAAGAACCCCTTCAACCCCGCACTGGTGGGACGTGTGTTCCTGCTGATCGCCTACCCGGTGCAGATGACTACCTGGCCGCTGCCGGTGAACGGTTCGTTCGACGCCCTGTCGGGCGCGACGGCGCTGGCGGCCGTGAAGCACGGCGCATCGCCCGCTGTGATGGGCGTACAGGAGATGCTGCTGGGCAATATGCCCGGTTCGCTGGGCGAAGTGGCTGCTGCGGCGTTGCTGTGCGGCTTCGTCTACCTGCTGTGGCGGCGTGTGATTACGTGGCACATTCCCGTGACGGTGCTCGTGACGATGGCCCTGTTCGCCGGGGTGGTTGCGATGTGCTCCGTGTCGTTCGATGCGATTCCGCAGGCCGCCGCCGGAGCCTATTCGGCCGGTTATAAACTGGGATACCTCTTCGGGACTGCGTGGAGGGCCGGTATATTCCATGTCCTTGCGGGCGGTGCGATGCTCGGCGCGATCTTCATGGCGACGGACTATTCGACTTCGCCGATGACGGTGAAGGGCGGCGTGATTTTCGCCGTGGGAATCGGCCTGATCACGATGTGCATCCGTCTGTGGGGCGCTTATCCCGAGGGCATGTCGTTTGCGATCCTGATCATGAACGCCTGTGTGCCCCTGATCAACAAATATGTCAAACCCAAGCGCTTCGGCGTAAAATAGAGGAGGTGGCAGCATGAAAAGTACACTTTTGAATATGACGGCCGTCCTCTTCGGCATTACCCTTGTGGCTTCGGCGGGAGTGGGCTTCGTCAATATGATTACCGTCGAGCCGATTGCAGCGGCCAAAGAGGCTGCGACGCTGGCGGCTCTGAACGAGGTGCTCCCGGCGTTCGACGCGACGACGACCGAAGAACTGACCATCGACGACATGCCGATTGTGGTCTATACGGCGACTTCGGCGGGCAGCGTGAGCGGTTATGCCGTGCAGTCGATGACCAAGCAGGGCTTCGGCGGCGTGATCCGCCTGATGGTGGGCTTCACCCCCGAGGGCGAGGTCGTGAACGTCAACGTGTTGGAGCAGACCGAAACCCCGGGCCTCGGAACCAAGATGGCCGACGAGGGCAACGTGTTGCTCACGAGCGTCAAGGGCCGGAAACTCGAATCGAAGAAACTCGTGAACGGCCGGCTGGCCGTTACCAAAGACGGCGGCGATGTGGATGCGCTGACCGCCGCGACGATCTCGTCGCGCGCCTATGTCGACGCGGTAAACCGCGCGTGGATGGCTTACAAGAGCGTGGCGACGGGTACGGATCCGGCCGATACGGCATCCGGCGCATCGCAAACCAACGAGCCTGCGGCTCAGGAAGGAGGGCAAAATGAATAAGTTGCAGATTGTATTGAGCGGTATCGTCAAGAACAACCCGACGTTCGTGCTGGTGCTGGGCATGTGTCCCACGCTGGGAACGACGACCTCGGCCGGGAACGGCATGGGCATGGGACTGGCGACGATGGCCGTGCTGATCATGTCGAACCTCGTGATTTCGCTGATCAAGAACATCATTCCCGACAAGGTGCGTATTCCGGCGTTCATCGTCGTGATCGCCTCGTTCGTGACGATCATCCAGATGCTGATGCAGGCCTATGTTCCGGCATTGTACGGCGCGCTGGGCGTCTTCATCCCGCTGATCGTGGTGAACTGCATCATCCTGGGCCGTGCCGAAGCGTTCGCTTCGAAGAATACGCCGCTGGATTCGATCCTCGACGGCGTCGGTATCGGCCTGGGCTTCACGCTGGCGCTGACGGTCGTGGGCGCTGTGCGCGAAATCCTGGGCAGCGGCGCCATCTTCGGCGTCAACCTCGGCTTCACGGATGTCGCTCCGCTGATCTTCGTGCTGGCTCCGGGAGCGTTCCTGGTGCTGGGTTACCTGATGGTATTGTTTAACAAATTAGCCAAGAAATAGTTATGGAGCTTTCCTATTTTGCAATCATCATCGGCGCCATCTTCGTTAACAACGTCGTGCTGGCGCAGTTCCTCGGCATCTGTCCCTTCCTGGGCGTGTCGTCGAAAGTCGAGACCTCGATGGGTATGGGAGCCGCCGTAACCTTCGTGATGGCTATCGCCGCCCTCGTGGCGTGGCTGATCCAGACGTATGTGCTCGTGCCGCTGGATATCGTTTACATGCAGACGATCGTCTTTATCCTCGTGATCGCTGCACTGGTGCAGATGGTCGAAATCATGCTCAAGAAACTCTCGCCGTCGCTCTATCAGGCGCTGGGCATCTTCCTGCCGCTCATCACCACCAACTGCGCCGTGCTCGGCGTTGCGATCCTGATGATCCAGAAGGAGTTCAACCTGTTGCAGAGCGTTACCTATTCGGTGGCTACGGCCCTCGGTTTCGCCCTCGCGCTGGTGCTCTTCGCGGGTATCCGCGAACGCCTCGATTTCGAGGACGTACCCAAGGCGTTCAAGGGCATTCCCATTGCGCTGATCACGGCCGGGATTCTGGCCATGGCATTTATGGGATTCTCGGGCCTGGTCTGATTTTCGCTGATTGCGGCGTACCTGCCGCAGTCCTCCAATCCCCGGATGGGATGTACGGTAAGTACTTCTTGTCCGGGGTTTTTCACGGCGCATGGCGGCCGTTGTATGGACCGAAGATCACAATACCGGAAATCAGGGTTTATTCCGCTTTTGGCGGTGTGTAAACGGGCAGCCGCCAGTTCTGCGAATGCAGGGCTGGCGGCTGTTCGTTTGTAAAGCGTGCTTTACCGGAGGGTCATCAAGGAGCTTCGGCTATCTCGATATTGTCGAGGAACCAGCGGTTGGCCGTAGCTGCGGGCCACTGCGTCTGGCGGAGCGTGATCTTGGTGTCTTTGGTGATCGGTATTCCGGTGAGATCGACTTCGGCTCTGATCCATGAAAGTTTCTGACCCTTTTCGAAGCCCGATTCGGGAATGTCGAATGTTACCTCATTGTCTCCGTTGGCGACGATGACGATCAGGTTGACGGGGTCGATCGTGCCCGAACCCTGGCGCATCGGACACCAGTCGAACGACATGATGGGTTTGGCTCCGGTCGGAACATTGTCGATTTTCGGAAGAACGATACCTGCCTGATACGACGTTTTGCCGAATTTAAGGTAGTTGTTCTGGAGATAGATACATTCGCCCTCGGTTTTGGTGGTGACGCGCAGTAATTCATACCCCTTTGTAAGAAGGGCGTCGAGGGCCGAAACTTCGTTGACAACCGGGGTTACGATCTGCGGGGCTGTTGCGCCGAGGTCGTCGGTCTCGACGGTCCGGCCTGCGTTGCCGGCTTTTGCCCACGGATCGAGCCACTCGAAATCTTCCGAGAAATAGATCACCTTGGCCACGCCTTTGTCTTCGATGTCGGTGACCATGATCCTGATTACGGGTTTGGCCAGTCCTGCGTAATAACCCTTGACATATACGATATGCCCGTTCAGTGCAGTGAGGTCCATGCTTGCGGGAGCATCCGTAATATTTACCGAATACGAAGCTCCGTCGACAACGATATTATTGCCGTTCAGCATGCCGCTTACCGCAATGTAAGTGCGCGTATCGGAGGTGTATTTGTCGATCTTGCTGGTTATGTCGTCCGCATCGGGGTAGGTCGCCGTTCCGGACGAGACGGTTTCCAGAATGTCGCATTCGACGAGGGCCAGGGACTGCGTATCGGTCGATTTGCTGCCCTTGAACGCGATTCGGTCTCCGACGCTCACGTTCTCCGTCGTCGAATTGTTGAGCACGTAGACGTTGCCGGTCTGCGTCGCATCGCTCGCGATAAAGCCTTTGGACGTAACGGCCATAACGATTGCTTCGGGAACAGAGAGGACCGTCTCGTTTTCCAGTTTGATGACTTCGCCGATCGTGTACTCTTTCACGTCCCTGTATTTGTCTCCGTCCTGGGTAATGAGCACCTCGGCCTGGCTCGCAAGGGTCCGTCCCTTGAAAACGATCTTCTCTTTCCGGGGGTTGTCCGGCGTTCCGCCGCGCAGGTTGTCGGTGACAGAAATCGTCACGTCCGTTACGCCGGTTCCCGAATCGGGCGTGACCGTCACCCAGTCGGGAGTTTCGGCTACCCAGTCGGCGTCGGCATAGACGGTGATGATCTTTTCCGACGCTCGTTGCGCTTCGAAATTCAATGTGCTGGCACTTGCCAGGACTGCCTCCGAAAGCTTGTCCTCATCCTTGTCGCAACTCCAGAAGGAGCATAGGACCGCCATAAGGATCGGGGCTGTCATATATTTCAGAAATCTCATAATCGTATAATTTTAAATAATTTTCGACTTAGTGACTCAGTCCGTCGCTCCATCCCGGATTCTGCTCGAGGTTCGGGTTGAGTTCGCGCTCGGTGCTGGGGATCGGATAGAGATAGTCCCTTCCTTCGTTGAACTTGGTTCTCTCCACGGTCTTGTGGTAGAACATGTAACCCTTGCTGCTCTTTTCTTCCGTGAGGTAGATGTCCTTGTCTAATTCGTAAACCTGGACGCCTTCGCCCGCCGAGGGTTTGGCGCTTCCTTTGGGATAGAGGATCACGTCGGCTTTTCCATCGCCCGAGAGGTCGTACTCGCCGGGACCGGGGAAATAGATGCCTGTGATGGGCTGGTCGATGCAGTAACCGGCTTTCCAGCGCATCAGGTCGTTGTAGCGGAAGCCTTCTTCCAGCAACTCGATGGCGCGTTCGCGGCGGATCTCGAGAATCACGCCCTTGTTGGGGCCGGTCACGTTGGGATAGCCGTACTCTTCGGACGAAAGATACCAGTCGGGGTTTTTATTGGCTTCAACCATGTCGAGGTCCGGCATGCCGGCCCGGCTCCGGATCAGATTGATGGAGATGCGCAGGTCTTCCTGCGTGAGCGTTCCCGCCTCGGCCTTGGCCTCGGCGTAGTTGAGCAGCACTTCGGTGAAGCGGAAAACCGGCATGTCGCAGGTGCTCTTGTCTCCGCGGTCACCCTCGGGCGGACGCGCCTGGACGAATTTGACGAGCTGGTAACCGGTGTTGGCGACGCTGATGTCGGGAGCCTCGACCGTGGTCGATCCGATGCGCGTATATCCCGGTGTGCGGACACTCTGCGCCATGCGCGGGTCGCGGTTCTTCGTCTCTTCGAGGAACGTCATCTCCTGCCAGCCGGGCTGATCGGTGAATTTCTTACCGTCCTTCATCAGGTAGGCGTTGACCAGTTTGCGGGTCAGTCCCGGACGGCCCTGCGTCACCATGACGGCATATCCCGTCGCATTGTGGAAAATCTGGAGACCTGCATCGTTCTTGATGGCCAGCATATACTCGTCCTCATCGGCATCTTCCTTTGTGAACAGCGTCACGTAATCCGTTGCCGGATTCCCGGTTTTGAAGAGTTTGTAAGGGCTCTCGTCCATAATCTGCTTGGCTGTTTCCGCCGCCAGATCGAGGTAGTATTTGTAGTCGTGCCCTTCGAGGTTGATCCCGTGGTATTTGCGATAGGTTCCCTCGTAAAGGCAGAACCGGGCTTTCAGCGCCAGCGCCGTCCACTTGTTGACACGGTAGGGGGTCGCCTTCTCGCTCAGGCCGCCGCTGTTGACGGCGTCGTCGATGTCCTTGATCATGTTGGTCAGGACCAGTTCGCGCGAATCGCGTGCTTTGTAGAGTTCGGGATCGGCCGAGCCGAGTTCCTTGTCGTACCAGGGTACGTCGCCAAAGCGTTTTACCTTATCGAAATAGAAGAAGGCGCGGAAGAACCGCGTGATGGCGCTGTACTTGGTGACGGCAGCCGGGTCTTCGCAATATTCGGCGGCCATGGCCAGCAGGGTGTTCATGCGGCGCAGGTCTGTCCAGGTCCAACCGCCGCCCGTGGAGGGAACCGTGCGTTTGTTGCCTCCGATCATCTCGTTGGAGAGGTTGTACTGGACGAGCTGGTCGCTCTGTTCCTTGAAAGGTTCTTTGGCCAGCAGGTTGTTATAGAACGGGTTGCTGAACAGTTCGAGCGCCGTGGCATCCTTGAAATAGTCGTACTGCGAAATTTTGTCCAGCGGCTTCTTGTCCAGCCAGTCTTCGCATGCGGTCAGACCGGTTGTCAAGGCAAGGGCCAATATGATTAATCGTTTCATTGTGATCGTAGTATAAGGTTAGAAAGTTACATCGATACCGAACATGAATGTCCTGGGCCACGGATAATGAGCGTAGTTGTAGGCGTCGTTATCCCGGCTGAAAGCTGCCTCGGGGTCGATGTATTTGCTGTTTTTCTTGAGCGGCGACCAGTAGCAGAGGTTCTCGCCCGAGAAATAGATGCGGACCTGGTCGATGCCGGCTTTCTGGGTGATCTTCATGGGGATGGTGTAGCCTACGGTGAGGTTCTTCAGGCGCAGGTAGCGCAGATTCTGCAGGTAGCGGTCGTTGACCTTGGCCAGGTAGCCGCCCGTCGACGAATAGGCGCGTGCGCGCGGGAAATAGGAGTCGGTGTTGTCCTCGGCCCATACCTTGCCCAGGAAGTCTTTCGGCAGATAGGACAGGTAGGGATAGGAATAGCTTCCCCAGAAGCCCTGGGCGCGTCCGTGGGGATACCAGTAGTGGTTGCCCGTGCCCTGGAAGAAGACCGAAGCGTCGAAACCGCACCAGCGGATCGAGGCGTTGATGCCGTAGGAGAACGTGGGAAGCTCGTTGCCCAGGATCGTTTTGTCGCCCGACTTGCCGACCTTGTTTTCGCCGACATCCCAGATGTGGTTGCCGTCCAGGTCGACGAACTTCAGGTCGCCGGCCTGCCAGCCGCCGGTCAGACGGCCGCTGCTGTAACTCAGGTCGACCTCTTTGGCATAGGCCTGTGCCTCTTCGGTGGTCTTGAAGAATCCGTCGGTCTTGAAGCCCCAGATTTCGCCCAACTGCATGCCTACGTAATAGGGCTTGGAAAGCGATTTGTCGGGGTTGTCGTATTTGGTGATGACGCTCTTGTAATCGCTGATGTTGAATCCGAGGCTGTATTCGAACGGTTTGCCGGCGAGTTGGAACTGGTCGCGCCAGCTGACGGTAAGCTCGTAGCCTTTCGTCCGCAGGTCGGCGGCGTTCATGTTGGGCGAGGCGGCTCCGTAGACGCCGGGCAGGGCGATTCCTGCGGTCAGCATGTCTTTCGTGTCGCGGATATAGACATCGCCCGTCAGATTGAGCCGGTTGTTGAACATCGCAACGTCGAGACCCAGGTCCCACTGCTGGGCGGTCTCCCACGTCAGGTCGGAAGCCACGGGCGCACCCAGCGAAGAGTATTTGCCCAGCGTACCGCCGTCGCCGAAGGTGTATCCTGCGAAATTATGCAGGGTGACCAGCCGCATGTAGGTGTAGTATACCTGATTGTGGTTCGTGTCCCGTACGATCTGGTTGCCCAGGCTGCCGAACGATGCGCGCAGTTTGAGGTTGTCCACCACTTTCTTCGCATCCCCGAAGAAGGACTCTTCCGAAATACGCCAGCCCATTGATGCCGAGGGGTAAAAGCCCCAGCGGTAGCCTTGTTTGAAACGGGAGGTTCCGTCGTAGCGGCCGCTGACCTCGAAGAGGTAACGCCCTTTGTAGTCGTAGTTGATACGGCCGAAGAAGCCCATCAGGGCGTATTCGTTCTGGCCGCCGCCGACTCCGGTTATCGTCTGCTGGTCTTTGTTCATGCCTACGAGGTTCAGGTCGTCGAGATCCAGTGATTCGAGGTCCTGGCCCCATGCCGATACGTTCTTGCTGCCCCACTTCTCGTAGTTGAAACCGGCCATGCCCGACAAATGGTGTGCGTCGTTGAAGGTTTCCTCGTAGTTGGCGAAGACATTGGTCGCGTAGTAGTTGTAGGTTTTGACCGCTTCGTCGAGCTGGTTCATGCCGGCGCCCGTATCGTAGGCGAGCATCGGTCCGTCGGGATATTCCCGGTAGTTGAACGCCGAACTCCGGCTCGTATTGCGGTCCTGGTAGAAGCGGTAGGTGAAATCGCCTGTGATGCTCAGCGTTTTGAACGGCGAGATGACCAGGCGGGAGGTGTTGGTGAGGTCGCTCCGGCGCTCGACGTTGCGGTGCGTTCCTTCATTGAGCAGGATGTGGCGGCCGTTGGCGACCTTGTAGGAACTGCCCAAATACGGTGTGCCGTAGAGCCACGATCCGTCGGGGTTCTGCATGGGGAAGCAGGCGAAGGCGTTGCTGGCGCTGTAAGCGACCGTATTGTCGACGCTGCCGTCGCCGAGCGACTTGTAGTTCGAGGAGAAGAACGATGTGTTGTTGGAGAAGGTCGCCCACTTGTTGATCCTAAAATCGATCTTCGCACGCAGGTTATACTTGTTGTAGATGTCGGGGTGTGCGCGCTGCATGCCGGCCTGACGGTCGTAGGCGCCCGAAACGAGGTAGGTGATGTCCTTCGTGCCGCCGCTGAGCGATACGCTGTGCTGCTGCACGGGGCGCTTTTCGCGGTAGAGCATGTCCCACCAGTCGTAGTTGCCGTAGTAGACCCACTGTTTGCGGCCGTTGCGCACCTCTTCGACGACCCACGGACGGTCGGGATGCTCCGTCTTGTCGTTCACGCGTGCCAGTAACTGCTGCATGTCGCGGTCGTTGTAATTGACGAAATTCTGACCGTTGTCGGCCTGCCAGAATTTGTTGACCGCGTAGACCGACCAGTAACCGCGGTTTTCGTAGTCGGTCGAGGTCGTGGCTTCTTCCCAGCCGAAACGCCCGCTGTAACGCACCGTTGCCTTGCCGTCCTTGGCCGAGCCGCTCTTGGTGGTGACCAGGATGACGCCGAATGCGGCGCGCGCACCGTAAACGGCTGCCGCCGATGCGTCCTTGATGATCGAGATGGAACCCACGTCGTTGGGGTTGAGGCGGTTCAGGTCGCCCTCGACTCCGTCGATCAGCACGAGCGGGTCGGCGGTGTTGATCGACGTTACGCCGCGGATGTTGATTGCCGGCGTGCTGCCGGGCTTACCGCCCGAAGTGGTGACGTTCAGACCGGCTACGGAACCTTGCAGCATGTTGCCCAGGGAGTGGGCGACGCGGTTTTCGAGTTCCTTGCCGCCTACGGTTGCGACAGCGCCCGTGAGGTTGACCTTTTTCTGTGTGCCGTAACCGATGACAACCGCTTCGTCGAGCATAATGGCGTCTTCCTGCAAATAGATGGTGATGTCGTTTTTGGACGGGGCGACCGTTACCTTTTGGGTAAGGTAGCCCAGGGAGGATACGGTCAGGACAATCTCCTTGGCCGAAACCTGAATGGAGAAACTGCCGTTTTCGGAGGTTGTGACGCCTTTGGTCGTACCATCGACCAGGACGGCTACTCCAACAAGAGGTTGTTGATTGGTATCGAGAACTTTCCCGGATACCACTCTGTTCTGGGCCGACAGGGATAGGATTCCTCCTCCCAACACCCAAAGCAGAGTTAGAACCAATGGTCTAAATACTCTCATAAGATCAGTGTTAGTTAGTTAGTTAAATAAAGGTTGGATTGGTATGTGACGATTGTCATTTACGTTTATAGGCGTCCGTGGAGAATGCTTTCGGCCGCTGCATGTTCTCGGTCCAGGTATTCCCGAATTCGTCCTTGACGGTGATCGTCAGGTCGGTGTCGGCGTCGGGAGCCTTCACTTTGAAGAAATGCGTGAACTTTTCGGTGATGAACGACGGCGTCGATTTGAGGCTCGCGTTGTTGAACCTCGGCACGGAGAGCGCCGCTATATGGAGCGGATCGTAGGCCCAGACTTCCGAATAAGCCAGTTTGTTGTTGTTTTCATCGACGACATCGAGCGTCCAGTCCGAACTCCAGTTCCAGATATTGATCAGCACCTCGTTGTTGGTGTTTGCGGGGTAGGCGTCGACGTATTTCTTATACGCATTCTGGACCGAGGCCGGTGTGCTCGGGGGCATCAGCGGTACGTCGTCCATCGAGAAATGAACGTTGTTCAGGTCGTAACTGCGGAACTGGTAATCTTCGGGCCATCCGGTCGATTTGTAGAACCATTTGAAATCGGTTCCGGAGACATCCCAGACGGCATATCCTCCCGGAGTTCCGTCGAGGCTGACGTGGACGCCGGGCGTAAGGTGGCCCGACCACCACCAGGAGGCGCATACCGAGCCGGAGTTGTGTTCCCGGAAATTCCGTCCGCCCACGATCGAGGCTTCGGGCGTCACATTGAAGAGCATGTGGGTATGTCCCGTCACGAAATCGACCTTATACCCGTTGAGGATATTGAAAAGGTTTGCGGTGTTGGTCGCATCGTGGTCGATCCTGAATCCGGTAGTGGTCGGATAGAATACCTGCGCATGCATCACGATGACCAGGGGCGTCGCCTTGTCTACATACGACAGGTCTTTCGCAAGCCAGTCCAGTTGTTCGCTGGAGATGCGTTTCGAGTAGTTGCGCGAATCGGTTCCGTCGTAGTTGCTGCAGTCGATGTCGTCCATGACGATGTAATGGACCTGACCGATATTGAAGGAGTAATAAGTCGGGGCGATATTGTCCACGTATTTGACCGCCGCGGTGTAATCCGACGTGGTCTTGAAGTCGTTGTCATGGTTGCCCATGGTGTGGAATATCTGCAGGCCTTTGAGCTGTGCGTTGACGGCGCTCAGGTATTGGGGGAAATAGAAGTTGTTCGAATACCAGTAGAGGTCCCAGGTCATGTCGCCGAGCGTGATGGCATACATCTTCTTCCCGCTATGGCGGGTCATGTAATCGCTCAGGTCGGACGTGAACTGGGCGAACTGCTGGCTGTCGCCCGTGCGGTTGGCCAGGTGCATGTCGCCGAGCATGAAGACCTTGTAGGTGTCCTGCCCGGTTACTTTTTTGAGCGTGAAATCAGCTCTTTCGACGACTGTGGGACCGCTTTTCAGCGCGTAATGGAACCGGGGGAGGACTCCGTCGGACGGAACCTCATAGCCGCCCGGGACGGAAATGAAGACATAGCCCCATTTTTTAGCGGATTTGAGTTGGTAGATGCCGTTCTCGTCCGTCACGGTCACCTCATGGCCGTCGGATACCACGACATTCGGCACACCGCCTTCGGCCGATGAAACGATTCCGTAGACGGTGGAGCCCGGATCGGGCGTGAAACCTATGTCTTCGCCGATGTTTAGATAGGTTCTTCCGAACGATTTTTTCCGGGTGTCCCTTTTGATGAAGACCTTGTAATAACCGGTCTCGCACCCGTCGGATAGGCGTATGGTGAAGCTGTCGGAAGAAGTTTTAACGATGGGGCAGACGTAGGATATTCCTGCGTCCGACTCCAGCAGGAATGAATCAGTGGTTAGAGGCGATTTCCCCCCCCCTCCCTCGGTGATTACTTCAAAGGTGTATTCCCCGCCTTTAGCGACATCGATCGATGCCGGAAGTTTGAACTGTACGTCGAAATTGTCCGCAGGGGTTCCTTCGCCGTCCTTACTGCCGCAGGCGACGAACAGCCAGGCCGCTGCGAGCGCCAGCAATAAATAAGTTATTCCATTTTTCATTTCATGTTCTCGTTTTAGATGTGATTCGGGTTGTCGTTTGAAAATTGGTTGCTAATATCGTGTCGATAATAGACCGGGTGGGATTCCGGAACGGTTTCAAGAGCCGGAAATCTTGCCCGCGGACCGGACGTGCGGCCCTGCTCCGAGTGAGCGGCAGCCGTTTCGCGGGAACCTCGCTGCGGAGTTCCCGTATCCGGACCGGTTGTCCATCTGGTTGATTACCTTATTATATATGATCGCCATGCTGTTTGCGTCGGTATGGGTTTTTGTGCGAAAAACGTTTCAAATATAAATTAAATATGTTTCGAAAGTGTTTCGATTGTATTTCAAAATTAAACATTTTTATTGAAGATACAAATTAACGGGTACTTTTTTTTATTTGGTTTATTTTTTTTAGCCTTATATATTTATTTTTTTAAATATCGGGGCGGTTTGCGATCGAAGTCCGGCTGACTGGTTTTTGTGGATAATGGTCGGATTGCAAGGTTGTATTGACAAATGAAGGCGGAGACGTATGCCGTGCGCCATCGGGGAAGGCGCCGCAACCCGGATACGGGGCGTATGGAAATCGGGGCGGTCCGGTTGCGGCCCGGGCGGAACGTTTCGGGGAACTGCGATCTTTTTGCGATTATTTTACCGGAACCCTTCGTTTGTTGCGCGCAAATAGTTATTTTTGCACTAATAATATAAAAAATCCGGTAACGAAAATGGAGAATACCATACGACTTCACGACAGAAATTTTAAAATCATGATACCCGCCGAGCAGATCGACCAGGCTGTCGAGGCTGTGGCACAGCGGATCAATGCCGACTATGCCGGTAAGGAGACCCCGCTCTTCCTGGGTATTCTCAACGGTTCGTTCATGTTCATGAGCGATCTGATCAAGAAGATCGAGTTTCAGAACGAACTCTCGTTCGTCAAACTGGCGTCATACGACGGGACCTGCTCGACGGGCTGTGTGAAGAGCCTGATCGGCCTGAACAATTCGATCGAGGGCCGTCACGTGATCATCGTCGAGGATATCGTGGATACGGGCGAGTCGATCGAGCACATGATCAAGGAGCTGGAGTCGCGCAACCCGGCGTCGATCGAGGTCTGCACGCTCTTCTTCAAGCCCGGATCGTACCGCAAGCAGTTGCCGATCAAGTACCGCGCCATGGAGATCGGCAACGAGTTCATCGTAGGTTACGGATTGGACTACGATCAGTTGGGCCGCAGCCTGAAGGATATTTACGTAGTGACCGAGTAATGGCAATCAAGACCGATCCCGCATTGCTCGACGGCGGGCGATTGCTGCCCCTGGTCGAGGATTTCTACACCATTCAGGGCGAAGGGTTTCACGCCGGAAAGCCTGCCTATTTCATTCGCCTCGGCGGATGCGACGTAGGCTGCCGCTGGTGCGACGCCAAGTATACGTGGAATCCGAAACTCTTTCCGCCGACCGACGTTGAGACGGTGATCGACCGGGCGACTTCGTGTCCGGCGCAGGCCATCGTCATCACGGGAGGCGAACCGCTGCTCTATCCGCTGGGCGTGCTCACGGAGACGTTGCGGGAAAAGGGGTTGCAGATTTTCCTGGAAACATCGGGTTCGCACCCTTTCAGCGGTGTTTTCGACTGGGTGTGCCTCTCGCCGAAGCGTCAGCAGCCTCCGTTGGACGAGGCGTTCGGGCGGGCCGACGAATTGAAGGTGATCGTCGAATCGGAGGCCGATTTCGAATGGGCCGAGCAGAATGCCGCCCGCGTGGGTGCAAAGTGCCTGCTGTTCCTGCAGCCCGAGTGGAGCGTTGCCGAGAAGGTGATGCCCGCGATGGTCGAGTATGCCAAGGCGCATCCCCGATGGAACATTTCGATACAGACGCACAAGTATATGCATATACCGTAAATGAAAATTCAGTTCGGCCGCAGGTTCTGGATCGTCGCAACGGCGATCATCGTTGTCTTCACGGTTTTCGTCGTGGGGCGCAACGCCCTGCATGCCGTGAAGATCAAGCGCCAGATCAATGCCCTGACGCGCGAGCGGGCTTATTACGCCGAGAAGATCGCGCAGGACAGCACGCTGCTCGAACGACTGAAATACGACGATTATCTCGAAGAGTACGCCCGGGAAAACTATCACATGCAGGGACGCGACGAGCATGTGTATATCATTAAAGAATAGGCATATTTGATTGCCTCATACGGCCTAAAATACCTGCAGGACTTCAAAAATCTTGCAGGTATTTTTTTATATTAAGTGGATATATGGATTGTATTATTGTAAAATAATATTTTATTATGTTGTATTTTGTATATATTTTATGTAACTTCGTATTCGGGATTCTGTATCTTAAAATTCGAATGGATGAATATAGATAAAATTATTAACTGCGTTTTGGCGCTGTCCTTTGTATTTATGGGGTCTTGTCAAAAGGAAGATGCAAAGGGAGGTTGGTTTGTACATGGTGTCTATATTCTTCAAAACGACGAATTGGTGCAAGCTCACGATCATACGATCGAGATTCCTTCGGAAGAAGGTTCCATCGAACTTCAACTGGTGGCAGAAGAGATAACTCAGATTTGGATATTAAATAAGTCCGATGCTATTTCGGTGGAGTGTCTCACGGATTGTTCGTCGGAGGATGTGGTTGTCTATGATTCTCTCGCCCGTTCCGGCGATGGGCGGTTTTGGAAAGTTCCGAGGTATATCCAGACCATTCGAATAAGCGCCGAGGCGAACAACGGCAAGCGTAGCCGGACGATGAAGTTCCGGCTGACGACGACGAGCGCAATACCGGAGTGTGCGGATATGACCGTTCGCCAAAACGGGAAATAGGAGGGAAAGAAACAATCGAAGATTAATAGTGTGTGAACCCGTGCCAGTCCAATGGCTCGGGTTTTCCGTTGCGGAGCCATGTGAGGCCCGGAGCGGCGGTGATGCGTCCGATGGGGTAGAGGGGGGCGCCGAACCGGGCGCTGAACTCCGCGGCGAGGCGGTCGGCGGCTTCGGGGGCCGCGGTGAGCAGGAGTTTGTAGTCTTCGCCTCCGCAGGCGGCCATGCGGACATCGGCCCCGGGGGCGACGGGAATGCGGTCGGTATCGACCTCTGCGCCGGTGGCCGAACGGTCGAGGATGTGCTTCAGGTCGGAGGCCAGCCCGTCCGAAAGGTCCATCATGGCGCGTACTTCGGGGCGGCCGCCGAGCCAGATGCCTTCGGCGACCTGTGGCAGCGGGTTGCGGTGTACTGCGGCGGCAGGGGTGTCGCAGCGTCCTGCGAGGATGTCCTGCAAGCCGGCGCCCGAGGCGCCGAGTTCCCCGGCGGTGAAGATTACATCCCCGGGGCGGGCGTCGCTGCGGCGTTTGAGGTGTGCATCGTCGGCGCGGCCGATGGCCGTGACGTTGATCGTGACGCCCGACAGCGAGCGGGTCGTGTCGCCTCCTACGAGCGCTACGCCGAATTGTTCGGACAGTTCGCGGTAGCCGAGCATGAACGCTTCGGCCCACGTGTCGGCGGCATCGGCCGGAAGGGCGATCGAGAGCAGTGTCGCCACGGGGCGGGCTCCCATGGCGGCTACGTCGCTCAGGTTGACGGCGAGGGATTTGCGGCCCAGTTCGCGGGCTGAGGTCGCGTCGCGCAGGAAATGGACTCCCTCGGTCAGCAGGTCGGCCGTGAAGACGAGCGATTCGCCGTTGCCGATGGGCAGTACCGCGCAGTCGTCGCCGATGCCCTCGAACCCGTTGCCGGGAAGCGAGGCGAAAAGGCGCTGGATGTTGTCGATAAATCCGAATTCGGTCATGGAGCGGGGCGTTTTGGCTTTTGCCTTGCAAAGCCTGCTATTGAGCACTCAATGCGGGAATATATGGCAAAGGTATCAAAAAAATCGCGAATATTGATTACCTTTGTCGTCAAATTCGGGGCTGCGGCCCTATAGGAACTGGAAGTAAACCAAAAAAGTATGAAGATATTGATTCTCAACGGGCCGAACCTCAATTTGCAAGGGCGGCGCGATACCGGGGTCTACGGCTCGCAGACTTTCGAATCGTATTTCGAAACATTGAAGGCGCATTATCCGTCGGTGGAATTCGACTATTTCCAGTCTAATCACGAGGGTGAACTCATCGACGCCGTGCAGCAGGCCGACGGCCGCTACGACGGCGTGGTGCTCAACGCGGGCGGCTATACGCACACTTCGGTGGCGCTGCGCGACGCCGTGTCGGCCGTGTCGGTTCCGGTCGTCGAAGTGCACATCTCGTCGATCCTGGCCCGTGAGGAGTTCCGCCACACGTCGCTGCTGGCTCCCGTGGCCAAAGGCTCGATCATGGGATTCGGGCTGAACTCCTACCGGCTGGGAGTGGAAGCGTTGCTCCTGATTTGTGAAAAATAGCCGCACACGGGCCGGAAAACCGGCTGCATGGCGATAAAGTCCCCGCCTTAGGCGGGGATTTAAAGCTGAGTCAAACTCGTAAATGCGGCAGGAGGCCGGTTGGCTGCCTGCTAACAAAAACATAAAAAATAAACAGCTCTCTTTCTATGTACAGAATGAAAAGAACCAAGATTGTAGCTACGATGTCGGATTTCCGCTGCACCGAGGAGTTCGTAAAGCAACTTTTCGACGCAGGTATGGATGTGGTGCGCGTCAATTCGGCGCACGTCACCGAGGACGGGGCTACGCATATCGTGGAAACGGTACACCGGGTCAATCCGGCCATTCCGATTATGATCGACACCAAAGGTCCCGAAATCCGCGTCACGACGATTGCCGACGAATACGGTAACAGCATCAATTTCCGCGCGGGCGACCGTGTGGCCGTGCGCGGCTCGGACGGTTCGGACTTCACGACCCGCAAGGTGGTCTATATGAACGTCCCTTCGATCGTGAAGGACATCCCCGTAGGATCGCGGATGCTGATCGCCGACGGTGAGCTGGAGATTCGCGTCATGGGCAAGACCGACAAGGAGCTGGACTGCGAATTCGTCGTGGGCGGCGCCATGCGTTCGCGCAAGAGCGTCAACGTGCCGGGCGTATCGATCGCCCTGCCCTCGGTGACCGAAAAGGACCGCCGCTTTATCGAGTGGGCCGTGAAGAACGATGTCGATTTCATCGCCCACTCGTTCGTGCGTTCGGCCCGCGATATCAAAGCCGTGCAGGATATCCTCGACGCCCACGGCAGCAATATCAAGATCATTTCGAAGATCGAAAATCAGGAGGGACTCGACAATATCGACGAGATCATCGAGGCTTCGTACGGCATCATGGTCGCCCGCGGCGACCTGGGTGTGGAGCTTCCGGCCGAGGCGATTCCCAACACGCAGCGCCGCATCGTCGAGAAGTGCATCCGCGCCAAGCGTCCCGTGATCATCGCCACGCAGATGCTCTATTCGATGGTCAAGTCGCCGCGTCCGACGCGTGCCGAGGTGAGCGACGTGGCCAGCGCCATCTACGAGCGTGTGGACGCCGTGATGCTGAGCGACGAGACCGCCATGGGCGACTTCCCCGTAGAATCGGTGGAGACGATGGCCCGTATCGCCCGTGAGATCGAGCGCGACGAGGCTCATTTCAAGCCCATGATCGACATGGATATGGTCTCGGTGAACCACGAAATCACGGCGCAGTTGGCCCGCTCGGCCGTACGCGCATCGACGAACCTGCCGATCAGATATGTGGTGCTCGACACCAAGACGGGACGCACGGGCCGTTACCTGGCGGCGTTCCGCGGCCGCAAGACCGTGATGGCCGTCTGCTACCAGCTGCATGCACAGCGCATCCTGGCCTTGTCGTACGGCGTCGTGCCGATTCTGCGCAACCAGCAGCTCGCCGACAAATATCACTTCCTGGTCGACGCGCTGGAGTTCCTCGACCAGTACCGCAAGCTCGACGACGAGGATTTAATGGCCATCGTGGGCGGCAGCTTCGGTCCCGACGGCGGCGCTTCGTATGTCGAGATCGCCAACGTGCGGAACATCCGCAAGCGCAACGAGGAGATCGCCGCGCAGCATAACTGTTAAGGTTTGGGGAGCGAGCTCAAAGAGAAAGTCGCGCAGGGCGTGGCGTGGAGCATGGCCGAGAAGATCGGCTCGATGCTCCTTGCAATGGCCGTGCGGCTGGTCATTCTGCGCCTGCTGACACGCGACATCCTGGGCTTCATGTCCATTCCGTCGGCGGTCGTGACGGTGCTGCTGGTGATCGTCGACAGCGGTTTCTCGCAGAGCCTGATTCGCCATAAGGGGCCTTCGCAGAGCGATTACAAGTCGGTTTTCCTTTTTAATATGGCCGTTTCGGTGGTGCTCTATGCGCTGCTGGTGGCGGTGGCGCCCTGGGCGGCGCGCTGGTACGGGATGCCCGAGATCGCACAGATCGCCCCGGTTTTCTTTCTGCTGCTGCCGCTCAGCGCCTTGTCGGCTGTTCAGAATACGATCTTTATCCGGCAGTTTCGCTTCGCGCTGCTGTCGAAGGTGACCTTCGCCTCGTCGCTCGCGGGCGGCCTCACGGCCATTGCGCTGGCGTTGGCGGGGTGGGGCATCTGGAGCCTCGTGGCGGAGCGCGTGATCGCGATCGGGATGCGGACTGCGCTGCTGTGGTGGCTCAGCGACTGGAGGCCCTGCGGCAAATGCGGCCTGAAACCCCTGCGGGAGATGGCGCCGTTCGGGTGCAGTTTGATGGTGACGGATCTGATTTCGAATTTCTACAACAAGATACCTCAGTTCTTCCTCGGGAAACTCTATTCGCCGGCGACGCTCGGATCGTTCGACCAGGCGGTGAAGCTCAAGGATATGCCCGCTGCGACGGGCATTCAGGCAGTGCAGAACGTCACCTTCCCGGCGTTGGCGAAGATTCGCGACGACGCCCCGAAGTTCGCCGAAGGTTATCGGCAGGTCGTGATGGTCGTCTCTTACGTGATGTTCCCGATTATGCTGGGTATGTCGGCCGTGGCGCACGACATGTTTGCCGTGCTGCTGGGCGAGGAGTGGATGCCGACGGTTCCCTATTTCGAAACGGTGTGCCTGGCGGGATTGTTTTCGCCGATCGCCCTGACGGCTTATAACGTGCTGAAGGCCCGCTGTGAGGGGCCGCTGATCGTGCGGCTCGAAGTGGTGAAGAAGGTCATCATGACGGCGATCTTCGCCGTGACGATTCCGCACAGCGTGATGGCCGTGGTCTGGGGATTGGTGGCGATCGCGTTTTGCGAAATGACGGTCAACTTCCTTGCGACGACGCGTTTCACCACCTTGACGATCTGGCGTTTCATCCGCACGCTGCTGCCCGTGGCGCTCGTGTCTGCGGCGATGTATGCCGTCGTGCGGCTTACGGCGGCGGCGCTGCCTGGCGACACCCTGCTGCGGCTGATGGCCGAACTGGGGGCGGGACTGGTCAGCTACCTCGTGCTTTCGGCCCTCTTCCGGCTGGAAGCCTTCCGTGAAGTGACGGCTATTATCAAAAAACAGGTTGCCCGCAGATAGGCAACCTGTTTTCTTTTCCGGATCATTCTTTATTTGTAGACTTTCGGGGTGATGACGCCCCGGAGCACCACCAGCGCATTGATGGCCAGCGCTTCCAGTTCGTTTTCACCGGGGTAGACCGTAACCGGGGCGATGAACGAGCAGTGTTCGCGGATGTACTCCACGATGGGTTCATTGAAGGCGATGCCTCCCGTGAGGACAATGGCCTGGACGCTTCCCGAGAGGGCTGCGGCCATGGCGCCGATCTGCTTCACGACGTTGTAGCACATGGCGTCGAGGACCTTCTTGGCCCGCTGGTCGCCCTCGGCGATGCGTTCCATGACCTGAATCACGGAGTTGGTCCCCAACAAGGCTACCAGGCCGCCCTTGCTCGAAATGAATTTCAGCAGTTCCTCGCGCGTATACTGGCCCGAGAAGCAGACCTTGATCAGTTCGCTCGAAGGGATGCTTCCCGCGCGGTCGGGGGCGAAGGGGCCGTCGCCGTCGAGTGCGTTGTTGACATCGACGATGCGTCCCTGCTTGTGCGCGGCGACCGAAATGCCGCCGCCCATGTGGGCGACGATCAGGTTCGATTCCTCGTAAACCCAACCCATCCGGTCGCAGTGCAGGCGCGCCGTGGCCTTCTGGTTCAGGGCGTGGAAGACCGGTTTGCGCGGACACATGGGCATGCCCGAGATACGGGCTACGTCGTCCATCTCGTCGACCACCGGCGGATCGGCGATATACGCCTTGACGCCTGCCATGTGGGCGATCTGCGCCGCCAGGAGTCCCCCGAGGTTGCAGGCATGCTTCATCGGCGCGTTCCGCAGGTCGTAGCGCATGCGCGAATTGACTTCGTAGACGCCTGCGGGAATGGGCCGTATCAGGCCGCCGCGGCCGATTACGGCCGACAGGTCCTTGATGTCGAATGCCTGTTCGCGGAGCGCCGAGAGAATCAGTCCGCGGCGCCAGTCGAGCTGGTCGTTGACTGTCGCGAAACGGGAAATTTCCTCGGTGGAGTGACGCAGGTTCAAATCCAACAAAGGCCGCTCCTCGTCGTAGAGGGCGACCTTTGTAGACGTTGAGCCGGGATTTATTGCTAAGATTTTGTAGCCCATAGTTCTCGGTTCGTTCGTATTGGGTTAGGTCCGGATGACCGGATTTTAGTTTTTTACGGCCAGGCAGGCCAGTGCTATCGAGAATAACTTGGTTTTGCTCGTATCGCCGCGCGAGGTGAGCACGCACGGGACCTTCGTGCCCATGACCATCGCTGCCAGTTCGCCGCCGCAGAGGTGCGTGACCGACTTGAAGAAGACGTTGGCCGATTCGAGGTTGGGGAAGAGCAGGCAGTCGGGATCGCCGGCGACCGACGAACCTTTGACCTTTTTGTGCTCGGCAACCTCCTTGTAAAGCGCTACGTCCAGCGACAGGGGGCCGTCGACAACGACGTTGCCCAACTGGCCGCGGTCGGCCATCTTGGCCAGCAGCGCGCCTTCGGTCGAGGAGATCACATTGGGGAGCAACTGCTCCGAGGGGGCGATGCAGGCGATTTTCGGGGTCTTGATGCCCAGCAGGTTGGCCGTGCGGGCCAGGTAGCCGATCTGCACCATCTTCTGCTTGAAGTCGGGCAGCGGAATAACCGCCACGTCCGAGATGATCAGCAGTTTGTGGTAGCAGGGCATTTCGACGATCGAAACGTGGCTCAGGACGCCTTTCGGGGGGAACAGCCCGGCCTCCTTGTTGAGGATGCCGCGCATGTATTTGTCGGTCGAGACCAGGCCTTTCATCAGCACGTCGGCATTCCCTGAAACGACCGATGCGACGGCCTGCTGGACGCACTTCACGTCGTTCGATTCGTCGACGATGTTGAACGCTTTGATGTCGATGTCGTTTTCCTCGCAAACCTGTTTGATAACCTCTTTGTCGCCGAAGAGCGTGGGCTCCACGAGGCCCTCCTTGTAGGCTTCGTAGACTGCCTCCAGCGTATGTGAATCCTGTCCATAAGCTACGACAAGACGTTTTTTACCCCGTTTTCTCGCCTCCTCGACGATATCGGTCAAATGCTGAATCATAATGATGTTACGTTTAATTTTGTAGTTTGTTATATGTAGTGGCTGTTCGCGGTTCCGGCCGCTGTTGTCGCGGTGTTCCGTCGCGTTTGCCGGGTCGTTCCATCCACCCCTGTACACGCCTTGGCGGGAGGGATGTCTCGGAGTTGCCGGGATGCTAACGGATCGGCTGCCGGGTTTATTTTACTAAATTATAGGTATCCGTGGCGATCACGAGTTCCTCGTTGGTGGCGATGGTCGCTACCTTGACCTTCGAATCGGGAGCCGAGAGGATTTTGTTGATGCCGCGGGCGCCCTTGTTGGCTGCGGGGTCGAACTCGACGCCCATGAACTCCAGTCCGGTGCAGACCGTTTCGCGCATCTCGCACGAATTCTCACCCACGCCGCCCGTGAAAATGATCATGTCGACGCCGCCCATCTCGGCGGCATATTCGCCGATGAACTTGCGGATGCGTCCGTAGTACATGTCGCGGGCCAGGATTGCGCGGGGATTGCCCTCGTCGTAGGCGCGGTCGATGTCGCGCATGTCGCTCGAAATGTCCGTAAGGCCCTGTACGCCCGATTTCTTGTTCATCATCTCGTTCAGTTCGGCGTAGGTCATGCCCTCCTTTTCCCCGATGAACGTGATGGCGCTGGCATCCACCGAGCCGCAGCGCGTGCCCATCACCAGACCGTCGAGCGGCGAGAAGCCCATCGACGTATCGAACGACTTGCCGTTGAGGATGGCCGTCACCGAGCCGCCGTTACCGATGTGGCAGGTGATGATCTTCGAATTGTGGAAATCGAGCCCAGCCAGCTCTGCGCCGACCTTGGCCACGTACTTGTGGCTGGTTCCGTGGAAGCCGTACTTGCGTACGCGGTATTTCTCGTAATAGGCGTGGGGCAGGGCGTACATGTAGTTGACGGCGGGGATCGACTGGTGGAACGAGGTGTCGAATACCGTGACCTGCTTCACGCCCGGAAGTACCTTCTCGATCGAAAGCACGCCTTCGAGGTTGGCGGGGTTGTGCAGCGGGGCGATTTCGAACAGCGAGCGGATTTTCGCCTTGACATCCTCGGTGACGATGCAGCTTTCGGGGAAGAACTCGCCGCCGTGGGCGACGCGGTGGCCGACGGCTTTCACCTCTTCGAGCGATGCGATCACGCCGTGTTTTGCATTCGTAAGGGCGTCGAGGACCAGTTTGATGCCGGTCGTGTGGTCGGGAATCGGCTGGTGGAGTTCGAACGGCTCCTTGCCGACGGGTTTATGGATCAGGTCGCCTTCCGGGAGGCCGATGCGTTCTACGATGCCTTTTGCAAGCAGTTTGCTCGATGCAGCCTCCATGTCGATCACCTGATACTTGATCGAAGAAGAGCCGCAGTTCAATACCAAAATTACCATAAGTGCTATTATAAAGTTATATGTTTTTGTTCTGTTTTTTGCTTCCAACGGCGGTTGTAGCCGGTCTTCTGCGTCGTTTGCAAACCAGGCCCCATGTTTTCAGCTTTTCACCTGCGCGCCGATCCACATGCCCAGGGCGGCAAAGGCGATGCAGACCACGGCGCTCAGGGCGATGTAGGCCGTCGCAGGCCCGTAATCCCCGGCGCGGAGCAGCCGCACGGCATCGGCCGAAAAGGTCGAAAAGGTGGTGAAACCTCCGCAGAATCCTACGATAAGCAACCATCCTGCCGTTGTCGAAGTCGTGGCTTCCAGCAGGATGCCGATCAGCAGCGAGCCCGCGGCATTAACCGTGAACGTCCCGGTCGGAAAACCCAGGATCGTGTGCCCTGCAAGCAGCCAGGCGGAGAGCATATAGCGGACGATGCTTCCGGCGGCGCCTCCCAGGCCCACGGCAAAAAGTTCACGAATCATAATTTAAATATATGTATTATTTTACGGATGTGCAAATTTAAGCAAAAAATGATTACGGATCGTTCTATTTTTTACCAAAATAGGTGGAAAATTTATCCGATTCGTGCTCATAGCTGCCGTTGTGCCGTCGTCCGGGGCATGCGTCGTCTGCTTGCCCGGGGACGGGGCGGTTTGTAAATGCGGCTGAAGGCGGCGCAAACGGCGTTATGATTCCCTGACCTGTCCGTCGCCCGTGATCACGTATTTGTACGTCGTGAGTTCGGGCAGCCCCATCGGGCCGCGGGCGTGGAGTTTCTGGGTCGAGATGCCGACCTCGGCGCCGAAGCCGAATTGGCCGCCGTCGGTGAAGGCCGTCGAGACGTTGACGTAGACGCACGCCGCGTCGACGCGTTGGGTGAACTGGTCGGCGGTCCGCTCGTTTTCGGTGACGATGGCTTCGCTGTGGCGCGAGGAGTAACGGGCGATGTGGGCGAGGGCTTCGTCGAGCGACCCGACCGTGCGGACGGCCAGTTTGTAGTCGAGGAACTCGGTCCCGAAATGCTCTTCGGAGGCGGGACGCAGCAGGCATGCGGGGTAGCGGCCTTCGAGTGCGGCGTATGCCTCCGCGTCGGCGTAGACCGTGACGCGGGCGGCGGCCAGCGGGTCGCACAATGCCGCGAGGTCCGCGAGGCGGCCGCGGTGGACGACGAGACAGTCGAGGGCGTTGCAGACGCTGACGCGCCGCGTCTTGGCGTTGCAGACGACGGCACGGCCTTTCGCCAGGTCGCCGTCGAGGTCGAAATAGGTGTGGACGATACCTGCGCCGGTTTCGATGACCGGGATGCGGGCGTTCTCACGCACGAAGCGGATCAGTCCCGAGCCGCCGCGCGGAATCACCACGTCGACGTAACCCACGGCGTTGAGCAGGGCGGCGACGGCGTCGTGCCCCGCAGGCAGCAGCGTGAAAGCCGCCTGGTCGATCCCTTCGCTGAGGAGCGCTTCGCGGAGCAGGGCGGCGATGGCCTCGTTGGAATGGCGGGCGTCGCTGCCTCCCTTCAGGACGCAGGCGTTGCCCGTCTTCAGGCAGAGCGAGAAGATGTCGGCCGTGACGTTGGGCCGTGCTTCGCAGACCATGCCTACCACGCCGAACGGTACGCGGACCTTGCGCAGGGTCATGCCGTTGGGGCGGGTCCATTGGGCGAGCGTCTCGCCCTGCGGCGAGGGAAGCCCGGCGACGGATTCCATGTCGGAGGCGATCGAGGCGATGCGTTCGGGCGTCAGCCGCAGGCGGTCGCGCATGGGCGAATCGGCGGCCATGGCCTCCAGGTCGAGGGCGTTGGCCGCGAGCAGTTTTCCGGTGTTTTCCCGCAGCAGAGCGGCGGCCCGGACGATTGCACGTCCGAGGCGTTGGGTGTCGGTCCGTGCAAGCTCGGTCCCGGCACGGCGGGCAGCGGCGAAGATTGTATCGTATTCCATGTTATTCCAGGTAGAGGTAATCGCAGTGAATCAGTGGTTTGAGTCCTTTTCGGCCGAGGTTGCGGCGGACTGTGGCGCTGTCGCACGAGATGCGCCCCACGCCCAGTTGCGTGCCCTCGGGCGAGAGGATGCGCACGATGTCGTCGCGTTCGAAATCGCCTTCGACGGCGGTGACGCCTACGGCGAGGATGCTCGCGGCTTTGCTCTGCGAGACGGCTGCGGCGGCTCCGGCGTCGAGGTGCAGGGCTCCTTTGGCAAAGCCTTCGCTGCTGGCGATCCATTTTTTGACGCCCGAGGCCGTGCGGGGAGCCGCTTCGAAGCGCGTACAGACGACATCGCTGCCGGTCAGCACGAGATCGGTGAGGATGTTGTCGCGGCGGCCGTTGGCGATCACCACTTCGATGCCCTCGCCCGCCACGCGGGAGGAGATGCGGCTTTTGGTCGTCATGCCCCCGCGGCCGCGCGAGGAACGAGCCGTGTCGATATACTGCGAGAGGTCGCGGCCCGGGGCGACGCGGCGGATGACCTGCGACGCAGGGTCGGACGGCGAACCGTCGTAGATACCGTCGATGTTGCTCAGGATGACGAGCGCCTCGGCGCCCATCATCGCCGCCACGAGGCCCGAAAGCTCGTCGTTGTCGGTGAACATCAGTTCCGTGACGGAGATCGTGTCGTTTTCGTTGACGATCGGGATGACGCCGGCGGCGAGCATCGCCTCCATGCAGTTGCGCTGGTTGAGGTACTGCCGCCGCGTGGAGAGGCTCTCCTTGGTGGTGAGCACCTGTCCGCAGGTGATGCCGTATTCGTTGAAAAGGTCGTAGTAGCGGTTGAGCAGTTTGACCTGTCCGACGGCCGAGAAGAGCTGGCGGGCCGAAACGGTGTCGATGCGCCCGGCCCGGGCTTCGAGTACGCTGCGGCCCGAGGCCACGGCGCCCGACGAGACGAGGATGATCTCCGTGCCGGCCTGGTGCAGGCGCGCCAGTTGGTCGACGAGCGCCGAAATGCGCGTGGTGTCGGGATGGCCGTTTTCACGGGTGAGCACGTTGCTGCCGATCTTGACGACGATGCGGCGGTATTTCCGGGAATTGTTCATATGTTCTCTAACTAACCTAATCCAACTGACCTGCCGCACGATAATGCGGCGGTTTGCCCGCTTTTAAACGGGTTCGTACTTGTATCCTACGCCTTTGACCGTGACGATGCGCTCGTCGCCGATCTTCTGGCGCAGTTTGCGGATGTGCACGTCGATCGTACGGTCGCCCACGACGACCTCCGTGCCCCATATCCTGGCGTAGATCTCCTCGCGGGGAATCAGTTTCCCGGGCGACGAGTAGAGCAGGTCGAGCAGTGCGAACTCCTTGCGCGGCAGGGTGATCTCCTGCCCGTCGCGGATGACGGTATAACGCTCGCGGTCGACGGTGATACCCGGCGACGGGGCCTTTTCGGGGGCTTTGTCGGCGTCGATCCGCTTGAGGATCGCCTGTACGCGGCTCACCAGCAGTTTCATCTTGATGGGCTTGGTCAGGTAGTCGTCGGCTCCTACGCCGAAGCCCGCCAACTGCTGCCCCTCCTCGCCCAGCGCCGAGAGGAAAACCACCATCGTGTCCTTCAGGAGCGGGTTGGCGCGGATCGCACGGCAGGTCTGCGCTCCGTCCATCACCGGCATCATCATGTCCAGCAGGATCAGGTGCGGACGGCATTCGGCGGCGATCTTCAGCGCCTCGGCGCCGTTCTCGGCCGTGAAGACTTCGTAACCCTCGCGTACGAGGTTGTAGCGGACGAATTCGAGGATATCTACCTCGTCGTCGACCAGCAGGATGCGGTGGCTCATGGTGTCGGTTTTCAGTCAGGCGGCCCGTGTGTGGGCCGTGCGGCATAAGTTTTTGCGAAGATAGTGATTTTCCGGCGAATAATCCAATAAATTATCGTACCTTTGACCCTTCAATTATTCATATATGATCAACGAAGCTGATTTCAGCACCTTAGGCCTTAGCGACGAAATGCTCGCGGCCGTCCAAGCAAAAGGGTTCGAAAGCCCTACTTCCATCCAACGACTTACGATTCCCCGTCTGCTCTCGGGAGAGAACGACATCATCGCGCAATCCCAGACCGGTACGGGTAAAACGGCGGCTTTCGGGCTGCCGATACTCCAGCAGATCGAACCTTCGAAAGAGGGCGTACAGTCCATTATCCTCGTTCCGACGCGCGAACTGGCTGTGCAGGCCGCCGAGGAACTGCTCAGTTACAACCGTGAGCGGCGTCTTTCGATCACGGCCATCTACGGAGGCGCTGCGATGAGCGAACAGCTGCGCCGCCTGTCGCGGGGCGTCGACATCGTCGTCGGTACGCCGGGCCGCGTGCTGGACCATATCCGCCGCGGCACGCTTAAATTGGACAAAGTCCGGTTCCTCGTCCTGGACGAGGCCGACGAGATGCTCAACATGGGCTTCGTCGAGGATGTCGAGGAGATCATGAGCCACACGGGCGAAGACCGCCGCGTACTGCTCTTTTCGGCCACGATGCCCGAGCGGATCATCCGCCTTTCGGAGGCTTACATGCGCGACACCGAAGTGCTGCGCGTGGAGTCGCAGCACCTGATGACCGACCTCACGAATCAGATTTACTTCGAGGTGCGCGAGGCCGACAAGTTCGACGCCCTGACGCGCATCATCGACATCGAGGCCGACTTTTACGGCATCGTTTTCTGCCGTACGAAGATCGGCGTGGACGAGGTGGCGACGCGCCTGGTGGCACAGGGGTATTCGGCCGAAGGCCTGCATGGCGACGTGTCGCAGGCCCAGCGCGAGAAGATACTCCGCAAGTTCCGCGATAAAGCGGTCAACGTGCTGGTAGCCACCGATGTGGCTGCGCGCGGTATCGACGTGTCGAACCTTTCGCACGTGATCAACTACTCGCTGCCGCAGGATTCGGAGAGCTATGTGCACCGTATCGGCCGTACGGGCCGCGCGGGCAACCAGGGTACGGCCATCACCTTTATTTCGAGCGCCGAACTGCGCCGTTTCAACTGGATGATGCGCGACATCAAGGCCGACATCAAGCGCGAGACGCTGCCTTCGCCGCAGGACATCGTAGCGATGAAGCGCGCCAAGATCAAAGACGATTTGCAGGAGATTGTGACAGAAGAGGCCTACGGTGATTACGCCGACATCGCGGCCGAGCTGCTCGAAGCCTATGCGCCCGAGGTGGCGCTGGGGGCTTTGCTGCGACTGGCGTTCCGCAGTGAACTGGACCAGAGCAATTACCCTGAAATCCGTTCGTTCTCGGTCGACCGCAAGGGCAAGGCGCGGCTGTTCCTGGCCCTCGGGGGCCGAGACGGCTATACGGCCCGCAAGATCGTGGACATGCTCAAGCGCAAGTGCGGCCTGAGGGACAAGAATATCGACGATGTGCGCATCTTCGAGAACTATTCGCTGGTGAGCGTGCCGTTCAGCGACGCCGAAGCGGTCGTGGGGCAGCTCAACGCTTCGGGAGGCCGTCGGCGTATCGCCAAAATCGACGGCTCCGATTCGGAGAACGGCGGCGGAAAGCGGCGTAGTGCACCGGCAGGCGGACGGACCGGCGGCGAGGAGTCGTTCCGGAGCGAATCCGCCGGGGAGTTCCGTCCCGAAAAACGGAGCCGCAAAAAGACGGAGGAGTCCGCAGGCGCGGAGGAGTTCCGCCCCGCGAAGCGGACCCGCAAACCGGCCGCTGAAACCGCTTCCGGCGATGCCGGGGAACAGCGTCCCGTGACGCGGAGCCGGAAAAAAGCCGCGAACGACTGGAGTACACCTCCGACCGGCGGCAACGACGGGTTCGACTGGGAGGCTTTCCAGCGCTACGACGAAGCTGCGGCCTGGGAGAAACCCAAGCGCGGCGCGGGAACCAAGAGCGTTCGCCGCAGCAGCCGTCCCGTCACCACGGGCCGTCAGGCTGCGCCCAAACGCATCGCTGCAAAGGGCCGCAAGCGCTGACGGCGCTTTCCGGATAAGATAAATCCCGCGACATCCGGTGTCGCGGGATTTATTTTTACCTGGCGCGTTCCGGTCGACGGGCCGTATCGGGTTTGATGCCGTAAGCGCTGATGCAGAGCCGGAACCGGCCCGAAAAAACGCCGTCGGGACGGATCGCGGCGGTTTTCTGTTCCTGGAAGGCGGCGTTGTTGCATGTTTTGGCGAAATCTTTTCCGCGTTCCGCATAAAATGGTTATATTTGCGAGATTTATATGCCTCCGCATCTGCGGGGACTCAAAAACGTGTACTGAGATGGCTACTGAAAAACCGACACTTCCTGCTCCCGAAGAGCAAGTCAGCCCTGCGGCTGAAGATGCGCAAGCGAATCCTGCCGTGACTGCCGAAGTCCCTGAACCCGAAATGCCCGCTGCCGAAACGGCCGCAGAGGCGCCCGCCGCTGCGGAAGAACCCGTTGCGGAAGTTGCGGAAACGCCTGCCGGCGCTGAGCAGTCCGCAACCGAAACTCCTGCGGAGCGTGCCGACGAGGCTCCCGCAACGGAAGAAGCCCCTGCCGACGAGGCCGCGCCGCGCGCCAAACGTGCGCGGATCAAGCCTGCCGCCGAGCCGATAGCTTCGGAGTCGGACGAGGAGGCCGCTCCCGAGGATGTACGGGTTGATTTCGACGACGAGGACGCCGCGCTTGCGGCCCGGAACGCCGGGTTGGAGATCGAAGGCGAGACCCCCGAGGAGGAGGCTGCCGAAGAACTCGCCGGACAGTCGTCCGAAGAGGACAAGTTCGCCGGCAAAGGCAAGGAGGAATTGGTAGCCCTGTTCGCCCGGATGCTCGAAGAGCAGCCCGTGCAGTCGATCCGCCGGGATGTGGAGGCGCTGAAGATCGCCTTCTACCGCATCCGTCGCGCCGAAGTCGAGGCCGCACGCCGCCGTTTCGTCGAAGAAGGCGGCGCCGAGGAGGATTTCGCACCTTCGGTAGACGGTGCAGAGGTACAGCTCAAGGAGCAGTTCAAGGAGTACCGCCATCGCCGCGATGCGTTCATCGCCAACCTCGAAGCCGAGAAAGAGGCGAACCTCAAGGTCAAGCAGAGCATCATCGAAGAGCTCAAGGAGCTGGTCAATTCGGACGAGACACTCAACCATACGTTCAACAAATTCCGTGAACTCCAGCAGCGCTGGAAGGATACCGGCATCGTGCCGCAGCAGTATGTCAAGGATTTGTGGGAGACCTATAACCTGCATGTCGAGAATTTTTACAGCTTCATCAAGATCAACAAGGAGCTTCGCGACCTCGACCTGAAGAAAAACTACGAGCAGAAAGTCGCCCTCTGCGAGCAGGCCGAGGCGTTGGTGCTGGAGCCTTCCGTCGTCGAGGCGTTCCACAAGTTGCAGAAGCTCCACGACGAATGGCGTGAGACGGGTCCCGTAGCCAATGAATACAAGGAGGCGCTCTGGGAGCGTTTCAAGGCCGCATCGAGCCGTATCAACAAGCAGCACCAGGAGCATTTCGAAACGCTGAAGGGCGAGCAGGTGAAGAACCTCGAACTCAAGACCGAGCTGTGCGCCGCGACGGAGGAGCTCTCCTCCCAGCCGTTGACCACGCGCAAGGAGTGGAACCGCGCGAGCGACCGCCTGCTGGAGATTCAGAAGACCTGGAAGACCATCGGCTTTGCACCGAAGAAAGACAACAACCGCATCTACGAGCGTTTCCGCACGGCGTGCGACCGCTTCTTCGAAGCCAAGCGGCAGTTCTATGCCGGGATGAAGACCGAAATGGAACACAACCTTCAGCTGAAGACGGAGATTTGCGAGGCCGCCGAGTCGCTGATGAACAGCGAGGAGTGGAAGAAGACCACCGACGAACTGATTGCCCTGCAGGCACGCTGGAAGCAGATCGGAGCCGTATCGCGGCGTCATTCGGATGCTGTCTGGAAACGGTTCCGTGCTGCCTGCGACAAGTTCTTCGAGCGCAAGGGGGCGCATTTTGCGAGCGTCGACGGCGAACACGAGGAGAACCTGCAGAAGAAACTCGCCCTGCTGGCCGAAATGGCCGAGGCCGATGTGAAAGCCGGCGGTTACGAGGTGATCCGCGAATTCCAGCGCCGCTGGGGCGAGATCGGGTTCGTGCCCATCAAGCAGAAGGACGCCATTCAGAAAAAATACAAGGCCGCGGTGGACGCACTGTTCAACACGTTGCGCGGCTCGGAGCGCGACCGCTCGATGGGACGTTTCCGCGAGAAGGTCTCGACGTTCAAGGCCGCGGGCGACCGTCGCCTGCGTTCGGAGCGCGAACGGCTCTACAATAAGGTACGCCAACTGGAACAGGAGATCGGCCTCTTGGAGAACAACATCGGGTTCTTTGCCAAGTCGAAGAACGCCGAAGCGCTGGTCGCCGACGTGCGTGCGAAGATCGAGCGTGCCCGCGAGGAGATGACCGCCACGATCGAGAAGGTGAAGCTGATCGACAAGCAGGACCAGGAAGAACAGAACAACGAAAATAAATAGTATACGACAGTAATGAAACTTTCCAAACCCAAGTACATCTTCGTAACGGGCGGTGTGGCATCGTCGCTCGGCAAGGGTATCATTTCGGCCTCGATCGCGCGTTTGTTGCAGGCCCGCGGCTACTCGGTGACCATTCAGAAGCTCGATCCCTACATCAACGTCGATCCCGGGACGCTCAACCCCTATGAGCACGGCGAATGCTACGTCACCGAAGACGGAGCCGAAACGGACCTCGACCTGGGGCACTACGAGCGCTTTACGAACCAGCCCACGTCGAAGGCCAACAACGTCACGACGGGGCGTATCTACAAGAGCGTCATCGAGAAGGAGCGCAAGGGCGAGTACCTGGGTAAGACCGTACAGGTCATTCCCCACATCACCGACGAGATCAAGCGGCGCATCCAGTTGCTCGCGCAGACCAAGAAATACGACGTAATCATCACCGAGATCGGCGGTACGGTGGGCGACATCGAGTCGCAGCCGTTCATCGAGTCGGTGCGCCAGTTGCGCTACTCGCTGGGTTACAAAAATACGGCGCTGGTTCACCTGACGCTGATTCCCTATATGGCCGCTTCGGGCGAGTTGAAAACCAAGCCCACGCAGCACTCGGTGAAGGCGCTGCTGGAGAACGGTCTCCAGCCCGACATCCTTGTGCTGCGCGCCGAGCATCCGCTGACGGCGGCGCTCAAGCGCAAGGTGGCGTTGTTCTGCAACGTCGACGCCAATGCCGTGATGGAGTCGATCGACGTGCCGACGATCTACGAAGTGCCGCTGAAGATGCACGAACAGCATCTGGACGAAGTGGTGCTGGACAAACTCAACCTCCCGGCCGACAAGGAGCCGGACATGACTGCATGGAGCGCATTCGTCGAGAAGGTGAAACACCCGTCGAAGAAGATCGAGATCGCGCTGGTCGGCAAGTACACCGAACTGCCCGACGCCTACAAGTCGATCTGCGAGTCGTTCATCCACGCCGGGGCGGTCAACGATTGCAAAGTCAAGCTGCGTTACGTCAATTCGGAGAAGATCACGCGGGAAAACGTGGCTGCGCACCTGGGCAAGATGGCCGGTATTCTGGTGGCCCCGGGTTTCGGCAACCGCGGCATCGAAGGCAAGATCGAGGCCGTGCGCTTCGCCCGCGAGAATAACGTGCCGTTCCTGGGCATCTGCCTGGGTATGCAGTGTGCGGTGATCGAATTCGCGCGTCACGTCCTGAACCTCGCCGATGCCAATTCGAGCGAGATGGAGCCAGCGACGGCCCATCCGGTGATCGACCTGATGGAGGAGCAGAAGGGCGTTACGGCCAAAGGCGGCACGATGCGTCTGGGCGCTTATCCCTGTGCGCTCAAAAAGGGTTCGAAAGTTGCTGCCGCTTACGGCAAACTCAACATTTCGGAGCGCCACCGCCACCGCTACGAGTTCAACAACGATTACCTGGAGCGGTTCGAGAAGGACGGCATGAAGGCTGTGGGCGTGAATCCCGACACGAACCTGGTGGAGGTCGTCGAGATTGAGAACCATCCGTGGTTCATCGGCGTGCAGTACCATCCCGAATACAAGAGCACCGTGCAGAGTCCTTCGCCGCTGTTCGTGGCCTTCGTGAAGGCTGCGCTGGAGCATGCGAAGAAGTAATATTAATCCCGTAGAGCGAAAAGAAACAACACTTAATGGATAAAAAGTCAATTATCGGCATTGCCGTCGTAGCGGTCCTTTTTCTGGGATTCGCCTACTTCAACAGCCAGCAGCAGAAAGAATATCAGGAACAAATGGCCCGTTATGAGGCCTATCAGGACTCGGTAGCGGCAGCGACGCGTCCCGCAGCGCCCGTTGTGGATTCGACGGCGGTGGCGGACGGCGGAGCGCAGGCCGAACTGGCTGCTGCCGATGCTGCGGCTGCGGTGCGCGAACGCCAGGTCGAAACGCTGGGCGAGGCGCTGACGGCGGCCCGCGAGACGGAACCCGAAGAGTTTACGGTCGAGAACGACGTGATGTCGGTGCGTTTTTCGACCCGCGGCGGCCAGATCACGGGTGTCACGCTGAAAGATTATACCAAGTACGGTCCGCGCGGCAAACGCGACCAGAAGATCGAGATGATGGACCCCGCGACGGCGCGTTTCGGGCTTTCGTTCTACCTGAAGAACGGACTGAAGAATATTCCGGTCAATACGCTGGACTATGTATTTACGGCCCAGCCTATTACGACGACGGAGGACGGCGCGGAGAGCGTCGTGATGCGTCTTCGCGTTTCGGAGGGGGCTTACCTGGAGTACCGCTACCTTATATATAATACGGAGGCTCCTGCGCGCGACTACCTCGTCAACTTCGACGTACGGCTGGTGAACATGGCTGCGGAGATGGCCAACCAGACGCAGATACAGATCGACTGGGCGAATACCACCTTCCAGAACGAGAAGGGTTTCCAGAACGAGAACATGTATACGACGCTGGCTTACCGCTTCCCGAACGAGACTTCGATCGAGGAGTTGGGCATGAGCGAGGGCGCCAAGTCGAAGAACATTTCGACGCAGGTTTCGTGGGTGGCTTTCAAGCAGCAGTTCTTCTCGTCGGTGTTCATCGCCCCGGACAATGTCTCCTACGCCAACCTTTCCTTCGATACGGCCGCTCCCGAGTCGTCGTTGCTGAAATCCTTCACGGCGCAGATGGGCGTGCCCTATACACCCCAGACCGGAGGCTATGACTTTGCCTTCTATTTCGGCCCCAACAAGTATTCGATCCTCAAGAAGGTCGACGATCCGCGCGGTGCGGAAATCCACCTGGAACGTCTCGTGCCGCTGGGCTGGGGTATTTTCGGATGGGTCAACCGCTGGTGCGTGATTCCGGTCTTCGACTTCCTGCGCAACTACATCGGCAGCTTCGGTATCATCATCTTCATCCTGGTGCTGCTCGTGAAACTGGTGATCTCGCCGCTGACGTACAAGAGTTATGTCTCGATGGCCAAAATGCGCCTGATAAAGCCGCAGGTCGACGAACTGGCGAAGAAATATCCCAAGCAGGAGGACGCCATGAAAAAGCAGCAGGCGACGATGGAGCTCTACAAGAAGGCGGGTATCAATCCGATGGGCGGCTGTATCCCGATGCTGATCCAGATGCCGATCCTGATCGCCATGTTCCGCTTCTTCCCCGCGTCGATCGAGTTGCGCGAGCAGCCGTTCCTGTGGGCCGACGACCTCTCGTCGTTCGACAGTGTGCTGAACCTGCCGTTCTCGATCCCCTTCTACGGCGACCACGTTTCGCTGTTCGCCCTGTTGATGGCGGTGTCGCTGTTCGGATACTCCTATTTCAACTACCAGCAGACGGCTTCGTCGCAGCCTCAGATGGCAGGCATGAAGTTCATGATGGTCTACATGATGCCGATCATGATGCTCTTCTGGTTCAACAGCTATTCGAGCGGTTTGTGCTATTACTACCTGCTGTCGAACCTCTTCACCATCGGGCAGACGCTCGTCATCCGCCGTATGGTCGACGACAACAAGATCCATGCGATCATGCAGGCGAATGCCGCGAAGAAATCGAAAGGCAAGAAATCGAAATTCCAACAGCGCTACGAGGAGCTGATGCGTCAGCAGGAGGCCCAGCAGCGTACGAAGAAAAAATAGGCGGTATTCCGCTTTGAACACGGGCCGGAGCGGATCCCACATAGGGGAAACTGCTCCGGCCCTGTTTTTGCCGGAGGACGTATAAACAAAATGGCTATGAAACGAGTTTTGATGTTAATGTTGGTGCTGGCGGGCGGAATGCCGCTCGCAGCGCAAACCCTGGGAACGGCGTACCGCCTTAAAGAGGTGATTCCCGTCGAGGGACGGCAGGGGATTGCCGCCGATTCGGCTTATTACTATGTGTCGGGCAGTACGGCGCTCTACAAGTATGACAAGCAGGGCCGGCTGGTGGCCCGGAACGACCGCCCGTTCGACGGGTTGCCGCTGGCTGCGAACCACATCGGCGACATCGATGTCTGGAACGGGGAGATTTACGCCGGAATCGAGACTTTCGACGACGGCCGCGGCGAGAATATCCAGGTGGCGGTCTACGACGCCAACACGCTGAAATGGAAACGCTCGATCGACTGGGAACCCGAATCGGGGCAGGTCGAAGTGTGCGGGCTGGCCGTGGACCGTGACAGCGATATGGTCTGGATGGCCGACTGGGTCGACGGGCGCTATGTTTACGGTTATGACCGGAAGACGGGCAAGTATGTCCGCAAGGTGCACCTGCGTCCCGTCCCGCAATGGCAGCAGGGCATTTTCATGGTCGACGGCCGGATGCTGATCTCTGCCGACGACGGGGATGCCGACCTCGACGAGCCGGACAACCTCTACGTTGCCGACCTGCGCGACGGAAAGTCGTATGCCACGGTGCTCCCGCTGCGTTCGATGGCCGATTTCCGCCGTGCCGGAGAGATCGAAGGACTGGCTGTCGACCCTGCGACGGACGAACTGCTGGTGCTGGCCAACCGCGGGGCGCGGATCGTGCTCGGCATGCCCCGGGGATTTTATCCGGGCTACGACGGCGAGGTCCACGAAGTCTACGTTTTCGAGAAGGTAAAATAGAAAAGGTCCCGGCAGTTCCGGGACCTTTTTTGTGGTTTGCGCGGGGCCGGCGGTTATTTGCCGAACCCGGCCGAGACGAACGTCAGCACGTCGGGTAGTACCGTCTCCCAGTAGCGCCACGTGTGGCCGCCGTCGCGCATGCGGTATTGCAGCGGGATGTTACGCTGGCGCATGAGCGAGTAGAAATCGACGTTCGATTTCCAGAGAAAATCGTCGTCGCCGCAGTCGACCCACCAGCGGACCGAACGTACGCCGTCCAACTGGTCGTCAGGCATGTTGCGCAGCATCGCGACGGGGGAGTTGTCGGCGACGGATTTCTGGAACGCATTGTCGTAGTTGCGCGCGCTGGGGAACGTGTCCAGCAGGCCGCTCATCGGGCAGGCCGAACTGAAAACTCCGGGGTGGCGCAGGGCGTAGGCCGCCGTTCCGCCGCCGCCCATCGAGAGGCCCGAAATGGCGCGGTGCTGCTTGTCGGCTGTGATACGGTACTTCGATTCGACGGCAGGCAGGAATTCCTCGAAAAAGAACTGTTCGTAGTTCCAGCCCGGAACGTCGAAGTATCCCATGTGTTTGCCCTTGTAGTCCTCGCCTTCGCCGGTGGCGTCGGGCATGACGACGATCATCGGCCGGGCCATCCCCGAGGCGATCGTTTCGTCGGTGATGCGGCGCATGTAGCCTTTCCGGGTCCAGTCGGTGTGGCAGCCTCCGGCGCCGTGGAGCAGGTAGAGCACGGGGTAGGACTCCTGCGAGCGGTCGTAGCCGTCGGGCAGGTAGACCGTGCAGCTCTTTTCGGTTCCGAGGATTTTGCTCGGGAACGTGTAGACTTCGGTGCGGCTCTGTGCCCCGGCCGCGAAGACAAGGGGGAGCGCAAAGAGGGTGGCGAGCAGTTTTTTCATGGTTATTCGACGTATAGTACCAACCCCTTGAGGTATTCGCCTTCGGGGTGGTAGATGTTGATCGGATGGTCGGCGGGCTGCGTCAGTTGGTGGAGGATGCGGACCTTGCGGCCTGCGATGGCGGCGGCCGAAAAGACCGTCGTGCGGAATAACTCCTTCGATACGGCCTGCGAGCAGGAGAAGGTGAAGAGGATTCCGCCGGGGCGAATCTGCGACAGGGCCCTGGCGTTGAGTCGTTTGTAACCCTGCATGGCGTTGCCCAGCACTTTGTGGTGCTTGGCGAAGGCCGGCGGGTCGAGGATGATCAGGTCGTATTTGTCGCCGATGTCTTTGAGGTAGTCGATGGCGTCGGCGGCGATTTCGCAGCATTCGGCGCCTTTGCCGAAGTTGAGTTCCATGTTCTCCGTGGCCAGCGCTACGGCACGCTCCGAGGAGTCCACCGAGCAGACCTTCCGGGCGCCGCCCGAAAGGGCGTAGACCGAGAATCCGCCCGTGTAGCAGAAGGTGTTGAGTACGTTGCGGCCCTTGGAGTAGCGTTTCACCAGTTGGCGGTTTTCGCGCTGGTCGAGGAAAAAGCCCGTTTTCTGGCCTTTCTCCCAGTTGACGTAGAATTGTTCGCCGTTCTCCACGACGATATGCGACGCATGGTCGGACGATCCCCACAGGTAGCCGTCGACAGCCCCGAGGGCGGCCTTGAAGGGGAGCGTCTGCGACGATTTGTCGTAGATGGCCGTGAGGCGTTCGCCGTAGACCGAGCGCAGCGCTTCGGCGATTTGCAGCCGCGCGTAGTACATGCCGGCCGAGTGGCATTGGATGACGGCCGTCGAGCCGTAGATGTCGACGACCAGCCCCGGCAGCGAGTCGCCTTCGCCGTGGACGAGACGGTAGCAGGTCGTGGCGGGATTGTCCGTAAGGCCGAGCGTACGGCGGACATCGTAGGCCACGGCGATCCGGAGGTTCCACCACGTCTGGTCGATCTCTTCGCGCTCGAACGTGAGCACGCGCACGGCGATTGATCCGATCTGGTAGTGGCCCAGGGCCATGAAATCGCCCTGACGGGTGTAGACCTCGACGAGGACCCCTTCGGCGAAATCGGACTCTTCTTCGGCCTGGATGTGGTCGATGGCTCCCGAGAAAATCCACGGGTGGCGGCGCAGGAGCGATTCCTCCTTGCCTTTGCGCAGGTAAATTTGCGGTATCATTTACGGATCGGTTTTTTCGGTGTGCGGAGCAACTGCTCGTAAATACGGGTGCAGACCCATGCGTCGGTCGCGGCGTAAAGCTGCTGCTTGTCGGTGAGGGTCGTGGCTTCCCAGTTGCTTAGCCGCTGGGCTTTCGAGACGCGCTGTCCCAGCACGATGGCCGAGAGTTTGCGCAGGCTCTTCTCCCCGATGCCCCATTCCGAGGCAATGCTCTGCAGGTCGACGAAGCCCCCGTCGCGGAAATGGCGGATCTGGCGCAGCGAGCGCAGGTCGCCCGCAACGTCGGCGCCGATCTTGAGGACTTTTTTGTCTTCGAGCAGTTGCAGGATCGGTTTGGCGAGCGGAATCTTGTTGAGCCGGAACAGGAAGCAGACCTTCGGTGTGGAGAGTTGCAGCAGCGATACGCGAAACGTTACGCCCGGGCGGAACGAAGGGCGCGTCTCGGTGTCGAAGCCGATGACGGACTGCTCGGCGAGCAGCTTGCAGGCCGCGGCGATGTCGCGCTCCTGCTCGACGATACGGATTTCTCCCCGGAACTCGATGGCTGGGAGCAGGGCGGTTTGCTCGTTGCTGATTTTATCGATGAAATTATTTACTGTAGTCATTGGACGGATGTTCCTGCAAAATTACGGAAAAAGTTTCAATATTCCTTCTTTGCCGGTGGCGATTTTGCCTTCCCCGAGCAGTTCGCGCACGACTTCAGCCAGCCGGTCGGGGGAACAGGCCAGTTCGGCGGCGAGTTGGCGCGGGTCGGCCGGGGAGCGTGCGAGGCGCGCCAGGAGTTTTTCGCGCAGGGAGGCCTCGTCGCCGGGCGCGGGGATGCCGGGTGTTCCGGGGGCCCGCCCGGCGGCTTTCGCGGCCCGTTTGCGGGCGAGGCACACGTCGCAGACTCCGCACGGCGCGGGCGTCTCTTCGCCGAAATACTTTTCGAGCACGGCGCTGCGGCACTGCTCCTCGTTGGCGGCGTAGGCGATCATCTGCTCGAAGCGTTCGCGCATCAGCTCCTGCCGCCGCTTGTAGGTCTCGGGGGCGATGTAAAGGTCGGCGCGGGGCAGGCGTTCTTCGTTCATGAAAAGGATTGGCGAACGGTTCGAGGGGACGTAACGGATCACGCGCAACTGCCAGAGCCGTTTGAGCAATTCCCTGACGCGCTCGACGGTGTAGCCGCTCCAGGTGGCCAGTTCGCCTTCGTCGATGGGCCGGAACTCGGTGAAGACCCCGTTGTAGAGCCTCAGCAGGGTGCGGATGAAGTGGTCCAGTTCGTCGCGCTGCACGCGGAGTTTGTACAATTCGTCGCGGCTGACGCAGAACATCACCCGTGCGGGGTTTTCCTGTGCGTCGGTAAGGGTCATGTAGCCGTTCTGCTGGAGCAGTTTGAGGGCGCTCTGGACCGTTCCCGAATAGAGGTGTTCGCGGGCGCAGAAGTCGTGGATGTTGAACAGAAACGACGCTTCGCCGCCGTCGCCGATGCCGATCTGCAGGTAGGAGCAGACCCTTTCGTAAATATCCTTGATCTTTTCCAGCGGGGGAAATTCCAGCTCGAAACGCCGCGAAATGCGGTCGCTGTCGTCCGATGCGACCAGCAGCAGGGCATAGGCCCGCTGTGAGTCGCGGCCTGCACGGCCGGCCTCCTGGTAGTAGCTTTCGAGCGAGTCGCACATCGCGTAGTGGACCACGAAGCGCACGTCCGCTTTGTCGATGCCCATGCCGAAAGCGTTGGTGGCGACCATCACGCGGACTTTGCCCGAGAGCCACTCTTCCTGCCGGAGCGACCGCTCGGCGTGGCCCAGCCCGCCGTGGTAGGCCGCGGCCGTCACCCCTTCCTGTCGCAGGAAGTCGGCGACCTGCTCGGTCCCTTCCCGCGTGCGCACATAGACGATGCCCGTGCCGGGGACGTTGTGGACCAGTCGCAGCAACTGGCCGTTTTTGTCGTCGGTACGGCGGACGCTGTACGAGAGGTTGGGGCGTGCGAAGCTGCTGCGCAGGATGTGCGGTTCGGCAAATTTCAGGTGGCGCATGATGTCGTCGGCCACCAGGCGGGTGGCCGAGGCGGTGAGCGCCAGCACGGGAACGCCCGGGAGCTTTTCGCGCAGTTCGGCGATGCGCAGGTACGAAGGGCGGAAATCGTAGCCCCACTGCGAGATGCAGTGGGCCTCGTCGACGGCGATGAGCGAGACGTTCATGCGCACCACGCGCAGGCGGAACGCCTCGGTAGCCAGCCGTTCGGGAGCCACGTAGAGGAACTTTACGTCGCCGTAGGCGCAGTTGTCCAGCGCGATGTCGATCTGGCGCGGCGAGAGCCCCGAATGGATCGCCACGGCCGGGACGGCCCGGGCCCGGAGGCGGTCGACCTGGTCTTTCATCAGGGCGATGAGCGGTGTGACGACGATGCAGAGCCCTTCGCGGGCAAGCGTCGGAATCTGGTAGGTCAGCGACTTGCCGCCGCCCGTGGGCATCAGGGCCAGTGTGTCGCGCCCTTCCATCGCCGCGCGGATGATCTGCTCCTGCACGGGGCGGAAGGTGGTGAAGCCCCAGTAGCGCCGGAGCACTTCGTATATTTTGTCCGCGGTCGGTTCCATAGCACAAAGGTACGAAAAAGCCGGACGGGTGCAAAACCGGATTGCGTGCGGTTTTATACAGCCTTCCGACGAATGGAAGTGTCGTTATGACACCAAAGGTACGAAAAAGCCGGACGGCTGCAAAGCCGAATTGCGTGCGGTTTTGTGAAAAATTAGGCAGTTTGGGGAATTTTTCGTATTTTTGCAAAAATCGAATATTCGGAAGATGAAGATACGCGAAGAATACAAGGTCCGGGAGATGGCCGGTGAGCACGTGATCGTGATGCCGGGACGCGGAGGCGCCGCCGATATGACACGCATCGTGTCGCTCAATCCTTCGTCGATGTATCTGTGGGAGAAGCTTCGGGGCCGCGAGTTTACGGCTGCGGACGCCGCGCTGCTGCTGACCGAATGTTACGAGGTCGACGCTGAAACCGCTTTGCAGGATGCCGGGCGGTGGATCGCGAGCCTTGCCGAATGCGGAATCGTAGAAGAATAGTGAAACTGAAAAGGGTCATATCGCTGTTGTTGCTCGCCGTCTATCTTTTTGCGACGGCGGGGATGGCTTTGGCGTCGCTGACGTGTAAGTGCGTGTCGATGAAGGCCCGCACGGAGCACGTGTGCTGTACCCATTGCCAGCATCCGGCGGACGTTCAGTCGGCGCACGACGGTGCGATGCGCGCCCCCTGCTGCGGCAACCACCATTCGACCGATGTCGAACTTTACGTTACGTCGAACTCCGACAATAACGAGAAATACATACGCTGCATCGTCCTCGACCTGCCGCCTGCACTCGCCGTGGAGTGTCCGTGTCCTGCACACGTTCCCCAGTTGCGCGAGGAGGTTGTCCAGAGGCATGTACCCCTGATACGCGAAGCCTGCATCCTGCCCGTCGGCTTCCGGGCTCCTCCCGTATTGGCTTAAAACACCTTCGGGACCGGTGCTGTGTGCGCCGGTCCGTAATCAGTTTTAACCAATAACGGATTTTCATGAAATTTTTCAAATACACCGTATTATCTATTTCTGCCTTCGCTGTGTGCGGTTCCCTGAGCGCACAGGATTTGAGGGGCGTGGTCCGCGATGCCGACCGTCAACCGCTCATCGGGGCTTCGGTCTACTGGGCCGGCACGACCATCGGGGCCAGCACCGACGCACAGGGCGCATTTCTCGTACACCGCGTGAAGGGGTACGATAAACTCGTAGCCTCGTACCTGGGCTTTGTCAACGACACGCTGGATGTGAAAAACGGCGTCGACAAGGTCGAATTTACGCTCCGTTCGGAGGGCGTGGCGCTGGAAGGCGTCGTTGTCGAGGGCAACCTCAGCGGCAATTTCGTCAAGCGCGACGGGATCGTCAAAGGCGAGATGATCTCCTTTGCGGGCCTCTGTAAGATGGCCTGCTGCAACCTGGCCGAGTCGTTCGAAAATTCGGCTTCGGTGACCGTCGGTTACAGCGACGCCATATCGGGCGCCCGGCAGATCAAGATGCTGGGACTGGCCGGAACCTATACGCAGATACTCGACGAGAACCGTCCCATCATGCGGGGCCTGAGCGCTCCCTACGGGCTGAGTTACACGCCGGGCATGTGGCTCAATTCGATCCAGGTGTCGAAGGGCGTGGCTTCGGTCACGGCGGGCCATGAGGCCATCACGGGCCAGATTAACCTCGAACACCGCAAGCCTACGGACGACGAACGGCTGTTCGTGAACCTTTACCTCGACGACGAACTGCGTCCCGAGGCCAATATTTCGACGGCTTTTCCCGTCACGAAAGACAAGAAGTTGTCGAGCGTCATCCTGCTTCACGGCTCGATGGATACCGACGTGCGGAAGATGGATCACAACCACGACGGATTCCGCGACCTGCCGAAGGCCGACCAGATCAACGTGGCCAACAAATGGCTCTACGCCGCTGACAACGGCACGCAGATTCGCTGGGGCTGGAAGTTCGTGCAGGAAAACCGCCTGGGCGGCATGCTCGACTACAAGGACACGAAGGCCATGCGCGAGGAGATGGAGCAGGACTGGGACTGGAGAGCCGGCGACAAGAAAATGCCGCTCTACGGGTCGCACATCCGCAACCGCAACGCCAACGGCTATTTTAAAATAGGTATGCCGGTCGGTCCGTCGGTTTACGATCCCGACGAGCAGGACGAAATGCGTTCGAACTTGGCGTTCGTCGCCGACTTCGACCATTTCAGCGAAGACGCCTATTTCGGGCTGAACGACTATACGGGCAACCAGAATTCGCTGGCGCTGAACCTGATGTACAACCACTATTTCACCTATCGGTCGTCGCTGATCGTCGGGGTGCAGGGGCATCTGGATTACTACCGCGAGAAACTGCTCAACCCGACGCCGTGGATCGCCGCCAACAGCGTCCGCGACTACAATTTCGACCGCAACGAGCGCGAGGCGGGAGCCTATGCCGAGTATACCTATGCCATCAAGGACAAGTTTTCGATCGTGGCCGGAGTCCGCGGCGATTACAACCACTATTACGACCGTTTCTTCGTGACGCCCCGCGGCCACCTGAAATGGAATATCACCCCTTCGACGACGCTGCGCGGTTCGGCGGGCCTGGGTTACCGCTCGACGAACGTCATTACGGACAATATCGGCGTACTGGCTACGGGCCGGGCGATCACGTTCCTCGACAACGAATCCGGGAAATTCGATTTCCGGAAATTCGACCGCATGGAGAAGGCCCTGACCGTCGGCGGAAGCCTGACGCAAACCTTCGGACTGGTGAAGCAGGGCGACGCGACGCTGAGTTTCGACTATTTCCGTACGCAGTTCTACAACTCGATCGTGGCCGATCAGGAGATGTATGCCGATCGGATCGTATTCTACGACACCGATGGCCGTTCGTATACCGACACCTACCAGATCGACTTCTCGTGGTCGCCGGTCGAGCGGCTCGATATCTTCGCAACGTTCCGCTATACGGACAGCGAGATGACGATCAAGCGCTCCGACGGCAGTTCGGCCCGTGTGGAGAGGCCGCTGGTGAGCCAGTACAAAACGCTGTTGAATATCCAGTATGCCACGAAGTTCCGCCGCTGGGTCTTCGATGCTACGGCGCAGCTCAACGGTCCTTCGCGCATTCCGACGCAGACGGGCAACCTCGACGACAGTTACTATTCGCCCCGTTACCCGATGTTTTTCGCGCAGGTGAGCCGCAAGGTAGGCAAGTTCGATATCTACGCCGGGTGCGAGAATATCGCCGACTACCGCCAGAAGGACCCGATCCTCAATGCGCAGGACCCCTACGACTACAAGTTCAATTCGATGAACGTCTGGGGGCCGCTCATGGGCCGCAAGTTCTATATCGGCTTACGGTTTAACCTGTATTAGGATGCGGAGCAGGATGTTTCGGGCGACGCCCCGGATTTGGTAAGGACAGAAAATTTTAATACCTAAATATACGCAAAAATGAAAAAACTTTTAATGTTCTGCCTGGCCCTGGTAATGGGTCTCGGCATGTGCGCTGCGGCGGATAAGCCCGCGCAGAAAAAAGAGGTGACGACGGTATTCGTAACCGATATCGATTGCGAACACTGCGTGAAGAAGATCATGAACAACGTACCTTCGCTCGGAAAGGGCATCAAGGATGTGAAGGTGGACCTGCCCAAAAAGGAGGTTACCGTGATTTACGACGGCACGAAGAACAACGACGAGAACATCGTCAAGGGTTTTGCCACGCTCAAAGTGAAGGCCGAGCCTAAAAAAGCCCCTGCGAAGAAGTAATTCGGGCGGGTTTGTTATCTGAAACGGGGAAATCTTTCGGGATTTCCCCGTTTTTCAGTCTCGGGAGGCCTAAAGCAAACGAAAAAGAGCGCCCCGGAAGGGGCGCCGTTTTTTAGGTATTGACAGAGAATAGATTATCTATTCATTGATTGACAGCATATTAGTTGTTTTTGCGCGAACGGATTATTTGACCGTTCCAAACAATTTGCCGGGGACGGGGCTATTTCATGTAGCCTGTTTTGCAGTCCTGCACTGACAAATTGGGCGCAAAAGCAACTACTATGTTTTCTATTAAAGTCAAGGGTAAGCCGAACCCGAAGAATTCGAATCTGGTAAAACTTGAGCTGGTCTTTTTCAAGACAGATTATCCTCGTGTCACCAAAGTTCTCGACATTACGGGCCAGTACAAGGACTGGGACCCGAAATCACAGACCTTTCGTGCAGGCAGTCCGAATGCCTACTCCAAGAACCGGAGTCTGGCAGAGATCTGCATGCGTTATCAGCGTGTGGCGGAAGAGTGGACGACATCCGGTCGCCTGTGGTCTGCAGTCGAACTGTCCCATTGTTTCGATCGTCAGCAATCCGCATCTGAACCGGAAACCCGAATCCGGACGGTAAGCCAGCTCATCGAAGAGCGAATTGCGTATTTCGACAGCAGGGAACGCATCAAAAACGGACAGATTATTTTGAGCAGCACGAATGCTCGGAAGTATGAAAAATTCCATCGTTCGTTGAAAGCCTTCGTTTCTGCGGTCTATGGGAAAAGCCTGTCATCCTATTTCTTTAAGGATATCGATGCGAAATTTGTCACCGACTATGCGTTTTATTTGAAGCGCCGAGGTGCGGAGAATGGCAACCAGGGATGCTTAGTCACTCACCTACGGATGTTACGCGCCTTGTGCAATTATGCCGCTAAACTCGGAATGCCGGGAGCAGGCATTACAGCTTTCGACTCATTGGGCGATATGATCAAATGGCCGGAGACGACCTCCCGCGCCGTATCGGCCAAGACGATCGCACTGCTTGAACACATCGATCGGAGTCTGTTTTCCGCAAAGGAGCAACTGCATCTGGATCTGTTCCTGTTCAGCTATTATACGGGAGGCATGGCCAATGTGGATGTATGTAACCTCATCTGGGATTGCGTTCATGAGGACAAAATCGTTTACGAGCGTATTAAGTTTCCGAAGACCGCCAAACCGCTTCTCATCCCCCAATCACAGGCTTTGCTCCGCAAATACAAGGGAACGGGCTATGGGAATTATGTTTTCCCCGTCTTTACGCGCAAACACACCGACTCAGTAAAGCGCTATACTCGAGTAAGGCAAATATCGACATTAGTTTCCCGAACACTTACCAAAGCCTGTCGGATTTTGAAGATCAACGAGAAGGTAACCTGGTATTCATCCCGCGGAAGTTTCATTTCACGGATGGTCGATGACGGTAATTCGCCCTATGCGGTCGCCGAAATGGCCGGAAACAGTCCGATGACTATCTGGAAGAGCTACTACAAGAATACCGAGCGGGAGAAACTCTCGGAACGAATGAGGGTTGTGCTGTAAAGAACCAGCACCAACCGGACTGCATCCCTGTCTCGATCGGGGATGCGGTTTTTTGTTGCTTGTCCGGTCCGTCGTCATCGGTGATTTCGTTGTCTAATGTGGGATTCGCATGGTTCAGTGGGCCCCTCTATCCTGTTCGGACGCACGCATGAAGGCAGCTATAAAAGGCTGATAGATAGCGCATAAGGAAAATGAAAGTCGGAGATAAGATTTTTATTCCCGCGAGTGCTGATTATCTGACAGATACGCAAATTTCGTAAGGCTGGATTCCGGCCGGATTTCTTGCTAAGGGGAAGCTCCGATCGTATTTTTGGTTGTCAACCATCAAAACCTCATGCGTATGAAACATCGAACCTCCTGAATGTGCATTCAGCCTCCAAACTATTCTTTCGTCTAATCCTAAAACCACTTTCCCATGCGATTATTTATCACCATGCTGCTCTTATGCTGCATCCCTATCTCGAATGTCTTTTCTCAAGAGCCTGAACCGAAGGAATACCCGAAGCAGGCGCAAGAGCCCGGCAAAAGTTCGGTTTCGTCCGTTGAATCCGAAGATCCGGAACTCTCCTATACCACAAACAATACTATTGCATCGCCGGAATCAAAGATGATGTCGGGGCGCATTAATGCAGGAACAGATAAATATACGGGAATTTTGCAAGTGCAAATCCCGCTTTATGAAATTAAAACGAATAGTGGTAAGATACCTATATCACTTAATTACAGCGGCTCCGGGATTAAAATCGACGACTATTCTTCTTCTATAGGTATCGGTTGGGACCTATCTGCAGGAGGAAAAATTACGCGGGCAGTACGAAGCCTACCCGATAGTTTTTATGATCTTAAGGAAACGAGCGACATATATAAATGGAAAAAGGATTTTTACTTTGACCATACCGCAAGTTCGTTTTACCATAAGAGACAATATGACTTGGAACCCGACATCTATTATTTTGATGCACCGGGCCTTTCCGGACGCTTTTTCTTGGATGGCAATCAGCAAGCTCATACTTATCCGTATCAACCAATGGATATAATGTATGATAGTATAGCAAACCAATTTACTATTTTTGACCAGCAGGGAGTACGCTATATTTTCAAAGACAACGCGATAACCGATACCGGCATTATAGACCACGATGACGTTATTCGGACATCTCAAAATGTTAATATGACATGGTACTTAAACGAAGTTAAATATCCGAATGGAGCTATCGTGAATTTCAATTATTCGGGCGACAATTACACCTACTTTTTTTATGATGCAGAAAACCGCGTGAGACACGACGGCAAAGTATTACAACTTATTGGAAAGGAAAACGATTATCGACGAAGCATTACGGTTTCTAATCGACATATTTCGTCCATAAGTTATAACGAGCAGGAAATTAAATTCAATTACGACCGAAAAAAAGTTTATTGGGGTCTTCAAGAGCAACTTGATAATTTTGAAGTTTATGCCAACGGACAAAAGTTAAAAACAGTATGTTTTGCACGAGACACTTTCCCAAATGGGAATATTAAATTAAATAAGGTTTTTGTTCAGGCCAAACCTGGGCACAAACAACCAATAGTTTCCTTCGAATACTATGATGATCCGATAATGCCGGGGCATGAGCATCGCGGATTCGATCATTGGGGCTACTGGAATCAGGATGGCGAAGATTTATCTGGCTATCCTTTTGTCCCTATCAATGGAATCTATCCCGAATTCGGTATCAGCCGTGCTTCTGAATTGGAACGAACAAGAGCCCAAAGTCTCAAAAGTATCCATTATCCAGCCGGTGGTAGCAAAGAATTCGTTTATGAACTCCATCGAGGTAAAGAACGAGATCAAGCTGTAATGAGGATCTGTGGTGGTCTTCGAATACAGAAAATAATTATTAGAGATGCAAACGATTCAAAGCCAGCAGTATATTCATATTCATATGAAGGAGGCGTTGTCTATGCGGATAGATTTAATTATACAAGAAAGAAATCCGAAAGTAACCAATTTACAGATTTTTATCAATCCGCACGATGTCTGTCCTCAATAACCGATTTTAATGGGGCTTCTGTGGTTTATACTGAAATAACCGAACATCTCCCCAATGGTTCATCGATTAAATATGAATATGTCCCCTTATTGGAATATGATGATCTTTATCCGGAGAAATATCTTTCAAAACAAGATACCGTTCTATTTCTTGGGTATGAAACAGAGCAAGACCTACCTAAAACAATTCGTGCCTATGGCCGCAACCTCTTGCAGCAGGAAACAGCTTACGATGCGGATGGCAAAATCGTGAAACGTACATCATACGAATATCTGATAGATACAGCCAATGAAGTTCGTATTCCAGGACATATTCTTTACAGAAGCAAAGTTGATGGTCATTCTCAAGATTGTATCGCCCGATATTATCGTATATGTTGCCCTGTACTTTTAAAACGAAAGATTGAATATGCGAGCAATACAAATTTATATTGTTGTACCGAATATGAGTACAATAAGCGACATTTGCCATCACGAATAATCGAACGATACACAGATGGTACGCGGATCACGCTTTATACAAAGTACGATTTCGAGTACTACGATAAAATAAATTTCGGAATGGATTATTATCCATCAAGCTATTTGCCAGTAGAAAGAATAGTTTATAAAAATGGTGAAGTTAAGCAGGCTACTATTAACATATATAATACTGCTCCGAACAAATTGTTGCTTTCTAAAACACTTCATCTATCTGATCCTTACGCAACAGTTGATTCATTAGCTTTCAAAACTTCATACCGATCTTTCCGGGGAACACTTTATTATGATCAAAGGTATAAAGAAGCTACTTGTTACGACGAATACGATGCTGACGGAAACTTACTATGTTTTCATAATGATAATAGCATTTTTACGAGTAATATATACTATACTGATCGGAGTACTTCATTAGCAACAATTACAAATGCCCGTTTTTCTCCTAATGCTACAGAGCGGATAAATGAGGTATTTTTCGATGATTTCGAAAAGAGATTAAACGGTGCATACATTTGGCCGGAAGTGATAAATGCCAAATCGGGAAACCATGCAAATATTTCAAGTTCTTACATTATCCCTATTTCTAATTTCAAGCCTGGCATATATACTTTGCGTTACTGGTATCGGTTACAAAATTCGGATGACTGGAGGTTACATAAGACGAATGTAACGATAAATGACAGCCAAAACTATATTGTCTCTTTCCCTAAAGAATCAATTGCAGTGGATGATTTGAGCCTCATTCCACTGAATGCAACGATCGAATCCCATGTCTTGATACCGGGTTTGGGTATAATTTCAAAGACCGATTTGAGGGGGCGCACAACCTATTACAAATATAATGGATTCGGATTGCCAACACATGTTTTTAATAATGAGCGCGAAGTAATCAAAACCTTCTCCTATGACAATTACAACCCTAATATAACGCTACCTACACTATGAAAACGATTATAAAAATTTTAGCGGCATCCCAACTTTTTTGCTGCACATTTGTCGCCGCACAGGATTTGCAGGCTGTTAATCCAACGCTGCCCGGCTCTACGGTACAAGTCAATCCATATCCTATATCCAATACTATAGAAGGCAAAAAGATTACAGAGCGTTTCGTTTATGGTGAAAAAAACATCACTGTACGACACTTCTTCGATGGTTTCGGACGTGAAGTGAAGAGCGTGTCCGTTGGAGCTTCTCCAACAGGTCGTGATATTGTTTCCGAACGAGTATACGATTGTATGGGAAGCGGTGATTCAATTATTTATTTACCGTCGGTACCCGACAGTTTGGGGAACACGCTCAACGCCTCACTTCGGACTCGGAGGTTTTATAAACAATTGTTAGGAAATGACCCTGACGCTAATTATCCTACCATACAGACCGTTTATGATAATTCACCGCTTAAACTGAAAATAGCAACGGATGCTCCCGGTATCAATCATAGCTATATATCATCCAAGGGGCATCCTGTGCGCTATAATTATCGACTGAACTATAGTAATACGCTTCCTTTGAACGCTATTGCGACAACAGCTAAAGGATTTTCCTTTTATCCCGGCACTTCCGATGGTGTTAAAAAATATGAGATTATTAACGATTCGATGTTGTATTTTTCTGGATACTACCCAATGTCGGCACTAACTGTAACCGAAAAAATCCAGCAGTCAACCGATACGGTTAGCATATCTAATTTAGAATACCGAGATCAAGAAGGGAATCTTGTAGCGAAAGAAGTGCGTGTAAATGGACAAAACAAACAGTTTATATACAACGTATATGATAGTTTCGGACGCCTGCGATATGAAATCCCCTTCATTCAGGACAAACGCATAACAAATATTGGAAGTAGTTATACGCCTAATCAGGTTTCAGATTATTGCACTTATCATGGATACAATACATTGGGAAATGAAGTATTAACCATTCGGCCAGGACGTGAGCGAATTTACAGTATTTATGATGTGCGAAATCGTATCGTTTTGTCACAAGACGGGAATCAACGCCCTGCAGGGAAATGGTTCTATACTAAGTATGACGACTTCGACCGGCCAATAGAAACCCATTTAATCACCCTACCTCAATCATGGGCACAGTTGAATGAAAATTTGTGCAGTTTATATGGTGCCAATCTACATGCACTACTTGCAAGAATAAAAGGGGAAGACATTCTGCTTTCACGAATGATTTTTTGTGAATATTATGATTACGACCTATCAGATGATGGATGCACCAAACATTATCGTCAATTCGAGATACCATCTTATTTATCATTCAAGCCTATGGCAAATGTAGTGTTGGCCGAAGATCTTTATTCGGATAATGCAGGGTTGAGACTGTATGAAAAAATTGCCGTTATTCCCGATGTTTTTACAGACACAAGAGCATATATTGAACGGGCTTACTATTATGATAAAGAAGGACGTATTGTCCAATCGGTCGAACGCAACCATTTAGGTGGTATCTGCCGCATAACGAATCAATATGACAAAGCCGGCAATCTCATAATGAATCATGAAAATAGAGCACTGGATGCGAATAGAACCCCTGATATCCTTATTACGAGGAAGACCTACGATGATTTCGGCCGTATCATTTCAGATCGGACAAAATTGAATAGCGGCCCGATAACCAGCACGTATTACGAATACGATCCACTTGGGCGAGTATCCAAAATGAATCAAGGTGGTGGAAAGATAAACACTTCTTACAAGTATGATATTCGGGGACGCATGATAAAACAGCAGAATGAACTATTTCTTATGGCCCTTGCTTTTGACAAGCCTACACTGAACGGGACAGTAAGTAATTATGCAGGCTATATCAGTGAATGCAAATGGGCTTTTACTGATGAAAACTATTTTTCATGTTACGCATTTTCTTACACACCCAAAGGTCAATTACAGAATGCTTACTGGTACAGAAATGGTACCTTACAGACTTCCTCTTATGCGGAATCCCTAAAATATGATGACAATAATAATATTCTTGCATTGACTCGTTATGGGGATAGAACCATCGAAAACAGCATACGATACCGTTATAAAGGCAACTTACTGATGTCCACATCAGACCGGGGACATGATGCAAACTATATGTATGATCTGAATGGAAATCTAATATCATCCAGTTTGAATATTTGCACATACCGGTATAATTACCTAAATTTGATCGAAGAAGTTTGTCGGTATGGGACTACCGCAGCATCATACAAATATTTATCTGATGGTACGAAGTTAGAAGTCGGCGACAAAAGTGGTAATGGCTACCTTTATTCGGGTTCTTTGATATATACCAAAAGTGGGAATAGTTATACTTTGGAAAGCGCGAATTTCCCATCCGGAAGAATAACTGCATCAACTAATGGTTATAAAATTCAATATTATATAACCGATTATTTGGGCAGTGTACGTGTTGTTGCCGATCAGATGGGACGTATTTTGGAGAAATTCAATTATTATCCTTTCGGCAAGCGATGGGTGATGGCCGATCAGCAACTTAGTGATAATCGGCTTCTTTTCAATGGTAAGGAATGGCAAGTAACCGGGGATGTTAAGCTGCTCGATTATGGAGCTCGCATGTACGACCCCAATTTGGGACGATGGTTTGTGCAAGATCCTATGTATCAGACGCACAATCCATACACCTTCTGTTTCAATAACCCTATAAACCGTATTGATCCTAATGGTATGTATTCCACGGAGGATGGTGATGGTGATGGTATTGATAATGCAAATATATTGGGTATTATCCTTCAAATATTGAAGGATATGTTAGACGGAAAAATTGGACCTGAACCACCTGAAGCTTATACGGAAGCATACGATAAATATGATGAACCAAATGAGAGGAATGAAAAAGATGACAATACCGCAATCAAAAAAAGGCGGAATAACTTAGCGTTTAATGAGAGAGAAAGACTAAAAGAACACACATTTCATTATTTTAAGAGCAAATGGGCTGCATGGACATATATGTGGAAAGCATCTCATAAATATTTTGATGGTCAATATTACGGATATAAAGAGCACGCTGCTTATGATTTTAGCAACGGAGGCGTATTGTTATTACCTTCTCATAGGAATTCAAGCACAATTTCATATACATATGAAAATATGCTTGAATTCGATGGTAAAAATTGTAGGTTAAAAAATGGAAAACAAATGGGGTATCCATGGATTATAGTAGGATATACACATACTCATGATGCCTCCGATACAATTGAGGTAAGTAATTATGATCGTGATTTTGCCTCAAGATTTCCAAGTTTAATAGTCAGAACTATTGCTAATGGAGGTAATATATATCGTATTTTTAGTGATGGTTCTTATCAACCTATAGGTGTCTTAGGCGAATGAAAATAATACAATTAACATGAAAATTATACTATATCTATTAATTGGATGCAGCTTGGGTTGCAGTAACCATTCATCTTTTAACCGAGATAATGTTACGACAGATGTTAACAATTGTTATCCTGAGATTACTAATAAAGGATTAAAGGAAAGCATTATACAATATGTAAATGATCGAGTTTTAGAATTCCGAGCTTATAATTACACAAATTTTAAAGATATAAAATTATTGACAATCACTTTCAACATAAATAATAATGGTAATAAAATATATACGATCCGCGAAAGTGGTTTAGGACGGATATTCAATGATCCAAAACCCATTTTTATAGGTAGTATTGGCGATATTTATTTTGGTTTTTATAATCAGGATAACCATGATATTCAAATGTCAATGGAATCCATGATAAATGTATTGGGGAAAGATTATCCTTTTTTTAAAACAGATTATGAAGAATACAAAAAGCGAATAAAAAAATTCCCCCAAAATGTTGGTTATGCTTTAGCTGCGTTTGAATCTTTCATATATGAGGGCGATTATTGGATATTAGAATTTTCCGGGAATAGGCTCGTGTCAAAAACGATAATTATGGAAATGAATGGTACAAAACAAGAATTCCGATACGATTAGTCCATATTAAATTAGTCAATATGCAGTAATTACTACTACATATTAAGTCCTATTTACTCCCCGTCAAAGGACCGGGAGTTTTGTTTACACCTCAGTCTATTTGTAATCCAGACAGCTTTCCTGCCATATTCCAGCTATTACGTCAAATCTTCCGCCGGAATTTGCTATTTCGGCGGAATTTTTCTACTTTTGGAAACACCTACTACTCACCTCATGCCCACGACTCGCCCTGTCGTCGAAAGAAGTTCCTCTTTCGAGGAGCTCTATACGAAATACCGAGCGCCTTTCGTCTCGGTAGCGCTGCGGTATGTGCAAAATCGCATGGTTGCGGAGGACCTTGTCAGCGACTGCTTCGTCTCGTACTGGGAAAACCGCAGCGGCACGGTCGTCGAGAACATCCCTGCCTATGTGCTTGCGTCGGTGAAGAACCGGTGCCTGGACTGGCTTCGCAGTCAGATCAACCATGCGCAGGCACACACTGCGATCCAATCCGTCGAAGAACGTCTGATGCGTCAGCACATCGCCACGCTGGAGGCAAACATGCCGAGCACGATCTTCATGGCAGAGGTCAGCGAGATCATCCGGCGAGAGCTCGCCCGTATGCCGGAGCGCACGCGCAAGGTCTTCGTCGCCCACAGGTTTCAGGATATGAGCTACGCGGAGATCGCCAGGCTCTACCACCTCTCGCAGGGACAGGTGCAGTCGGACCTGCGTTCGGCGTCGCGGCAGCTGCGCGTGGCGCTCAAAGACTATGCGCCGCTTGTCGCCCTGCTCACGCTGCTGCACTGATTCGAACAGATGCTCTTGCCCGATGCCCGGAATATTCCGGGCATCTTTGTTTTCGTCCGTGCTCTCCGGACATCCCGGATACATATTTTTCATAAAATGAAGATTTACAGTCCGGAAATCTTCCACCAAACGTCAGTATTATAAACGAGCAAGCATCAAGATATTTCTTATTCCCCAAAAGTCCTATGAACGAAGAGATTTTGTACCGCTACATGAAACACCGGAGCACCGCGCGGGAGCGTGCTGCGATAGCCGACTGGCTGGAGGCCGATGCGGCCAACCGGGAACTGCTGGATCGGATGAGTCTGGAGATGGAGACCCTCGCCCTGATCGCCCCCGAGCTGGAGGATATGCACGAGCGGTCCGTGCGGCGCACAACCCTGCGCGGACGGCTGGTACGCTGGAGCGCCGCTGCGGCTGCCGCCGTGGTGCTCTGCGTGGGGTCGTGGTACGCTGCGGATCACAACGCGAGGGAAGAGTTCGGCGGGCGTGTGCTGTGTTTCCAAACCTCGAACGCCCCGGTGCGGTACACGCTCTCGGACGGCACCGAGGTGTGGCTGAACGCCGGCACGCGGTTCGAATATCCCGCAGCCTTCACGGGTCGGGAGCGGCGTGTCCGGGTCTCGGGCGAGGCGCTCTTCGACGTGAAGCACGATGCGGGGCATCCGTTCATCGTCGAGACCTATGCCTGCGACGTGGAGGTGCTGGGCACACGCTTCGACGTTGCGGCCGACGCGGACGCCGGGACGTTCTCCACGGCGCTGCTGGAGGGGCGCGTGGAGATCCGCAGCAAGCTCACGGGCGAGCGGCTGACGCTGAAGCCCGAGGATTGCGTGAACCTCATCGACGGGCGGCTGTGCCTGACGAGCATCCGCAGCCACGATGACTACTTGTGGCCGGAGGGCATCCTGAGCATCGCGGGCTGCACCTTCGAGCAGGTCATGGCCAAGCTGGAGAAGATCTACGGCGTGCAGATCCGCATCGAACGTACGCCGGCCCCTGAGCTCCGCGTAGCCCGGGGTAAGCTATGGACATCGATGGGACTGGATACGGTGCTGCGGACCTTGCAGGAGGTCACGCCGTTCCGCTTAGTGCATGACGAGCAGACCAATACCATCTACATCCGCTAAGATATGAGTATGAACCTGAAAACCGATATGCCTATGATGAAAGCCTGATTGCTCCGCCGCATAAGAAACCCGCGGGCGTGCTACCACCCACGGGTCGAGCGGCCATAAGAATTTACCATCCTAACAACCACTAATTTTCAAAAGTATGAATAAAAAGTTTATTCAGCAAATAACATGCTCATTAACTTTTTTCTTCATCGTCTGCTGCGGCATTCCCACGCTGGAGGCCGCGACGCCGGAGGCGCGTGTTACGCTGCGTCTGAAGGGCGCACCGCTGGAGCAGATCATGAACGAAATCGAGACCCAGACCCGCTATCTTTTCATCGTCGATCGAGGGGTGAAAACCGACCGGCGGCTCGACATCGAGGTCCGGAACCAACCCCTTGCCGACGTGCTGCGAGGGCTCTTCTCCGACACGGATGTTGAATATAAGATCAACGCCAAAAACATCCTTCTCTCCCGACGCCCGGGCTCGGATGCTACGCCGGCCCGCATCACGGGCGTTGTGGTGGACGCGCAGGGCCAGCCCGTCGTCGGGGCCTCGGTGCTTATCGAGGGCACAAGCACGGGCACCTCGACGGACCCTGCGGGACACTTCGCCCTGACGGTTCCCGCACCTGACGCCTCGCGGCTTGTCGTCAACTTCCTGGGCTATGAACCCCAGACGCTGCACGTCGGCAGCCGCAGGGAGTTCGAGATCACCCTCAGGGAGTCGTCGGCCGAGATCGAATCGGTCGTGGTGACGGCCCTGGGCATCAAACGCTCCGAGAAAGCCCTGGCCTACACGGTCGCGCAGGTCAAGGCCGAGGACGTCACGATGGTCAAGGACGCGAACTTCATCAACGCTCTTTCGGGCAAGGTCGCGGGTGCGGTCATCAACCAGTCCTCGTCGGGCGTGGGCGGCGCCACGCAGGTCATCATGCGAGGTATGAAGTCCATCATGCAGACCTCGAACGCCCTGTACGTCGTGGACGGCGTTCCCATGTTCCGCACGGGCGGCAAGGGCGGCATGGAGTTCGACTCGCGGGGTGCCACGGAGTCCATCGCAGACCTGAACCCCGAGGACATCGCCTCGATGTCGGTGATGACGGGCGCCGCCGCCTCGGCCCTGTACGGCTCGGATGCCGCCAACGGCGTGGTGCTCATCACTACGCGGCGTGGGGAGGCGGGACGCTTGCAGGTCAATGTGTCGAGCACCACGGAGTTCCTCTCGCCGCTTCAGATGCCGGAGTTCCAGAGCCGTTACGGCACGGGCCGCCGGGGCAAGAGCTCGGGCTCGACGATCCATAGCTGGGGCGAGCGGCTCCCGCAGGCCAAACGCTACGGCTACTCCCCGCAGGACGACTTCCTCGAAACGGGTCACGTCTATACCAACTCGTTCTCCCTGCAAGGGGGCTCTGAGAAGAACCAAACCTACTTCTCGGCTGCCGCCGTGAACTCCGACGGTCTCACCCCGAATAACGAGTACAACCGCTACAACTTCACCTTCCGCAATACCTCGCACTTCCTGCGGGACCGGCTGACGCTCGACGCCGCCGCGAGTTATGTGATCCAGCAGGACCGGAACATGACCAACCAGGGGGTCTATTCGAATCCGCTGGTCTCGGCCTACCTCTTCCCCCGGGGCGACAATTTCAACCTCACGCGGCAGTTTGAGCGGTGGAACGGGGCCCGCAACATCTACGAGCAGTTCTGGCCCCAGGGCGAAGGGGGCGATTTGCGCATGCAGAACCCCTACTGGATCGCATACCGCAACCCCCGCGATAACGAGCGCCGCCGCTATATGCTCAGCGCGTCGGTGGCGTACAAGATCCTCGACTGGCTGGATGTCTCGGCCCGTCTAAAGGCCGACAACACCGATCTTGATTACACGCAAAAGCTGTATGCCACCTCGAACCCGACACTTTTGGAGGGCAGCAAGTACGGCTACTATACCCAGCAGTCGGAGCAGACGCGCCAAACCTACGGGGATGTGCTGCTGAACGTCAATAAGACCTTCCGGGAGAAGCTGTCGCTGGCCGTGCATGCGGGCGCGTCGCTCAACGACACACGCCTGCGGGGCCTCACACTCCGGGGTCCGCTTGCCAAGCCCTCGAACGTCTTCCATCCGGAGTCCATCGAGCCCACCAAGCGCAAGGTCGAACGCACGGGGTGGCACGAGCAGACCCAATCGCTCTTCTACTCCCTGGAAGTAGGCTGGCGCTCGCAGGTGTTCCTCACCCACACGGGCCGCAACGACTGGGCCTCGCAGCTCGCGGGCTCTCCGCAGTCCTCGTTCTTCTACCCCTCGGTAGGCGTGTCGTGGCTGCCGTCGGCGACTTTCAGGTTTCCCGAACTGTTTCCATACCTGAAAATCCGTGCTTCGTGGGCCTCCGTGGGCACGCCCTTTCCCCGGGAGCTGACCTACGCCACGCACCCCTATAACGACGCGCGGCCCGGGTGGGACGAGAAGACCAACCGGCCGATCGGGGAGCTGTATCCTGAGCGGACGAAGACCTGGGAGATAGGTGTGGATGCCCGGTTCCTGCACGGCTTCACCCTCACGGCCTCCTGGTACCGGGCCGACACGTATAACCAGACCTTCAACCCGAACCTCTCGGCCTCGTCGGGCTGGGCCGACATGTACGTGCAGACCGGTCATGTGAGGAATACGGGCGTGGAGGCGATGCTGGGCTACTCGCACACCTGGCGGGGCTTCATGTGGGACTCGGCCGTGACCTTTTCGTGGAATAAGAATAAGATCATCGAGCTGATGCGCAACTGGTACGACTCGGAGTCCGGGGAGTATATCACCAAGACCCGGCTGGAGGTCAAGGGTCTCGGGCAGGCCAAGTATATCCTCAAGGAGGGCGGCTCGATGGGCGACCTCTATACCACGTCCGATCTTCGGCACAACGACGCCGGGGACATCGAGATCGACGACGCGGGCAGCGTCTCGATCCAGGACAACCTCCCGGACATGAAGCTGGGCTCGGTATTCCCGAAGTACAACCTCTCGTGGCGCAACAGCTTCGCATACAAAGGCATCAGCCTGAGTGCCCTTGTCACGGCCCGCATCGGGGGCATCGCCTATTCGGCCACGCAGGCCAACATGGATATGTTCGGGGTGTCGGAAGCCTCCGCCGCAGCGCGTGACGCCGGGGGTGTGCTGGTGAACGGCCGCACGATGGTGGACCCCGAGATGTGGTACACGACCATCGGGGCACAGTCCGGGCTGCCGCAGTACTACACCTACTCGGCCACGAACGTGCGCTTGCAGGAGCTCTCCGTGAGCTATACCATTCCCCGGCGGTGGCTCCGGGTGTGCGACATCACCGTGTCGTTGGTGGGCCGCAACCTGTGGATGATGTACTGCAAGGCCCCGTTCGATCCGGAAGCCGTGGCCTCGACCGAGAACTTCTACCAGGGCATCGACTACTTCATGATGCCCTCCATGCGCAACATCGGATTCAACATCAAACTCAAATTCTGACGCTATGACAAAGTACATCATACGCTCGTTTCTGCTCCTGGCGGCCGTGGCGCTCACGGGCTGCCTGAGCGATTTCGACGAATATAACCATAATCCCAACGAGACCACCGATGAGGAGCTGCGGCGCGACAATTACCTCACGGGTTCCTACCTGGAGGCCCTGATGGACCAGGTGATCCCCGCCGAGGAGCACCAGTACCAGTTCATCGAGTCCCTTGTCGGCCAGCCTTACGCACGCTACACAACCCCGACCCCGAACGGCTGGGTCCAGAGCTTCCCGCGCTTCAACCCTCCGCAGCCGTGGGTCAAGGCCCTGTTCAACGACCCCCTGGCCAATGTGTATCCCAACTGGCGGGGCATCCGCAAGAGCACGGAGGACGCGGTGATCCTTGCCCTCGCGGATGTGCTCCGCGTGTCGGTCATGCACCGCCTGACGGACCAGTTCGGGCCTATTCCCTACACGCAGATCGCCGAGAACCGCAAAGGTCAGCTCACCGTGGGCTACGACACGCAGGCGCAGGCATACACCGCGATGTTCGGGGAGCTGGACGCCGCCCTGGCGGTCTTCGAGGCCAACCGGGATCTCCCGACCGAGGCCCTGGCGGACTACGACCGCGTATATGGGGGCGACATTGCCCGGTGGATCAAATATACCAACTCCCTGAAGCTGCGCATGGCGCTGCGCCTGAGCTACGTCGATCCCTCGACGGCACAGACGCGGGCTGCCGAGGCCATCGCCGGGGGCTGCATCCTAAGCAATGCCGACAATGCGGCGCTCCATCCCGCCGTGAACCGCACGGCGATGATCTACAACGACTGGCAGGATCACGTCCTGGCCGCCGAGATCGTGGCCTACACCAACGGCTACCGGGACCCGCGGCAGAAGTTCATGTTCACCTCCGTGACGCTCGGCACCGGCGAGACGGCCACCCAAGGCTATGCGGGCCTGCGCGTGGGACCCGTGCCGGGCAACAGCCAGACGGCAAAGGACAAATGCTCCTTCCCGCTTCTGACGGAGCAGGCGCCCCTGATGTGGTTCTGCGCTGCGGAGGTGGCCTTCCTGCGTGCGGAGTATGCCCTGCGCTGGGGCACGGCCTCCGAAGCCGGGGAGCTCTACCGCCAGGGCGTGCAGCTCTCCTTCGAGCAGTGGGGCGCGGGCAAGGCCGACGAGTACCTCGCGGACGCCACGCGCAAGCCTGCGGCCTTCACCGACCCGATGGGCACGGGCTACAACTTCATGGCGCCGAGCACCATCACGCCCGTGTGGAACGACGAGGATACGCCGGAGACGGCCCTGGAGCGCATCATCACCCAGAAGTGGATCGCCCTGTTCCCGCTGGGCAACGAGGCGTGGGCCGAGCACCGACGCACGGGCTACCCGCGTTTCTCGCCTATACCCGACGACTGCAACCTCTCGGGCGGCACGGTCGATTCCTCGCTGGGAGCCCGGCGCATCCCGTACCCCGCCGAGGAGTACTCCGAGAACCGTGCGAACGTCGAAGAGGCCGTGCGCACCCAGCTCGGGGGCGCAGACAATGCCGGAACCCGCCTGTGGTGGGATTGCAAACCTTTAAACTGAATCCACTTATGAAACAGATCACGATATTACTGGCCTCAGCCTTGACACTCGTTCTGTCACTCGCAGCCTGCGACAACGAGATGGAGACCATCGACCGCCGCACCGTCGGCCCCCAGGGGCAGGACCCGGTGCTCTATGCCGAGTACCTCAAGGCACTGGGCGCATACAAAGCCTCCGAGCACTACCTGACCTATGCCCGCATGGAGAACGCTCCCGAGGTCTCGACATCACCCCGGGACTACCTCCATGCCATGCCCGACTCGCTGGACTACATCGCCCTGGTGCGGCCGCTTTCGCAGTTCGACTGCGAGGACCTGCCCGGGGTGCGGGCCAAAGGAACCAAAATCCTCCTGCGTGCCGACTGCTCGGAGGCGGCCACGGCTGCGCAAGCCGTGGAGGATGCCCTGGCGCAGATCGCAGCGCACGGACTGGATGGCCTTGCTGTCTATGGCGGCAGCACGGCCCCCGATGCTGCGCTGATCGACAAGGCGTCCCGCGCAGGCACTTTTCTTGTCTTCGAGGGCGACCCGGCGCTCGTGCCGCCCGATAGCCGGGAGAAGATCGACCTCTATGTGCGGGACGTCACGGGCGTGAACAACGTCTTCACCCTCCAGACCGAGGTGGACTACATCCTGGAGCGTGCGGGCATCCCGGCCGCGAAACTCCTGCTGGCGACCACCCCCGACAGCCGGATGGACGACGCGGCACTCCATGCACAGGAGGCCCTCACGCTCGTCGCCCGCGCCGTGATGACCTACGGGCCCCTGGCTGGCCTGGCCGTGTACGACATCGGCAAGGACTACTACGACCCGAGCACCAACTACCGCCGCACCAAAGCGGCTATCAACCTGTTGAACCCTGCTTATAACTGATACGTCTATGAAACAGAACAAGATATTGATCATCCTGGCGTTCCTGTGCCTGCTTGCCTCCTGCAAGTCGGACGACTACGCCGACGGCACGCCTCTTACGAACGCCGTCTATATCGACGTGGCGGAGATCGTGCCCGAAACCCGCGTGACCTTCAAGAAGACGGTCTCCGAGCTCGACCGGGAGTTCCGCGCGGTCTTCACCTCCCCCGTGCAGGCGGCGACCACCGTGGAGTTCGCCGTGGACGCCGCGGCTGTGGAGCGCTTCAACCGCCGCGAGGGCACCTCCTACAAGCTGCTTGACAAGGCGTACTACGAGTTCTCGTCCCTTAACTCCGAGGTCGAGGCCGGAAAGAACGAATCCCAGCCGGTGACGATCCACTTCAAGGGACTCGAAGCCCTCGAAATCGATGAGACGGCCCTGCTGCCGGTCTCCATCGTCGGCAACACCGCGGGAGTCGGCCCGCTCGACGGCTCCCAGACCGTCTATTACCTCGTGCGCCGCTCCTCGGCCATCACCACGGCTGCGGACCTCACGGACTGCTATATGTGGATACCTTCGTATGAGACCGAAGCGGGGCGTGCGGCTCTGAACGGCCTGTCGGCCCTCACGTATGAGGCGCTGGTCAATGTCCATGACTTCGCGGGAGACGCAGGCATCTCGACCGTCATGGGCGTGGAGCAGCACTGCCTGGTGCGCTTCGGCGACACGGGATTCCCACGTCAGCAGCTTCAGACCCAATGCGGCGGCGGGAAGTTCCCGGAGGCCGACAAGTCCAAAGAGCTCCAGGCCGGCGAGTGGTATCATGTGGCGATGACCTGGGATCTGGCTGCGGCGAAGATCTGCTTCTACGTCAACGGCCGGTTGCAGAGCGAGGGCACGATGCCTTACGACAACGCGACCATCGACCTTGCGCGGGCCGAGAAAGATGCCTACCGCTTCCTGATCGGCTACTCCTACAACACGGGGCGCATCCTCAATGGCCTGATCTCCCAGGTGAGGGTCTGGGCTGTGGCCCGCACGCAGCAGGAGATCTGGCGCGATATGTACGACGTGGAAGATCCCGAATCTAAACCCGAGCTGCGGGCTTGGTGGAAGTTCGACGAGGGCCAGGGCAACATCGTCAAGGACTGGTCGCAATACCATAATGACGCCGTATGTCTTGACGGGAAAAACGAGTTCGAAAATGGCGACCGCAACGAGGGTACGCTCAAATGGGACAACTCGATCGAGATACCTCAGCTTAATAAAGAACAATAATACAGATGACTATGAAAAATAAAGCGATGAAACTATTGCTGGGCCTGTTCGCCACTGGAGCCCTCTGCATGGCTTCCTGCACCGACGAGGAGTTCGTCCGCGAGGCGGGCGGGTTGCCCGGGGAAGATGCGCTTCAGGGCCTCACAGCCGAGCTGCTGCGCCTGAACATGATCGATCCGAACCTGCGGCTGCTGGATAAGGACGTGGAGGACTGCCTGCGCTGCCGTCTCAGCGGCCCGGCCGACAAGGAGATGACCCTCTCACTCAGCGTGGACAAGGAACTTGCGGATGCTTACAATGCGGAACATGAAACCGACTATCCGCTTTTCCCGGGTGAGAAGCTCACGCTGCTCGCTCAGTCCTCGATCGCCCGGGGTGAGCGGCAGGCGGACGTACACATCTTCTTCGAGCGCGAGGGCGTGGAGGCCGGGACCTACCTGCTGCCCGTCACCGGCCAGATCGATGACCAGGCGGTCCGACAGGACCCCGTGGCCATGAGCGTCTGCTACGTGGTGCAGGTGTTCGAGGATCGTGAGCCCACGGAGCTCGACCAGTGGCCGTTTCTGACCGTCGGATATATCAACACCACGGAGATGAACCCTCTGTATGCTGACGGTTTTTTCTACATCCAGGAGGTCAACATGGGCCCGCCGATGGTGCGCACCGATAAGACCTGGCTCGATCTGGTGCCGCTGCGCGAGGCAGCCGTCACCCTGGACGACGCCGGCTGCGTGTCGCTGGAGCTCGGGCCCGACCTTCAATATGTGTTCCACAACCGGGAGCATTATATCGTCCCCATCCAGCGCGGAGGTCGCAAGGTGCTCATCTGCATCAACGGCTGCCTCAGAAACCTCGATGACGCTCAGATCGCGGAGGCTGCATACCGGATCAAAAAGGCTGTTTCGGAATTTCAGATCGACGGGGTAAACTTCTTCGACATGGGCGACAGCTACCACACCCCTCAGGTGCCGCAGATCATCCCCTCGTCCTACGCCAAGCTCATTAAAGCGACCAAAGATGCCCTGGGTGACAAGCTGGTGACCATCGCGTGCGATGCGGCCAGCACGGAGGAGCTATCTGTGTCGCACGAAGGCATCCAGGCCGGACGCTATATCGACTATGCCTGGTCGGGAATATTCGACAAGCCGGTGGACCCTTACGCCCCCGATGCTGAACTCAAGCCCATTGCAGGCCTCGATCGCGCGAAATACGGTGGCGTTATGCTTCAGACGCATACGACATCCTGGAATGCTCAATACGAAACCCAACTTTCGGCTGAGATCAAAGATTTCTGTACGAATTGTGCTGAATCATCCAATGTATTCGCATTCTGGGACATGCCATCAAATCTGCAAGGTATCGAAACAGGTCCGATGAGCGCTTTTCAACGTGTTACAAAAGTTTATACAAATCCGGCTGCAAAATATATGTTAGTGGTGCGGAATAAAGGATGGCAGGGCAGTTACGGTACATATACAAAAGACTGGTAATCTATATGTATGGATAGCAAAATCCGGGGACTAAGTTCCCGGATTTCTTTTTGTATATAGCGGCTCCCGGATGTTTCAAGAAGGTAAAGTCGCATGATGTAAAATGAATAAACATCATAAGATATAAATATTAAAACAGATTAATAATCAATTACAAAACAAAAATATCATAGGCGACAAAATGGGTGAATAATGTGCGATATATCCACTATCTTTAATAATAAACGAGGGTGGCTGGCGAGTGGATATTCGACCCCCGATAGGAGGCACAGCATACTAATCATTTAACCCTAAACTTTACGTCTATGAGAACAAGTACTCGTTTGATGGCAGCATGTACGCTGTTGGCGGCATCTGCTATGATCTTCGTATCCTCCTGCAAGGATGCAGAGGAACCGGCACCGCAGGTGCCCGTAGATCGGACCACCCGCTCAACCTCCTTCGACAACTTCGCACGTGTCGTATATGTGGAGGTCAATGACGTGAACCCACTGAATGCCGGAGAGTATCTGCTGCCGGACGGCAAACCTTTCTTTACCCATGTGATTCTCTTTGCCTCAAACATCCGGGGCGACGCCAGCGGGAATGTGCATAACTACAACAACCCCAATAATGCCGCCATCTTAGGCAATGCGACCAAGTACATCAAGCCGTTGCAGAATAAAGGGATCAAAGTCCTCATGGGCAACCTGGGCGACCACACGGGCGCAGGCTTCGCCAACCTCACCGCTGCTCAGATCGACACTTATACGAATGATTTGGTCGCCTACGAAAATATCGTTGACGGCTATGACTTCGACGACGAATGGGCAGAGTACGGGACTCGCGGGTATCCGAACGCCAACAGCACCTCGTTCAGCAATATGCTTATCGCCTTGAACAACAAGACCAACAATCTGATTACGGTTTTCGACTGGGGCATGACCCACACGATCAACTCCACGGCCGCCGCCTGCATCGACATGGCTTATCAGGGAGGTCTGAATAATTACAATGAAACATCGTTTATTCCCGGCTTCCCGATCGGAAAGTATTGTCCCTATTTCAGCGACTTGACAGGGCCGGATGACGATATGTTGGTTACTTACTATGTTTCACTCGCAGCTGAAGCCGGAGCAAAAGGAGTATGTTTCTTCAACCTCCCGGCGACGCCTTACCGTCTTTCGACCCTCGATGCTGCGGCACAGGCTTTCGGCCTGACCGTGGCACACTCCGGAACAACCTACTCGAAGGACTACGGAAATTGAATATTCGCAGGATTAAGACGCCCGCGATAGTTACCAAGCACCGAACAGCACCGCGCATCCCGCAAGGATGCGCGGTTTTGTATTTCTCTGGTAACGGCCCGATCGATGGCATGGTCGGAGACGATCGGTCGGCTACATTCCTTCTGGAAATTTATCTTAAGGGTAATTGCCGAAACGCTGATTACCCAAGAAACTACCCAATAGACTCCCCAAGAAATTATCCTTGATGAAATACGACGCAATACCAAAGAACCCGGGGCGAACTGGCTGCCCTTGCCGGTGTATCACCCGATACGGTGAAATATAATTTGCAGAAGCTCATCAGCTCGGGCGTGCTCCGTCGTGAGGGTTCGACACGGTATGGATCATGGGTTTTGCGGCATAGCCAGAATAAATCAAAATAAGATCGTAACTGGCTGACGAAATTTACTAATTTGTAAATATTTATGGGAATGGCTGATCCAAGATTGAAACAATTATTCGATGATACTATGTCGAAAGCAATGTCACGACAAGCAACGTGCATGCACCCCACATGTAATAATAATGCGATAAAATCACATATTCTTCAAAAGTCATTGATATTAAAACCTATTGCACCACAAAATCAACTTTATTGTTTCCAGCCCAATAGTTCATTTAATCCCCAAATCTTACATTATAGGAAGGTTGGAATTAACTCAGCCATGACCTATCAGGGTTTTTGTAATGAACATGATTGTTCAATCTTCAAACCCATAGAGAATAAAAATGTGGATTGGTCCAACATTAATTCACAATATATTTTAGGATATAGAACTGTTTGTAGAGAATTGGATATAAAACAAAGGATGTTCCTTTTTTTTAAAATTATGTATCCGAAGGTTAATCCAGCATTATTGAATTATTATTTTTATAGTTTAAAAGGATTAGAATCCGGAATTGATGATTTGAAAACGTATAAGAAGATAATTGAAAATGGAGTGTTCAATCATGATTATACAGGATATTCTTTCCAAACTATTGTTTCTGACTATTTTTTAGAGCTATGTATTTCTTCTTCTGTTACTGTATCCTATTCAAAAATAATCAATAAAGATATAGTTGATGCAGATTTAATCGAATTAAATATAATCAATATTTTTCCTTTCAATGGTAAAAGCATCATTATTGTCGGGTTTGCTAACCATTGTGAAAATATATGGGCGCATGATTTGGTCAAGAAAATCCAGAATGTTAAAAGTTTTTTAGAGTACTCCAAGATATTAAATGACCTAATATTGTTTCGCACGGAGTTTAATTGCATGTCCGAAAAATTATATAATTCTATACCAGAAAACGAAATGCAACAATTCCTAAGAGAATATAAAGAAAATGAAAATAATAGGAGTGTACGTTTAACCTCAGACTTGAATTTATTTCATACGTTTGTCGAGCAAGTTACTGTAAATCAGCAATAATAAAAGCCGTTAGTTGATTTTATCCCTAACTAATTTCGATTCGCAAAACTTCGTAACAAGAAATGGAGCACCAATACGTTAAATTTATATGGCGCTAAAAGACATTACTTGTGAAATTCTCTGGTTCAAACAAAAGCTCCGGTTCGACATCGACTATTTCGACCTGCTCCAGCCCCGTCGGGAGGTGTCTTACGACCGCCGCTTCCGCAGCGGCCTGTTTCATTCCGAGAAGTGCGGCCGGGATATTCAGTACGAGTCGGCTCTGGAGGATCAACCGGTCAGGATTCCATATTGGCGGGGCCGACGCAAAGTGACCTATACCCCCGACTATGGCATTTACCTGGATTCGGGGCACGTCGTGCTGGTAGAGGTGAAGGAGCTATCCGAGATGCTCGACTATCGTGTACAACAAAAAACCGAGGCGCTGATGGCCTTTTGCAGTGACCGTGGTTTCGGCCTGCTGCTCACCGACGGGCGGCATACGCCCCGCGATTTGCTGAAGGGGAAGGTCAATCGCCGACTCGAACGGGCACTTCTGGCGGCCCTCGACGAACATCCGCTACGGCAGGCGGAGTGCCGCGAAATCATGGATCGCTGCCATGCCACGTCCGCCGAACTCCCACAAAACCATCATCCGTCAGCAACTCAAATACCGTCCATTTCCGATGAAACTGCAAAAAGGAAATGACAATCAACTGTTCCGTCAGGTATTCTTCGAACGGAAGAAGTACGAGGACCTTATCACGCCTTTTTGATAATGTAGCTGACGACGCCCCATACCGCGAACTCGGTGTCGGGGTCTATTTCGATTGTCGGATATTTGGGATTTGCGGGCACGAGCAGGATGCGCTCGGGCTCGATGCGCACGCGCTTGAGCGTAAACTCCCCCTCAAGGTAGGCCACGGCCAAGCATCCGTCGTATGGCTCCACGGCCTTATCGACCACCAGCAGGTCGCCCTCGGCGATGCCCTCGTCCTTCATGGAGTCGCCCTCGACGCGGGCAAAGAAAGTAGCCTCCGGATGCCGTACTACCAGACTGTTCAGATCGAGCGATCCTTCCAGGAAGTCGTCGGCCGGCGAGGGGAAGCCGGCATGTACTCCGCTTTGGGCAAGAGGTATCTCGACCGACGAGGAATGTTCCGGTTGAAATATGCTAAGTTTATCGTCCGAATGGTTCATAGATCCGGTTTCTGACCAGCGGAACAAAAACCGTTCCCGTCGGAACAATTAAAAATTATTTAACTATTTACCAATCATGGAAATGGGGTTTTACAACACATGATAATGATTATCCCTATGGAAATATAGGAGAAGGAGATAATAAAACTCCCGGTCGATGACCGGGAGTTTTATACATTCAAATCAATATCTAAAGCTGATATACTTCTGTATTTCCTCTGGATAAGTGAGCATAAAATTCAAATCCCGGATTTCTTCAAGCGTATATTCTTTCTGGAAAAGAACCCCTTCGTAAGTACCATCTAACTCTTCAAGGGGTGTTGAATCAACAAAATCGGCATCTACGAAATAAATAATCCAATTGCAAAGCGACATATCAACTTCGATACAATTATAACCGTCCCATGAACCAATGTCAAGCGCAGTATGATTGATTTCACCGGGTAGGATTAGATAATCGAGAGGAGTCTTTATGTCACCTGGCCGTTCAAGTTTGAATTTGTAATAATCCACTACACCTTTGGATGGATGAGCAAAATAGCTTCGATCAAAAGTGACATAAATCCGCTGTTCTGATTGATTGGCGACCTTTATGGTATAATGAGTGTTAGCCGATTCAGAGGGTACACATCCAAAAGTAATTAAGATGATTCCAAAAAGAGATATCAATTTCATTATTTAATAGTATTGTATGGCTTGATTGAGTTTATCAAAAGAGGATTTTTGTCGGTTTTGGAGAGATGGAATATTTTCACTAAATGGTATATCTCGATTATATACGTCTATAGGATTAATATCAAAATTCCATTTATGTTCAATATCCACAAATCCTGGAAATTTCTTTTCCCAGTATTTTATCGCTCTTTTATTTGCATCTTGTTCTGTATAATAATGTTTATGTGTTTTATGTGAGAATATGGCACTCATAAGACTTGGTATAGCATAGTTATTCAAATATAAGGGGCCGAAATCCTGACTTTGTAAGTAGTGTCCGTATTCATGCTGAAAAAGTGGATTAGACGGATCAGCTCTTAAAGTATGTCCACCAGAAATATAGCTTCCTAATGTGAATGCACCGTGACCGAACCAACTCGAATTGACCACGGTAGCGCCGTCATAAAAGTTCACGTCCCAAACCATGCCAATTTCACTGCTGATCAGGTTGAAAGAATAGCCAAGCAAAGTCTGAGGCAATTCCCACGTAAGTCTGCTTATAATCTGACCAAAGTCGCCCACGAATAACCCTCCTACAATTTTAGCGGTATTGGTTACACCTTTCCAACCGGTTTTGAGCGGATTTTGTCCCTTGATCAATCCTCGGATAAATCCGCTTAGGAATGAGAAGAAGAATTGTCCGTCCTCATCCACATTGACCACCGGATTGTTGCCGCAGAAGGCAAAAGGATTTGCCAACTGCATAGCCGGGTCGCAACCCTGCCAACGGGCCAATGCGGGGTCGTACATGCGGGCGCCGTAATCCAGCAGCCCCAAGTTACCCGTGACCTGAAGTTCCTTGCCATTGTAGCGGTAACGGTTCGGTGCGAAGCGGGGACCGTTCTGCTGCCACCGACCGCCGAAGGGGTAATAGTTGTTGTATTCCAACACCTGGCCCGAAGCATCCACTACCGCCCGCACGCTACCCAGGTAGTCAGTCACATGGTAGATCACCTCATATCCGGACGAGGTTTTGAGGATGCTGCCGCCGCTGAACTGTGTGCCTTCCAGCGTGAGGTTGCCGCCGTTGCTTTGGTATATCAAAGAACCCAAATAGGTATATCCATTCCCGGCCTTGTCCTGAACCGCGAGTTTCGTGCCGTCGGCAAGGTAGCTGTACCGTGCCAACAGGTTATCCGCCGGGTCCGTGGCCTGCTCCAACAAATTTAGGGAATTATATCGGTAGTTGCAACATTTCCGTCCATCATATACAACATTTCCGTTCAGGTCGTAGCTGAATGTACTGCTTTTGCCCCTATCGACAAGTAGCGACAGCGTGTTGCCCTTGTAGATATAATTGTGGTTACTAATTACCTGTGCTTCCTGTAAGCGTAGTAATGTCAGAATATTATCGTTTTCGTCATAGGTTATACCTCGCTCCACGTATTTGTCTTTGCGTACGGTTCCTTCGTAATGAACGACCCCGGCGAGTTGTCCGTAAGGCGTGTAATTGTAGGCATAGGTGTGGGCCGGTCCGCCCGGAACCTTCTTATTGAGCCAGGAACATTCGGTAATCAATCCCCCGTAGTGCGGTTTCGCTTCTTTAGTCCAGGAGGGATTCTCGTATCGCAATTCCATCCTGAATGCTTCATTGTCTTGGATGGTTTGCCGTCCCGCGATGTCGTAGGTATAGCGGGTTGTGAGAATACTGTCCCCGCAAATGGTTCCCGAGCAGCGACCCAACTCGTCGTAATCGTACCTTACGATCGCTTCCGGCGAGTCATTGATCGTGGTACGCTGACCGAGCAGCCGGCCGAATTTGTCGTATGTGTTGCTGACAATTTTCACGTCTGCTGTGGCCGTTGCCGACGCCTGCTTCGATTCGTGCGTGGCCAATATATTCCCTACTTTATCGTATTTGGTAGTTATGCGGGTTATACCTTTCAGATGGTTGCGGATCACGGTCTGGATCATCCGTCCTTTATCGTCATAGTAGAACGCCTTTTCGATATAGGTAAGCGTGTCCGTCTGCTCGGGCGACAGAACGGCAGTCTTTTGATAACAAACGGCTCCTGGATTGTCCGATCTCCTTGTGGCAGCCAAGTACGGCAATATTATTTCGTATGCGAGGTAGCTCGGAATTTGGAACCGCGTGTAGCTGTCGATGACCGATACGCTCGGAAGAGAAGTCCCGGAAAGTTGCAATTTCTTGTAAACAGGCTCGTCATAACCCGTGTACTGAAATTGTTCCAGGAGCCGTTTACCCGTAAATCTGGACTCGATAAGAGCACGGGCATCCGGCCCATACAATTCTTCCAGCCAGGAGCGAACAAGAGCAGGATCGGCATTCGCATAAACGGTGCTTTTACGAAGCAGTCGGTCGTATTCGTCGTATTCGCAGTAGGTCCACTGATGTTTCGTTCGCTGATTGCCGTCCTGACTGAGAATCATCCGATGTCTGGCGTCATATACATAGTTCACGGGCGCCTGATCGGGATTGCGGACCAGGATACGGTCCCCGTATTTGTCATAACCGTGATAAACCGAATATTTGAGTTCGGACGGCGCATAGGGCTTTGCAAAGGTGGTTGCGGAAAGACGTTTGTCCTCTACGGAGGGGATCAGATACCTTTGGTTGCCGAAATCATCATAGACGTAATAGTTCAGCCGCAGCAAAGAGTCGTTGATAAATTCTCCCTGGGCGATCTTTTGGCCCTGTTGGTTGGTGTATTCGAGCGTGACCGTTCGACCGGTGTCCGTATTTTTGAACGAAGATTCCTTAACCAAAAGCTGCCCCTTCGGGTATTGCCCCTTGCATATGAGCAGAGAGTCGTCAATTATGTAATATTTGTTGACTTTATCGAGGTAGGGATTGTTCTTGCCGCTCGGAATATTTTGTCGGATAGTATGGGTCATGGGATGGCCGATCGAGGACTGATTGTTATGGAACCGTCCCGGTGCGTCGGTAAGCTCGACCATATCGAAGGGCGTTTTCGCATATTTGATCCGTGAAAAGGCATAACCGCCATCGGACGTATAACCCATGTTTCTTCGGTAAAATGCACTTTGCTCACTGACCGGATTCGCACGTAAGGTTCCGCTTCCGTTCTTCACATACGGCATATATGTTACCGAATCATCGCGTCCCATGCAGTCGTACTTGATGAAAGCGATCACATCGTTGCCTGCGGGCGAAGCCTCCAGGGCATGCTTTTGCAGCGGGCGGGAAAGACCGTCGTAAAAAATCATGTAGGTATTATAACCCTGCCCGTTATAAATCCGGACGGTTTGTTTGGCGCCCTTGATCGTTTTTTTATACGGGGTAAGAATCAGCGTATCGGGGACAGAGATGGATTGGAGAGCTGCGGTGGCTTCCAGCCGTGCACCGAAGCACAATATCAAAACAAGGAGATACAGCGCTTTCATTCTACTGATATTATAAATCGACTCCATAGTTGTCATAAGAATTTTCTTGAATTAAGGTTCGCTCATTATCATATACTCTTGCAGGCAGGCCCACTTTGTTGTATTCATAGTAGGTTGTTCGGCCCTGTGCATCTGTTTGTGAGATCTTCCCCAAAGGTGCGATCGCACACTCAGAGGTCATCACCGCATTCTTCGGCAACAACGACATATCATCGATGTAAAGGGCCTCCGAAATGATCGGTACGTGGTAGATGGTTGAAAGGGAGGTAACGTCCATTTCTTGTCGGTGAAGTCGCCATCTGGACGTCTCGCTGCTTTTATACCAATATGAAAGGACATACGTGCCGGTTCTGAAATAGGACAGGTCGATAACATAACTTGACATCGTATTGCCGACCTTATTACCGGACTTGGCTGTTGCGTACTGCACACCGTTCGCCTCGAAATCGTTGAAGAAAACCTGCGTAACCCGTCCATCCGTGCGTACACTGTGTCGTGCGTTTTCCACGTAGGCTATGGGCGTGGAACGATAACCGTCATAGTATTGTGAATGATAAATGCCATTATTGTCGTGATAACAAAGCATATTGCCGGCTTCATCATACTCATCGATGCTACGATATGTCCGGTACTTTGTTTTATCGTAATAAAAAGCTCCTGATATTATTCGAGAGGAATGGAGCGCGGCTGAGTCAAGAGGCTGTTGATATTTCAAACCAAGGATTTCTGACAGAACAATTGAATTTTCGCTCAGGGGATTCACTTTATAGCGATTGAGCGTCGCTTCGACCACTTTCCCGTTCAAATATGTAATCATTTCAATCGGTACGATTGCGTTTCGCTCATTCAATGTCAGTAGTGCCTTGTCCGTTAGTTGGTTAGTATAATAATCAACAGGATATTTGACAAACTTTGTTGTGCGGGTACCATCACATCCGTTTTCTATAATTCCGACCGGGGCATGCTGGGAATTATACAGGTAAGTAGTTTGCGTGGGAAGTATATCCGAACCCGATGTAATCACTTTTTTAGTCGGGATTACTGGACATGAAATATGATAATTTTTATCGATAAATGGGTATCTTCTACCATCCGATAATTCCATATCATAATATCTTGCGTCGCTATTGAGAATTCTAAAAGATATTTTAACCGCATTGGCCGTATCGATCCGATAGGAATAAATCTCTTTTCGGACGGATTTATCGGCTGAAAACCACTCTTTTGTTTGCAGAATATTACGACCCCAACTGCGGGAGGTTTTCGGTGCTCGAGTTCCGGTTTCGATTTGACGGCCGATATCCTCACCAATGACAAAATGTTCCGGATTTAAATCCGGATACTGCTCTAAGGGCACGTATTCATACTTAATGCTGGACCCGTTGGGCAGATGTTCTGTTATAGCAGAGTAAATTACAGAGCAGCCTAAAAAATCGGTCGCGGAGTTAAAACTTTTAGCTGAAAGTAATATAAAAAAGTTGTCAGAATTTCTTATTGATCCATACTCTGCAATGTAATTAAATTCTTCTTGGTAGATCTCGCCTCCTGAATATTCATACCAAGTACGGGAGGGAGACGCCTCACTCCCTTCTTTTTCAATTATTTCATAGATCCTTAATCCTCCAGCATACTCGGATCTTTTACGTATTCGACTGGCACCCTGGTGCAACTCATAAATAAATTCCTTAAACCCACCGTTAGGATAATTGATCTTTCTTAAACTTTGAGTCCTGGTATATTCAAGAATCGGTAATTTGGAAGAACCCACGACGTGAAGGGTATTAGGTGCAAAAGAAAAGATTCTTGCGATTTGGGGATATCCGGAAGGATTATTTGCCGTTGTATTGTAAAATCCCCAGTGATCATGGCCGCTATATTGAGTGTTTTTTTTAGGCAATGATACATCTTCATAATATTCAAAAGTGCATAATGGTTTAACGATTCCGATTTTTGGCATGTCAGTAACAGATACTAACTTTGGAGAATGATCAGGGAATGTTTCGTATTTCAGTGTATAGATGTGGTAACTTACTCTATCAGATATAACATTTATGTCCTTAAGTCGGCGTTTTCCTTCTATATCGTCTCGGTTAGCATCGTAGGTAAACTTAATTTGCTGATCCATGTAATTGATAGATGCGATGTATTTTGGTTCGCATGTGGTTTGTTTTGTGCTTGAAAAAAAATGTTCATTACCATAATAACCATCAATCCAAGTAATTCTGTCATTAATAATACTACACAAACACAGAGTGAGCCTATTTGAAAAAGAGATCGTATAATTTTCACCGGTTTCATAGCTATAACTCAACGTTTCACCATTCAGATACTCAATACGATCCAAAAACCAACTTGAAATATATTCCGTTGTTTTATCCCCTGTTACTTCCGTCGTTGATTCTTTCGTCGTGAATGTGTATTTCGTACCTGCCGAATCATATATCGTAAATTCGTCGTTTTTATACACAATTTTATGGTTTTGGAAGGGAATGGTTTGCGGTTGTCTGTCCAAATCAAAAACGAAACTTCCACTTCCTCCTGGAAAACTGTAATAATAGGTATCCGGCTGCGTATCCCACTCATTGTTTACGCAATCCCAGAAAGTGTCTTTATTCCAGCTGTCGGCCGTCTCATCCACGATCTTCAGGACCGTAAAATCATCCGGTTGTCCTCTTACTATACGAGTAATTTTACCCCCTGCTGATAATTCCCAGCCCAGACCAACTTCCGACGCAACATCTTCGACCCGAATACCGGTAGTGCGATAATTAAGTGCAATGGGTACTTTACCCGCGTTTGTCGCAATTTCATAGATGGGAACCTGTACGTTCACTACTCCAGTATATTTGTCGGCCGAAGCATCTATCCCTTGCGCCATTTTGGTTAGGTCTGCATACCGGACAACCTTCATATTTGAATAATTGATGAAAGGTTCCTCTTGCTGGTCAGTTGAACTACGAGAGATGGTCAACGAATCAGGAACCTGAGCAAGCGCCGTGTCTGTCCAAAGCAACAACACGGAACTTATTAGGGCGATGAAAATTTTCATGGGATTTGGTTTAGGAGTGAGTAAAAGAATTTGGGACAGGATTAGAGTTCTGGCGATAAGTGTCCGTTGCCTGTTGAATCCTCCAGGCACGGCAATTCGGATGCAGGATTGTTTTTCCATACGGTTAGGGTTAGTTAGTTGATTGGTTGATGCTCAAAGATACGGTCGAAGCTTTTTGACGGCAAGAAATCCGGATGGAATCCAATCTTACAAAATTTGCGTATCTGGCAGATTATCAAGGCCCGATTAAATAAAAATCTTATCCCTGACTTTCACCTTTACAAACGTTTATCTACCAATAATTTGCATTAAGTCGCCTTGCCCTGGAAAACCGCCCCAAAGTGCGTTTTTAACAGGTAGGCCGGTGCTTTACGCAAATAGGTCCTATCAGAAATTTGTCGCAAACGACGTCTTGTTCCCGTCTCTTTTATCGTATAAAAAACCCGGTCAGCACAAGACAGACCGGGTTTGGAAAGGAGTCAGTTTATATTCGGAAGATTATTGTTCCGGATAAAGTTTCTTCTTGATCCGGCTGCATTTCACATAGACCGTATTGAGGTTGTTGAGACCGAAAAGCAGGCATAGCTCTTTGGCCGAGAAACCCTCCTCACTAAGTTTATAGATCAGCATATCGTTCTTGTTTGCGTTGAAGTCGGGCCGGAAAAGCCTGTCCAAATCCTCGGCTACGATATGATAGCACAATAGTTTTTTGACCGTCATCTCATCACAAAGATGCTCCAACAGATGCTTGGGGTTGTGTTTGTGCGTATAAACCGTCTCGATCAGCATTTCGATATAGCGCCGACAGTCGGCATGTTTGTATTTGAATGCGTTCAGTTCTCCGGTTTGTTTTTTCATGTAGAACACCAACAGCATAATGACAACCTGCTGGATGATTAAAATAGAAATTAACAGGGCTTTCATGGGATTAAATTTTCCGGGTTAGTAAATAATTGGTGCAAAAAACGGAACAGGGAGCCCGGATTTCGGTGTAAAGCGATTCATCCATTTTTCATTTAAGATACGAAAATATCTCCCCGGGGCAGTTGGGCTCCAGGGTCATTTCCAGCCTATCGGGCATGTGAAAGTGAGAAATAAGATTTTTATTTGAACCGACATTGATTAGCAGACAGATAAGCAAATTTCGTAAGGTTGGATTTTCGTCTTTTTTCACGGTGAAAAGCCTTGCAGCCGCTATTTTTGCAGTGCATAATTACCGAATGTCATGCTCTCATTTTACACTCCCCGAACCGTGCGACATCGACGGAGTCTGCGGGCCTTTTCCCTTCCGGAGTTGCTGGTCGTTCTGGTTATTATCGGCATTTTGGTTCTGATCGCTTTGCCGAATCTGATGCCGTTGATATCGCG
>NZ_JADNHQ010000004.1:148738-523179 GCF_015553985.1 Alistipes sp. D31t1_170403_E11 | reverse complement strand
TTTTTATTTTAAAAAACAAATTAGATTAACGCTTATGGTAAGAAAAATTCTACTATCGTTAATTGCTTTATTGGGGGGGGGAATCTTACTTTCACTGGCCCAAAATAAGCAAGTTTCCGGTACAGTTTCCAGCGCGGACGGAAAGCCCGTGGCTGGTGCAACTGTCATGGTCGATGGCACTCAAGTCGGCACTACCTCGAATGCGGACGGTAGTTTCACCATTTCGGCCCCCGGAAACGGATCGTTGGTCGTGTCTTTCATCGGCTATGAGACCCAAAAGGTCGCCATTGCCAATAAGACGCGTATCAACATCACGTTGAAAGAAGACACGCAGGCAATCGACGATGTGATCGTCGTCGCATTCGGTACGGCCAAAAAAGAGGCTTTCACCGGATCGGCGAAAGTGATCAAATCCGACGATCTGATCAAAACGCAGTCCTCGAACGTACAGGATGCGCTGGTCGGTAAAATCGCCGGCGTACAGTTTACGTCCGCATCCGGCCGGCCGGGTTCCGGACAGAAGATTTACGTGCGCGGCTACGGCTCGATGAACGCCAAGAACGACCCGCTCTGGGTTGTCGACGGAGTTCCCTACGAAGGCGACGTAAACAACATCAATGCCGCCGATATCGAATCGATCAGCGTCCTCAAAGACGCCGCATCGAATGCACTCTACGGCGCCCGCGGCGCCAACGGCGTAATCATGGTAACGACCAAGCGGGCCAAAGTCGGCGAAGCAGTCGTAACGTTCGACGGAAAATGGGGTATCAACACCCGCGCGCTGCAAACTTACGACATCGTAGAGGATGCCGGCGAGTACTACGAGATGCACTACAAATCGTTGTACAATTATTACACGCTCGAACAGAAATACGATGCACTCTCGGCAAACATGGCAGCCAACAAGCTGCTGACATCGAACGATGCCGGAGGTTTGGGCTACAACGTCTTCACCGTACCCGAAGGGCAGAATCTCATCGGTGAGAACGGTCGTCTCAATCCGCGGGCAACCCAGGGCCGCCTCGTAACCGACTCCAAAGGTAACCAGTTCTACCTGCAACCCGACAACTGGCTCGACGAAATCTACAAATCGGCGTCGTTCCGCCAGGAGTACAACGTAAACGTATCCGGGGCATCGGACCGCGCCAATTTCTACGCATCGCTCGGCTACCTGGACAACACGGGTATCGTCGACGGTTCGAGCAACGAGCGCTACACTGCCCGCCTGCGTGCGGATTACCAAGCGAAGAAGTGGCTGAAAGTGGGCGGCAACATGTCCTACACCCATTTCGTCTGGAACAACGGCAACAAGACCAACGTCGATGGAGAGGGCCAGGGCGAAGGTAATGCCGACGGCGGAAACGCATTCGCGACGGCCATCCGCATGGCTCCGATCTACCCTGTCTACATGCGCGACGCCAACGGCCGGATCATGATCGACGAGTACGGCTTCAAGATGTACGACACGGGCGACGGCCGCAACGGCGGCGCGCTGCGTACGAACGGCGGCAAGAGCAACGACCTGCAGGATATCCAGTTGAACAAATACATCAACGAAGGCAATGCCTTCACGGCCAACGGATTTGCTGATTTCTCGCTCTACAAGGGCCTAAAACTGACCCTCAACGGCAGCGTATCGCTCAATGAGACCCGTGAAACGCAGGTGTCGAACCCCTATTACGGACAGTTCGCCGAATCGGGCGGAGCGGTTCTCAAGGCTCACATGCGCGACATCACCTACAACCTGCAGCAGCTCCTGACCTACAACCACACATTCGCCGAGCGCCACAACCTGGATCTGCTTGTCGGACACGAGATGTACAACCGTAAATCGTATGAACTGTACGCCTCGAAAACCATGATGTATTCGCCGGACAACAACGAACTCAGCGGTGCGGTCGTAGACTCTTCGAAATCGGGTTCGTCGGTATTGGAATACAACAACGAAGGTTATTTCTTCCGCGGACAGTACGATTACGACAACCGTATCTACGTTTCGGGATCGTATCGCCGCGACGCCTCGTCGCGCTTCCACCCCGACCACCGCTGGGGTAACTTCTGGTCGGCAGGCGCAGCCTGGATCATCAGTCACGAGAACTGGTTCGACGTTTCATGGGTCGACATGCTGAAAGTCAAAGCTTCGTACGGCTCGCAGGGTAACGACAACCTCGGCTCGAAAGCGGAGACCTTTTACCGCTACGTCGACTACCGCGAGATCCTGAGCAGCGGCAGCGGCGTAACGAGCACCCTGTTCCGCAAAGGCAATCCCGACATCACCTGGGAGACCAATGCCAACCTCAACATCGGTGTCGAGTTCGGACTCTGGGACAACCGTCTGTCGGGCGGCATCGACTTCTTCAACCGCAAGACCTCCGACATGCTGTTCGAACTCGCTACCCCGCTGGAAGCCGGCTATACGTCCATCTTCACCAACATCGGCGACATGGTCAACCGCGGTATCGAAATCGAGCTGAACGCCGACCTGATCCGGACCAAAAACCTCGTATGGGACTTCTCGCTCAACATGACCCATTACAAGAATAAGTTGGTCAAACTGCCCGTGCAGTATAAGAATAACACGACGGCCGACGGAAAACACGTAGGCCGCCAGCAGAGCACCAAATTCCTCACCGAAGGCGAATCGGTCTTCTCGTTCTACCTGCCGACCTATGCCGGCGTAGACCAAGAAACCGGTAAATCGATGTGGTACACCTATCAAACCGACGAGGCGACCGGCGAGAAAAAGCGTATAACGACCACCGACTATTCGGTAGCATCGCAGGAGGGACGCGAAATGCAGGGCGACGCACTTCCCGACCTCTACGGCGGTTTCAACACGTCGCTGCGTTTCTACGGCGTCGATTTCTCGGTCGGATTCACCTACCAGATCGGCGGACAGGTGCTCGACGAAGGTTACAGGTTCTACATGGACTCGCCGCTGGGAACCTCGACCGGAAGCAACTACCACCACGACCTGCTCAATTCATGGACTCCCGAGAATTCCAGTTCGAATATTCCGCGTTTCGCCTACAACGATCAGGATCAGGCAGCCATCTCGAGCCGTTTCCTCACCGACGCATCGTATCTGAACATCCAGAACATCACGCTCGGCTATACGCTGCCCAAACGCATCACGCGTAAGTTCCTTGTCGAGAGCCTGCGGATTTATGTAGCCTGCGACAACGTGTGGTACTGGTCCAAGCGCCAGGGTCTCGACCCGCGCCAGGCCATCACCGGAATCACGAATCCCTACTACTACGCCCCGATCCGCACCTTCTCGGGCGGTGTAACCGTTACGTTCTAATTTCTCCAAACGATGATTATTATGAAAATGAATAAAATACTGAAATACACGGCGGTACTTCTCGGTTCATCGGTACTTCTCCCGGGCTGTATCAAGGAGACCTTCCCCGAGAGCGGATATGCCACCAGCGACCAGACGGCCGAATCGCCGTTTGCCATGGAGGGCCTGGTTACGGCAATGCCTACTGTCCTCATCACCAGCTACCTGGACCTCGGCGAACACTTCGACTTCGGTTATCCGGGCATCTTCGGCGCAACAGACCGTATGGCCGGCGAAGTATTCCCCGTCAGCGGCAACCTGCCGGGCGGCAACCAGTATTACGATCGCTGGCAGCCCTGGCTCTATGTAAACGGACTGGCCGCAAACAATTGGCCCACCGAGTTCTTCTATACCAACTATTACAAATTTATCTTCACAGCCAACGAGGCTATCGAGATCGCGAAGACCAACGATGCATACGGGGAGATGCTGGGCATAGGCAAAACGTTCCGCGCCCTGGGCTACCTCGATATGGCCCGTCAGTACGACCCGCTTCCGGCCAAAGCCCCTGAGCGTCCCGCTTACGAGACCGAACTGGAAGCCGTCAAGGGTCTGACCGTCCCCATCGTCCGGGAGGGCATGACGCTGGAAGAGCTGGAGAACAACCCGCGCGCATCGCGTGAAGAGATGTTCAAATTCATCTTCGAGGACCTCAACGACGCCGAGAGATTGCTGGCCAACTACACCCCGCCGACGAAGAACCTGCCCTCGCTGGCCGTAGTCTACGGTCTCAAGGCGCGCGCCTATCTCTGGCTGGGCGGATTCACCGAATCGTATGCCGACATTCCGACCGGCGACGCAGCCTACCGGCTCGCGGCCGAATATGCCCGCAAAGCCATCGACGCTTCGGGTTGTTCGATCATGAACGAAAGCCAGTGGCTCGACCCGAAGACCGGGTTCAACACGGTCAATTCGGCGTGGATGTGGGCGATGATCCAGACTTCCGACACCGTACTCAACAACCTGCTCTCGTGGTCGGCGCACATGTGCCCCGAAGCGATCTGGGGATACGGCTACGGCGCACAGCCGGGTATCTCGGTATTCAACTACAACCGCATTTCGACGGGCGACTTCCGCAAAAAGGTCTTCGTCGGCCCGGATCGTTCCTACGAGGCGATGAAGCCTTACACGAGCCTTACCGAGGAGGAATTCGAGACGATCGCTCCCTATACGTCGTTCAAGTTCCACACGGCAAACGGCGAAAAGACCAACTATACGACGGGTAACGTTACGAGCATCCCGATGATGCGCGTCGAAGAGATGTACCTCACCGAAGCCGAAGCTACGGCGCACTACGACGCGGCTACCGGCAAAACGCTGCTGCAATCGTTCATGGTCAACCGCAACCCGTCCTATACGGTCCCCGCGGCAAACGACCTGGTCGACGAAATCATTTTCCAGAAGCAGATCGAGTTTTGGGGCGAAGGCATCATCTTCTACGACCTGAAGCGTCTGAACAAGAGCATGCACAACGGCGACAACGGCACGAACGCACCGTCGAGCGCCCAGTTCACCACGGATGGCCGCGCTCCCTGGTGGAACTGCGTGATTCCGCTGACCGCCGTACAGCAGAATACGGGGCTCAGCGGCAAGAACAACCCCAATCCGAACCAAACGGTCAAGTCTGTCAAATAAAAAACGCAGCCATTTATGAAAAGCTTAAAAATATTCTTTTTGGCGACCGTCGCCATCGCCGCAGGACTTTTCACGGCCTGCAACGACGATGACTTCACAGCAGGTCCCGATGTCGACGGTGCACAGGTTTACTTTCCCGAGAACGTAACCACGCAGCACAGTATCAGCGACGATGTCACCTCGATCGCCATTCCCGTAAAACGCATCGTCAAGGACGAGGCCCTGACCGTAGCGATCCTCGCAAGCGACGAATCGGAGTTGTTCACCATTCCTTCGTCGGTAACGTTCGCCGCCGGCAAGGAAACGTCCGAACTGCTGATCACGTTCGACCGCACCAAACTCGAAGACGGCAAGGAGTACCCCCTGTCGTTTCTGATCAACGACGAGGACAACTCGACGCCCTACGGCAACCGCATGCTCAGCATCACGGTCGCACCCTGGCCCTGGGAAGAACTGGGGACCGGAAAGTTCCGCGACGACTGGCTCTGTGCCATGTTTAAAGGCGGAAACCCCGAAATCGAGGTTACCGTCCACAAACACAAATCGAAAGCGGGTATCTATATGATCGAAGAGATGTACGGCTGGCCTTTCCTGACCGAATTCTTCGGAGCCGATCAGGAGACAGTAGAAGCACAGGCCGTTACATATACTCCGGCCAATATCACGATCGACTGCAGCGACCCGAACAAGGTATTCTTCCCCCGCCAGTTCACCGGAGTAACCGATATTGATTCGAGTTACGGAGATTATGAGATAGCAACGCTTTCAGGCGGCGAAGGCACGCTGGTAAACGGCGTGATCACGTTCCCGAAAGAGGCTCTCGGACTCCTTTGCAAAGCCGGCAACAGCAAAGCCAACAAGAACGGGCTGTTCCGCATCATCCTGCCCGGCTACGAAGCTGTCGACTACTCGCTGGCCGCTGTTTACGGCGGCATGAAGGTAGGTTCGGACAATGAAACCGCAACCGCCGTGGTCGATTTCACCTACGGAGCCGACGTTACGGGTATCAGCTATGTGTTCGTATCGGACGACGCAACCGACAAGGCCGACGAAATTGCAGCGGAAATCGTTGCAGGCACGGCCGAAAACATCTACGAAGTCAAGAATTTCGAAGTCGGCGCAGAGAAGGTTTCCATCGAAGCGGAACTCACCGCTCCGGCCGCCTACACCGTAGTCGCCCTGCCGAAAGACAAGAGCGGCAAACTGCTTGCCGGCGAGGTTTCCGCCTCAACGTTCTACTTCCCGGGCATGGCCGGGGCTGTTCCCGAAAACGACATCGCCGCAACGCTCATTAAAGTCAGCGAATATCCCGATGCTGCCGACTATGTATCCCAGTGCCCCGACTATTCGTCGTTCGTCTATGAGGTTTCCGGCACGGACATGAAGTCGGTCAAGATCTATATCAACACGACCTACGTGATCGAAAACATCGATATCCAGAGCGGCGGCCTGACTTTGCAGGAAGCGGTAAGGCAATACGGCAAGGAGTTCGGCGCTTCCGAGATGGCAGAACTTGCAGAGACCGGAAAGTATTGGAACCTCTCCACCGACCTGGCTTCCGGCACGTCCTACACGCTGGTCGTCGAAGCTACGAACAACTACGGAAAAACGAAGCTGATCCAATCCGAGCCGTTCAGAGTAGGCGTACCGCCCTATACCGGCGAACTGGCCATCGGCAAATATGACATGTCCTACGTGGCCGATGCGGAAAACACCTTTGAGAACGTATTCGAGGTTGTGCCTACGGTCGGCAGCGGGACCGAATTCTTCGTGAAGGATTTCGCAATGGAAGACGATACGCAGTGGTATGCAACCTACGATTCGGGTAAGTCGACGCTGACGCTGAGCGGTGTACAGCTCGGCCGTGAGAAGGACGGCAACCTGCTCGGCGCATTTACGGAGGCGCTCACAGCGGACCAGTCCCTCGGTTACGGTATCTATTCGTTTGCAGGCGAAGAGAGCAAAGGCAGCGATCCGGTCGTACTGACGGTGGATCCGGCATCGAAACAGGTCTCGAAACTGGTGACCGACATCGAGGTTCCCGTTGCGGACTTCACGGCCGGTAAGATCGTCGGAGCCATGGCGGCGTACTATGCCGACGGCACGGTCATCACGAAAAACAGCGGAACGTCGTCTGCATCAGCGATTAAGACCCAGGGTGTCCGCACGAAGATTCCGTTCAGCAGCGTCCGGGTTCCGGCATCTGTCAAAAAGTCGCTCGACAGCCGCGCTCTGCTGACCAATACCGGATTTGTCAAGAAAAGCTACGACACGAACAACGGCGTACGCACGCTTTCCGTGAAAACGGCGCAGTGCGAACCGCTGCCGAAACAAATCGGCCGGCGCGCCGATTTCAAAATCCGTGAGAATCGTCCGATTTTGAAATAATTTCCGTACCTTGTTCCACACGACCCGACACAGTCCGAGTGACCGTGTCGGGTCTGTGGTCAATGGAACGCAACACCGGACACTACATAATAACACGATTACCTGAATTATGAAAAGGACAAAAACTTTATGGAGCCTGCTGCTCCTGTCTCTGGCGCTCGTACTGGGTTCGTGCGCCAAGGATGCGACCGAGCAGGCAACGGGAGCGGGGCCGGAAGCAGAAATCGCCTCCAAGCTCATATTCTCTTCGAAAAACGCAATCAAGGGCGAACTGCTGGTCTATTTCGGCGAAGAGGCTGTTCCGAGTGTCGAAAAATCGGTCATGCAGGTTACACGGGCAGGCGGCGTCGCCACCCGTTCGGGCATCGTCGACTTCGATGCCGTGCTCGGCAATATCGGCGTAAAAGCTTTGCAACGCCTGTTCCCCGTAGACGAACGGAACGAAGAACGGACGCGCGCCGCAGGCCTGCACCGCTGGTATATCGTCGATTTCGATGACAATGTCGACCTCGACCAGGCGGCCCGCAGCATGGCCCGGATCGCCGAAGTAAGCAAAGTGCAGTTCAACAAGCAGCTCATGCATGTCCGCGACGGCAAGGTTACGCCGCTTATCGAAACCGCAGCCACACCGCAAACCCGCGCGGCCATCGGGTTCAACGACCCGCAACTGGGCAAACAGTGGCACTACATCAACACCGGGGACAAGTCGATCTATTCGAAGATCAAAGCCGGCGCCGATGTCAACTGCGACGAAGCGTGGCAATATTGCACGGGCGACCCGCGCGTCGTCGTCGCCGTAGTGGACGGCGCCGTGCAGTGGGACCATCCCGACCTCGAAGCCAACATGTGGATCAATACGCGCGAACAGAACGGCACGGAAGGCCGCGACGACGATTCGAACGGCTATGCCGACGACATCCACGGATACAATTTCGTCGACAACCAGAAACTCACCAAAGCAGACGACCACGGCACACACGTAGCCGGAACGGTTGCGGCCGTGAACAACAACGCAACCGGCGTCTGCGGCGTCGCAGGCGGTTCAGGTAAGAACGACGGCGTGAAGATCATGTCGTGCCAGATTTTCCGCGGCGAGGAAGGCGGTTCGGCCGCCATCACGGCAAAGGCCATCAAATACGCAGCCGACAACGGAGCGGCAATTATCCAGTGCAGTTTCGGCTACGAAGCGGGCGACGTAACCTCCGACTCGGCATACACAAGCGGCGCCAGCGCCGAGAAACAGGCCATCGACTATTTCACTTCCACGCAGAACTGCGCGGCCGTAAACGGCGGAATCGCCATATTCGCCGCAGGCAACGACCTGGCCGGCATATCGGGTTATCCCGGGGCTTACCGCGACTACATCTCCGTAACCTCCATGTCGTGCGACTACACCCCGGCCTACTACACCAACTACGGACCCGGCTGTAACGTCGCGGCTCCCGGAGGCGACGCCTACCAGTCGTATCTGGAAAACAGAACGGAGGCAGCGCAGGTCCTCTCGACCATTCCCGGCGGCCGGTACGGGTACATGCAGGGAACATCGATGGCCTGTCCCCATGTTTCGGGCGTTGCGGCGCTGGGGCTCTCCTATGCGCTGCAACTCGGCAAGACCTTTTCGCAAAGCGAGTTCAGGACACTGCTGCTGACATCGGTAAACGACATCAACCAATACTGCACCGGAACCAAACAATATATTACCGATCAGGGTTCCATGGCCACACTCGACCTTTCGAAACACAAGAAAGGAATGGGCACGGGCTACATCGACGCATACCAGGTGCTGATGAACGTACGCGGTATCACCTGCATACCGATTCCTGCCGGCAGCCAGTATACGCTGAACATGCAGCCCTATCTCGGCGACGGTAACCTGAACATGACGATCAGGGGGATCGACATCTCCACCGGGGATATGGAGCGGCTCGGCATGACTTCGAAACCGACGCTGTTCGCCAACCAGATCATCCTCAAATGCACCAAGCCCGGTTCGGCGATCGTCCGGATCAGCTTGATGGCAGGCAACGGCAACGACAGCGGAATGAACGGTATGCAGATCACGAAGGAGTTCGCCTTAATCGTACGCGAGATTCATTCCCAGAACGGAGGTTGGTTATAAAACAAGGACAGACTATGAAAAACATCAGATTGATATTGATCGGACTCGCCGCCGTATTCGCCCTGACCGGGTGCGGCGATTCATCCAAGGATACCCCCGAACCCGGACCTGGACCCGAAAACGGCAATGGTTCCGTTATCGGCGAGTGGCACATGATTTCGTGGAGCACGCTCAAGGCGGCAGACATTTACCTCTCTTTCGACGAGGCGGGTTCGTTCCATATCTACCAGCGGTTGTATAAGCCCGAGTACGTCCACCTGGACGGGCACTATACCTACGACAAACCCACGCTCAGCGGCAAATACAGCGACAACACCCCATGGGGAAGCCCCTCGTACCGGGTTTCGTTCAACGCGGACGGAACACAAATGACGCTGACCAGCACGACAAGCGACGATGTCTCCGTCTTCGTAAAGGCGAAAATTCCATCGGAGATTATTTCCGGAGCAATGGAAGCAAGCCCCCAGAGCCGGGCATCGGAACCTCGGTTCCTGTAACTGTCTTTTTCTTGGCATGCGCCGCAATCCGATAAGGGATTGCGGCGTTTTGCTTTCAAGGCGATAGATACGACACCCCTTTTTCACACCCCGGCATGCGACTTGCCGAAGTAATAAAAAAACGGTAACAGTACGGAACGGATTTTTTCGTAAATTTGTGCCGGAACAAAATAAAAAACGTTTATGGCAATTACAGAAATACTACCCGGCATCCACTACGTCGGGGTCAACGACCGCACCACCACGCGCTTCGAAGCCCTCTGGTCGCTTCCGATGGGCGTATCGTACAACGCCTACTTGGTCGTCGGCGAGAAGATCGCACTGATCGATACCGTCGAGGAGGCTTTCGGCAGCCGTCTCGAAGCCAACATCCGCGAGGCCATCGGCGACCGCAAGGTCGACTACCTGGTCGTCAACCACATGGAACCCGACCACTCGTCGTCGATCACGGCCCTGCGCCGCATCTACCCCGAGTTGCAGATCGTGGGCAACGTCAAGACCCTCCAGATGATCGGCGGGTTCTACGGCATCAACGCGGGAACGATCGAGGTCAAGGAGGGCGACACGCTCGACCTGGGCGGCAAAACGCTGTCGTTCCACATGATCCCGATGGTGCACTGGCCCGAAACGATGGTTACGTGGTGCGCCGGCGATAAGACCCTCTTCACCGGCGACGCCTTCGGCACGTTCGGCGCGCTCGACGGCGGCATTACCGATTCGCAGGTCGAGGTCGACCGCTACTGGGACGAGATGCGCCGGTACTACGCCTGCATCGTAGGCAAATACGGCGGCCCCGTGCAGAAAGCGCTCCAGAAGGTCCGCACGCTGCCCGTCGAAACCATCTGCTCGACGCACGGTCCCGTATGGCAGCAGCAGATCGCGAAGGTCATGGACATTTACGACCGCCTGAGCCGCTACGAAGGAGAACCGGGCGTCGTCGTGGCTTACGCCTCGATGTACGGCAACACGGAACAGATGGCCGAGCGCATCGCACGCGAACTGGCCGCCAAAGGCGTCGGCCCGATCCGGGTCTATAACCTCACCTACGCCGATCCTTCCATCGTCCTGCGCGACGTGTTCCGCTTCGACACGCTGATCGTCGGCGGCCCGACCTACAACGGCAACCTGTTCCCGCCCGTGGCCGAACTGCTCGACCGCATTGCAGCCCGGGGCATCCCCCACCGCAAATTCGGTTGGTTCGGCTCGTTCTGCTGGGCCGGAGCTTCGGTCCGCCTGCTTTCGGAGTTCGCCCAGAAGATGAAGTGGGAACCCCTGTGCGAGCCCGTGGAGATGAAGCAGGGCTTCTCCCCCGACATGCACGGCCACTGCCGGACGCTGGCAGAGGGCATCGCCAAATGCAGATGCGACAAATAACAGACAGGGGCGGTCTTCGGGCCGCCTTTTTTGCGCCCCTGCAATGATATTCCGAAAAAAGCGTTATATTTACATTTCAAAAAAAATAAACGCTTAGTTTATGATGAAAATAGCAATCGTGGGGACAGGTTACGTCGGACTCGTGTCGGGCGCCTGTTTCGCTGAAATGGGTCTCGACATCACATGCGTGGACATCGACACCAAAAAGATCGACGGCCTGAATGCGGGCGTCATCCCGATTTACGAACCGGGACTCGAAGAACTCGTCCGGCGCAATGTGGAGGCGGGACGCCTGCACTTCACCACCGACCTCACGAAATGCCTGCCCCATGTCGAAGTGGTCTTCTCGGCCGTCGGAACCCCGCCCGACGAGGACGGTTCGGCCGACCTGAAATATGTCCTGGACGTGGCCCGTACATTCGGCCGCAACATCAAAAAATACACCGTGCTCGTCACCAAGAGTACCGTACCCGTAGGCACAGCACAGAAAGTGCGTGCCGTGATCGAGGAGGAACTCGAAAAGCGCGGCTGTAAAATCCCGTTCGACGTAGCTTCGAACCCCGAATTCCTGAAGGAAGGCGCGGCGATCAAGGATTTCATGTCACCCGACCGCGTGGTAGTGGGCGTCGACAGCGAACGGGCCCGCAAGCTGATGGCCAAACTCTACCGCCCGTTCCTGATCAGCAATTTCCGCGTGCTGTTCATGGATATCCCTTCGGCAGAAATGACCAAATACGCCGCCAATGCCATGCTCGCGACGCGCATTTCGTTCATGAACGAAATCGCCAACCTCTGCGACCGCGTGGGCGCTGACGTGGAGATGGTCCGCAAAGGCATCGGCTCCGACGCCCGCATCGGCAACAAGTTCCTCTACCCCGGCTGCGGCTACGGCGGTTCGTGCTTCCCGAAGGACGTGAAGGCACTGGCCCATACGGCCCGCGAACACGGCTACACGATGCAGGTCATCGAGGCTGTCGAACGCGTCAACGAAGCGCAGAAAGAGGTTGTTTTCGAGAAATTGCAGGCAGCGCTGGGCGACCTGCGGGGCAAGATCGTCACGATCTGGGGACTGGCCTTCAAACCCGAGACCGACGACATGCGCGAAGCCCCGGCAACGGTGGTGATCAGCCGCCTGCTCGACGCCGGAGCCGAGGTGCGCGCCTACGACCCCGTAGCGATGCCCGAGTGCCGCCGCCGGACGGAAGGCTGGCCCGTCTACTATGCCCAGACGATGTACGAAGCCGCGGAAGGCGCCGACGCAATCGCCCTGCTGACCGAATGGAAGGAACTGCGCATGCCCGACTGGCCGCAGTTGCGCACGATGATGCGCGGCGACGTGATTGTCGACGGCCGCAATATCTTCGACAAACAGGAGGTCGCAGCAGCCGGATTCCGCTACTCCGGCATCGGAAAATAACGAAAACAAAACGGCCCGCATATTTGCGGGCCGTTTTGTTTTCAGCATCGTTTACAACATCGGAATAACCGTCACGTAGATTGCGGCGATAATGGCCGACGTGATGACGCCCATGATATTGGCGCCCAGTGCGTCGGGCAGGATCATCGACGACGGATTGTCGTGCGAAACAATCTTCTGGGCCACCTTGGCTGTCGTGGGCACGCAGCTTACAGCGGCGATCCCGATCACGGGATTGAAGTTGCCCCGCTTGAAGAAATACATGATATATCCGCCCAGGATGCCCCCGATGCCCGAGATCAGCAGGGCAAGGATTCCCAGTACGAGCAATTTGAGCACCGTGGGATCGAGCAGCGTATGCGCATCGCACAGCACGCCCAGCAGGATTCCCAAAAAGAACGTCGAGCCGTAGAGCATCGGCCCGCTGATGAAATCATTCACGTGCTTCAACCCGGATTCCTTGATAACCACGCCGATGAAGAGCGAGAAGAACAGCGGGGCAGCCACCGGGAAGAGCAGGCACAGGATGACGCACATCACGACGGCGAACGAGATCTTGGTCGCAGGACTGTATTGCCTGGACGGCTTCTTCGCCGGCTTCATCTTGATGGCCCGCAGGCGCTTGGGAACCATCGCCCGCACCAGGTAGGGATAGCCGCCGTAGGTCAGGCCCAGGTAGAGGTAGGCAACGACCGTGATCGGCACGAAAATCTCCTTCGAAAGGTTCAACGAGGTGAAAAGCACCATCGGACCGTCGGCCCCGCCCACCATCGCGATCGAAGCGCTGTCGCTGGGGCTGAGTCCCATCGAATAGGCGATCGGCAGCACGGCGAACGTTCCCAACTCGGCGCACAAAGCGAGGAACATGCTTTGCAGGGGTTTCGCCAGCACGAAGTTGATGTCGAGCATCGTCCCGATGCCCATAAAGATCAGGCAGGCGATCAGGCCGTTGCTGAACGTGAAGGTATAGATCGGCTGCAGAAAATCGATTTGCAGGATATTCATCAACTGGTCGGTATCCGTAACCATCGGGTCCAGAAACAGGTTGCCGTGGATTCCGCCGGGGAAAATCAACACACCGGCATTCACGGCGGCCATGCCCAGTCCCATCGGAATCATGACCAGCGGTTCGAGGACGCCTTTGCGGCCCAGGTAAACCAGCAGGATACCCAGCAATATCAACCCGATGCGTGAATACATGATCGCAGGGTCGGATTGCAGCATTGTCGAAATACCCTGGAAAATATTACTCAGATCAAATTTTTCCATGGTGGAGTTCGTATAAACAAGTCATTTCCTTATCCTGTTTCGCTGCATCCTCGAGGTTTCCGAGGTGATATTCGGCCAGGCCGTCCATCGCATGATCCGCTTCGGATTTGGCATCCCCGGCCGCCGATCCCCCGTCGAGGCGGGTAACCGTACGGATGTAACGATAAGTACGGGCAATATCCATCCGGTAGGCGCGGCCCCATATCCGGCTTTTTTTCAGCACCTCGGACAGGCCCTTTTCACTGAGGCCGGAAAATAAAAACGTCATTGCCTTGAGCACATACGCAAAGGCTATTCCTACAAGGAACGTGAAGCCCATCATCAGCGATGTCTCCTTAATTATATAGATCAGGTCCATTTTTTTGTATTCGTCAAAGTTTTGCCATTGGGTGTGCGGGAAAACACGTCGACATGCGGCAAAGCACGCCGGAGGCAGTTCGCTGCGCCGCATCAGGCAGATGCAGTCGCCGGAACCGGTTCGCACACGGAAATCCGAAGTACGATACACGAGGCATCGTACGATAAGAACAAAAGGATTTGACGGCTAAATGACCAGGATACCGAATTTGAGATAATCGGCGTGATGGAAAGGAACGGCGATAAGACCGCCCGACAACAGGGAAACGAGGTATTTCGCACAGCAGTCCTGCACCAGCGAGAAATGCCGCCCGGAGCAAACGTCACGGCCTCCGCCGTAGACCCGCTGCTGGCCGTCCAACTGCTTGCGCAGTGCACGCATGGGAGCGGGAATAGCTGTCCGGACACTCTCCGCAGCCAGGAAATCGGCATACCTGGAACCGGCGGAAAAACCGGCTGTCGTCTGGAAAGTTCCGGGATAAGCCCGCGAGCCGGACCTCACCCCCGAATCCATCGCGGACGACAGGGAGGAGACCAGTAAAAAAAGAAATATGAATGCCGATGTTTTCATACTATCCGGGAATACCCGTACGACAAATTTAGTACAAAATACGGAACTTAGCAAGCTTGCTGCAAAATTCTTTTTGTTCATTTCCGGCAACAAAAGACCGATCCGGGCACAAAAAAAGACCGGGAAAAATCCCGGCCTGAAACAGTATCGCCGACGGCGCTTATTTGCGCACCTTGACGATGATCTTGCGGACACTGCCCTCGCCCACCATCGGAGCATGCCCGTCTTCGGGGAAAAGCACCGTAAACTGGCCCGGACGCATCGTGTAGTAGGTCTGCGGCACGTCGTCGAAGAGTTGGATGTCCTTCTCGACGCTGAATTCGCCGAGCGGCAGTTTGAGGTCCTTGCGTTCGCTCCAGCCGAACGACTCCTCCACGCCCCGGATGAGGACCTGAATGTCGATGTATTCGTTGTGGATTTCGAGTTTGGCGTCGGGTTTCTGCTTCAATTCGCGCTCCATCACGTTGACGTAGATGTCCTTGCCGTCGAGTTCGTGGATGCCCGGCTCCATCGCCGCCCAGTCGGTCGAAGCGATCAGTTCGAAAGCCTGTTTCATGCGCGGGCTTACTCCATAGTAGAGCGCGCTGTTTTTCAGAGAGTCTAAAATCATAGTTTTAAGTATTTATCGTTTTCGCATTTCCGGATTCCGTATTCGCCGCCCGGATCGGCATATCCGTACGGCCCGGTTACAAAGTTAGCCATTTTTTCGGTTCTATCCAAACCGGGAAACCGCCTGCCGCATTATGCCGGACGCAGATTATCAGGAACTTTTCTTGAGCCGAACGACAACGGGATGATGGTCCGAATAGTCGACCGGAAGCATCTCGTAGGAGAGTGGCTCGAATCCGTCGCTCAGCACATAGTCGATGCGCAGCGTATTGTAGAACCCGCGGAACGTATGCGCATACCCCGACCCGCACTCCCGGAAGGCGTCGCGCAGCCCCCGCGCCATCGTGCGGTAGACGTACGACATGGGCGTATCGTTGAAGTCGCCGCAGACGATGCGTCTTATCCGCGTCGCACCCACGACCTGCGCAATGCTGTCGACCTGCGCGGCCCGGAGTGCGCTGTTTTCGCGCAGGCGGGTCACGATGCTGCGGATTTTGGTCTCGCGCGCCGTATCCGAAAGGAACTGATGGCTGGTGATGAACTGGTTGTCCGAAGCATTGATGGCCGTCGAGCGCAGGTGGTTGTTGAAAATGCGCACCGTATCTTCGCCCATCAGCACATCGGCCCAGACCGAGGACGAAGGCGTCAGCACCGTATTCGAACGCAGGATGCGGTATTTGCTCAGGATGGCCAGCGTCGATCCGTAGACCGAATCCGGGGCCTGCGTGCGTCCGAAATGCGCGATCTCATACGTTTCGCCCAGCAGGGCGAACTCTTCGGACTGTTCCGCGAGGCGGGCGTTGAACTCCTGCAGGCAGATGATGTCGGGCGCCTGCTCCTCGACCAGGCGGAGGATGTCGTCGACACTGCTGCCGCCGTCCTCGCCGTAGAAACTGCGCACGTTGTAGGTCATGACCTTGAACGCGTTGCGGTCGTAAGTGACTTCCTCGGCATAGTTGCGCCGGATTTCGGGACGCCAGAAAAGCGAGACCTTGAAAAGCCCCGCCACAACGATCACCAGCATCACCCCGGCACGTACCCAGCGCCAGCGGATGATCCAATAGAGCATCAGGACGACCGATGCAACGTAAACCGCAGGAGCTGCCAGCCCCAGCACAGGCAGGAACCACACGCTGCCGGGATTGACATACGGGACGAAATAGGTGAGGACCATCGTAACGGCCACCGCCAGGGTCACGAGCGTCAACACCAGGTCGACGAGCCACATGACCGGACTGCGGCGGCGCTTCTCCGAAGGACGCCCCCCGTAACCACTGTAATAATCCGAAGATGCCATCGCTTAGAAACGGATCGTTCCCCGGCGCTTCCACCAGTGCAGCAGCAAAAATCCCCACAGCATACCGCCCACGTGGGCGAAATGGGCGACGTTACCCACGCCCCTCCATCCGAGGAACAGCTCGATGACGGCATAGATGATGACAAACCATTTGGCCTTCATCGGAATAGGCGGGATCAGCAGCATAATGACCGCATTGGGATGCATCACGCCGAACGCCAGCAGCAGACCCATCACTGCGCCCGAAGCGCCGACCAGCAACAACGGCAGTTCACCGAAAACCAGCGCCGTGAGGTATTGGATCAGCGCCGCACCCACGCCGCAGACCATGTAGAAGGTCAAAAAACGCTGCGAACCGAGTTCGTATTCGAGCGTACGCCCGAACATCCACAGGGCGAACATATTGAAGAAAATATGCTCGAAATTGGCGTGCAGGAACATGTAGGTAATGAACTGGTAGGTATGAAAAAAGGGCGTTCCCAGCGACAGGGCGCAATACTGCATGATCGTGTCGCCCACGGGCAGCAGCGCCGTAGCCATAAATACCAGGACATTGATGATTATCAGATTTTTGACAACCGGAGGCGTCTGAAAATATCGGTTCATGTTGTTTTTATTTTTGCAAATGTAATTCTTTCCGCGGGATTATCCCAACTTGGCTCGCAAATCTTCCGGCGTGATCTCGGCGGTGATCGCCTTGCCCGAAGGCGAAAAACTGAAACTGCCCGTATCGGCCAACTGCGCGAGCAGCGCCGCAGCCTCTTCGCGCGACAGGGTCCGCCCTGCACGCTTGGAACCGGAACGGGCCATCACACCGGCGATCTTCTCACGCCGCACGTCGGCCAGCGACACCGGGGTCGAGAACGCCTGCAACAGGTCGAACAACAACCGGTCCACCGAATCGGCAGGCATGTCGGCGGGCGTACCCTTCACTTCGACGGCCCCTTCGCCGCAGAAGTCGATGTCGAAGCCCAGCGCCGCAAACTCCACGGCATTCTCTTCGAGCAAAGCGTACTCGTCGCCCGAGAGGACCAGCCGTTCGGGGAAAAGCAGTTGCTGGCTTACCGACGACCCATTGCCCAGCATCCGGAGGTAATCTTCGTAGAGGATTCGTTCCCGGGCGCGCCGTGCGTCGACGACGACGAACCGCCCGTTGAGCAGCGCCGCAACATAACCGCCGGGCAGCGGCAGCGCATCGGAAAACTCGGCATGCTGCGCCATGTCGAACCGCTGCTGTTCGGGCGCGGCGGCCGAAGGAATGAAATCGAGGCTGCTGTCGTCGAAACCGCTCCCCGAAGGAGTGATCTCGAAACCGCCGCCCGACTCGAACTCCTCGAACTCCCCGGCATCCGTACCGGACAGGGCGAATCCGCCCGCCGCGCCGCGCGGGAACGACGGTGCGGCACTCCGGCCTCCGCCCGCGCGGAATCCCGCAGCGGGATGATCAGCCACGGCTCCGCCATCGCGGAAAGGCACGTCGAAACCCGTAAAGTCGACATTGGGATCGGGAGCCGAAGGGTCGATATACTCTTCGCGGAAGGGATTGTAATCGCTGTTCGACATGGCCAGCGGTTCACTGTAAACGGCTCCCTTCTGCAAAACGGGAATCTCCACAGCGCCTTCGCGGTCGAAATCCATCAGCGGCACGGCGCCCGTCTTGGCCAGCGTCTCACGCACGGCGGCATTGACAATCTGCCACACGGCCTCCTCGTCGGCGAACTTGACCTCGGTTTTCTGCGGATGGACGTTCACGTCGATGCGCCCGGGGTCGAGCGTCAGGTAGAGAAAATAGGAGGGCTGGGAACTCTCGGGAATCAGTTTCTCGTAAGCCTTCAAAATGGCGCTCGTCAGGTAGGTGCTCTTGAAAAAGCGGCCGTTGACGAACAGGTATTGCTCGGTATTGCGTTTTTTGGCGGCCGCCGGACGGCCGATATATCCTTCGATGCGGGCGATCGAGGTATCGGCCTCGACCTCCAACAGGTTCTGCTTGATATGGCGCCCCACGACATCGACGATGCGGCCCGCCAGCGGCGCAGAGGGCAGCGTATAGAGCGGGGCATCGTTGGCGTAAAGTTCAAACGCGATCTGCGGATTGCAGAGCGCTATACGCTGGAACTCCGACTTGATCTGCGAAGCCGACGTAGTGCTCTTGTCGAGGAAACGACGGCGCGCAGGAACGTTGTAAAAAAGGTTGCGTACGAAAAACTGCGCCCCCACGGGGCACATCACGGGGGTTTGCGAGGCGAACTGCCCGCCGTTGATCTCGGTCTGCGTCCCCACTTCGTCGCCCGCCTGCCGCGTGCGCAGTTCCACCTGCGACACGGCCGCGATCGAAGCCAGGGCCTCGCCGCGGAACCCGAAGGTATGCAGGGCATAAATATCTTCCACGGCCCCGATCTTGCTCGTGGCGTGGCGGTCGAAGGCCATGCGCGCGTCGATGGGCGACATGCCGCAACCGTCGTCGACGATCTGGATCAGGTCTTTGCCGCCGTCGCGGAAATTGACCTTCACGGATGTCGCTCCGGCGTCGATGGCATTTTCCATCATCTCCTTGACCACCGAAGCGGGCCGGTTGACGACCTCGCCCGCGGCGATCTGGTTGGCGACGACCTCGGGTAATAATCGGATTTTATCTGCCATTTATTCCTGGTAATCGTTGGGGACGACCTCGATGGGCGCATAGGGATTGAACTCCCCTTCCTCGACCTGCGCCGCAGGCACGGGCTTAGCCGCGCCTTTCTGCGCCCGCAGGAATACGTCCGCCAGTTTGGGATACAAGAGGTAGATGAACATCATCACCAGCACGGCGGCTCCGGCCATTTTCCAGATCCGCATGCGTCCCGACTCGTCGCGCTGGGCGCATCGTACCGCACGCGCATCGCGCTGGGTGCGGATATACTGCCCGGGCTTGTACTCACGGTCGGCATCTTCGGCACGCTCGCCGCGCAATTCGGCACGACGCTGCTCCCGGGCTTCCTTCTCGGGATCGTAATAACGCGGGATGTAGTTGAATTTGTTCGCGCGCTTCTTAAACGGGGTAAAGCCTAACATAACAGTAAGTTCTAAAATTATCGCGACCGTGTCGCACTCCGGACGGACGGCATCGCGGCCAGAGGCCGCATTTACAAGCCCCCAATCCGCCTTTGCGGACAAGGGAACCCGGACGCCTTCAAACGAAAAATTCGTCGCCTCTACTTGGTAAAGGTACGAATTTTCCCCGGGTTTTATTATCCGTTACCGGAAGAAACTCTTCATCCGTTCGAAAATATTCTGGTTTTTGACCGACTCGGCTTTCTGGAAAGAGGGCTGCGCCGCCAACTGCTCGACGAGTTTCTTCTCGTCGGCCGAGAGTTTCGCCGGAATGGTGATGTCGACCACCACCAGTTCGTCGCCGCGGCCATAGCCGTTTACGTCGGGCAGGCCCTTGCCGCCCAGGCGCAGCACCTTGCCGGCATGCGTGCCCGGGGCAATCTTGATCTTGGCATGTCCGTCGACCGTCGGCACTTCGACCGTGCCGCCCAACAGGGCCGTCGTTACGGTGATGTTCAGGTTGTGGATCAGGTCGTTGCCGTCGCGCATCAACTCGGGATGCGGCTCCTCTTCGATCATCACCTGCAGGTCGCCGTTCACACCGCCGTGACGCGCGGCATTGCCCTTGCCCGAAACCGAGAGAACCATGCCCTCGCCCACGCCTGCGGGGATTTTGATCTCCACGACCTCCGAGCCGCGCAGCGTGCCTTCGCCCTTGCACTTGTCGCACGGGGAGCTGATCACCTTGCCCGAACCGCCGCACGTGGGACACACGCCCTGCGTCTGCATACGGCCGAAGAAGGTATTTTCCACCCGCGTGACGTAGCCCGTACCGTTACAGGTCGAGCAGGTCGAATAGGAATTGGCATCCTTGGCGCCCGTACCGCCGCACTTGTCGCAGGCGATGGTCTTGTTGATCTTGAGCTTTTTCGTCACGCCGTTGGCGATCTCGGCAAGCGTCAGGCGTACCCGCACCCGGATGTCCGAGCCGCGGTTCACATGCCGTCCGCCACCGCCGTTCGACGAGCGGAACCCGCCCCCGAAATGGCCGCCGAAGATGTCGCCGAACTGCGAGAAGATGTCCTCCATCGAGAACCCTCCGCCGCTGAATCCGCCGAATCCTCCGGCTCCGCCGCCCGCCGCGCCGCTCATTCCGGCGTGGCCGAACTGGTCGTAACGGGCACGCTTGTCGGGATTCGACAGCACGTCGTAGGCTTCCGCGGCCTCTTTGAATTTCTCCTCAGCCTCCTTGTCCCCGGGGTTTTTGTCGGGGTGAAACTGGATAGCCGCTTTGCGGTAGGCCTTCTTTATTTCGTCAGCGTTAGCGTTTTTCTGGACGCCCAGCACTTCGTAGTAGTCCCTTTTTTCTGCCATGGTCTTATTCTCCTACAACGACTTTAGCGAAGCGCAGCACCTTTTCGCCCAGCATGTAACCCGTCTGGACAACGTCGATAACCTTGCCCTTCTTCTCTTCGCCTGCGGCGAACCGGGCAACAGCCTCCGAAAGGTCGGCATCGAACTCCTTGTCCTTGACCTCGATTTCGGTCACGCCCTTCTGGCGCAGCGCCTCGGTGAATTTCTGCGAAATGAGCAGCACGCCGGCGCGCAGCGCCTCCAGATCGTCGCTCTTCTCCATGGCGTCCACGGCCCGCTGCACATCGTCGCGCACGGGCAGCATCGCCAGCAGCACGTCGCGGCCCCCGGTCTGCACCAGGTCCATCTTCTCCTTGAGGGTACGCTTGCGGTAGTTGTCGAACTCGGCCTGCAGGCGAACATATTTGTCCTGCCATTGGGCTACGGCCGATTCGAGCGCCTTTGCGGCATCGCCTTCGGCAGCGGATTCATCGTCTGCCATTGTGTCAGTCGCGTCGTCGGTTTCATCTGCCACATTGGCACAAGGCTCCCCGTCACACGACGGATACCCCTCGCCGGGAACGAATCCTTCATCGCCGCTAACGGCTTCATTATAAACTTTTTCCTTTTTCATATCTTTTATTTTTCGGTTTTTCCTCCCCTTATTCGAACAAATTGCATACCAACCGCCGGACAGCGGCTATCCGATGATGAAAATCGCCGGGCGTTTGTTCAGTTCGGGCAGCGGGCAGCGGCGCCACTCCCCTGCCGTATGGGTTTCGATCCGTTCGCCCGGGGCCGTAAGGTCCACGGCCACCGTCAGCCGCGTTTCAGCGGCGAGCGTCTGCAGGAGTTGCTCCATCAGCTTCACGTTGCGGTACGGGGCTTCGATAAAGAGTTGCGACTGCCCCTCCGTCAGCGCCCGGCGTTCGAAGAAACGAATGGCCCTGGCCCGCTCGGGCGGTTTCACGGGCAGGTAGCCGTTGAAGGCGAACGACTGCCCGTTCAGCCCCGAAGCCATCACCGCCAGGATAATCGACGAAGGCCCCACGAGCGGCACGACGCGAATCCCGCGGCGGTGACACGCCGCAACGACCAGGGCCCCGGGATCGGCGACGCCCGGCACGCCAGCCTCGGAGATCACCCCGGCCGAACGGCCTTCGACAAGCGGCGCAACCAGCTCTTCGACCTCGCGGCCGGCCGCGGTATGCTCGTTCAGTTCGCGGAACTCCAACGAGTCGATCGGCCGGGCAATACCGGCTTTCGACAGAAAGCGCCGCGCCGAACGGGTATTCTCGACGATGAAATAATCCAGCGAGTCCATCACGGCCCGGTTGGACGCAGGCAGCACATCCCACGGCGCCGTTTCGTCCGAAATCGGACAGGGAATCAGATAAAGGGTTCCGTAAGCCATTACTCCTTGAGGTAGATTCGTTTCACACGCCCCGACACCGAGGTCATGATTTCATAGGGGATCGTGTCGAGCACCCAGGCCATCGTTTCGAGGTCGTTGCCCGGCTCGGCGGAGAAAATCAGCACTTCATCCCCCTCCGCAACGCCCGCAATGTCCGTGATGTCGATCATGCAACTGTCCATGCAGACCCGTCCCACGATCGGCGCAGGCTTCCCGGCCACGCGCATCGACCAGCGGCCGCAGCCCAGGTGGCGGTCCAGTCCGTCGGCATAACCCACGGGGACGGTCGCCGTCACGGTCGGCCGCGTCAGCTTCCCGGCGCGTCCGTATCCCACGGCGTCACCCGCCTCAAGGCGCTTGATCTGCACGATTCGGGTCTTCAGCGTCGAAACCGGGCGCAGGGCTGCGTTGTGCTCCCATCCGAAGCCATAAAGCCCCAGCCCGAGGCGGCACATGTCGAACTGCGCCTCGGGAAAGCGTTCGATAGCCGCCGAGTTGGCCGTGTGGCGGATGACGGAATACGGCAGCGATGCGGCTATGGCGGCACTCATGCGGTCGTAGCGCGCGATCTGTGCACGCGTATAGGCGTCCTCTTCGGGCATGTCGGCACAGTTCAGGTGCGAGAAAATCGACGCTACCTTCACGGCGGGCAATGCCGGCAGTTCGGCACACAGGCGTTCGATCTCATCCTCCATGAATCCCAGCCGGTGCATGCCCGTATCGAGTTTCAGGTGGATCGGGTAGCGGATTTCCCCGGCGTGCGACACCGCGTCGGCAAAGTCGGCGAGCGAGCGGAAACTGTATATCTCGGGTTCGAGGCGGTTGGCGATCATCACATCGAAGCTGTCGGCATCGGCGTTCAGCACCACGACAGGCATCGTAATCCCCCGTTCGCGCAGCAGCACGCCCTCGTCGGCAAACGCCACGGCGAGGTAGTCGACGCCCTGGTGCTGGAGCATCTGCGCCACCTCGAAATCGCCCGCACCGTAAGACCCGGCCTTGACCATCGCTACGAGCTTCGCAGAGAAATCGAGTTTCGAGCGGAAATAATTGAGATTGTGGATCATGGCATCGAGATCGACCTCCAGCACCGTCGTATGGCTCTTACGCGCCAGGGCGTGGGCCAACTTCTCGAAACGGTACTCCCGGGCGCCTTTCAGCAGTACGGCACGCCCCGCCACGGCCCGGCGGCCGATGCGGGCGATGCACTCGTCGGTCGAAGCGTAAAACTCCTTGTCGCAGTCGAACAGCGAGGCGTAACGTTTCAGTTTCGGCCCGATGCCGATCAGCGTGTCGATGCCCGCCCGCGAGACCATCCCCGCCACGCGGCCGTAAAGTTCGTCGTCCGTCAGGCCGCTCTGCGCGATGTCCGATAACACCAACGTCCGGCGGCGCGAAAGCGCCACGTTGTGCAGATAATCCAGCGCCAGCGCCAACGAATTGAGGTCGAGGTTGTAAGCGTCGTTGATCAGCACCGAGTCGTTGATGCCGTCCTTGACTTCGAGGCGCATGGCCACCTCGGGAGCCTCCGTAAACGACGGTGCGGGATAGCCCATCGCCGCACAGAACGCCTCGACGATCTGGGCGTTGCGGCGCGACGCCGCATTGCCGATCACCGCCTCCGGAACCTCGCGGCAGGCCGCCGCGTCACAGAGTTTCCGCCCCGCGAAATGCGATGCGATCATGCGGCCCAACGGTTCGTAATAACTATGATAGACGATCGTTTTGGCGCTGTGGGCCAGCACCATTTTTTCGATACATTTTTGTTCCAGATTGAGGAAATTTTCCTGATGCGCATCGCCAATCGAGGTGAAAACCACCACGTCGGGACGGATGATGCGCTCCAGGCGCGCCATCTCCCCGGGCTTCGAAATTCCGGCTTCGATCAGCGCCAGTTGTTCGTCGCCCTCGATCATCAGCACCGACAGCGGCACGCCCAACTGCGAATTGTAGCTCTTGGGCGAGCGGTAGCACTTCATCCCCGCAGGCAGTTCCTCGGCGATCCACTCCTTGATGACCGTCTTGCCGTTCGACCCGGTGATGCCCACCACCGTACCCTTGAACTGCGCCCGGTGGTAGGCCGCCAGGCACTGCAAAGCGGCAATGGCATTCTCCACGAGCACGTAACCGCAGCCCGGGAGCGTTTCGACGGGCCGTTCGACCAGGAAAGCCCGCACTCCGCGCGCGTACATCTGTGCGATAAACACGTGCGAATCGTGGTTCGCGCCGCACATGGCGACGAACACCGGTCCCGAGCCCAGTTCGCACGTCAGCGAACGGCTGTCGGTCACCACCGACTGCACGTCACAGTCCGTTCCCGAGAACTTACCGCCCACGACGGCGGCGATTTGCGAAAGAAGATATTTCATAAAATATCCAATAGTTTATCTTTTGTACTTTCATTTTCAAAAGTACGAAACCATTTTGCAGTCTGCAACTGGTGTCCGTTGCCGCTTTTTGATCGGCAAAAAGCAGCGCAGGATTCCGACCCGATGCCGGAGCCGTGAAACAACGACCCGGCTAAAAGTGGCAAGAAACGGGGCCGGGGCGCGTGCGTCCCCGCGAATAGGCGCCCGTTTCGAACGTTAGCCGGGACGTTGTAGGCAAGGCATCCGTCGGAGAGTTTTTGGTACTTTTTGCGGTCAAAAAGTATAAAGAAGCCCCTCGGACGCAGACCGCGAAATCACGACAAATCAAACGTCACGATCGTAATCCCCGCCCCGCCGCGGTCCGCATGTTCATCGGCCGCCGAGGCGATCTCGGGAACCGTCCGCAGATAACGGCGAATCTCCTCCTTCAGAGCGCCCGTACCCTTGCCGTGGAGAATCGACACCGTGCCGACTCCCACCATCAGGGCATCGTCGATAAAGTTCCGCACCTCGTCCAGGGCCTCCGAAGCGCGCATACCACGCACGTCGATGTGGTCCTTGAAGTTGAGCTTGCGCGACGAAATGTCCACCGACACAACCGTGCGGGCCGCAACGGGACGCGTCGCCTCGCGGTATTCGTTGTTCGACACCACCGTCAGCAGGCTTTTATCCACCGTCGTAAGTATCTGTCCGAACGCCACCTGCGCCCGTTTACCCTTCACCGACTGCACCACGCCGACCATATCCTGCCCAGCCATGCGGACCTTCGATCCGGCAACCACCTCGCGCGGCTTCTCGGGTTCCGGCGCGGCATCCGGAGCCTTCGCGTCCGGCTGCGCCTTGCGCTCGGCGCGGCGCTGGCGGCGGCGTTCGATGCGCTCGATCTCACGCGCCACGGAGGCCTCCTTCTCGGCCGAATCGGCCTTCTCGACCACTTTGCGGAAGTCGTCCAGCTCGCGCCGCGCCAGCCGCGTCAGCTCCTTCTCGGCCTGCGCCTCGCGGATGGTTTTGATGGTATTCTCGATCTGCCTGTTGGCGTCGGCAATCAGCTGCTGTGCCTCCTGCTTGGCTTTTTTCAGAATTTCCTGCCGTTCGGCGCGGATCTTCGCCAACTGCTCGGCATAATTCTGTTCCAGTTCCTCGACCTTGCGGTCCGTCAGGCGGATGCGGTCGCGCTTCTGTTCCCAGTAGTGTTTGTCGCGGGCGATCTCGCGCAGTTGTTTTTCGATATTGATATGGTCCGACCCGGCCTTCTCGCTCGCAGCACGGATAATATCCTCCGGAAGCCCGATCTTACGGGCGATCTCCACCGCGAACGAACTGCCCGGCTTTCCCGTTTCGAGGCGGAACAACGGCCGGATATTCTGCACGTCGAACATCATCGCACCGTTGGCGATGCCCTCTACCGACGAAGCGTAATACTTGATATTGGCATAGTGGGTCGTAATCACGCCGTAACACCCTTTGTCGAGCAGCCGTTCGAGAATCGCCTCGGCGATGGCCCCGCCGATGATCGGCTCGGTTCCCGACCCGAATTCGTCGATCAGCACCAATGTGCGGCCGGAAGCCCCGGCCAACATGTGCTTCATATTGAGCAGGTGCGACGAATAGGTCGACAGGTCGTTGTCGATCGACTGTTCGTCGCCGATGTCGATGAAAATACTCGTGAAGACGGGCAGTTCCGAAACCTCCGAGGCCGGAACCGGAAATCCGCACTGGAACATATACTGCACGATACCGGTGGTTTTCAGACACACCGACTTACCGCCGGCATTGGGACCCGAAATGACGAGGATATGCTTGCGGCGGTCGAGCTGCAAATCCAGCGGCACGATCTCGCGCCCGGCGGCGCGCAGCGTCTGCTGCAACAGCGGATGGCGGGCATTCTTCAGTACCAGCCGGTCGTCGGTCGAAAGGATCGGCTTCACACACCCGTTCTCCGAAGCCCAGCGGCCCTTGGCACGCAGCATGTCGATCTCGGCGAGGTAGTCGCCCGAATCGGCGATCAGCCCCGCATCGGGACGGATCGCTTCGGTAAACTCCGTAAGGATGCGCACGATCTCGCGCCGCTCGGCATATTCCAGTTCGCGCAGTTCGTTGTTGATCTCCACCACCTCGACCGGCTCGACGTAAAAAGTCTTTCCCGTCGCCGATTCGTCGTGGATAAAGCCGCTCAGTTTGCGTTTGTTGGCCGCCGACACCGGAATCACGGCCTTGCCTTCGCGGATCGAAATCTGGGCGTCGGCGTCGACGATACCCGCCCCCTTGGCCGAGGCCAGCACGGCCTGCAGCCGCTTGGCGGCCTGCCCTTCGCGTTCGCGAATGGAGCGGCGAATCTCCTGCAGGGCGGGCGACGCATTGTCCTTGACGTTGCCGAAGCGGTCGAGGATGCCGTCGATGCGCTGTACGATCTCGGGAAACGCCGCGACACCGCGCGTACGGGCATAAAGGGCCGGATAACGCTCTTCACGGTTGAGGATGAACGAAACGATGCCGCCGATCGCGGCCAGCGCGCGGCGCAGGGTCACAACCTCCTCCACGTCGAGGAACGAGCCTTCGACGCGCAGTTTGGCGACGATGTAATCGACATCGGGGTATTCGCCCCCGGGAAAATCGTGCTCCATGTCCAGGAGCAGGCGCATTTCGTCGGCCAGAGACAACCGGAGTTCGATCTCGCGTGCAGAGGTCGAGAAACCCTCCGCGGCCAGCCGCTCACGGGCGGCGCGCATGGTACAACGCCCTGCGACCTGCTCACGGAGCCGGTCGAAACCTATTTTCTGCTCGAATGTGGCAGGATAAATCATGGGGAATTAAAAATTAAAAATGAAAAATGAAAAATCGAAAGGACGCCGGCCGGGAAATTTCGCACCACGCCCTATACGACCACATCATCCTACCGAAAGGGCTGAATAAACCTCCTGTCAGCCGTCTATTTTTAATTCTCAATTTTTCATTTTCAATTTCACGGAGTCCCGCTCGGCCTTGACAGCAGCTTTGGCGGCTTTCCGTTCGGCCTTCTCCTGCATCTTCTCGGGGCTGCGCCCGAAGAGCGAAAAATGCACATAGCGGCCGGGGTATTGCTGCAGGTTTGCCAACAGCGACGCGAGGTTGTCACTGGCTTCGGTCAGCGAATCGTAGAGGGCCGGATCGTTCATCAGCTTGCCGACGGTTCCCTCACCCGTTTCGATCTTCGCCAGCAGGCCGTTCACCTCGCTCACCGCATCGGTGAGTTTGCGGGCGAACCCGGCATCGGCCAGTTCGGTGGTCATCCGGTTCAGGCTGCCGACGATGCTGTCGACACGCGGAGCATTGTCGCCCAGCGCATTGGCAAACTTCGAAAGATCCTCGATAGCAACTTTCAGGTTGTGCTTCTCGGCATCGAGGATTCCGGCCATGTCGCCCGTAATGGCGTTCAGATGGCCCAGCGTCCCGGTGATATTCTGCGTGTTGGCCTCCATCAGGTTATTGAGATTCGTCAGCGTGCGCGACAGATCGCCCGTCACCTGCGAAATCTTCTGCTTGAAGAAATCCAGTTCCGACCCGGCCACGTCCATCAGGTCGCGCTCGCGGAGCGAACGCAGCGTGTCGCCCGACTGGAGGTAGGTATGCGCCGTACCGTAGTTGATCTCAATGGCCTTGGCTCCCATCAGTCCGTTGCTGAATATCTTGGCCTCGGAGTCGGTCGGAATATGGTACTGGCGCTTGATGGTGAATTGCAGCACGACGTTGTCGCTGCGCCGGGGGTCGAACGAAATGCCCGTCACCGTACCGATCTTGACACCCTTCATCATGATGGGCGATGCCGACTGCACACCGTTAACCTGGTCATAAGCAGCGTAATAAACCGAATTCCGGCTGAAAATATCGAATCCTTTCAAAAACCGGACTCCGGCCCACGCGGCAATGATCATCGTCACACCGAAAATTCCGATTTTAACTTCCCTTTTCATATCCAAATAAATCTTAATTCATAAATCTTACCGTCTTCCGCTATTGCCCGAAACCACCGCGGCGCGTGTCTTTACACCGCATCCCCGTCCCGGCAGGGACTTAATCGCGAACGCCCGGAAAGGATTGCTATTTCACAATCCGCGTACCTCTGCAACTCACCACAAAGGCCCCCGGGAACACTTTGCGCACCTCGGACAGTTTCCGCTGTGCGGCTTCGCGCGTGTCGTATTCGCCCACGCCGTATTTATAGGGGAACCGCCCTTCCGCCGTAAACTGCGTCACTTTTCCGCTGTAAGAACGGAACTGCGGCGAGGAGACAGGCACGGACGACGCCGAAGCCATTACCTGGATCGTATAGCGCAAAGGCTGCTCGGCCGGTTTCTGCGCAGCAGGTTTATCTGCCGTCTTTTCCGGTGACTTGGCAGCCGGAGCAGGCGTCGCGGTTTTCCCCTGCGCGGGCTTCGCCGCCGGTTTTTCAGCGGGCTTCTCCGTGGGTTTGGCCGTCGGTTTCCCGGCGGGCTTTTCATCGGATTTCTTCTCCGGAGCCGGTTTCCCGGCGGGAGCCTGTTCGGCAACCGCCGGAGCCGTCGTCACGGCCTGCTCTTCCTCGGCCATCCGGGCCCCGAGCACATAGGCCGAATAGTTGCGCACGGCCTGGTAGAGCGACCGGGCGATCTCGTTCTGCCCTTTCTCCGACTTCATGTAAGCCAGCTCCTGCTGGTTGGACATAAAACCGATCTCGGTCAGCACGCCCGGCATGTCCGTAGCATAGAGCACACGCAGCAACTGCGGCTTCACGCCGCGCGAATGGCGGCCCGCCTTGAGGTAGCTGTTCTGGACGCACCGGGCAAAAGCCATGCTGTATTCGCCGTAGGTGAACTGGAGATTCTGGATATAGGCCCGTACGATGGCCGCCGTCCGTTCGTCGGACATGTCGATCAGGTCTTCGCGGTTGTTCTCGAACAGGGCGTTCTCATTGTAACGCTGCTCCTTCGAACTTTCGCCCATGATCAGCGTCTCGACGCCCCGTACCCCCGTCGCCTTGGGCGCGGCATTGGCGTGGATCGAGATGAAGAGGTCGCCGCCGGCCTTGTTGGCGATGTCGGCCCGAGCCTGCAGGTCGGTCGCCAGGTCGCTTCCCAGCGTCTTGTCCGTCGTGCGGGTGTAGACCACCTTCACACCGGGCATCCCGTCCTCGATGAGTTTTCCGAGTTTGAGCGCCACCTTCAGCGTGAGGTCCTTTTCATAGACCCCGCCATAGTGTGCACCGGGAAATTTTCCTCCGTGCCCGGCATCGATTACCACGACTTCGACACCGTGCGCAATATTCCCCGCAGACGCAACGTTCCTAAAAACAGTTACGGCAGCGAAGGCGAATAACAACAATAGTCGTGTGCGCATATTTAATAGTATCAAGTGTGAGCTTTCTATAAATTTTTACCTATCTTTGTCGGGCCGAAAACGCGGCGGGAAGGGTTCAGAGCCCCGATCCGGGCGTTTTTGCCGACATGTCGGCAAAGGTACTGAAAATTTTTGGGATTTTGGATAAAATTAGGGTAAAATATCTCTTGTCGGCGACGGTAATCCTGCTGTTTGCCCAGATGGTTCTGGGCGGCGGAACGTCCCGCACGGCCTATTTCCCCGCCGCCGGAGACAGCGTCCAAACTCCTTCCCGGGCCGACTCGATCCGCCCCGATACGAGCGTCCGTCCGCCCTTCATCACCCCTTCACGCCGCGAAGCCCGCCGGCAGAACCGCCGCAATGCGGCCTTCAACGCCCTGTCGCAGCAGGAGAAGGATTCGCTCTTCTCGGCACAGGTCGATTCGCTCGTGGCACAGAAAGCCGACTCGCTGAAAACCGACTCGCTCGCAACGGACACGCTCCACCGCGACTCGGTAAAAAAGCCCCGGCCCGCAGGGGCATTTCTCGACGATCCGATTTCGGGTAAAAACACCGACTCGCTGGTCTACGATGTCCGCAACAAACTCGTCTACATCTACAACCAGGGCGACGTGACCTACCAGAACAGCAACCTGAAGGCCGACTACATGCGTATCAACATGGATTCGAAAATGGTCTACGCCTACGGCAAGCCCGATTCGCTCGAGGGCAAAGCGATCGTCACCAAGCCCGAATTCACCGAAGGGTCGGCCACTTACCAGATGGACACGATCACCTACAACCTCAACTCGAAGAAAGCAAAAATCAAGGGTGTGGCCACACAGCAGGGCGACGGCTGGCTGGTAGGCGGCAGCGTGAAGAAGATGCCCGACAACACGATCAACATCGAGCACGGCAAATACACCACCTGCGACGAGACGGACCACCCCCACTTCTACCTGGCGATGACCAAAGCCAAGGTCATTCCCGGCAAAAAGGTGATCACCGGCCCGGCCTACCTCGTGATGGAGGACGTACCGATCTACTTCCTCGGCATCCCCGAGGGTTTCTTCCCGATCAACATGGGGCCCAAATCGGGACTGCTGATGCCCACCTACGGCGAAGAGTACTCCAAAGGCTTCTTCCTGCGCGATTTGGGTTACTACTTCACCCTGGGCGAATACGCCGACCTGGCCGTGCGCGGCGGTATCTACACACTCGGCTCGTGGGAGGCTTCGGCCGCCTCGCGCTACATCAAGCGCTACAAGTACAGCGGCAGTTTCAACATGCAGTACTCGAACGTCAAGACCGGTGAAAAGGGCGAGGACGACTACATCAAGCAGAGCAACTTCCGCATCCAGTGGACCCACTCGCAGGACGCCAAGGCCAACCCGGGATCGACCTTCTCGGCCTCGGTGAACTTCGCCACCAGCGGTTACAGCCGCTACTCGGCCACCAACCTCAACGACATCCTCTCGACGCAGACCAACTCGACGGTCTCCTATTCGAAAAACTGGGCCGGAACGCCTTTCTCGCTGTCGGCGAACATGGCCATCTCGCAGAACTCGCAGAACAAGACGATCTCCATCACGCTGCCTACGATGGTCTTCAACGTCTCGCGCTTCTATCCGTTCAAGCGCAAGGAGAAAACCGGCAAGGACCGCTGGTACGAAAAGATTTCGATGCAGTATACGGGTAAGATGACCAACTCGGTGACCACCACCGAATCGGAGGTCTTCTCCAAGGAGACGCTCGAAAACATGAAGAACGGTATCGAGCACTCGATTCCCGTCTCGGCGTCGTTCAACCTGTTCAACTACATCAACCTCTCGCCGTCGGTCAACTACAACGAGAAGTGGTATTTCAAAAAGGTGGAGTTCGAGTGGAACCCCGTCACCAACCAGACCGACACGCTTCCCACGAACTACGGTTTCTACCGCCTCTACAATTACAATTTCAGCGTTTCTGCCTCCACGACGGTTTACGGCATGTACGACTTCACCAAAAAGAGCCGCAACCGCAAAATCCAGGCGATCCGCCACACGCTGACCCCCTCGTTCGGATTCTCCTACGCCCCGGACTTCAGCGACCAGAAATACGGCTATTACAAGACCCGCCAGACCGACTCGACGGGCCGCTTCACGACCTATTCGCCCTATGCGGTCAACGCCTACGGCGTCCCCTCGTCGGGCCGTTCGATGTCGATGAACTTTTCGCTGTCGCAAAACCTCGAAATGAAAATACTCTCGAAACGCGACACCTCGGGCGTGAAAAAGATCAAGCTGATCGACGAACTGCGCATCAGCGGTTCGTACAACTTCCTGGCCGATTCGATGGGGCTTTCGAACATCCCGGTTTCGTTCCGGACGACACTGTTCAACAACTTCGGCATCAACCTCTCGCTGACGCTCGACCCTTACCGTGTTTCGCCCGAAGGCAAACGCTACAACAAACTCTTCTTCCCGGGCCGTGTCGTCTCGACAGGCTGGTCGTTCGGCTACACGTTCAAATCGCGCAACGACCGGACCGAGACGGCCATCAACGACATTACGTCGATTCCCCCGGAGTACCAGAATCCATTCTACGACCCCTACGGGCAGCTCGACCCCGTGATGCGAAGGCAATACATGGCCCAAAGTTATTACGACTTCTCCCTGCCATGGAACTTCGGATTCAACTACGCGGTCAATTACTCGATCTCGTACACCAACAACGGCACGACGGGCTACCGGAAAAACGTCACCCAGACCGTCGGGTTCAACGGCTCGCTGAACGTCACGCCCAAAACCGGTATCACCTTCCAGGGCGGTTACGACATCAAGCAACGCAAACTCACCACGTCGTCGGTCTCCATCACGCGCGACCTCCACTGCTGGCAGATGTCCTTCTCGTGGATTCCGTTCGGTTACCACCGCTCATGGAGTTTCAACATCGGCGTCAAGGCCGCATCGCTTTCCGACCTGAAATACGACAAGTCGCAGTCGATGTACGACAACATGTACTAATCCTCTGTCAACACACCGCGGCATAAACCCACAACGCTCCTCCGGAGCGTTTTTTTATGCTCCCCGGCCCCGAACGGACCGATGTCGATTTCGGCGAAACCATACTGCACCCGGGCGGATTCGCCATTCCCAAAAGCAATATTGGTCTATGATACGGATAAATTATAAATTTTCACGTCTGCGTAACGTAGTTTTCCTTTATTATGCGTATATTTAAACCACAACACCTTAAAACACATACGTACCTATGAACAGAACTCGCCTCAGCACAAGGGGGGGGGGAATTTGAGTACTCCGCCCCGGCCATCGACATCGTAGATGTCCGCATTGAAAAAGGATTCGCCGAAAGCGACGTTGTAAACTACGGTCCCGAAGGAGACGCCGGCAGCGATCCGGGGCTCAACGACGGCGGCAGCTATTAAAACCTACTGCAATGAAGACATTCTTCCAATCGATGATGTCCTTTGCAGTAGCTGCAATGGCATTCACCGGGTGTTCTTCCGATCCGGAAGTAGCTCCCGAAGTACAACCTATTCAGTTGGAACTCATTGCCGGAAACACAACGCGGACCGAGATCGGTCCGGATAACAAAATCACCTGGAGCGAATCCGGCGAAACCCTCAAAATCCTCGAAAAAGTAGACGCGGCGGCTCTAAGCGCACTGGACAACAACGGTTACACGAAAGATGCGGCCTCGGGCAAAGCCTCTTTCACGGTTGCGCTGCCGGCCAAAACGGGGACCTCGTTCCATTACGCGACCCTCCATCCCAAAGGAGCTTACGCATCCAGCAGCAACACCGACTTCGCCGCAATCAAATTCGTCGTTCCCGAAATTCAGCTTCCGACAACAACGAGTTTCGACCCCGATGCCGACATTCTGGCATCGAAGACGATTGTGACCGACGCCCAGCCGACATCTCTGTCGCTTCAATTCGCCCGAATCGTTGCGCTCGGTAAAATGCAGCTGACCGACCTGGCCGTGGAAACGGACGAAACCGTTTCCGACATCACGTTCACCGCCCCCGGCAAAGTGGTTACCGGCCGCGGCAAATTCAATTTCGATACCGGCAATATCCTGACGGATCAATGGGGTTACTCCGGACAAAGCAAGGAATATGTTTCCATGCTGTACAAAGATGTATCCGCGACTGCAACCTTCGACGCCTGGTTTTCCTGCGCCCCGTTCTCGGTCGGAGCCAACGAAACCTTTACCGTCGAGGTCGTTACCTCGCGAGGGACTTACACCCGCACCGTAACCATTCCTGCCGACGGCAGCCTGAATTTCACATTGGGCGACCTGACGACCTTCAGCGTCAATATGTCTTCGGCCGACTTTACCCCGGCCGTTACCGACCCCTCGGTCTTCACGGTTACCTTCGGCGCGACGCATCCGGGCGTATCCAACAACCGGGTGGATTACTCGCCTTCGCTCGACCTCGGCGTAACGGGCAGTTCGGCATCAAGCCTCACTTTCGATTTTTCAACCCCCAAAGAGGCAATCCGAAGCACGAACGCCTTCAGTGGTTATGACGGTGCATCGGGCACATTCGGCTGGTGGTCGGCCACAAACACGACCATGACGCTCAACGATGTCGCTCTGAACGGCAAGACCGCTTTCGCCCTGACATTCGCCGCCGGGGCAAGCACGAGCACATCAACGATTCAAGCGTCTATCTCCAAAGACGGAACCCATTTCTTCCCACTGTCCCAAAGCGCTGTCGCCGTAGACACCAAAATAAGCGGGTCGGAATTGCTGAAAACCGTAAACTTCAACCTGAATGCGGCCCTTACCGACAACGTATCCATTAAATTTGAAAATACCAGTTCTCAGGGCTGCAAACTCGACGACATCAAACTAATGCCGCTGGATGCCCCTGCCGCTGATTCGTACCCGATCGACTGGAAAGCTGCGCCCGCTCTGACTACGACGCCCGACGACGGCGGAGCGCTGAGTTTCGCCGCCGATAACGGTTCGGGGGCGGCTCCCGAAAGCCAGATGATCGAATATATGTGGGAAGGCGACGACTGCACGCTTACGTTCAAAAAAGCCGACGCGGACACTTGGTACACCGTTACGCAAAACGACAACGGCAACGGAACCGGCACACTGACCATTAAGCCCGAAATTTACACGGCCACCGATGTTGACCGCTCGGGCACAGTTACGGTTTCTGTCATGAAGAACGGCAATCCGGCGATCACCCATACGATCACGGTTACGCAGTTGAAAAAGGGAGAAGCGGTAAAAAACGAATATACGGAAACTTTTAAAAATTTCACAACCGCCAACAGCGGTTATACAAATACGGGGAACTACATATCCACCGAAGTAACGATCGACGGAGTTGCACTGCAATGGGCATATACAAGTTGTGCCCTCAATCAGGGCGGAGCCAAATTCGTATTGGGCAAAAATTCAGACAAGGCAACGTTAACATCCGGAACTATCAGCGATGGAATTTCCGAAATCCGTATCGGATGGAAAGCCCCCTTCTCATCCGACAAACTGCAAATGACCGTCTACGTCAACAACGTCTCCGTCGGAACACTCAATATCACGGCGGCATCGGGCGACAGCGGAACAGAAACGATCTCAGGTCTTAATATAGCAGGCAATGCTGTAATAAAAATCACCGGAGCGGGCAAAGTCGGCTCAAAAGACAACAGGCCCGGCATCAACAGCATAAGCTGGAGCAGTAATTGAACTTCGGGCGGGGGAGGTGACAATCCTCCCCCAGGCCCTACCCCGGGATTAAAACCCGCTATCCCCGAATATACCGGCTGGGCAGAGCTGCCCGCGGCAAAAGAGGATAACGACTACATCTGTTTTACGCACAAGGCGCTGCCGTCCGACGCATCGAAACGCAACTACTCGTTCTGTTTCGACAAGACAGTCAACTGCTCGCAATGGGTGGCTTATCCGTTGCATGCGTGCTATTTCGTCGACAGCGGCGTCAGGACGGACAACTTCGGCTACGACAAGGAATTCGAGTCGGCATGGGAAAGCTATGCCGGACAGTATCAGGCGAACATCGGCACGGGGGCTTACTACTCCGCGGCCGGCGTGCAGACCCACTCGCGGGGACACCAGTTACCCTCGGCCGACCGCAACCGTAACACCGCCGACAACAACACGACGTTCTATGCGACGAACATGACCCCGCAGTTGCAAACGCTCAACGGCGGCATGTGGCAGCAACTGGAAGGCAAAGTGCGCCAATGGGCTTCGAGCGATACGCTCTATGTGGTTACGGGAGCGTATTTTGCGAATAAAAACAACCTGGTTTACGACAACAAGGGCAGCGGAAAAGCCTGCCCCGTGCCGACGAGCTACTACAAAGTGGTATTGAAGTCGCGGGTAAGCGGCAAATGGGTTGTCGACTGCGCCGCCTCCGAGTTGCAATGCATCGGATTCTGGGTCGACCATGCCGCCGGAAGCTGGAGCATAACGGGGAGCGTCCGCAGCGTAGAAGAGATCGAAAACCTGACAGGCTTCTCCTTCTTCGCCAATGTGCCCTACGCACCGAAAAGCAGTTACACGCTTTCCGACTGGAACCTGTAAACGAGAGGAGTCTATGGAAAAAAAGCGGGGATGCTCGATCGCATCCCCGCCTTTTCATGTTTTTATTTACGCGTCACCTCCGCCGGCGCGCGGTCGATGTAGTTGGGATAGCGGAACTGCGGCATTCCGAGCGCCATCACGGCGCAGATGCGGCGGTCGTCCAGCCCCAGCATCCCGGCCAGTTTCTCCTGCTTGTCCTGCCGCAGGGCCGTCAGCACGAATCCCATGTAAATCTGACTCACGCCCAACGCCTCTGCCATCAGCGAGGCGTTCTGGTAAGCCAGGTTGGCATCCTCCGCCCCGAAACGGTTCGCCTTCGGGGCATGGATGAACAGCACCGCCGTAGCGCCCCGCAGGATACGGTCGCGCCCTTCGGCATATTCGCGCCGCAGGCGTTTGAAAACCGGAACGTAGCGGTAAACCCCCGGCACGATACGGCTCAGCCACGGTTTCACGAGGGGATGCAGCAGACGCTTTTCGAGTTTGCCGAAAACCCCGAGCGTATATTCCGCAATGGCGCGCAACTGCGCCGGATCGGTCACCAGCGTATAGCCCAACTGGCGGGCGTTGCTCGCCGTCGGAGCACGGTCGGCCGCTGCGATGATGCGGTCCAGCATCTCCTGCGGCACGGGACGCGTCGTAAGGGCGCGGTTCGAACGCCGCACGGCCAACAGCAGTTCCACCTGTTCGGGCGTAGGCATCGCGGCGTAATCGGCCGCATGCACCCGCCCTGCCGGGAACTCCGCATGCTCCACCGATCCCGTGGGACAGGCTGCCACGCAATGCCCGCAGACGATGCAGTTTTCGGGTTTGTGCAGCGTCACGTCGCCGCCCGCCTTCTCCTGCACGAAAATCTGCGAAGGGCATACCTTCACACAACGGCCGCAGCGGATACAGCTCGAATCATTCACACGAATCATATCCATATCATTCGATTTTTTACGTATCTTTGGTTTCCTAACGGCACTTCTATTTGCCGGAACCTCGGCACAAATCCGTTTTTTGGCCCTACCCGGCTTTTTCGTACCTTTGTACCGATTTCAATTCCCAGAACCATGTACCCCGTCATCATCCGTCCTTTCAGCCGCCTCTCCGCCGACGAATACCACCGCATCGTCCGGGCGCGGGAAGCCGTCTTTTTCCTCGAACAGCACATCACCGCCCCCGATGCAGATGCAGTCGATCCGCAGAGCGTGTTCCTGTGGATGGAGGACGGGGAACGCGTCGTGGCTTTCCTGCGCATCATTCCCGCCGGGATCGTCTACGCCGAAGCCTCCATCGGGCGGGTGCTGGTCGACGCCTCCTACCGCCGCCGCGGGTTGTGCCGTCTGGCGATGCACCAGGCCCTGCGCTACATCGCCGAACACTGGGGCCCGCAGCCCGTCCGTATCTCAGCCCAGAAGCACCTCGCGGAATTCTACGCGTCGCTGGGTTTCGAAACCGTCTCCGGCGAATACTTCGAAGCGGGTATCCCCCATGTCAAAATGCTCCTGCGCAAATAAAAGAACCCCGGCGGCAAGGTCTGCCCCGCCGCCGGATTCCGATCAGTGTTTCACACCCTCCATTTCAGCCGGGTCGTGCTTGTATTTGAAGACGAAGGCGAAAACCACCGCCACCACGAGCGCATACCCTGCGAAGATGAACCATGAATCGGGCCAATGGAAGGCATCCACGACGGCGCCCGCGGCATACGAACCGAAGAAAGCGCCGAAACCGTTGGTCATGATCATGAAAACACCCTGCGCCGAAGAGCGGATTTCGCGGCTGGTCTCCTTCTCGACGAAGAGCGACCCCGAAATGTTGAAGAAGTCGAACGCTACGCCGTAGACGATCATCGAAAGTACGAGGAACGCCGCACCCGACCCGGGGTTGCCGATTCCGAAGAATCCGAAGCGCAGTACCCACGCCAGCATCGAGATCAGCATGACCTTCTTGATGCCGAAGCGTTTCAGGAAGAAGGGAATCAACAGGATACAGAAGGTCTCGGACATCTGTGACAGCGACAGCAGAATTACCGAGTGCTTCACGATCGCCGAATCGGTATACTCGGCCATCGTGCCGAAATTCTGGATATAGCTGTCGCCGAAAGCGTTGGTAATCTGCAACGCAGCGCCCAGCAGCATCGAGAAAATAAAGAAGATGGCCATGCGCTTCTCCTTGAAGAGCGCGAAAGCCCGCAGGCCCAGCGTATCGACCCACGACTGCTTCTGCACGCTGCGCTGGACGGGACACCCGGGCAGCGAGAACGAATAGACCGCCAATACGAACGACAGCAGGGCCGAAACGTACAACTGCCACTCGGTGAGTTTGATCTGCACGCCCCCGATGTGCGTCAGGTCGACGAACCACATTGCGGCGATGAATCCCACGGTTCCCCATACGCGGATGGGCGGGAAGTGTTTCACGGTATCGAGCTTCGCCAGATCGAGGGCATTGTAGGCCACCGAGTTCGACAGGGCAATGGTCGGCATGTAGAACATCACGCTCAGCAGCATGCAGCTATACAGCGGAGCATAGGCCGTCTGCGAGGCTGCGGCAATCAGAAACGCACCGCTGACAAGGTGGCAGATGCCCAGCAGTTTCTGCGCCGGAATCCATCTGTCGGCGATGATTCCCATCACGGCCGGCATGAACAGCGAGGCGATCCCCATCGTCGCGAAAAAACTGCCGATCTGCAATCCCGAGAAGTCGAGGCCGCCGCCCAGATAAGCGCCCAGCGAAATAAGCCACGAGCCCCAGATCGCATACTGGAGAAAGTTCATGACGATAAGCCGAAATTTAATTCCCATAATTTTCTGATTTTGTGTAAATTTTAAGTTTCAAGCGGTTTTTCCCTTCCGGGATTAAAGCAAATGTACGAAAAATAATTCGGAATTTTCTTTGCATTTGCAAAATAAAGTTCTACTTTTGCATCACCAAAATATCATTGAGCTATGGTGTAATGGTAACACAACAGATTCTGGTCCTGTTATTCTAGGTTCGAATCCTGGTAGCTCAACACAAGAAAGGATGTTCATCGCGAACATCCTTTTTTATGTTTTATACGCCGTAAAAAAAGGAGTCCCGGACCCAACGGCCGGAACTCCCTCAAAAATCGGACAATACCCTACTTCATCACGCAAATATCGTCGATAAACCAGCGCGAGAACTGACCCGAAGCCGGTTCGCTCGTGAAGCGCACCGCCGTGGAAGCCGTCGCACCCTCGATCGTCAGCGTGAAATTCTTAAATTCCGTGTAGGTCAAACCGCTCACGACCTTTTTCGCTGCGCCGTCAATCGTACCGCCGCCGATCACCTCGACGACTACCGACTTCAAGTCGCCGTTCATGTCCTTGGCGCCGCTGTTCGAATGCACCGAAGTGTTCTTGTAAGCCATCGCGTCGAACGAGAGTTTCAGCGTTCCCGAGACCCCGAAAGCCGGGGTCAGCAATGCGCCCGTATTGTTCGTGTACGAACCCTGGGCCACGGTCTGCGTCTCGACAAAACCGATCTGGGCATATCCCGGACGCTGGCGGACATTGCTGCCCGAAAGACCGTTCTTCGTCGCCGCATCCCACGTCGCGATGTCGCTGCCGCAGAAGTTGAGCATGCCGGCCAGTTTGTCGCCGTGACGGTAGTCGAGTCCCGTCGTCAGGCGGTCGAACGGCTCGAAGTAGACCGCATCCGCCGGTTTCTGGGTATTGAAGGCGGGAATCTTCTCGACGACCACGCACGAATGGAGACGTATCTCACCGCCGTTACCCACCGTTCCGGCGTTCACCGTGACCTGATTGAACGGCGTAACCCGGATATAAAGCGTTCCGCGGCGTTCGAGCGGTATCTGCGGGGTAATGTCGATCGTCCAGTAGAAGAAGTTCTTACCGCTGCCGACCGTCTTGCCCTGCGGAATCACGAAATGCGGTTCATCGGTTGGGGCCGGCGTATACCAGACGGTATTGTCATTCGAATAAGAGAGCGTCCAGTTGGCCGGAGCCGTTCCCGATCCGCTCCATCCGAACGAGAAGCGGAACGCGCCGTCGATCGCCTCGTTGAGCGGGAAGGTGAAGAGCGCATAGTCCTTGTCCTTGCCGCTGGTCCACGACTTCATCGGCAGGTTGTGGTGGCCGCTGCCCTCGTTCCAGTAGCGGAAGCCCAGATTGCCGCCCGAGGAGCTCAGTTTGGCGGTGATATTGGCCCCCGTGCCGTCCATGGCCGTCACGGCCACGCCGTCGATCGAACCCGTACCGTTCGAACCGGAATAATAGACATACTTGCCGTCGCCGTTGGTCGCCGTCTTGGTCATGATCGAAAGCACGTAAGGCAGCCCGATACCGCCGTCGAAACGGGGCGACGACATCGTAATGTCCTTCTCCGTACAGGGCATCACGGCATAAGCGCCGTCGTAAATTCCGGCAATGCCGCACAATTGGCCGCTCCCGACGGGAACCGCGTCGATACCGAACGTGCTGGCCTGGCGGGCGTAAAGCACGAACCGTTCGTCGTCCTGCGTCTGCACGGTGACGTTGTCGCTCAGCTTCTTGTTTATGTCGCTGATCACCACCTGCACATTAAGCGTCACGTACATCGACTCATACTCGCCGGACATCAGTTCGGCATAGGTCACGGGAATCGCCGCAGGCGTCACCTGCGTCGTCTCCGTCCGGCTCACCATCTCGTCCGAAGCCGGCTTCACCTCCATCACGCCGGTCGCGGCATTCACCCCGACGACCGCGCCTTTCAGGTCGATCTCCAGCTCTTCGCCCGGTTTGCGGTAGAGCACCTCGTCGGTGCGCAGCGTGATGCCGCAGTTGGCTTTCAGGGCGCTCTGAAGCGCGATGCAGTTGTCATAATAATTGTTGTCCTGGACACTCGACACCACGATTCCGCGCATCTTCACATCCTGCGTCACCGTGTAATCGCCGTCGGCGGCCAGTTTCCGCAGGTCCGGAACGCTCAGGTAACCCTGTGCCGTCGACGAAGCCTGCACGAAAGACAACTCCTCCACGAACGACGGGTTCCGTTTGGCCGTAACGCGGATCGTCAGCGTCCGGGCCCCGGAAGTATCGTTTTCGGCGATGGATACCGCTACGGTAGCCATACCCGTGGCTTCTGTCTTCGAAAGCTCGGCCCACGAAGTGTCGTCGCCCGCTACGGAGATCGTCCAGTCGCAGTTGGCCGCAACGTCGAAAGAGAGCGTCGTTGCGAACGACGGCGCGAGAATCGCATGCGTGCTCAGCGAAACCGACTGTCCGGGCAGGTCCACGCCGTCTTTGCACGCCCCGGCCGCGAGCAGCAGCGCGAAGGCTGCCGCGATCCGGAAAAAGCTATTTAAAAGTCTGTTCTTCATAATGCTTACTTTTTGAGGTCTACCAATACGGGAAGGTGGTCGGAAACCGTCATCACGTTGATCTCCTCATACGACGGCACGGCTGTCCCCAGCACCTCGTATTCCGGCGAGTTGCCCGTGTAGACGAGCACATAGTCGATGCGCGACGGCGAAGTGGTATTCACGAAGGTATTGGCCGAGGTGCTGATAATCTTCCACGATTCGAGCGCCACAGCCGGCAGTTTCGACGTGTTGAGGTCGCCGGCCAGGTAAATCGGCTTGGTGTAGGAAGCATAGTTGGTGGCGATATACTCGCTGATGATCTCGAACGACCGCAGCCGGTTCGCCTCTTCCTGGTGACAGAAGTGCGTGGCGATGAAGATGTAATCGTCGAACTCCGCGAGGAAGAACTTGCGGGCCTCCGTACCGGGCAGGTCGCCGGCATAGGTGGTCTTGGGCGCCGCCTTGCAGAGGATGCCGATACCATATTCACCCCCGCGGTAGTCGATCGTCTTGCAGTAATAGGGACGCAGGCCCGTGCGGTCCGCCAACTCCCGTAACTGGTCGTTGGGATGCCACGTGGTGTTCTTGTCCAACTCCTGCAGCGCGATCACGTCGGGGTCCATCAGCGAGATGACCTTGGCCGTGTTGTTATAGTTCGCACGGTCGGTCCCGGAGTTCTGGGTCCACCCCTCGCAGCGATGGGTGTTGTAGGTCGCCAGCCGGACCGAATTGGGCAGGCGGTCGTAACCCTGCCCGTCGTAGGGATTCTCGGGTTCGTTAGAGGTCATGTCCCCGAAATCGAAATCGGAGTTGTCCCCGTCCAGTTCGGAGCAGGCCGCTCCGGACAGCATGAGGCAGCAACCGGAGAAGGCGAGCAATATGAATCGTTTGATTTTCATGATCTTTCGTTTTTCAGGTTAGAAATTCAGGCCGTCGTTCCAGCCGGGATTCTGCGAAATGGCGCCCTGTGTCAGCACCCGGTCGTCGGTAGGCACGGGATAGAGGTAGTCGCGCGCTTCGTTCCACGTACGGGTATAGTCCGTGTGAACGATGACGTAACCGCTCCCGCCCCCGCTGAGGAATATCTCCTTGCCGAGTTCGTACACCACCGGCGCCGAGGTCGAGGGCTTAGAGCCCGACCAGATACAGATGTCATCCACGCCGTCGCCGTTCAGGTCGTAGGAACCCGTGCCGGGGAAATAAAGTCCCGTGAAGGGCTTTTCGAAACGTTTGCCCTCCTTCCAGCGCATGATGTCCCAGTAGCGGAGGTTCTCCATCAGCAGTTCGACAGTACGTTCGCGGCGGATTTCGAGAATCACGCCCTTGTTGTCGCCCGTCACATTGGCATAGCCCGTTTCAGCCGACGCCAGGTAGGGGTCGGGGGCGGCATTGGCTGCTTCGAGCGAGAGGTTCACAACGCCCGCACGGTCGCGCAGCGGCTTGATCGCAAGGTCGATGTCGGCCTGCGTCAGCGTTCCCAGTTCGGCCTTGGCCTCGGCATAGTTGAGCATTACCTCGGCCGCGCGGAACAACGGCATGTCGCTCGTCGATGCGTTGTACGAATCGTACTTGGCCGCCTGCAGGTATTTCACCAACTGATAGCCGGTCATCGTCGCCGCAAGGTTCGGGGCCGACAGGGCCGTGTCGTCGATGCGTTTGTAGCCGGGCGTGCGAACCGTCTGGGCGAAGCGGCCGTCGCGGTTTTTGCTCTCGTCGGGCAGTTGCATCGTCTCCCAGCCGGGCTGCGCCGTGAAAGGCGTGCCGTCCTTCATCAGGTACATGTTGGCAATGTTCTTCAGCAGGCCCGGGCGTCCCATCGTGATACTCGTCAGGTAGCCGTTTACGTCGTGCTTCAGGCCGATAGCCGTGTTATAGGCCCGGGCGAGAACGATCTCCGTGTCGATGGCTTTGAGCGACGAGAACAGGTTGAGGTAAGGCGTAGTCCCCGACGTATAGACCGAATAACCGCTCTCGGTCATAAAGCGCTTCGAAGCCGTCTCGCACGCCGAAAGGTAACTTTCGTAACCCTCCAGTCCATGGTATTTGCGGAAGGTTCCCTCGAACAGGCAGACGCGGCTCTTGAGCGCCAGCGCCGTCCAGCGCGTCACGCGGTAAACCGACTTTTCAGCAGGCAGGTTGGCGATGGCGAAATCGAGGTCCCCGATCACCTTCTGCATCACCATTTCGCGCGAATCGCGGCCCTTGTAGAGTTCCTGGTCGTCCGAAGCGATCGGACGGTCGACCCAGGGCACATCGCCGTAGTACTTCACCTTTTCAAAATAGAAGTAAGCCCGGAAGAAACGCGCCACGCCTTCATACTGAAGCCGTACATGCTCGTCGGTGCAGTTGGAAGAGTATTGCAGGAAGAAATTGATGTCGCGCAGTTTTTCCCATTTCCAACTGTCGGCCTTCGCCGGAATCGTGCGGTTGCCCAGCACCTCGCTCGTAAGCGTGGTTTTGGCAATGATATCCGCCGTCTCGCCGTAGATCGTCCCGGCAGCGGGGAAAATGGTATAGAAATCGTTGGTATAGAGCTGGCACTCCTCTTCCGTGTGGAAAAATTCGTCGGGAGAGAGCCTGTCTTTCGGGAAGCGGTCGAGTGCATCCTCACAGCTGTTCAGTCCGCACGCAGCCACTCCGGCAAGTAGATAAAGAATGTATTTTTTCATAACGGCAGTCGCTTTAGAAGGTTAAGTTCAGGCCCACGGAGTAGGTCCTACACCAGGGATAGACGTTCGACTTCTTGTCCTTGTCAGCAGCAGCCTGCTCGGGATCGAGGAAATCGTTTTTCAGGGCACTCCACGTAGCAAGGTTCTCGCCGCTGAAATAGACGCGGCACTCCTTGATGCCGACCTTCGAGGTCAGCCGCTTGGGAATCGTGTAGCCGACCGTAAGGTTTTTCAGGCGGCAGTAAGCCAGGTTCTGCAGATAGCGGTCGTTGGTATAGTAAGCCGTACCGGACGACGCATTGAGCGACGTGTAGGCGCGGGCACGCGGCAGGTAAGCGTCGGGATTGTCCTCGCTCCACACCTGGCTCATGAAGTTTTTGGGAATGAACGTCGCATAGGGACGGCTGTAAGGGCCCCAGAAACGCAGGTTGTCCGCGCCGGGATACCAGTCCAGCCGGCCGATGCCCTGCATGAACACCGAAAAGTCGAATCCATACCACGAGAAGTTGAGCGTGAGTCCGTACTGGTAGCGGGGCGACGAGTTGCCGATCACACGGCGGTCGCCCGGATCGTCGAGCGTACCCGCACCGCCGTTGACGATGTTGTTGCCGTCCAGGTCGAGGTACTTGATGTCGCCGGCGCGCACGCCTTTGCCGTAAGCGCCCGTTGCGGAGTAGTAACCCGCCGCCACGGTCGAGAGGTCGATCCGCGAAGCGTATTCGGCAGCCTCCTCGTCGGTGCGGAACAGTCCGTCGACCTTATAGCCCCATATTTCGCCGTATTTCTGGCCCACATAAGGCTGGTTGATCAGCCCCGAAGGGTTGTCGCACTTGGTATACTTGGCCGTATAGTCCGAGAACGAGCCCGTAATGCCGTAGCTGAAGGTGCTTCCCGCCAGTTTGAACGAGTCGCGCCAGCCGAGCACCAGTTCGTAACCCTTCGTGCGCAGGTCGCTGGAGTTGACCTGCGGCTCCGTAGCACCGTAGATCGAAGGCAGCTTCTTGCCTGTTCCGAGAATACCCTTCGTATCGCGGATGTAGAAATCGGCCGTGAGCGACAGACGGTTGCTGAACATATTGAGGTCGAGTCCGAGGTTCTTCGAAACGACCTTCTCCCAGGTCTGGTCGCCCGACACGGGATCGCTCACCGTGGCATGCTGCCCGAGCGCCGTGCCGTCGAACGAGTAATCGCTCATCGAACCCTTGGTCGTGATGGTCTGGATGAAATCGTAGTAACCGATCTGCTGGTTGCCGAGCGAACCGTACGAAAGGCGTATCTTGAGGTTGTCGACCGTCTTGCGCAGGGGTTCGAAGAAAGCCTCTTCGCTGATGCGGTAAGCTGCCGAGAACGAGGGGAAGAAGCCGTAACGCTTGCCGCGCGGGAAGCGCGACGTACCGTCGTAACGGCCGTTGACCTCGGCCAGGTACTTGCCTTTATAATCGTAAGCCACACGATAGAACAAGCCCATGATGGCATACTCGTTACGCCCGCCGTTGAGCGTAAAGTTGTTGGTTCCCTTGGCCAGGTTGAAGTCCGAAAGATCCTCGGACAGCAGGCCGTCGTTAGCCGCCGTAAGGTCGCGGAAATACTTGGCTTCGTAGTTGTAACCGCCGATAACCGTCAGGTTGTGCTTCTCGTTGAAGGACTTGTTGTAGGTTCCGTAGACATCGGCGACGTAGTAGTTCTGGTCCCACACGACCTCCTTGTATTTATTGGGGAAACTGCCCTCGGGTTCGGTCATCACCTCGCCCGGATACTGCGAATACTGGACATTGACGCTGCGGTAGTCGTTGTGCAGGTAACCCTGCGTATAGCTGAAATCGGCCTTGACGTTGAAGTTCTTGTGCAGCTTGAACGTGGCCTCGAACGTCGTGGTGATCTCCTGTGTCTTCTTGTTGCCGAAGCTCTTTCCCTTCTGCATCATGGCGCTGTAACCGTCCATCAGGTAGTGGGTCGAAGAGTTGGTCACCGACGTGTGCGACACGGCCGTTCCGTCGGGATTCACCGGCACGAACGACGCCAGCGCATGCAGCGTGGGTTTGCGGAAGTTGTTGTACTCGTCCTCGTAACCGTAATATTTGTAGTTCGACTGGAAGAACTTGGTGTTGCTGGCGATGGTCAGCCACGGTTTGATCTCGGCCTGCAGCTTCACGCGGAAGTTATAGGACTTGAACATGTCGGGCTCGATGCGGTTGACGCCTTTCTGCTGGTAGTAGCGCCCGCTGACCATGTACGACAGCGATTTGGTTCCGCCCTTGATGTTGATATTGTGGTCCCACGTCGGGCGGCTGTCGTCGTAGAGGTAGTTGTACCAGTCGAAGTTAGCCAGGTAGACATACTGCTGGCGGCCGTTGCGCTTGTCGGTAATCACCCACGGACGCGCCGGATTCTCGGTCTTGTCGTTACGCCGCTCCCAGAGGGCCTTGTAATCGGCATCGGTATAAGAGGTGTAGGGCGTATTCTGCGTCGACATCATGAAGAAGTCGGCGATCTTGGCCGAATAGTAGCCGCGGGTCTCGTAGTCGGTCGAAGTCGTGGGACTCGACACCGAAAAATAGCCGTTGTACGACACCTCGGCCTTCTCGTTGTATTTACCGCTCTTGGTCGTGATCAGGATCACGCCGAAGGCTCCGCGGGCGCCGTAGATGGCGGCCGACGAAGCGTCCTTCAGGACGGTGATCGACTCGATGTCGTTCGAGTTGATGCGGTCGGGATAGGTTTCCACGCCGTCGATCAGCACCAGCGGGTTACCGCCGTTGGGCGAGGTCGTACCGCGGATGTTGTAGGTGGCTCCGGCTCCGGGCTGGCCCGACGAGAGCGTCACGTTGAGGTTGGGGATTACGCCCTGCAAGGCGCGGCCCACGTTCGACACGGGACGGTCTTTCAGTTCCTTCTGCGATACGGTTGCCACGGCTCCCGTGAGGTTGGCCTTCTTCTGCACGCCGTAACCCACCACGACCACTTCGTCGATGCTCTGCTGGGCATAAGTCAGCACCACATCGAAGAACGTGCGGCTGCCGACGGTGGATTTGTAGGAGTCGAAACCGATAAACGACACCTCGATCAAGGCTTCGGGCGTAAGGGCCGGAACCGTGAGGGTGAAATTACCGTTCAGGTCGGTCGAAACGCCACGGGTCTGCCCGGCGTCGGTGAGCAGCACCGTCGCACCGATCACGGGCGCGCCCTTCTCGTCCTTGACGACGCCCTTCACCGTCTGGCGCTGGGGCGCAGCGTTCTTGACGAGGATGATGCGGCGGTTTTCAAAACGGCACGAACAGTCGGGCAGCATCTCGCGCACCACATCGGCCACGGGCTTGCGGACAACCGAGACGGAAACGATCCGTTTGAGGTCGAAATCGCCGTTGTTATAGAAAAACGTGTAATTGGTAAGTCGCTCTATCTCTTTTAGAACCTGCTCGATAGAGACATTATCCTTAGTGATGCTCACCGTGGGGGGGGGGAGTTTGGGCCCGTCCTCCCGTGGCCAGTAACAGCAATAGCAGGGCTACACCAAGGATTTTGGCTTGGATAAGTTTACGCATGGGTTTGTAATTTAGGTGATGGTAAAAATGGCCCGGAACGGGGTCGGTGTTCCGGATGTGAAAGCGGGAAAGTCCAGGTCCTTTCTACATAGGCGCGTATTTTTATTGTTTTTTCGGGTGTTTGGGAATGATCGTTATGTGACGCCCGGCGCAGACATAGTCCATCTCCACGACGAGCGACATGGCTTTGAGTATCTCCTCGATATTTTCCTTGCGGTCCAGTTTGAACGACATGCGTACGTGCTGCACCCACTCGTCCGGCGCGTCGATCTCGACGGCATACCAGCGTTCGAGATTGGTGAGAATATCGCCCAGCGGCGTATCGTCGAACGACAGCGAGCCGCCCATCCACTGCGAGTAGTTCTGCGTCGAAACCGCCGAGCGCGAGGCCCGGCCGCTCTTCTTGTCGAAAACCAGCCTGTCGCCGGGTTTCAGCGTCACGGGCGCCGGCAGGCGGCCGCCGTAAGCGCGGATACTGCCGCTGCAAAGGATCGCTTCCGTCGTGGCGAACTCCTCGTAGTTGATCACGTCGAACTCCGTACCGAGCACCTCGATATTCATGTCGTTCATCTGCAGGATGAAGGGACGTTCCGCGTCGTGCCGTACCTTGAAGAATCCCTCGCCGCTGAGCTCCACCACCCTGCGGCGTCCTTTCAGGTCGCCGTAATAACGGAGCACACTCCCGGCATTGAGCCAGATTTGCGTACCGTCGGGCAGCATATACTCGCCCTTGTCGTGGGCCGAAGTCACGATATTGGTCTGCACTTTCGTTTGCAGGTAATTTTTCACGACGACGTAGTTTGCCCCGATCGCGAACAGCAGTACGGCGGCCGCAGCAGCTACGATGCGCCGAATGTGGCGCAGGCGGAACCTCTCGTCGCGGCGCATCGCCTCGTGGAGCCGTTCGAGTTTGCGCTCCCGGCCCGCATGCTCTTCGACATGGAGTCCGTTCCAATACGCTTCCAGTTCCCGCTCCTTCTCGTCGCGCGAGGCAGGATCGCGCAGCCAGCCCGCGAAGCGCTGCTGCACCTCCCGGGGCATATCGTTGCCGAGGAAGGTCTCAATAATGTTTTTTACTCGATTTACAGACATAACAATCTTTCCCGTTTCATAGATAAGACGGTTTGAGCGTACGATACGCACGCCTGAAAAACAAAAAAGTTTTTTTTAGATGAAGAACAGGATCAGTGTGACGAGTTTGCGCAGCTCGGAGAGGGCCCTCGAAATCTGGTTTTCGACCGTACGGATGCTGATCGAGAGCTGCCGGGCAATCTCCTCGTTGGCAATTCCCTCCTCACGGCTCATGCGGAAAATACGACGGCGCTGCCCGGGCATCTTCTCCACGGCCAACTGAATCAGCAGCAGCAGGTCGCGGTTGTCCACGTCGGGCAATTCGTATTCGGGCAGCAAATTGACCTGTTTGGCGAAGTTCATCCGCACCGTACGGCTGTCGAAACGGTCGTAGACGGCATTGCGGGCCATCCGGAACAGATAAGGGCCAAACACGGTAACGCCAGCCATCGAAGTGCGGTTCTGCCAGATTTTCAGGAACAGGTCGTGGGTGATGTCCTCGGCCTCGGCCCGGTCCTTGAGCATGCGGCACAGGAATTCCTCCGTCTTCGCCGCATACCTCATATAGAGAGCGTCGAACGACGCACGGTCGCCGCGGGCAAGTTTTTCAAGCAGTATTCTTTCGTCTTCCATGGAAATCGCCGAACATGAACAGGCGGGGTAAAAGTAATAATTTTTTACTACTTGGTTACAGTCTGTGCAAAATTTAGTCTTTTTTCACCGGAGCATCCTACAAAAAGCGCATTTCGAAATTCGGGACGAAAAAACAGCGTTTGTTTCGAATATCGAAAATAGCCGACACGGGATCGTCGCATTTCGAAAACTAAGATGCAACAAAAAATTTTATCCACGAAATTAGAACATAACACGATGAAATATTTCGTTTTCCGACTTGGTTCTTCCGATGAAATGGAGTACGTTTGTATCAGTTCCGAGAGGGACTATGAAGAATTCAGTTTGCATGTAGTGACGCCCACAGAAGTTGGAAGGATTGCTAAACAGTGACGCAACTATGTTCCGCACATCCGGAAGCTTCGGAGGGGAGGGTTGGGAAATCCTCCCCTTTCTTTTTGTACCTGTACGAACCCTCCGCCCTTAGCCCAGCAAACTGACGATTTCGCGCTGGCGCTTGAAATAGTGGATGCGCCGCAGCTCTCCGCTGCCGGATATGAGCGTCGAAAACCGGCTCTGGGTCTTAATCCATTTTTTCACATATTCATACATCTGCGGATCGGGCGTCCGCAGCCCGTTCAGCGAGAACAACCCGATGTTCACGGCCTGGTGTTTACTGGTCGTGACATAGCTGTACGACGATTCGAGGTCGATATCCGAAAGGTACAGGAAGACCTTGTTCCCGTTCGGAAATTCCCCGTTGACGGCCAGTTTCTCCATTTCGTCGAGCATCCCGAACAACTCGTCCCGCAGCACCCGGACGCTCTCCGGCGAAATCAGGTGCATCTCCCGGTATGCACGCAGGGCGTTGAGCCAGTGCATGAAATTACTGTCGTCGAAAATCAGGTAGGTCGTCGCGACCGACTGCGCCCACACGACATATTCCTGGCAGTTGCGCTGCAGTTTTTCGGGGAGTTTCAACTCCTCGAAGGTCCTCACCGCCGGATCGCCCACCTCGTGCTGGTAGAGCCACTTGAAGAGTTTGAAACGGTTCAGATTCTCGTATTTGCCGTAAAATTCCGCAGGCAGCGAATTGCTGGCTGTTGCGAATTCGGTCACGGGATCCGACGACACTTCGCGCATAAAGGCGATGTCACGCTCCAAGATCTCGTTATAGGTTTCGAGCGGCGATGTAAACTCCTTGAATTTGAGTTGGAACGACACGTTCTCCGTTGCCGCCAGCCCCAATACCCGGTCGAGCGAAAAGTGCATTTCTGCACACAGCAGACATGCCTCGCCGAAGGTGAACGGCACTTCGCCGCGCAGTCTGCGGTAAGCAGCTTCGCGGCCTATATTCAGGATATCCATGAGCATCACGGCCGGATTCGAATGGTGCGGCGTATGTGCATGGATCGCCTCGATCAATGCTGCATTCGATTTTTCAAGCATAGGTGTAGTCAAAAAAATTCTCTTCCCAGTTTGCAAAGATACGAAAAATAATTCGGAAACAGCAATTTGCGGTTCCACCCCGGGGATAAAGCAAAGGAGGGCCCGCGGGCCCTCCTTTGCTGACAGCATGCGGATTCGTTATTTTCCGAGTCCCATTTTCTCGATGAGGGCTTTGGTTTCGGGCTTGTGGCCGCGGAAACGCACGTAGAGCTCCATCGGATGCTCCGTGCCGCCCTTCGAGAGGACATTCTCGCGGAACGACGACGCCACTTCGCGGTTGAAGATGCCTTTCTCCTTGAAGAGCGAGAAGGCGTCGGCTTCGAGTACCTCGGCCCACTTGTAGCCGTAATACCCGGCCGCATAACCGCCCGAGAAGATATGTCCGAACGAGGGGGCCATCGCCGTTCCGGGAACGACGGGCAGTACCTGCGTCGGGGTCATCGAAGCAGCTTCGAACTCCACCACGTCGCCTTCGAAAGGCTCCGTGAGCGTATGCCATGCCATGTCGGTCAGGCCGAACGACAACTGGCGGACATTGCTGTAAGCAGCCAGGTAATTCTGCGCAGCGACGATGCGGTCGACCAGATCGGCGGGAATCGGCTCCCCGGTCTCGTAATGCACGGCCCACAGGTCGAGGAACTCCTTCTCGGTAGCCCAGTTCTCCATCAACTGCGAAGGCAGCTCCACGAAGTCGCGGTATACGCTCGTTCCGGTCTGCGATTCGTATTTGCCCTCGCCCAGCATGCCGTGCAGGGCGTGGCCGAACTCGTGCAGGAAGGTTTCCAGTTCATCGAACGTCAGCAGCGAGGGGGCCGTTTCGGTCGGCTTGGTGAAATTCATCACCAGCGACACCAGCGGACGGGTCTCCTCGCCGTCTTCGATCTTCGCGCCGCGGAACTCGGTCATCCACGCCCCCGAACGCTTCGATTCGCGGGGGAAGAAATCGAGGTAGAGGACCGCCATGAAACGGCCGCTCTCGTCCGTCACGTCGTAAGCCGTCACGTCGGGATGGTAAACCCCGATCTTGTCGTTGGGCGTGAAATTCAGCCCGTAGAGCTTGTTGGCCAGCATGAAGACGCCCTTCTTCACGTTTTCGAGTTTCAGGTAAGGTTTCACCAACTCGGTGTTCAGGGCATATTTCTCATCCTTGTATTTTTCGGTGTAGTAAGACCAGTCCCAGGGCATCAGTTGTCCTTTGAAGCCGAGCGATGCGGCGTAGTCGCTCACCATGCGGTAGTCGGCATCGGCATAGGACTTGGTCGCCGTCAGCAACTCTTCGAGGAAAGCATTGACCGTCGGGGTGTTCTCGGCCATGCGCCGTTCGAGCACATAATCCGCATAGCATTTGTAACCCAGCAGGTTGGCGATTTTCAGACGCGTGTTGGCGATCTTTTTCACGTTTTCGCAGTTGTCGAACTCGCCGCCCAGCGCGATCGTACTGCGGGCCCGCCAGAGTTTCTCTTTCAGGTCCCGGTTCGACGAATAGGTCATGAACGGCAGGTAACTGGGCTGTTGCAGCGTCACGGTCCAGCCTTTCTCGCCGCGGGCCTTGGCATCGGCGGCCATACCCTCCTTCACGAAAGCAGGCAGTTCGGCCACCACCTTCGGATCGGTGATGTTGAGCGTGAAGGCATTGGTTCCGGCCAGTGCGTTCTGCCCGAACTGGAGCGTCAGCGCCGAGAGTTCGGAGGAGTACTTGCGGTAAAGCTCTTTATCGGCATCGGACAGGGCCGCACCGCTGCGCGCGAAACCCTGGTAGGTGTCTTCGAGCAGCTTTTTATCCTCTTTTTTGAGGCGTCCCGGATGCTCGTAAACATATTTTACCCGGGCGAACAGCTCGGGATTGAGCGAAAGGTCGTTCGAGAACTCGGTCAGTTTGGGCTGCACACGCAGGGCGATCTCCTGCATTTCGTCCGACGTGTCGGCTTCGAGCAGGTTGAAGAAAATGCCCGAAATGCGGTTCAGCAACTCCCCCTGGCGCTCCAGCGCCACAATCGTATTGCCGAAGGTCGGCTTTTTGGGGTTGTTGACGATCGCATCCACCTCGGCGCGCGAGCAGGCGATCGCAGCGTCGAACGCCGGTTCATAGTCCGAAAGTTCGATCTCGGAAAACGGCGGGGTCTGGTGGGGCGTATTCCACGCCGCCAGGAGGGGATTCGACAGATCAAGTTCGGGCAGTTGCGCTTTGGGGATCGAATTGTCGGCGCAGCCTGCCGCCATAGCGGAAAATGCCATAATTACCAGTGCTTTTTTCATTTTATATCAGTTATGCGGTTTCTTCTCGATGGGTTACAGGTCAGATTTCGGGGGCAGCGGGCGCGGCGTCTTCATCGGACGGTTCGGGTTCGTCCAGCAGGCCGCGGCTGCGGAGCATCGCTTTCTTGTCGGGGTCCTTGCCGCGGAAATCGCGGTACATCGTCATACCGTCCTCCGAACCGCCGCGGGCGAGCACCTTGCGGCGGAAATCGTCGGCGATCTTCTTGTTGAACAGGTCGCCGCTCTCGCGGAAAGCCTCGAACGTATCCTTGTCGAGCACCTCGGCCCACGTATAAAAATAGTAGCCTGCCGAGTAGCCCCCGTCGAAGATGTGCGAAAAATAGGGATAGTGGTAGCGCGGCTCGATCTGCGGGATCAGTCCGCGTTTTTCGGTCAGGGACTTGCGCTCGAACTCCATCGGGTCGAAAGGCGCATACTCGGTCATCGAATGGATATCCATGTCCGAAAGCGACGAAGCGATCAGTTCGGTCGTCATAAACCCTTGGTTGAAGAGTTCGCTGCGGTGCAGTTTTTCGACCAGGTATTTCGGGATCACCTCGTTCGAGCGGTAATGAACGGCATACTGCTTCAGCACTTCGGAGTCGAACGCCCAGTTCTCCATCAACTGCGAAGGCAGTTCCACGAAGTCGCCTTCGACCTCCGTGAGGCCGCGGTACTTCACGTCGTGGAACAGGAAGTGGAGCGCATGTCCGAACTCGTGGAACAGCGTCTCGGTCTCGTCGAGCGTCAGCAGCGCGGGGGTATCGCCCACCGGGCGCGTGAAGTTGCAGACGATCGACACCACGGGCGCCACACGCTTGCCGTCCTCGTAAGTCTGCTCGACATAATTGCCGCACCAGGCGCCCTGGCTCTTGCCGTCGCGCGGGAAGTAGTCGAAATAGAGTACGCCCAGGTGCGACTGGTCGACATCGAGCACCTCGTAAGCCGTGGCGTCGGGGTGGTACAGCGGCACGACGATCGGCCGGAACGTGATGCCGTAAAGGCGGTTGGCCAGGAAGAAAATGCCTCCCTGCACGTTCTCCAGCGAGAAATAGGGCCGCAGCATCTCCTCGTCGAGCGCATATTTCTGTTTGCGGACCTTCTCGGCGTAATACCACCAGTCCCACGAAGCGAACTCGCCGTCGGGGAAGTCCTTCTTGAACAACGCCTCCATCTCGGACAACTCGCCCTTGGCGCTTTCGAGCGCCGGGGTCCAGATCTCCTCCAGCAGGCCGTACACGGCGTCGGTCGTTCCGGCCATCTGGTCGGCCACGACGTAGGCGGCGTACGACGGATAACCCAGCAGGTGGGCCTTCTCCGTACGCAGGCGGATGAAGTCGTTGATCAGTTGCTTGTTGTCGTACTGGTCACCGTTGTTGCAGCGGTTGATATAGGCTTTGTAAATCTCCTCGCGCAGTTCGCGCTTCGAAGCATAGGTCAGGAACGGGATCAGGCTGGGTTTGTGCAGCGTAAAGACGTATTTACCCTTCCGCCCCATCGCCTCGGCCTTGTCGCGGGCCTGATCGCGGGCCGAAACCGGAACCCCGTCGAGGTCGGCCGCCGTAAGTTCCAGCGCATAGTTGTTGTTCTCGGCCAGGATGTTCTGTCCGAATTTCACCGACGTGAGCGACAACTCCTCGTTGATCGCCTTCAGGCGCGCCTTCTGCTCCGCGTCGAGCAGCGCTCCCGCACGTACGAAATCGCGGTAGGTCTTCTCCAGCAGGCGGCTCTGTTCGGCGTCGAGACCCAACGCGGCGCGCTGGTCGTAAACCGCCCGGATGCGTTCGAAAAGTTTTTCGTTGAGGCGGATCTTATCGCTGTGCGCCGCCATAAGGGGCATCACCTGCTCCTCAAGCGCCTGCATGGCCGGGGTATTCTCCGCGGCGCAGAGCATCCCGAAAATCAACTCTACCTGCGAAAGCATTTTCCCCGAATTGTCGTAGGCGAGGATGACGTTCTCGAACGTCGGGGCGTCGTTGTTCGACGTGATGGCGTCGATCTCGGCCTCGTGCAGTGACATGCCGCGTTCGAGCGCGGGCAGGAAGTGCCCGGGTTCGATCTTATCGAACGGCGGCACGCCGTAGGGAGTTTCCCAGGCAGAGAAAAATGGATTTTCACCTACGGTTTTCCCGGACTTGCAGGATACGAATGTCATAGCCAGAAAAAGTGTTAATAAAGCGGTGATACGTTTCATCGATCGTGTTATTTTATGTAACTTTGTCGCGCATTATTTGACAAAGTTATAATAAAAATCTGTAAATAAAATAAATAATACGTCTCCAACATGCAACTCTTTTACGCGCCGGACATCGTTCCCCCGCTCCATACGCTGAGCGAGGAGGAGTCGAAACACTGCATCCGAGTACTGCGGCTCCAGCGTGGCGGGCGCATTCATATAACTGACGGACGGGGCAATTTATTTTGTTGCGAAATCACCGACGACAACCCCAAACGCTGTACCGTGCGGGTTGTCAGCACCGAAGCCGGATTCGAAAAACTGCCCTACGCGCTGACGATGGCCGTCGCGCCGACCAAAAACTCGGACCGCTTCGAATGGTTTCTCGAAAAAGCCACCGAAGTAGGCGTCACGGCGTTCATCCCGTTAGAAACGGAACACAGCGAACGCCGGGTCTTCAAACCCGAACGGGGCGAAAAGGTCGTCACCGCGGCGCTCAAACAATCGCTCAAAGCCTACCGGCCGCTGCTGGAACCGCTCACGCCCTTCCGCGAAGCGGTGCTGCGCCCGTTCGAAGGCCGGAAGTTCATCGCCCACTGCGCCCCGGCCCAGTCGCCCGCCGGCAAAGCCTACCTGGCCCGGACACTCCGTCCGGGAGAGGCGGCCCTGGTTTTCATCGGTCCCGAAGGCGATTTTTCACCTGCGGAAATCGATTTTGCGCTGGCAAACGGTTTCGAAGAGATCACCCTCGGGCAGCAACGCCTGCGCACCGAGACCGCGGCCCTCACGGCTGTGGTCATGGCAGCGGTGGTCAACGGTTAGGAATACAATAATTGCGAAATATGTTTTTTCTCTATTCACTTCTCGCCCTGGGGGTGGTGGCGGCAGCCGTTTTTGCCGCGCCGCTGCGGTCCAAAGTCTGGACCGCACTGGCCCTCACGGCCGTCGGAGCCCTGTCGTGCTCGGCGCATGCCGTCGGGGTGCTCGCCGGAACCGCCCACGAGTTGCTGTGGTCGATCCCCGGCACGATTTTCGGCGGCGACACCGGCTCGATGGACAGCCTCTCGGCGCTGTTCGTTTTAATCATTTCGGTCGGTGCGGTCTCCGCAGTGCTCTACTCGCGGGGCTACCTCGAGCACTACCTCCGAAGCAAATCCCCGGCCCACATCTCGCTGCACTACACGGCGCTGGTGGTGATGTTTTACGCCATGCTGGGCGTGGTCCTCTCCGACGGAGGCTTCTCGTTCCTCTTTTTCTGGGAACTGATGACCGTGGCGTCGTTCCTGCTGATCCTTTTCGACGCCCAGCGTCGCGAGGTCCGGCGTGCGGCGCTCTCCTACCTGATCATGATGCACATCGGCTTCGTGCTGCTCATCGTGGGTTTCGTGCGGCTCGACGCCGTCTGCGGCGCCGCCTCGTTCAGCGCGCTGGGCGAATATTTCCGCACCGAACCGGCCCTGCCGCTGCTCATCGTCTTCCTCCTCGGCTTCGGCATGAAGGCGGGCCTTTTCCCGATGCACGTCTGGCTCCCGGAAGCACACCCCGCAGCCCCGTCCCACGTTTCGGCCCTGATGTCGGGCGTGATGATCAAGACGGGCATCTACGGCCTGCTGCGCGTCACGGCTGCGCTGGGCGAACAGCCCGCCCTGCACACCGCAGGGGTGATCCTGCTCACCGTAGGCATCGTTACGGGCGTCTGGGGCGTGATCCTCGCCGTCCTGCAAAACGACGTAAAGCGCCTGCTGGCCTACTCGTCGATCGAGAACGTCGGCATCATCCTCATCGGCCTCGGCATCGCCGCGCTGGGTAAGTCATCGGGCAACCAGCTCGTCGCGCTGTGCGGCATCGCGGGCGCCCTGCTGCACACGCTCAACCACTCGCTGTTCAAGACCCTGCTCTTCTTCGGCGCGGGCAACCTCCTCTCGCAAACCCGCACCACGTCGCTCGATGCGCTGGGAGGAGTGGCGAAGCATATGCCCCTCACGGCAATCCTTTTCCTCACGGGGACCGTGGCCATCTGCGCCCTGCCGCCCCTCAACGGCTTCATCTCGGAACTGCTCATCTACCTCGGGATGCTCGACGGCATCGCTTCGGGCAGCAACGTGCTGGCCTCCGCCGCCGGACTGGCCGCACTGGCCCTGATCGGCGGGCTCGTCGTCATGGCCTTCACCAAACTCTACGGCACGGTCTTCCTCGGCTCGCCCCGCACCCACGAGGTCGCCGAATCGACCGAAGCCGACAATTTCCGCATCGCCGCCATGGCCCTGCCGCTCGCAGGCATCCTCTTCGTCGGGCTTTTCCCCCGGGCGGCCGTCTCGGCCGTGACCCGCGCCGCAGGCTTCTTCCTCCGCACCCCTGCCGACGCCGCCGACTGGCTGCTCTCGCCCACGCTCTCCGCCGTAGGACGCACGGCATGGCTGCTGATTGCCGTGGTATGCCTGCTGCTTTGGCTCCGCCGCCGCACCCTGCGCACACGCACCGTCGCCAAAGGCCCCACCTGGGGCTGCGGCTTCACCGCGCCCAACGTGAGGATGCAGTACACGGGCGAATCCTTCTCCGAAGGGTTGCAGTCCATCGCCACGTCGCTGACCCAGAACAGCGGCGAAGGCTCCCCCGTGGGCAAGGGCGAAATCTTCCCTGCGGCCCACACGTTCGACATCGGCCACCGCGACCGCATCGGCAAACTCTTCTCCGCCTGGTGGGTCGAACTGCTGCGTATGATCAACCAGCGCGTGATGCGCCTGCGCACGGGCAAGATCAACCATTACATCCTCTTCGCACTGGCCTTCCTGGGGCTGGTGTTCCTGTTGTCGGTATTTAACATGATATAAAGATGGCAGTACTCAATACACTTCTGCTCCTGCTGGCAGCCCTCGCGATTCCGGGTCTGATCAACCGCACCCGGGCGCTCCTGGCGGGCCGCAAGGGCATCCGTTTCGCCCAGCACCTCTACGACGTACGCCTGCTGCTGCGCAAAGGCGCCGTCTACTCCCCTACCACTACGGCGCTGTTCCGCACGGCTCCGTCGGTCATGCTCGGCACGGCGCTCGTCGCCGCACTGCTGATCCCCGTCGGCGACCTGCCGCCGGTGCTCTCGTTCGACGGCGACCTCGTCGCCTTCGCCTACCTGCTGGCCCTGGGCCGTGTGGCCCTCATCCTGGCGGCCATGGACACCGGAAGTTCGTTCGAAGGCATGGGCGCCAGCCGCGAAGCGTTGTACGGCGCACTTGTCGAACCGGCCTTGATGCTGGTCTTCGGCACGCTGGCCCTGTTGTCGGGTTACACCTCCTTCGCCGCGATCTTCTCCGGCGACGCCGTGAACGGCGTGCAGCTCGTCGTCGTGCTGCTGCTCGCAGCCTACGTGCTGACGAAGATCGTCTTCACCGAAGCCGGGCGCGTGCCGGTCGACGATCCCCGCACGCACCTCGAACTGACGATGATCCACGAGGTGATGTGTCTCGACTACTGCGGCGTCGACCTGGCGTTCATCAAGATGGCCGGATGGCTCAAAACCGCCGCACTGTCGGTGATCGCAGCCAACGCCGTCGCCGCGACCTGCTGTCCCCGCTGGTGGGCGGCGGCCCCGCTCGCAGTGCTGATTACAGGACTTTCGGTGGGCATCGTCGAATCGACCCAGGCCCGCAACAAACTCGCCCGCAACACCACATTCATTCTCACCGTCGCCGCATTGGCCACCCTGGTCTTCTTCACGGGCTACCTGCTGCAACTTAACATCGGTATCCAATGATTCTGCCGCTGATTATCCTCTATGTCGTGACGCTCGTCTACCTGGCGATCACCGAACGGTTCCGCAACTTCGCGTCGCTGATCGGCCTTCAGGGGTGGCTGCTATTCGCCATCGCACTGGTGCGCCTGCACGCGATCAACCCCGCCGAGCTGGCCTTCATCGGCCTCGAAACCCTGCTTTTCAAAGGCATCCTCGTCCCGGGAATGCTCTTCGCCGTCATTCGCCGCACGAAGATCAACCGCGTGAGCCGCTCCGGCTCGACACAGTCGGGATCGCTCCTGCTGTCGCTCATGGCGCTGGCCGTGAGCGCCTCTGTCACCTACTACATCGCCGACACGACCATCGACCTGGTGTTCTTCGGCGTAGCCCTCTATTCGCTGCTGAGCGGCCTGATCCTGATCGTCATGCGCCGCCGCATCTTCTCGCACATGATCGGCTTCCTCGTGATCGAAAACGGCGTGTTCCTCTTTTCGACGGCTATCGGCGTCGAGATGCCGCTGCTGATCAACTTCGCCATCCTGCTCGACATCCTCATCTCGGTGCTGATGCTGGGCATCTTCTTCACCAAGATCGACGACAAGCTCCACGCCGACGACGCCGATTCGCTCACCAACGTAAAAGACTGACGCCATGATCTGTTACCTCATCCTCAGCATCCTCGTCGCCACAGCGGCCTTCACGGCCCGCCGCGAAAGCGTGCTGCGCCTCGCGGGCATCGTCTTCTACGCCGTGCAGGCTGCTTTTGCCGTCTGGATCGCCGCCGGAGGACTCTACGGGCAGACTTCGGCCGCCTGGTTCACCTTCGACGCTCCGGGTACGCTCTTCTACGCACTGCTCTGCATCGTCTCCGGTTTCGCCTTCTTCCACTCGAAGGCCAGCCTCCACGATTGCAGTTTCAGCCAGGTCCGCACCTACTCGGGACTCCTGATGCTCCTCACCACGGCCATCGCGGGGGCCTATTTCGCCTCGAACCTCGCCGTGACGTGGATTTTCATCGAAGCCACCACGCTCTGTTCGGCGGGCATCATCTACCACCGCCGCACGGCCCAGGCGCTCGAAGCGGCCTGGAAATACGTCTTCGTCTGCTCGACAGGTATCGCCATGGCCTACCTGGGCATCCTGCTGCTGGCCGCTGCGACCAAATGCGAGTCGCTCGGCTACGAGGCCGTAGCCGCCGCGGCCCCGGGCAGCAACGCCCTCTACCTGAAGACCGCCTTTTTGCTGATCCTCTGCGGTTACAGTTGCAAATGCGAACTGTTCCCGCTCTATACCGTGGGTATCGACGCTGCCTTCGCCGCCCCGGCGCCCGCCGCGGCATTGATCTCTACGGGACTGGTCAACGCCGGGTTCCTGGCCGTCTTCCGCATCTACAAACTGCTCGCCGCCACGGAGGTTTTCCCGTGGGTGCGCTCCGTACTGCTGCTCGTCGGCGTGCTGTCGCTCATGATCGGCGCGCTGTTCCTGCGCCGAACCAACAACTACAAGCGCTTCCTGGCCTACTCCACGGTCGAGAACATGGGTATCGCGGCCATCGGACTGGGCATCGGAGGCATCGGAGTCTGGGCCGCCGTGTTCCACGTCGTCTGCCACACGCTCGTCAAGAGCAGCCTGTTCCTCCAGATGGCCGTCGTGCGGCAGGTCTATGACAACTACCGCATCAACCGCATCGGCGACTACATCCACATCAACCGCGTGGGTGCTGTCGGGCTGCTCACGGGCATGGTCCTCATGGTAGCCTTCCCGCCGTCGCCGTTCTTCCTCTCCGAGTTGATGATTCTCAAGCAAACCATCGCCGAAGGGCGCTGGTGGCTCGTCGCCGGAATGCTCCTGCTCCTGTGCATCGTCATCTATTCCTTCTGCTCGCGCCTGCTGCGCCTCTGCTACCAGCCCAACCAGGACGAACTGCATCCCTCGAAAACCGCCCGCACGCTGTCGTGGTCGGCACTGTCGCTGCTCGCCGCCGCCATCGTGCTGGGCCTCTGGCAACCGCAATTCCTCCTGACGCTGATCGACCAAATCGTTTCGCTATGAATTACTACGTAACCGACAATACCGCCCGTGCCGTATCGTTGAGCGACATCCCCGAAGTCTCCTACGCCGTATTCTACGAGGACCTTTCGGCACGGCTCGCCGATGCGCGCTACCATGTGGCCCACTATTTCGCCCTTCCCGCAGGCGACAGGATGCGTTTTTTCTGCCTCCTGCTCGACGACGCAGAAAACCGGGTTCTGATCACCTCGCACGCTACGGATTATTACGACGAGGCCGAACTCCCCTCGCTCACGGCCCGGCATCCGCAGATGCACCCCTTCGAGCGCGACATCGCCGAGCGCTACGGCATCCGCTTCGAAGGCATGCCGTGGCCCAAGCCCCTGCGATTCCCCGCCGAGCGCTACGACCGCCGCAGTTCGATCGAAAATTATCCCTTCTACACGATGGAGGGCCGTTCGCTGCATGAAGTCAACGTCGGACCGATCCACGCAGGCGTCATCGAACCGGGTGCTTTCCGCTTCATCTGCAACGGCGAGCAGGTCCTGCACCTCGAAATCGCGCTGGGCTACCAGCACCGGGGCGTCGAACAGGCCTTCGAAACGACGACTAACCGTCTGCGGCAGGCGTGCCTCGCCGAAGCCGTCGCCGGGGACAGCGCCGTGGCGCACGCCACAGCCTTCGCCCAGGCCGTCGGGAAACTCTCCGGCTTCCAACACCCCGAACGCCTCGAACGCGAACGCGCCGTAGCCCTCGAACTCGAACGCATGGCCATGCAGATCGCCGACACGGGCGCGCTGTGCATGGACGTGGGTTATCAACTCGGGCAAGTGGCCTCGGAAGCTCTGCGCACCCTGACCATCAACACCACCCAGGCATGGTGCGGCAACCGCTTCGGCAAAGGGCTGATCCGCCCCCAGGGAACCGACCATCCGCTGACAGCCGAAAAGTCGGCGATGATCCGCCGCAACGTACGCGAAATCGCCCGCCGCTACGACCAGGTGCGCCGCGATATCAAGTCGTCGCCTACGCTGCTGGCACGCTTCGAGCAGTGCGGCATCGTTCCGCGCGACGAGATGCAGCGCATCGGCGGCGTGGGACAGGCGGCCCGCGCAAGCGGTCTGGCCCGCGATATCCGCACTTCGCATCCGTGGGGTGTCTTTGCCGGACCGCTGCGCCATGAAAGCATCGTCCGTACGCAGGGCGACGTGATGGCCCGGCTGATGGTGCGCAGCCGCGAGGTGCTGCAATCGGCCGAATACATCGGCCGCCTGCTGGAAACCGGCGAACAGGAACGCACCGCGGCGGAAAATTCCGCCCCCGACTACACGGCGCCGCTGGCCCCGTCGTCGCTCGCGTTCGGGCTTGTCGAAGGGTGGCGCGGCGAGACCTGCCACGTCCTGCTGACCGACGCCGAAGGCCGCATCGCCGCCTGCCGCATCAAGGACCCGAGCCTGCACAACTGGCTGGCGCTGGCCCTCGCCGTACGCAGCGAAGGCATCTCCGACTTCCCGATCTGCAACAAGAGTTTCAACCTCTCCTACTGCGGGCACGATTTATGATTTTTAATGCTTAATTTTGCGGATATGATCTTTCCGAAAATAAAGGTGTTGCACAGCCACGGACGGCAGGCGATTCCCGATCTCGACGCCGTGGAACTCACTCCGGAGTTCCGGGGCCGTCCCGTGCTGACCGCCACCGAAGACACCGGCGACACGGAGCGCGCCGCCGCCATATGCCCCACGGGAGCCCTCACGGCCGCGCCCCTGGCGCTCGACCTGGGACGCTGCCTCTTCTGCGGCGAATGCGCCCGCATCGCGCCCCGCAACGTCCGCTTCACCAACGATTACCGCATCGGCTCGCCCACGCGCGAAGGCCTCGTCGTCCGTCCGGGCGATACGCGCATAGCCTTCGACGCCGAAAAGGTGCGCCCCGAAATCCGCCGCTGCTTCTCCCGCGCGCTCCAGTTGCGCGAAGTTTCGGCCGGAGGCGACGCCTCGGTCGAAATGGAACTGGGCGCCACGGGCAATGTCAATTTCGACCTCGGGCGTTTCGGCATCGGCTTCACCGCCTCGCCGCGCCATGCCGACGGCGTGGTGATCTCCGGCCCCGTCACGGCCAACATGGCCGAAGCGCTGGAAATCTGCTACGACGCCGTCGCAGAGCCCAAGATACTGGTCGCCTGCGGCACGGAGGCCTGCTCGGGCGGCCTGTTCGCCGACAGCCGCGCCGTCGACCGCACGTTCCTCGACGACCACACCCCCGACCTCTGGCTGCCCGGCGCACCGACCCACCCGATGACCTACATCGACGGCATGCTGAACCTGCTGGGCCGAAAAAAACGCGAATGACGATGCAACGGCTGAGCACCATATTTTTTTCGTTCCTGAAAATCGGAATGTTCACCTTCGGGGGCGGCTACGCCATGCTGCCGCTGATCGAGCAGGAGCTGATCACCAAACGCAAATGGATCGAGCAGAAGGAATTTCTGGACCTGCTGACCCTTGCGCAGTCGGTCCCCGGCCCCATCGCCGTCAACACGTCGGTATTCGTGGGTTACAAGGTCCGGGGATTCGGCGGGGCCGTCGCCGCCCTGCTGGGTTCGGTTCTGCCGTCGTTCGTCATCATCCTCGTGATCGCCATCTTCTTCGCCGACATCCGTCACAATCCGGTCGTCGACGCGGCCTTCAAGGGCATGCGCCCGGCCGTCGTGGCGCTGATCATCGGTCCGGTGATCTCACTGGCCCGCGGCATGCACTGGATCATGTTCATCGTCATCGCCGCCGCAGCCCTCGCCATCTGGTGGCTCGACTGGTCGCCGATCTACGTACTCGTCACAGCCGCGGCCATAGGCATCGCCTGGGAACTGGCGGTCGCAGGAAAGCACTGTCCCGAACGGAAAAAGAAAGATTAAAAGCATAGAACCATGAAAATCAGCCTATTCACCATAACGCTTTCCTGCATGCTGTTCGCCGCAGCGGCAAACAGCCGGGCCGTCGCCGGCGAACCGGCAACCGCCCCGAAAGCCGGAACGGAGCAGACGCAGGCGTTCTACACCGACTACTGCACATTCATAGCCCAAGGTCCGGATTCCGCCGCGGAGCCGAAACTTCGCGAATGCCTGACCCCGGAGACCCTGCGGAAAGTGACCCGAGTCCGCACCGAACAGCTCTACGACCCGATTATCCGGGCGCAGGATTTCGACACGGATGCCGTGGCGACGATCACCGTCACGCACGTCGACGGGGCATGGTATGCCGTAGCCTACCTCGACCGGTATAACAACAAGTGCGTCGTCATCCCCGTGAAAGCGACGGTGGAGAACGGCGCGCTGAAGATCACCGACATCACAATCCGATAACCGGCACACCGCAGGCATATGATTCTCTGGCAACTTTTTATCAGCTATCTCAAAATCGGATTCTTCGGATTCGGCGGAGGCTATGCCATGCTGTCGCTGATTCAGAACGAAGTAGTCGTACAGCACCAATGGATGACTGCCGCCGAATTCGCCGACATCGTCGCCGTTTCGCAGATCACCCCCGGGCCTATCGCCATCAACTCGGCCACCTATGTCGGTTACAGCGTCGGCATCCAGACCGGACACACCTGGTGCGGCATCCTCGGCTCCGTGATCGCCACCTTCGCCGTCTGCCTGCCGTCGCTGACGCTGATGATTCTCGTGGCGCGTTTTTTCATGAAACTCAAGGGAAACCGGCTGGTCGAAGGAGCCATGCGGGGCATGCGCCCCGTGGTGATCGGCATGATAGCCGCCGCAGCCCTGCTGCTGATCTTTCCCCACAGCACCGCCCCCGGCGACCAGAACTTCATCGACGCGTGGAGTTGGGTGCTCTTCGGCGGGGTTTTCATAGGCTCGTGGCGCAAGGTCAACCCCATCCTGCTGATCATCCTCTCGGCCGCGGCCGGAATCCTGATTTACTACGTATTCTAACCCAAACACACCATGAAGAAATCCTTAAAAAAGCGGTTTAAAAATTGGCATCTGGGCGACTATGTCCGCCAGTTCTCGATCGTTACGGGTGGCGTACTGCTGACGCTGTGGCTGACGGCCAAAATCGCCGACTCGGCAAAACAGAGGGAGGTGCGGCAGGCCATGCAGCTCGTCGTGCTCGAACTGCGCGACAACCTGCAAGTTATACAGGATTACAAATGGATGTACAACGACGAGAAACGGATCGCATACCGTCTGAAAGAGCTGGATTTTTCCCTCGACGGTCTCCCCGCCGACACGGTAGCTTACTATACCCGGCGGATCACCGGCGGCTTGGGAAAACCCTACCGCTTCCTGACCGACGCGCTGGAGATGTTCAAGACAACGGACATCGCGTCCGACATCGCCGACAAACAGATCGTCATCGACCTTCTGCGCTGCTACAACGAACTCGGGGCATTCGACAACTCGATGAATATCTACTACGACCAGCGCATGAAAGCCATCCTGCCCGAACAGATGGGGGAAACCCTGTGGTCTGCGGATACGAATATCGACAAGGCATTCGGCAAAATGCTCGCCAGCAAAAAGGTGCGGAACTGGCTCGGCATGATTCCGAGGGCTTTCGACACATACTATTTCGAGGCAAACGAAAAGAGACTCGAAGCGATGATTGTCAAACTGGAGAAACGCTACCAGTAGATCAGACGGCGGCAATCAGTGCGCCGCCCGTCAGCACCAGCATCAGGAACACGATGAGGAACAGCAGTCCCAGAATGGCGACGAAGGTTCCGATACAGCCCCAGCGCTGTCCGCCGCCCGGCAGCGGGTCGGTCAGCAGGGCGATGATCAGCCCCACCAGCGGTGTGAAAATCACACTGATCAGAAACGCCCAGCCGAAACCGATGCGGCGGTGACTGCCGATAATACCTACCAACACGGCGAGAAAACAGCCGCTCAGAACTCCGAATAACAGGGTTAGAATACTCATATCATGTGTTTTAATCCGATTCGACCCGGACAGCCCGGCAACGCAAACCGTGCACGCGCCTTCCGGCAATCGTTATAAACGGTCAGGGCTCGCTTTTGCCCCGCCCCGACCGCGAAACTTACCGTTTAAAGCGGTAATATGTTCCCAGGGGTAACTCTTTGCCGGCCCGGTCGGTGAAGCACAACTCGCCCCACTGCTCCTCGTGCGGCGCGCCGAATGCCTGCCTCACGGCCGTACGGGCCAGCGTCGACGACAATCCCATCGAATAGAGGTTCAGCACCAGGAATGCCCGCTGCGGTTCCAGCAACCGGGCACAGCAATCGAGCATTTCGCCGATATTGTCCTCCAGAATCCATTTCTCGCCGTTGGCTCCGCGCCCGTAAGCCGGGGGATCGAGGATAATCCCACGGTAGCGGCTGCCGCGGCGCACCTCGCGCTGAACGAATTTCAAGGCATCCTCGACAATCCACCGCACACCCTCCAGGCCGCTCAGCTCCATGTTCTCGCGCGACCAGGTCACCACCGGCTTTACCGAATCGACATGCGTCACCTCGGCCCCGGCAGCCCGCGCCGCGAGCGTCGCGCCGCCCGTATAAGCGAACAGGTTCAGCACCTTGGGCGTAAAACCTCCCGCAGCGACCATCTCCCGGCAGTTGTCGTAGATGAAATTCCAGTTGGCCGCCTGCTCGGGGAAGATACCCACGTGTTTGAACGACGTGAGGGCCAGCCGCATGCGCAGCCGCATCTCCTTATAGGCATACTCCACCACCCAGCGGTCGGGCATCTTCTCGCCGAGACACCACTGCCCGTGCTCGTCGCTGCGCGCGTCGCGCAGGAACGAAGCGTCGGCCGTTTGCCGCCACTCTTCTTCGGAGAGTGTCCGCCGCCAGATGGCCTGCGGCTCGGGACGGCGCGTCACATAGCGCCCGAAACGTTCCAGTTTCTCGAAATCGCCCGTGTCGAGCAATTCATAATCCCCGAAATCGGGTGTAAGCTGTTCCTGCATAAAGTTCGTATTGCAATCGGTTATAAACTTTCCAAAGCCCGCTTCCCGAGCGGTTCGTCGATCAGGGACATTTCGCATGCCGCGCAGTCGAATTCCAGCCGGTAACGGTATGCGCCGCGTTCGAGATAAAGGTCGCCGCGAAGCCGCGGACGCTCCCGGAGGCATTCGCCGATCTCACGGCGAATGCAGTAGGACGAGTGCATCACACGCCGCCCGGCAGTAGCCGGCGCAAGGTCCAGCCCCCGCTCGATCGTCCGGACCCCGTGATCCCTGTAAAACGCTTCGGCCAGCCGGTTGGTCACATTCTCTTCGGCCGCAAGCTGCTCCGAGGGGTATTTCGCAGCGGGGTCCCCGGACAGGATACGGTGTTCCGGCGTCCGCTTCCGGCGGGCCTCAGCCAGCCCGGAAAGTCCTTCGCGTCGCAGTTCCGCCGCCAGTGACGCAGGCACGAACCACTCCGCACCCCGCACTTCGACCTCCCGGACCAAAAAAATCGTATCGCCGCCCTTCATCGCCTGCGTACGCAGCGCAGCGGCATTGGCATCGGAATTTTTCGCCCGATCGAGTTTCACGCTCCGTTCCGCCGAAGCCGTCACCCCCTCGCAATCTGCATAGGTAATCCGAATCCCCTCCGCCGTCGCCTCCGCCACGGCCCTGGCCGGAATGACCCGCCGCGTACGGCTGCGTTCCAGCGCCAGCGTGAAACGGCGGTCGAAATTCCGGTACACCTCCGCACCGGGGATGATCCCCTCCATGCGGTTGGGCGTGATACGATTGCCGTCCACGGCGTTGACGTTGGTTCCGGTCACGCCGCGCGGCGTGATGAAGCAGATACCGTCGCCCGGCGCCAATTCCGCCTCCCCGAGAAGCATAAAACCATTCGGGAAAACCTTCGCCACGCGGCCCACCCGTTCGCCGACGGCCTTCGGAGTGTCGAACGAAGCCACTCCGGCCCGCTTTCCGGAGAGGAAATAAGCCGACTCCCCGCGTGTAAAACTTTTCGACGGGTCGGGCCTGAAATCCGGAACGCTCTCGCCGACGGACGACCGTACGAATCCAGGACGCACGGCCAGTGCCTCGTCGACCGCCCGGCGGTAATAAGCCACAACGTTCTTGACATAAGAGAGATCCTTCAACCGACCTTCAATCTTGAATGAGGTAACGCCCGCATCCAGCAGGTCGCCAATGGATTCCGAAAGATTCAGATCGCGTACCGACAACAGGTGCTTCCCGGCGATATACGTCCGGCCCTTTCCGTCGGTCAGGTCCCACGTCAGGCGACAGGGCTGGCTGCACGCACCACGGTTGCCGCTGCGCTCGGACATCGACCGCGACAGGAAACAACGGCCGCTGTATCCCACGCAGATCGCTCCATGGACAAAACACTCCACTTCGGCCGCCGTAGCGTCGCAGATGGCCCGAATCTCCTCCAGCGACAGGTTGCGCTCCAGGATCACCCGGGCGAACCCGACCTCCCCCAGAAACCGCGCCCCCTCGGGAGTCCGGTTGCAGACCTGCGTCGAGGCATGCAGTTCCACCGGAAGATCCATCTGCCGCAGGGCCATGTCCTGCACGATCAGCGCATCGATCCCCGCCGCGATCAGTTCGCGGGCCTGTCGTTCGGCAGCCTCCAACTCACCGTCCCACAACAACGTGTTGAGCGTCGCATGAACCCTCACGCCGAAACGGTGGGCATACTCCGCAACCCGGGCGATCTCTTCTACGGAGTTTCCCGCGGCCTGCCGCGCACCGAATTTCGCACCGCCGATATAGACGGCATCGGCGCCGTAATCCACAGCGGCCACTGCCGAGGCAAAGTCTTTGGCGGGCGCCAACAATTCGACGGTTTTCATCATTTTCTTTTTGCAAAAATACAAAAAACACGACAATGTCAGACGACGGAGGGTAAAAATCACGATTCCGCCGGCTCCACCCAGAGCAGAACTTACCGTTTCAAACCCGGCCCGACCCTGAGGCAATCAAATCCGGCAAACGGACAAAAGAACGGACTCCGACATAACCAATCCGACAAAATGTCAATATATTACAAATACCCCGCAATAAATGCAAAATTCGAGCAACTAGCATAATATATTGATTACAAGATATTTAAATAGCGAATGAATCAATATGCGCGATCAATCGGAAGAATATTTTTTTCACATACGAGCAATTTGGGGACAAATTTTTCTATATTGCGCCTGTGGATGAACAGAATTCTTTAAACTCACTACTATGCAAATCACCCCGAATACGGTTGGCCGACAATCTGGCTGCCGTGTTTTTTCAGTCCCTATTCTAAACAATTTCTTATGAGAAGAAACCTACTATTGATGTTTCTTGTCGTATTCGTAACGAGCAGTTGCGACGACAAGACGAAAGAGGAGGTTGCCGACCGCATCGTCCTCTCGCGCAGCAGCGTCGCATTCTCCGAGCAAGGTGGAACGACGACCGTGACGGTAGCCAGTCCATCCGATTGGGATGCCGCCTGCGCCGACGGTTGGGTCATGCTGCACCGCGAAAACGGAGCCCTGACCATCACCGCCGGAGATAACGACACGCAAAGCCCCCGTACTGCTACAGTCACCGTGGAATCGTCCTCGGACAAACATGAAATCGAGGTCCGTCAGGCCTACTCCCGCGAATCCGTCAACCTGACGCTGACGGGCATTCAAAAAATCGAGTTCGATTCCGAAGGCGAAAGCAACACCTTTACGGTCAACACTAACGGCGAATGGAGCGCGAAGAGCGAAGCCAAATGGCTGACCGTCTCCTGCGACCCGCAGCGGAATACGGTCACTGTTTCCGCCGCCAAAAACGACGAGGCCTCCCGTTCGGCAACGCTGGTTGTCACCTCGACCAGGGGGACCGCCTCTGAGAGCGTGGAAGTAGCTGTTTCACAGATATCCCGCGAAGAAAGCCCCTACTACAAATTACTCGGTTATTACGGACTGTTTGCCAAGAACTGGTATTACGGCGGCAGCCCGCTGGGCCTGAGCGGCACGGGTACGTTCTGCACCATCGAAGAGAAGGAATACCGCAAGAGCGTCTACATCAAGGACCTGTTCCTCGACGGTACGGTTGTCGAAGCCCTCTTCAACCGCGAAGACGGCACGCTGGACATCGAACTGGGCAAGTTGTGCCTCACCCAGGACCTTACCCCGTCGACAAAACGCTATATCTATCTCACCAAGCTCAACATGGGCACAGGATCATTCCGCGGCGGTGCACTTCACGCCACGCCGGGCAAAGGAGCCGATGACGACGGCCAGATCAAGGACGCCCTGCTGCTGAGCGGATTCGGCGAAGGTTACAATTCGCTGGGTCTGACAGTTTACCAGAATCAGCAGTACGCCTCGTTCAGCGACCGCTACTACGCCAACGGGGAGATGTACCTCGTCCGCTGGGAGCGTCCTTCCACGGAAACGGCCGTCAGCAATGCCAAGGTCACCCCGTCCCAGGAGGGTTTTTCCGCTTATAACTACTAAAATCCGAAGCTGACATGAAAAAATTCATTTACATAATGGCAGCGGCGATGCTGGCCCTGATGGGTTGCTCCGAGGAGACGATTACCTACACCAATCCCAAACCCGGCGACGAACCGTCCGGAGTCAAGGCCGAGCTGGGCATTTCGTCGAAGAACACCTGGTTCACGACCGAAGACAATAAAAATGCCGCCATCGGATTCAAGAGCGTAGGCGGCGAGGTGGTCGTAAATATCTCGACCAACGTCGACTGGGACTACAAAACCGTAAACGGCGACTGGCTCGCCATCGAAAAAGACGACAAAGCCGCACAACTCATCCTGAACTGCGAAAGCAACAAAGCGGAAGAGAAACAGCAGGCCACCGTCACTATCACGGCCGGCGACAAGACCGCAACGATCGCTGTTTCGCAGAATGCATACGGAACGCTTGAAATTTCCGCTTCGGAAAACAACTTCACCGTTCCGGCACGCGGTGAGCTCGCAGCCAAATTCACCGTCACGTCGAGCGACGAAGACTGGGTTATCGAGACCAAAGCCTGCCCCTGGATGCTCGTGGAGCGCGAAGGTAACGACGTAACGATCACCCTTGCGGAGAACGAAACCTTCATCGACCGCGAAACGACCTTTAGCCTGATCGCCGGCGAGGGGGGGGGAAATCCCGTCACTGAAACAATCAGCGTCGCGCAAGATCGCGCCGCATATGTAACACCATCTTTAAAGACCGTCCCGTTCTCCTCGACGCCCGTCAAATCCAAGGAGATCGCAATCGACTCCAACTTCGAATGGGACTTTTCCGTTTCCGATAACAGCAACTGGCTCTCGGTCGAAAAAACCGAGGAAGGACTGATCATTTCCACCGGAACCAACCCGGACGCCGGATCGCGCTCGGCAACGATCACCCTCAAAGCCGGCGACGGCAAGGCTAACATGGCCGAGGTCGTGATCACCGTCTCGCAGTCAGGCTTCGACTTCGACGCCTTCATCATCGGCCTCGAAGTCTCGTCGAAAGACCTCCGCGCCTGCCTGCCCTTCGACAAAGCGATCAATGCCACGATCGACTGGGGCGACGGAACCGTCGAGGAAACGACAGAGGCGTATCCCAAGCACACCTACACCGATCCCGACTACTATGTCGTTTCGGTCAAGGGAACCGTGCCCTCGATCAACTGCACGGGAGCCAATCAGACCAGCTACAACCAGATTTACCAGTACAAGGAGGTCTTCAACTGGGGCCGCACCGGTTTGAAATCGGTTGCCAACGCCTTCAACGGCTGTTCCTATCTCGAACGCATCGTAACCGACCAGACCGAGGCTTTCACGGACATCACCGACTTCTCGAAAGCATTCTACGGCTGTACCGTACTGGAGGAGATTCCCGCAGGCCTGCTGGATAACGCCACCGGACTGACCAGCCTCGAATACACGTTCTACAACTGCAAGTCGGTGGAGAAACTCCCCAAAGACCTGCTGAAAAACAACACCAAGCTCAAAAGCGTCAACAACGCCTTTGCGAACACAGCGCTTTCGGAGGTAGAAGAAAACCTGCTGGCGTCATGCCCCGAACTGGAAGATTGCAGCTCGCTCTTCACCGCGACCCAACTGAAAACCGTCCCGGAGAAACTTTTCGCCAACAATCCCGAGATCAACACCTTCAACGCACTGTTCAGTTCCGCGACCGAATTCACGACGGTTCCGTCCAAACTCTTCGCCAACAATCCCAAAGTCACTTCGTTCCGTATGGCTTTTTACAGCACCAAACTGGAAGAAGTTCCCACCGGATTGTTCGAAGGCAAATCGGAGTGCACCTCCTTCGACCAGACCTTCTCCAAAACCAAAATCACGCGCATCGACAAGGATACGTTCAAAGGCTGTTCGAAGATCACTACCTTCAACAACTGTTTCGGCGGCTGCACCGAACTGACCTCCATTCCCGCCGAGTTGTTCACGGCATCCGGCGCATTCGAAACGCTGACCACAGACAAGGCCTTCCGCTATGTCTTCAACGGCTGTTCGGGCCTGCTGGAAGTACCTGCCGGCCTGTTCGACGGATTCTCCAAAGCCACCACCTTCGACAACGTTTTCGGTGGGTGCGAATCGCTGACGACCGTTCCCGAGAACCTCTTTGCCACGAACACCGCAGCGTCGAGTTTCTCCAGCGCATTCCAGAACTGCAAATCGCTCCGGAAAATTCCCAACGGCATGCTGAGCGGCCTGGAAAAGGTCAAGAATTTCTCCAGCCTGTTCAGCGGCTGTGAATCGCTCGAAGAGATCGGGTCCGGCATTATCGACGGATGTTCAAGCCTTACGGGCATCTCCTCGATGTTCAAGGGGTGCAAGAAACTCACGAAGATCGCACCCGACGCATTCCGCGGCGCCCCGGGCATCACGACCATCGCCGGACTGTTCGACAGCTGCGAATCGCTCGAAGAGGTTCCCGAAGACCTGTTCGCCTCGTTCCCGGCCCTTACGGCCGCATCGAGCGTATTCGCAAACTCGGGCATCAAACGCGTTTCAGCAACGCTTTTCAGCCGCAACCCCAACATCACGTCTTTCAGCAAAGTCTTCAACCTCTGTCCCCGGCTGACCGAGGTTCCCGACGGATTGTTCGCCGCGAATACGAAGGTTACGGACTTTACCTATGCTTTCGCCGGATGCGCCGAACTGGTTACGGTTGGCAAAGTCTTCGGCACGAGCACGGCGAGCGTCAAGTTCTCCTATGTGTTCAACGCCTGTCCCAAACTGGCCACTGTCCCCGAAGGCGTCTTCGACGGACAGACCGGCGCTACGATGTTCGACTATGCATTCACCGACTGCGAAGGACTCCAGACCATTCCGGCCGGTCTTTTCGCCAAGAACACCAAAGTCACGACCTACGGCTTCTGCTTCCAGAACTGCACGTCGCTGAAAAGCGTTCCCGCACAGTTGTTCAGCACGACGGGCGTAAACAACACGACGGCCAAGACCTTTACTTCGCTGTTCAACGGCTGTTCTTCGATCGAGACCATCGACCCGACTGCATTCGTAGGCGTACGGGCCACCTCGGCGACCTTCGCCAACCTTTTCCTGAACTGCACGTCGCTGAGAAGCGTTCCGGACGGGCTTTTCAAGGACAACGAAACGGTCAGCAATTACAGCAGTATTTTCAGCGGTTGCTCGAGCCTCGAAACCGTCGGCACCGAAGTTTTCAACAGCACGAAAAACACCTCGTTCACGAACACCTTCGCCAACTGCGTATCCCTGAAAACCATCGGAGAGAAGCCGTTCTTCGCTGTTTCGAAGGTAACTTCGATCTCCAGCATATTTAACGGCTGCTCGTCGCTGACGCGCATTCCGGACTCGGTATTCGAAGATTTCACCGGGCTGAAGATCGTCGGCAACGCCTTCAACAACTGCTCTTCGCTGACGGGCGAATCCCCGGTCGCAACGGGTAAGGACGGTGTGAAATACCATCTTTACGAGCGCACCGCCGAAACCGCCGATGCGTCGGGATTCGTAGCCATAACCAGTTCGAAGGGCTGCTTCGCAGGCTGCACCGGACTGAGCGACTACGAGCAGATTCCGTCCGTATGGAAATAACACTGTAAAATCGGGAAAACATGAAAAAATATATTTATAGCCTTATCGTGCTGTGCGGCTTGTCGACGGCCTGCACGGAAACGACCAAGATCGGTCCCGAGGAGTATACCGCCCCGGCGAAGATCGAGGTGTCGAGCACGAAAGTAATCTTCGACGCCGACGGCGGCTCCGTCGCGGTGATCGTCGCAACCAATACCGACGGCTGGGAATACCAGGCCGCCGGCAGTTGGTTCACCGTCACGCAGAAGGACGGCAATACACTGGAAATCACGGTTCCGGCCAACGGAACACCGGGTCTGCTGACAGGAAGTGTAACTGTCAGCGGAAAAAAGGGCGACCAAACCGTTACGGCACTCGTCAACCTGACCCAGCGCGCCGAACGCAGCACCGACCTCAGCGCCGCAGGCACGGCCAACTGTTACATTGTCCACACCAACCAGGCCTATAAATTCCGGGCAACGGTAAAAGGCAACGGCAACACCGAAGGCGACGGCCGCAGCACCTACCTCCAGCTTCACGGCATCGGCATCACCGATATCGCCTACGCCGACCTGCTCTGGGAGACCCGCAACGACGGCGACCGGACAATGTCCCGCGAGATCATCGACGGCTCACCCGTTTACCGCGACGGTTATGTGGCCTTCTCTACGGGCCGCAGCCAGGGAAACGCCGTGATCGCCGTCCGCGACATCACCGGCAATGTGCTCTGGAGTTGGCATATCTGGGTTTGCAACGATGAAATTACGACGCATTACCACCTCAACACCCCGGACAACATCATCGCAGAAGTGATGGACCGTAACCTGGGAGCGATAAACAACAACCCGATGGATGTCGACAACCGCGGCATGTCCTACCAGTGGGGCCGCAAGGATCCGTTCCCACCCGCCCGTTCGCCCTATGTCGACGGTTCCAACGACGAACTCTCCAACAACGAGACGAACGCCGAAGTGGGCAACGGCTCGGGCACATGGCAGTTCCATGTCATAGCCCCGCCCCTGGTCAGCGTTCCCGGCAATATTCCGTATTCCATCCAGAACCCGATGGCATTCCTCGTACCTTATTACAACGACGTGTACGAATGGTACTGCATGAGCACGGACGGCACCGTCACCGACTCGGGCCTCTGGTCTGACAAAAAGACGATCTTCGATCCCTGTCCCGCAGGCTACAAAATCCCGGGTAAGGACATGTGGGGCATCCCGGCCGGCAACCAGAAGATTACGACCGGAGGCAAGGCCGAAGAATATGATGAAAACGGCGAAAACCCGGCCTACGACTGGAACGTCTTCAAAGACGGCGGACGGCGGTGGAAATACACCGGCGACTACTATCCGGCGGCGGGGACCGTGGCCATCACCGAGAACACGCCGCACCACAACACCGGCACTTACGGTTTTTACTGGACGACGCAGAAATATGCGGACGGCGGACGGTGGTATCGAGTGGATTTCACCCCTTACTGGGCCGAATATTTCTCGGCATCCCCGGTTTTCTCGGCTCAAATTCGTTGCATAAAGGAGTAAACACCCATAAAACGAAGTCTCAATGAAACATATATTCAGAACGATCCTCGCAGTCGCTGTCCTCGCCGCGCTGGCCTCGTGCGCCAAGGACGAATCCGCGCAACGCGGCGGCGACACGACCGACGGACCGATCGTCGTCAACCAATCGTCAAGCGCCGTCAACGGCGAAATTATCCTCAAACTCAAGCCGGACGCATCGCCCGTCGTCGAAAAGACCCGTGCTACGGGAACTTCAGACCCGCGCAGCGGCATCGACGAACTGGACCGCATCCTGACCCAGGCCGGAACCGTGAAGTTCGAACGCTTGTTCCCGGCCTGCGGACGCTTCGAGGAGCGCACGCGCCGCGAAGGACTACACCTGTGGTACTACGCCAAATACGATGCTTCGGTCCCCACGCACGAAATGGCCAAAATGCTTTCGGCCTGCAAAGAGATCGAAATCATCGAATATTCGATCGAAGCCGTATCGTCGGACTACCAGCGCGTCGAAACCCCGGCAGCAGCCGAAACCCGCGCCGTTGCCAACGCCCTGCGCGAAGTTCCGTTCCCCTTCAACGAAGGAGACCGCGAACGGACCATGCAATGGCACTACAACAATACGGGAAATGTCTTTTCGAAACAGACCGTCATAGGCGCCGACGCCAACGTTTACGCAGCATGGCAACTGGCGACGGGCAATCCCGACGTGATCGTGGCCGTGGTGGACCAGGGCGTGAAATACGATCACGAAGACCTGGCTCCCAACATGTGGGTCAACCAAGCGGAACTGAACGGTGCAGAGGGAGCAGACGATGACGGCAACGGTTATGTCGACGACATCTACGGCTACAACTTCATCACCAACTCGGGCACGCTGACCTTTTCACAGGAGATGTCTCACGGCACGCACGTGGCAGGCACGGTAGCCGCCGTGAACAACAACGGCCGCGGCGTCTGCGGCATCGCAGGCGGCTCGGGCCAAAACGACGGCGTGAAAATCATGTCCTGCGAGATTCTCGCCAAATCGGAATCGGGGACCTCGGGCGCCGGCCTCGCCGGACAAATCCGGGCGATGAAATACGCCGCCGACAACGGGGCCGTCATCTGCCAGAACAGTTGGGGTTATCCGGCCGGAACCTTTTCGGATTCCGAATGGACCCGCGGAACCTACTCGGCCCTGAGCCGGGCCATCCAATACTTCAACAAGTATGCGGGAATCGACGAAAACGGGGTTCAGACGGGCCCGATGGCCGGCGGTATCGTCATCTTCGCCGCAGGCAACGACGCCTCGAACGAAAACTGCTACCCTGCCGCAGACCCCAACGTAGTGAGTGTGGCTTCTACGGGTTGCATGGGACTCCCCTCGTCCTTCACCAACTACGGCAAATGGGTTTCCATGTCAGCCCCGGGCGGCGACCTGTCGCGTGACGGCTCCTACGGAGGCATTTACAGCACCAGTGTAGCTGCCGACGGCAACTCGGGCTACGAGTCGATGCAGGGCACTTCGATGGCCTGTCCGCATGTATCGGGAGCCTGCGCACTGGCTGTCAGCTACTACTACGGCACACAGAAACGCAAAGGACTCACCGCAGAGATGCTGCGCCAGGCTTTGCTAAGCAGCACGCAGTCGACCGATTCTTTCTGCGCAGGCGATTATGCGGGCTACAAAGGCATGATCGGCGTAGGCGCCCTGGACACTTACAAACTGCTGCTGACCATTGCGAAAATCGACGGAATCCCGGCCCAGACGATTGCAGCCGGGGAAAGCGCGACGCTCGATTTGGGCAGCTATTTCCTCGCAACGAACGTACTGACCTATACGATCGCCGATTCTTCGATCGTCGAAGTTTCCCTCTCGGGCGGAACGATGCGGATCAAGGGCCTGCGCAAGGGAGAGACCACGGTCATCGTCTCGGACGGCGGCGCCATCCGCAAACCGATCGGAGTCACGGTCCGCTGACCCATTTATGAACGATAAAGAAACAACGATTATGAAAAATTTCTTCAGATATGCGGCCGTCGCACTGGTGGGTCTTTTCGCATTGGGCTCCTGCTCGTCGGACGACACGGACGAACAATCCGGCCGGGCGGCGCTCGCCCAGCCGGAAGTCACGGTACGCGACCTGACGACCACGGGCTTCACCCTTCGCTGGAACGCCGTCGAGGACGCCGGGAATTACACCTACACACTCAACGACGGAACTCCGGCGACGACATCGGCTTGCGAGATCGTTTTCGAGGAACTCGAACGGCAAACCGAATACGTCGTGGCGGTCAAGAGCTGCCCCAAATCCGGGTCCGGATACGCGGAGTCGGCTTATACCTACATCCACGTGGTTACGGACGACATGGAGCAACTGCCCAAGCCTAAAATCCTGCTCGGCTGCGCCTACTCTTCGCGTACGGTCATCAGTTGGTCGGCCGTTCCCGAATCGGACGGTTACGAATACACCATCGGCGACCAAACCGTCACAACCGACAAACGGCAGATTTCGCTCTCGGCGCTGGGCAAATCCAAGGAATATACCTTTACCGTGCGTGCGCTCTCAAACGATCCGACGCGTTTCAGCGATTCGCAGGCTTCGGAACTGAAGTTTACCACCTCGGACGACGATGTTCCGACATTGCTCGTCGCGCCCGTCGAGGTTATCTCCGACGCCGTGGCTTTCGATGTTTACGCCACCAGCGACGTAACCTACTATTACGACGTGATAAGTGCAGCCCTTTTTGCCAAATATACCCCCGAGCAGATCGTGAGCGCCTACCAGCAGTACGCTCTCGAATATGCGCAGAAACAAGGCATCAGCATCCAACTGGCCATGGCCTCGCTGCTCAAGTCGGGAACCCAGACCATCACGATCATGGGCCTGACACCCGAACTGAGTTACGTCGCATTCGCCTTCGGCATGGACTACAAGGGTAACATTACCTCGGATTTGAGCTATGCCCCGTTCAAGACCACGTCGGACGGTTATTCTTCGGGCCCGAATTACGGAGGAAGCTCGTGGTTTACGCAAAGTTTCTACATCACCAACGCTTATGCCGCATTAATGGGTTACGGCTGGACAAACTCCGTGTGGAGCCTTTGGAAAGGCCAGGATGTGGCGAAACTTCGCTACCGCACGCTGACCACCAAGGTCTTCAGCCAGGTATTCACGGACCCCAACGACAAACAGGCCATCATCGCCTTCCTCAAGGATGACAACTACGGCTATCAACTCGAAGACGCAGCCCTGGCGCTGGTGAACAGCGGCACGGGCAACAACATGGTCACCCCGGCCAACATGGGCGTTTCGTACACCCAGTCGACACTGGCTATTTCGTCGGGCGGCGAAGAGACGCTCTGCGTCAATTCGGTGACCACGAAGACCAGTACCACGGCGGCATCGTGGTTCCTGCTCAAGGCCCAGAAGGACGAAAGTTTCGGCCCGACCTACAACACCTTCGCCGCCCTTATGCAGGGCGTGGATGTCGTATCCGCACGTTATGCCTTCTTCCCGGCAACAGCACTGAGCGGCATCGCCGAGTCGAAATATCCCGCCGTCATCGAAGAGTACGGCGTCGACCTCGACAGCGGCTACATCCCGTACATCAACAACAACGGATTCGCGCTGGTATTCGGCGAAGAGGCCGGGATAAAACCCCAGACCGAATACGTCGTCATGATGACAGTCACCAACTCGGCAGGCGACAAGCTGACCCGGTCTTCGTCGGTAACCACAGATGCAGCGCCCGTACCTCCAGCAGTAACGGCCCGATCCCTCAGCATGCGCAGCGCGATGCTCGGACAGTCGCCCGCCGGTCGTGCCATCGACCGTCCCGAACGCTTCATCTTCCCGATGGAAGCCGAGCAACTGCCCGCCGGAGCGCGCCCCGACAGCGACCTGTGGACGCTCATTCACAACATGCAAATTTTAAAATAAGAGAAACCTATGAATAAGATAGTTGCAATTCTCTGGTGCGCGTTGGCATTGGTGTGGATGATGCCGTCAGCGGCTCAGACCGCTACCGTCAGCGGCAAAGTCACCGGAGCCAACGGCGAAGCCATCATCGGCGCCAATGTCCTGGTCGACGGCACTACGCAGGGCACCACGACCAACGTCGACGGAGAGTATACGCTCCCAAAGGTTCCGGCCAAAGCCACGCTCGTCATCACCTACCTGGGTTACAAGACGGTGAAAGTTCCCGTCGGCGCCAAAACCCGGATCGATGTTACGCTCCAGGAAGACACAGCCGAGATCGAAGGTGTGATGGTCGTTGCCTACGGTACGGCCAAGAAAGAGTCGTTCACCGGTTCTGCCGCCGTCGTAAAGGGCGGTGAACTGCAGAAACGCGTCGTGGGTAACGTCACCAAATCGTTCGAAGGAACCGTAGCCGGCGTGCAGGTCGCATCCGGCGGCGGACAGCCCGGCGATGCCGCTTCGGTCATCATTCGCGGCATCGGCTCGGTGAATGCTTCGGCAACCCCGCTCTATGTGGTCGACGGCATTCCCTACGACGGTTCGCTGAGCGCCATCAACCCGGCAGACATCGAGACGATGACCGTCCTGAAGGACGCTTCGGCAGGCGCCCTCTACGGAGCCCGCGGCGCTAACGGCGTCATCATCATCACCACCAAGAAAGGCTCGAAGGACAAAATCCGCATTTCCTACAAAGGCAACGTCGGTATCGCCTCGCGGGCGCTGCCGCGCTACGACCTGGTCGACATGAAAGACTATGTCGAAATGAGCTACGAAGCGCTGCGCAACAGCGCCCAGTACGGCACGGGTATGGACTTCGAGGGTGCAAGCCGCTATGCGGCCGCGAATCTGGGCCAGCAGATCGGAGGTCTGAAGAATCCCGAATACTACAACCCCTACAAAAACTACAAGTGGGAGACGCTGATCGACCAGTCAACAGGAAAAATCCACTCGGACGCCAAAGCCGCGTGGGACGAGAACTGGATGGACGAGATCAGCGACAACTCGGCCGTACGCACCGAACACATCGTCTCGGTCAACGGCGGTTCGGAACGTTCGAACTACCTGGTCTCGCTGGGCTACTATATGGAGGACGGTATCCTGCAAAATACAGACTTCACCCGTTACACGGGACGCGTAAGCGCCGACACACAGGCCAAAGACTGGTTCAAGATCGGCATGAACGCCAACTTTGCACACAGCGAATCGGATTACCAAAACTTCGAGGACACCGCGACCTCAAACGTATGGTATACGGCGCAGTTCATGGCTCCGGTCTACCCCATCTACCTGAAAGGCATGGATGGCAACAACATCCTCGACGCCAACGGCAACCGGCAGTACGAATACGGTTCGGAGGACGACAACGGCTACGCCAACCGTCCTTCGGCGCAGGGTTTCAACTCCAAGGCAGAGTTGTTCAACAACAAAGCCTACTACAACCGCAACTCGCTTTCGGCCCGCACATACGTCACCTTGGGAACCATCAAGGAAGACGCCAAACTCTACGGACTGAAACTCTCGGTAAACTTCGGTACAGACTTCACCGACTATCAGCGCACGCTGGTCAACGACAAGAACCACGGTAACGCGGCCCTGCAGGGCGGACGCCTCAGCAAGACCAACACCCGAACGATGAGCTACACGTTCAACCAACTGCTGACCTACGACCGCACGTTCGGCGACCACTCCGTCAGCCTGCTCGCCGGACACGAGTATTACCGTTACAAGTACAACTACGCCATCGGCGAGAAAACCGGTATCATGGAGGGAATCGACGAACTCGGTCCCGCCGTCACGACGACCAACAATGACAGTTATTCGCACAATTACGCCGTGGAGTCCTATCTCTCGCGCGTCAACTACGGCTACAAGAACCGCTACTACATCGACGCCAGCTGGCGAACGGACGGTTCCTCGCGCTTCTACCGGGGCAAGGACAAAAACAAACAATGGGGCAACTTCTGGTCGGTAGGCGCTTCGTGGCGCATCACCGAAGAAGAGTTCTTGCAAAACACCCGTTCATGGCTGGACAACCTGACGCTGAAGGTCGCCTATGGCGTACAGGGCAACGACAACCTGGGAACCTACTACGCCTGGCAGGGACTCTACGACTTCACGTGGGCCAACGCTTCCGAAGCGGGCGCTTTCGCCAGCAAACTCAAAAACGAAAATGTGACGTGGGAGAAGAGCGGCAACTTCAACACGGGTATCGAGGCCTCACTTTTCAACGGACGGCTCAATGTGTCGGTCGAATACTACAACCGCAAGACTACCGACGTGCTGCTCGACAGCCCGCTGCCGATCTCGACCGGATTCACCGGGTTCAAGGATAACGTCGGTTCCCTGCGCAACCAGGGTCTCGAAGCCTCGCTGCGCGGAACGATTTTCAACAAAACGAATTTCCGCTGGGACGCCACGCTGATGGGAGCGCTCAACCGCAACAAGGTGCTCTCGCTCACAGGCGGCCAGGATGTCATTTCATCGGGCGCCCGCGTCATCGAAGTCGGCAAGCCGATCTACACCTTCTACCTGTCCAAAACAGCCGGTGTGGACCCCGCCACGGGTAAACAACTCTACTATGCCTACTGGACACAGGGAGTCAACGACGAAGGCGCGCTGACGAACATGCGCTGCGACGAGTACATCACCGACAACGTGGCGATGGCAACCCTGAGCAAGTACCATGCGGGAAGCCGCGAGCCGAAACTCTACGGCAGTATCGGGTCGACGTTCACGATCTACAAGAACATCGATTTTTCGTTCCTGACGACCTACTCGATCGGCGGATGGGTCTACGACAGCCTCTACAACGGCTCGATGTACGTGCAGTATGCAGGCAACAACTGGCACAAGAACGTCCAGCGCCGCTGGCAGAAGCCGGGCGACAAGACCGACATTCCGATGCTCGAAGTAGGCGGTTCGTATGCCACGGCCGACAACTCGCTCATCAATGCTTCGTATTTCGCCATCAAGAACATCACTATCGGCTACACGCTGCCCAAACGCTGGCTCAAGAAGATCGACATCGAATCGCTGCGCATCTACGCCACGCTGGACAACATCGCCATGTTCAACCACATGGACGGTATGGACCCGCAATATAACTTCACGGGCTCGGTGTCTTACAGCTACACCCCTTCGCGCGTGATTGCATTCGGTCTCGATTTGAACTTTTAACCAAGGGAGGAAACAAGTATGAAAAAAACAATATATCTCTTCATTGCATTGATCGGCCTGTCGGTCTCTTCGTGCAACGAATCGATGCTCGAATTCTCACCGACCGATTCGGGTTCGGGCGAGGAGTTGCTGAAAACGGCATCGACAGCCATCACCTCGGTCAACGGTGTCTACCGCTCGATGTGGACCGCCGGATGGTCCACGACGGCCAATACCCACCAATGCTTCGGCGTAGCGGCTTACGGACTGGCGCTCGACTGCATGGCCGACGACCTGATCATGCAGTCGCAGGGTAACGGCTGGTTCTGGGGCGACCAGACCTACAACGTAAAAAGCAACTATACTTCGTCGGCATTCCGTTCGTACGACGTGTGGTATGCCAACTACAAATGGATCGCCAATGTCAACTACATTATCGACGCAGAGACGACCATGGAGGGTTCCGAAGCCGACAAAGCCTATGTCATCGGGCAGGCTTACGCCATCCGCGCTTTCTGCTACCTGAATCTGGCGACCTGGTTTTCGCGCGCCCCCTACAACCCCATGACGGGGACTTCCCGCTGGACCGAGGCCTGCGTTCCGGTTTATACGACCGGAACCACGATCAAAACGGGCGGTAAACCCCGTGAATCGTTACGTACCGTATACAACCGCATCGACGAAGATATCGACCGCGCCATCGAACTGCTCGAAAAGGGCAAGGAGACCACCCTGGCCGAGAACAACAAATCGCACATCGGCCTCTATGCAGCCCTGGGCATCAAATCCCGGGCCTGCCTGGCGGAAGGTGATTGGGACGGAGCCTACAAGGCCGCAATGCGCGTCATCGACGAAGGCGGCTATACGGTAGGGACCAAGAGCGATCTGATGGGCGGCATGAACTCGCTCAACAAGGGAAATGTCATCTGGGGCGCAGGCATTCAGATTGCCGACCAATCGGGTGTTTATGCCGGATTTTTCACCCACATGGACAACCAGCAGGGAACTTATGCCAAGTCGGCGCCGAAACTGATCAACAAGCAGCTCTACAACCGCATCAATCCGACCGACATCCGCCGTGCCTGGTGGGATCCCGCGGACAAGGAGTCTCCTTATATCGGCAAAAAATTCTCGTTCAGCAACCTGGCGTCCTACCTGGGCGACTACATCTACATGCGTGTCGAGGAGATGTACTTCACGGCGGCCGAAGCGGCCCTGCGTTCCCAGACCATTGCCGACAATGTACAAACTGCGCGCAACCTGATGAATACGGTCATGGCCGAGCGCGATTCGAAGTACAACGCCAACAACCGCAGCGGCCTGAATTTGGGCGCTACGACCACGACCTGGACGGGGTCGCTGCTCGAAGACATCATCACCCAGCGCCGGATCGAACTGTGGGGCGAATACGGCCGTCTGTTCGACGTACGCCGTCTGGGACAGGGCATCGACCGCCGTTCGGACGACGGTTTTTCCGAAGAGTGCATCTCCGGCATGAACCGCCGCAACGTGGATATCACCAAGCCCGACACCTACGATTGGGTGCTGACCATTCCCAAAGCCGAGCTCGACGCCAACCCGAACATCAACGAAGAGGACCAGAATCCCTAACAAGCGATTGAAACGGTGAAAATCATGTACACTATGAAAAACATATCGAAATACCTGGGTGCGGGATTGCTGCTCCTCGCGACTGCATGCAGCCAGACGCAGGAGGGAACCTATTACACCCCGAACAAAGACGATGCAAAGGCGATTCATTTCATCCAGTCATCCATCGAGAAGGAGTTTGCACAGGATGTCCGGGACGGAGTGATCGACGTAGAGATCGCCCGTCCGGGCGACAAAGGCGCCTATACGGTCTACCTGACGACCAAAGGCGTCAACGACGACATTTTCACGATTCCGACCGAAGTGACGATTCCCGACGGCAAACACGCCGTCACAATCCAGGTCGGAGTGAACCTCTCGAAATTCGTCATGGGATCGAGCTACAAGACCACGCTCTACATCAGCGACCGCGAAGCGCTCCCGGGCAATAATTCCGCACAGGTAGCACAGTACAGCGACAAGGTAACCCTTTCGGCCTCCTTCGAGCTGGAATGGGAGACTTTTTACCGGACCACCGAGAGCGGGGAAACGATTCCGCAATTGGCCACTTACCACTACAACGGTTACTACACGGGCCGCGATTCGGGTCTGGAGGTCGAAAAGGCCGTAGGCGCCAACATCTACCGGCTGAAGGACTGGGCAAGCGGCGTAACGTTCAAGTTCATCGTCCATGACGACGATACCTGCACGGTTCCGGCGCAGTCGATCGGTTACTACAACTCGAACTACAACGAGTACGTCTACGTCGCCGACATGGCGGTGTACACCGGCAATGATGCGGCTTACAGCTCCTATCCCTGTACATTCGACAAGAATACGAACACCTATTCGTTTTACCTGATCTATTACGTTTCGTCGGGTTACTTCGCGCAGGGCAAAGAGACGCTGGTTTTCGACAGCGACCTCGATACGACCCCCGTGGTGAATATCGAGTTCAAGGGCGTCGAAACTACCAGCACCGGATTCAAGGCCCCGAAACTCTACTTCTCGCCCAACAGCTACACGAAATTCTACAAGGCGGCGGTGATAGCAGGCGACATCACGAACAACAGTACCCGCCAGGAGCAGGTGCGCCAGTTGCTTATCGACGACAAACTGGAGGCCGTAACCCCTGTCGTGAAACTCTACGACACGGATGAATCGGTGTGGAGCGTCCCTAAAGGCAACTACACTGCCGTAGCGCTGGCATACGACTCAGTCGAGAATCCCTGCAAACTCTACACGCAGCGCTTCACGTGCGACCTCACCGGCGAATACGACATCAAGGTCGACGAATTCGAGTGGTACTCTTCGGATAACAATCCCAACTATTCGCCCTACACGACGCTCTACTGGGATATGAAGGTTCGCAACATCGTGTCGATGAAGTACCTCTGCATGGCCACGCCGATCATGGAGTACCTGTGCGAATACTACGGCCAGACGCTCGAAGAGCTTACGATGGAGATGGGCCGCGAAATGCCCGAGGAAACCATCGAGCAGATGCTCTCGGACGAAGGCCGGAAAGGCGTCTTCAACACGCTCGACGAAGGCACCGACTACACGCTCGCCCTGGTGATGGCCAACTCGTTCGGCGATACGAAATTCGTCTCGAAAGCGGCCACGACCTTCGGCCACTTCTCCAAGGATTTCGACCAGACCAAAAACTTCGAGGATTTCATCGGGGCATTCAACGCGACGGCGACCGTTTCCGTTTCGGGAGGTTCCGGCAAAACCACAGCCAAATACCGTATCGACATCACCCGCGTCAACGACTCGGAGGTGATTATCAACGGCACGTCGGACATGCGCGACTTTACACCTGAACTGGGAGCCTATTACGACAAACAGAAACACATGCTGATCGTCGAGCCGCAGTCGGCCGGAACTTACAACGGGAACTATGCGATGTTCACCCTCACCGACGGCATGTCCTACTACTGGGGATCGGGCAGCCTGGCGATCGGATACATCGGCGACACGCTCTACTGGTCGGCAAGTCCCTATGCCGGAAGCAACGTCTACGGTTATCTGTTCGCACTGTTCAGTTCACCGGTAGCCACCAGTTCGAGCTATTTGCGCGAATATGTCGGTTCGAAAACTTACTCATTCGTCAGCATGACGCCGCTGAAGATGGCTCCTGCCGCTACTGTTTCGGCTAAAGTTGCCGCACCCGGGCAGGCCAATTTCGCCACCATCCAGGCCGGCGACAAAACGCTGCGTCTGGAACTGATGAGCAGCGACGTAATTACCCCGGCCGCAAAAGCTGTCCGGGAAACGACTCCGACAAGAACGCCTGCCGCCGAAGGCAAGCGGATGCGCACGGACCTCGTGCTCCGCACCCTCTGAGCGAGAAGTGCCGACAACCGATAAAACCGGGTTCCCGCGAAGAGCGGGGACCCGGTTTTTCAGTAAATTCGCAAAAAACAGCGCCTCAGCGTGACAGTTTGGCGCGAATTTACTAATTTTGCAGGTTGTAACGCGAAAACACAAAAAAACTCACGATACTATGCTTACGATAAAGCAAATCCGCGATGACAAAGAGGCCGCTATCCGCAAGTTGGCCAAGAAGGGCGTGGACGCCGCGCCGGTCATCGAAAAGATCATCGACCTCGACGACCGCCGCAAGGCTCTCCAGTTGGAGTTGGACAACACGCTTGCCGCCCAGAACAAGGCTGCCAAGGAGATCGGCGCACTGATGGGCCAGGGCCGCCGTGACGAAGCAGAGGAGCGCAAACGCTTCGTTTCGGACCTGAAGGACAAATCCTCGCGCCTGCAGGCCGAGTTTACCGACGCCCAGCAGGAGTTGCAGGCCGCCATCGTCTCGCTGCCCAACTTTCCCGCCGAGATCGTCCCCGAAGGCAGGACCGCCGAGGACAACCTCGTGGTAAAACTCGAAGAGAACTACACCGCGCTGCCCGAGAACCCGCTGCCCCACTGGGAGCTGGCCCGCAAATACGACATCATCGACTTCGACCTGGGCGTGAAGCTCACCGGCGCCGGATTCCCCGTTTACAAAGGCAAGGGTGCACGGCTCCAGCGCGCGCTGATCAACTTTTTCCTCGACTGCAACACCAAGGCCGGTTACCTCGAAGTCGAGCCGCCGATCATGGTCAACGAAGCCTCGGGCTTCGGCACGGGACAGCTTCCCGACAAGGAGGGGCAGATGTACCACGCCACGGTTGACAATTTTTACCTGATTCCCACGGCCGAAGTTCCCGTGACGAACATCTACCGCGACGTGATCCTCGAAAAAGAGGATTTCCCGGTCAAGATGACCGCCTACACCCCCTGCTTCCGCCGCGAAGCCGGTTCCTACGGCAAAGACGTACGCGGCCTGAACCGCCTGCACCAGTTCGACAAGGTGGAGATCGTACAGTTGTCGCTTCCCGACGCCTCCTACGAGGCACTGGACGGCATGGTAGCCCACGTCGAAAGTATCGTCAAGGCACTCGGACTCCCCTATCGCATCCTGCGCCTGTGCGGCGGCGACATGTCGTTCACCTCGGCGCTGACCTACGATTTCGAAGTCTACTCCGAGGCCCAGAAACGCTGGCTCGAAGTTTCGTCGGTATCGAATTTCGAGTCGTTCCAGGCCAACCGCCTCAAGCTCCGCTACCGCGACGAGGAGAAGAAAATCCAACTGGCACATACTTTGAACGGCTCTTCGCTGGCCCTCCCGCGCATCGTGGCGGCGCTGCTGGAGAACTATCAGACCCCCGACGGCATCCGCATCCCCGAGGCGCTGATTCCCTATACGGGTTTTGATATTATCAAATAAGTTTTTATATTTGCACCACACACATTTTAACAATAAATTTTCAAAACAATGGCTTACAAAATTACCGACTCCTGCGTTGCATGCGGAAGCTGCATCGGCGAGTGCCCCACGGAGGCTATTTCGGCAGGCGATATCTATGTGATCGACGCCGACAAATGCATCGATTGCGGAACCTGCGCAGGCGTTTGCCCGAGCGAGGCTATCGTTTCGGAGTAATCACGGAATATCCGAAAGAAAAGCACACCTTGGCAACGGGGTGTGCTTTTTTCATTCACAGCAAGAAACCTGACAACAAGATGGACGATCTCGAAAAAATGAAAGCCGGGCTCTGGCTCCACGCCATCTGCCCGCAGATAGGCGATGCACTGCGGCGCACCGAAGAACTGGTTTTCCGGCTCAACCAACTGCCGCCGAGCCAGCGGGAAGAGCGGGAGACGATTATCCGGCAACTGTTCGGACATGTCGGCGAATCGGTATGCCTCCACAGCCCCTTTCACTGCGATTTCGGCGAACAGATTTCGGTCGGCGACCATTTCACCGCCAACTACAACCTGACGATCCTCGACGAAGCCCCGGTTACGATCGGCGACTACGTCTTCATCGGGCCCAACGTCGGCATCTACACGGTCAACCATGCCCTGCTGCCCGACCAGCGCAATGCGGGCGTCATGCGCTCACTGCCTGTCACGATCGGCAACAACGTCTGGATCGGGGGCCACACGGTAATCATGCAGGGCGTAACGATCGGCGACAACGCAGTCATCGGGGCCGGGAGCGTCGTCACGCGCGACATCCCGGCCGGGGTGATCGCCGTCGGCTCGCCCTGCCGCGTCCTGCGGGAGATTACCGAAGCAGACCGGGTAACACCCGTTTAAAAAAGGAAAAGCGCCCCGGATCGGGGCGCTTTTATTTTAGATCGAGTTCAGCGAAAAAGTCTTTGAGTGTCGTTCCATAAAACCGGCAAAGAATATCCAATGTTATCAACGACACTGTGGTTTTACCCGATTCGCTCCGCTGTAAATTCACGCCGGTATTCTCCTTCACATATTCCTGCGAGAATCCGCAGGCAGCCCGAAGCTCCTTCAATTTCTGCGCAACTGATACAGTCAGCGCATCGTTCACTCTTTTAGGGCTTCTTTGCTTCATTTTACAAAGATCAGACTCAAACAAAAATAATTTACACCCTATATAGTGTGTATTGGATTTTTTGATTATCTTTGCAGAAACCAAACCGAACTAAAAAAGAATTATGCTAACTTTGCAGAATAGTACGGCGTAAGCCGGGACATACATAGAAAAGGTTAAGACAAACCTTTATGCCACAAGTAAACTCGCGACTGTCATAACATATGACAGGTTTATATCCGGTGTAAAATTTGTCTGAAACCCGGGTATGCCCCTGCCGCAAGGCAGGCGGCAGACTTGGGCGCAAGGACAACAAACCGGATAAGGCTCGCGAGGCCGACTTGGGCGAAGTTGTACCTGCGCCCTTTTTCTATTTCCGGGCGGCAGCGAAGTTTTCGGCGGGGCGCAGTAAAGCGGAGTTGCGTCACTAATTCTTCATAGAATCTGTACCGCGGCGTCCCGCCCCTTACGAAAAACCGCCCCGGAACATTTCGGGGCGGTTTTTCAGTTTATTCGTACAGCAGGTATTTCGCCCGGCGTTCCCGGTAACGTTCGACCTCCCCGGCCCAGCGGGCACGGATCTCGGCGTCCGAAGCCCCTGAAAGGATCATTCCGCGCACCCAGCCCACGCCCACGAGTTTCTCGAACATCGGGGTAAAGAACTTGTCGCCCAGCCTCAGGTCGGCATAGGCATCGATCACATATTTCAACGAAAATCCCACTTCGCGGGCCTCGTCCAGCGGCATCCCGCTCAGGTCGACACCGCGGCACAACTGCCCTTCGAGCGGCGGATGCTTGGCCCCCGCCGTCGGACGGGGCGTAAAGGAGAAGGTCCGCCCGATCATGGCCGGATGGCCGTAGACCTCGAACGGCGCAGAGGTCCCGCGCCCGAGGCTCACGACCGTGCCCTCGAAAGGACACAGCGCGGCATAGAGGTAGACCGACCGCTGCGTCGGCAGGTTGGGCGACGGAGCGACAGGCAGGACATATTCGGTCGCGTGGGTATAGTTGCGGCATTTCACCACGGTGAGACCGCACTTCCGGGCCCACCCTTCGCCTACGGCCATGCGGGCGATCTCGCCCATCGTCAGACCGTGCAGCACCGGAACCGGAATCGCCCCGACACCCGATTTGTAGCTCATATCGAGTACCGGCCCGTCGACAATATGCCCGTTGGGATTGGGACGGTCGAGCACCACGACCTGCTTGCGGAAATCGGCGCAGGCGTCCATCATCCTGAGCATCGAAATATAATAGGTATAGAAGCGCAGTCCCACGTCCTGCATGTCGACGACCAGCACGTCGAACGAGCGCATCGCCTCGTCCGAAGGCCGTTTCGTGTTGCCGTCGTAGAGCGAGCGGATCGGGATGCCCGTCCGGGCGTCGACCGAGCTTTTGACATGCTCCCCGGCATCGGCCGTACCGCGGAATCCGTGCTCGGGCGAGAAAATCGCCGCCACGTCGAAGCCGCTTCCGTGCAGCAGGTCCACGAGGTGCACCCGCCCGGCGGCATCGGCTCCCGGCGCGCCGGGCAGCTCCGCTACGGAGGTCTGATTGGCCAGCACAGCCACGCGCTGTCCCCTGAGCAGCGGGTAATAAGCCGCAGTGTCGGTCATGCCGACTTTCACCTGCGCCGGCGCCGCGAACGCCGCAAAAAGCGAAAACAAAAGGATAAAAACAAATCGTTTCATAGAGCAAAGATAACATTTTGAGCCGGAAAATGCTATCTTTGTAAAAAAGCGTCTATATCATGAACCTTCGTAAAACAGATCACTCCGGGCTGAACCTTTTTCTGGTCCTGTCTTTTCTGATTGTCTGTTTCATCGGGGGCTATTTCCTTTGGACAACGAAAGATGTGTTGCCATTGGAGGCGGACAATACGGATTTTCTCTACGCTCCATCCCGGGCAAACGAGCTAACTCAAGAACTAGACTCCATTTATTCCTGCAAATCGGGACCGAGGATGGAAAAGTTCTTGGACACATGGCATCGGAAATACACATCCAACGCATCGACTCTAGGCAAACAAAACGATACGCTGCGAAACGTTTACAATCTCTTTACGACCCTCTTCAACCCCGACCCTACACTTCGCCCGAGGGGTTACCGAAGCGACTCGGCTTATCGCTACGTCGTTATCCAATCGCAATTGATGTTCTGTGTCGCAGAGGACAGTATGTTTGATTATTATTACGAAAGCTCCCCTCCTCCCAAATTTCCGACCGACGGATTTTACCTTCTCCGCGAAGCGGGAGCCTATTATAAGATTTTGATCGATTTCCGACCGCAAATCCGACAGGCGGGGCTAAAACGGCTCTACCTCACCGATGAATACAAGGATGCACTCGAACTTTTTCTGGAGAAAAACGGATACTGGCCCGACGAAGACCAGACATCCGCAGAATCGGGCCGGAAGCGGATGCGTTTCCTGCAAAACTATTGGTACATCATCAACGGACATTGGGAAGGATGGAATTTCGGAATCCCTCAAATAGGGTACATCGTCCTGAACAAATCACTCGACAAAGCCGTTGTCGAGGTACTGGGAGAATACAACGGCAACGGTGTCCTTTTACATAAAACACATTCAGGATGGAAAGAAGTGAAAGGACTTTATCATTGGGAGGAATAGCCTAAGCCTGCGCGCCGAACTCCATCAGGTAACCTTTGATAAAGGCGTCCAGATCGCCGTCCATCACCGACTCCACGGCCGAGGTTTGAACCCCCGTGCGGTGATCCTTCACGCGGCGGTCGTCGAAGACGTAGGAGCGGATCTGCGAACCCCACTCGATCTTTTTCTTCGAGGCTTCGAGCGCCTGCTGCGTCGCCATACGCTTGTCCAGTTCGCGCTGGTAGAGTTTCGACCGGAGGATGCGCATGGCGTTCTCGCGGTTCATCAACTGCGAACGGGTCTCCATGTTCTCGATCAGGTATTCGACCGCTTCGCCCGTGTCGGGGTCCTTCGCGTGATAACGCAGGCGCACAGCCGTTTCGACCTTGTTGACGTTCTGGCCGCCGGCCCCCGACGCCCGGAACGTGTCCCACTCGATGTCCGCGGCGTTGACCGTGATCTCGATCGAGTCGTCCACGGCGGGCGACACGAAAACCGATGCAAAAGTAGTCTGACGCTTGTTGTTGGCATTGAACGGCGAGAGACGAACCATGCGGTGCACGCCGTTCTCGCTCTTGAGGTAACCGTAAGCATAGTCGCCCTCGAATTCGAGCGTACACGACTTCACGCCCACTTCGTCCCCGGCCTGGTAGTCGAGCACCTTGACCTTGTAGCCGTGCGCCTCGCCCCAGCGGGTGTACATGCGCATCAGCATCGAAGCCCAGTCGAGCGCTTCCGTGCCGCCGGCTCCGGCGTTGATGTCGAGGATGGCCCCGAGTTTATCCTCCTCGCGGCGCAGCATGTTGCGCATTTCGAGTTTCTCGATGCGGTCGAGCGTCGCAGCGTAGTGGGCGTCCATCTCATCTTCGGTCACCACACCCTCCTTCACGAAGTCGGGCATCAACTGAAGGTCCTCGGCGTCCTTGCGAATGGCGTCGTAATCGTCGACCCACGCCTTGATCCCCGCCACCTTGCGCAACTGCTCGCGCGCCTTGTCGGGGTTGTCCCAGAAATTCGGTTCCTGGGTCTTTTCCTCTTCGTTGCGCAGGTCGATGCGCTTCTGGTCGATGTCGAGACAGCGTTCCAGTGCCTCCCGGCGCTGTTCGATCTCCTTGATCTGTTCCGCAAGTACCATATCTCTTAAAATTTCGTTTGCAATTTCCGGGCGGCAAATTCCAGGATGAAGTCCGCCGTACCCTCGTCTCCCAACACCGAAGTGCTGACGCAGAGGTGGTAGGTCGAAGCCACGCCCCACGTCCGCGAACTGTAATAGTCGTAATAAGAGGCACGTTTGGCGTCGATGCGCTCCATCACCGCACGGGCCTCTTCCGCACTCACCCCCTGCCGGCGGCGGATGCGCTCGATGCGGTCGGCATCGTCGGCCGTGATAAAGACGTTGACGCAGCGCGGATTTTCGCGCAGGATATAGTCGGCGCAGCGACCCACGAAGACAGCCGATTCGCGCGCCGCGACCTCGCGGATCACATCGCTCTGGATTTTGAACAGCGCATCGTTCGACAGCACGTTGGCCGTACCTCCGTCGTCGCCCACGAACGGGGCGCGCAGGTAACCGATCATAGTCGAAATCACGCCGCGCGACTCCTTCTCGTCGGCCTTCTCGAAAACCTCGGGACAAAGTCCGCTCTGCTCGGCGGCCAGGTTGATCAGCTCCTTGTCGTAAAGACGGACGCCCAGCCTGCGGGCAATGATCTCCCCGACGGTCTTGCCGCCGCTGCCCAGTTGGCGGCCGATGTTGATGACGAATTTTTCCATAATCTTATCAATCTTTAGCGGCGTTTTCCGCCCCGTAAGCCCGGAATTTCCGCAGTTGGTAAGTCAGCATGAAGAAGGCCACCAGCGAAGCCAGGAAGTCCGACAGCGGCATCGAGCACCACACGCCCCAACTTCCGTTCCACTGGGTGTGGACATCGAAAATGTGCGGCAGGAAGATCAGCCCGGGCATCAGGAACAGCAGTTGGCGCGACAGCGACAGGAAGATCGCCTTGCCGGCCATGCCGATGCTCATGAAAAAGTTCGTGGCCACCATCTGAAACCCGATGATCGGGAAGCAGAAGAAGACGATGCGCATACCCTCGACGGCAAGGCGGATCAGCTCCTCGTCGGTCGTAAAAAGCCCGACTGCCATCCGCGGCATGAATTCGCCGAGGATGAATCCTGCCGTGGTGACGCACGTGGCGCCGATCATCGTCAGCTTCAGCACCCGCATCACACGGTCGTACTGCTTCGCACCGAAGTTATAACCCGCAATGGGCTGCATGCCCTGGTTGACGCCCAGCACGATCATCACGAAGAAGAACGCCAGGCGGTTGACGATGCCGTAAGCACCGATCATCAGGTCGCCGCCGTACTCCTTCAGCCCCTTGTTGATCAGGATCACGATAAAGCAGGCCGCGAGGTTCATCAGGAACGGCGACATGCCGATGGCGAGCATGTCGCGCACGATCTTCCTGCGCAGGCGGTAGATGCCGCGGCGGAAGTGGAGCAGTTCCTCCTTGTTCGAAAGTATCTGGAACTGCCATACGAGCGCGATGATCTGCGCCAGCACCGTGGCGATAGCCGCACCGCGGATGCCCCAGCCGAAACCGAAGATGAACAGCGGGTCGAGGACGGCGTTGATGGCCACCGTGATGATCGTGGCGTACATCGACTTGCGGGGATGCCCCGAAGCCCTCAGCACCGAGTTCAGGCCCAGGTACATGTGGGTGACGACATTGCCCAGCAGGATGACGGTCATGTATTCACGGGCGTAGCCGATCGTGGCCTCGCTGGCCCCGAAGAAATAGAGAATCGGATCGAGGAAGATGAGCGTCACGGCGCCGAACGCCACGCCGATAATCAAGTTGAGAATCAAAACGTTGCCCAACACCCGCTGGGCCGTCTCATAGTCGCGCTGGCCCAGGCGCATCGAGATCAGCGTCGCGGCGCCCACGCCCACCAGCGAACCGAACGCCGCAGCGAGGTTCATCAGCGGGAAGGTCAGCGCCAGGCCCGAAATGGCCAGCGGCCCCACACCGTGGCCGATGAAGATGCTGTCGACCATGTTGTAGAGCGACGACGCCGTCATGGCGATGATCGCCGGCACGGCATATTGTATGAGCAGCTTCCGGATACGCTCGGTCCCGAGCTCCAGTGCTGCCGATTTTATTTCTGTTGCCATATAAAATTGTTACGTCATTACTGCGTCTCCGCGACACAGACTTCTCTGTACTTTTTTCCGCAAAAAGTACCAAAAACTCTCCGACGGATGCCTACGCCTGCGACGAAGCGTCTAACGCTGGCTCCGGGCGACTATTCACGGGTTTGCAAGAAACCGTCCCCTCCGCTCGCGCTTTTAGCCGAATCGTCGCTTCTCGGCTCCGGCATAGGGTCGGAATCGTACGTCGCAAACAATATTAGGTACAAGATGAAGAACCCGCCCCAATTCTTAACCGGAAAGCTATTCCAACTCCCAGTCCGAACCGTCCTTGCGGTCCTTGACGCGGATGCCGGCGGCAGTCAGGCCGTCGCGGATGCGGTCCGAAGCGGCCCAGTCCTTCGCGGCACGGGCTTTCAGGCGCTCGTCCAGGAGCATCTCGACCAACGGCGTCACGTAATCCCGGCCCGAAGCCGCCCCAGCGGCTTTTTCGTCGCGCAGGCCCAGGATGTCGAAGGCGTAGCGGCGGACGGTAGCCGTCAGTGTTTCGAGGTCGGCGGCCGTGATGGCCTGCGTGCCGTCGGCGAGTTGGTTGATGATGCGCACCCAGTCGAACAGCGCCGAAATGACCATCGGCGAGTTCAGGTCGTCGGCCATCGCCTCGGCGCAGCGGGTCTCCAGTTCGGCTGGGTCGACCGTCGAAGCCGCCGCGGGTTTGATCTTCCCGAGTGTCTCGATGCCCTTCATCAGGCGGTCCAGCCCCTTCTCGGCAGCCTGCAGGGCCTCGTTCGAGAAGTCGAGCGTCGAGCGGTACTGGGCCTGCAGCACGAAGAAGCGGATGGTCATCGGCGAATAGGCCTGCGCCAACAGCTTGTGCGACCCGGTGAACAACTCTTCGAGGGTGATGAAATTGCCCAGCGACTTGCCCATCTTCTGACCGTTGATCGTGATCATGTTGTTGTGCACCCAGTAGCGTGCCGAATCATGGCCCAGTGCGGCAGTCGACTGCGCGATCTCGCACTCGTGGTGCGGGAACATCAGGTCCATGCCGCCGCCGTGGATGTCGAAACGCTCCCCGAGGTAACGGGTCGACATCGCCGAGCATTCCATGTGCCACCCCGGAAATCCCTCGCCCCAGGGCGACGGCCACCGCATGATGTGTTCGGGCGAAGCCTTTTTCCACAATGCGAAGTCGTACGAATGGCGCTTGTCGCTCTGTCCGTCCAGTTCGCGCGTGTTGGCGATGATGTCGTCGAGGTTGCGGCCCGACAACTTGCCGTAGTTGTATTTGGCGTTGTACTTCTCCACGTCGAAATAGACCGAGCCGTTGGCCTCGTAGGCGTAGCCGTCGGCCAGGATCTTCTTCACGAACTCGATCTGTTCGATGATGTGTCCCGAGGCATAAGGTTCGATCGAGGGGGTCTCGACGTTCAGGGCCTCCATCGCACGGTGGTAGCGCTCCGTGTAGTAGTGCGCCACCTCCATCGGTTCGAGCTGTTCGAGCCGGGCCTTCTTGGCGATCTTGTCCTCGCCCTCGTCGGCGTCGTGTTCCAGGTGGCCCACGTCGGTCACGTTGCGCACGTAACGCACCTTGTAGCCCGAGGCCTTGAGGTAACGGAACAGCAGGTCGAACGTCACGGCCGGACGGGCATGACCCAAATGCGGATCGCCGTAAACCGTGGGACCGCAGACATACATGCCGACGCGCCCCGGAACGAGGGGCTCGAAGGTCTCCTTGCGGCGGGTAAGCGTATTGTAAAGTACGAGTTTGGAATTCATATCGTTATCGGTTATAATCGTTTTGAATGGGTAAAGTTACGACTTTTTCGGCAAACAACAGCCGTTTGACCCCTAAAAATCGAGCAGGCGAAAGCGTTCGCGCACCTCGGGCATCGGCATCGGCTCCTCGTAGTGCCACCATTCGCGGCGGTAGGGAACCAGCCCGGCTTCGCGCATCACCGACCGAAGGAGTTCGCGGTTGCGGGCCGCCGCAGCCGTGATCTTCCCTGCGGCGACCAGTGCGGCTTCGTTCCCGGTGTGGGCCTCCTCGCCGAAGAAATCGACCGGCGTCCCCATATCTGCCTCGCGCCCCGAGGCGTCGAGCAGCGTCACGTCGACCGCCACGCCGTAATTGTGCCGTCCTCCGCGGGCGCCGTTGGCCACGTAAACCTGGTTCGGAGTTCCCTCGACCAGGCTGTACATCAGCCGTTGGACGCTGATCGGCCGCGCCGCATCGCACACCAGCAGCCGCCAGCCGGGTTTCCGCCGGCGCAGCAGGTTCTGCGCCCGGACCACCTTCGCGGCGAAATGCGGCAGGAGGTAAGCCGTTTCGAGGTCGCCGTAAACGTCGCGCCCCATGAAGTTGTCGGCGGTCGAATACATCAGCCGCACGCGCAGCGTCGAATCGGCCCCGAGGACATCCACCAGCCCCGCGGCCTGCATTTTCCGATCGAGGCCGCCCTGCGCCCGCACGACGGCGCAAAGCAGCAGGGCACATGCCGCCAGCAACAGTTTTCGTGTCATAATTTTTGCTCTATATGGCTGCAAAGATAAGAAATCTGCATCCTTCCTGCGCGTCAACCGGGAAATTATCGTATCTTTACGCCGATTATATGAAATTTCAAGACTTACGACTCTCCGAGCCGCTGTTACGCGCCATCGAAGAAAAGGGGTACACGGATCCGACCCCCATCCAGCAACAAGCCATTCCTCCCGTACTCGAAGGCCGCGACCTGCAAGGCTGCGCCCAAACCGGAACGGGCAAGACCGCAGCCTTCACGCTGCCTATCCTCCAACTGCTCAACGCACAGCCCCCGACCAAAGGCCGCCGCGAAATCCGCGCCCTGGTGCTCACTCCCACGCGCGAACTGGCTATCCAGATCGACGAATGCTGCCGCGACTACGCCCGCTACACCCCGATCCGCCACTGCGTGATCTTCGGCGGCGTCAACCAGCGTCCGCAGGTCGATGCCCTCCGGAAAGGCGTAGACCTGCTGGTCGCCACTCCGGGCCGCCTGCTCGACCTGATCGGACAGGGCTATGTGAAACTCGATACGATCCGCTTCTTCGTCCTCGACGAGGCCGACCGCATGCTCGACATGGGCTTCATCCACGACATCCGGCGCATCCTGCCGCTGCTGCCCGAACGCCGCCAGACGCTCTTTTTCTCGGCCACGATGCCCGAGTCGATCGCCGCGCTGGCCGCAAAAATCCTTCACGACCCGGTGCTCGTCACCGTCACACCCCCGGCCTCGGTGGTCGAGACCATCTCACAGACGGTCTATTTTGCCGAGAAAGCCGAGAAGAGCCAACTGCTGATCGACCTGCTCGGGGAATCGGACGCCGACCAGGTGCTGGTCTTCACGCGCACCAAACACGGCGCCGACAAGCTGGCCCGCATCCTCACCAAAGCCGGAATCAAATCCAGCGCCATCCACGGCAACAAGTCGCAGAATGCCCGCGTAAAAGCCATGAACGACTTCAAGTCGGGCGAATGCCGGGTATTGATAGCCACCGACATCGCCGCACGCGGCATCGACATCAGCCAGTTGCCGCTGGTGATCAACTACGAACTGCCGGAGGTTCCCGAAACCTACGTCCACCGCATCGGCCGTACGGGCCGCGCGGGATATGAGGGCGCAGCGTGGTCGTTCTGCTCGGAGGACGAGTACGACTACCTGAAGGACATCCAGAAACTCACCGGGCTGACGATCCCCACGGCGGGCCCCGTTCCGGAATTCGCCATTCCGAAGGCCGGACCGACACAAAAATCCACTCCGAAGAGCACACCGAAACCGGCCCGCGGCACAGGACAGCAACCCGCACAACGGAACGCCCGCAACACAGGACCGCGACCTGCCCGCAGCGCAGAACAACAACCCCGCAACCCGGAGCCGAAACACGTTCCCGCAGCAGACACCGCCGAACCGGCCTCCCGCTCGCGTCGCAGACGGGGTACGCGTCCCGCCCCGGGAACCCCGATCCAGCCGACGGACAAAGCCGCCGACACGGCCCGCAAGCAGGAGCGGAAGCAGGCCTCCGGACCAACTGCGAAGCAAAACACCCCGGCCGACACGTCCCGGAACCAAAACCGGAAACAGGGTTCCGGCAGCACCGCAAAACCCGCCGGAAACAAATCAGGGAACACCCCGGAAGCTCCGAAGGCCGCTTCGTCGCGCCGCCGCAAACGCCGTCCGGAAGGAGCGGGAAAACCGGCTGCTGCCCCGGCGGCAAAGCCGGCCACGGCCGAACCGGCTCCGCGCAAGAGTTGGTGGAAAATGTGGTAAAAACGGCTTTTCGCAAAATAAGGTTGGAAATAATACGTTAAATCACTACTTTTGACGATCAATTAAGGGATTTCCGGCCGCGCGCGACAAGCCCCTCCAGAGGGAGGGATTCGGGGTGAGGTCAGGTTTGCAAACGACGCCGAAAGCGGCGAATACGCCCTGCGGAACGCCGGATCGGTACAAAATTTAGGATAAACATTACGCTATGTACTTTTACAAACGCTGGAACAACATCACGGGCTGGGCGGTTTTCGCCATCGCGGCGATCGTCTACCTGATGACGATGGAACCGGTCTCGAGCCTCTGGGACTGCTCGGAGTTCATCGCCACCTCCTACAAACTCGAAGTGGGACACCCTCCCGGAGCACCGCTGTTCATGATGCTGGCACGCCTGGCTACGCTCTTCGCCTTCGGCAACCCCGACTACGTGGGCATCGCCGTCAACGCCATGAACTCGCTGGCCAGCGCCTTCTGCATCCTGTTCCTGTTCTGGACCATCACCCACCTGGCGCGCCGCCTCCTGACGCGCAACGGCGAGGAGCTCTCGAAAGCCAACGTCTTCGCCGTCCTGGGCGCCGGAGCCGTCGGGGCCCTGGCCTACACCTTCACCGACACGTTCTGGTTCTCGGCCATCGAGGGCGAAGTTTATGCCCTCTCGTCGATGTTCACGGCCCTCGTGGTATGGCTGATGCTCAAATGGGAGGAGCAGGCCGACGAGCCGCACTCGTCGCGCTGGATCGTGCTGATCGCCTATCTGATGGGCCTCTCGATCGGCGTACATATCCTCAACCTGCTGTGTATCCCGGCACTGGTCTTCATCTACTACTTCCGCAAGACCGACAAAGTGACGTGGAAAGGCATCGGCCTCTCCACGCTGATCTCCGGGGCGCTGATCGTCTTCGTCAACAACTTCATCATCCCCTATACCGTCTGGATCGGGGCCCAGATCGACACGCTGTTCGTCAACACGTTCGGGCTGCCCGTCAACTCGGGCATCACGCTCTTCGCACTGGCGCTGATCGTCGGCATGGGCTGGGCTACGTGGGTCGCACACAAACGCGGCCACGTCCTGCTCAACATCATCCTGCTCTCGACGACGATGATCCTCATCGGCTACTCGTCCTACGCATCGGTGACGATCCGCGCCGCAGCCAACCCGCCGATGAACTCCAACAACCCCAACAACCCGCACGCCCTGCTGTCGCTCTTGAACCGCGACCAGTACGGCGACCGCCCGCTGCTGTACGGCGCCCAGTATTCGGCTCCTCCCGAGGGCGTGAAGGAGAAGACGGTGTGGTATCTCGACGAGGACGGCAAGTACAAAACCGCCACGGTACTCACGGGCTACACCCACTCCCCGGAATTCCTGCAACTCTTCCCCCGCATGTGGAACTACTCGAAAGGCGAGAAGGAGTATAAGCAATGGGGCGCTTTCCGCACCAAGACCGAGACGCTGCGCGACGAGAAGGGCGAAATCCGCCGTGACTCCCAGGGCCGCCCGCTGCGCGGCGAGGTGCTCGACTTCGGCCGCAAACGGGCCTACACCGACTCCTACGGCGAAACCCGCACAGTCGTCCAGCCGACGTTCGCGGAAAACATCTACTTCTTCTTCAACTACCAGCTCTCGTACATGTACTGGCGCTACTTCATGTGGAATTTCGTAGGACGCCAGAGCGACATACAGCCTTCGCGCACGACGATCACCGACGGCAACTGGCTCTCGGGCATCAAATGGCTCGACGAGAAATACGTCGGTCCGCAGGACAACCTGCCGCGCGAAATCGCCGAGAACAAGGGGCGCAACACCTACTATTTCCTCCCCTTCATCCTGGGCCTCATCGGACTGATCTACCAGCTCAACCGCGACCAGCGGAACTTCTCGATCGTCCTGTGGCTCTTCGTCATGATGGGCATCGCGCTGGTCTTCTACTTCAACACCTCGCCCGGCGAGCCGCGCGAACGCGACTACGTCTATGCAGGTTCGTTCTACGCCTTCTCGATCTGGATCGGATTCGGCGTCCTGGCCCTGCGTGACTTCGCGGCGTGGATCACCAAGCGCAACAACGTCGCCACGGCGGCCGCAGCCACCGTCGTCTCGATGGCCGTCCCGGCTATCCTGGCGGCCCAGAACTGGGACGACCACGACCGGTCGCACCGCACCATGGCGCGCGACATCGGCTGGAACTACCTGATGTCGACACTCCCCAACTCGATCATCCTCAACTACGGCGACAACGACACCTTCCCGTTGTGGAACAACCAGGAGGTCTACGGCGTACGTCCCGACGTAAGGATCATGAACACCTCCTACCTCGGCGGCGAATGGTACATCGACGAGATGAAGACCAAGGCCAACGAGGCCGAGGGCGTGCCCTTCTCGCTGCCCAAGCACAAGTACACCTATAACAACGACATGATCTACGTGACCAACAGCATCGACCGTCCCGTGGAGATCAAGGAGGTGATCGACTTCGTGCGCAGCGACGACCCGCGCAGCAAGGTGAAACTCGCCGACGGCTCGATGGCCGACTACATCCCGGCCAAGCGCATCGCGATACCCGTCAACAAGGAAAACGCCATCGCTTCGGGCATCGTGGCCGAAAAGGACCGCGACAAGATGGTCGACACGGTATTCATCAACATCAAGAAGAATTCGCTGGACAAAAACCAGTTGATGATCCTCGACATGCTGGCCAACTTCGACTGGAAACGCCCGATCTACATGACGCAGGTCTACATCCTGCAGGACTTCGGGCTGATGGACTACCTTCAGTTCGACGGCTACGCCTACCGCCTCGTGCCGATCCTCACCCCGACGACGAATCCCTATGAAATCGGACGCATCGACGCCGATTATGCCGCACCGCTGCTCAAAGACACGTTCCGTTACGGCAACCTCGAAGACCCGCGGGTATACGTCGACTATTTCATCCAGTACAACCTCTCGGCCTCGCACGCCCGCGACGCATTTGCCCGCGTGGCGAAGGAACTGCTGCGGCAGAACCGTGTGGCGGAAGCCGTCGAGCTGCTCGACCTGGGGCTGGAGCGGATGCCGACCTCGCAGATACGTTTCACCGACACCAACACCTATCCGTTCCTGGAGGCTTACTACGCCGCCTCGGCCCTGGGCGACAAGGAGGCCGCCGAAAAGGGCGATGCCCTGCTGCGCGCCTATGCCCAGACGCTGATCGAATACATCGAGTACTACCTCCGTTTCGAAGGAGCGCAGGGCGACATGGTTTCGGGTATCATCGACGAGAAACTCGACCAGTTGGGCGACATCTACTACCTGGCCAGCTACGCCAGCCGCAAGGATGTCATCGCCGAACTGAACGACTACTACCGTTCGCTGGGCGTCTCGGAAGAGAACCTCATCGACGTAGGCGACAAGCGCCAGCAGCCCGACTCGGCACTGCTGCCCGCCGCGAAATAACCGGGAGAAACGCCGGTAACGCTGAACGCACGAACGGGGTGCGTTACGTGCGTTCAGCGTTACGGTCTCCCCCAGTCCATTACAAAACGAACCGCAGGCAGCCCTGCGGTTCGTACTTTATTTATCCTGAAAGACTCCGTTCCGGCAGGAGACGGACACAACGCCCCGGAAGGATTTATGTATAAATCCCCCTGCGTCGACACCTGTGTGCAGTACAAATATACGACATGAAGACCCCCGTTGTCAAGTGTTTCCAAAAATTTAGAAACGCAAGGGGCGAATAGCGGAATGCGGAGGAGGGTCGCCATGCGTCACAAGTCTCATCGCCGGTACAGGCGCACGCAGCGAACGCACGAACGGGGTGAACGCAGCGCACGCAGTGAACGGGGAGCGTGCGGATGTGTGCAAGTGTGTGCAAGTGTGTGCAAGTGTGTGCAAGTGTGTGCAAGTGTGTGCAAGTGTGTGCGATACCAGTACAGGTGCACGAACGCACGAACGAACAGGGTGCGTGCGGTGCGTGCGTTACGCCCACATCCGGAAGCGGTTGGCAACAGTCCCGGAAAACGCCGCATCCGGCCCACCCGGAACGCATATTTCGGCAAACTAAGAGCCTGTTTAAAAATGTTACCGAAGTTATTTACAGATGCTTTTCAGGGGCTTTTTCCGTCTGGAAAGAGGCGCATAGTGGTTCTATACAACGATTTTCAGGCGAAAAAAGCGCAAAAAGAAGCATAAAAGAACGAGAGAAATATCTGTAAACAGGCTCTAAAACCCGGTCCGGTTTTTTTAAAACGACATTTTACGTATATTTGTGCGATAATCCGTATTTTACGAACCCAAACCCTGAACTTATGCCGCTTTTCATTCCGGAAGATTATACGGCCAAACTCGCTCCCGAAACGATGGAGCAGGCCATCAGCTACCTCAAGGAGATTTTCCCCGACATGCTCGCCCGCAGCCTGCGTCTGCGCCGCGTTACGGCCCCGCTTTTCGTACTTTCGGGCACGGGCATCAACGACGACCTGAACGGCGTGGAACGCGCCGTATCGTTTCCGATCCGCGACCTGGGCGACCGTCGGGCCGAAGTGGTGCACTCGCTGGCCAAATGGAAACGCATGAAACTCGGAGCCTACAAGATCGCCCCGGGATACGGGCTTTATACCGACATGAACGCCATTCGCGCCGACGAAGAGTTGGACAACATCCACTCGCTCTACGTCGACCAGTGGGACTGGGAACGTACGATGCGCCCCGAAGAGCGCAACCTCGGCTTCCTGAAGGGGATCGTCGAAACGATTTACGAAGCGATGAAAGCCGTCGAAGAAGAGGTCTACGAACTCTACCCGCACATTACGCCCATCCTTCCCGAGCGGATCACCTTCCTCCAGGCCGAAGAACTGTTGCAGGAGTTTCCTACCCTCACGCCCAAGGAGCGCGAGCAGGCGGCCGCCCGGAAATACGGTGCGCTGTTCCTGATCGGCATCGGCGCCGAACTGTCGAACGGCCAGCGCCACGACGGACGCGCCCCGGACTACGACGACTGGAGCACCCCGACCGAAGGGGGATACAAAGGGCTCAACGGCGACATCATCGTATGGAATCCGGTTCTGGAAAGCGCCTTCGAACTTTCGAGCATGGGTATCCGCGTCGACAGCGAGGCCCTCGAACGCCAGCTTGCAATCTGCGGCTGCGGACAACGCCGCGAAATGGAGTTCCACCGCATGCTGCTCGAAGGACGCCTCCCGCTTTCGATCGGCGGCGGTATCGGGCAGTCGAGGCTCTGCATGTTCTACCTGCGCTGCGCCCATATCGGCGAGGTCCAGGTCAGCATCTGGCCCGAGAAGATGATCGACGAGTGCGCCGCCCACGGCATCTATCTCAAATAACCCGCCCGCCTAAGAGGCGGGATTTAAGGGCGGAAGGGCCGCCGGCTCGCAAACTGTCCGGTTCTGCGCCCGGCAGCCTAAAAGGCGGGATTAAAGACGAAAGGGTTGCGATACGCAGACGATCCTGTTCAACCGTATCCCCCCCCCTCCTGCGAAGAAGCCGCAGCCAACAGACAAAAACCCCGCTCCTTTTCGGAAGCGGGGTTTTTCAATTATTGTTTCCCGGCGGCCGGCTGGTCGGGGGTCTTGTTGTCCTTCTTGTTTTTATTGTACAGGAAGCGTTTGATCTTATGCGTAGGGGTCTTGGCGAAGTCGTCCTTCTCCTCGACGACCTCGGAGATGCGCGAAAACCGGTTGACCTTGGCATTCACGAAATCCATGATCTCTTTCTTCAACTGCTCGGTCTTGGCCTCCCACGCCTCCTTTTTGCCTTCCCACTCTTCGCGCCAGTCGTCGATCATCGACTCGATCTCCTCGCGGTTGAAGTGCACGAGGGCGATCAGGCGCCCTTCCTGCTCCGTGACGATCGAATCGGCGATGCAGACATGCGAGTTCAACACCGTCTCGATGTCTTCGGGGTAGATGTTCTCACCGCCGGGGCCTACGATCATATTCTTCAGGCGGCCTTTGATGTAGAGCCAGCCGTCCTTGTCGAATTCGCCGAGGTCGCCCGTGCGGAACCAGCCGTCGGCCGTGAAGACCTCCTTCGTCGCCTCGGGATTCTTGAAATAACCCACCATGGCGCTCGGCGAAAGGGCCACGATTTCGCCCTGCCGGGTCTCGGGATTGATGTTTTCGAGCCGTAGCTGCACGCCCGGGGCCTGGGGCCCCGTCGAGCCCAGACGCACCATCGAAGGAGCCGCTCCGGCCAGCAGGGGCGCGGTCTCGGTCAGTCCGTAACCGATGGCGTAGGGAACCTTGGCTTCGAGCAGGAACTTCTCGGCCCCGCCGTCGAGTTTCGCCCCTCCGATTCCGAGGAAGCGCAAGCGGCCTCCGAAGAGCTTCGTCAACTTCTTACCGGCAACGCGATGCAGGTAACGGCGCATGAAACCGATCTTATAGAGCGTACGCCAGAAGGAGTTCGAATTGAACTTGGCAAGCACCTGGTGGCGGTAGATTTTCTCGATGATCAGCGGCACGATCAGCATCACCGTCGGGCGGATGGCGCGCAGTGCGGGCATCAGCGCCGAGGCCGTGGGCGGACGGTCGAGATAGACGACCCGCGCACCCATCGAGAAGGGATAGATCATGCCGATCGAACACTCGTAGGTGTGCGACAGGGGCAGCACCGAAAGGAACGTGTCGTTGCCGTCGACCGGGAAGATCGACGACGAAATGCCGACCTGCGCACACAGCGCCGCATGGGTCAGCATCACACCCTTGGGTTTGGACGTAGTGCCCGAAGTGTAGATGATCACGGCGATGTCCTGCGGCTGGGGGATACCCGTCGAACCCTCCTCCTTGACGCGCTGCGAAATGACCCCGAGGTTTTTGGTACGGACCACCACGTTGAGCCGTTCGATGGTCTGCTTCGAGAGTTTGGTGAAGAGTTTGTCCGACACGAGCAGGGCCTTCGCCTCCGAGTGCTCGATGATCATGTCCAGCTCCTCGCCCGAGAAGTCGGGCAGGATCGGCACGGCCACCATGCCCGCCGACGTGACGGCGAAATAACAAACGCCCCAGTTGGGCATGTTGCTGCTCAGCAGGGCCACCTTGTCCCCGGCGCGAAGCCCCGCACCGGTCAGGATTTCCTGCACTTTAGCAATACGATTCCCCACTTCGGCGTAAGTCACGTCCTCGCCTTCGTGCATCGCAAAGGCGATTTTCGACGCGAACTTCTCCACGCTGTTGCGGGCCAGTTCGTACAGTGTATTGATCGTCATATTGTGTTCTCTTTTAACTACGTTTCGATAACGCGAAACTTTGGGGCGAAATTACTAATTTCCGGTTAAAAAACACTATTTTTGGCGTAAATTATCAATATGCTCGACCATCTGCACATCAAAAAACTTGCCGCCGATGCGGGGTTCGACCTCTGCGGCATTGCTCCGTGCCGCCACCTGGCCGAAAACGAGACCTATTTCCGGGAGTGGCTTTCCAACGGCTACCAGTCGTCGCTGGACTACATGGAACGCAATACGGAAAAGCGTTTCGACCCGCGCCTTTTGGTGGAGCATGCCCGCACGGCGGTAGTCTGCGCCGTAAGCTACAAGAACCGCATCAGCGAAGGCTATCCCCCGCAACACCGCGCCAAAGTGGCCTCCTACGCCTGTGCGGCAGACTACCATACGACGATCCGGACGATGCTCACCCGGATGCTCGACGCCCTGCGGGCGGCTTATCCCGGGCTCTCGGGCCGCGCCTTCGTCGACACGGCGCCGCTGGCCGAAAAACAACTCGCCGTAGAGGCCGGGCTGGGCTGGGTAGGCCGCCAGTCGCTGCTCGTAACACCCCGCTTCGGGACGTTCGTCCTGCTGGGCGAGCTGATCCTGACCGACGAAACGGATCTCTACGACACCCCGACCCGGACATCGCGCTGCGGAACCTGCCACAACTGTATCGACAACTGCCCCACGGGAGCCGTCACCCCCGACCGGACGATCGACACGGGACGCTGCATTTCGTGCCACACGATCGAAAAGGAGCCTGCTGCCGGAATCAGCCTTCACGGCTGGATTTTCGGCTGCGACTGCTGCCAGAACACCTGTCCCTACAATACCCGAACCCCGCTGCACCGCAACACGGCTTTCGACCCTGTTTTCGATCCGCTGGCGATGGACGCCGCGGCATGGCTCGAAATGGACGACGCGGCCTTCGAAGCCCTCTGCGGCCATACGCCGCTGACGCGCAGCGGCCTCGCCCGCATCAAAGGCAACGTCAGGGAGTAGGCAGATCGCGCATGCAGCGCACCGGAAGCCCGAAGCCGCGCGGGTCCGAGATACGCTGGTAAACGGTCGTCGCAGTCAGGCCGAAGACCCATGCCCCGAACGTGTCGGACGGCGCCGGGGAACTCGACCAATAATAACCCGAAGGCGTGAACCGGAACAATCCGTATTCATCATAGCGGTAACCCACGCCCGGATAATAGGTCGTACCGGAATCGCCGTAGAGAAAATTCCATCCCTGCACGAACGAACCCTGCGTCCGCACCTCGCCGCTGGCGACGGTCGCCGTCGCGCCCGTTTTCGTGAAAGCCGTAAATGCGTAAGGGTGCGGCATGACCCACCCCGGGGGACAGGGGTCGAAAAGCGTCTTTACGGTCTTCTGTCCGACCTCATATCCCGTAGGATTGCCCCACAGTTCGTCGTTGCGGAACAACGGACCGTCGCCTTTGCCGCCGCCCCAGTACCAGTCGTAAGACGACTCGCCGGTCGTGGCAATGAAGGTAACGGGGTGCGCCGTGGCATACCGCGTGTTGCCCGTATAGCCGGCAGACTGCCCGGGCGATCCCGAGGTCTGTACGGCCGTCCACTCCGAAAGGTAGGTGTGCGGTGCATCCTGCGCATCGAAAATCACCGTTCCCCACGGGAAGGGGTCCTTGCGGCCCCACTGGTAGAGCGGCGCCCGGAACGAGCGGGCATAAGGCCCGTCCTCCTTGTAGATCGCCCCCAGGTTGCGGTCCATCATCTGCACCGATCCGGAGCCGTACTCCTGTTCGTAATCGGACGAAAGGATATAGGTCTCGGCAAGCGATGTCAAAGTTTCGTTGTCCGCATCCGTAATCCAGATGTGCCAGCTCCACAGCGCCTCGTCCGACGACGCGTCGGCATAAAGTCCGATAACGGCATTGCCGCCCAGCGACGTGGGGCGCGTCGTAAGCGTGAAATAGATTCTGCCGCCCTCCACGCGCACGCTCGCCGGGTCGATCAGGTGGGGATTGCTCTGCCACAGCAGGCGGGCCGCCGAGCCCGACAGCGAAGCCGAAAGCGTACGGCCTTCGTAACGCTGTACGGCTTCGGAAAGGGCCTGCGAAATCGAGCCGTTCCCGGCCATCGTGGCGTCGAACGAATACTCCTGCCCCGCTTGCGAAGCCACATAGCAATTTGCCCGGGGACCGCTGCCCGACAGGTCCGCCACAGGCTGCGGGGCCGTGCCCGCAGCGACAGCCTGCGTGATGACTTTCATTTGTGCCGCAGCGATCGCCAGTCCCGGACGGGTGTAGGTCGCCGTATAACCGTCGGCGGTCCGCACCACGACATATACTTTTCCGCCGCCGCGCGAATAATCCGCCGGATTGACCGTCAGATAGGCCTTTACGGGTTCACTCCCCAGAACCGGAGCCTCCGTAAACCCGAGGCTGCAATAGTTGATCTGCGCCGAACCGCCCGCATACGCCGCCGTGTTGTTGCCCGAAGCGGCCGTCAGGTCGAACGTGAACGCCCCGGTCATGTTGGACATCTCCCCGAGGTTGCCCGCCGAATCGACCGATGCGGCGTCCGTACAGTAGAGCGTCACCTCCGAGAGTCGTTTGCCGGCCATCGTCCCCGACCCCGTCAGGTCGACTTCGATCACCGCGAAGGCGTGGCGGAACGCCAGTGCCGGAAAATCCCCCGTCGTGCTCACGACGGCTCCCGCCACGAGGAAATCGGAATCGCCCAGATGCGAAGAATCGCCCGCAGCGGCCTGTACCTGGGATGTTCCCAGCATAAAGGCGACCGCCGAAGCGTCGTCCGACGCCTGCTCCGACCACGGGTAATAGGCATAAAGAGTATAATCCGAAGCACCTTCGGTAAGTGTAATCTCGCCGCCGAAAGTGCCGTTGGCCGCGGCTTCCGTGCCTTCGAACGTCAGCGGGGCATTGACCGTGGTGAACGTATCGCCGCTTTTGACATAAATTCCGATCCGGTCGCCGGGCGTCCACAGGACGTTGTAACCGTCCGGAGCCAGTTCCGTGCGGGTCGAAGGGACCGCCGCCGCAATCCGGATGCTGCGCGTCACAGCCTGCGGCGGGACCGGGTCCCCGGTCCGATCGGCCGTACAGGCGCACAACAGCCCGCATCCGGCCAACGCCGCAATCGTAAACCTATTCATTCCAGTCCTCCCGGTCGAAACCTTCGACCCCGCCGTCTACGGTCGATCCGGCGAATCCGCGCCCGATGCGCACCTCCACCACTTCGACCTCCGGCCGCAAATACGTTTCCTTTTCCATTGCCAAAAATCGTTAAACGCCGGAAAAGGAAGCACATACCGTACCAAACCCCATTCACCTCAGGGCACGAAAAAGCGGACCCCACAGTGAAGTCCGCTTTCAGTTCGGCCCGTCGCCCGCGTAAAACGCGGAGTTCAGAGGCGAAAGGGTTGCCGCAGCGCGCACCGTCGGGTTTCGCGCACCGACTTCCCGACTATTTCGTCAGCTCGGCAAGCGCGGCTTTCGCACTTTCGACAGCGGGACCTGCCGTCACCTTCTGGAAGGCGGCGATAGCCTGCGGCTTCATCTCCTTGGCGTTGTAAGCAGCGCCGAGCGTCAGGTACATCAGGCTCTTGTCCTCGGGATCGGTCTGTGCATCGGCAGCGGCCTGGCCCAGTTCGATCACCTTGTTGAAATCCTTCTTGCTGGCATAAGCCTGCAGGCGGACCTTCTGGAACAGTGCGCTCGCGGGATTCTTCTCCAACTGTACGTCCGCCATCGCGATGATGCCGTCGAAATCGTTGGCGCCCTGCAGCGTAGCCACTTTGTTATTGGTATAAAGGGCCATCATCTCTTTGGCCTTGGCAACGTCATCGGCATACTTGGGATGCGTCTTGGCGGCAATCGCCTCGTAGATGTCCATGCCCTTCTCGTATTCGCCCATCTCGCAATAGCTCATGGCGAGGTTAAGCGCCATCGCGGTATTGTCGGGGTCAGCCTTGTAGCCCTTCTCGAACACGCTTGCAGCGGTTGCATAATCCTTGTTGTTGAAAGCCTCGCCGCCCTGGATTTGATAGATCTTGGCTACCCACCCGTTGGCCTTGGCCATCTGGCTCATATCACCGTAGAGTTCGGCCAACTCGGCAGACTTGGTGAAATTCTTCAGTGCCTCGTCGTACTTTTTGGTCCGGATGGCGCCGCCGCCCATCATGAAATAACACGTGGGAAGCGTCTTTTTAGCGGTGGCCACCTGCGAAGCGGCATCTTCGTTGTCCATGCCCTGTTCGATCACCTGCTCGAATTTCGCGGCTGCGCCGGCAAAATCCTTGGCGTTGTAAGCGGCGCCCGCTTCATTGTAGATTGCTGTGACATCCTGCGCCGAGAGCGACCCCGCCGCCAACAGCACAATTGCAAGTACTAATAATTTTTTCATGGTTGTTTCCTATACGTTTTTTTAGTTTTCGGTTCATACACCCCGTTCCCGGAATGCGTTGGATGCAAAAGTATAAAAAAAATTCCTTTTTTACCAAATCTATCCGCGTAAACCCGCGAAAAAACTGCTCATCAACTCCTCGCACTCCTCCCGGAGCACACCCCGTGCCACTGTGGTTTTGGGATGGAATACCGCCTCGGAATAGCGCCTGTAACCCTTCTTGGGATCGTCCGCGCCCCACACCACGCGGCTTACCTGTGCCCATCCGATCGCCCCGGCGCACATGATACACGGTTCGACCGTGACGTACAACGTGCAGTTTTGCAGGTACTTGCCCCCGAGCGTCGAGGCTGCGGCCGTCAGGGCCTGCATCTCGGCATGGGCCGTCGGGTCGGCAAGGGTTTCGACGAGGTTATGCCCCCGCCCGATCACCGCACCGTCGGCCACGACGACCGCCCCGATGGGGACCTCCTGTTGTTTTAACGCTTTTTGTGCCTCGTTTAGTGCCAGGCGCATGAATTTTTCGTCGGTTTGCTGCTGTTCCATGTCGGATCGTTTTCGGCAAAAGTAACCATTTTTTCCGAAGAACGCACCTCTTTACCCTTCGAATCCCGCCCCGGAATGCCGCTGCACGGCTTATTTCGATTCAAAACAATACTTCCACCAAAAAGAATAAAATCAAAATTAAAAATTACTTGCATTGTACATCTTATTTTCTATATTTGCATATGGAATAGTCCACAAAACCTTTAAATTCAAGTCGATTCTACAAAACAGACATTTCAGATTCCAAACCAGACACGACCTCACACTCTCTACACTTCGAAACTTCATCAATTACTAACCAGAACCTTATTAAAACCATTATGGAAGAAACTCGCCAAAAAACACTTGGGAACGGGCATTTTCCGGCAATCCTGCGATTCATCGCCGTTTTGCTGATGTCCGGAATTCTACCCTACCTATGGGGGGGGGGAAATGTATCCGCCCAAATCCGCGGCATCTATGTAACGATAGATGTAACCAACGCAAGCCTCAGGGAGGTCCTCGAATCCATCGAGTCGCAGAGCGAACTGCGCTTCACCTACCCCGATGAGGTAAAATCCATCCTGACAAAAGTCGTCACGGTCAAGGAAAAAAATGTAAGCGCAACCAAAATTCTCGACCAGATCCTGCCCGGCGTCGGGCTGCAATACTCGGTCAGCGGCACTCAGGTCCGCATCCACCAGGCCGCCAGCGGTTCGCGCGATGTCGCCCAAACGGTCAGCGGCACGGTAATCTCCGGAACCGACAACTCCCCGCTCGCGGGCGTTATGATCTATGTCGAAGGCACGAATGCCGGCACGATCACCAACGGCGACGGTTCGTACACCTTCACCATTCCCGCCAAATCCAAATATGTAACCTTCTCGTATGTCGGTTTCGACACCAAGAAACTCCATACCGAGGACGCAGAGTTGTTCAAACTCGTATCGCTCGTCGAACAGAACAACACGCTCGACGAAGTCGTCGTCGTCGGCTACGGCACGCAGAAAAAGGAGTCGATGGTATCGTCGATCACCTCCGTCAAACCCTCCGACCTGAACATCACGTCGAGTTCGCTGACCACGGCGTTCGCCGGCAACATCGCCGGCATGATCTCGCGCCAGACGACCGGCGAACCCGGCTACGACAGCGCCACCTTCTACGTCCGCGGTATCTCGACCTTCGGTTCGAGCAACAGCCCGCTGATCATCCTCGACGGCGTGGAGGTACTGAGCAACATGCTGAACAACATGCCTCCCGAATCGATCGAGTCGTTCTCGGTGCTGAAGGACGCCGCCGCAACGGCCGTCTACGGTTCGCGCGGAGCAAACGGCGTAATCCTCATCAACACGAAAAACGGCCGCAACTCGGAGAAGATGAACGTCTCGGTCCGCCTGGAAAACACCTTCTCGCTGCCTACGATGGTGCAGGATGTCGCCGACGGTGTGACCTACATGCAGCTCTACAACGAAGCCGTTTTCAACACGGCCAAGGAGACCGGAACGCTCCACACCTACCAACCGTTCTATTCGGCCGACAAGATCAACGGAACGAAGGCGGGCCTCAACAAATACCTCTATCCCAACAACGACTGGTACGACCTGCTGTTCAAGGATTTCACGGTCAACCAGAACCTGAACCTCAACATTCGCGGCGGCGGCCAGAAAGTCAGCTATTTCCTCAACGCGGCGGTCTCGAACGAGAACGGCATCATCGCCGACATCGAGCAGAACCCCTATGACGTGAAGATGAACCACCAGAAATACATCTTCCAGAGCAACGTCAGCGCCAACATCACCAAGACGACGACCGTCGGCATCAAGGTCAACGCCCAGTTGGAGTACAACACCCGCCCGATCGAGGATATCGGCGACCTGTTCTACTACTCGATGCGCGCCAACCCCGTTCGTTTCCCGGCCACGCTTCCGGCCGAAGAGGGCGACACGTTCGTCCGCTACGGCAACAATGCTTCGTGGGACACCGGCGCCACCGACCTCAACCCGCTGGCCAAGTTGGCCCGCGGCTACGGAAAACGCTACTACTCCTACATGACAACGGCCTTTACGCTGGACCAGAACCTGGACTTCCTGACCAAAGGCCTGAGTGCCAACCTCACGGCTTCGTTCTACAACTACACCTATTCGGCGACCTACCGCACGGCGACCCCCTACTACTTCAAGGTCGAGGACGGAAGTTCGCTGAATCCCGACGGCACAGCCAACCTGATCACCAACTCGATCGGCGACACGGGTACGACCTACCTGACCAGCACCGACGGCAACGGCGGCCACCGCCGCTACGCGTTGCAGGCATCGCTCAACTACGCCCGCAAATTCGGCAGGCACGACGTGGGCGCGATGTTCGTCTACCGCATGAACGAGAAGAAGAACAACATCGCCGGCACGAGCGAGGAAAACCTGCTGCCTTACCGCGAACAGGGCATGGCCGGCCGTGTGACCTACGGATTCGACAACCGCTACCTGTTCGAGGCCAGCTTCGGCTACAACGGTTCGGAGAACTTCGCCCCCGGCAAGCGTTGGGGTTTCTTCCCCTCGGCCGCCGCCGGCTGGGTGATTTCGAACGAGTCGTTCTGGGACGGCATCCGCCAGACGGTCAACAACCTGAAGATCCGGGCATCGTACGGCCTGGCGGGTAACGACGCCCTGAGCGAACGTTTCCCCTACCGCTCGATCGTGGCCATGGGCGAGGATTCGGGGTTCTACTACAACTGGAACACCCAGGGCAAAGGCCCGAAGATCACCACCTACGGCAACCCCAACGCGACGTGGGAAGAGTCCAAGAAGTTCGACATCGGCCTCGAACTGGGGCTGTTCAACGCACTGAGCATCGAGGCCGCCTACTTCACCGAAGACCGTACGGGCATCTTCATGCGGCGCACCTCGCTGCCTTCGTCGACCGGCCTGCTGGGCGTTACGCCCTACGGCAACATCGGCCGCGTGAAGTCGCACGGACTCGATCTTTCGGCCGTCTATAACAAGCAGCTCAACAAGGATTGGTCGCTGAGCCTGCGCGGCACGTTCACCTTCTCGCGCAACGAAGTGATCGAGAAGGACGAAGGCGACCTGATGTACGACTATATGTCGGTCGTAGGCCATCCGGTCAACGCCATCACGGGCGTACTGATCGCCGACGGCCTGTTCACCTCGCAGGAGGAGATCGACAACTCGCCCAAACAGCAGTTCGGCAACTACACGGTCGGCGACATCAAATACCGTGACCTGAACGGCGACGGCATCGTCGACGGCAACGACGTGACGACGGCCGGCAGTCCCACGATCCCCGAAATCCAATACGGCTTCGGCGCGACGGTGAAATGGCGCAGGTTCGATTTCTCGTTCATGTTCCAGGGCGCGGCCAACGTATCGCTGCGGATGTACAACATGCACCCGTTCTGCGACGCTTCGCACTTCGGATACGGCATCACGCAGTACATCGCCGACAACCACTGGTCGGAGGATAACAACCGCGCCGACGCGGCCTATCCGCGCCTGACCTCGCAGATGAGTTCCAACAACACCCAGAGTTCGACCTTCTACATCCACGATGCGAAGTACCTGCGCCTGAAGACCGTGGAACTGGGCTACACCATCAAGAAATTCCGTGTATACCTCTCGGGCAACAACCTCTTCGTCATCTCCCCGTTCGACTACTGGGATCCCGAGAAAGGCGGCGGCCACGGCCTGACCTACCCGCTTCAGCGCACGGCGAAGATCGGTGTTCAATACCAATTCTAATCCATAAGAACGATACAGCTATGAAAAAAATAGTATTGGCTTTAGCCCTCCTTCTCGCAACCGCATCCTGCGATTTCCTGGATGTGGTCCCCGAGGGCAGTCCTACGCAGGACGACATTTACAAGACCCAGGCCCAGGCCGAGAAGATGCTCTTCATGATCTACGGCAAGTGTCCCGACCTCTTCCATGCACAGGCCATGCCCGACCTGAACGGCGGCGACGACATGATTTCGAGCTACTACGGCTCGGTGCGTTATTTCTCGTGGAAGAGCCTGGTGTACGCCACCTCGCAGGAGTCCCCGACCAACACCTACTTCAACCTGTGGGGAACGACCACGGGCCTGCCGACGGGTTACTACTCGTACAATCTCTACGAGGGCCTGCGTTACGCCTATAACTTCCTCAACAACATCGAATCGGTTCCCGACATCACGGAAGCCAACCTGCGATACTGGTCGGGTGAGGCGCACTTCCTGATCGCCCGCCTGCACCACATCCTGCTGGAGTACTACGGCCCGGTCGTGCTGGTCCGCGAGGAGATCGACCTGAACTCTCCGTCGAGCAGCGTAAACGTGCCGCGCAGCACCTACGACGAATGCGTCGACTTCATCGAAAGCGAGTACTGGAAAGCCTCCCAGATGCTGCCCGACTACTGGGGTCCCATCCAGTACGGCCGCGCCATCAAGGCCACGGCACTGGCTTACCGCGCCCGGCTGCTGCTCTACGCCGCATCGCCGCTCGTTAACGGCAACACGGAGTTCTACTCGGACTTCGTCAACAAGGACGGCACGCACCTGATCAACCAGACCTACGACGCCGAGAAGTGGAAGCGTGCGATGGACGCCGCCAAAGACGCCATCGACTGCGTCGAGGCCTCGGAAGACACGGGAGCCTACACGATGGACAGCCGCAAACTCGGCCTGTCGGTATCGAAGACCTCCGGCGTAACCGACCCCTTCGAACTGGGACGCATCAACTACACGTATATCTTCACCGGCGACGGCAACTCGACGCAGTTCATGAACCAGAACGAATACCTGATGAGCCTCAACAAGTCGGGTTCGATCACCTACACGCAGCGGCAGTTCGGCTGCCACCTGGCCAACGACTACACGAAGGTTTCGGGCGCTTACCGCGGCTATTCGTGTCCGACGGTCGAGGCCGTCCAGATGTACTACACCAAAAACGGCCTTCCGTGGGAAGACGACCCCGAAACGAAAGACATCGACCCGCTGGCCTACAACGCAGAGGCGGGAACGGTCGAGATGCACCTCCACAAGGAGCCGCGTTTCTACGCGTCGGTGGGTTACGACCGCGGCACGTACCGGTTCAACGGCGGTAAAATGACCATCAAGGCGCGCAAGGGCGAACCCCAGGGCTTCACCGGCAGCTACGACAACGAGTACCAGTCCTACAACGGCTACTTCTGCCAGAAATGGGTCAACGAGCAGTCGAAGATGTCGCTCAATTCGAGCGGCAACTACGCCGTCAGCACCTACATGAGCTACGTCTACCCCTACATGCGCGTCGCCGAGCTTTACCTGAGCTACGCCGAGGCCGATTTCGAATACGACGGCACGCTGAGCGACTACGGCTACGACTGCCTGAACAAAATCCGCCAACGCTGCGGCCTGCCGACGTTCCAGGAGTCGTGGAGCAAGGCCGGCGGCATCCCGTCGGGCCAGAAACTGCGCGACATCATCCGCCGCGAGCGTTCGATCGAGTTCATGATGGAGGGACGCCGTTTCCACGACATCCGCCGCTGGAAGATCGCCGAGGAGTGCCTGCGTCCCATCCCGAAAGCCTGGAACATCGAGGGCGACACCGCCGAGAAATTCTACAAACTGGGCGACATGAAGGAGAACGACACGCGCATTTTCTCTTCGCCGAAGCACTATTGGCTGGCGATTCCCAACTCGCAGCTCAACATCAACGGCCAACTGGTCCAGAATCCGGGTTATTAATCATTCAAGGAAACGACTATGAAAAAAATATTTTTAGCGCTTGCGTTGTCGGCGGCCGCCTGCGTCGCCGGGTGCTCCGACAACGAAGAGGTCGGATACGACATCGACTCGAAACTACTGCTGCCGAAAAGCGGGCTGCAACAGATCGACCTGACCGAAACCGCGACCCGGGTCGACTACAACGTCTGGGTCTACCGGAGCGGCTACAACGACGGCCGTTCGACGGCTACGCTGACCGTCGACGCCAAGGCGCTGGCCGACTATAACGCGGCGAACGGCACGTCTTACGTGCTGATGCCCGAGGCCTACTACGACCTCCCGGCTGCGACCCTGCGGCTCGGCAACGACGACAACACCGTCAAAGTCAGCGTCAGTCTGGACGTGTCGGCGATCACGGCGGGCAGTCTCTACGTACTTCCGATCACGGTCGGCAGTCCCGACACGGCGATCAGCGAGTCCGGAGCTACGGTACTGCTCCACCCGGTTCGGCCCGAAGCCGAAGAGCCTGAAAATGCCGGCTGACAACCGGATCAAACAACTGAAAAATTAACCACATAACCTTCCTATTATGAAAAAAGGTTTTTTATCGGTCTTCCTGTTCACGGCCTTTGCACTGGTTCTCAGCACATCGTGTAAAGACGACGAGACGGCCGAATGGAAAGACTTCGATTTCTCGGTAACCTCCAACCTTACCACCGAAACCGGAACCGTTCCCTATGAAGGCGCCACGGTCGTGTTCACCGTGACGACCAACGGCAAATGGACCTACGCAATCGACCAGAGCAAGACGAACTGGTTCACCCGCCCTACGGTCGACGGCATGACGCTGGCGATCGTGATTCCCGAAAACTCCGTGAGCAAGGAGCGCTCCGGCGCACTCCGGTTCATCTCGGTTTCGGACCCCACCCTGATCGAGGAGTTCACCATCACGCAGGATCCTTCGCCCGAAGCCCCCGAGCCCGAAGCCCCGAAAGCCGACCTGCTCGACGTTGTTTTCCATGCGGACGGCACAGCCGAAGACGTATCGCCGCTGAAGAACGAGGTGATCAGCTACCCCGGAGCGGCGCTGACCTACTATTACCACGACGTTTACAAGCGCATCGTCAGCAATTATACGCATACCCCCGGCCAGGGCTCCCGCACCAACTCCTATTACCGGGTTGATTACTACCAGAACGAGACCTTCAAAAACGGGCTCGACGACGGTCACTCGATGGAGGTGGTCCTGCGTTCGAACAAGAACGACGGCACGAAAGAGTACAAACCGTTCTCGGCCCATGAAGCCGGCGGCACGGGCTTCCTGATCTGCAAGGAGGGCCAAGGAGGCCATTCGGCCTGCATTACGTTCCTTCCCAACGTGAGCACCACCGGCAGCAGCAAATGGATCTGGGCGCAGAGCGACGTTTATCCCGAACCGGGCCGCTACTACCACGTCGTGGGCGTATGGGACAAAACCGAAGGAAAAGCGTACATCTACGTCGACGGCGAGCTGAAAGGCACGGCCGACGCAGTCGGCAACCTCAACCACGCCAAGGACGGAGCGCGCTGGTTCGCACTGGGCGGCGACTCGGCAGTCGGCTCGATGGGCAACGCGTGGAACGGCGAGGTGGTCCTGGCCCGCATATTCGACGATGCGCTGACCGACGAGCAGGTAGCCCTGCTCTACAAGGACGCAAAGTTCGAGAACCAGGCTCCCGTCGAATTCGCCGTTTCGAACCTCACCTATCTGGCCAGGTGCGAGATCGGCGCGGGCTACACCTACACGATCTACGGCAACGGCTTCGAAACCGGCGACAAGGTCAGGTTCACCTCGGCGACCGATGTGACCGCAGCCTTCACGGCCGACGCCGCGCTTACCGAGCCCTCGGGCGAGGCGACCCAGCAGTCGCTGGCCGCAACGCTCCCGGCGCTTCCCAACGGACAGGACCGGTACTTCATGACGCTCGTCCGCGGCAGCAGCCAGTATCCGCTCGGCATCGTCGAATTCACCGTCAGCGACAATCCCCGCATCGCGACGCCCAAAATCATCGCACACCGCGGCCAGCACCAGGACGGCGTACAGGACGCCACCGAAAATTCGATCGCTGCGCTGGCCAACGCCCAGAAACTGGGCATCTACGGCGCCGAGTTCGACGTATGGATCACGACCGACGACGTACTGGTAATCAACCACAATGCGACCGTCGCGGGCAGCGACCTGAAGATCGAAGAGAGCGCCTATGCACAGATCAAGGACCTCACGCTGGCCAACGGCGAAGTGCTGCCGACGTTCGACGCCTATCTGGAGCAGGGCGCCAAGGACGCCGCGATGAAACTGATCTGCGAGATCAAGACCCACAGTTCGGCCTCGATCAACACGCGGGCCGTCAACGCCGTCGTAGCCGCCGTCAAGGCGAAATCGATGGAGGCCCGGGTCGATTACATCGCCTTCGACTACGAGGTCTGCAAACAACTCAAGGCGGCCATGCCCACAGCCAGCGTACAGTATCTCGGCGGCGACAAGGCCCCGGCCGAGGTTGCGGCGGACAAACTCACGGGCATCGACTACCAGTATTCGACCGTCCTTTCGAAAAAGCCCGAATGGGTGGCCGAAGCCCACGCGAGCGGAATCGAAGTCAACGCCTGGACCGTCAATTCGACGGCCGACATGATCGCCTGCATCGGACTGGGCGTCGACTACATCACCACCGACAACCCGGCCACGCTGCAAAAACTGCTGGCCAGGCCGTTCGTCACGGCCCCGAAATAGCCGTGAACGCTTTGCTGTAAATTCCAGGGTTCGCAGGCCGGACGATTGTCCGGCCTGCACCTTTTCGGGATTTCACATTTTTTTCGTATGTTTATACCGGAATTCAACCTTATACCAACCCCTTTATGAAGAGACTTTTAGTATTGGCATGGGTCGGCGCTGCACTGCTGTCCGGCGGCATGCTCCGGGCGGAAAACATCCTGCTCTCGACCAAAAACTCCTCGCTGCTGCTGACCGCCGAGAAGGGCAAAACGCCCCTGTTCCAGTATTTCGGGGCGCGTGTCGCCTCGCCGGGCGACATCCTCGACAGCGGCGTGGCATTCGGCGATCCCGCCTACCCGCAGTTCGGCGCCCAGTGTTACCGCGAAGTCGCCGTCCAGGCGACGCACAACGACGGCAGCATGTCGCTCGAACTCGTCGTCGAATCGGTATCGCGCGACCGGAAAGACGGGGCCGAAACGACCGCCATAGCCATGAAGGACAAACACTATCCGTTCTTCGTAACGCTCTATTACAAGACCTACGACGACTGCGAGGTCATCGAGACCTGGACCCAGATCAGCCATGCGGAGAAGAAACCCGTGACGCTCTACCGCTTTGCATCGGCCTACATGCCCGTCCGCCGCGGCGACACATGGCTTTCGCATTTCCACGGTACGTGGGGTGCGGAATGCTACCTCTACGAGGAGCCCCTGACCGACGGCATGAAAGTGCTCAAGAACAAGAACGGCGTGCGCAATACGCAGACCGACAACCCCTCGTTCATGATTTCGCTCGACGGACAGCCCCGCGAACTGGCGGGCCGCGTCATCGGCGGCACGCTCGCATGGGGCGGCAACTACCGCATCGCCTTCGACAACGACAACACCCACACGACGCACGTCTTCGCCGGCATCAACGAAGAGCAGTCCCAGTATACGCTCCAGCCCAAAGAGCTCTTCACGACCCCGGTTTTCGCGTTCACCTTCAGCGACGAGGGCAAAAGCGGCGTGAGCCGAAACATCCACCGATGGGCGCGGCTCCACCGGCTGAACCACGGGACCGAGCTGCGCGACGTGCTGCTCAACTCGTGGGAGGGCGTCTATTTCAAGGTGAACCAGGAGGTGATGGACCGGATGATGGCCGACCTTGCGGACCTGGGCGGCGAACTGTTCGTGATGGACGACGGCTGGTTCGGCGACAAATACCCGCGCAACGACGGCTCGACGAGCCTGGGCGACTGGATGGTCTGCAAAGAGAAACTCCCGCAGGGTATCGAAGGCCTGACGGAGTCGGCTAAAAAACACGGCGTGAAATTCGGCATCTGGATCGAACCCGAGATGACCAACACCAAAAGCGAACTCTACGAGAAGCACCCCGACTGGGTGATTCAGCAGCCCTACCGGGAGAACCGCCTGGGCCGCGGCGGCACGCAGCAGGTGCTCGACCTCTCGAATCCCGAGGTGCAGGAGTTCGTCTTCGGCGTGGTCGACAACCTGATGACCGCCCATCCCGAAATCGCCTACATCAAGTGGGACGACAACATGACCCTCTACAATTACGGTTCGACATACCTCCCGGCCGACCGGCAGTCGCACCTCTACATCGACTACCACCGCGGCATGGACAAGGTGCTGCGCCGCATCCAGGAGAAATACCCCCGCCTGGTGATGCAGTCGTGCGCCAGCGGCGGCGGGCGCGTCAATTACGGCGTACTGCCCTATTACGACGAGTTCTGGACCAGCGACAACACCGACGCCCTGCAACGCATCTACATGCAGTGGGGCGTGTCGAACTTCTATCCCGCCGCGGCGATGGCGTCGCACGTGAGCGCCTCGCCCAACCACCAGACAGGCCGCAGCGTGCCGCTCAAGCTGCGCTTCGACGTGGCCATGTCGGGACGCCTGGGGCTGGAACTGCAACCCGCGAAGATGAGCGACAAAGAGAAGGAGTTCGCCCGCAAGGCGATCGCCGCCTACAAGGACATCCGCCCCGTCGTACAGCAGGGCGACCTCTACCGGCTGATCTCGCCCTACGACAAGACGGGCTACGCTTCGCTGATGTACGTCACGCCCGGCAAGGAACGCGCCGTCTGGTTCGTCTATAAGCTGGAGCACTACCTCAACATGCCGTCCCCGGCTTTCCGGATGGCGGGCCTCGACCCCGGCAAGCGCTACACGATCACCGAGTTGAACATCGAAGGCAAGCCGATCCCACAGCACGGCAAAACTTTCAGCGGCGCCTTCCTGATGGAGAACGGACTCGAATTTTCGGTAGGCAAGGAGTACGCGAGCCGCGTACTCGAAATCAAAGCGGCGGAGTAATCCGGCCGCAGTAACGCGATTATAATCCCCGGGGCAAATGTCCCGGGGATTATTTTAATGCAAAAATCCGCCCGGGAATCCCCCGGACGGACCGTTCGCAGAGGTTCCGCCTCAGAACCGCCAGCCGACGTTGAGCTGGAACACGCCGTTCTTCGTAGAAGTGCTCTTCTCGATGTCGACGAATCCGAAGTTGTAGTTGGCCGAGAACATCAGTCCCCATCCGAACTGATAACCCACACCGAGGCCCAGACCGAAATCGGCCGTCTTGACCAGGCTCTTTATGCTCTCGCCGCCGCTCTTAGCGCGTACGTTGAAGCCCACCTGCGGACCGGCGAAAACATTCAGCCCGCCCAGCACATAGTACTTCGCATAAACGGGAATGTTGATGTAGTCGAGATGGACCTTCTCGGTGTCGATCTTCGTTCCCTGCATCGAGAAGAGGACGCCCGGTTCGATGCCGAACTTCTCGGAAAGGAGGATTTCCAGCGCGACGCCGGCATTCAGCCCGGCGATCGACTTGCCGTCGACATGCGACAGGCTCGAAAGGTTCAGACCCACTTTGGGGATGATGTGGATGCCCTGTGCGTGGGATTCGACGGCCACGAGCGCAAAGACAGCCAGCAGGAGCGTAGCGATTTTTTTCATAATTCAGTGCATTTAGAATTAAACGGTTTGACAGGAAACGAAGGCATACAATTTCGTGCCATTTCCGCCTGTTTTTCCCATGCGCCGTTTTTTTATCCCCCGCCCGGCCGGAACGGCAAATAAAATAACCGTCCCGATTCCGTTTTTTCGGGACTTTTACTTAACTTTGCGGGTTACTAGGACAAATCGTAAATCGTACAAAATAATTTTCCCTATGTACAGAACCCATACCTGCGGCTGTTTAAGGGCCTGCAATGTCAACGAGACCGTCACCCTGGCCGGCTGGGTGCAGAAAGTGAGAAACCTCGGCGCCATGACCTTCATCGACCTGAGGGACCGCTACGGCATCACCCAGATCGTCGTCGAGGAGCACTCCCCGGCCGAGGCGCGCGAAACGGCTTCGAAAGTGGGCCGCGAGTGGGTCATCCAGGTCGTCGGCAAAGTAGTCGAGCGCCAGTCGAAGAACCCGAAGATGGACACCGGCGACATCGAGGTCACGGCCGAAAAGATCGCCGTACTGCACGACGCCGAAGTACCGCCCTTCACCATCGAAGAGGTCTCGGACGGCGGCGACGACCTCAGGATGAAATACCGCTACCTCGACCTGCGGCGCCCGCCCCTGCAGCGTAACATGATCCTGCGTCACAAGATGGCCCAGGAGATTCGCCGGTTCCTCTCCGACGAGGGATTCCTCGAAATCGAAACCCCCTGCCTGGTCGGTTCGACGCCCGAAGGCGCCCGCGACTTCGTCGTCCCCAGCCGCATGTCGCCCAACCAGTTCTACGCCCTGCCGCAGTCGCCGCAGACGCTCAAACAGTTGCTGATGGTCGCCGGCTACGACAAATATTTCCAGATCGTGCGCTGCTTCCGCGACGAGGACCTGCGCGCCGACCGCCAGCCCGAATTCACGCAGATCGACTGCGAGATGTCGTTCGTCGAGCAGGAGGACGTGCTGGAGATTTTCGAACGCTGGGCCAAGCACATGTTCAAGCATGTGATGGGAATCGACCTGACCGAACCGCTGCGCCGCATGCCGTGGATCGAGGCGATGGAGAAATACGGTTCGGACAAACCCGACCTCAGGTTCGGCATGGAGTTTTCAGACATTACCGATCTTGCCAAAGGACACGGTTTCAGCGTCTTCGACGATGCCGAATACATCACCGGATTCGCCGCCCCGGGCTGCGCCGCGTACACCCGCAAGCAGATCGACGCGCTGACGGAGTTCGTCAAGCGCCAGCAGATCGGCGCGAAAGGACTGATCTGGATACGTGTCGGGGAGGACGGCGTGAAGTCGTCCGTCGACAAATTCTACGCACCCGAAGAGGTCGCCGCCATGGCTTCGCGTTGCGGCGCCAAGACCGGCGACATGGTCTTTATCCTCTGCGGCAAGAAGTTCAAGACGCTGACGCAGTTGTGCGCCCTGCGCCTCGAAGTGGCCCAGCAGTTGGGCCTGCGCGATCCGCAGAAGTTCGCACCGCTGTGGGTCGTGGACTTCCCGCTGTTCGAGTGGGACGATGAGACGCAGCGTTACTACGCCGTACACCACCCCTTCACCTCGCCCAAACTCGAGGACGTGCAATACCTCGACAGCGACCCGGGCCGCGTGCGCGCCAACGCCTACGACTTCGTCTGCAACGGTACGGAGATCGGCGGCGGCTCGATCCGTATCCACGATTCGGCTTTGCAGGCCAAGATGTTCGGCCTGCTGGGCTTCACGCCCGAAGAGGCACAGGTGCGTTTCGGCTTCCTGATGAACGCCTTCAAATACGGCGCGCCCCCTCACGGCGGCCTGGCGTTCGGTTTCGACCGCCTGTGCTCGCTGTTCGGCGGCTCGGAGTCGATCCGCGACTACATCGCCTTCCCGAAGAACAACGCGGGCCGCGACGTGATGCTCGACGCCCCGGGCTACATCGACCAGGCGCAGTTGGACGAACTGTATCTGGAACTGCGGAAGCCGGAGGAATAACCCGGAAAACCGACAGCATACGGCAGGCGGACCTCTCGTCCGCCTGCCGTTGTTTCCGCCCCGGGCAGAATCCCCCAAACTACGCTTTTATCCGCATCTTCACGACGGACTTTTCGAAACCTCTGGGCAGCAGATTCAGGTTGAACCGCTTGAACAGGTTGAAAAACGAGGAGAGGTCGCAGGAGGTCTCGATGGCAACCAGCGAATCGTCGGTTTCCGCCAGCATGTCACAACACAAAAGCGCGAAGATCATTTCGTCATAATGCGCGTAGAATTCAAATCCCACGACCGTATAACGTTCCGCTTCGCGAACACTTCCCGGAATCAACGCATTCAGGCATCCCTTTTCGAGGTAATCGCTGATATCGGCGGCGACCGTACCGGTAAAATCATTATACCGAGTTTTTGCCTTCATGAGAATCAGTTTAAGTTTGCTGCAAGACACCCGTTACAACCCACCTTATAAATAGAAAGCGTGGTGCCGAAGACTTATTTCAGAATCGTAGGTCGTAGGATACCTTTGGCACAAAATAAGCAACAGCTCCCACGCCTATATCCAAATTATGGATACGACGCGGCAAGATGTCCGCCATTCCCATGCCAGAGTGAATTTCCTACGTTCACGATTCGGGAATAAACTTACACTTTCCGTGTTTGTCGATATGTCCGGCAAATGTAGGAATAATTCTTGGAAATTCGTATCTTTGAACCATAAAACGAACCTGCTATGTCCGCACCCTTAGCCGAACGACTCCGTCCCCGCACGATAGACGAATATATCGGGCAGGAGCACCTTGTGGGTAAAAACGGGGTGTTCCGCAAGTTTTTCGAGACGGGCAACGTCCCGTCGTTCATCCTCTGGGGACCTCCGGGCGTGGGTAAAACCACGCTGGCCAAGATCGTCGCCACGCAGCTCGAACGCCCGTTCTTCACCCTCTCGGCCGTCACGTCGGGCGTGAAGGACGTACGCGAAGTGATCGAGTCGGCGCGCAAACAGCGTTTTTTCGACCAGAAAGCGCCGCTGCTGTTCATCGACGAAATCCATCGCTTCAACAAGTCGCAGCAGAATTCGCTGCTGGGGGCCGTCGAACAGGGCGTCTTCACGCTGATCGGCGCAACGACCGAGAACCCCTCGTTCGAGGTGATCTCGCCGCTGTTGAGCCGCTGCCAGGTCTACATCCTCAAATCGCTCGAGGACAAAGACCTGCAGGTGCTGCTCGACCGCGCCCTGACGACCGACATCGAACTGAAGGAGCGCGACATCGAGGTCAAGGAGACCGGCGCGCTGTTCCGCTTCTCGGGCGGCGATGCGCGCAAGCTGCTCAACATCCTCGACATCGTCGTCGGAGCCACCGACGGCAAGGTGACGATCAGCGACCAATACGTCACCGACTGCCTCCAGCAAAACATCGCCCTCTACGACAAGAACGGCGAACAGCACTACGACGTTATCTCGGCCTTCATCAAATCAGTCCGCGGCAGCGACCCCAACGCCGCGATCTACTACCTGGCGCGGATGCTCGCCGGGGGCGAGGAACCGCGTTTCCTGGCCCGGCGGCTGGTGATCCTGGCCTCGGAGGACATCGGGCTGGCCAACCCCAACGCCCTGCTGCTGGCCAACGCCTGCTTCGACACGGTGCACAAGATCGGCATGCCCGAAGCGCGCATTACACTGGCCGAGACGACGATCTACCTCGCCACCAGCCCCAAGAGCAACTCGGCCTATATGGCCATCAACAAAGCCATGTCGCTCGTCGAGCACGACACGACGAACCGCCCCGTGCCGCTGCATCTCAGGAACGCCCCGACCCGCCTGATGGACAAGGCGGGTTACGGCAAAGGCTATAAATACGCCCACGACTACGCCGGCCATTTCGCCGAGATGGAGTTCCTGCCCGAAAGCCTTTCGGGTACGAAATTCTACGAACCCGACACACAGAACGCCACCGAGGCCAAGATCGCCGAACGCATGGCTCTGTTGTGGAAAGATAAATATAAGTAAAGTGAAACGCATCGGCATCATATCCGACACCCACGGAACCTTCGACGCGACGCTCCGCGAATTTCTCAAGGACGTTGACGAGATCTGGCATGCCGGCGACATCGGCTCGATCGAACTTGCCGACCAAATCGCCGCTTTCAAGCCGCTGCGTGCCGTGAGCGGCAACATCGACGGCGGCATGACCCGCCGCGTCTACCCTGCGTTCCTCTGCTTCGAATGCGAACAGGTCCGGGTGCTGATTACCCACATCGGCGGCTATCCCCGCCACTACGATCCGCGCGCCGTGCAGAAAATCCAGTCCCTGCACCCGAAACTCTTCATCGCCGGACACTCCCACATCCTCAAGGTCGTCTACGATCCCGTCTACGACCTGCTCCACGTCAATCCCGGAGCCGCCGGAGAGTTCGGATTCCATAAAGTCCGCACGGCCGTCCGCCTCACGATCGACGGCAGCGAAATGCGCGACATGGAAGTCGGCGAATGGCCCCGCAAATAAGCGGCGGCCGGAGCTAAAAGCGACTGCTTCGAAGAGCCTTTTCCGTCACAAAATCACCCGAAATAAAAATTTATACCCAAAAAAGCCGGGAACACATTCCCGGCGGATTTTCGTGATCGTCAACGAAATAATGGCGACATTCCGACTGGACGCACCACAAAAAAGAGTACGCTATACAATTCCGCCCCAAAAAGCTCCAATATCGCCCGCAACACACTGATCGCCAACCGGTAAACCCGAACGCTTGGGACGCCCTCGAAATCGCCTCCGGGACGGAATGCCCTCAGCGCCAACTGCCACAGTTCATACACTAAACAAAAACGCTCATATAATAATCACATATGGGCCTACGTTATTAGAGTGAATTCATAACGACGACGCAACATGCAATTAAAAATTTCGAAAACGCTGGAGGGCATCATCGCCCGATCGGCATTTAACACTACGAAGGCGGGAATGACGCATTCGCTCAAGGACTTCCTCACGCTGGAACTGCTGCGTGAAGAGGGTTCGCTCGCCTACCAGCTTTTGTCCGCCCGACTCAAGGACTGGGAACTTTACCAGGTACGCCTGCGCATCGAGCGCGAGGTGATTACCGCCAAACAACAGGAAACCCAGTCGCCGGAGGAATACTACCGCGACTTCACCGAAGAACTGCTCTCAATGCCGGGCGTCGCCCGGAGTGTATCGACGGCCCATGCGCTGCTGGCCATCATCAGCGACCGCACGACGGCTACCGCGCGCGTATTGGAGATGTACGGCGTAACACCCGACACCGTGTCCGGGGACCTGGAGAAATTCACCGTGGGCGACGATTTCCGCACCGAGGTGCAGGTCCACATGCTCGATTTCGGCGAGGAAAACAAGGCCGAGGAGAAAAGCGCGGCCCACTTGCTCGACAAGTTCGGCGTGAACCTCACGCGCCTGGCCCGCGAAGGAAAGATCGACCCGGTCGTAGGCCGTGAACAGGAGATCGAGCGCGTGGTACAGATCCTTTCGCGCCGCAAGAAGAACAATCCGATCCTGATCGGCGAGGCCGGCGTTGGCAAGAGCGCCATCGTCGAGGGGCTGGCGCTGCGCATCGCGCGCGGCGAGGTTCCCTACACCATTGCCGACAAAACGCTCTTCTCGCTCGACGTTTCGTCGCTCGTGGCGGGCACGAAGTTCCGCGGCGAGTTCGAGGAACGCATGCAGCAACTGCTCGACGAACTGCGCAAGGCCAAGGATACGATCATTTTCATCGACGAAATACATACCATCGTGGGCGCAGGCTCCACGCAGGGCAGCCTCGACACGGCCAATATCCTCAAACCGGCCCTCGCACGCGGCGAGCTGCAGACCATCGGCGCCACGACACTCGACGAATACCGCGAGAACATCGAGACCGATTCGGCCCTCGAACGCCGTTTCCAGAAGGTGCTGATCGAACCGACGACGCCCGAGCAGACGCTCCAGATCCTGCACAACATCGCTCCCCACTACGAGCGCCACCACAAGGTGCGCTACACCGAGGAGGCGTTGCAGGCCTGCGTGACGCTCACCGGACGCTACATCACCGACCGCTATTTCCCCGACAAGGCCATCGACGTACTCGACGAGGCCGGCTCGCGGGCACACCTGCAGTCGGCCCGGGAACCGGAAGAACTCCGCGCCATGAAAACAGCACTCTGCGACGCCAAACGCGAACGCCGCGAAGCGGTCGAAGCGCTGGTCTACGAAAAAGCCGCGTCGGCGCGCATGCGCGAAATCGCGCTGCGTTCGAAACTGGGTGAAACCCGTGCCGAATGGAAACGTTCGCTCGAAAACAACCCCGTGGAGATCACCGCAGGACACATCCAGGAGGTGATCACCGCCATGACGGGCATCCCCGCCGAGCGCGTCTCGGGCGGCGAGATCAGCCGCCTGCAAACCCTGCGCGAGCACCTCGCGAAGCGCGTCGTGGGACAGCAGGAGGCCGTGGAGAAGATTTCACGCACCATCCGCCGTTCGCGCGCCGGGCTCAAGGACGAGAACCGCCCCATCGGCGTATTCCTCTTCGTGGGTCCCACGGGCGTAGGCAAGACGCTGCTGGCTAAAGAGGTGTCGAAATGGCTGTTCGACGAACACCGCGGACTGATTCGTATCGACATGAGCGAATACGGCGAGAAACACAACGTGGCGCGCCTGATCGGCTCGCCCCCGGGATATGTCGGTTACGGCGAAGGCGGCCAGTTAACGGAGGCCGTACGTCGTCAGCCCTACGCCGTGGTGCTCTTCGACGAGATCGAGAAGGCCCACCCCGAGGTCTTCAACGCCATGCTGCAGATCTTCGACGAAGGACACCTCACCGACGGTTCGGGCCGCAAGGTCGACTTCCGGAACACGATCATCATCATGACCTCGAACGTAGGTTCGCGCGCCGTGGTCCAGAAATCGGTACAGGTGGGTTACAGCACCACTTCGAAGAGCGCCGTGGCCGATGTGACGCCCCAGAGCGAGTACCGCAAGGCGCTGGAGCACACCTTCGCCCCGGAGTTCCTCAACCGTATCGACGACATCGTGCTCTTCCGCACGCTGGAAATCGGCGACGTGGAACGGATCGTCGACCTGGAACTGCAAGGGTTGATGGCCCGCACGGGCAAACTGGGCTACAAGGTGAAGATCACCGACGGGGCCAAACGCCGGCTGGCGGCCATGGGCTACGAATCGCGCTATGGCGTCCGATCGCTCAAGCGGACTCTGATGGACAACGTCGAAGAACCGCTTTCAGCACTGATCATCGACGGGAAACTCCACGAAGGCGACACCATTGTCGTGGAATCCGACAAAGCCCGCGGCGTGAAACTGCGTGTGGCGTAACAACGCCCAAACACCAAAAAGGCCGGGGAAAATTCTCCGGCTTTTTTTATTTTCCTGATTTATCGTTAAATTTGTCCTGAATTTTTCATAAGCGTTACTGAACCGACATGCGTCCGATTATCTCGAAGACCCTTTCCGGGGTCGCATTCCTGACAATCTGCGCCGCTTTGACGGCGCATTCCGCATCCCCGGCAGCCGACAGTCTGCTGACAACACTGCCCGGCGCGCGCACCGCCGCCGAACGGGAACAGATATACATCCAACTGGCCGACCTGCACGCCGACAGCGTCATGCTCGCCGCCAGCTATTGGGAAAAGGCGCTCGCCGAAGCCGACAAGGCCGGTGACGCCTACGGCTGCATGGATGCGCTCGATATGCTGGTATCCACACTCTCCGACAAGGATCCGCAGCGGGCCCTGGCCTGCGTCGAACTCGCCGACAGCCTCCTTCCCGAACGCCGCTATGCCCTGTTCCGCGCATCGCTCCGGGTTTTCCGGCTCTGGAAACAGATGATCGTCTCCGATTCGTCCGAAGCGGTCGACAGCGCGCTGGAGAAACTCAAACAGAAGGAACCGGGAGGCCTCACCCCCGAAGAACTGATCGAATGGGAGTTCCTGACGGGACTCTCCGTCGACTACTCGTCGATCGCCGCCGAAGCCTACGGCAATATCGGGCAGGCGATCCCCTATGTGGAGCGCGCCCTGCAAAAACTCGAAAAATACCCGCTGGAAGAGCGGCTTCATTTCGAAAAACTCTGCCGCGAGGAACTCTGCGACCTCTACATGTACACCGAAGACAAACGGGCAGCGGGCGAAATCGAAAAGTGCATCGACCTGCACCGCCGGTGGATGGCGATGGAAAACCGCTTCGGAAGGCCCCACCGCGACACGACCAAATACCTGATGCGCGCCTACGGCAAGATGGTTTTCCTGCGCGACCTGATCACCCGCGAGCAGGCGACCGATTATTTCAACAAATGCATGCGGCTGGCCCGGGAACGGAACGACCGGGAGGAGATTTACACGACCAGCGCCCGTTATTACCAGTATATGGGCGACGACCTGCGGGCGATAGCCTATATCGATTCGGCCCTGATGTTCTACCGGCAAACCGGCAAAAAGGTCGACCAGGCCGCGATTTATGCCGTGCAGTCGCGCCTGTACGAAAAAGCGGGAGATTACAAAAATGCACTCCGGACCGTTCGGGAAGCCAACGAACTGCGCTATAACAACCGGATGGCGGAGGCGCAGCAACGCCTGGCCGAAATGCAGGCGCTGTTCGAAGTCAACCGGCTCGAACTCGAAAAGGCACAGCTGGACGACCGCATCAAGTTCTTCATGCTTATCGCCGGCGGTGTCATCCTGCTGCTGCTCGCTATCTGGAGTATCTTCCAGCACGTCATGGTGCGGCGGCTGAAACTGACGCGCACACAACTGCTGGCGGCCAACGGGGAGGCGCAGCGGCAAAGCTGCCGTGCCCAGGAGAGCGAAAAGATGAAGACCGCCTTCATCAACTCGATGTGCCACGAAATCCGCACGCCCCTGAACGCCATCAACGGCTTCTCGGGGCTGCTGCTGACCGAAGAGGACCCCGAAATCCGGCACGAGTTCCAATCGGAAATCCAGAAAAGTACCACGGCGCTGACCACCCTGCTGGAAAACATGCTCGAACTCTCGGGCCTGATCAGCAGCGAGGAACCCCTACCGCGGACCGAAACCGATGTCTGCCTGCTCTGCGCCGAGCGGCTCGAAGCGCAGCGGCAGTTGTCCGGCAACCCGGCTGTCGAATACGTCTACGAAGCGGAGGGGGGGGGTGACGGCCTTGTTTCCACCAACGCCTTCTACCTGATGCGTGTCGTCGACAACCTGCTGCAAAATGCGGCCAAATTCACCGCCGCGGGGCGTATCACACTCTCCTGCCGCAACGACGAAGTCCGGCGCACCCTGCAAATCAGCGTCAGCGACACGGGCATCGGCATCGAACCCGAAAAACGGGAGTGGGTGTTCGAACGCTTCACGAAAGTCGACCCCTTCAAACCCGGCTCGGGCATCGGGCTTTACCTCTGCCGCCTGATCGTCACCCGCCTCGGGGGAGACATCCGCGTCTGCCCCGAATACCGCGGAGGCTGCTGCATACGCATCGAACTGCCCTACTGATCCATTCCGGATATAAACACATTCCAACCCCTCCCGGTGTTTTTTTCAGCCCCGGGAGGGGCCTATGAATTGTAATCCTGCCGGAAATGGCTATCTTTGCACCCTAATATCCGAATCCGATGTACAAATTCGCAACATACAAGGACCAATATAAAGCCAACCTGAAACTGGCGCTCCCCGTGGTGCTGACGCAGTTGGGGCAGATCCTGACGCAGGTTGCCGACAACCTGATGGTAGGCCGCTACGGCGGCGACGACCCGGGACCGCTGGCTGCGGTGTCGTTCGGCGGCGCCGTCTTTTTCATCCTCTTTATCGCCGCCATCGGCATCGCGCTCGGCATGACGCCCCTCGTGGGCGAACTCTATGCCCAGGGCGACCGCGAGAAATCGTCGGGACTGTTGCAGAACGGCATTCTCTTCTACGGGCTGCTGGGTATCGCGATGGCCGTCGTGCAATACGCCGCCATCCCGCTGCTGTACCACCTCGGCCAACCCGCCGAAGTGGTCGCCATGGCCATTCCTTATTACAAGATGCTGGTTTACAGCATGCCCTTCATCATGCTGTTCTTCACCTTCAAACAATTCCTCGAAGGCGTGGGCAACACAAAAGTCGAGATGGTCGTCACGATCGTCGCCAACCTGGCGAACATCGGTTTCAACTGGGTATTCATCTACGGCCGCTACGGATTCCCCGAAATGGGCGCCGAGGGCGCCGGCCTGGGCACGCTGATGTCGCGCATCATCGCCCCGATGCTGATGATCGGTTACTTTTACAGCCGCGACAAATACCGCGTCTACCTCGACGGATTCTCACCCCGCAAATATTCGTGGGCCGCGGTCAAACAACTGCTCCACATGGGCCTTCCGATCTCGCTGCAAATGTTCCTCGAAGCCTCGGCGTTCGTCGGCACGGGGATCATGATGGGCTGGTTCAACAAGGAGACGATGGGCGCCAACCAGATCGCCACCACCATCGGCAACTGCGCCTTCATGATCGTCATGTCGATCGGTGCGGCCACCACGATCCGCGTATCGCACTGTTACGGAGCCCGCAACATCGGCGAACTGTCGCTGGCGGCCAAGGCGTCGTACCACCTCGTGCTGGCGTGGAACGCTTTCGCTGCCATCGTCTTCATCTCGATGCGCCACATTATCCCGACCTTCTTTACCTCCAATGCCGAAGTGATCGCCATCGCCTCGCAACTGATGATCTTCGCCGCGCTGTACCAGCTTTCGGACGGCATCCAGAACGTCTCGGTGGGCATCCTGCGTGGCATCCAGGACGTGAAAATCATCATGCCGATCGCCTTCGTGTCCTACTGGCTGCTCAACCTGCCGGTCGGCTACCTGTTCGGTTTCACGATGGGCATGGGCCCCTCGGGCCTCTTCCTGGGCTTCTCGTTCGGACTGTCTGCCGCCGCCGTGATGATGATTCTGCGTATCCGCCGCAGCATCCGGAAACTCTACGTGACGAAATAAATTTTTTTTTCGTATCTTTACGCAAATTATACCCATAATGGATACCGAAAAACAACATACAGACGCCTGCAAACCCGAAGTGGGCCGCGGATGCGCCTTCTGCAACTGCGGCGCGGAACCCGAAGCCAAGCTCTGCGACGGATGCTTCAAGCTCCACGAAACGGCATGGCTCGACGAATACCCGGTCAACATACCGAGCGACATCGTCGAAGTGCGCTTCAAGAATACCCGCCGCTCGTTCTACCAGAACGTCAACAACCTGCCGCTCAAACGGGGCGACATCGTAGCCGTCGAGGCTTCGCCGGGTCACGACATCGGCGTGATCTCGCTGACGGGCGACCTCGTGGCGCGCCAGATGCGCCGCACGGGTTTCAACCCCTTCAACGGCGAATACAAAAAGATTTACCGCAAGGCCAAGCCCTACGACATCGAAAAGTGGCAGGAAGCCATCGCCATGGAGCACGAGACGATGATCCTCTCGCGCCAGATTGCCGCCGACATGGGACTCAACATGAAAATCGGCGACGTGGAGTACCAGGGCGACAAGATCAAAGCCATCTTCTACTACATCGCCGACGAACGCGTCGACTTCCGCGAACTGATCAAGGTCTTCGCCGAACGGTTCCACATCCGCATCGAGATGAAGCAGATCGGCGCCCGCCAGGAAGCCGGACGCATCGGCGGACTGGGCGCCTGCGGCCGTGAACTGTGCTGCGCATCGTGGATGTCGAGTTTTTCGAGCGTCACGACCGGAGCCGCCCGTGTGCAGGACATCTCGCTCAACCCCCAGAAACTCGCCGGGCAGTGTTCGAAACTCAAATGCTGCATGATGTACGAATACGACACCTACGTCGACGCCCGCAAGGAGTTCCCGCGCCTGCGCGAACCGTTGCAGGCCGCCGAAGGCGAATGGTTCCTCGTCAAGAGCGACGTGCTGGCCGGTACGATGACCTTCTCTTCGTCGAAGGATGCGATGGTCAACGTCACCACGCTGCCTGTTTCCCGCGTACGGGAGATCATCTCGCTGAACCGCCAGGGCAAAAAGGTCGAGCAGTTGCAGCATGCCGACGACATCCGCCCGGTGGTCGAAGAGCCGACTTACCGTTCGGAGGAGGACAGCATCACACGCTTCGACCAGGCCAAACGCCGCAAACGCGGCGGCCGCAACAACAAAGGCCGCAGCGAGCAGGGCCGCCCTGCGGGCCAGAACGGACAGGCGCAGGCAGCCCCGCAGGAGGGGAACGGAGAAGCCCGCCAGCCGCGTGAAGGCCAGTCCGGCCATCACGATCAGCGTCCGCGCCGCAACGACCGTCCGCGCAATGGCGGCAACGGCGGGGAACGCCCGAACAACGGGAGCGGAAACAACGACCGGCCGCGCAGCGAGCATAACAACCGCGGCGAAAACAACGGCAATCGCGAACCCCGCGAGAACAACGGCAGCAACGATAATCGCGAGCCCCGCGAAAACAACGGAGCTAACCGCGAAGGCGGAAACCGCAACCGCAACAACCGCAACCGCCGCCGCGGCAACGGAGGCAACGGAGGTAACGGAGGCGGCAACCAGGGCGGCCAGGGCAACGACGGCGGAGCGCCCCAAAACCAATAACGCATTGAGACACTCGGCAGGGCATATCGCTGCGGCCGCAGTCACCGCGCTCCTGGCCGGAGGCTGCATTTCGCCCCACCAGTCGGCGGCGACCGATGTCGACCCCGTCCGGTGGGATTCCCGGGCCGAAATCCGCCTGCCGAATGCCGATACCGTAACGTTGCGCGATGCGACGATTTTCCTGCGCTGCAACGACCGTTTCACGGAAGACACGCTGACAGTCCGCATCACCACCATAACACCCGACTCGCTCCGTTTCGGCGAATGGTTCCTGTTGGTAGTTCCGCGCCCGGAAGGCCCTGCAGCCCTTGTGCGCGAAGCCGCCATCCCCTACCGCCGCCGCATCGGCCTCACCCAGGCCGGCGATTACCGCTTCGTCGTCATGCCGATCCGCCCCGTCCGCGGGATCGAGGCCATTGGCATCGACCTGGAAAAGAGCCGGTAATTCACAGGCTCTCCGAAATGCCGGTTTTACCGCAAAGAGGCAGCCCCACCCCGGGAGAGGGATTCGGAGAAGGGCCGGATTTGCAAACGCGGCAGTACGCCGCGCAAACGACGCCGTCGGCGCCATTTGCAGCCGACTTGTATATTATATCCTATTTTGTTAACTGCCATGGGCAAAGACAAACTCCGCAGGTTCCGTGAGAACCTGACTTTCGAATGTTTCGTACAACCCGAATTCGACGAGGTGTTCCACAGCGACCACCCGCTCAAAGGGAACTGGAACCGTGATTTTTTCCGCAACGACAACCCCATCGTCCTGGAGTTGGGCTGCGGCAAGGGCGAATACACCGTAGCGCTGGCCCAGCGGGACCCGCTGCGCAACTACATCGGCATCGACATAAAGGGTGCGCGCATGTGGCGCGGTGCAAAGACTGCCACAGACAACAAGATGCATAACGTGGGCTTCCTGCGTACGCGCGTCGAGTTCATCAACGGGCTGTTCGCCGAAAACGAGGTGTCCGAAATCTGGATCACCTTCCCCGATCCGCAACTCAAGACCCGGCGCGCCAAGAAACGCCTCACCTCGCCGCTCTACCTCGACTATTACGCCCGCATCCTCCGTCCCGAGGGGTGGATCAACCTCAAAACCGACTCCAAACATCTCTACGCCTACACCAACGAGGTTATCCGCCACTACGGCCTGCCCTGCGAAGTCTCCCAGCCCGACATCTATGGTTCGGGCTATGCAGACGAAGTGCTTTCGGTCAAGACGGCCTACGAAAAACGCTTCCTCGAAATGGGACTTCCGATCACCTATACGCGCTTTGGGCTCGGCGGGAGACACGATTTTCCGTGGTTTGACTGGGAGGGAGACGACGAGAAGGAGAAAGACAATGAACAGGAACGAAAAGCCGGATATTAAAATCCGGCTTTTTTATAGATATAGGTATCAATTATTTTCGCCCCATCTACTAAAATTTTAGATTAAAAATTTGTTTTACTAAAAATTTAGTAGTAAACTTGTATTGTAAACCTGAAAACAAGCGCAACTATGAATACCGACATCACGGAACTGACACGCGGCGAAGAGGAAATCATGCAGATTCTCTGGCGACTGGGCGACGCAGTAGTCAACGACATCATCGCCCAGACCGACGAACCCCATCCCAAATATACCACCGTCGCCACGTTCCTCAAGATTCTCGAAAACAAAGGCTTCGTCAGCCACACGTCCGAAGGCAAGAGCCATCGCTATTACCCGCTCATCGGCCGCGAAGCCTATGCCCGCGGCGTGATGTCGTCGATGCTTTCGACCTATTTCGACGGCTCGCTGGCCCAACTGGTATCGTTCTTCTCGCGCCACGAAAACATCCCTGCCCGGGAGATGGACGAAATTCTCGAAATCATGCGTAACGCCAAAAAATAACACGCCATGAAAGCCCTCGCCATCTACGCCCTCGAAGTGCTCGCCTGCAGCGGCGTGCTGCTGGGCGCCTACGCCATCCTGCTCGACCGGCGCGTACGGTTCCGCTGGTGCAGGGCCTACCTGCTCGCATCGACCCTCGTCGCGGCCCTCATTCCGCTGCTGCGCATCCCCGTCTGGCCGGGCAAGGTAATCGAGGTTGCACCCACGGTCGCCCTCCCCGCAGAGGAGTGGACCGCCGAAGTGATCGAAGAGGCCGCCCCCGTCGTTACGCCCGAAATCCTGTGCCTCGCAGGCTATCTCGTGGGCGTCAGCTTGATCGCAGGCGTCATGCTGTGGCAGGTCGTGCGCATCCGCAGGCTCCGCCGGGGTGCAGCCATCACCCGTACCGACCGCTTCACGCTCGTACGGACTCCGCAGCGAATCGCATCGTTCTCGTTCTTCCGCTCGATTTATATCTGGGACCAAACCCCGGCCGCCGAGTTGCAGGCCATCGTAGCCCACGAAGCGAGCCACATCGCCCACCGCCACTCGGCCGAACGCGTCGCCATGGAGTGCATGAAGGCCGCCTTGTGGTGGAACCCCTTCGTGTGGCTCACCGCACGGCGGCTCACCGAAGCCGAGGAGTTCGAGGCCGACAGCGACGTGCTGGCCAGCGGATACGACATCGAACACTACATGAAAACCATATTCAGGCAGCTTTTCGGTTATAGTCCGGAAATAGCCAACGGGCTGCGGGATTCCTTAACCAAAAAACGCTTTAAAATGATGACAACTAAAACTCCCGGCAGGCACTCCCTGCTGCGACTGGCGGGCACGCTTCCCGCCGTGATAGGTCTCCTGTGCGCCTTCTCCTTCACCACGCGCGCCGCCGAAATCCGGATTGCGGAGACCGAAAAGACCCCGGCCGACAACGTTGCGACCGCCTCCGACAAGACGAAAAAGGAGGTTTCCGTTACGGTTATCAAAGACGGCAAACCGCTCCCCGGCGCAATCGTTCTGATCAGCGGATCGAACATCGGGACCGTGACCGACACCAACGGCACAGCCCGGATTTCAGCAGCTCCCGGCAGCGAACTGGCTATTTCCTTCGTCGGCTGCAAAACGGAAAAAATCCGTGTATCCGACACTCCCGGCGGGGAGGCCCATGCCCTCACGCTGACCTCGGCCGACAACCAGCTCGACGCGATCAGCATAACCCCCGGCGCCAAAAAGGCCGATAAAAAAGCTGCTGCCGGGAAAGCCGTGCTGAAAATCACGCTGGCGAATACAACGGAAGCGGCCGCTGGGGCCACCGTAGTGATCGCCGGGACAAAGACGGGTGTCGTTGCCGACGCCAAGGGAGAGGCCTTGATCGAAGCGCCCGAAGGTGCGGTGCTGGAGATAGGCTACCCCGACTACCTGTCCGCCTCGGTCGTGGTCGGCAAGCAGAGCGATTACGCGGTCCGGCTCGTCCCCGAAAATTCCAAAACAGGGAAGCACCCCGACAGCGGGGACAACGCTACACCGAAACCGCTCTTTGTCGTCGACGGCGTCGAACAGGCGAGCATCGACAACCTGGACCCCCAGAGCATCGAGAGCGTCTCTGTCCTCAAAAACCAGTCCGCCACCGCATTATACGGCCCGCGGGGTAAAAACGGCGTAGTAGTAGTAGTCACCACGAAAGGCGCAGCCAAGCCGGTGACCGAAGAAGCCGCTTTCGATGAAAAGACAGGGGCAATCAAAAAAACCGCCGTCAATTACGACGAAGTCGAACCGTTCATCATCGCCGAGAAGATGCCTTCGTTCCAGGGCGGCGACCTTAACACCTTCCGTACGTGGGTACAGGAACGCATCCAGTACCCTGCCGAAGCCGCAAAGCAGAATATCAAGGGCCGTGTCGTCGTGTCGTTCGAAATCAAAACCGACGGTACGCTGGCCGATCTGATGGTGTTGCAGTCACCCGACAAACTGCTCTCCGACGAGGCCTGCCGCGTCATCGAATCCTCCCCCAAATGGACGCCCGGCGAACAGCGCGGCCAGAAAGTAACCGTGAAATATACGCTGCCGGTCGATTTCCGTACTGCCGCGGCGAAACAGGCAACCGCACAAGCCGCTCCTGCCGGCGACGAGCCGTTCCTCATAACCGAAGTCATGCCCTCGTTCCAGGGCGGCGATCTCAGCGCCTTCCGCCAATGGGTGCAGATGCACGTAAGATACCCCGCAGAAGCCATGAAACAAAACATCCAGGGACGTGTCGTCACATCGTTCATCGTCGAGAAAGACGGTTCGGTAAGCAATATCAACGTATTGCAGTCGCCCGGCAAACTGCTCTCCGACGAGGCCAGCCGCGTGATCGGAAATGTACCGGCGGACGCCTGGGCTCCGGGCAGGCAGCGCGGGCAGGCCGTCCGGGTGAAACTCACCGTACCCGTGGATTTCCGCCTGCAAGGCAGCGGCAAAGCCCCCGGGCAGGCTGAAAAAGTCAGCGGCAGCGTGGATGAAATTGTCGTCGTAGGCTACAGCACTCCCAAAAAATAACCCTTTCCCGCCCCATCAAAGACAGGCGGCGTCCCTCTCAGGAGCGGATGCCGCCTGTTTTTTGCGTTTGCCGGATTTTTCATTATATTTACGAGATTAAAAATCCGACCCTTGAAAACCCGACGGTCCTTTCTACCGCTCCCGGCCAAGCCGCGCCATAGAAAGAACCGGTCCGATAACCCTCAAAAACCATGGATGTAAAGATAGCCTCCGACTGGAAAGAGCTCCTCGCTCCGGAATTCGAAAAACCCTATTTCGCCGCCCTTACCGGGTTCGTACGGCAGGAATACGCCTCGCAGCGCATCTTCCCGCGCGGCAGCAACATCTTCCGGGCCTTCGACAAGTGTCCGTTCGAGAAATTGAAAGTCGTCGTCATCGGCCAGGACCCCTACCACGGTCCCGGGCAGGCCAACGGGCTTTGTTTCTCGGTCGCGGACGGCGTACCTTTCCCACCCTCGCTGCAAAACATCTTCAAGGAGGTCGCCGACGACACCGGAACCCCCGTACCGTCGACAGGCAATCTCGACCGGTGGGCCGAACAGGGCGTGCTGCTGCTCAACGCCGTGCTCACGGTCCGCGCCCATGAAGCGGCGTCGCACGCCGGACACGGCTGGGAGACCTTCACCGACGCCGTAGTCCGCGCCATCGCCGAACGCAAACAGGGCATCGTCTACATGCTCTGGGGCAGCTATGCCCAGAAGAAAGGCGCCATCGCCGATCCGCAGCGCAATCTGATTCTCAAAGCCGTACACCCCTCGCCGCTTTCGGTATACCGGGGATTTTTCGGCTGCCGCCATTTTTCGCGTGCCAACGAATACCTCCGCTCGATCGGCAAAGAGCCCATCGTGTGGTAAAACCATACTAAAAACGACCTTCGGATGAAACACTTCGCACTACTGATTACAGCAGCGCTTTTGGTGCTTGCACCCCAGGCCCTCCGGGCACACGACTACAAAGACGCCACCATGCGCTTTACAGTCCCCGACGATTACAGCTACGAGCCTTTCAACAACGAGCAACAAGGCATCACAGGCTTCACAGCCGAAAAGGACGGCGTTAAAACGACCCTTTTCCGCATCACGACCGACAAGCGGATCGACCGTTCGAGCTGCCTTTCGCAGCGCGACGACAAATGGCTGCCCGCCCTCTCCAAACTTACACTTATCAATCAATCCAATTCGCTCTGGAAACGCTACGACAAAGTCAGCGACTACCGCAACGACCAGGTATACCTGCGCGTTTACCGCTATGTCGACCGCAAAGAAATCGGATTCCTGATCGCCGAGAGCAAACAGCCGGAGTGGGAAATAGCAGACCGGATCGCTTCCGGCCAGCGCTATCAGCTCTCCGTCGGACATCTCCTCGACCGGGGCTGGTATCTCATCTCCCAACTGCTGGGATACCTCGTCCTCGGACTGGGCGGCCTGTATGTGCTCTATACCTTGCGGGAAAACGCCCATAACACCCGGATGTGGCTGTTCCTGCTGCTGATCGCGATTGTCGGCGGCCTGCTGATCTATTTCGAGCCGTTTTTCGGCCGGAAGCTATGGATGATCATCACGGCCATCAGTCTCTGTGTCTGCGTCTCCTCGTTCGACGGCACGGAATCCGACTCTTCGGGCGACGACAGCGATTCCGGCGGCTACGACGGAACCGGCACGACGATCAACTACGACGTGTAGCCTTTCGGGCCGTATAAAACTGAATAATCCGGATACCTTTGGCATCCGGATTATTTTATTGTGAATATATAACCGAGAAAAGCAGAACATCAGTTTTTGCATTTTAAGCGAGCAGGTTTCGTGCATCGTAAAGAACGGGACGGATGGATAGTACTCAGGTACATTCCATTCGTCCCGTTCGAGGGATGTGCGGAAATTGCCGCTTAAAATCGAAAACTACCCCAGGTAGGATTTCAGAAGCTTCGACCGCGACGAGTGGCGGAGGCGGCGGATTGCCTTCTCCTTGATCTGGCGCACGCGTTCGCGCGTCAGGTCGAACTTCTCGCCGATCTCTTCGAGTGTCATCTCCGAAGTTCCGATGCCGAAGAAGTACTTGATGATGTCGCGCTCACGCTCCGTCAGGGTCTCCAGCGCACGGTCCACCTCGGTCGACAACGATTCGTTGATCAGTCCGCGGTCGGCGTTGGGCGAATCGGGGTTCACCAGTACATCCAGCAGCGAGTTGTCCTCGCCGTCGGCGAACGGAGCGTCGACCGATACGTGGCGGCCTGCGACACGCAGCGTGTCGGTAACCTTCTCCTTCGGGAGTTCCAGTTCCGTAGCCAGCTCCTCGGGCGACGGCGTACGCTCGTGCTCCTGCTCGAAGCGGGCGAAGGCCTTGTTGATCTTGTTGAGCGACCCCACCTGGTTGAGCGGCAGACGCACGATGCGCGACTGCTCGGCCAAAGCCTGGAGGATCGACTGGCGAATCCACCACACGGCGTAGGAGATGAACTTGAAACCGCGGGTTTCGTCGAACTTCTCGGCGGCTTTGATCAGGCCAAGGTTACCCTCGTTGATCAGGTCGGGGAGGCTCAGTCCCTGGTTCTGGTATTGTTTGGCGACGGACACCACGAAACGCAGGTTGGCTTTGGTAAGCTTTTCGAGCGCTTCCTGGTCTCCTTTTTTAATTCGCTGGGCGAGTTCCACCTCCTCCTCGACCGTGATGAGCTCCTCCTTGCCGATTTCCTGCAAGTACTTGTCCAGCGAGGCGCTTTCGCGGTTGGTGATGGACTTTGTAATTTTTAATTGACGCATATTTTTTCCTAACTATCCAATAATATTCCATTCCATGAACCCGCCCGGGTTTCGCCTACTCCACAAGCGTGTAGCTTGCCGAACGGCCGTTGGGATAAACGCCGTCAATCGAACTGACCTTCTCTGTCATACGCTGCATATCGCTGAGCGAATAGACCGGGCGGTCGTTGATGTGAGTGATCACAAATCCCTGCTTAACACGGGCTCGGGCCAGAATTCCGTCGGCCTTGATGCCGACCACCTGTACGCCGCCCTTGATGTCGAGCTCGCGGCACAGTTTGGCGCCCGCATCGGCGAACTTACCTCCGAGCGCATCGACAACATCGACATCCTCTTTAGTAACCAATTCCGTTTTACCTGCTTTATTACGCAAAGTAACGTCAAATTGTTTCACCTTTCCGTCTCTTTTTACGGATAATTTAACCGTATCGTTGGGTCGGCGCTTTGCAATCTGCTCCTGGAGCGTCGAAGGCTCAACAATTTTCACGCCATCGATGTCCAAAATCACATCACCTTTACGGATGCCCGCCTCGGAAGCGGCTCCGCCTTCGACCACAGCGGCCACATAGGCTCCGCCGATCTCCTTAATTCCCAGCTCCTTGCCCTCGCCTTCGAGGAAGTCCTGATCCACGACGTGGAACTGAACGCCCAGCAGGGCCCGCTGCACAACGCCGAACTCCTTCAGGTCGACCACGACTTTGCGGACGATCGACTCGGGAATGGCGAACGAATAACCTACATAACTTCCCGTCTGCGACTTGATCAGCGTATTGATACCCACCAGTTCGCCGTGGGTGTTGACCAGCGCACCGCCCGAGTTACCGGGATTCACCGCTGCGTCGGTCTGAATGAACGACTCGATGCGAAAATCGTTGGGAATGGCTCCCAACTGGCGGGCCTTGGCGCTCACGATACCTGCCGTGATGGTCGACTGCAGGTCGAACGGCGAACCGATCGCCAGCACCCACTCGCCCAGACGAAGGGCATCGGACGATCCGAACGCCAGCGTAGGCAGCTCCTTGGCTTCGACCTTCAGCAGCGCGAGGTCCGTCGCCGAGTCCTTGCCGATGAGTTTGGCGTCGAACGAACGGCCGTCGTTGAGTTTTACCCGCAATTTCGAAGCCCCGTCCACGACGTGGTTGTTCGTCACGATATAACCGTCCTCCGAGATGATCACGCCCGAACCGCCGGCCCGCTGTTCGCGGAACTGCGGCCGGCCGTCGCCGCGCCCGTAATCCTGCGGAATCCCGAAGAACTCCAGGAACGGATCGTAACCGCCCCGGCGCTGCGGCATCTCGACCTGCTGGATGGCCTCGATGTTGACCACGGCCTTCACCGCATTTTCGGCGGCATAGGTGAGGTCGGGATATTGTTCGGCCTGATAAGATGTAAAGTGATTCCCGAGCGCAGGCGTACGTTCCACCTCACGCTCGATGTATGCCACGGAACCGTCGCGGTCTCCGGAAACAGTCCATGCCGTAAGTCCGCCGGCGGCAGCCGACACGGCAACGAGTCCTAAAATTAAAAATGCCTTTTTCATAATAAATTTAAAGTGTTAGTTTCTATTAATCAGAGGCAACTTCATCGCATAAGCTGTGTTTTTAGATTTCTATTTTCGAATGACAAACGATCAATAACGTCCGGTTAGTATGTTCATTTCGTACAAAAATCGGGACATCCATCGCGGATGTCCCGATTTCTCGGCATATACCGACACTAAAGGCCGAATTCCTTTTTGATCTGATCCACGGCATCGAGTTTCTCCCAGCCGAAGAACTCGATTTCGCGCTCGGTCTCGACACCATTCTCCCAGACCTTCTCCACCGACGTATAGGGACGGTTGCCGAAATGTCCGTAGGAAGCCGTAGCCTCGAAGATCGGATTTTTCAGGCCGAAGCGTTTCACGATGGCCGCGGGGCGCAGGTCGAAGAGCTTGCCGATACGGCGGGCGATCTCGCCGTCGGTCATCCCGGCCAGTGCCGCGGGACGGGGCGAATTGTAGGTCTCGACATAAATCGACAGCGGCTGTGCGATACCGATGGCGTAGGAGAGTTCGACCAGCACCTGGTCGGCGACACCCGCCGCCACGAGGTTTTTCGCGATATGGCGCGCGGCATAGGCTGCCGAACGGTCGACTTTCGAAGAGTCTTTGCCCGAGAAGGCGCCGCCGCCGTGTGCACCGCGGCCGCCGTAGGTATCGACGATGATCTTGCGGCCCGTAAGGCCCGTGTCCCCGTGGGGACCTCCGATCACAAACTTGCCCGTCGGGTTCACATGCAGGATATACTCGTCGCCGATCAGCTCCGCGAGTTTGTCCCCGGCACGTTCCAGGCGCGCCTTGACACGCGGAATGAGAATCGTGCGTACATCCTCGCGGATCTTCTCCTGCATCTGCTTTTCCGCATCCTTCTCCGAGCGGCCTTCGCCCGGGAGGATAAATTCGTCGTGCTGCGTCGACACGACGATCGTGTGCACGCGCAGCGGTTTGTTCGTCGTCTCGTCGTACTCGATCGTCACCTGTGACTTCGAGTCGGGACGCAGGTAGGTCATCACCTCGCCTTCGCGGCGGATAACGGCCAGTTCCTTCAAGATTACGTGCGAGAGGATCAGCGTCGCCGGCATCATCTCGCGGGTCTCGTTGCAGGCGTAGCCGAACATGATACCCTGGTCGCCGGCGCCCTGCTCCTCCTCCGCTTCGCGGACTACGCCCTGGTTGATGTCCGACGACTGCTCGTGGATAGCCGACAGGATGCCGCACGAGTTGCAGTCGAACTGATACTCGCTCTTGGTGTAGCCGATGCGGTTAATGACGCGGCGCGCCACACCCTGCACGTCGACATACGCCTCCGAGCGCACTTCGCCCGCCACGACCACGAGGCCCGTGGTGCAGAGGGTTTCGCACGCGACTTTCGAGTTGGCGTCGCGGCGCAGGAATTCGTCGAGGATTGCGTCGGAAATCTGATCCGAAACTTTATCGGGATGTCCTTCGGACACCGACTCCGATGTAAATAAAAAGCCCATTTTCATACATTTTTAATGGTTAAACGTATAAAATGGGAAAAATTGGCTGTTGGTAATAAAAAAAGATGCTGCTTTAGCGCTTTTTTATTGTGGTTTGCAATCAGTCAAATCTTTCCACATTTCCCCGCTTGACAGACGGGACTGCAAAGATAGGGATAATATCGCAATATGAAAAATATTCCGGGAAATTCTTTCCGGGCAGGCCGAACCCGGAATAAAACAGCGATTGTTCAGATACCGCCCGTCCCCTATTTGCCGGACCGGATTTTTCCTTACCTTTGTCCCGCATAACACATCATTCTCCATGAAAAAGTATCTCTTCGCCCTGTGCATATTCCTTACGGCCATCTCGCTCCCGTCATGCGATACGGATGACGACGAACCGATTTTTGACAGCATCGTCGGCCGGGTCTGGATCGGCGACCTGGGCATGATCGCCCCGGCGGACGGATTCCCCCTCGAAAGCGCCGTTTATTTCGGCGGAGACGGATTCGGGACGGACGACCTGGTCTATTACGAAAACGGCCGGCCGTACGGCATCTGCAACATCCAATGGGATGCCTACGACGGCAACATCTATATCAACTACGGCAATATAGCCCCGCCACGCGAACTGCACGAAGTCCGGGTCCGCCGCGGTACACTGACCGGTACGCTCTACATTTACGGGAACTACTATGGCCCGGTGACGCTCAGGATGCAGTAATAATTAAAAGATCCGATTCAGGACCCGGATTCGCACCCGGATAAAGAGGGCGCAAATGGGATGTACTACTACACTACCCATTTGCGCCCTGCAAGTGCAAAGACATGCCCCCTGAAACCGAAGGGCTATCGTCTTATTTTCCCAGCATCTTCTTCACTTCCGCGGCAACGGTAGCCCCGTTGTAGCCGAACTTCTCGTCCAGCACTTTATAGGGAGCCGACCAGCCGAAGTGGTCGAGGCCGTGAATCACGCCGTTTTCACCCACGAGGCCCTGGAGGTTCACCGGAAGGCCCGAGGTCATGCCGTAGCGCGGAATACCCACAGGCAGGATGCTCTCCTGGTAGGAACGGGGCTGGTCGCGGAACAGGCCTTCACTCGGAACACCCACCACACGGACCGGAATACCTTCGGCAGCCAGCAGTTCGGCACCCTCGACGAGCGTCGCGACTTCCGAACCCGTAGCGATCAGCACCGCAGCGGGTTTGGCGGCGTCGACAACCACATAACCGCCCTTGGCGACCTGTGCGGCTTCCTCGCGGCGGCTGGCGCCCAGCGTCGGCAGGGTCTTGATATCCTGGCGCGAAAGCACGAGCGCCACGGGACGGTGCTCTTCGACAGCCAGTTTCCACGCCATGACGGTCTCGTCGCCATCGGCAGGACGCAGCACGAGCATCGAACGCTCGTCGTGGTGGTTTCTGAGGTGCTCCATCAGGCGAATCTGCGCTTCGTGCTCGACAGGCTGGTGCGTCGGGCCGTCCTCGCCCACGCGGAACGAGTCGTGCGTCCAGACGTAAACCACATGCAGGCGCATCAGCGCCGAAAGGCGCACGGCGGGTTTCATATAATCGGAGAAGACGAAGAACGTGCCGCCGACCGGAATCACGCCTCCGTGCAGCGCCATGCCGTTCATCACGCAGGCCATCGTCAGTTCCGAGACGCCCGCCTGGAAGAATTTCCCGGAGAAATCGCCCTTCGTGAACGCCTTGGTCTTTTTGAGGAAACCGTCGGTCTTGTCCGAATTCGAAAGGTCGGCCGACGCGACGATCATGTTGTCGATCTTTTCGGCATAAACGCCCAGCACCGTCGCCGATGCGGCACGCGTAGCCACGTTGGGTTTCATTTCGATGGACTTATAGTCGATCTCGGGAAGTTTTCCCGAGAGGAAATCGTCGAGTTTGCGCGCCAGGTCCTTGTGCTCGCTGCGCCACGATTTTTCGACGGCGGCCTGCTTGGCAGCCCACTCCCGGAGCGACTCGCGGCGTTCGGCGAACACTTCGCGGCTCTCTTCGAACACGGCGAACGGTTTTTCGGGATCACCGCCCAGATTTCGGATCGTGGCGGCAATGTCGGCTCCGGCAGCCGTCAACGGCTGTCCGTGGGTCGAAACCTTATCCTCGAAGCACTCCCCGGCAGGGCCTTTGGCGCCTTTGCCCATAACGGTATGGCCGATGATCAGCGTCGGACGCCCCGTCTCGCTCTCCGCGGCAACCAGCGCCTCGCGCAGTTCGTTGATGTTGTGTCCGTCGACCGACAGCACGTTCCAGCCCCACGCCTCGTACTTCATGGCTACGTTCTCGGTCATCACTTCGTCGACCTTGGTCGAAAGCTGAATGTTGTTCGAGTCGTAATACATCACGAAGTTCGACAGGCCCAGGTGGCCGGCGATACGGCCCACGCCCTGCGAAATCTCCTCTTCGACAGCGCCGTCGGAGATGTAGGCGTAAGTCTTGTGCGCCATCCATTCGCCGAAGCGGGCGACCATGAAGCGCTCCGCGATGGCGGCTCCCAGCGCCATGGCATGACCCTGGCCCAGCGGCCCCGACGTATTCTCCACACCGCGCATCACATCCACCTCGGGGTGACCCGGGGTCACGCTGCCCCACTGGCGCAGCGACTGCAAATCTTCGGTCGAATAGTGCCCGGCCAGCGACAGCGCCGAATAGAGCATCGGCGACATGTGGCCCGGATCGAGGAAGAACCGGTCGCGGTAGGGATAAGCCATATTATCGGGATCGTAACGCAGGAACTCGGCAAAAAGCACCGTGATGAAATCCGCGCCGCCCATAGCACCGCCGGGATGGCCCGACTTGGCCTTCTCGACCATCGCGGCCGACAGGATGCGGATATTATCGGCAACGCGCGTAAGTTTTGAATTCGTTGTAGACATGGAGTTAGTGTTTTATGGGTTTTATGCTATTTATTCCCGGCAAAGATAGCCAAAAAGAAATTATCCAACTTGTTTAAGCTCTAAAATATTTGCCTTTTCTATCTTTTTCTTTGCATATGACAAAGTAACGGTAAATTTCCGGGCATCGGACGAGGGGATGTCGAACATCGTGTCCATCATGATCGCCTCGCAAATCGAGCGCAGTCCGCGTGCGCCGAGCTTGAACTCGACGGCCTTGTCGACGATGTAATCCAGCACGTCATCGTCGAAAGTGAGTTTCACGCCGTCGAGTTCGAACAGGCGTTTATACTGCTTGACGATGGCATTCTTCGGCTCGGTGAGGATCGAACGCAGGGCTTCGCGCTCCAGCGGCTGCATGTAAGTCAGCACCGGGAGACGCCCCACCAGTTCGGGGATCAGGCCGAACGACTTCAGATCCTGCGGCGTGACGTACTGCATCAGGTTCGAGCGGTCGATGGGATCGGCGTTCAGCCGTCCGTAGCCCATTGCGCGGGTGTTGAGCCGCTGGGCGATCTTCTTTTCGATACCGTCGAACGCACCGCCGCAGATGAAGAGGATGTTGCGCGTATCGACCTGGATGAATTTCTGTTCGGGATGCTTGCGGCCGCCCTGGGGAGGCACGTTGACCACCGTTCCTTCGAGGATTTTCAGCAGGGCCTGCTGCACGCCCTCGCCCGAAACGTCGCGCGTGATCGAGGGGTTGTCGCCCTTGCGCGCGATCTTGTCGATCTCGTCGATGAAAACGATGCCGCGCTCGGCCTGCTCGACGTTGTAGTCGGCGACCTGCAACAGCCGCGAGAGGATGCTCTCGACATCCTCGCCCACGTAACCCGCTTCGGTCAAAACAGTTGCGTCGACGATCGTAAACGGCACTTTCAATAACTTGGCAATCGTGCGGGCCATCAGCGTCTTACCCGTACCCGTAGGACCTACCAGCACGATGTTCGACTTGTCGATCTCGACTTCGTCCTCCTTCGGGGCGTAGAGCAGCCGCTTGTAGTGGTTGTAGACCGCCACGGACATATACCGCTTCGCAGCGTCCTGCCCGATGACATACTGGTCGAGGAACTCCTTGATCTGCGCCGGTTTGAGCAGCTCCTCCATCTTGAGCGGAGCCGCCGCCGAACGCCGTCCCTGCTCGGAGGCGATATCGTTGTCGACGATGATCTTATAGCCGTTCTCGATACATTTGTTGCAGATGTTCGCTCCGTCCGAGCCCTGGAACATGATCTCCACGTCCGAGCGCTTGGCGCCGCAGAACGAGCAGCAGTCGCCGCCGTTCTTATTGTTGTTCTTGTTTTGTGCCATGCGGTTTATTTATCACGTTTGGAGAGGACTTCGTCAATCAGTCCGTATTCTTTCGCCTCTTTGGCCGACAGCCAGTAATCGCGGTCGGCGTCCTTCTCGATCTTCTTGACCGAGACGCCCGAGTGGGCCGAAAGGATTTCGTAGAGTTCGCGTTTGGTTTTCAGGATCTCGCGCGCCGTGATCTCGATATCCGACGCCTGGCCCTGCGCTCCGCCCAGGGGCTGGTGGATCATCACCCGCGAATGCGGCAGCGCCGAACGCTTGCCCTTGGCGCCCGCCGTGAGCAGCACGGCGCCCATCGAAGCCGCGAGGCCCGTGCAGATGGTCGCCACGTCGGAGTTCACGAGCTGCATCGTATCGTAGATGCCCAGTCCGGCCGAGACCGACCCGCCGGGCGAGTTGATGTAAATCTGAATATCCTTTTCGGGATCGACCGATTCGAGAAACAGAAGCTGTGCCTGGATGATGTTGGCCGCGTCGTCGTAGATCGGCGCGCCGAGGAAGATGATGCGGTCCATCATCAGGCGCGAGAAAACATCCATCGTAGCGATATTGAGCTGACGCTCCTCGATGATCGTAGGCGACACGTATGCCGCGCTTATCGACTGGAAATCGTGGAGTTTCAGCGAACTGATCCCGCAATGACCTTTTGCGTACTTTTCAAATTCTGACATGTTGCGTAGTATTTATTTCAAAACAAAGGACTTTGCAAACATCACGCCTGCAAAGTCCAAAGATACAAAAAATCCGGGAATCTTAAAGCTCCTTCGCCAATTTAGCGAAATCGTCCGCAGATACGGCTTTTTCAGTTACTTTGATCTTCGATTTGATATCCTCGACGACCTTCACTTCGTAGAGCTTCTCGAAAATCTTCTGGCCCTGCTCCTTGTCGGAGAGAATCTTCTCGGCATAGCCTTCGAGCATATCGTCGGGGGCCGACGGCATGCCGTACTGTGCGAACTGCGCAGCGGCCAGCGCCTTGGCTTCGGCCAGCGCCTCTTCCTTCGAAACGGCGAGGTTGTCGGCCTTGATGAAGTGCTTCTGGAGGTAGTTCCAGGTAAACATCGTCAGGAACTGGTCGAAATCCTTCTCGATGTCCTCCATCGAGAATTTGCCTTCGTTGATCGTGTAGAGCCAGCGTTTGAGGAACGTGACGGGCATCTTCAGCCCGGCCTTCTTCACGACGAAATCGCGCAGTTGCAGCGTGAAGAGGTAGTCGCTTTCGCGGCGCAGTTCGGCCTCGATCTGGGCGTCGATGAACTTGTCCAGCCCGGCCTCGTCGGTAACATTGCCGGCGGGGAACGCCATCTTGAAGAACTCCTCGTTCAGTTCCGGCTCGGCGAACTTGCGGATCTTGGTGATTTCCAGCTCGAATTCGGGGTTGATGCCCTCCAGTTCGGCCTCCTTCACCTGCAGGCAGGCGGCACGCTGGGCGGGATTTTTATAGAGTTCGTTGAGATTCACCTTCATCTTCGCGCCGACCTTCTTGCCGATAAAGGGCTTGCGATCGGCCTCGTCCATCGAGATCAGGCCCACGTAAGCATCCGCAACGTTCATTTCGCCGTTGTCGAGCGTCACCGACAGCGCCTCGTCCGAAGTCACCTTCTCGGCGTCCACCAGGCGGCCGAAACGGCGCAGGTAGTTGGCACGGTAGTCGTCGTGCATCTTCTTGTCGACCTTGATTTTGTTGTAGGTCAGCTTATCCTTGTCGGAGAACTCCAGTTTGATCTCGGGAGCCTCGCCGATCTCGAATACGAATTCGAACTCGGTGGCGTTGTCGAAATCGAAATCGCCCTGCTGCTCGGAGGGGATCACGTCGCCCAGGTAGTCGATACCCTCCTTCTGGAGGTACTCAAAGACGGAGTTCGAAGCCAGGCGGTACGACTGCTCGGCCAGCACGCCCTTGCCGTACATCTTCTTGACGATGCCCATGGGGACCATGCCCGGACGGAAGCCGGGGATGTTGGCCTTGCGCTTGTACTCACGCAGGGCCTTTTCGACCTCCTGCCCGTAATCCGACTCGCCGACGGTTACCCGGATCAGCGAGTTATTCTCTTCGCGTTGTTCTCTTACGATGTTCATAATGAATGTGTTCTATTTGTTATTTTTCGATTTTCTTCTCGGAATCGGGTGGCAAAGATATTAAATTATTCCCTTTCCGGCAAGATATTCCGTATATATATAATGAAATTATGATATATGGTTTGCTTTTCGTACCTTTGTAAGCTATTTTGTTGCGAATTGAATGAAAACGACCCCGATACTTCTGTTCTCCATCCTGCTGCTGGCCGCATGCGGCGGCCCGGCGGCACGCGCCAAACGCCCCGGCGAAAAGGCGCAGCCCGCTGCGGCACAGGTTCAACCGAAAGAGTACACCTACCGGATCGCGGCGGTCTATCCCCACTCGACGACGGCCTACACCCAGGGGCTGCAATACGCCGGCGGACAACTGTGGGAGGGCACGGGACAGCACGGCGAATCGGTCGTGCAGCGGATCGACCTCGCGACGGGAAAGGCTGACGTGATGGTGCGCCTGCCCCGCTCGGAGTTCGGCGAAGGGATCACCCTGCTCGGCGACAGGCTCTACCAACTGACCTGGCAGTCGAACACGGCCCACGTCTACGACCTGACGAAAGGGTGCGAAAAAATCCGCGACCACCGCTATCCGGGCGAGGGCTGGGGGCTGACGACCGACGGGAGGAAACTCTACATGTCGGACGGCACGGCCAGCATCCACACCGTCGACCCCGAGACATTCCGCCGCGAAAAACGTACGACGGTGACCTACAAAGGCGTTCCGGTCGAATATCTCAACGAGTTGGAATGGATCGGCGGCAAAATATGGGCCAACGTCTACACCACGGACCAGATCGTGATCATCGACCCCGCAACGGGCATCGTGGAGGGCATCGTCGACCTGACCGGCCTGCTGCCTGAAACGGAAGTCACCGAGACGACCGACGTGCTGAACGGCATCGCCTACGACGCCGAACGGGACCGCATCTTCGTGACGGGCAAGAATTGGAGCAAACTGTTTGAAATAGAGATTATCGAGAAATAAATGGCAACGACGCTATACGAACAACTGAACCGGCGCATCCTGCTGCTCGACGGCGGCTTCGGTACAATGGTGCAGGGCTACGGACTGCAGGAGGAGGATTACCGCGGCGAACGCTTCCGCGACTGGACGGTACTGCTCAAAGGCTGCAACGACCTGCTGGTGCTGACCCGTCCGGAAATCGTCGGCGAAATACACCGAAAGTACCTGCAGGCAGGAGCCGACATCATCGAAACCGACTCGTTCAACGCCAACGCCGTGTCGCTGGCCGACTACCGGCTCGAAGGCTATGCCTACGAGATTTCGAAAGCGGCGGCGGCGGTCGCCCGCAGTGCGGCGGACGAATTCACGGCACGCAATCCGCAGAAACCGCGTTTCGTGGCAGGGTCGATGGGCCCCACGAACCGCACGGCCTCGATGTCGGCCGACGTGGCGAACCCCGCGGCGCGCGAGGTCACGTTCCGGCAGTTGGCCGAGGCCTACGCCGACCAGGCCCGCGGGCTGGTGGACGGCGGTGCGGACATCCTGCTGGTCGAGACCGTTTTCGACACGCTCAACGCCAAGGCGGCCCTCTACGCCATCGACACGCTCTGCGCCGAACTGGGCCGCGCGATCCCCGTCATGGTCTCCGGAACGCTGGCCGACGCCAGCGGCCGCACCCTCTCGGGGCAGACCGTCGAGGCCTTCGCCGCGTCGGTGTCGCACGCCCGCCTGCTCTCCGTCGGCCTGAACTGCGCCTACGGGGCCAAACAACTCCTGCCCTACCTCGAACGGCTGGCAGCAGTGGCCGAAACACGCATCTCGGCTCACCCGAACGCAGGACTGCCCAACGTGATGGGCGGTTACGACGAAACGCCGCAGATGTTTGCGGAGGATGTCGGGGAGTACCTGCGGCGCGGACTCGTGAACATCGTGGGCGGCTGCTGCGGCACGACGCCGGCACATATCTTCGAACTGTCGAAAATCGCCGGAAACTACGAGCCGCGGCCCGTTCCCGAACCGAAACATATCACAACGCTGAGCGGGCTGGAACCGCTGCGGATCGTCCCCGAGGCCAATTTCATCAATGTCGGCGAACGTACGAACGTCGCCGGATCGGCCAAGTTCGCCCGGCTGATCCGTGAAGCCAACTACGAGGAAGCGCTCTCGGTGGCCCGCGCGCAGGTCGATGCCGGGGCGCAGATCGTCGATGTCTGCATGGACGACGGAATGATCGACGGTCCCGAAGCGATGCGCACGTTCCTCAACCTGATGGCCTCGGAGCCGGAGATCGCCCGTGTGCCGACGATGATCGACTCGTCGAAATGGGAGGTGCTGGTGGCGGGCATGGAGGTCACACAGGGCAAAGCCGTCGTCAACTCCATATCGCTCAAGGAGGGTGAGGCGGAATTCCTGCGCCGAGCCGGGGAGATTCACCGTTTCGGCGCCGCGGCAGTCGTGATGCTCTTCGACGAACGGGGGCAGGCCGACACTTACGAACGCAAGATCGAAGTGGCCGAACGGGCCTACAAGTTACTCACGGAGAGCGGATTTCCGGCCGAGGATATTATTTTCGACCCCAATGTGCTGGCTGTTGCAACGGGTATTCCCGAGCATGACGGCTATGGCAAAGCCTTCATCGACGCGACGCGCTGGATCAAGGAAAACCTGCCCCACGCAAAGGTTTCGGGCGGCGTGTCGAACCTCTCGTTCGCCTTCCGCGGCAACAACGCCATGCGCGAGGCGATGCACTCGGCGTTCCTCTACCACGCCATCCATGCCGGGATGGACATGGGCATCGTCAACCCCCAGATGGTCCGCGTATACAGCGAGATCGAGCCCGAATTGCTCGAACGCGTCGAGGACGTGATCCTCTGCCGCCGGGCCGACGCCGCCGAACGCCTCACGGAGTATGCCCACGAAGTGCAGCAAACGACCCAGGCGCAGCCGCAGGCCCCCGACGCATGGCGCGCGGGAACGCTGGCCGAGCGAATCGACTACGCGATGTTCAAAGGCGTGGCGGACTGCGTGGAGCAGGATGCGCTGGAAGGCTACGAGGCACTGGGAAGCCCGATGGCCGTGATCGACACACTGCTGATGCCCGCGATGGAGAAGGTCGGGACGCTGTTCGGCGAAGGAAAGATGTTCCTGCCGCAGGTGGTGAAAACCGCCCGCGTGATGAAGCGCGCAGTGGCGGCGCTGACACCCTATATCGAACAGGGCTCAAGCGGCGCTTCACATAATGCCGGGAAGGTACTGATCGCCACCGTGAAGGGCGACGTACACGACATCGGGAAAAATATCGTTGCGGTCGTGATGGCCTGCAACGGATACGAAATCAAGGACCTGGGCGTGATGGTCGAATCGGAGCGCATCGTCGACGAGGCGGTGGCGTGGGGTGCGCAGTGCATCTGCCTGAGCGGCCTGATCACCCCGTCGCTCGACGAAATGGCCCATGTCTGCGAAGAATTGGAACGCCGCTCGCTGCGCATCCCGGTCATTATCGGCGGTGCGACGACCTCGGACCTCCACACGGCGGTGAAGATCGCCCCGGTCTATACGGGCGTAGTAGTACACTCGCCCAACGCCAGCCGCAACAGCCAGATTCTGGCGCAGTTGCTCGGCACTGACGGCGACCTCTACACCGACAAGGTGAAAGCCGACCAGCAGGCCATGCGCGAAGATTACACCCGCCAACTGCGGGCGCGCGACCTGATTCCGATCGTCGAGGTCCGCAAGGCCCTCCGCGGACGCACGCCCCACACGCCCGTCGTGCCGCTCCACCCGGGGCGCATGGTCTTCCCCGACTACGACGTGGCCGACGCCGAACCGTATATCGACTGGAGTTTCTTCTTCCTGGCATGGGGGCTCAAAGGACGTTATCCCGAAATCCTGGACCATCCCGACCGGGGCGCCGAAGCGCGCAAGGTCTTCGCCGACGCACAGGCACTGCTGGCACGCATCCGCGACGAGCGGTTGTTGACCTTGCAGGCTGCGGTGGGTATTTTCTCGGCACGCGCGGAAGGCGACGACATCTGGGTCACGAACTCCAAAGGGGTCGAAAAACGCCTTCCGATGCTCCGCAACCAGACGCGCGGGCAGGAGAACCGTTCGCTGGCCGACTGCATAGCCCCGAAAAACGACTGGATCGGCTGCTTCGCCGTAACGGCCGGCATCGGCTTGAAGGAGTTGGCCGAAAAGTTCCGCGCGGAGGGCGACGACTACTCCGCCATCATGGCCAAACTGCTGGCCGATCGCCTGACGGAAGCCTTCGCCGAAGCCGTGCACGTGTTCGTACGCCGGGAGATGTGGGGCTACGAGACCGGCGAAGCGCCGATTCCCCAGCAGATCATCCGCGGCGAATACCGCGGCCGCCGCATGGCATTCGGCTACCCGGCATCGCCCGATCACTCGCTCAAGCGCGAGGTTTTCGACCTGCTGGCAGTCGAACTGACGACCGGCATGCGGCTCACCGAAAACTACATGATCGACCCCGGGGAGGCGCTGTGCGGCCTGCTGCTGGCCGACGCCGACTACTTCTCGGTGGGAACGATCGACACCAAGCAACTGCTCGACTATGCCCGCCGCAGGGGTATGGAGGTCGACGAGGTCAAGAAGATTATACCGAACAACGTATGAACGTAGTAGAGATCATAAACGACGCGGTCGCCTCCGGGCGCACCCGCTTTGCTTTCGAACTGCTCCCGCCGCTGAAGGGCGACGGCATGCAGAAGATTTTCGCCGCCATCGAGCCGCTGATGGAACTCGACCCGGCCTATGTCAACATCACCTTCCACCGCGAGGGAATCAAGGAGACCGAACGCGAGGACGGCAGCATCGAATGGCACGTCGTGCGGCGCCGTCCCGGGACGGTCGGCATCTCGGCGGCCATCCAGCACCGTTACGGCGTGGAGGTGGTTCCCCACCTGATCTGCGGCGGACTGTCGAAGTACGACATCGAAGATACGCTGATCGACATGGACTTCCTCGGACTGCACAACGTACTGGCGCTGCGCGGCGACAAGTCGCAGAACGAAAAGCGTTTCATGCCCCATCCGCAGGGCCACGCCCACGCCATCGACCTCGTGCGGCAGATCGCGGCCATGAACCGCGGGGAGTTCGTCGACGGCGAAGTCGAGGAGTGCCACCACTCGAAATTCTCGATCGGCGTGGCGGGTTATCCCGAAGTGCACTACGAAGCGCGTGACATCACCTCGGACATCGCCCACCTCAAGGCCAAGATCGACGCCGGGGCGGAGTACGTCATCACGCAGATGTTCTTCGACAACCGCAAGTATTTCGACTTCGTGCGCCGCTGCCGCGAGGCAGGAATCACCGTGCCGGTCATCCCCGGCATCAAACCCATCTCGACGCTGCGCCATCTGGAGGTACTGCCCGAGACGTTCGGCGTAGAACTGCCCGCGGAACTCGTAAGCGAAGCCCGGGCCCACCCGGACAACGTGCGCGAAGTGGGAACCGAATGGGCCATCGCCCAGAGCCGCGAACTGATGGCGGCGGGCGTTCCCGTGCTGCACTATTACACGATGAGCCGCACGACGAACATTCAGAAAATCGTGAAAACGGTATTTTAAAACATTGATACTTATGAATCCGGTCGAATTTCGCCGCCGTCTGCACGCGCATCCTGAACTCTCGTTCAAGGAACACGACACGGCGACGTTCATCGAACAGCAATTGAGCGAACTGGGCATCGAACACCGCAGGGTCGCCACGACAGGCGTACTGGCCCGCATCGCAGGCCGTAAAACCGCCGAGGGCGACCGGCGCGCCGTCGTGCTGCGCGCCGACATCGACGCCCTGCCCATCGCGGAGCACAACGCCTTCGAATGGAGGTCGCAGAACGAGGGCGTCATGCACGCCTGCGGCCACGACATGCATGCCGCAGTGCTCTTCGGCGTACTGAAAGAGTTCGCCGCGGCGCCCGACTTCCGCGGAACGCTCTTCGGGCTGTTCCAGCCGGGCGAGGAGTGCAACCCCGGCGGGGCATCGCTGGTGCTGGCCGAAAACCCCTTCGAGGGTTACGACGTACGGGCCGTGGTCGGCGAGCACGTCGAACCGCAGTTGGAGGTCGGGACCTTCGGGTTCCGGGCCGGGAAATACATGGCTGCAAGCGACGAACTGCGCATCCGCGTCCACGGTACGGGCGGACACGGCGCCATGCGCAAACAACTCAGGGACCCCGTGGCTGCGGGGGCCGAGATGGTGACGCGCATGCTGGCGCTCAACAGCGAAGAGTGCGTCATGTCGATCGGGCGCGTGGAGGCCCAAGGCGCCACGAATATCGTTCCGGACGAAGTTTACATGGAAGGAACGCTGCGCACATTCGACGAACGCGAACGCGAGATCATCCACCGCCGGTTGCAGATCATCGCATCGGACATCGACGCACGCATGGGCGTGAAGATCGACGTGGACATCAGCAGGGGTTATCCGTGCGTGGTAAACGACGAAATGCTGGTCAAGAAAGCCATCGCGCTGGCCCGGACTTCGAACCTCAAAGTCGAGATGCTGTCCCTGAGGACCACGGCCGAGGATTTCGGATTCTACTGTACACAATATCCGTCGCTGTTTTACCGGCTGGGCGTGGGCGCCGCGGCCGGACGGCCCCATACGGCAACATTCGCTCCCGACGAGGGAGCCATCGACGTGGGCATCGGCTTTATGCGCCGTTTAGCCCTGCAAATTTTGGAAAAATAATGAAAAAGCAAAACCACCGCTCCGATAAAGGAGCCCGGAAGACGGATCGTACTTCGATAATACTGAGTATGTTCCGGGAATTCCCCAACAATAAATTCTCGCTCAAGCACCTGGCTTCAGCATCTGGCGGCGCCACGAAAGAGGGCCGCCGCGAAACGCTCGAGATCCTCGGACGCCTCTTCGAAGAGGGTGTCGTGGAGGAGTGCTCGCGCGAAAAATACCGCCTGATGCAGACCCACCTGCCCCACTACGAAGGCATAGCCGACATGACGCCTTCGGGTTCGGTCTACGTGAAGGTCGAAGGGCAGGAGAACGACATCTTCGTCAACCAGCGCAATGCGGCCAACGCCCTGAACGGCGACCGCGTAGAGGTCGTGGTGATGCACCGTGGCCGCAACGGCCAGTTGGAGGGCGAGATCACCCGGATCGTCGAACGCAACCGCAAACCCTACGTAGGCGTGGCGGAGGTCGGGGCGCACCAGATTTTCGTGCGGGCCGACTCGCGGCGCATGCCGATGGACATCTACCTGTCGAAGCGCACCTATCCCGACGTGAAGGACGGCGAAAAAGTCGTCGTACGCATCGCCGACTGGCTGCCCGGCAGCAAGAGCCCCGTGGGTGAACTGGTCGAGCGGCTCGGCATGGCGGGCAACAACGACACGGAGATGCACTCGATCCTGGCCGAATACGAGCTTCCGTATCACTTCGAACCGGAAATCGAGAGCGCGGCTGAAAGCATCGACGCCAGCGTTACGGCCAAGGAGATCGCCCAGCGGCGCGATTTCCGCAACGTCACGACCTTTACGGTCGACCCGGCGGACGCCAAGGACTTCGACGACGCACTGTCGGTGCGCCGCATCAAGGACGGCGTTTGGGAGATCGGCGTACACATCGCCGACGTGACCCATTACGTACGTCCCCACTCGGTGATCGACGACGAAGCCGTGGAACGCGGTACGTCGGTCTACCTCGTGGACCGTACCGTACCGATGCTCCCCGAGCGGCTCTCGAACGAGTTGTGCTCGCTGCGTCCCAACGAAACGAGTCTCTGTTTCTCGGCAGTGTTCACGCTCAACGAAAACCTCGACATTCTCGAAGAGTGGTTCGGCCGCACGGTGATCCACTCCGACCGCCGTTTCACGTATGCCGAAGCGCAGGAGATCATCGAGACCGGCCGCGGCGACTACGCCGAAGAGGTATTGACGCTCAACCGGCTGGCGCAGGCGCTGCGCAAGGAGCGGTTCAAGAACGGCGCGATTTCGTTCGACCGCGAAGAGGTGAAATTCCGCCTCGACGAAAACGGGAAGCCGCTGGGCGTCTATTTCAAGGAGCAGAAAGAGTCGAACCAGATGATCGAAGAGTTCATGCTGCTGGCCAACCGCCGCGTAGCGGAGTTCTGCGGCAAACGCAAGACCGACAAAGACCGTACGGTAGAACGCACGATGGTTTACCGCGTGCACGACACCCCGAGCGAGGAGAAACTCGACCGTTTCAGGCAGTTCATCCTCCGCTTCGGGCACATCTTCAAGGCCACGAAGGGCCGCGCCGTGGCCAAAGAGATGAACAAACTCTTCAAGCAGATAAAGGGGACAACCGAGGAAAACGCCGTCTCGACGATGGCCGTACGCTCGATGGCCAAAGCCTATTACACGACCGACAACATCGGTCACTACGGCCTGGCATTCCCTTATTACACGCACTTCACCTCGCCGATCCGGCGCTATCCCGACATGATGGTCCACCGCCTCCTGGCGCGTTACCTCGCAGGGGGCAAGTCGGCCGACAAGACCGAACTGGAAGAACTCTGCGCCCGCGCATCGGACCGCGAAATCGTGGCCGCCGAGGCAGAACGCGCGTCGATCAAATACAAAATGGTCGAATTTATGAAGGAGCACATCGGCGAAGAGTTCGAAGGCCATATTTCGGGCCTCACGGAGTGGGGCGTCTACGTGGAACTGGACGAAACCCACATCGAGGGCATGTCGTTCCTGCGCGACATCGAGGGCGACTTTTTCGCCTTCGACGAACAGCTTTACGAGATCGTGGGGCGCTCGACGGGAATACGCATGACGCTGGGGAGCCCGGTGCGCATCCGCGTCAAGCGCGCCGACCTGCAGAAACGCCAGCTCGACTTCGAAGTGCTGCTGCCCGAGGGTGCGGCGCGACGGACCGAAGAGCGCCGCGGCAAAGGCCCGAAAGTAAGCACTTCGCCGCGCCGCAAGGGGCGATAGCTCAGGGAACGAGTTCCAACTCGTTTGTAATACCGAGATTCCGAAGGAACGGTTCGTCGTGGGAAACCACGACAACCGTTCCTTTGTATTCGGAGAGCGCCGAGACAAGTAGTTCCTGGCTCCGGAGGTCGATGTTGTTGGTCGGCTCGTCGAGCAGTATCAGGTCGGGCGCCGAAGCGCCGAGTGTCTCCCCGAACAGCAGCAACTTCAGCTTCTCGCCCCCGCTGAGGGTCCCGCACGCCTGCGTCCATTGCTCCTGCGCAAAGCAGTAGTGGTCGAGCCAGGCACGCAGTTCGCCCTCCGGGCGATGTGCCGTATCACAGCGCAGGACAAACTCTCCGACCGTTCCGCCGCCGGATAGCGCCGAATACTCCTGGTCGAGCAGGAGCGTGCGCAACGGCCCGGCCCGGCGGCACGAGCCGCCCGCAGGAAGCAGTTCTCCGGTCAGAAGACGCAGCAACGTAGTCTTTCCGGTCCCGTTGCCGCCGCGGATACGAAGCCGCTCGCCGGAAAAAAGTTCCAATGAAAGCGGCTCCGGCCACAGCATCCGACCGCCGAAACGGACATTCACGCCTTCGAACGCCGCGAGCAACCGACGGTCCTGCCGCTCGGGCGAATGAAGATGCACCGAAAGCGGTTGCTCCGCAGCGATCTGCGCCCGGACCGCATGCAACTCCGCAGCGATCCGTTCGATCCTCCGGCCGCGCTCCTCCTCCAGGCGTGACGCCGACCGCTGCGACGCCGAAGCCAGGCCCCCGGCCACGATACGGGCCAATCCCCGGCGCTGGGTATGGCCTGCGGCACGGCTCTCCTGCCGCTGCCGCCGTTCGTCCAACTCCAGTTCGCGTTCCCGGGCCTGCTGGAGCGTACGCTGCCGCTCGTCGGCACGCCGATGGAGCGCCTCCAACTGCAGATCGCGCTGTTCGCAATAGAACGTATAATTTCCGCCGTAACGGACTGCCCGGCCCGAGCCCAGTTCGACAATGGCGTCCATTCGTTCCAGCAAAGCCCGGTCATGGCTCACGATCAGCATCGCCGCACGGCTCCGGCCGACGAAATCGTACAAAAGGTCCCGTGCCCGGGTATCGAGGTGATTGCTCGGTTCATCCAACAAAACGGTATCGGCCCCAGAGAGTTCCGCACCGGCCAACAGAACACGCGTACGTTCGCCGCCGCTCAGCGTACAGGACCGACGGTCGAGGGGGATTGCTTCGATGCCCCACCGTTCACGCACGAGGGCAAGCCGCTCTTCGATGCTCCAATCGTCATCGAGCGCCAAAAAATCGGATTCCGCACCCCGCCCGGCCTCGATGGCGTGCAAGGCGTCGAGTTTACGGGCCGCACCCAGCAGTTCCACCACCGATTCATCGGGTCGGCAGAGGGCGTTCTGAGGCAAATACCAGCGATCGGCCGGACAGTCGACCGTACCCGCCGCAGGCAGCAATCCGGCGGCAATGCGCAACAAAGTAGTCTTGCCCGAGCCGTTGGACCCGACCAATGCGACCCGTTCGCCGGAACGGACCGAGAACGTAATATCGGAAAACAGGGGTTCTGAATCGGGGTATGCGAACGACACCCCGCTGAGAATAAGCGACATAAAATATCGGATTTAAAAATTTACAAACAGACTAGTCCCGCATCCGCAACAGCGGAGCGGCAGAAAAAAGTGTATGAAATTTTTAGATCCTCATCGCTTACAACAAATTTTGATTCGGGGCAAAGATACGGAAATTTTCCGAAACGACAAAAACAGGCTCTCAACGCATCCGAGGACGGATACCGAAAAAAGGGAGGTCCCGAAGGCCTCCCTTTTCAATGTCGCGAATATTTTCTTTAGAAGAGATTCACACCGTCGAGCGTTGCGATCAGGTAGGTGGCAGCCACCGTCAGGATGGCGTACAGCTCGGGGAAAGCCGCGAGGATCAGCGTCTTACCCATCACGTCGTGACCGTTGCCGATAGCGGCGATACCGTTGGCGCAAACCTTGGCCTGGTAGATCGAAGCCGCGAGGTTCACCATACCGACCAACAGACCCGCACCGAAAATAGCGGCGCCCTGCACCAGCGTCGGAGCCGTCAGGCCCTTCTGTACGAGGAAGAAGCAGACAAAACCGTAAAGGCCCTGCGAACCCGGAAGGGCCGAAAGGATCATGTAGCTACCGAAAGCGCCGCCGTTCTTTTTCATGGCCCCTACTGCGGCCTGACCCGTAATGGCAGTACCGATCGACGAAGCGACACCTGCCAGGCCCACCATCAGCGCTACGCCGACGTAAGCCAATACCAATGCTGTTGTTTCCATAATGTTTTAAGTTTTTTAATTGTTATTATTCGTTAGTATCATTCATTTTCCGGATCGGGTCGAAATTGCGCGAGGCCATTTCGAAACCGGCATTCTTGAAAAACTCGACGAACGTCAGACGCAGCGGGTGCACGAACGACGAGATGGTCGACATGAAAAGGTTGATGCCGTGGCCGATCAACAGGATCGGAATCATCACCAGCAGCCGCACCACGATCCCCGACCCCTCGGGGACGAAGCCCGCAGCCAGCGTATTGAACACCAGCGCCAACACGCCACCCGAAAGACCGATGGCGAACAGACGGATGTAGGAGAGTACGTCGCTCAGAAGCCCCGTGAGGTTATTGTAAAGGTCCCACAGGCCTGCGCCGAAATTGACGAGCGGATTGCGCCGCGGATTATTCAGCAGCAGCATCAGCACCGCCCCGACGCCCAGCGCGACGTAGAACGCCACCGAACCCGAAGTGAAGCCCGGAATGGCGAGGCCCGCCATCGGAAGTCCCATGGCCAGGCAGCACGAGACGAGGATGATGAACCACCCCAGCAAACCCAGCACGCGGCTGAAGCCGAAACTGCGGATCGTCATCCAGATGTTGAGCGTCATGCCGAAAAGTATCTGCACCACACCGATAACCAGCGCGATGGAGAAGAACTGTCCCTGGAAATCGAAGAACTTCACCGAAGGGAACCACTCGTTCATGTTGATACCGAAGAACGAGCCGCAGAACAGTCCGAAAAGAACCGTCGAGAGTCCGCACATCGTGGCGAACCACGCCGCCCGGCGCATCATGCCGGGCTTCTTGTTCTTGGCAAGCATCCACGCGCCCAACAGGGTCAGGATCAGTCCGTAGCCCGCATCGTTCAGGCAGATGCCGAAGAAGAGCACGTAGAACGGCGCGAAGAAAGGCGTGAGGTCCATCGTTCCGTATTTCGGACGGGCGTACATGTCGCCCACCAGTTCGAAATTGCGGGCGAACCAGCCGTTGCGGAGTTTCACGGGCGTATTGTCCTCGGGCGTGGGGTCGCTCTTGAGGAAAACCACGTTGGGGTATTTCTCCAGCAGGGCATCGACCTTGTCCGAAGTCTCTTTCTCGGCCCAGCCCTCCATGACCACCAGCGTGCCGTCGGCGGCCTGCTGCGCCGTGGCTTTCACCTGCACGCCCTGCAAACGCTCTTTCAGCGAGCAGGCATGCTGCGCGAGCTTCTCCTCCGAAGCGGCCACGCGCGAAAATTCGGCGTCGAGGGCGCGGAGTTTCTTTTCAGACTCGGCAATGCGCCGCTCGGCCTCGCGGATGTCTATCGCAGGAGTTTTCATCTCCTGCGCATCGAGCGTCACCTCCTCGCCGGGCTTGGCCACGACGACGAACCAAACCATGGCATCGGTACGGCTGACCTCGGAAACGGTATAGCTCTCCGACCACTCGGCAAGCTGTTTGTCGAAGGTGTTGCGCTGTGTGAAGAAATAGCGCAGCACGATGCCCTGCGCGGCGAGTTTCTTCGTGGTTTCCACGTCGAACCGACCCCAGGGGCGCAGTTCGTCGGCAGATTTTTCGAGGCGGCCGATCTCGGCATGGAGCGCCGCAGCCTGCTGGTGCGCAGCGGTGTAGTGCTCGTAAGCCTCCCTGCCCGAAGCGAAGGGTTTAGCCCCGGCGTCGAAGCGGCCTTCGGCCCGAAGGGTTCCCAAAAAATCCAGGGCCTTCGTATGGCCTTCGATGTCCAGGAGCAACTGGCGGTCCTCCTCGGAGGGCTCCCAGCCGGTAGTGGTGATGTCCACCAATCCCAGTTCGCGGAGTTTCTCAACGAAATCCTCGCTCTGCGCCGCAAAGAGCACAAAGTCGTATTTCGACATTTTCGCTATCATAACATCGCGCCCTCCCCGGCTGCCTGTTGTTTGGTTTTCACGATCTTCTGGGCCGATTTGGAGAGGTTCTCCTCGTCCTCCATGAAGCGTTTGATCTTACGTATGGCGTCCTCGTACCCGGGTATCTGCACCTTCTCGTACAAGTTCACCTTCTGAGTGGTTTTGCGGCGCGCATGGTCCAGCAGTTCCATCTTGCGGTTGTAAACCTCGAACTCGATCCCCAACTGCGCCATGCGCTTGAGGATGTCGACTCCGTCGGCAAACCACACCGGCGAGGAGAACAAATCGTAGGGTTTCTCCTCGAACAGGACATTCTGCAGGACAGGCGTGCGCACGCCCGCGATCTTCTGAACCGAAAGTTCGACATCGGCGATGCGCAAGAGGTCACAATCAAACTCTCCCCAGAGCGACACCATATAGTCGTACTCGGCCTTCAGGGCATCGAGCCGACGACGGTAGTCGTTTGCGGAGTCCTTCGCTTTCTTCACTTCGGAGCGCAGGGCCGACTCCTTACTTTTGATCGTAGGGAGGGCCTTCTGGCGCATTTTCAACTGTTTGCCGAGGTCGCCCAGCGAGGTCTTGTTATATTGAAATTTGATTGCCATTGCGTGTTACGCCTCCTTCCAGTATTTTTTGATGAGCTCCTCCTTGATGGCGACCTCCTCCTTGGTAAAGTACTTGGCGAAGAGTCCCCACGCAGTGTCGAGCATCTGGTTGATCTCGATATTCACGTCGATGGCCAGCAGTTTCTCGGAGTAGTCGAACGCGAACTTCAAAGTACGCTCGTCGTAATCCGAAAGGTCGAAGCCGTTCTCCAGCTTGGTCTTGGCGTTGGCCGCATCGGCGTAGAGACGCACACAGGCGTTCATCACCTGCGGATGGTCCTCACGGGTCTTCTTGCCGATAACGAGCTGTTTCAGACGCGACAGCGAACGGAACGGGTCGACGATGACCTTGCCCGTGTCGGAGTCGTTGCGCAGGAACAACTGTCCCTCGGTGATGTAACCCGTATTGTCGGGGATGGCGTGCGTGATGTCGCCGCCCGAAAGCGTCGTCACGGCGATGATCGTGATCGAACCGCCGTTAGGCAGCTGCACGGCCTTCTCGTAAATCTTCGCGAGGTCCGAGTAAAGCGAACCGGGCATCGAGTCCTTCGAAGGAATCTGGTCCATACGGTTCGACACGATGGCCAGCGCATCGGCATAGAGCGTCATGTCGGTCAGCAGCACCAGCACCTTTTCGCCCTTGTCGACGGCGAAGTATTCGGCGGCGGTCAGCGCCATGTCGGGAACGAGCAGGCGCTCCACGGGAGGATTCTCCGTCGTGTTGACGAACGACACGATGCGGTCGAGCGCACCGGCGTTCTCGAAGACCGACTTGAAGTAGAGAAAGTCGTCGTTCGTAAGACCCATGCCGCCCAGGATGATCTTGTCGGCCTTGGCACGCAGGGCCACGTTGGCCATCACGGCGTTGTAAGGCTGGTCGGGATCGGCGAAGAACGGAATTTTCTGGCCCGTTACGATGGTGTTGTTCAGGTCGATGCCGGCGATACCCGTGGCGATGAGCTCCGAAGGCTGGATACGCCGGAAGGGGTTCACCGTCGGGCCGCCGATCTCGCGGGCCTCGCCCTCGATGATCTCGCCGCCTTCGAGCGGCTCGCCGTAGGCATTGAAGAAACGCCCGGCAAGGTTGTCCGAAACGCGCAGCTTGGGAGGTTCGCCGTGGAAGACGACCTCGGAATCGGTGGACAGGCCCTCGGTTCCGGCAAAAATCTGCAGCGTGACGTTTTCGCCCATAATTTTCACCACCTGCGCCAGCTTGCCGCCGACGGTAGCCAGTTCGTCGTTGCCGACGCCCGTGGCACGGAGCGTCACGGTAGCCTTGGTGATGTTGTCGATCTTGGTATATATTTTCTGAAATGCTCGTGTTGTCATAATTTCTCCCGCTTATTTGGATTGTTCACTCACATACTGCTCGATCTGCTTCCGGTAACCCTCGAACTTCTCCGACTTCCACTCCGAGTAGTTCATCTGGCGGAAGAGATTGATGAGTCCTTTGAAGAACTGCGAGCAGGCCTCGAAGTCGGCGAACGCAAAATCCTGGTTGCAGATGCCGAGGACCATTTTGTACATCATCTGCTGGCGCTCCATCGGGCAGTTGGCGTCGATGGCGTCGAAAGCGTCCTGCTGCAGGATGACGAAGTCGATCAGCTCCGATTTCCAGAACCGTTCGTGGTACTCCACGGGAACGCCGTCGTCGCCCAGGATGTTGATCTGGTCGTTGGCCTCCTTGCCGCGCTGCACGATGGTCTTGCCCGCATAGACGAGGTCCACCCAGTCCTTCTCGATATGGTCGTCGAGGTATTCGCGGATTTCGGGGTATTCGAGGTATTTCGAATAGGACTCCAACGGGTCGATGGCCGGGTAACGCTTCGAGTCGGCACGGCCCTGCGAAAGGGCGTAGAAACAGCGTGCAGCCTTTTTGGTCGATTCGGTAACCGGCTCCTTGAGGTTACCGCCCGCAGGCGACACCGTACCGAGGAACGTCACCGAGCCGGTCTGGCCGCCGACGAGCTTCACCAGGCCCGCACGCGAATAGAAGTTCGAAATGATCGCCGAAAGGTCCATCGGGAAGGCATCCTGTCCGGGAAGCTCCTCCAGGCGGTTCGACATCTCACGCAGCGCCTGCGCCCAGCGCGATGTCGAGTCGGCCATAACCAGCACCTTGAGGCCCATCGAACGGTAGTACTCGCCGATGGTCATACCCGTATAAACCGACGCCTCACGCGCAGCAACGGGCATGTTGGAGGTGTTACAGATGATGATCGTGCGCTCCATGAGCGTATGGCCCGTATGCGGGTCGATCAGTTCGGGGAACTCCTTGAAAATTTCCACCACCTCGTTGGCGCGCTCGCCGCAGGCGACCATGATGATCACGTCGGCGTCGGCCTGCTTGGAAATAGCGTGCTGGAGCACGGTTTTACCGGCGCCGAACGGCCCCGGGATAAAGCCCGTACCGCCTTCGGCCATCGGGTTGAAGGTGTCGATCGGGCGCACGCCGGTCTCCATGACGCGCGACGGACGGGGTTTCTCGGTATAGCAGCGTACGGCCTGCTTCACGGGCCACTTCTGGACCATCGTCACGTCGTGGTCCTTACCCTCGGCGTCGGTAATGACGGCGATGGTGTCTGCAACCTTGTATTTGCCGGCCTTGGCGACGCTCTTGACCGTATAGCTGCCGGTCATCGTGAAAGGAACCATGATCTTGTGCATCACCCACTGCTCCTTCACTTCGCCCAGCCACGAGGCGGCGGTGACTTTATCGCCCGCCTTGGCCAGCGGCGAGAACTCCCACTCGGCATTGTAGTCGATCGGTTCGGTGATCGAACCGCGGGCGATGAACAGACCGTCCATCTTTTCGAGGTCGTTCTGAAGACCGTCGTAGTTGCGCGACAGAAGGCCCGGGGCCAGCGTCGCTTCGAGCATGTGTCCCTCGAACTCGACCTTGTCGCCGATCTTCAGACCGCGGGTGCTGTCAAAAACCTGGACATAGGCCGCGTCGCCTATGACCTTGATGACCTCGGCCATCATTTTGGTATCGCCTGTCCAGACATAGCAGATCTCATTCTGGCCCACGGGTCCGTCGGCCTTGACGATCACGATGTTGGAGATGATACCGTTTACACGTCCTGTAGTTTTCATTGGTATTTTTATGTTATTTACTTTTTCTTCGCAATTCCTTTCGTCCGGGTCCATGCCACGCAGAAGGCCATTGCAGCCGTCTCCGGCGTCATGTACAGGCCCGGTCCCGCCCGGAGTCCTTCCCTTAGGAAAGGCTTCTCCGGAGCGCTGGCGCTTTTCCGGACTATTCCTTATGGTCGATCAGTTCTTTCGCATCCAGCTCCTGCATCAGGCGGGCGAACATCTCGCGGCCGCGGGCGGCGTCGAGCTGCGTCCAGCGGGCAACGATGTTGATCCGTACCAGGTAGGAGAGAATGGCGTTGATGTCGAAATAGTCGAAAGTCGCCAGTTCCGCAGCTTCATTCCAGCGGATCAGGTCGATCTTATGCTCTTTCTCCACGAGATTCGCCTCGTCGTTCACCGCCGCGATCACCGCATCGATGTAAGGCAGTTCGCCGCGCAGGCCGAAATCGGCCGCCGAACTGCGCTGCAGTTGCTCGGCGACGTCGCCTCCGCCCACGACCACCTCTTCGACCGCACGGCCTGCGGCACGCGCCGTAACGGCAGCCGAGACGTTGCGCAGGTTCAGGTCGAAGGCCGACCATTCACGCAGGAAACGGCTTCCGGCCTTTTCGCAGGCAGCGTAGTAGGCTCCGAACAGTTCCTTCTCGAAACGCCGCGACGTATCGACCGTCTCGGCGTCCTCGCCCTCAGGATCGGCATAGGCCCTCACCACGCGGGCTACCGCTTCGGGCAGCCGCTTCGGGGCTTTCAGCTCCTCCTCCAACTCCTCGCGCGTGAAGTTGCCCAGCGGATTGTGCGCCGAGCGCCCCGCACGCAGGGCGGCGATATTCTCACAGTCGTAGTAGCCGTACAGGAGCCGCACCTCGCGGGCGTCGCCGCGGTCCACCTCCTCCAGAATTTCGGAGATGATGGCCCGGGCATCGAAGCCTTTGGTATCGGCGTCGAGCGTGTACTCCTTCAGGGAGGCTACCAGACAATAATAATCGGTTGCAAACATGCCTTACGCCTTAAACAACAATTGGAACACCTTGCCGCGCAGGTACTCGCCCAGCAGCGCCTCGATGTCGGCATCGGCGAACGAAATGTAGTAGCCCCCGTCCTTGGCGCCCACCTTGAAGCCGGTCTTCACCTCCTTCGACCAGCCGACCTCGATGCCGGCGGCGAGCAGTTCCTTCGCGCTCTTCTCGAATGCGGCGTCGAGCGTTTTGCGCTCGGCCTCGGGCAGCAGGGCCTGCAATTCGACCTTGCCCGAATCGGAACCGTTCCAGTTCTTAGCCACGGCAACGAGCATCTCCTTGATGAACGCCGGATCCACGACGGCCTCCTTCACGCCCTGGGCCGTAGCTTTGGCGATGATGAGCGACGCAATTTCGGACTTGATCCTGGCGACGGCCTGTTTGCCGGCCAGCGAAATCTCGGTCATGGTGTTTTTCCCGACATCCTCGGCCTTGGCCTCCGCCTTCTTAACGATGTCTTCGGCCTGGGCGCGGGCTTCGGCGACGATCTTCTGAGCTTCGGCCTTGGCGTCGGCGACCAGCTTGTCGGCATCGGCGCGGCCTTTCTCCAGCCCCTCGTCGTAGAGCTTCTGAGTCAACTGTTGAAGTTTGTTTTCCATAGCGTTATTTAGTTTTAATTATCGTTTTTTCTTTTTCGAACACAAATATATAAAAGATTATCAACAATCGGGAACCGTAAAGATCAATTTATCCTATTTTGACGAGTTTCCGGCACAAATAGAGCAGGTACATAACCGCAGGACGGACGGTGGGGTTACCCACCGTCCGTTCGCTACAAAACCCGGAATCTTCAGGTTTACTGCTCCGCGATAATAACCGCCGTAGGGACGGAACGCTCCTTGATCGTCGCCCCGTCAAGTTCTGTGCCCGACGTATCGCTGGGCATATTAAGCACGACGCCGTCTTTACCGACAAAGGTCGAGGAACCGCCGCCGTCGAGGTTGACAGCCATAACACACCCCAGCGAAATGAGTTTGTCAGCCATTTCAGACAGGGTGAAGCCGGCACTGCCGCGCTTGTTGCGGCCATCGCAGACCACGACAACCAATTTGCCGTCGGCCGTGGCGCCGATCGCCGACCGGGGCTGGCGCGAAAGACCGGCCAGTCCACCGCAGTCGAATATCTCCTTCCAGTAGTTCTCCTCGGCGACATTCTTGCCGTCATAGACCAGCATGGGCCCCGCACCGATGGCATAATCGGGTTTCCAACGGCGTCCGCCCGCGGTTTTCGACGTAGGCGCAGCAGGCATGAAAGTCATGGTTTTCTCGTTGTTGCCCAACGCCGACGAGAACGCATAGGGGCGGTTGCCGTCATCGGCCGCGCAATAGACCCACGCCGCCTCGAAACTGCCGTCAGACAGTTGCCCGAGCGCACCGCGCACGGGGAAGAAATGGGTATAGGGCGTGGTACTCCAAATATAGTCGTCCTGCAAAGCGATCGACTTGACGGTTTCATTCTCGATGAGCAGGCTCAGCGACTTGATGGGCGAACCGGCGAAGAAACCACCGTTGATCGCGACGTAAGGCGTTCCGGAACCCGAAGCCTTGAAGTCCGAAAAATAAGCCGTGGGCTTTTTCGCCGAAGCATGCTGCGGACGGAAGCGCAATTTGGGATTGACCTTGAAATCGGCGACGGCATAGAAGCCGAGGCATTTGGAGTTGTTCGACAACACGTCCGTAAATTCATCGACGGTCAGCCCCGCCGGATAACCGGGCAGGCCCTCGTCCTCTTCACCGCCTTCGCCCTCGTCCTCTTCACCGCCTCCCTCGCCTTCGCCGGACAAAGAGGGAGGGGTCTGATGGTCATCACCACCACACTGCATGAAAGTGCCGCACACCACGAAAGCCACCAGCAACATACAGCAAATACTCAATCTTTTTTTCATAATTGGGAATTAATCAGAATCAGTCAATGGATATCCACAACGACAAATGTAATAAAAAAATATTCAAACTACACCTTTTATGGTAAATAATTTTACTGTTAGTTGATTTTTAATAAAATTATTTCACGAATTGACAGCAATTTAAAAACACGTTCTGACCAAATCCAGACTCCCGACATGAAAATGCTGAAATTCTTTGCCGCCGCATTCGTCCTGTTCACCACCTGTGCATGCAGCACCGAAGACGACGCGTCTGTCCGCGCCCTGGCCCGGCGAATCATCCCCGACCAGGAGCAACGCTTCCGTTTCGAACGCCTCGCCGACACGACCGGGACCGACTGGTTCGAACTGGAATCCCGCGGCAAAAAGATTGTCGTCCGGGGCAACAATTCCAATTCAATCGCCGTGGAGCTGAACCACTACCTGAAAAATTACTGCCTGACCACGGTTTCAAGGCTCAGTTACAACCCGGTGGAGATGCCCGCCGTATTGCCCCGAATCAGGGAAAAAGTCCGCGCCGAAGCCCGGGTAAAAGAGCGATTCTACCTGAATTACTGCACCTTCGGATACACGATGCCGTGGTGGGGATGGTCCGAATGGGAACGGTTTATCGACTGGATGGCGTTGCAGGGCGTAACCATGCCGCTGGCCATCACAGGACAGGAAGCCGTCTGGGAGCGGGTGTGGACCCGCCTGAATTTGTCCCAGAAGGAAGTGTGCAGCTATTTCACCGACCCGGCGCACCTGCCATGGCACCGGATGACCAACATCGACTACTGGCAGGGACCGCTGCCGCAGGAGTGGCTGGACAACCAACTCGAACTGCAAAAGCACATCGTGGCGCGCGAACGCAAACTGGAAATGATTCCCGTCCTGCCCGCCTTCGCAGGACACGTTCCGCAGAAACTCGAACGGCTCTATCCCGATGCAAAAATCACGCACGTGAGTTACTGGGGCGGATTCGCGTTGGACACGGCCTGGAAGACGGGTATCGACGACAACCGGTGGATCGAGCGACTGACCGACCGACTTACGGGATTCCGCGACGAAACAGCGCGTGCCATATGGCGGACGCTTTGCGACAGTGTTTACACGCAGCCTGTACAGACGGGGCAATCGGCCCTTACCAACGCCCATCCTTCGCTCGAAGGCAACTGACACTGGACAACCAAACACACCGTCAACTACCGGTTCCCGACGCTGTGGAAAGCCTGGAACACCCTGCTCGGCGTCGGCAGCGACCGGGACGCCTACCGTTTCGACGCAGTAAACCTGGGCCGTCAGGTATTGGGCGACTACTTCCTGCACGAGCGCGACCGTTTCGCCGCAGCCTATGCCCGACGCGACCTCGCAGCGATGCACGCCTCGAAAGACTATTACGAGACCAATGCCCGCACGCTTGTTTCGGTATGGGTCGACAGCTACCACCTGACCGATTACGCCAGCCGCACCTGGGCCGGAATGGTTTCAACCTATTATGCGCCCCGCTGGCACATGTTCATCGAACGCGTTACCGAAGCCGCCAAGGCGGGCCGGAAGTTTGATCAGAAGCGTTTCGACGCAGAAATCCGCGACTTCGAATGCCGCTGGGCCGACGCCTCCCATCCGCTGACCTACCCTGCGCCGGGCAACGCCGTGGCGACGGCCCGCGAGTTGGTCGTAAAATACAAACAACTCTTCGACGCCGAAAGATAAAAGGAATCCCCGGACTTCTGTCGAAGTCCGGGGATTTTACCCAAATCGATACGCGTCAGAACAGCCCGAGCGACTTGCTCCGGGCCAGCAGGCAGGCTCCCATCACTCCGGCGCGCTCACCGAGCGCCGAGAGTTTGATCTGGGTATCCTTGTTGACCAGCATCAGCGAATATTTGTTGACGGCGTTGCGTACGGGAAGCATCAGGTACTCCTTGGCAACGGACAGCGTACCGCCGATAACGATCATTTCGGGATTGAACATGTTGATCAGCCCGGCGATGGCCTTGCCGAGCGTATGCCCCACGGCGTCGAGCGTCTCGATGGCCAGCACGTCCTCCTTTTGCAGTGCGTCGAGGATGTCGTTGAGTGTGATCTCCTCGCCCTTGTTGAACTTCTCGGAGAGCATCGAAACACGCCCCTGCCGGAGTTTTTCGAGGAAAATGCGGTGCATGGCCGAACCCGACGCTCCGGTTTCGAGGCAGCCGCGCTTGCCGCAGCGGCAGATGATCTCGTTGTCGAGCAGCGGAAAATGGCCGAATTCGCCCGAGAAGCCCGACTTGCCGTAGAAAATCTTGCCGTCGATGATCATACCCAGGCCCAGACCCCAACTGGCATTGATATAGAGCATCGTCTGCTCGTTGTGGGCGTCACCGTACATGTATTCCCCGTAAGTAGCCGCACGGGTGTCGTTCTCGATATAGACCGTACTGCCCAGGCGCTCTTCGAGCAGCATCGTCAGCGGCTGCTCCTCGACGAAGAAATAACTGTAACTGTATCCGGTCTGGGAATTGACCCGGCCCGAAATATTGACACCGATGGCCAGCACCTTGTCGGTCGCGATCTTGTGCGTACAGATGAAATCCTGGATCACCTCGCAGAGCCGGTCGAGCGAGTGGGGGTCGTTGTCCATCAGGAAATCGACCGTCGTTTCGTCGATCAACTGTCCTTTGAAATTGACGACCGCCATCACCACCGAATCCTTGCGGATATCGACGCCGATGAAGTAACCCGCATAGGGGTTCAGGCCATAGATATTGGGACGCCGGCCGCCGGCCGTCCCCTGCTCGCCAAAATTGTGGACGAAGCCTTCGTCGATCAACTCACCGATCAACTTGGTAACGGTCGGCACACTGAGGTTCACAGCCTTGCTCAAGTCGGTGATGCTGGAATCGCCGCCGAAGATGTACTGGCAGATGATTTGCTGTTTGAGGATCGCATTTTTATTGCCTTCCGTGGCCTCTTTCAGGAACGAACTGGTCATGTCGGTATTTTCTTTTTCGGTTACATTTTCTTTCGATTCGTAAAGGTAAAAATAATTCACGAACAAGCCAAGCAAAACAAAGAAAATGCAATTATACGAAAATTGTAGTAATAAAATTATCCATACTCGTTGCCTTTCTATATAATTATTTAGAATTACAAACCAACCCTCCAGCCCGACAACAAGGCTTCAAAAACAATCTTTTTCACATAAATCTTTATTTTAAATAAATTTTATTACTAAAAATGTTTGTGATAATAATTTTTATTATTACATTTGCTTAAGGTAAGTTATGATTTTAGATTAGAGTAGATACCAATAGAACCTCAATCCGTCACGACATTCCCCACCGGAACCGCAAACGGCTCACCGACCGCTACGGCATGGAACGCCGGACCAGTACCGAGACCTCCGACTATTATAAATAAATGGAATGCCTTATATGCCCAAATACGCTCCAAAAACAATGAAAACAATATGCCGCAGTCTGTTTTGCGCAGGACTGCTCGTTTCGACCGCACTCCCCGTCGCCACCCAAGCCAAAAGCCCGAAAGATAAGGCCGCCTGCGAATTCACGGATGCCGATTTCCGGACGAAAGAGATCCTTCAGGGGATTCCGATCCGTGCGACGTTCCTCGACGAAGTCAGCTGGGACATCCCGCACCAGAACTGGGGCGTAAAAGAGTGGGACGCCGATTTCCGGGCTATGAAAACAATGGGAATCAACACGGTGGTATTGATCCGCGCCGGGCTGGGCAGTTGGATCGCTGCGCCGTTCGAATGCCTGCTCCGCACCGGCAAATTCAAATACCCGCCCGTAGATCTGGTGGAGATGTTCCTCACACTGGCCGACAAGCATGGCATGGAGTTCTGGTTCGGAACATACGATTCGGCCTACCACTGGCATGTAGGAGAGTACGAAAAGGAGATCGAGCTGAACATGCAGCTCATCGACGAAGTGTGGGCCAAATACGGACACCACAAGTCGTTCCGGGGCTGGTACCTCTCGCAGGAAATCAGCCGCCGGACCCGGAATGCATCGAAAATCTACGCCGCGATGGGACAGCACGCCAAGGAAGTGTCGGGCGGACTGAAGACAATGATCTCGCCCTACATCCACGGCATCAAGACCGACCAGGTGATGTCCGGCGACAAGGCGATCACGGTCGAAGAACACCGTCAGGAATGGGATGCGATCCTGAGCGACATCGCAGGAGCCGTCGACATCCTGGCTTTTCAGGACGGGCAGGTCGATTATGATGAACTCTACGACTATCTCGTGGTCAACAAGGAACTGGCCGATCGTTACGGCATGGCATGCTGGACCAATGTGGAATCGTTCGACCGCGACATGCCCATCCGGTTCCTGCCCATCAAATGGGAAAAACTGCTGTTCAAGCTCGACGCCGCACGACGGGCGGGAATACAGGATGTCATCACCTTCGAATTCTCGCATTTCATGAGTCCGAACTCGTCATATACACAGGCGGGACACCTCTACAACCGCTATATGGAATACATGAAACTTCAGAAATAACAACCACCCATGATCGACTTCAACAAACTGGCATGCAAGTATCGCGACGAACTGCTAGACAACGTATTGCGGTTCTGGCTCAAACACTCCCAGGATACACGATACGGCGGCTACTTCACGTGTCTCGACCGGGACGGCAGCGTGTTTGACACCGACAAGTTCATCTGGCTCCAGGGCCGGGAGGTGTGGATGTTCGCCATGCTCTACAACCAGGTGGAACGCCGCCCCGAATGGCTCGAATGCGCCGTGCAGGGCGCGGAATTCCTCCGCAAATACGGGCACGACGGCAACTGCAACTGGTACTTTTCGCTCACGCGCGAAGGCCGGCCGCTCGTCGCCCCTTACAATATCTTTTCCTACACCTTCGCGACAATGGCATTCGCCCAGGCGGCAATCGCTACCGGCAACGACGAATACGCCCAAATCGCCAAACGGACCTTCGAGCGCATCCTCGAAAAACGGAACAATCCCAAGGGACCGTGGTGCAAAGCCGTGCCGGGAACGCGCGACCTCAAGGGATTCGCTCTGCCGATGATTCTCTGCAACATGGCGCTCGAAGCCGAAGGGATGATCGATAAATCAGTACTTGACGCCATGATCGAGGAGTGCCTGCACGAAGTGATGGAAGTATTCTACCGCGACGACCTGGGATTAATCGTCGAGAACGTCACTGCTGACGGATGGCTTTCCGACTCGTTCGAAGGCCGCCAAATCACCCCGGGCCATTCGCTCGAAGCGATGTGGTTCATCATGAACCTCGGCGTACGGCTCGGCGACCGGGCGCTGATCGACAAAGCCGTGAAAATCGCGCTCAACACGGCGGAATACGGCTGGGACAAAGAGTACGGGGGCCTGTTCTATTTCATGGACCGGCTGGGCCATCCCCAGCAGCAACTCGAATGGGACCAGAAACTCTGGTGGGTACACATCGAGTCGATGATCACGATGATCAAGGGCTACCAACTGACCGGATCGGAAGCATGTCTGGCCTGGTTCGAGCGGCTGCACGAATATACCTGGTCGCACTTCAAGGACCCCGAATACCCCGAATGGTTCGGATACCTGAACCGCCGCGGCGAGGTACTGTTACCGCTCAAGGGCGGCAAATGGAAAGGCTGCTTCCACGTCCCGCGTGGACTCTACCAATGCTGGAAAATCCTCGAACAATGTAAATAATCAAACCTCTAAAATCAAACAACCCGAAAAAGAAAATGTATTGACAAAAACCAATCGTGAAGAGGAGCACGGCTCCCGTCTTTTCAAACACTAAATCTATTGCAACCCTATTCTTATGAAAAACTTTTTCAAAATGAAAACTTCAGGCATACGCCGACTATCAAGTTGCGTATTGGCCGTGGTCGCAATGCTGATCACAGGCACCGGAGTAGTTAAGGCACAAAACTTCCAGGTGTCCGGAAGAGTAACCGACACAAGGGGGGGGGAATTTCCGGTGCAACAATCATTGTAAAGGGGAATAACTCCCGCGGAACCACCACGGATGCACAGGGCCGGTACTCGATCAACGCCCTGTCTCCGGACGATGTTCTGATTTTCAGTTTCCTCGGCTATAAAACAGAGGAAACGGCCGTCCGCAACCGCAAAACCATCAACGTGCAGCTGGAAGAGGACGCCACACTGGTCGACGACGTAGTCGTAATCGGATACGGCGTCCAGAAACGCCAGTTTCTCGTGGGCTCCGTCTCGCAGGTCTCCAACAAGGAACTGCTGAAAGCTCCGATGACCAACGTCTCGAACATGATGACCGGCAAACTGCCGGGCGTAACGAGTATCCAGCGTTCGGGACAGCCGGGCAGCGACCAGACCACGCTCCTGGTCCGCGGAGCCTCGACGTTCAACGATTCGAGTCCGCTATGTATCGTCGACGGCGTGGAGCGCATGATCAACACGGTCAACCCCAACGACATCGAGTCGATCTCGATCCTCAAGGACGCAGCCACCTCGGCCATCTACGGCGTCCGCGGCGCCAACGGCATCATCCTCATCACGACCAAAAGCGGTTCGAAGGGAGAAGCCAGTATCTCCTACGACGGTTCGGTAACTTTCTCGACGAACACCTCCATGCCCGAACTGCTCAACGCCCGGGACTATATCGGCTGGCACAACAAGGCCCGCGAAATGGACGGATTGAACCCGTTGTGGACCGACGAAGTGATCGCAGGCATGAAAGAGAAAGGCATCTACGGCGATACGGACTGGCTGAACCTGCTGTTTAAAAAATACGGCTTCACGCATCAGCACAACATCTCGGCAACGGGCGGCACGGACAAAATCAAATACTACACGAGCATCGGCCTGATGGATCAGGACGGTATCCTGCCCAACACTTCCTACAAACGGTTCAACGTCCGCTCGAACATCGATGCCAAAATCGCCCGGAACCTCAACCTGAGCGTCAACCTGAGCGGATTCCGCGAAAAGAAGCACGCCCCGGGCTATTCGATTGCCAAACAGAACGAATTCAGCCCCGTCTCCCAGGCCATTTACGCCCTGCCGATCCTCGCGCCCACCTACAAAGGCATGCCTCAGGGATACCTGAACGGCGTATACACGCAGCAGCCCATCGCCGCCATCAACCAGAGCGGATACACGGACCAGCAGCGCTGGCAGTTCGAGGGCAACGCCAAACTGGAGTACGATTTCGGCAGCATCGACGCCCTCCAAGGTTTGAAGGCCGCCGTCCACGTCTCCTACGACTACTCGAACACCGTCAACCGCAACTACATGAGCTCTTTCAAGCTGATGTCGTTTTCGACGACCACCATGGACTCCTCCGAGGTGAACGCTTCGGGAATCAACACGCTGAACGATTTCAACCGTTCGGCTTCGGACGGCGACAGCTTCACCGTGCGCCCGACGCTAACCTATAACCGCGACTTCGGACGCCACAGCGTAGGCGGCCTGTTCTTTTACGAACAGCGTAAAGGTTACTCCGAAACGATGACCGGCTACAAGAAAGGTTATTACGCCAACTATCCGGTCGATCTTTCGATAGGAAATACCTGGGAGGGCATTTCGGTTCCCGTTACAGGTTCGTTCGGAGAAACGGGCATTGCCAGTTTCGCAGGCCGTTTCAACTACGCTTTCGACAAAAAATACCTCTTCGAATTCACCTTTCGTGCCGACGCATCCTACAAGTTCGCTCCCGAAAACCGCTGGGGCTTCTTCCCCTCGGCTGCTGTCGGCTGGGTCATGTCCGAGGAAAAATTCTTCAGGCAGGCGCTCCCGGCGATCGACTTTCTTAAACTGCGCGCCTCGTATGGCGAACTGGGTTCGGATGACACCGCCGCCTATCTCTACATGCAGTCCTACTCCTCGACTGCCCCGAACCCCAGCTACATCATCGGCGGAACGGGACATACCGCCTACTACACGACCAACTACGTGTACAAGGACCTGACATGGTCGCGCACGCGCAGTTTCAATTTCGGTCTGGATATGAGTGTCTGGGGAGGCAAGTTAGGCATCGAATTCGATTGGTTCTACAAAGTAACCGACAACATCCTCGAACAGGTCAGCGGTTCCTACGCCCCCTCGCTGGGCGGAAACGTCCCGTCGTATAAGAACAGCGGAAAAGTAGACAACCGCGGTTTCGAGCTGGTACTCAAACACAACAACTATTTTGCCAGCGGCTGGCGTTACTCGCTGACCGGAAGCTTGTCATGGGCCCGCAACAAGGCATTGGCCAAGCAGATTTCGGACAACCACCCGATGTACCGCGCCATACTGGGCAAACCGATGGGCTCGATCTACGGATTCAAGGCGGCCGGACTCTATCAGACCGAAGAGCAGATCGCCAATTCCCCCACAGCTCCTTCGGGCGAAAAGCGTTTAGGCGACCTCATGTACGTCGATATCAATGGCGACGGTAAAATCGAGCAATCGCAGGACTTCGTGAAGATCGGCCGCAGTTACACGCCGGAAATGAACTTCTCGCTGAATATGGAGGTAGCCTACAAAAACCTCTATCTAACTGCCCTGTGGCAGGGTGTAGCGCTTTGCAGCTACCAATTAAGCGCGGCTTATGACAGCGGCGTGTTCGACAATACGATGTACACACGCCCCTTTTACAGTAGCGGAAACGCACCCTACTACCTCGTGGAGAAAGCCTGGAGGGAAGACAACCGCAACGCTGACTATCCGCGCCTGAGCACCGTGGCCAACGGCAACAACGCCTGGCCATCGTCGTGGTGGGTGAAGAACGGCGCATACCTGCGACTGAAAAACCTGCAAATCGGCTATACCCTTCCCGAGCATATCCTGAAAAATACGGGCATCGGCAAAATAAACATTTACGTCGCCGGAACCAATCTGCTCACTTTCAGCGCTTTCAAGTATGTAGACCCCGAAATGCCGTCGGTTAACAACGGATATTACCCGCAGCAGCGCACTTACAGCATCGGTGTCAATTTAACCTTCTAAAAGCAAAAATCCATGAAAAAGATAATATCCATATTGGCGTATCTCGGAGCTGCCACGCTCGGAACGGCCTGTTCCGATGTGATAGACCTGACTCCTTCGGACCGCTTCTCCCCGGCGACGGTATGGTCCACGGAAACGACGGCGGACAGTTACCTGATCGGACTTTACTCGATTTTCGGCTCGAACACCGAATTCTACACGGGAAGCTACACGTCGCCGAAGTTAACCGACGCCTTTTCAGATATACTGAAAAGTACGTCTTGGGACCAGTACAACCATCCCTACAACAAAGCTCTCCTGCAGGAATCGGCTTTTAACAGCACTTCGGCCGGAGCATTCGAATGCTGGTCCGGCCATTACGAACGCATCCGCCGCGAAAACGAATTCCTGCGCGACGCCCCGACCTACGGAGCCAAATTCGGCGGAGACTGGATCAAGATCCGCATCGCCGAGGCCCGGTTCTGCCGCGCCTACGCCTACTACCTCCTCTGCCGCGTCTACGGCGGCGTAATTCTCCGCACGGAAGTCGACGGACCCTCGCAGAACGACAAGGCCCGTTCATCGGAAGAGGATTGCTGGAATTTCATCATCACAGAGCTGCAACAACTCGCTCCCGATCTTCCGAAAGAGTGGGACAGCGGAAATCTCGGCCGGGCCACGCAAAAGGCCGCCTACGGATTGTTGAGCCGCGTGGCACTCTACGCCGAACGTTGGGATGTGGCCGCGCAGGCCGCACGCGATACCGAAACGACCGGCGGCGGACTCGACATGACAGGTTACGAGAACGTATTAAAAGGAGACCTCAACAACAAGGAAGCCCTTTTCGCAGTGGATTTCGACTCCAACATCATCAAGCACACCTTGGATGCGTACCTGCGTCCGTCGGGCGACACCGATTTGGGCAAACAGACTTACTCGGGATTCGTCCCCACCAGCGAGCTGGCAGACAGTTACGAGATGGCCGACGGCACGCCGTTTAGTTGGGAGACGCACGGCAACGATCCCTACACGGGACGCGAACCGCGTTTCTATGCTACGATCCTGTACAACGGCGCTTCGTGGATGGGCCGCACGATCGAAAGTTTCGTAGGCGGCAAGGACGGCTACAAGGTCTATGAAAACGCCGGAGCCGCCGGAACCACCGTAACGGGGTATTACCTGCGCAAGTTCCTTACGGACAACGACAAGAACTGGGTAACCAATGAATCGGGGCAGAATTGGATCGTCATCCGTTACGCCGAAGTGCTGCTGAACAAGGCCGAAGCGCTGGCCATGGAGGACTGGAACAAAAACAGCGTCGAAGCGTTGCAGGCGCTCAACGACGTCCGGGGCCGCGTCGGACTGCCGGCAAGGGCTACCGCCAACAAGGATACGTTCCTGGAATACGTGCGCCACGAGCGCATCGTCGAACTGGCGGGCGAAGGTCTCCGTTACTGGGATTTGCGCCGCTGGCGGCTGGCCGAAGACGTTATCAACGGCCAGAACGTACACGGAGTGAAAATCACCAAACAGGGAGACAACTCGTTCACCTATGAACAGGTCGACGCCGACGGCGGTTACAAGCGCATCTTCTACGACCGCTATTACCATTTCGCCATTCCGTTGACGGAACGTTCGAACAACCAACTGTGCCTCAACAACGAGGGATGGAACTAATTGTCAAACGCAAAACCGAAAGAATATGAAACTCCGTAAATACATAGCCGCACTGGCCATCGTTACATTCGCTTCGCTGACCGTAACCTCATGCGCCAAAGCGGAAGACGAATTTCTCCATACGGACAGCAGCATCCGGTCGATCGAGATACAGCCCGCCGGAGGAGGCGCTGCCCTAGCAGGCGTAATCGACGAAACGACTGGCGAAATTTTCTTCGCCATTCCCAAGCAATCCCGCGACAAATACGACATAACAAGCTTAATGGTTCGCGCCAGCGTAGAGTACGATACGTTTATCTATCCGTCACTGACCGGACTGAAAGACCTCTCGGATCCGATGGAGATTACCGTTGTCTCTGGCGACAAAGGGTCGCGTACCTACACGCTGTGGGCTTTCTACACGCGCAGATAAACAATTAGCAAAAATATTAAAAAACGTAAAATTAACTCAACCAATATGAAAAAGTTCAAATTATTCGCTTACACCGTCCTGGCAGGAGCCACGCTGTCGTTTGCCGCATGCTCCGATGACGACGGCACCAACGAAAACGGGGAACAGGTGATTCGCGGCGAAAAATGCCGCATCGAATCCTTTGTACTGAATCTCGGCAAGGACGAAGTCCTCTCGGGCGACGTCTACGATTACGACAAGTCGATCGACCTGGCCTACAACACCCCGCAGTTGGCGGCTATGCAGTCAGCCACGGCTACGGTAAAGCTATCCGAGGGCGCCACCATCTCACCCGATCCGTCTGTGGCAGCCGACTACACCCAGGCGCGTTCGTTCACGGTAACCGGCGCCGACGGCAAGACCACGCGGACCTATACGACCAAACCCGTAGAGAAAGTAGTCGTTTCCTACACCAAGATTGGTGCGCTCACCGAGAAAACCGCGACCGAAATGGGGATCACTGACCATACGAAATACCTGCAAATCGGTGCGAGCGGCGATAAGATCGTAATCGGAACCAAAGTATTCGACGGCAAGACGCTTGCAGCGGCAGGCGACCTGAACATGACCGGCTACGAGGATCTGAAAGTGGCTTCGCTGGCGAACGACGAAGCCGGACACCTGATCGCTTCGCTGACGGCCGACGGTGCGAGCGGTTCGGCTCCCGTTACGATCGTCTGCTGGAAAAACGGCTGCAGCCAGCCTGCCGAGACCATTATCGGCCCGTCGGACAGCGCTATCGCGGCATTCATCTCCGTAGGCGGCAACATCATCGAAGGCAACGCGCTCGTTACGGCCCTGGGGGCACGCGTGGCAACAGGTCCGAATTTCTGCTGGGGTTTCACGGACGGCGTACGCGGCGACTATTACAACCTCCTTACGGGACAACCTTCGAACGACGGCAGCTGGACCCAGATGATTTCGGCCTGCTCGGGCGACGTTGCAGGAAGCTGGTTCATGTGGGATTCCGTAGCAGGTGGTTCGAACGTACTGACCTGGGAGGGCTGGGACGGCAGTTCCGCACTCAACCTGAAGCAGATCCCGGGCGCTTCCAACGGCCCGAACAACTGGGGTAACTACTCGAAAGGCTCGCTCCGCGCCTTCGTGTTCAACAACACGGCTTATGCAGCTGTTTTCACCACCGGCTGGCCCTGCACCTACGTCTCAATCGTCGATACGGAAGGCGAGTTCCTGCTCAACCCCGCCGAAGCGACGCTCAACTATCCGATTTCGGATGCGAACCCCTACTGCCCCGTCGGAACCTTCGTGTTCAATTCGAGCGAAAACTGCGGCTACGTCTACGTACTCGTTCCGGGACATGCCGTCAAGAGCTGGAAACTGGAGATCAGCTTCGATTAATTCCCCGGAGAGTTACCGCATGGAGGCTCTCCCTGAAGATTCTTAAAAAAATTCGCATTCTTCCCGGTCCGGGCCCGTTCTTGGGCCGGAAGAATGCGGTTCTTCGAATAGCCAATTATGAGAATAAGCATCTATATCGCAGTAACACTTATCGCCGCAGCTGCCTGCACGGCCTGTGGAGGGAATGCCGCCCGGACGCTCCGCGCCGAGGACGGAGGAAAGCCCAAAATGCTTTGGTTCGACGCCGAAGCCAACTTCACTCGCTTCGCTTCGCAGGATTCGATCCGTTACTATCTCGACCGCACCGTCGAAACCGGTTTTAACCAAATCGTCGTGGACGTGCGTCCCGTGGAGGGCGACGTACTCTACAAGAGCAAGTTCATGACACCGCTGACAGACCTCAAAGGCAACACCGTGCGCCGCGATTGGGACTATCTGCAATTTTTCCTCGACGAAGCCCGCAAACGGAACCTGAAGGTAACCGTTTCGACCACGATATTCCCGACGGGCCAGCCCGGCTACCGCCAGGGTCCCGCCTACCGCGACCCGCAACTGGCAGGGCGTACCTGCCTCGAAAACCTGCCGCAAGGAATGCTCGACATCAAAGACGACACGGCGAAGGTGGCCACGTTCCTCAATCCCGTACTACCGGAAAACCGGGAGTACGCGATGCGCTTCATCCGGGAAATACTCTCCAAATACCGCTTCGACGGCTATGCCCTCGACTACTGTCGCTTCCCCGGTGGGGAAAGCGACTTCTCGCCTGCCACACGCAAGGCGTTCGAAGCCTACATCGGCCGTAAAACGGCCAGCTGGCCTGCCGATGTCTTCACCTACGACGCCAACGGTGCGCGCGTTCCCGGCCCCTATTACAAACAGTGGTGGGAATTCCGTTCGCTGATCATCCGCAACTTCATCGCCGACGTACGCTCGTCAATCAAAGAGCTGCAACCCTCGGTAAAACTCGAATACTGGGCCGCCTCATGGCTCCACGCCATCTACACGCAAGGCCAGAACTGGGCCAGCCCCCGTTCGCGCTTCTACGAAGAATACCTCGACGACTGGGCGACGCCGACCTACGGAAAAACAGGATTCGCCGATCTGCTCGACGTATTCATCACCGGAACTTACCTCGAACGCGTATGGGGCATGGACGATCCCGAGTCGATCGAATACGGACTGGCCCGCTCGATGGAAGACGTGGACGGCGACTGTGAAGTTTACGGCTCGCTCTACGCCCAGAACCACATCGACGAATTCGAAGACGCCGTTTACCTCTGTCTGACCCGCACGGGCGGCGTGATGGTCTTCGATATCATCCAGGTAATCGAGAACAACCTTTGGGACGACATCCGCCGCGGCATCGACCGCGCCGAACAGGAAACAAAACAATAACGACGACGAAACAATGAAAAAAATTATCCTGATTCTATGCACCTTGCTGACGGCGACGCTCGGAGCCTGTTCGGAATCGCACCAAGCACCGCCGGAGATAGACAAGCCGGCTCCCACGCCCAATCCCGAACCGACCGGCGAAAAAGAGAAGATGCTCTGGTTCGACGCCGAAGCCAACTTCCAGCGTTTTTCAACCAAGATCGGGATCACCGAAATGCTCGACAAAACCGTGGAAGCGGGCTTCAACAAGATCGTCGTGGACGTGAAACCCGTCGAAGGCGACGTGCTCTACGAAAGCGCGTTCATGACCCAAGCGACCGCCATCGGATCGGTCTCGGTCCCCGACCGCGGCTGGGATTACCTGCAATTCTTCCTCGACGAGGCGCATAAGCGCGAGCTCAAAGTTACCGTCTCGACCACCATCTTCCCGATGGGCATGCCCTCGACGAAACAGGGACCGGCCTACCGGGGTACGCAATGGAAAGGCAAGACCTGCCTGCAATACAAGCCGGAAGGCATGGTCGACATCAAGAACGACCCCACGAAGGTCGCTGCGTTCCTCAACCCCGTGCTGCCCGAGGTGCGTGATTTCGCCATCCGCTTCATCCGGGAGATCGTCTCCAACTACGATTTCGATGCCTATGCGCTCGACTACTGCCGTTTCCCAGACTATCAGAGCGACTTCTCGGAAGCCTCGAAAACAGCGTTCGAGCAATACATCGGCAGCACGGTCGACACATGGCCGGGCGACATATTCACGTATAACGCCAGCGGAGAACGTGTTCCGGGACGCTACTACAAACAGTGGTGGGAGTTCCGTTCGATGGTGATCCGCGACTTCGTGGCCCGCGTACGCACGGAAATCAAAGCGCTCAAACCCGACGTTAAACTCGAATACTGGGCCGCATCGTGGTGGGGCGCGCTGTATGCCAACGGCCAAAACTGGGGCAGCACGAAATTCCGCCCCCTGAACGACCAGGACGCCTGGTCGTTCACCTCCTGGTGTTCGTACAACTACAATCAGACCGGTTTCGCCGACCAACTCGACACCTTCCTGCTGGGAACCTACCTGCCGCGGGTCTACGGTCCCGACGACGGAGAGTCGATCGAATACGGCATCAACCGCGCCGAACGTTTCCTGCTGAATGCCTGCACCTATTACGCAACAGTCGACTGCTCGAACAGGAATTTCGACATCGAGGAAGCCTGCTATTATTGCCTCAAGCGCACGGCAGGACTGATGGTATTCGACATCGTACACGTCATCAACAACGACATGTGGGCTGCCATCAAGCGGGGTATCGACCGCTACGAGGAGGAAGTGGCCAAAGAGTAAAACACGAAAAACACCCTAACGCGAATGAAAAGACACTTTTTTCTTACCGTCCTGCTGCTGACCGCCGCGACGGCGCTCTGCGCCAAAAAACACCGGGTAAGTTCGCCCGACCGGAAAATCGTCGTAACAGTTTCGACTGCACCCGAGCTCGCATGGAGTGTTGCGCGCGAAGGTGAACAACTGCTCGGCGCAAGCCGCATCGGGCTGAAACTGGCCGGGGCGGAGGAGTTCGGCACAAAGCCTGCGGTGCGGCGCGTCGCGACACGTACGATAGATGTCCGCAGCGAAGCGGAGGTCCCCACCAAGTTCCGGGAACTGCACGACCGCTGCAACGAACTGCTGATCAGCTTCCGCGGCGACTGGGCCGTACGGTTCCGGGTTTACGACAACGGCGTGGCCTACCGTTTCGAGACGGTGCGCAAAGGCACGGCCGATGTGGAGACGGAGACCGCCGAATTCAACTTCGCAGAGGACTGCACGGCCTATTGGGCCAACGAAACGAATCCCGACTTCATCTCGCACTGCGAGGCATTTTTCCAACCCGTAAAACTCTCGCAGATCGAGGCGGCGAAATACGCCTACCTGCCCGTCAGCCTCTCCACCCCGAAGGGTACGCGCATGGTCATTACGGAAACCGACCTGGAGGAATATCCCTGCATGTTCCTTTTCGGAGGCCAGGGGCGGAAACTCCGCGCCGGGTTCCCGCCCGTCGTACTCGAAAGCCGCCTCAAAGAGGGATCGGACCGCAACGAGGAGTTTCTGAAAAAGGCGCCTTACATTGCCCGTACCGACGCTTCGCGGACGTTTCCGTGGCGGCTGATGACCATCGACCCCGACGACCGTTCGCTGCTCGAAAACTACCTCTCCTACCAACTGGCTTCACCATCGGTCGAAGGCGACACGGAATGGATACGCCCGGGTAAGATTTCGTGGGACTGGTGGAATTCGCAGAACCTTTACGGCGTCGATTTCAAAGCCGGGATCAACACCGAAACCTATAAATATTTCATCGACTTCGCCGCGAAATACGGCATCGAATACATCCTGCTGGACGAAGGCTGGTCGGTCAGCACGCTCAATATCCGCGAACCCCGCCGGGAGGTCGACCTCGCGGAGTTGATCCGTTACGGCAATGAAAAAGGCGTCGGAGTGATCCTCTGGACCCTTTGGAACCCGATGAAAAAGGATCTCGAGGGAATACTGGATACTTACCGCGACTGGGGTGTCAAAGGCATCAAAATCGACTTCATGCAGCGTTCCGACCAGGAGATGGTCCGTTTCTACGAAGAGATCGCCCGCGCCTGCTTCGACCGCCGGTTGCTGGTCGATTTCCACGGGTCGTTCAAGCCCGCGGGCCTGCAACGCAAATACCCAAACGCGATGACCTTCGAAGGCGTCTACGGCATGGAGAATGACAAATGTTCGACCGATATTTCACCGGCACACGACTGCACACTGCCCTTTACACGCATGGTCGCCGGGCCGATGGACTACACCCCCGGGGCGACACAGAATACCACCCGACAAGATTTCTCGATCAACTGGAGCCATCCCATGAGCCAGGGCACACGCGCCCACCAGGCGGCGCTCTACGTCATCTTCGAAAGCCCGCTGCAAATGCTCTGCGACTCGCCGTCGCACTACCTGCGCACGCCCGAATTCACCGAATTCATCGCCGCCGTACCCACCGTCTGGGACCAGACCGCGGCGCTGCACGCCTCGGCCGGCGAATACGTCGCCGTAGCCCGCCGCAACGGCGGCAAATGGTATATCGGCGCGATCACCGACTGGTCGGACCGCACGCTGGAACTCGACCTCGGATTCCTCGGCGAGGGCCGCTACCGGATGCAGATGCTGGAGGACGGCGTCAATGCCGACAGTTATGCACAGGACTTCCGCGTCGGAGAACGCGACGTGACACGAAACGACAAAATCACCGTTCGCATGGCCCCGGGCGGCGGATGGGCGGCAATCCTGACCCCGGTAGAATGAGACCCCGAATTTTTCAACTGCTTATTCCGATGCTGCTTGCCGGGTCCTGTACATTTGCCGCAGAACCGGCGGCGCTGCGCGGGCGCGTGACGGCTCGGGGCAACGGCGTAGCAGGCGTCAGCGTCACCGACGGCCTCACGATCGTCAGGACCGACGCCAAAGGCGACTACCGTCTGCCTACCGGCGGCGAATCGGAATTTGTCTACCTGTCGCTGCCCGACGGTTACGAAATACCAGTCGAAAAGGGTACGCCCTGCATTTACCAACGTATTGACCCGGACAGCCGGAAGCGTTACGACTTCACACTCACGGCCGCCTCACGGAACATGGCACGTCACCGCCTGCTGCTCGTGGCCGATCCGCAGGTCTACTTCGAAGAGGAGCTGGACAGCGTGCGGCGCGCCGCAGCTGACATGCGGCACATAGCGTCGGACGGCGTTCCGACCGTAGGCGTAGTCTGCGGCGATATCATCGGCGACATCTACCGCAAACCGTCGCTATTCGAACCAGTACGCGAGGCCGTTGCCACGAGCGGCATTCCGTTCTTCTACGCCGTAGGCAACCACGACATGGACCTGGGAGTGAGAACCAACGACTACGCCAAAGAGTCGTTCAAAAGTCATTTCGGTCCTACCTACTATTCGTTCGACCGGGGACGTATACACTACGTGGTTCTCGACGATAATTTCTACATCGCCCGCAGCTACCTCTATGTCGGCTACCTCGAGGAGCGGCAACTGCGCTGGCTGGAACAGGACCTGGCAACCGTACCAGCCGGGCGCACCGTAGTCGTATGTCTGCACATCCCCACCTGGTCGCGCGCCGCGCGCCGCGGTGAATGGGGCAAGGAGGAGTCGAACAAGGTACTGAACAACCGCCGGGCACTCTACAAACTGCTGGAGCCTTACAACGCCCACATCCTCTCGGCCCATGAGCACTACAACGAGAATTATCAACCCGTGGGGCATGTCTTCGAGCACGTCCATGCTCCCTTAAGCACGCTCTTCTGGCAAACGCCGTGGAGCATGGACGGCATTCCGGCCGGATACGGCGTTTACGAGATCGACGGCGACAGCATCACGTGGTATTACAAAGCCGTGGACCACGACCGGAGCCGCCAGTTCAACGCCTATCCCGTGGGTGCGGACCGCCACAAAAAGAAGGCCGTGACGGTCAATGTCTGGAACTACGATCCGGCATGGACAGTCCGCTGGTATGAGAACGGCGAACCGCGCGGTGAAATGACGCAGTACACGAATTACGACGAGTCGATTTACGACTATGTGGCACGCTTCAGCGACCGCTTCAAGCACAAAAACATCGGTTCGGACCTGACCGAACATCTCTTCTATGCCGTACCCTCATCGCCCGACGCAGTCGTTCGCATCGAGGTCCGCGACCGCTTCGGCAATATTTCGGCCTGGAACAATGTCTCGGGCCATGAAAAAGCTAACGACAGCAACAAATAACCATGAAGAAACTTTCTACACTGATTGCGGCACTATCCGCATTCCTCCTGCTCGGCACGGGATGCAGCCGCGACACGTCGGTCAGTTCTCCCGACGGAAGCCTGACACTGCAGGTCGCTCTGCATGACGGCCGCATCGGCTACGCCGTGAGCCGCAACGGAAAACCCATACTCGACTTCTCGGAACTAGGCTTCGAACTACAAGACGCCCCGGCGCTCCGCGCCGGGCTGAAAATCTGCAACACGGCCCGCGGCACGTTCGATGAGACGTGGGAACAGGTCTGGGGCGAGCAGCATTTCGTTCGTAACCATTACAACTCCCTGACCGTCTCAGTCTGCGAAAAGAAAGCGCCTCACCGCCGCTTCGACGTGATATTCCGACTCTTCGACGACGGATTCGGATTCCGTTACGAGTTTCCGGAACAGCCCTCCCTGGGCGAGTTCGTCATCATGGACGAACTGACCGAGTTCCGTTTTCCGCACGACCACAAGGCATGGTGGATGCCCGCGCGTGAACCCTACTACGAAAGCATCGCGCGCCATACGCCCATTTCGCAGATGGATACGGTCAACACGCCTTTGACGATGGAGTGCGCCGACGGAACCTATCTGGCCCTGCACGAGGCCAACCTGACGGATTACGCCAAGATGAGCCTCCGCCCGACGGATTCGACAACGCTGCGCTGTTGCCTGACCCCATGGTCGAACAGCGTGAAGGTTTATGCCAAAACGCCCTTTCGTACGCCGTGGCGCACACTGATCGTCAGCGACACGCCCGGCGAGCTGGTTACCTCACGGCTGATGCTCAACCTCAACGAGCCATGCAAAATCGAAGACGCCTCATGGATCAAGCCGGCCAAGTACATCGGTATCTGGTGGTCAATGCACCTTTTCCAGGAGACCTGGGCCCAAGGGCCACACCACGGCGCGACCACGGCCAACACCAAACGTTACATCGACTTTGCCGCCGAAAACGGCATTCCGGGCGTACTGGTCGAAGGCTGGAACGTCGGTTGGGACGACGAGTGGACCAAAAACACCGGCAAGATCCGCTTCACGGAGCCCTATCCCGATTTCGATATCCGGGCCGTCTCCGACTACGCCGCCAAAAAAGGCGTCGAACTGATCGGTCACCACGAAACGGGCGCCAACACGAAGAACTATGAGGCGCAGATGGAGGAGGCGTTCGCCTACTACAAGAAATATGGCGTAAACGTAGTCAAGACGGGCTACGTCAACGTCTTGATGGATGGCAAAGAGTTGCATGACAGTCAATACGGCGTGCGCCACTACCGCAAGGTGATCGAAACGGCGGCTCGTTACGGCATTTGCATCGACAACCACGAACCCGTCATGCCCACGGGTATCGAACGCACGTGGCCCAACCTGATGACACAAGAAGGCATCCGCGGACAGGAGTACAACGCCTGGTCACCTGACGGCGGCAACCCACCCGAGCACACGACCGTCGTGCCGTTCCTGCGCGGACTGGCAGGGCCGATGGACTACACGTTCGGAACATTCAATTTCGAGAACCCCGTGAGTCCCTTTGCGCGCGTACAATCGACCGTCGTACGGGAACTGGCCCACTACGTCGTGATATACAGTCCCCTGCAAATGGCTTCGGACCTTCCGGAGAACTACCGCGGACACAAGGCTTTCGACTTCATCCGCGACGTACCGACCGACTGGGAACAGACCGTCGTGCCTGAGGCTGTGATCGGCGACTACTGCGTCTTCGCACGGCAGGACCGCCGTTCGGACGACTGGTATCTAGGCGCAATCACCGACGAAGAGCCCCGCACGGTCGAAGTCCCGCTGTCGTTCCTCACACCGGACGTCATCTACACAGCACAGATTTACGCCGACGGGGAAAACGCCGACTGGAAAACCAACCCCTACTCCATGCATTACGAAGAGCGTCCGGTTACAGCGCAGGACACACTGAGCGTCCGCATGGCTTCGGGCGGCGGATGCGCCATCCGGTTCGCAGCATCCGAACACAAATAACATCATGAAACGATTCGCATTCCTTTTTCTCCTAATGTCGGTCTTCGCCCTCGCGGCACAGGCCGAGACGACCTGCAAGGGCACGGTCCGCTGCGGCGGCCGAGGCGTAGAGGGCGTCGTCGTGACCGACGGCGAGCACTGCACCCGAACCGATGCCAAGGGCCGCTTCACACTTGCTGCGAGCGACAACGCCCGCTTCATCTACCTCTCGACTCCGGCTGGCTATGCTTCTACGGTCGTCGAGGGCGTCGTACGCTTCTACCTCCCGATGGAGGCGGGACGCAAATCCTACGATTTCGAGCTCTCGGCCAAATCCGACGACGAAACCCGCCACGGCTTCATCGTGACCGCCGACCCACAGGTATACGCCCGCGAAGAATTTCGCCTGCTCGAAAAATCGGCCGCAGACATCCGCCGAACGGTGGAAGCCTCGGGCCTGCCGTTCCACGGCATCTGCGTGGGCGACCTGATCTCCGGCGACCACAGTTTTTACCCCGAATACAACAGCGTCATGGCCAAAACAGGAATCGGATTCCGCAACGCCATGGGCAACCACGACATGAAAATCTGGGGACGTTCGTACGAAACTTCGCTCGGGCCCTTCGAGGCAATGTACGGTCCGTGCTACTACTCCTACAACGTGGGCCGGGTCCACTACGTCGTGCTCAACGATAACTTCTTCGTGGGCCGCGACTGGTATTACATCGGCTACCTGGAGGAGCGGCAACTGGCATGGCTCGCAAAAGACCTGCAATACGTTCCGGCCGGGTCGACGGTCGTCGCCGCGCTTCATATCCCGACGATGTACAAGAACAAGGAGAACCAGCCTTTCGACTACAAGATGGCCGAACGGTCGCTCTGCAACTACCGGGCGCTTTACGCTCTGCTGAAACCGTATAAGGCGCATATCGTCTCAGGCCACATGCACACGACGACCAACAGCGACATCTGCGAAGGGCTTTACGAGCACAACGTCGCGGCGCTGAGCGGCGCATGGTGGCAGGGCGCGATCTGCACCGACGGCACGCCTGCCGGATACGGCGTCTTCGAGGTCGACGGGGACGACGTGCAGTGGCGCTACAAGGCGACGGGTTACCCGCAGGAATTCCAGATCAAAATCTACGGTCCGTCGGACGATCCTGCATTTGCAGGCCGTATCGTCGCCAACGTCTGGAACTGCGATCCGGCCTGGATAGTCGAAATGCGCGTCGACGGGTGCGAACCGGTGGCAATGGCCCGCACGACGGCTATCGACCCCGAGGCCCGCGCACTCTACGCCGACACGTCGAAACTCGTTCACAAATGGATCACGGTAATCCCCTCGGACCACTACTACGCCGCACCGCTGCCCGCCGGGGCCCGCCGCGTCGAAGTAACCGCCCGCGACCGCTTCGGGAATGTCTACCGTGCCGAAAAAGAAATCGTCCTATGAAAAAGTTTCTGTTAGCCCTGCTGCTCTTCGCCTGCGGAAACGCGGCGGCAGGCGGCAAAAAAGCCCTGTTCACCCCCGCAACAGCTCCTGAAATCCGCTTCGTAGGCCGCGCCGAAAAAAGCCCGGACGGGTCGCTCGCTTTCGACTGGAGCGGCAGCTACTTCACCATCCGCTTCGAAGGACGTCGATGCGCCATGCGCGCGTCGGATACGGGACGCAATTACTACAACGTATTCGTCGACGGTAAACCGCACAGAATGGTGACCGTCGCGGGCGCCGATTCGACGATCGTACTGGCCGAAGGACTCTCACGCGGCATCCACACAATGCTTGTACAGAAGCGCACCGAAGGCGAGCAGGGCCGCACGACCCTCCGCGGCATTGAAACCGACGGGGTGCTGCTCGCAGCTCCCGCAGCCCCCGGACGCCACATCGAATTCATCGGCGACTCGCACACCTGCGGCTATGGTACCGAAGGCAAGTCGGTCAAGGAACCTTTCACGCCTCAGACTGAGAACTGCAACCTGGCCTGGGGGTGTATCGTCGCCCGCTGTTTCGGGGCCGACTACACGCTCATCGCCCATTCGGGGCAGGGCATTGTCCGCAACTGGGGCGATGAAAAAGAAGTCTCGGACTGCACGATGCGCGAGCGCATGCTGCGTACGTTCGACATGGACCCTGAATCACGCTGGAATTTCAACGATTACAAACCCGACATCGTGGTCGTCAAACTCGGATCTAACGACTTCAGCACCGATTTCGTTCCTTCGGAGAAGGCTTTCAACGAGTCGTACGCCCAAGCCCTCCGTCAACTGCGCGAGGCCTACGGCCCGGTTCCGGTGCTGTGCGTGGCCCCGAGCGATAACACGATCATCCTGGGGTATCTCGAAACCTTCCTGCGCGAACAGCAGGACCCCAACCTGCATGTTACGGCCATGCTCCCCGGCATCACCAACTGGGACAGCGACATGGGTGCCAATTTCCACCCCAACCACCGGGGACAACGGAAAATGGCGATGTCCGTCATCCCCTATATCTCGACAATCACGGGGTGGGAGATTCCGGCCGAAACCGTCGAATAATAATTATGGAACCTCGCCGTATGAATTCCTAAATGAATTACGTCCGTCGCCCCAGAGGTAGGTCCCGGCCATCTATTTCGCAATGAGACTTCCGCTCATCATCAACCACAACAAATAAACACCCCGGCAAGGCGGGAAATAAAAAAGAACGGAGATTTCGGTCCCGTTCTTTTTTTGCGGTTTAGATCCGCCAGAACAACTTATGCCGAGAGAAGGCTGCCGTGAAGAAGATCATCATCAGGGTGACGATCACGCTCCGGCCGACGGCCATTGCACACCCGCAATTTCCCCACAGCCACGGAAGCGGAACCGCGCAATCGACGAAGGTCAGCAGCGGCGTAATGACATATCCCGCTGCGGTATAGGCGATCATCGGGTTCTGGCCGCAGCGCACCAGCAACCCGGCAGGCACACGGACGTAGTCGAGCAGGACGGTAGCGATCAAGACCTCATTTTATGAAGCTCACATTCTAAAAGCGGCCAAAAATCCGACCGCTTTTAAATAAAAGAGCAATCCAAATTTCCGAACTGGTTCTACGGCATGTTTATTTACTGAACGCCACGATAAAAACCCCGGCCAGCAGGCACGACAGCCCGAGCCACATCGTTCGCCGCGACGCAGGGGAGGCATCGCGCCATTCGCCCGAGAAAAGCCCGGCGAGGTTGCCCGTCAGGATTGCCAGCGACTGCATCAACGCCCAGCCGACCGACGTTCCGGCATCGCCGAGGAAACTGCCGCCCATGCCGTAAAACATCATGCTCACATACCAGAGCACCCCGGCCAAAGCGGCCCAGCACCAGTTTGCCCACCGCCCGCAACGGTACAATGCCCCTGTTTTCCGGCTCCGCAGCAGGTAAATGCAGTAACCCGCATTCACAAGGCATCCGGCGGTCAGAGCAATGCTCCAGACGGCATTGGACGTATATACCGGATCGGTTCCGGCGGCGAGCGCCTGCTGCTGCAAAGGCGCCCCGAAAACAAAGGCGAAATTGACCATCGGGCTCAATACCCCGGCCAGCAGGCAGACCAGCAGGCCCTTCATGAAACCACTCTGCGCCCCCGTTTTCCGGGCCGGGCCATCCTGTTCCTTCCGGCTCCCGGCAATGGAATAAAAGACAATGCCGAGAACGATTACCGACACCCCGGCAATCAGCCGGATTCCCGACGAAGTCAGCAATTCGCCCGGATCACGCAAAACAACGGGCATCAGCGTTCCGATCACATTCGTCAAACCGAGCATGATGGGCATGCTCAGGCCCACACCCAGCAAGTCGATGCCCCGTCCGAAAAGGATCGCCCCGACGCCCCAGATCAGTCCGAAAAACGCCACGACGGCCAGCGACTGACACTCCGAAGCATAAACGCCCAAAAGCCCCGGGACAGTCATTGCGGCCACGATCCACGGCGCAGCGACAAGCGCCACGAAACTCCAGATCAGCCAGTTGTTTTCCCACTTCCAATCGCGGTTCCGGCTGAAAGGAACTGCAAAACTCCCGGCGAACAAGCCTCCCGCCGCAATCAGCGACAGTCCGGCCAGATAATTCGTTTCCATAACGTTATTTTTGAGCCCATGCTTTTCCGACCGTTTCCCGCAGAGCCGCGATCTGCTCCGGCGAAAGCTCGTAGAATTCGAAATCGCCGAGATGGGTATTGCTGTTCTCCACGATCAGGACCCGGCTTCCGGGCTGCATCGCGATCTTGTGCCACACCTCGCGGCGGATATTATAGGCCTGCAAAGGCTGCATGTCGACCGCTTCGCAGGTGATCCTCCCGTCGACGATCTGCGCCCCGACGAGTGCCGCACGCCCGTCGAGCAACACGAAAACCTCGTCGGTATAGTGGTGCACATCCAATTTTACGATACGCTCCAACGCCTCTTCCGGCGCATAGTTCAGGAAAGCTACCTGCCATTTGTCTCCGATCAGGAACGGAGCGTAACCCGTTCCGGCGTAATCATACGCATCGATTATCTTCATGATTTCCATCATCTGTTTTTTACCTGTTAATTTTCCAGGATACGGTCGACGACCAACTGCCGGAACCGGGGCGACAGCATCGAGAAATAAGCCGTGAAGCCCGTCACGCGCACGACCAGTTCGGGATATTTGTCCGGATTTTCATGTGCGGCAAGCACGGTCTGTTTGTCCATGACGTTCACATTCACCAGCGTTCCGCCCATTTTGAAGTGGGCCCGGAGAATAGCTCCGATCAGCTCCGCATTGTCGGGGCGGGCCAGTGAGGGGTCGATCTCCCACTGCATCGGAGCCGTATTGCCGTAACCGGGCTGAATCCGCGCGATACAGGTCGCCAGCGAGAGCGACGCATCGTCGAGCGCAAAACCGGGCAGCGGGTTCGCGCCGTGGGAAATGGGCGTTGCGGCCTTGCGGCCGTTGGGGGTCGCCCCGACCGAAAGGCCGAAGCCTACCGTATTGGCCCACGAGAAGAACCCGGGAATAAAGACCCGCCCGGGCTCCGTTTCACGCCGTACGGCCGAAACAAAGGCATCCTTCACACGCAGGGCCCACGATTCGCCGAGCGAATTTTCCTGTCCGTAACGCGGCGAAGACTGGAGCAGTTTGCGGACGGCAACGCCTCCTTCTCCTTCGAAATCCTGACGCAAATGACGCGCGACCTCCTCCCAGGTCAGGCGGCCTTCGCGCTCGATGCGCTGTTCGAGAGCGGCAAACGAATCCGCTACGACGGCGAGTCCCGCACCGTCGATCGAGAGGTTGTAATACTGCGCCCCGCCGTCCGAAGCATCCCGTCCCTTCTCCAGCGGCCCGTGGCTCAGCAGGTTGAGCAGCAATTCGGGTTCATTGTATTTCTGGTATTTAAGATGGTGGCGGATGCCCTCGGCCGCCGTATGGACGGCTATGCCCAGATGACGTTCGAAACCGCGCCAGAGCAGTTCGGTCGAAGGCGCAGCCCCCGAAGCCTGCAATTCGTCGTAGGCAACCTCGAAGACCTTGGCCATATTGACCTTCACCAGGTCGTTCATCGTATATTCCAGGCCCGGCAGCGACATCCAGTTACAGCCGACAGCGATTCTGCGCCGGGCCAGTTCCGCGCTGAACCCGTTGCGCATGAAACCCTCCACGAGGGCTTTGTCGCCCGAAAAACGGGGCCAGCCGTTCTTGTAGCGAATCAGGCAGGCGACGGCTGCACTGAACAACGCGGGGTCGAGCCCGTCGTGGACCCGTACCGTGATATTGAGCGAAGTGTCTATCTTCGCGGCCGCATCGAGCACCAGAAAGGAGATGCGCGAGGTCTGGTCGCGGCCCGTTTCATCGGGACCTCCCAACTGCCAGTAGACCGGATCGTTGATCAGCAGGCAAGCCAGATAGTAGACCGCCTCGTCGTCGGTCAGCCCGAGCGCTTTGTCGTGTTCGTAATAAGGCCTGAGCAGGGCGTCGATCTGGGCGCCCGCGCCGTCGCGGTTATACGTGCGCGAGGCGAGGTGATACCAGACGATCCATTGGCAGGCTTCGCGCAGGGTTTCGGGCGGCCGGCTGAGGATATTGCGGTTAACCTGCGCCATGGCGAGCAGGTTGTCGCGCCGCACGGCATCGGGTTCGGCGGCGGCCAGCCGGTCGGCCTCGGCGACATGGCGTTCGATCCAGCCCTGCACGCTCCGCACCACGCGTTCGTGCAGGTCGTAGAAATGCTGCTGTCCGGGCGAGGGATTCAGTTTTCGGCAGGCAGCGATCTTGTCCAGCAAACCGCCCCAGCCCAGTTCGAGACCCAGCCGGTAATCGGGGGCGAAATGGGCGTCGTCGCCGATGCCGCAAATGATGTCGTAGCGGGCGATATCGGCCTTCAGGTGGTCGTAGGGATAGTCCGGATTCCACTTGTTGGGGCGCATCTTGGACATGAAATACATCCACCGCCCGGCAAAGGCATCGTCGGGATCGACGTAGACCGGATGGACGGCCATCAGGCTGCAGAAATTGTCGGCCCAGGCATCGAAACCATAGAACGATCCGTCCGGGTGGTTGGGCCGGATCGTCCAAAGGCCTTTCGGGGGTACGATCCGCCCGTAGTCGTCTTCATCGAGCACGCCCTCCTGCTCGATCTTATCGCGCGTCTGCTGCAATTTACGGGCACGCAGGTTAGCTAGTTTCTGGTCGTAATTCATTTATTCAGATTTATTTAACATTTATTCCGGTTCCGGCGGCGACAGCCCGGAGACTTTCCAGCCGCTCCGGCGGCAAAGGTTCCGCACCGGGCATCGGATTTTCCATGCCCAGGCCTGTAAATTTATCGGCCCCGAGAGTATGAAACCCGAGCAATTCATAATAAAGCAGGCTCCCGACGCCTTTCAGCAGGGTGCAAATCGCCCCGATGGCTTCGGGCGTATCGTTCACACCGGGCACAACAGGCGTGCGGACGATCAGCGGAACGTTCCGCTCCCCGAGCAGCCGCAGGTTGGCAACGGTCCGGGCATTCGATACCCCGGTCCACCGGCGGTGCAGCCCGTCGTCGGCCGCTTTCAGGTCGCACATCCACAAATCGACCAGCGGCAGCAACCCGGCGATCAGCCCGGACGGTACGGACAGGTTCGTCTCGACGGCAGTCGGAATCCCCCCGGCCCGGCAGTGCAGCAGCAGTTCCCGGACAAACAAGGGTTGCAGCAGCGGTTCGCCGCCGGAAACGGTAACGCCGCCGCCCGACTCTTCGAAATAAGGAATATCGCGTTGCAGTTCCTGCATCACATCGTCCACCGAAACCGCTTTTCCCACGAGGTTCATCGCCTGCGCAGGGCAGACATCGGCACACCGCCCGCAGGCGTCGCACCGTTCCCGGTCGAGGCGTACAGCCCCGTTTTCCATCCGCAGGGCGCCGGACCCGCAAACGAGCGTACAGGCTCCGCAGGCGACGCAGCGTTCCCCGATCCGTTCGACCTGCGTTTCCCGCCGCCACGTTTCGGGGTTATGACACCAGCGGCAACGGAAATTGCACCCTTTCAGGAACAATGTCGTGCGGATGCCCGGTCCGTCGTGGATCGACATCCGCTGCACACGGGTTATCATGCCTGTTATCGCATTCTTCATTTCAATCTCGTCTTACCGTACTTATTCATAGAAAATAATTGCTTTTATTCTTCTAAACCGATTTTTAGCACTTGCCTATTTCACAAATTATCCGTAACATTGTAAAAACATACAGCCCCATGGACATTCCTGTTTTCGAACTATCCGGCTTCCTTCACCCGGGCGAAACATTTCACATGGCCCGCGTCAACATCATCTCCCGGCAGGACCTCTCCTTCCACACGCATGACTATGCGGAACTGCTCTGGATCGAGAAGGGTGCGGGGTATCACCTGGTCAACGGCGAACGCCAGCGCATCGGGCCGGGCGACCTGATCATGATACGGCCGCAGGACGCCCATACGTACGCAGCCCCGACCAAGGGCGGAGGAATTACGCTGATTAACATTGCATTCCCCGTCGAAACGCTGCACCATTTCCACAAACGTTATTTCCCGGACTGCACCCACTATTTCTGGTCGTCCGGACCGATGCCCTACCGGATACAACTCCCGGCCGAAATCCTGCACCAGCTCTCGGCGCATGCGGAGGAGGCGATGGGCCATCCGCGAAGCAACATCGAACTCGACAGCCTGCTGCTGTCCGTGTTCCGGCAAATAACCCTCTGCGAAACCTTGTCTACGCCGGCCGACACCCCGGTCTGGCTCGTACACGCCATTCAGGAATACACGACTTCCGACCTCTTCTGCCGGGGCTGCGCAGGATTCGTAGCGCTCTGCGGCAGGAACGGCGACTACGTCAACCGGACCGTCCGGCTCCACTTCGGCAAATCGCTGACCGAACTGATCAACGAACTCAAGATGCGTTACGCAGCCACACAACTCATTATCACCAACATGCCGATCAAGGAGATCAGCTCCAACTGCGGCTTCCCGAACCTGGGACACTTCTACAAAACATTCAAGTCGCTCTACAACCAGACGCCGAAAAAATACAGGCGGCTCAATCAGCGGATGTTCTGACCCACTCTCCGGGAAGGCGGTCGGGGCGGTCGGTGATCACGCCGTCAACACCCAAGGCTGCCAGGCGTCGCATATCCTCGGTTTTATTGACGGTCCAATAGTAGACCGAGATTCCCTTGCGGCGCGCCGTGCGCACGATGGAGGGCCGGTCGAGACGGGTCTTGCCCGAACGGAGCGGAATCTGCATCGACCGGTGCTTCCCGCACCACAAAAAACCGAGGCCCATTTTGCTCAACACCACAAAACGCCTGATATGCCGGCGTCCCATGGCCGTTTGTACACGTCCCTGCGAAACTTTCCTGAAATGCCGGACAATCCGGTCGTCGAAGGCCGAAACCAGCACGCGATCCTCCGTTGCGGTCCGACGGAGCAGTTCCGCCAGTTTCCCGGCACAGCGCATCCCCTCTTCGCCCTCACCCTTGATTTCGATAAACATCCGTTTCATGGCCCCGTATTTCAACAACACTTCTTCCAGGGTCGTGATACGGACTTTCCGGTCGCGGTAGGGATAGCTCTTTTCAAGCCCGGCAAACTTCGCCCCGAAGTTGAAACGCCCCAGTTCTTCGAGCGTATAGCCGATGATCGGCCCTTCGCCGTCGCTCGTACGCCGGAGCGTATCGTCGTGGTGCGTCACCAGGACACCGTCAGCCGTCAGCCGGACATCCATTTCGAGCATATCGACCCCCAGCGCCACGGCGCCGTCAAAGGCGACCATCGTATTTTCGGGAAACAGGTGTTTGCATCCGCCGTGGGCCACGACAAACGGAGCCTGCTCCTCCGCTCGGAGAAACGGATTCCCGGCCGCGGCCGGCATCGGGCCGCACAACAACACGGCCAAAAACAGCAAAATGCACTTCATAACGATTTACGCAGGCCGGGGAAGACGGATTCAATCCGCCTCCCCCGGCTTACAGCCTGACCGGCTACCTGAAAGTTATCTTCTTGGGATGCGTCATCAGCATCGGGGATATTCCGTTCACCTGAACGGCCACCCGTCCGAAAATATAGTTCTGGGCGGCAGGAAGTTTCGAACTGTTGACCGCAGGCCCCGAGAAAATGACGTTATCGAGGCTTCCGCCGGGATTGTTCTGCGTATTGAGCGTATGCCAGTTGATCTGCGAACCCTGGTACAGGTAGGCCGTCTTGCCGACGTACTCGCGCATGATGTTCACCGTTTTGGCTTCGGCGGGGTCGGTTACGACCTGCCGGATCGAACAGGTGCATTCCAGTTTGTCGGCCTCGGCGTTGTACTTGTACTTCACATTCTCGATCGTGTAGTAAGGCGTTACCTCGATATCCATCTCCTTATTACCCCGGATTTTCACCAGAACGGTGTCCTGCTCCATCACGAACGGACGCGCCGATTTGGGAATGACCATCTTGTAGTCGCCGTCGAAAAGCACCTGCGAGAACGTCCCGTCGATATTGACGTTCACACGGATAGCCTGCTTCAACTGCCAGTCGCCCTGCTCCCACAGTTCGATATAAACCTCGTTGTAGCCGAAGCCGAGCTGTTCACCGTTATAGAGGATACGGCCGGAAAAACGCGATTCGGGTTCGTCGTAGTTATCGTATTCGCACGCGGCGAAGGTCAGCGCCAGTGCACATATTGCCAAATAAAATAGCTTTTTCATAATCTGGAAATGTTTTTCATTACTGGTTAGGCTGTTTGACGATCTGGGGATTATTGCTCAGGATCGTGGTGTTGATCTCCGAGTAATAATTGCCGATCCGGAACTGGTGTGCGGCCGTTACATGGCTGGGCTTACGCACCGTGAAAACCCACTTGCCGTTGACAGGCTGCCCGGGGGCATGCACCTTGAGCGGCCAGAGCCCCAGACACTGCGTATTGACGGCATCGGCGACAGCGGGATTGCTCGGCGTATCGTTCATATTCTGGCCGTTCCACACAAGGTGGGCCAGGCGCCAGCGCTTCATATCCCAAAGTTCGTGTCCTTCGTAAGCCAGTTCGACCTTGCGCTCGTGCACGATCCGGTCGAAAGTGATGTCCGTGTCGACCAGCTTCGTGGTGAATCCCGCACGTTCGCGCAGACGCGAGAGGTATTGTGCGGCCAGCCCCTTCTGGTCGAGTTCGAACGCGGCTTCGGCGGCATTGAGCAGCACCTCGCCGAAGCGATAGCGGATAAACCACACCTCGCTGCCCGTCTTCTCGTCGCCCGAACCGGCTTTGGTATCGTTGTACTTGCGCACGTAGAAACCCGTATGCGTATTGAATTCGGCGGCCTCGCACGGACCGTCCTTGCCGACGACCTGCACTTTCTCGGTCGTGCCGGGCAACGTGCCTTCGGCGCCTGGAGCATTGCCGCTCACGAGCTGGCCGGAGAGCGTCACATAGCCGGCCCAGATGTCGACGGGAGTACCCCGGAACGAGCTGCCCGGAAGGATCACCGTACCGGCGAGACGCGCATCGCGTCCTGCAAACACGTCGCCCGGTTTGTCGTAGAACACCGGATCAGAGAGCGTACCGATCTTCAGCGGCTCGATCTTATTGCCGTCGAGCAGTTCGTACATCTGCACGAGGTTGAGCGTGGCGCACAGCGAACCGTTGTAACGCGGGTATTCGCTCATCGACTGCGGCAGGCTGTAAACCGTATAATTGTGGATTTTGTTGGGCGAAAGGTAATCCTTCACGAAAATGGCCTCGGTATTGGCGTCCGACTTGTCGAGGAACATCGAAGCGAAGTTATCCGCAAGGTCGGAGGGATTTTTCTTGTAGAGGTCATAGAGGTTGTCGGTCATGATCTCCTGCGCCGACTTGAGGGCGATGTCGTAGTAATAGTCCGCTTTTTCAGCCGGAATACCCACCTCGCCGCCGGGAAGCGTCACCTCGGGCGTACGGAGCGCACCGTATTTGGCGATCGAACCCGCATAAAGGGCCGCACGCGAACGCATCGCCAGCGCAGCGGCTTTGGTGGCACGCGACTTGACCGAAGGATCGTTCGGCAGCAGGGTCTTGATCTCCTCGCACTCCCGGAGTATGAAATCGTAAATCTCGTATTCCGGATTACGCGGACGGTAGAGGTAGGTCACATCGCCGCTGTAATCGTATTGCAGAGGTTCGGTGATCAGCGGCACGCCGCCCATTCGTTTGACCATGGCGAAGTAGTAGGCCGCACGCAGGAAACGAACCTCGGCCATCAGCCGCTCGCGGCTGTTCTTGGCGAAGACCGAAGCATCGGCCCGCGCACATTTTTGCAGGAAAAGGTTCATATGGCGCACGTAGCCATAATCCCACGAAGCCTGCTCGCCATAGCCCCACGTAGCGTTCTGATGGCGTTTGCGGTCTACGGCATTGGAGCAGTAGGCCTCGTCCAGGTCGCAGAACGAATACCATTTTTCAACGGTCTGGTAGTCTGCATAGCGGGAATAGAGGTCGGAAACCAGGCCCATGATCAGCGCCTCGTTTTTCCAGACATCCTCATCCACAAAAATATCGGTCGGCGACTTCGTCAGGAAATGTTCGTCACCATCGCAGCCCGTGAAGAGCAGCAGAACAGCCAACAGGAATATATTGAAGTTTTTCATCAGTATTCGGTTTTAAAGTTAGAACGTCAGGTTTGCACCGATGTTGACCACCCGGTTCTGGGGATACTGCATACCGTTACGGTCGGAAATTTCGGGGTCGACACCGTATTTCTTCACATTGTCGATGGAGAAGAGGTTGTAGGTGTTGACGTAGAAACGCACCTTCTGGATACGGGCTGCGGCAAGCCATTTCTTAGGCAGCGTGTAGCCGACTTCGAGCGACCGGAGGCGGAACGCCACAACGTTGGTGGTCCAATAATCGAGGTTGCGGTTCCAGGAGACGTATTCGCGGGCCGTGAAACGCAGGGCGGGAACGTCGCCGGGAATCCATGCGCTGTTGGCATCGAACGGGTCCTCATGCCGCCAGCGGTTTTTGAACTGCGTCTCGCGCACCAGCGTACGGCCGTTCTGGAAAGGCCAGCGGGTCTCCCAGTTGGGCGTGAAGGCATAGCCCGCAGCCAGCGAGAAATCGGCAGACAGGTCGATACCCTTCCAGTCGAAGCCGAAGGTGAGGCCGCCGTTGACGATCGGCTGCGGAGCGACCGACGAGTTGTCCTGGTAGGCTATCGGACGTTCGTCCTGCGAGTCGATGCGGCCGTCGCCGTTGACATCCTCAACGATGAAGTCGCCGGGCAGCAGCGTGGTGTTACCCTTGCCGTCGATGTTGACCGGCCAGTTGTTGATCTGGTCCTGGTTCTGGAACACGCCAATCGTGTTGTAACCCCAGTTCACATAGGTGTAGCGGCCTTCCTGCCCGTTGCGGTAGCGGTGAAGCGAATTGGCGAAACGCTCGTTGTAGACCGAAACCATCTTGCGGCGGGCGTAGGAAATATTGGCGCCGACCTGGAAGCCGAGCTGTCCGAAACGGTTGCGGTAGTTCAGCGCGATTTCGAAACCGTAATGCGCATCGGCATTCAGGTTCTCGTTCGCCAGCGAATAGCCTACCTCGCTCGGGAGAACCAGGTCGTTACGCGTGGCCAGCAATCCCGTACGCTTGCGGTAGAAATAGTCGAAACTGCCGTAGAGTTTTCCGCCGAAGAACCCGAAGTCGAGTCCGACGTTGGTAAAGTGGTTCTTCATCCAGCTTACGTTCGTCACCGGCTCGCCGCGGGGACGAATGCCTACGACCGCTTCGCCGTCGAGGATGCTGACCGAAGTGTTGTTGTTGTATCCTGCCACGTAGTCGTAGTCGCCGCCTACGGCGTCATCGCCGACGACTCCGTAGGAAGCCCGGATCTTCAAATCGCTCAGCACGTCCGACTTGACGTTGTTCTTGAAGAAAGGTTCCTGCGTAATGCGCCACGCTCCCGAAACCGAAGGGAAGAAACTCCAGCGCTTGGTCGATATGAATTTCCAGGAAGCGTCGTAACGGCCCGAAAACTCGATATAGTAACGATTGTCGAAATTGTAGTTCACACGGGCGACGTAACCCACACGGGCCTGCGGTTTATCGGAAGCCGTATAGCCCTTGATGTCGCCGAGCATGATGATCGGAATGACATTGTTGTTGGGCGACGCCTTCACCAGTTCGTCGGTCGTACGGTAGGTCGTACGCTCATTGGCCAGCACGGCGCTCACGTTGTGCTTCTCGGCGAACGTACGGTTGTAGTTGATCATGAACTGCAACATCGTGTTGAAGACCTTCTTGTGGGTCTGCTCGCGGTTTGCAGTCGCATTGACGGCTTTCTTGTCGTAGGTATCCTTATCGCTGTTGTAGGTATAGGCGTCGTAGGCATACTCGAAATTGTCGATCACATTGTCGGCCATCTGGTACGAGTAGGTCACGCGTCCGGTCAGCCCCGGCACATAGTAGGATTTGTACTCGGCGAACATGTTGGCCTGCATCACGCGCAGGTCGTATTTGTAGTAGCCAGAATTCTGGTAGTTGATACCGGCCCAGTTCGCTTCGGGAACCTGCGTTGCGCTGATATACATCGGGTTGTCATTGGCATAGGGTCGCTCCGTGGGCAGCAGGTTCAGCAGGGCGTTACGGGGCTGCCAGTAGTCGTCGGCATCGGCGCCCGAAACAGCGGGATTGCGTTTCGAATCGATGCGGCCGCTCAGGTTGACGCCGGCGCGCATCCGCTTGCCGATGTTGGTTTCGAAGTTGCTCTGGACGTTCGAACGCCGGTAGTTATAGTCGCGGAAGGCGGCGTCCTGGCTCATGTGCGACACCGAAACATAGTATTTGGTCTCCTTGCCGCCGCCGGAAATATTGGCATTGATCGACGCCTGGGGAGCATTGCGCTGTACGATGTAGTCGTACCAGTCGAAACTCTGATAGCCTTTTTCCTTGCCCACGCGCCACTTTTCCAGCTCCTCGGGCGTGAGGGTCGGATTCTGGCCCTGGTTCACGAGGCCTTCGGTCTGCGCCAGCATCCATTCGTAGGCATTCGTACCGCGCGGAAAACGCGTCCAGTTCTGCCAGCCGTAGTACATGTTGACATTGATGCGCGCCGGAGTGTTCTCCTGTCCCCGTTTGGTGGTCACCAGCACAACGCCGTTACCGGCACGCAGGCCGTAGATGGCAGCCGAAGCGTCTTTCAGCACTGAAATGGATTCGATGTCGGTGGGAGCCAACTGGTCGAATCCGCCCTTGTCCTGCGGGACTCCGTCGATGACGAAGAGCGGGTCGGCGCCAAAGTTACGGACCTGGATCGTGGCCCCGGCGCCCGGCCTGCCGTCGGCCTGGCGGAACGAGAGGCCCGGCAGTTTACCCGAAAGCATGGCGCTGGTCGTCGCGCTGTGCACACGGTCGAGGTCGCTGTCGCCGACCGATGCGACGGCTCCCGTGATCGACGCACGCTTCTGCGCGCCGTAGCCCACGACCACAACGTCGTTGAGCAGGTTGGACATCTCGGAAAGGACCGCATCGACGGTGGTGCGGGTTCCGACCTTTTCCGTGACGGAATAGTAGCCCAGGTAGGAGAACTGCAACGCATCGCCGCTGCCCACCCCGCCGATCATATACCGGCCGTCGGAATCGGTTACAGCGCCCCGCTGCGTACCTTTTACAATCACGGAAGCTCCGATTACGGGATTGCCCTTTTCGTCGACAACCGTACCGGATACACTCCTTCCGGTCTGCGGAGCTGCAGTCTGTCCTTGGACGGCCTGCACCCAGACCGCTGCCAGCAGGAACATCCCCCACAAACAGATTTTAGTAGTAATAGTTTTCATAAGCATTCATTTGATTTAAGTTGGTTTTTGTTCGGATAAAGATTGGGCATTGTGATTTCGGCTGCATGTCAAGGCATGCCTTTTTTACATAATCATCCTCTTTTGAATGTTCGAATAAATGGCTAATGAGTTATCTGGTATTGCTTCACTATGCTGTGCTGTGCTGATCTAAAATCAAATATACATCATAATATTTTAAATGAAACAAGAAATATCAATAATGTCGGAATAGCGTAAATTTTCCCGTCCGGAACAGAAAAAAGAGACCGGTTTCTGACGAAACCGGTCTCTCGGAGATGCTTTAGGGCAAGGCCCTTATTTCATTCAATGGCGGTAGGTTATCGTTCTGATTGTCTGACATGGTAACGGCAAAAACAACGACATTACGGTCCTTGGGCAGCGTCAGCTCTTTCGCCCCGGCCTCAACCGGCAAACCGATTTTATACATATACGTAAATACGTAAGATTCGTTTCCGTGATCTGCACTGTGGCGATGGGTCCCGACATAGGCCAGGTCGCCGTTTTTCACGAAACCGTCCCCGCCGTCGTGCCCCCACTGGCCGAAAAAGCCCGAGTAACAGGGAACCGGACAACAGAACGATTTGCCGTCGACGGCGAACTCGGCATCACGATCCCCGTCGAGCGAAGCCGCAAGCAGGTAAACGCGCCCATAGTTCCCCTGCGGCAACACAATACGCTGCCCGTCACACTTCACGACATTCTTCCGCTCCACGTCGTTCGACACCCTGAATACAACCCCCTCGGAAACAACCTCTTCGGGAACAAGTTCGGCGGCATACGAATTTCCGTTCCCGTCGAGGTTTCCCTGCCGGTTGAACGCATCCACCGTAAAAGCGTAGTCGTTGCAGGGCAAATCGACCGACAGCGACGAAGGTGCATTCAGCCGGATGTCGCTTGTGCGTAACTTCACCAGGTAAGTCGAAGGCGCGAAACGTCCGCTCGACACGATCAGGCGATTTCCTTCGAACCGGGCTTCCGCTCGGCGTTCCTCGACCCCGTTGAGCACATAGGCGGCTTCGATCGGCGCTGCGAAACGGATTTCGCCCTGTTCCAGCGGTTTGCCGCTCATCTCATTCAGGCGCAGGACATATCCGCTGCCGTCCTCGGCCTGTTTGAGGGCCTTCACGGCCAACTGCGGGGTCGAAACCGACAGGAACGAAAACTCCCTCCCCAGACCGCCTGCATGTTTGGGAGCCGCATAAGCGGCCAGCGGCTGGTTGAGCGACTCGGCTTTCGAAGCGATGCGTCCGGCGACCGGATCGCCCGTGTGACCGACGATCGAATAGGTGAAAACATGACGGCCGATATCCTGCCGGGACTGGTATTTATAATGGCGTCCGGGCGTAGGCGTATGGAGCAGCGTGAGGCGCAGCGTATGGTCGTCGGGTTTGTCCCAGCCATACTTGCAGTCGTTCATCACCGCCACGCCGTATGCACCGTCCCGGTCCGTCAGGTCCGCCCACTGCTGGGCGTAAACTTCGTAGGCCGTCGGGGTATTGTTGCCGCGGCGGATATAGCCCAGGCCGAGGTCGTAGGCCGCTTCGGGATTCGAAACCGACATCGGGAACTCGGCTTTGAGCAGCGCGTTCTCGCTCTGCCAGTCCACTTCGTTACGAATGTCGATCCGGTCGTCGGCAGCACCTTCGGTCAGGCTGATATACTGCACGAACGTACTCTTCCCGTGACGGCGGCTCACCTTCAGCGTCGCCCGCAAGGGCCCTTGTTCCGCAACCGAGATCACCACATCGTCGGCAACGGCTTCGGGCGCACGGTCGATCGTCTCCTTCCAGATTTCCCAGGCAGGCCAGTCGGTCGACTTGTTCTCGGTGAACATCGCCAGCCGGAAAGCCTTTCCGTCCTGCACCAGTTCACGGCCCGAACGCTTGTCGAGTACGGAAGCAATATCGCCGTTGGCGTCGAGCGTCAGTTTATAAATCCGGTTTTCGAGGCTGTTCGGCGTCGCTTTCAGCGACGACCGTACCGCCGCACCCTGCATGCGCAGGTCATAAACGGCGTAACCGACCGCCCCTACTTCGGCGGCAAAGGCAATGCGCGCCTTGCCGTCCTTGTAACCGAGCAACTGGGCCGGAACCCGCTCGCCGCGCGGCGACCAGACCGATACGGCGCGCGGCTGCGTAGCCGCGGCGACCTCCGCCTCGACAACTTCCCGGCGGATTTCGGCCACGGGGTTGTAGACCACCACGGGAATCCCCTTCACCCGCGTATCCAACGCACGGGAAACACCGCCCGAGGCCGAAGCCGCAAGGTTGGCGAATTTATCCTGGGCGATCAGTTCGTCGTTCCACGAAAAAGTATAGGCGCGGGGAATACTCGTTCCCGTCAGGTCGTCGTGGAACTGATGCCAGATGAACCTGCGCCACTCGGTGCGCAGTTCTTCGGCCGGATAGGCAGCAGCCCCCAGCCAGTGGGCCATGACCGAGGCGCGTTCGGCGGCGTCGGCCAACTGTTCGTTGCGGCGGTTGAAGCGTTTCATCGCCGCCTGTGACGTATAGCAGCCCGTCGCATGGACATCCATGAGCAGTTCGCCGTCGTAGACGGGCAGCTCGGGATGCTTGTCGAAGGGGTAATAGTCTTCGTACATCTGCCCGGCACGGGCGCTGACGACCTCCAGCGGACCGTCGCCGTGAACCCCCTTCTCCAGGGAAACCAGCGTCGGGATCGTCGGCGAACCGCCGCGGTCGCCCACCCCGTAATAGCGGTAGGCCGTGTTGTTCACCCCGCCTTTCGCCAGCGCGATGATGCCCTCGTCGCGGCTCATGTCGCGGCCGTCCCAGCGCGTATTGTAATCGTTGGCATTCAGGGCCGCCATCAGGCGCGAGCCGTCGATGCCCTGCCAGAGCCCGATCGAAAAGGGCACTTTCGCCTCCCCGTAAAAGGGATGTTTGCGCCACTGGAGTTTCTGGGTCGAGAATCCGATCAGTCCCGCATGGGCGGCGATCGTCGGAAGCGTATAACCAAAACCAAAGCAGTCGGGCAGGAAAATGTCGTTCGACCGCACGCCGAACTCCTCGCGGTAGAACTGCTGGCCCAGGAGGATGTTGCGGAAAAACGACTCCGGAGAGGGAATATTGGGGTCGGTAGCGTCCCACGTACTGCCGCAGACGTTCCAACGGCCACGGCGAATCCATTCCTTCACCTGCCCGTACATTTCGGGATAATACTCCTTCATCCAACTGTACTTAACGCCTCCCTCGAAGTTGAAAACATAGTCGGGATAGCGTTCCAGCAGCCAGAAATTCTGGACCATCGTATTGCGGATATACACGTCGATCGAGGTCTGCACGTCCCAGTTCCACTGCGAATCGAAATGCGCGTTGGAGATCATGTACGCCTTGTATTCCTTCTGCGCATGGAGGCCCTGTGCAAAAACGCACAAAACGCCGCAGAGAATCAGTATCTTTTTCATGACTATTCGGGAATCTTTTCAAGGTAAATATTCGCGAACTCGAACTCCGATTTATAACCGTTTCCGCGGATCTGGAACGAAACCGAATTGGTCTGCGGGGTCAGCACGATGTCGCCGGCGTAGAAACGCGGCACGAGTTTCTCGGCGTCACCTTTCGAACTGCGCCAGCCGGAGAGCATCCCCTGCCGCTGCCAGACGGAAAATTCCGCGCCGTTGGTTTTCTCGTAATAGTCGAAATAGACCCTGTAACGCCCTTCGGGGACATCTTCGAGCAGCACGCGCACCAGCCCCGTGCCGCGCGAAGAGACGGTCATGCCGCGCGGAAAATCGCCGAAACGCACCTGGGCGTTGTTGCCCAGCGACAGGCGCATGGCCTGCGGATAGAACGTGTGTCTGTCGGGAATATAGACCGTCCGCAGGCTCTGCGTGGGTTCCATGCACTCCGTGGAGGGCGTTTCACCGTAGAAGAAAGCCACCGAGGTGTAATCCACCGGGTATTCGTTGCCCGAGGGGCCGTGCTCGATGCCCATGTAGAACTCGCGGTCGAACGAGAGTTTGTCGTTCATGTAGAAACGGTAGCCGCCCGTGCGCGCCATCGGCAGCGAATAGTCGAGCGAACCGTGCAGCGGCAGGCTCACGCCGCGGTCCCAACGGTCGAGCATGGCATACCAGCCGCCGTTGTAGTAGTCCTCCGAACCCGTACCGTGCAGGCGCATCTTACCGTCCATATAGGTCGAGTCGTCGCCCTCGAAAAAGCCGGTCATCTCGGCCAGGAAGCCCTGCGCCTGATGCACCGTACCCACGTAGTGGCCGCGGCCCTCCTTCGAAAGGAATTTGTAGTATTCGCCCTTGGCGGGGTTGATCTCCCGGCGCCAGGCGGTGTAAAGACGGCCTTCGGCGCGGATGTCGCGCGCCCGGTCGTTGACCCACACCCGGGTGGTCACCTGGATCGGGTTCTGGCGGACACCTTCGCGAACGATATAGCGGAGTTTCAACTCGGAGCGGGTGTCAAACGGCGCGGGCAGGTAGCAGTAGTTGACATCGCCGCGGCAGCCGATCAGCATGCTGCGCATGGCCTTTTTTCCGTAAGCGTAACCGAAAAAATCGGCCAGGGGCGCGTGGATCGCCGGGCGTGTGTCGTCGTCCCAGCGGGCGCAAAGCAGCACGTCGCGGTCAAATCCTTCGAACGAGGCTCCGCCGTCGATCTCGAATCCCGCGATGCGGCCGCCCGTCTGCTGTTCGAAGAAAACGGTTTCATCGCCGGGCAGCAGCGTGAACTGTTTCTCCACGAGGCGCACCCCTTCTGACTTCCCGACGGCATAATCGGTGCATGCGGGCGAAATCTCCGACCACACGTTGCACACCGAAGCGAGCATGTCGCGCTCCTCGGAAGAGAACTCCCCGGTCCAGGTCTTCACGTCGTAACCCGGCAGGCTGCGGTACTGGAACTGGTGGAACATGATCTTTTTGCCGCAGAAGACGATCTTGCACGACTTGGCATAGGGAATCGGCACGTAGCAGTAATAACCGCCTATTTCATTGGCACACATGGGTTTCACGAAGGGGTAGACCTTTCCGGAGAAGAGATCCGAAAAGCGCAGGCGAAGGCGGGGCGTCGACTCGCCGTCGAAGTAAAATTCCAGCATGTCGTCGGTAGGCGTCGGGGTCCAGATGCGCTGGATAACGCCGGGGCCCTCCAGTTCCGCCAACACCAGCTTGTCGCCCTCCTTGCGGATGTAGGAGTACTTTCCGGCAAAACCGTCCTCGTTACCACCCGTAGGGTCGTAGCTGGAAACCTGTTCTACCATGCCGTCACGGTAGAGAGGCAACTGATCCACCCGTTTGAGCAGCTCGACCTCGGAGGCCCAACTGTAAGGTTTCAGCCCGGTCGTCTTTTTCTTCGCGGCCGCGACGTTCCCGCCCGGCAATGCCAGCAAACCGATGAGCGCCAGCAGGGATAAACATTTTTTCATTTTGTCGAGTCGTAGTTTATGATGATTACTGATTGATCTTCCATTGTGCGTCGATCGTCATGCCCCGGCCCGTCACACGGACGATCACCGGATAGGCCGGCTGCACGGGCCGCTTCTCGCTTCCGCTCACGGTTTTTACTCCGGGGTTGGTCGGGGGTATGCCCGAAGCCTCGCCGACGAAGACCTCCACCGGGGCCGAAGCCTCGATCCGCACCTCGGCATCGCCCGTACGGACCGTAAAGTTCTTTTTAAAGGCATAGCGCTCCACCTCCCGGATGCGGGCATAAGGCTCTTCGCCGAACACCGCCCCGCCGAGGCTTTTGCCGCTCAGCACGGGCCGTTCGTTGAACAGCAGCACGTAGTCGTAGCGGTGTTCCTCCTGCGAACGGCAGACGAACCGGTCCATAAGCACCGCCCCCTTCAGCGTCAGCCGGCGCGACATCTCCACACCGGGATAGACCTCATCGGCCCGGGCGGAAACCGTTCCTCCGTCGGGCCGCGCGTCGAACGCCACGAACTCCCCGGCAACCTCCCGCTGGTCCTGCCCGTCGACCGTCACCGTATTATGCGCCAGCGTCTTGCGATACCATTTCGTATAGTCGGGAGCGCCGTAGGCCGAAGTCCCGAAATCGGAGACCAGCTCTTTTGTTCCGTCGTGCACCGAAATCGAGAGTTTATCCGGATGCCCGTGGCCGCCCCCGTGCGGACCGTATTTCATCACGACAGTCGCCGCGGAACTGCGCAGCAGGGCGAATCCAGCATCCTCGAAACGGTAACTTCCCTGCCGCATCGGTTCCGACGCCGGGGCGATCTGTTCCGGATTCAGCAGGGCATAACCGCTGCCCCGCTCGACATGGCGGTAGCATTGGGCCAGCACATCGCGGAAAAGCGGGTCGCGGAAACGGGCGTACGCCGCTTCGAACAGCCCGGCCTGTGCAATGAGCGACTCGCCGTACCAGCCGTCGTTGTGGGCCGGAAAGGTCAGGTCGGGATAGACGCCCCGCACCGGCGATGCGAACATATTATACAACTGTTTGTCATACAGATCGATGTTGCGGCAGCGCACGGCGTCGGCCGTCATCACGACAGCCCCGAGCGGATAAAAATGGTAGATCGGCGAACCTTCGTTCCACCATCCGTCCGCATAGACGTGTTTCGCCATCAGCGTCCGGTAACCGCATTGGGGATCGTCGAGCGCCACACGGATCAACCCGTCATCGCGCAAGGCGATTGCCAGCGCCGTCAGGCCGCAGTTGTGCCACACCTGCCAGTTGCCGCCGTCGCGGCGGCGCAGCAGCAGGTCGGCCCCCTGCCGGAAAAGGTCGCGTTCGATTTTCTGCTGCTGAGCCCCGGTCAGCGTCCCGCGGACGGCGACATAGGCCCGGGCCGCCGAACTGAACCACACCGATTCGTCGAGGCTCTGTCCGAACATCTTGCCGCTGTGTGCCTCGGAAGGCTTGCGCCAGGCGTTGTGTACCATGTAATCGGGATACATGTTCGAGTAGTCGAGCAGCATGTCGCGGATATATTCCGCATAACGGGATTCGCCCGTAGCCAGGTAGAGGTACATGCAGTTTGTCAAAAAGCTCAGGTTGCGGGCATGTACGAAGTTCACCCACCCCCAGTTGTAGCGGTTCACGCCCCGGTACTCCTTGTCGCAGGCGGCGCAATAGTGGGCCGTAGGATGGTCCCAGCGGAACGAGAAGGTGACATTGTGGATCGGGCAGACGTAGAAGTGGCCGTGTCCGGCTTCCAGCGTGGGAACCTCCATGTCGTGCGTCATGCGTTCCTCGACACCCCGGCGCATGGACGCCACGATCCGCATGCCCCAATCGGTTTTTGCCGATTCGCGCAGGTTGGCCACGTCCTCCGGGGAGAAAAAGTAAAACGCATCCGGGGCGTCTGTCCGGGGCTCGTTTTGCCCGTAAGCGGCGACACCGAGCAAAAACAACCCGGCGGCAACGAAATATTTCAACGGTAAACGCATTCCTGTTATTTTTTATTCAGACTTTTCCAATCGGCCGAAAAATAGGCTTTGTTCAGTTGTGCCAGCAGGTCGCTGCGCTGCTCACGGATAAATTTGTCTTCCAGGTCGCGGTAGAGGTAATATTGCAGCCAGTAGCCCTTATGGTATCGTTCGCGGATCGACGAGACCTGTTTCAACTTGGCATACCACATGGTGTTGAGCCCGTGGCGCTCGGCGACCTTTAGGGCCTGCTGCGCCTGCTGCCACATGTTGTCGGCCATACGCTGCATCATCTTCGTATAATCGCGGTAGCGGAAACCCGACACGTCGATCAGTTCGCAGCGGTCGTCGACACCCAATGCTTTCAGGTCGACCGTCGTTTCGAACGTGTGGTCGCCGTCGAGGTCGTACTCGATATAATCGAAGAACCCGTTCCCGTCCCGGTCCGTATAGCGCACCGTCGCAAAACGTTCGGGGTCGCGGCGCTGCCAGAGCCGGTCCCAGCCTTGATAATAGGTCGTATTCTGGTCGATGCGCCAAATGCCGGTTTCGGCTCCGTAGAGGTGCAAACGACCGTCGAAACGGCTGATGTAGAGCTTCCCGCCGCCGGAATTATCCATGTCCCACTCCCCGCGGTCGCCCGAAGGATCGGATTGGGAATGGTTGTCGAAACCACCGCGGCTGCGCCCGACCTTGAAGGGGTCGAGGTTGTCGCAAAACTCCACGCGCTCCCAGCGGCCGCAGTCGTCGTCCTCGTCGAAAACGAAGTTCACGCGGTTCCATTTTCCGCGCTTGAAGATCAGGTCGTAGGCATGTTCGTGGTCGGGATAAACCAACTCGGTCAGTTGCCGGAAACGGGGGTCGGGGAAGAACTTGTCGGCCTCGGGCAGTCCGCGCATGTTGCGGAGCGGATGGACCTGGTCGGAATAATCGAACCCCTCGCCCTGGAAGCCCAACGTAAAGTCGAAATCGAACTCCTGGCCCGGGCGGTTGTCGTTATCCAGGTCGACGGCGATCGAAACCCAGTCGATGCGCCCCGTCAACTGCATGTGGTCGTAGGTGTTGGGCAGCGTCGGGTCTTTCATGTGCGGCGGGGAGTCCAAAAGGCGGATCGCCATCTCGGTCAGCCCGTCCTTGTCGGGATCGTAGAAAAGAAACGGATTTTCCCAGTTGAGCCGCAAATCGCCGATCTTGTCCGTCGAGGCGTGCATCTTCATAAAGGCGGTTTTGCCGCTGTAATCGGGGAAGAAATCGCAGATGCCCGACTTCTGCCAGCACTCCAGCCGGAAGGTATTCCAGTCGATGTAGTTGAAAATATCGTCCTTGTCTGTATCCAGCACGACCATGTAATGACCGTTGGGCCACACTTCGTCGGTCGGTTCGAACGGGTATTCGGCGACCAGTTGCAGGTCGGCCCGGCCGTCGCCGTCGAGATCGGCCCACTTCACGATGAGGTCGTAAATCCCGTCCTTGTTGCGGTCGATCAAAAGGCAGTCGTTGACCGTATCCCCTTCCAGGTCGCCGGGCTTCATATTGCCGTCGTCGTCGAGCCAGAGCACAGGAACGTCGTTGTGGGTAAGCGAACGGATCGCGTCCGGTTTCCCGTCGCCGTCGAGGTCGAGGTATTCCGGCGTGAACCCCACAGGCGGCGGAGGCAGCCGGAAAGGCGAAATCGCGTTGTTCGAATTCCAGTAAGCAACGGGAACCTTCTCCTGCGCCCGGATTCCGAAAGGAAGCAGGGCCGCGATTGCCAGCAGGCATTGGAGCATACGGTGTCTCATAGTATCAGTCATTGGTTTGCAGTTCCATAAAACGGCCGAGGGCCGCATAGCGTTCATATTGTTTTTCATAGAAGGCGCGACGCTCGGGATCGGGCGTATAATCGACATACTCGCCCACTCCCATCGCAGCCTGCGCCGCCTCCAGCGTCGGATAGATTCCGGCAGCAACGGCCGCGCACATCGCAGCGCCCAGCGCACAGGTCTGATCGTATCGGACGACCCGGATCGGCATGCCCAGCACGTCGCTGAGCGTCTGCATCACGAAAGGCGACTTGACGGCGATGCCGCCGATGGCCAGAATCGAACGGATTTCGACCCCCTCCCCGGTAAAACGCTCTGCTATGGCCCGCGACCCGAAGGCCGTGGCCTCGACCAGCGCCCGGAAGATCATCGGGGCCGAAGTGCCGAGCGTAAGTCCGGTCAGCGCCCCGGTCAGGAGCTGGTTCGCATCGGGAGTCCGGCGGCCGTTCAGCCAGTCGAGGGCCAGCACCGAGGATTCCCGGGGGTCGATCGCGGCCGCCTGCTGGCTCAAGTGCGGAATAACGTCCTCGGCCAGGTCGGCCCGTTCGGGAAGCAGTTCCCGCACCGGCCACATAAGCAGGTCGCGGAACCACGCATAGACATCGCCGAAAGCCGACTGTCCGGCTTCCATGCCGACATAGCCCGGCAGGACCGAACCGTCGACCTGCCCGCAGATACCGCGAACGGCCCCGTCGAGTTTCCCGGCCGGAGCTACGACGATGTCGCAGGTCGAAGTCCCCATGATGCGGGTCAGCACACCGGGACGGATGCCCGCCCCGACAGCCCCGATATGGGCGTCGACCGCCCCGACGGCCACAGGAATGCCTTCCGGCAGTCCCAGCCGCGCAGCCCATTCGCCGCACAGCCCGCCGGCAATCCGCTCGGCAGTGTGCGTTTCGGGGGACATCCGTTCGGCGAAACGCCCCAGTCCGGGCCGCAGTCCGTCGAAGAACGCCGCAGGAGGCCAGCCGCCCCACGCCGCATGCCACAACCCTTTGTGCCCGGCGGCACAGCGGCTGCGCAGGAGCTCTTCGGGACGGGTATTGCCCGTCAGCAGCGCGCACATCCAGTCGCAGTGCTCGACCCACGCATAGGCGGCGTCCGCCACCGCAGGATTGGTTTTCAGGATATGCAGCACTTTGGCCCAGGCCCACTCCGCCGAGTAGATGCCGCCCGAATAGAGCGTATAATCCGTATCGGCCTTTTTGGCCGCCGCATTGATCTCAGCGGCTTCGGGGATGGCCGTGTGGTCCTTCCACAGGACGAACATCGCATCGGGCTCCCCGGCAAAACGCGCGGTCAGCGCCAGCGGCGTTCCCTGCGCATCGGTCAAAACGGGCGTGGAACCGGTCGTATCGAACGCCAGGGCGCAGATTTCACCCGGCATCTCCGCCGAAATCGCGGCGAGAGCCTCCCGGACGGCCTTTTCAAGGGACTCGGTATAATCCAGCGGATGCTGGCGGTAACGCTGGCTGCGGGCATCGCAATACAGCCCCTTTTTCCAGCGCGGATAATGGCAGACCGCCGAAGCGATCTCACGGCCGTTTTCGCTGTCGACGACCAACGCCCGGCAGGAATCGGTCCCGTAGTCTATTCCGATCACATATTTCCTCATAACGCGCGCTCTTCCTTACACACAAAGACACTGTAATAAACGATGACCGCAAAAGCGACGGCCGGAACCCAATAGGCGGTTTCGATGCTTCCGATCCGGTCGGAGACGATGCCTTGTATCTGCGTCAGCACGGCGGCTCCGGCAATTGCCATGACCATACCCGCACCGCCGATCTTGGTATCCGGCCCCAGACCGCGGAGCCCGCAACTGTAAATCGTGGGAAACATCAGCGACATACAGCCCGAAATACCCATAAGACCGTAGACACCCGTAACACCCTGTCCGTAAACCGCTATCAGGCAGCATACGACAGCCAGGCATGCAAGGGTAACGAGAATCTTGCGCGGGGAGAAAAAACGCATCAGCCCGGTGCAGACAAAACGGGCTGTGACGAACAGCACCAGCGACAGGATATAGTAAGTCGCCCCGGCCTGCTCGGCCGTCCGGGGCAGCAGGTCGTCGAGCCCGACCCAGGCACAGAAATCGTAAAAACCGGCGGCAACGGGTTCCACGCCGCGCAGGGCGGTAATGATGCTTTCGGTCGAAGCCCCGTTGCCGAGTTCGGCGATCACAGCATCGAAATGCAGTTGCTGCATGGCATACCGGATGACGAACGACCACACCGCAATCTGCGCACCCACATAGAAAAATTGTGCGACGACGCCCCAGACATAGCTCCTGTTTTTTATCAGCCGGCGGAAAGTCGCCCCGAACTGGAGCGTCTTGTCCTCTTCGCGCAGGTTGGGCATGCGCGTCAGCCAGATGGCAAGCAGCAGGACGACCATGACGGCGCCCACGGCCACGTAAGTCATCGTCACGGCGTTCAGTTCATCGGCCTGGATCGCAGCCAGTTCCGCGGCGGGCAGCGCAGCCCGCTCGGAAGCCGTAAAAATATTGAGTCGCGAAAGAATGAATATCTGGCTGATGACCACGCCGGCAATGGCCCCGAACGGGTTGAACGACTGCGCAAAATTGAGGCGCTGCGTCGCCGTCGACTCGGGCCCCATGGCAAAGACGTAGGAGTTGGTCGACGTTTCCAGGATGGAGAGGCCGGCAAAGAGGATGAGGATCGCAAAAAGATAGGTCACGAAACTCAGTTCCACGTTCACCTCCGAACACAGCATCGCAGGATAGAACAGGAAGGCTCCGAGGGCATACATCCCCAGGCCGAGCAATACGCCGGACTTGTAGGTATAGCGTTTGATGAACATGGCCCCGGGAACGGCGAAACAGCCGTAACCGAGCAGGTAGCAGACGACCTGTATCCATGCCGTTTTGGCATCGGTCAGGCTCATGATGCGCTTGAAGGCCGCCAGCATCGTATCCGTGAGGTTGTTCGGGACCGCCCAGGCGAAGAAAAGCGTCGTCAGCAGGATAAACGGAAAAACGACGTTGCGGGGAATGATGGGTTCTTTCATGGTCGTAGTTTCGGGGAAGGGTTAGCAGTCGGAAACTGTTCAGCGGAACGTCGCGATGATTTCAGAAAGGTCGTAATCGAAAAGCCGCTCCACAATCTTCGCAAGCGCGGCTTCATCGCCCTGGATATGCAGGACGGCCTGCCGGTGCGAAAGCGATTCGCCCGGAGCGAGGGCCGCCCCCGGAGACGAGGTTTCGATCTCGTAGAAGGGTCCCATGATCGACCCGTCCTCGACCGGACCGTCGTTGTAGGCATTGATCACATCGCCGTTGAAGGCGTCCTGCTGCTCGCCCCACTGCCCGTTCACATAATCGGCGGGACCTTCGGGCCGGGAGTACGTCAGCAGCGTGAGCACCTGTTTCTCCGTGTCGTAGCTGCCGCAAATGCCCTTGGCGCGCGGAGCCGGAATCCCGATCTTCGCCCGGTATTTTCCGTCGATCTTGAAGCGCAGCATGCCGTCCCCGGCCACGAGGCGGTCGGCGGGAACTTTTCCAAAATAGGTGTCATTCACAACCGGCCCCGCGGCATCCTCGTTATAAGGGATGAACACGGTCGTGGTCGGCGTCGGGGTGAACATGCCGAGCAGCCAGATCGAAGGCAGTCCGGTCTGCTTCGTCCAGGCGTTCTCGCCGCGGTTGGTAATCCGGTTGTCGGTTTCATAGGCTACGATCTTCAGCCCGGCAGGCAGTTCCATGCCGAGCAGTCCGCCGACGGTCGCTGCGTCGAGCAGCGAAATCGTGCGCTCGATATCCATGCGGAACGGCACGCCGCTCGCATTGACCAGTTCGGTCGACTTGGTAAATTTCACCCGGTCGGCCGCCTGCTCCCCGATGTCGTATCGTTCGGTGTCGATGACGGCCGGGACGAGCCAGTTCGCATAGACCTGTTCGGCCCCGGGCTTGAAGTAGTAGGAGAACGCACCGCCTTCGGGGCCGATCCAGAAACGCTCCTCGCCGCCCACGGGATTGAACTGCGGGCTTTGTTCGCCGGCCTCGATAAAGCGGTAGTTGATCCAGCCGTAGCTGTCGCCGCCGTCGCCGTCGGCCGTGGAGGTCATCACACGCCCCTGGAGGCCGGGAGCGACCAGTATTTTCGCACCGCCCTCCGGGCCTGCCAGTTCGAGAACTTCGATTTTGTGGTCGCGAAGGAATTTCGCGTCATATCCGTAACTGCCCATTTCGTACTTTTTTTCCGCAGGGTTGCAGCCGGCAACGGCCAGCGCAGCGCCTGCAAGCATATAATTAATCAATCGTGCCATGATCGTATCGTTCGGTTATTTGTACAACGGTCCATAATTCCCGCAGGCGCGGTAATCCGCCCCTTCGGGCTCTGTCCCGAATGCAGTCCACGCACTCGGGCGGAAGATTTCGGATGGATCGACGTTGTGCATGCACACCGGGATGCGGAGCATCGACGCCAGCGTAATGAGGTCGGCGCCGATATGGCCGTAACTGATCGCACCGTGGTTGGCGCCCCAGTTGTTCATCACCGAATAAACGTCGCGGAAGGCTCCCTGTCCGGTCAGGCGCGGGGCAAACCAGGTCGTCGGCCAGGTCTTGTCGGTCCGCCGGTTGATGATCTCGAAAATTTCGCGGTCGACATTCACGGCCCACCCTTCGGCTATTTGCAGAACGGGGCCCTGTCCCTTGACCAGGTTCACACGGCACATCGTCACCGGCATGTCGCCCAGTGTAAGGAAACACGACGAATATCCGCCGCCGCGCATGTATTCGCGCGATGCGGGATGCCAGGTCGTCGCTTCGAGGCACGCCTCGGCTTCGGCCGGAGTTATCTCCCAGAATGGCTTCATCACGGGCCGCCCGTCCTCCGACTGGCGGCCGGTGGCGTCGAGACAGCACGAGCCGGAATTGATCAGGTGGATAATGCCGTCGGCGGCACGCCCTTCCAGTTTCCGGCCGGTGACCCGCTCCACGGCTTCGGGACTCCAGAACGTACGCACGTCGGCAAACATCTGGGCCCGGTTGGTCACGAGGTGCATCAAGAGCATCGAAACGCCGTTGAGCGTATCGTTTTCCGTTGCGAAGGTGAAGGCCTCGCGGATACCGTTCCAGTCGAACGACGTATTGAGTATCGCCTCCGAAAAATCCCCGTCGGGCTTATAATCGGTCCACTGCCGCTGGCCCTGGAAACCGCCCGCAATGGCGTTATGCCCCATTGCTTCCTCCTCGAAGCCCATTTCGGCCAGCTTCGGGTTGCCGATCATCAAATCGCGGAAGATGAGCGTCATTTTGACCACGTATTCCCAGATGGCGTCTTTCTCCTCCCGGCTGTAAACAAGGTGCGCGGGGTTGTAATCGCAACCTTCGTTCTTCTTGCAGTATTTCTCCGTCCAGTCCATGGCCCGGCGAAACTCTTCGGGATCGTAAATTCCCAGTTGAACGCGCCGTTCGATCTCGCTCGCATCGACATATTCGTTGCGCATACCCAGATATTCCTGGAAAAACCCGGGATCGGGAATCGACCCGGCAATACCCATCGAAACCGAACCGATCGAGAGGTAGGATTTTCCGCGCATCTGCGCCACGGCGACCGCGGCTCGCCCGAAGCGCAGCAACTTCTCACGGACATCCTCCGGAATCGTACGGTCTCCCATATCCTGCACGTCGCGGCCGTAGATGCCGAATGCAGGCAGGCCTTTCTGGTTGTGCCCGGCCAGGGCCGAAGCAAGGTAAACGGCGCCCGGGCGCTCCGTTCCGTTAAAGCCCCAGATCGCCTTGGGCATCAGCGGGTCCATGTCGATCGTCTCTGCGCCGTAGCACCAGCAGGGCGTCACCGAAACGACGGCCCCGACGTGGTGGAGGCTGAATTTCTCGGCGGCCATGGCCGCCTCCTTCACGCCGCCGATACAACGGTCGGCAATGACGCATTCGACAGGGCTGCCGTCGGAATAGCGCAACTGCCCGGCGTAGAGCTCGGCTACACGCCGGGCCATATCCATCGTGGTCTCCTCCAACGATTCGCGGATACCGCCCCGGCGCCCGTCGATCACGGGACGAATTCCGATGCGGGGTTTCAAGGATTTCAGGTTCATATTTTTCAAGTTTAGGTTGTAATTTTATTTCATTGAACTGTTCTGTGCTGTGCTGAAATCTGGTGAAAAAAATTTTACAGGGAGCCCCGTAAAATTAAACGCGTGGGAATATAGATCTGCGGACGCTCCATAGTCAGGATAAAGCGCGCGGCGACCGCTCCCATCAGGTCGAAATCGGTGGAGATGACCGAAATCCCGTTATCCAGGATTTCAAAGACCGGCTCGTCGTTATACACGACGACCCCTACGTCTTCCCCGAGCGCCCAGCCCCGCATGCGGGTCAGGCGGATAAAGTCGATCAGGTGGCTGTGCTTCACGATCAGGTAAGCCGTCTCTTTTTCCAGGGCCGACGGGTCGATTTCGCTCACGATGCTGTAAGGAAAATCGTGGTCTTCGCAAAAACGCTTGAAATAAGGGATGCAGCTTATCGGATGCTCGGACCCTTCGGGAAACACGAAGACGATTTTCCGGTAGCGCCGGAACCGCTCCAGGCCGGCTACCATGCAGTCGTAAAGCGTCTGGTCGAAGCCCTGGCAGACATAGGCGAAACGCTCTTTCTCGAACTTCCCGAAGTCGAGCAGCAGGACCTTCGAGGGATCGAGCAAATCGAGTATCTCGGAATAGACATCGTTCTGGTAGTTCATCACCAGGTAGAGGTTGTAACGCCCTACGCTGTCGCGAATGATCTTGGTGAAAAGCTCTTCGCTGCGCTGGTGGAAATAAAGGTCGATTTTATAGTTAGCCGCGAGATTGCGCGTAATGGCGTCGTGCAACTGGTATTTAAACGGGCTGTACGTGTCGAGCAGAAGAAGAATCCGATGCACGGCGTTGCTCACATAGTAGCCCTTCGTCGGAGCCGAATCCACGATTCCCTGCATTTTAAGCTCGTTGAAAGCCTTGAAAACCGTATCGCGCGAAACGCCGTACTGGCGGCTCAGACCATTGATCGAAGGGAGCGGATCGCCGGGTGCATACTCGCCGATGGAAATCTCGTGGCTCAGGGCGTCAGCCAGTTGTTTGACCTTAGACATCTGTGATGTAAATACCAATTCCATATTTTACTGATAACAAAAATTATCGAAAGCCCGAAACTGTGCTGAGCTGTCCTGTTGTATTGCAAAGGAAAGGAATAATCCACAGATAACCAAATTTTTCCAACACATTTTTCCAACCGCAACCCGTGCAAAACCGCCGGAAAGAAGCGATCCGAAACGGATAAAATATACACAGCACACTGAAAATCAGCATCGTTAAATAAAAAATTCGACTCCTGATAGGTGAATAATAAAAAATAATAATACCTTTGCCGATAGCAAACAGCACAGCACAGCATAACCTAAAAAGAGAAATTATGACCCGAAAAACACAAATCCTGACCGCGATATTGCTGTTCACCGGCATATCGGCCTTCCCGGCCGGCAGATCGAAACCGCCTGTCGTTTCCGAAGCGACGCTTCTGCACGAAATGACCGACCGCGACGCCCTGGCCCGCCTGCCCTACCCGGCATACACCACCCGGCAGTTCAGCAGTTACGACCGCAAAGCCGTTTCGCCCGATCAGCCCGGCTGGTTCGGCAACGACGACTGGAGCATGTTCATACGCACCGAAAACCGCAACGGCCGCACCGAGCACGTGCTGATGGACGCCGACGGCCCGGGCGCCATCGTCCGGTTCTGGATGACCTTCGCCGGAACGGACTGCGGCCGCGGTACGCTGCGCATCTACATCAACAATGCAGCGGAGCCGGTGCTCGAAGCTTCGGCGTTCGAAATCCTCAGCGGCACGAAAGTCGCCGAAGAGCCGTTGGCCGCTTCGGTCTCGACGCTGATGCGCTACGATCGCCGCGGGCACAACCTCTACTACCCGATTCCCTATGCAAAGCACTGCAAGGTAACCTACGAAAGTCCCAACGTCTACGCCGGTCCCGAGCCCGAGAAACGCAAAGGAACGGAGAACGTCTACTACAACATCGAATGCCGGACCTACGCCGCCCCGACGAAAGTCGTCTCGTATACGGGCATTCCCGACGAGGGCCTGCACAAAGCCGCCGAAAACGCCCGAAAAACGCTGGCTGCGACCAAAAAGGCAGCAACCGGCTCCCCGAAACCGGGCTTCGTCCGGCTGAAAGCGACCCTTGCACCCGACCAGACGGCCGGACCGACCATCCGCGGAACGCGTGCCATCCGCGAAATCACACTCCGCCTCGAAGCGCAGGACCTGCCCCAGGCGCTTCGGTCGACCGTCATGAGCATTCGCTTCGACGGCGAACAAACTGTATGGATTCCTGTCGGCGAATTCTTCGGCATCGGCTATAAGGCGATGCACAACGATACGTTCTTCACCGAAACCGACGAACAGGGCACGATGAAGGCATACTGGGTCATGCCGTTCGAAAAAGAGTGCGAAGTATCGTTCCGCAACTTCGGCACGCAGGAGGTAACGCTGGAGGGCGGAATCGTCCACGCTCCCTGGAAATGGGACAGCCGCAGCCTCCATTTCGGAGCCGCATGGCATCAATACACCGATGCAAAAACAGGAGCGAACGGCAAATCGGCGCCCCGGGACATCGTCTACACCGAGCTTTCCGGCGAAGGCCGTTATGTGGGCGACTGCCTGACGCTTTACAACACGGTAAACGGCTGGTGGGGCGAAGGAGATGAGAAAATTTACGTCGACGGCGAGACATTCCCGTCGCATTTCGGAACAGGAACGGAGGATTACTACGGTTATGCCTGGTGCAGGCCCGAAGTTTTCACCGGCCATCCGTTTATCGCCATGCCTGCCGGCGACGGCAACCTCGGCATCGGATACACGGTCAACAGCCGCTACCGCATGCTCGACGCCATTCCCTTCTCGCGCTCGCTGCGTTTCGACATGGAGTTGTGGCACTGGCAGGAAGCACGCATGAACTATGCCCCGGCAACGATGTGGTACATGCGTCCGGGCGGCATCTGCAAAATCGCACCCGACACAGCCGGAGTGCGCCAGCCGGTCGTCCTGCGTCGCAGCCAGTTAGTTCCTCCCGTCCTGACGGCCGGGATCGAAGGCGAAGACCTCGAAATCCGCGGATGCACGGGCGGCAAAGCCTACGGCCAATACCGTACCAACGGACTGTGGAGCCAGAATACGCAGCTTTTCTGGCACAACGCCCCCGTAGGCTCCATGCTCACGCTCGGCTTCGAATCCGCCGTGGAAACCGCGGCCCGGTTTGAAGGCATCTGCTCGCTCGCCAAAGACTACGGAACATTCCGCATCTGCCTGAACGGCGAGGAACTGGCGCCCGCCATAGCGCTCTACGCCCCGGAACTCATCACCCGGGAGGTTCCGCTCGGAAGCGGGCATATCCGCAAAGGCGAAAATACACTGACGATAGAGGCCATCGCCCCGGCAACCGGTTTCACGGAGTGTTTCTTCGGCCTCGACCGGCTCGTTTTGCACCTGCAATAAGGGCCGGACAGAACAAGACCGTATGAAAGCCCCGCTCTTTTCGGTTAAGAGCGGGGCTTTCACACAGCCTCGAGTCCGACACGATCGCCGAAGGCAACCGTCGTCAGTCGAAGGACGAGACAAACGGTTTGGGGCGGATCATGGTCTCCTCGGTTACCTGCCCGAAACTGTCGGTAATGCGAATGGTAACGGGTGAAGTGGCCGAGGAGGCTTTGGCCGAGAAGAGTTTGCAGACCGGAGCCGGATAGCCCGGGCTGTCCATGGTCGCGTAGGAGGGAATTTCGTAGCAGAGCAGGTAGAGCGGGTCCTTATCCTGCTTTTCGGTAACGGGAAGCGACTGACCGTTTTCCAGGATTTCGACCTTCCATTCGGGATTGTGTTCCCATATCTTGACCAGTATTTCGTTCTCCGAACTGGAAACCGCATAACCGCCCATCGACGCATCGAACGCCTGTCCGCGGGGGCCCTGTGCCAGCGCAGGGGTCAGGTAATCGGCCGCCGAAAGCCGCATCGCGTTGCGGTCGTAAGCCCGGAAACGCTTGGTGCGCGACAGGTTGACGCCCTTGACGCAATAGTCCGCGACCCGGCCGCCTGAGAAGGACAGCGTGCCGTAGCTTGCGGGCGAACCGTCGGTGTTGACCGCCTGCCGCCGTTCGGCGAGCAGCGTTGAAAGCCGCCACGTGGTCCAGTGTCCCGACGTGCCGCCCAGCGTGTTGTAATTGTGTTCGGTGATGCGTCCGTTTTCGAGCACGGAGGTATACATGCGGTGCGTATGTCCGGAGAGGATATGGATGTTGGAGAATTCCCGGAGGCATTCCATCACCTCAGCGCCATTCGGAAGCCAGAAGCGGCCGTAGGTGGCATCGTTGTAGCCGTATATCGGGGTGTGAAGGGCCAATAACAGCGGGGCGGTCTTATCCTCAACCAGCGCGAGGTCCTTGCGGAGCCATGCCAACTGCTGCTCGGACACCGAGTAGCTCGTCTTGGAGTCGTCGGCAATCCGAACGTTGGGGTTGAGCACGACCAGATGCGCCCGACCCAAATTCACCGAATAGTAAAGCGGGCCCATCGTATGTTGGTAACGGCGGATTTCCGTCATGGCCTCCTCCGAAGCGATGTCGGGATAAAGCACATAGTCGTTCAGTTCGTGGTTGCCCGGAACGTTGAAGATCGGGCAACCAACCTGCTTGAGAAGCTCAGCGGCGTCCTCCAGCGTAATGCGTTCGCGATAGTTGGCGGCTACCAGATCCCCCAGATTGATCAGATAGGCCGGGCGTCCGGAGGCTTTGACCTCAGCGATACAGGCATTGATATCCGGGATGCAGCAGTCGGCGAACAGCTTCGGAGCCTGGGCCGCCGAAGCCGCCGTGAGGTGGGTGTCGGTAATAACGATCAGTTCGAAATCGTCGTTGGAAACGCGGGCGAGCGTGAAATCGACCTCCACGCAGGCTTCGGGATCAGTGGCCGCGGGAATCGGTTTATAGAAGGCCGTGAAGCGTCCTTTCTGCTCCACCGGCATATAATTCGGCGGCAGCGTTACGAACAGGTGCGGGTTCTGCCGCTGCGTGGCGAGCCAGTAGTGCCCATCCTCGTCCGTAAGGGCGATCTCGACGCCGTCGGACAGAACCACGCCCGCGATCGGTCTCCCGTTCGTGTCACACACCGAACCTTTGACGTTCATCCCCTCGCGGTCGGGAATCACTTCGCGGCAGAACCGCGCTTTTCCATATCGGAAGACCATGCCGTCACGCAAGACGAAGATCGCATAGTCGCCTGCCACGAAGTTGCCCGGCAGGACGAAATGCAGTCCCGTGTCGGTGGCAACCGTTTCGATCAGGTAGGAGTGCTGCGAAAGCCCCGCGTCGGTGAGGCGGACAACGTCGCCGGTCAGGAATCCCGATCCCGGGAGCCATATCGTACGCTCGTCGGTGATCAAGTATTCGGTTTCGCCGGAAACGCCGTCAATCGTGAATCCGGGGGCCGGCGACGGAGCGTCGTCGGTGCAGGAAGCGATTCCGGAGGCAAACAGCAACAGGACGGCCCACAGGATGAGCAGGTCGTGCGATGTGATTGAAAGAAGCGTTTTTTTCATCGGTAATTGAGTTTTAGTTGGAAAGACAAAAAAAACTGTTTTCCCCAATCCTCGCTTGCCGGGCCGTATCGAAAATTTATCCGATAGTCTACGGGAGGACAGAAAAACAATGTTCCCGTGTTTTCAAGCCGTAATTTACAGCCTGAAAACACGGGAACAAACGTTCTTTCACATCGAACGCCGCCTTGCGCAGACGGCATGCCGAACCGGGAGCTACTGGTGCTGGGGACGCAAAAGATCCTGCACGACCTTCACCGGGGAGAAGGTCGTGATGGGAACGTCGACGAAAACCGTGTTCCACCTGGCCATCGCGCCGTTCCAGAGGCCCGGCAGCTCCTGCGCGCGCAGGTCGCGGCCGCCGCTCGACTTCGAAGAAATGAAGCCTGTCGCGGGATCGGTATATTTGCGCAGGTCGAACCTGCGGCCTTTCGAGTCACGTACGCCGCACACGAGGTCCACGGGATTGAAATGGGTGGCAGACTTCATCAACGGCAGATCGTCGGGTGAGATCTGGCTCGACTCGGCGATCTGGAGCGACTCCGTGCCGTCGGGATTCCCGACCCAGAACGGGCCGCCGCCCGGTTCGCCCTCGTTGCGGACCATGCCGCAGACGCGGATCGGACGGTCGAGCACAGCACGCAGCAGCGCCGTATCGTAATCGGCGGGGAGTTTCACGCAAAGCCGCTTTTCGATAAATTCGGCAATCGGCTCCAGTTCCGCACCACCCACTTCGAGCGCCTTGAGGTACTCGAAAGCACGTTCCTGCAGGTCCAGCAGCACGCCGGCCAATACCTTTTTAAAGCGAATCGTGTCGCCGCGGCGGGCATCGGTCGTCACGTTGTCGATATTCTTGATGAAGACGATGTCCGCGTCGATCTCGTTCAGGTTCTCGATCAGCGCCCCGTGGCCCGCAGGACGGAACAGGAGCGAGCCGTCGTCCTGGCGGAACGGCGTATTGTCGGGATTGACGGCGAGCGTATCGGTCGAGGGCTTCTGCACCGAGAACGAAATGTCGTAACGGATGCCGAACTTATTTTCGTAGAAGGGGACCTTCTCTTCGAGCAGTTCCTCGAAACCGGCGACATGCTCGGGCGAAACGGTGAAATGAATCCGCGCGACGCCTCCGGCCGCAGCATAGGTCGCACCTTCGACCAAATGCTCCTCGACGGCCTTACGGGCCCCTTCGGGATAAGCGTGGAACGTGACCAGCCCCTTGGGTTTGCGGCCGTAGTCGAGCCCCTCCTTCACAATAGCGCTGACAATCGCCCGATCGTCGGCTCCGGCCGGCAATACGGCTTTCAGCTCGGGCCAGAAAGCGAATTTCCCGATGTTGTCAAGCAGCGTGTCGATGCCTTTTCCGCGTTTACCGTCGTTGACGAACTCGAATAACTCCTTGAACATGCGCGTCGCGGCGCCCGAGGCCGGAACGAACTTCACGACGCCCAACTGCGCAGCTTCCTTTTCATAACGCTCCGCGGCGGCATCGGCCTCCGCCGGAGTGACCATCAGTACACCGTCGCCCGGCGATGCGGCGCGCACGACGTTCAGAAAGGGAAATCCACGACGGAAGTTCTCCAACTGGGTCTCCGCCAGTTCGGGAGTGAGGCCGTGCTCCCGGATTTGTTGCAAATCTTGTTGCGTAAACATAGGTTATCGTTTTTTCAATGTTATGGTCGCATGCGACAAGTCCCCGCTCGGGGCGGGGATTTAGGGATGGGTCAAACCTGTAAACACGCCAGTACGCCGCGGCAACGGCATCCTGACACGGGATGCCGGCCGAAATACGCAATGACACCCTATCACCATTCAAAGTTACGCAAATTATTCGTAACTTTGCGCATCATGATCCGAGAATTTCACCAAATAAGCCTGCGCGGGCGCAACAGTTTCGGCGTCGAACAACGCGCCGCGCGCCTCCTGGAGTTCGAAACCCCGGAGGATTTGCGAACACTCTTCGCCGCAGGAATTCCGCAGCGGTGGACGGTGCTCGCCGGAGGCAACAACATCCTCTTCACGCAGGACTACGACGGACTGCTCGTGACCCCCGTAGCCCGGCAGATCGCCCAACTCAGCGACGACGGCGAAACAGCCTGCATACGGGTCGATGCCGGCGTCGAGTGGGACGACCTGGTGGAATGGGCCGTCGGGCGCGGACTGTGGGGCATCGAGAATCTCTCGCTGATCCCCGGCAAGGCAGGGGCCGCCCCGGTGCAGAACATCGGAGCCTACGGCTGCGAAGCCAAAGACGTGATCGAACGGGTCGAGATGTACTGCGTCGAAACGGGCACGATACTGACGCTCGACGCCGCGCATTGCGGCTTCGGCTACCGCGAAAGCGTCTTCAAGCACGACCTGAAAGGGCGCATGATCATCACAGCCATCGAAATACGCCTCTCGCATACGCCGTGCCCGAAACTGGGCTACGGCGACGTGGAACGCGAGGTCGAAGCCCGCGGGGGCACAACGCTGCGCAACATCCGCGAGGCGATCTGCGCCATCCGCCGCGCGAAACTACCCGACCCGGCCGTACTGGGCAATGCGGGCAGTTTCTTCAAGAACCCCGTGGTCGATGCCGCAACGGCCGAACGCCTGCTGGCCGAATACGCCGACATGCCGCACTACCCTGCGCCCGACGGACGGGTCAAGCTGGCTGCCGGGTGGCTGATCGACCGGGCCGGGATGAAAGGCCGCCGCGAAGGCCCGGTAGGCATCCACGAACGGCAGGCGCTGGTGATAGTCAACCACGGCGGCGCGACGGGCGGCGAGGTGATCGCCTTCGCCCGCAAGGTGCAGGAGACGGTCCGCGAAAAGTTCGGCATCGCGATAGATACCGAGGTGAATATACTTTAGGCGCGGCACGACTATGAAATATTTAGTTATCGACGGTTATCTGAACGGAACCGGGATACGGGATAAATATGAAGGCTATATCCCCCTATCCGAACTAAATCTCTCCGCGGCGCTTTCGGAAAGAATAGAACTGTGGCTTCAAAAATACTGGAATGAATTTTACGCAAACTATCCAAAAAAAGACAAGGTAGCGGATCTTGATGCGGAGGGAGTGGAAATCACACGAGCGGTTTCTCGCGAACTGCCTGAAGATTATAAATTGGAATATTTCTCGGATGCCCGGATGCAGTATATTCCATGGAAGACACAAAACGGCAATAAATAGGGACCCGGGACCTCTAAACGAACGAATCCAATGGCATTGTTAGACGCATTTCAACGCTACGTCGACGAGAACAACCTCGCCACGCACGACGACAAAATCCTACTGACCGTCTCGGGCGGCGTGGACTCGATGGTCATGCTCTCGCTGTTCACCCGCTGCGGCTACCGGGTGGGGGTCGCCCACTGCAATTTCCAGTTGCGCGGCGAGGAAAGCGACGAGGACGAGGTACTGGTGGAGGACGAAGCGAAGAAATACGGCGTGGCGTTCTACAACAAGCGTTTCGAGACCGTCGCCGAGATGGAGCGCACGGGCGAGTCGATGGAGATGGCGGCCCGGCGGCTGCGCTACGCATGGTTCGACGCCCTGAGCCGCGAATACGGCTACACGGCCATCGCCATCGCCCACCATGCCGACGACTCGATCGAGACCTTTTTCATCAACCTGCTGCGGGGGACCGGACTGCGGGGCCTTACGGGAATCTCGACCCAGGTCGGGAAGATCATCCGCCCGCTGATGTTCGCCTCGCGCAAGGAACTGCTGGAATACGCCGTTGCAAACCACATTCCCTTCCGGGAGGATTCGTCGAACCGTTCGACCAAATACCTGCGCAACAAAATCCGGCTGGGGCTGATTCCGCGCATCCGTGAAATCAACCCCAAGTTCACGAGCCTGATGAGCCGCAACCTCGCGCGCCTGACCGACGCCCAGTTGTTCATCAACCACGGCATCGAACGCATCCGCGAGGAAGCCGTCACCTCTCAGAGCGGGATCGACACGATCCACCTCGACCGCCTCGACCCGGCATTCCCGCAGGGTTTCGTGATCTACGAACTACTCAACTCGGCCTACGGATTCAAGGGCGACGTGATCGACTCGCTGTGCCACGCCCTCGAACAGGGCGCCACGGGGCGGCGCTTCTACGCCCGCGAGAGAGTGGCCTGCGTCGACCGCGGGAAGATCGTCATCGGACCGATAGCCGACGACGACGTATGCCTCACGACGGTTCGCAAAGGCGCCCTGCGCAGCTACTGCGGCAACTCGGTCCTCTACTACGAATATTGCGACATCGACACGATCAAGAATTTCGGCGTGCCCGAAAACATCGCACAGCTCGACGCCGACCGCCTGCAATACCCGCTCACACTGCGCCGCTGGCAGCAGGGCGACTGGTTCGTGCCGTTCGGCATGACGGGCCGCAAGAAGGTGAGCGATTTTTTGATCGACGCCAAAGTTTCGGTCGCCGAAAAACAGCGGCAGTTCGTACTGCTGTCGGGCGACGAAATCGTCTGGCTCGTCGGACGGCGCATCGACGACCGTTACCGCCTTACGCCCGACACGGAAAACGTGCTGCGCATCACCAAAGAAATCATTTAGAATGGCTAAAAGCGCTCTGAAATTCAAAGATTCCGTCGCCGAATACGAGCAGATCGCCGCCGACGTAGCAGCCCGCAAATTCGCAGGCATTTACCTGCTGATGGGCGAAGAGAGCTACTTTATCGACGCACTCTCGGACCGGCTGGCCACGACGATTCTCGACGAAGCTTCGCGGGACTTCAATCAGATCACCGTTTACGGCCGCGATTCCGAGGCAGGGCAGGTAATCAACCTCTGCCGCCAGATGCCGATGATGGGATCGTACCAGGTGGTGATCCTCAAAGAAGCCCAGCAGCTCAAGGGACTGGACAAGCTCTCGCTCTACACACAGAAACCGTCGCCGACGACCATCCTCGTGATCTGTCACAAGGAGAAAAACGCCGACAAACGTTCGGCCTTCTATAAGGGCTGCGCCGCGAACGGCGTGGTGCTCGAATCGGTACGGCCGCGCGACTACGAGATCGCGGCGTGGCTGCAACAGTTCATCCGGAAGAAAGGCCTTACGATCGACCAGAAAGCGCTTTCGATGCTGACCGACCACCTCGGAACCGACATTTCGAAAATTTCGAACGAACTCCACAAACTCACCGTATCACTGCCCCAGGGCACACAGCGCATCACCGACGCCGACATCGAGGCCAACATCGGCATTTCGAAGGATTTCAACAACTTCGAACTGTGCAAGGCCGTCGTTACGCGGGACATGGCCCGCGCGCTGATGATCGCCGAACATTTCGGCCGCAACCCCAAGGACAACCCGCTGCTGCTGACCATCATGGCGCTGTTCGGGCAGTTCAAGGAGATGTTCGTGGTCAACTACCTGCGCTGGCTCTCGCGTCACAAGGGACAGTCCTTTCCGCCGGACACCGAGCTGATGCGCATCCTGCGCAAAAACAACACGTTCGTCATCAATGAAATCAAGCAGAACGCCGCCGGATGGGACAACCGCAAGGTATTCAACATCCTGGGGCTGCTGCGCGAATACGACGCCAAGAGCAAGGGACTCAACACGGGAGGCGCTTCGGACGGCGAACTGCTGCGCGAACTGCTGTTGAAAATTTTCATGCTTTGACGGAGCTTTACCTATATCAGACCGTACACCTCGCCCGGGGACGCGCACGCAACGTCGCCGGACACATCGCCGTGCTCGACGCCGCATCGCACGACCTCTTCGGACGACGTTACGCCCCCGGGGCAGAACGGCTCGCGGCGCGTATCGAAGCCCTGGCCGCCGCGGAGCGTTATCCCGCAGGCGTGTCCGGATTCGTGCGCATCGAACTGCTGCCCGACGGCACGGAACGCCTGCTTCCGGCAGGAGTATCGCTCTACGACGGCTACGCCTTCCGGAGTCTTACGCCCGAAGCCGTGACGGTCGACTACGATTTGCCGCTTTCCGCCGCACCGACCTCTGCGCGCGAGGCAGCGGCGCAACTGGCCCGCTTCGAGGCCGAACTGGCCGGAGCCGAGGTCGCGGTGCGGTGCGACAGCGCCGGGATTCTCCGTTCGGCCGACGACGCGCCGCTGTTCGGCATCGGCGGCCACACCGTCCTGACGGCCCCCGGCCCCGCGAGCGTCGAGCGCGAACTGGCCGTCCGGGCCATACTGGCCGCAGGACTGGAACTGCGCGAAGAGCCGTTCGGCCGAGCCGACCTGCCTTACCTCGACGAACTCTTTTTCGCCGACCACCGGGGCATCACCTCCCTTTCGCGCTGCGACGGACGGCCGCTGATGACCCTCGTCGCCGAACGCGTCGCCGAAGCGATGGGGCCCGTTTAAGAAACAGGATTCCAAGCGACCGGCAGGTTAAAACCGATTATCCGGCAACCGGCCGCCCGCCGGAGAGGCGCCGAAGACCGCTTCTGAAAAAATAGAAACCGGAGGCTCCCCGCACACCCTATCTTTCGGGGAATAAAAACCCGGAAACCGTGAAAAAATACCTGTTGCTTTACGCCGTCGCCGTGACGGCGCTATTCGCTTTTACCTACCGCCGCTACCACGCCGAAAACCGGCGGCTCACCCAGAACCAGACAGCCCTCACGGCTGAAATCACGCACTACCGCACACAGGCCGGAGCCGATGCGGCCTCGGTCCGGGCGCTCCGGCTGCGGTGCGGGGAGTTCGAGAGCCTGCGCGCAGCCGACGCCAGAGAGATTCGCCGCCTCGGCATCCGAATCCGCCGCCTCGAAACCGCAGCCAAGGCCGTCACCGCGACCCAAACCGAAGTCCGCATGCCGCTGCGCGATACGGTTGTCGCCGGCATACGCGGCTCGCTCCCGGTACACGACACCATGCGGGTGTTCCGCTGGCGCGATCCGTGGGTCAGCGTCGAGGGTCGTATCGGCAAAGACTCCGTCGCCTGCCGCATCCGCAGCGTCGATACCCTCCGACAGGTGATCCACCGCATCCCCCGCCGCTTCCTCTTCATCCGCTGGGGAACGAAAGCCATCCGGCAGGAGATCGTCTCGACGAATCCGCATACGCAGATCGTCCATGCGGAGTATGTGAAAATCGAACGATAAAACTTTTTTCGAAGAAATCCGGCAGGCCCGTAGGGGTCGGCCGGATTTTTCGTGTCTTAGGAAAAACGACAGCAACCTATGAACCCTGACAAACATACCTGGGACCTCCTTATCAGCGCACTTAAAGGCACGCTCGACGACGCCACGCAATGCGAATTCGACCAGTGGACCGCCAAGGCGGAAAACCGCCGTTTCTACAACAGCCTGACCCGCGTGTGGCGCGAGATACAGCAGCGGGCCTCGGCTTACGAGCCCGACCGCGACCGGTTGTGGCAGCAGTTGCAGCAACGCGTCGGCGTCTACGAAATCCCGCAGGCCGACAAAACCCCGAAGCTCCGCCGGAGCCACCTGCTGCAAACGGCCATAGCCGTGGCCGCAGCAGTCGCTGTGACCCTTTTCGTGACCCGCACCGACACCTTACGTCCCGCAACCGATTCGGCCGAACAGCAACTCTGCGCCTTCGAAGGCAAATCGCAGGCCCGGCTGGCCGACGGATCGACAGTCTGGCTTCACGGCGGTTCGACACTCACCTACGACGCCCGCTTCGGAGACGGGGAACGCCGCGTGAAACTCCACGGCGAAGGGTTCTTCGACATTGCGAAAGATCCCGAGCGCCCCTTCACCGTCGAGATCGAAGGCCTGAAAGTCAGCGTCCACGGCACGAAGTTCAACATCCGCACCTCGGCCGACAACGACATATCGATTTCGCTGGTCGAGGGTTCCGTGTCGCTCGACTCCGGCAACGGCAGCCGCCGGCTGCTCCGTCCCGGGGAAATCGCTCGCTACAACTCCGATACACGCAAGATCGTCATCGGGCGGGGCAACGTAGCGATGGAGTCGTGCTGGGCCGCGGAAAAACTCTCGTTTGAACGCCAGTCGCTGGGCGAAATCTGCCGCTACATGGCCCGCTGGTACAACACCGAAATCCATATCACCCCGGCCATCGCACACAACTACGCCTACACGTTCACCATCACCAACGAACCGCTCGAAGAGATCCTGCGCATCATGAGCCGGATCAACCCTATCTCATACTCCTTTGCGAAAGACAACACCGTTACAATTTCCGAACTCGAATAAAACCACCCAACCTCCCTAAAAACGAATGCCTATGGAGTGACAAACCGACTACTTCCGACCGTTCCACAGCGGTATCCGACCAAATGCCGCCACAACCATCCACAAACTTAAAACCTCAAACATGATGCACTTTAGACTATTTGCAATCTTTTTGCTGCTGGTCTTCAGCAGTACGACGGTTGTATATGGCCAGACGCAGCAGGAACCGACTCTCGACATGGAGTTCTCCAACATCCCGCTCTCGGAAGCCATATCCCGGATCGAGAAGAACAGCAAGTACACGTTCTTCTACGATGCCAAGCAAACCGACCTCTCCCGGCGCGTAAGCCTCAAGGCGAAACACATGCCTATTTCAGCCGCCTTGAAGGAAATGCTCGCCTCGACAGGGCTGAACTTTACCATCACCGAACGCCAGATCGCGCTGATCCCGGCCCGCAAAACCTCCGCCACACAACGTACGATCAAAGGCGTCGTCAACGACTCGTCCGAAGCTCCGCTGGCGGGCGTGGCCGTCACGCTCGTAGGCGACAACACCCGCGGCACGGTGACCGAGGCCAACGGCAGTTTCTCGCTCCCGGTTCCCGACGCCGACGTGACGCTCGACTTCACCTACCTGGGCTATGTCGGCAAGAAAGTCGCCGTATCGGCTTCACAAAACAACGTGAAGGTCTTCCTGACGGAAGACGCCGTGAATATGGAGGATGTCGTGGTCGTAGGTTACGGAACCCAGAAGAAAATGAACCTCACGGGAGCCATTGCCACGGTGGATGAAAAACAGTTGCAGAACCGCTCGGCGCCCTCGGTGGCCCACATGCTCCAGGGATCGGTTCCGGGCCTTACGATCTCGACCTCGTCGGGTCGTCCGGGCAACTCCGCCGACCTCAACATCCGCGGTATTACCTCGATCAACGGCGGTTCGCCGCTGGTGCTGATCGACGGAGCCGAAGGCGACCTGATGAAGCTCAATCCCAACGACGTAGCTTCGATCTCGGTCATCAAGGACGCCTCGGCCGCAGCCATCTACGGAGCCCGTGCGGCATTCGGCGTGGTGCTCGTGACGACCAAGAGCGGCGACACCACGGGCAAGACCCGCATCTCGTACAGCGGCCGCTGGGGCTGGAACGAACCCACCACCTCGACCGACTACGAGACCCGCGGTTACTACTCGGTCTACGTCAACGACCTGTTCTGGCATGCAGATGCGGGAACCAACTACACGAACTACACCGCTGACGACATGATGGAACTGTGGGCCCGCCGCAACGACAAGGTGGAACATCCCGACCGCCCGTGGGTCAAGATCGACCAGCGCGACGGCCGCGACACTTATGCCTACTATGCCAACTTCGACTGGTATCACTACCTGTTCAAGGACGAGCATCCCAACACGAGCCATAGCATTTCGCTTTCAGGCGGCAACTCGAAGGTGAAATACATGCTTTCGGGCAACTATTACAGCGAGGAGGGTCTCTTCCGCCAGGATCCCGACCGTTTGCAGCGTATCAACTTCCGTTCGAAGATCTCGTTCGACATCAACAAGTGGCTGAAGATCAGCAACAACACCAGCTACTACAACTACCAGTACTACTATCCCGGCCCCTCGGGTGTCAATACGGCATTCTCGCTGGGCACAGTACACGGTCTGGCGTCGATGATGCCCTACAACCCCGACGGCACGAGCGTCTACTACACCTCGCTGTCGAAGTACTCGATCATGGACGGTCTGCCCACGATCATGAACAAGGGCGGACACTACAACAAGGACAAGACCGACAACATGTCGACCACCACGGAACTGACCTGGACCCCGGTCAAGGGGCTGGAGATCAAGGGTAACTTCACCTACATGTTCAACACCCAGCACAACGTCAACCGCCAGGTCAACACCGAATACTCGCAGTATCCGGGCGAGGTGAAAACCCTTTCGTCGGGCAGCCGGTTCGAGGACAAGCTCTACGAAAAAACCATGATGCACAACTACTACCAGGCCAACATCTACGGTACGTTCAACCGCACCTTCGCCCAGGATCACAACTTCAAGGCAATGGTCGGTTTCAACTGGGAGACCAAGTTCCTTAAGGATGTCTCCGCAACGGGTTACAACCTGCTTTCCGAAACGCTGATGGACCTCAACCTCATAGGCCAGGACGCCGACGGCGACAAGCGCATGGAGGTAGGCGGCGGTCAGAACGAATACGCCCTGATGGGCTTCTTCGGCCGCCTGAACTACGACTACAAGGGCAAATACCTCGTCGAGGTAAGCGGCCGCTACGACGGTACGTCACGCTTCAAGCGCGGACATCGCTGGGGCTTCTTCCCCTCCTTCTCGCTGGGATGGCGCATCTCGGAGGAGGCCTTCTTCGACGGCATCCGCGACCAGTTCAACAACCTCAAACTGCGCTACTCGTACGGACAGTTGGGCAACCAGAACGTCGGCTACTACGATTACATCCGTCAAATCTCGATCGGCAACCAGAGCTACCTGTTCGGCGGCAACAAGCCCGCCACGGCGACCATCTCGGCTCCCGTAGCCTCGAACCTCTCGTGGGAAACGAGTATTCACAACAACCTGGGTGTCGACATGAGCTTCCTGAACAACCGTCTGGCCTTCTCTGCCGACTTCTACATCCGCGACACGAAGGACATGCTCACCGAGGGCGTCGCCCTGCCGGCCACCTACGGTGCAGACTCGCCGAAAATGAACAGCGCCGACCTGCGCACCAAGGGTTACGAACTCTCGCTCAACTGGCGCGACGAGTTCCAGCTGCTGCGCCGCCCGTTCTCGTACAGCGTGACGGTGACTTTCAACGACTACGTCACCAACATCACCCGGTACGACAACCCCGACCGCACCTTCGCCAAGAAGTACTACGAAGGCATGCGCTGGGGCGAAATCTGGGGCTACCGCATCGGAGGTCTGTTCGCTTCGGACGAAGAGGCCGCCAACTACCCCGTCGACCAGACGAACGTCAACAACCGCATCAATGCCGCGGCCGGATCGGAGCGCGGCCTGCATGCCGGTGACCTGAAATTCCTCGATCTGGATGGCGACAACATGATCTCCATCGGCAAAAACACCGTCGACGATCCGGGCGACCGCGAGATCATCGGCAACAGCCAGCCGCGTTTCCAATACGGATCGACGCTCAGCATGTCGTGGGCCGGCATCGACTTCTCGATCTTCTTCCAGGGCATCGGCCGCCGTCACTGGTATCCGAAAGCCAACACCATCGCATTCTGGGGCCCCTATGCCCGCCCCTATGCAAGCTGGATGCCCCGCGACTTCCACACCCAGTACTGGACCGAGGAGAACCCCGATGCCTACTTCCCCCGTCCGCGCGGCTATGTGGCCCTGTCGGGCACCAACCGCGAGCTGACGGCCACCAACGACCGCTACATGCAGAACATCCGCTACTGCCGCCTGAAGAACCTCACGGTAGGATACACGCTGCCCAAGAAATGGACCCGCAAGGCGCTGATCGAAAGCCTGCGCATCTATTTCACGGGTGAGAACCTCGCCACCTGGTCGCCCATCCACTCGGACTACATAGATCCCGAAATGGCTGCCATGAACGACGAGATGCGCACCTACCCCTGGCAAAAAACCTATATGTTCGGTGTAGACATCACCTTCTAACCGTTTAAATGAGAAGAGAATGAAAAAGATTCCATTGATACTGATCGCGAGCTGTGCCCTGACGCTTTCGTCGTGCGAGGACTGGCTCGACAAATACCCGCTGTCGAAGATGTCGCCCGAGACCTTCTTCTCGAACGAAAACGAATTGCAGGCCTTCAGCAACAAATTCTATACGGCGTTCCCGAGCGACGGACTCTACAACGAGTACTGGGACAACCTGATCCACAGCGACCTGCCCCAGGAGATGCGCGGCGGCCGCACGATCCCGGCATCGGGCGGCGGCTGGACCTGGACCGGCCTGCGCGACATCAACACGCTGCTCGAATATTCGGTCAACTGCAAGGACACCGAGGTCCGGACGCGCTACGACGCCCTGGCCCGCTTCTTCCGCGCCTACTTCTACTTCGAGAAGGTGAAACGCTTCGGCGATGTGCCCTGGTATGCCAAGCCCCTCGGTTCGGCCGATCCCGAGCTCAAGCGCCCGCGCGACCCGCGCGAATTCGTCATGCAGCGCATGATCGAGGACATCGATTACGCCATCGCCCACCTCTCCACCAAACGCGACCTCTACCGCATAACGAAGTGGACGGCCCTGGCTCTCAAATCGCGGTTCTGCCTCTTCGAGGGAACCTTCCGCAAATACCACAAAATCGACGGCTACGAGCACGACTGGAAATGGTATCTCGAACAGGCCGCCGCTGCCGCCGAAGAGTTCATCAGCAACAGCGGTTACGGTCTCTACACCGAAAGTGGCACCAAGGAGGCCTACCGCGACCTGTTCGTATCGGAGGAGGCGCAAGGCATCGAGGTCGTGCTCGCCCGCGATTACAGCAGGAGCCTCAGTGTATTCCACAACAGTACGTTCTACTCGCTGAACACTTCGTACGGCCGCCCGGGCATAACCCGCAAGATCGTCGACAGCTACCTGATGGCCGACGGTTCGCGCTTCACCGACCGCCAGGGCTGGCAGACGATGGAGTTCAAGGATCAGTGCACCAACCGCGATCCACGCCTCGAACAGTCGATCCGCACACCGGGATACACGCGTATCGGTTCGACGAAAAAGGAAGTGCCGAGCCTGTCGACCTGCATGACGGGATACCAGCCCATCAAGTTCGTCGCCCCGACCAACTTCGAGTCCGACGGCTACAACCTCTCGTACACCGACCTTCCGATCATCCGCTCGGCCGAGGTTTACCTCAACTACGCCGAGGCCAAGGCCGAAATCGGAACCCTGACGCAGAATGACATCGACCTGACGATCAAGAAGCTGCGCGACCGTGTAGGCATGCCCAACCTCGATATGGACGACGCCAACGCCAACCCCGACCCCTACCTGTCATCCGCAGAGACGGGCTATCCGAACGTCAGCGGAGCCAACAAGGGCGTCATTCTCGAAATCCGCCGCGAACGCAGCATCGAGCTTCTGCAGGAGGGACACCGCTATTACGATATCATCCGCTGGAAAGAGGGTAAGACCTTCACCCAGCCGCTGCGCGGCATCTACATCCCCGAGGGAACCAAGGAGTACGACCTCGACGGCGACGGAACACCCGACATTTACCTCAAGAGCAAAGGCGAGACCCCCTCGACCAAAGCTCCGCTGGTGATGGAGATTGACCAGGACATCTATCTTTCGGAGGGCAGCTACGGCTATATCGCCCCCCACAAGAACAATCCGGGCGAATGGAACGAGGCTCGGGACTACCTCTACCCGATCCCGACCAACGACCGCTCGCTGACCGGCGGCGCCCTGACGCAAAACCCCGGCTGGAACGACGGGCTGGACCTCTGATTAAACAGATAACTTTAAAACACGACAAAAATGAAACATACGATCAAAAAATACCTGACAATCCTGCTGCTGCTCGGACTCAGCTGCAAGGTAACGGCATGCAGCAGCGACAAACCGTTCGACGAAACCGAAATCCCGCCCCACCTGAAACCCGGCGAAGGCGAGAAGCCGGATGTGGACTACTACCCGAAAAACGAGGGTACGACGCGCCTGGTGAGCTACAACGTCGGCATCTTCTCCAAATACACCGACAGCTACCAGATGGTCGCCGACATGATGACCGAAGCCAAGGCCGACCTCGTGGGTATCAGCGAACTGGACAGCTGCACGGTGCGCACGATGCGCGTCTTCCAACTCAAGAAGTTCGCCGAACTGATGGGAGAGGACTGGAATTACAGCTTCTTCCGCGCCATGGCCTACCAGGGCGGCGCCTATGGCGACGGCATCGTCTGCCACGAGAAACCCATCCGGACGTTCTCCGTTGCACTGCCCAAGGGCGACGGAGCCGAGCCGCGCGTGATGGTGGTCGCCGAGTTTGAGAAATACGTATTCGCAACGACCCACCTCGACCACGTATCGTCGCGCTCGCAGCTGGAGCAGGTAGCACAGATCAACAAGGCCATCGAGCAGGAGTTCGCCGCGTCGAAGAAGCCGGTCTTCCTGGGCGGCGACTTCAACGCCCGTCCCGAAACCACTACGCTGACCAAACTGAAGGAGGAATGGAAGGTGCTGAGTCCTCACGGGGAGAACGACTTCACCCACTCTTCGCAGAAGCCGAACAAGTGTATCGACTACATCATGCTGTGGAAAGGCAACGACGCCAAGTGCGAGGTGATCAGCACCAAGATCATGAACTCGTTCCGCAAGGGCGACATCAAGCAGGCATCGGACCACATCCCCGTAATGGTCGACGTCAAATTCTAACACGGACACGAACCCTAAAACCAACCGATTATGACACGACATACAAAACTCCTCACCCTTACGGCCGCCCTGCTCGTCGCATTGGTCGGCTGCAAGGACGACGACGGACCGGTGGTAAAGGAAGCTGCCGTACTGGGTATTCAGAACGCCTATTCGACCGACGCACAGGTGATTTCGCTGGAAAGCCCCAAGAAGCAAACCGTCAACATCCGTGTCGCCGCCGAGCAGATCAGCGGCAACTATGTCACCGTAGTGCTCAAGACCGCTCCCGAGCTGGTCGACGTCTACAACAAGGCTCACGGAACGTCCTACAAGCTCTGCCCGTCGGATGCCTATACGTTCTCGACCGACGAGGTGATGCTGCCCCGCTACAATACGCTTTCGACGACGATAAAGGTGGAGTTGCAGAGCCTGCGCATGCCCGACGAGGAGGCCTACCTGCTGCCGATCGCCATCGACTCGATCAAAGGCGATCCGCGGGCCACGATCTCGGAGACCGGCAACGTCCATTACATCCTCTTCAACAAGACCGTCAAACCGGGACCGCCCGCTCCCATGCTGCTCGACCGCAACAACTGGAAACTGCTGGCCTCGCCCAAGGCGAAACCCGGCTATGAGGTCAACAAGATGTTCGACGAGGACATCAACACGTTCGGTTACTGCAACGCCGACGAAGAACAGGCCAATCCGCCCTACGACTTCGTCCTCGACCTGGGGCGCGAGGTGACCGTGCGCGGTCTCCAGTTCTCGCAGCGCTACATGACCACGGGCAACCCCGAGGCCGGCGCCCGCTACGGAATCGCCCACCTCGAAGTCTGGACCGCCAAGACGATCACCGGCGACGGTCTGGGCGCCGAGAACGACCAGAACTGGACCTACCGGCAGGAGTATCGCGACTACAGGACCGATCCCGAGACTCCGCTGGATCCGCTTGCCGTGGTTATCGACCCGATGCTCGAAGATTACCAGCACGCTCGTTATATCCGCTTCCGTATCAATATCAGCTATACGAACAAGACCTACAACCCGACTTTCCGGGGCTGGTGCATCGCTGAACTGAACGTATGGGGCAATAACGAACTGCTCGAATAATCCGCGTTCTTACCAAAAGCCTGCGGGAATGATCCCGCAGGCTTTTGTCATTTCCGGCCAACCCGACTCCGGGCAGGCCCCGGAACGAAACAGGATGTCGTGCCCGAGCGGACGCCGGGATGCCGGACAAAGCGGGCCCCGGACCGGAAAAACCGCTGTCTTGCAACAGCCGGGCATACGTAAAACTGTTTTATATCGCCAAGATTCATTATCTTTATGTACCGATATATGCAATAAAGACCCGCACATGTCAGACAACGAACGTGATATGGCCCTATGGCTGCAACTCAGACGGGGGGGGGGAAATCACCGCCTTCCGGGAGTTGTTCGACCGCCACTATGCGCCGTTGTGCCGCTTTGCCGAATTCTGGCTCCGCGACCGTACATCGGCCGAAGAGGTCGTGCTCGATGTCTATACCTATCTCTGGCAGCACGCCGCAGAGTTGCAGATCACCGTTTCGGTGCGCGCCTACCTGTTCCGCGCCGTGCGCAACCGTGCGCTCAACCGCCTGCGCGACGATCGTTTTTCCTACATTCCGTTCGATGAACTGGGGGAGATTTTCGCCGGTCCCGACGAATTGCGGATCGAGACCGACGAGATCATGGAACTCGTGGCCGAAGCCGTCTCCCAACTGCCCGACCGCTGCCGCGACATCTTCCTCAAAAGCCGCCGGGAACAACTCTCGAACGCCGAAATAGCCGCCGAAATGCAAATTTCCGTCAAGACCGTCGAAGCGCAGATGAGCAAGGCGCTGCGGCGTCTGCGCAGATTGCTCCACAAGGAATGACCCGCTGCACCCCGCAATGAATAAAAAACGGAAAACGTGCGGCTTTTCCGTTTTTTTTCTACCTTTGTCCGATATGGAACGCACTGCAATCTTCCCCGGGTCGTTCGACCCCTTCACGCGCGGCCATGCGGCATTGGTGGACGAAGCGCTGAATCTTTTCGACCGTGTGGTAATCGGCATCGGCAACAATACCTCCAAACAAGGACTGCTGACCGTCGAAAACCGCAAGCGGCTCATCGACGACATCTACCGCGACGAGCCGCGTGTCGAAGCGCTCGTCTACACCGGATTGACCGGTGAATTCGCCGAGGAAACGGGAGCCTGCGCCATCATCCGCGGCGTGAGGAACACCACCGACTTCGAGTACGAGCGCACGATGGAGGCCACCAACCACCGGATTTATCCCGAGATCACGACCGTCATGCTGTTTACCCCCTCGCCCGTGGCCGACATTTCGTCGTCGACCGTGCGCGAGGTGCTCTCGTTCGGACGCAACGTGGAAGAGTTCATGCCCATAGGAATAGATATTAACAAATACCTGTAATTATGATGGAATTTACAGCCGAAATGATCGCCGGATTCTTAGGCGGCGACGTTGTCGGCAACAAGGACGCCAAGGTACACACCGTCTCCTCGATCGAGGAAGGCAAGGCCGGTTCGCTGGCCTACCTCACGAATCCCAAATACGAACCTTTCCTCTACACCACGGAAGCGTCGATCGTACTCGTCAACCGTTCGTTCACTCCCGCGCAACCCGTGGCCGCGACGCTCATCAAGGTGGACGACGCAGGCGCCTGCATCCTGAAACTGCTCGAGATGTACAACGCCGCGAAACCCCGCCGCACGGGAATCAGCGACCGCGCATCGGTTGCCGAAAAGGCACAGGTCGGCGCGGAGTGCTACATCGGCGATTTCACGGTCGTCGAAGAGGGCGTCACGATCGGCAAAGGCTGCCAGATTTATCCGCAGGTCTACCTGGGACGCGGCGCGAAAGTCGGCGACAACACCACGCTCTACCCCGGCGTCAAGGTCTACGAAGGCTGCGTCGTCGGCAACAACTGTATCCTGCACGCAGGGGCGGTGATCGGCGCCGACGGATTCGGCTTCATGCCCAATCCGTCGGGTGGATTCGACAAGATTCCCCAGTTGGGCAACGTGGTGATCGAAGACGACGTGGAGATCGGCGCAAACACCTGCATCGACCGCGCCAAAACCGACTCGACCGTCATCCGCCGCGGCGTGAAACTCGACAACCTGATCCAGATCGGACACAACGTCCAGATCGGCGAAAACACCGTATCGTCGGCACAGACCGGCATTGCCGGGACTTCGAAAGTCGGCAGCAACTGCTTCCTGGCAGGACAGGTGGGCGTCGCCGACCACGTGACGATCGGCGACCGCGTAAAGATCGCCTCCAAGAGCGGCATCGACAAGAACGTTCCCGACGACCAGGTACGCATGGGCTATCCCGCACTGCCGGGGCTTCAGTACCACCGCGCATCGGCTGTTTTCAAACGCCTGCCCGAATTGGCGCAGCAGGTCCGCGACCTGGAAAAACAACTCGCAGAACTCAAAAACAAACAATAGCGATGAAAAAAATCCTGATCCTCGCAGCAGCAGCCGTCGCGCTGTGCAGTTGCGGCAACAAAAGCAAGTATGCCATCGAAGGTAAGGTCGAAGGAGCCAACGGCATGGTCTACCTCTTCGACGAGGAGGACAATATACTCGACTCGGCAACCGTCGCGAACGGGGCATTCCGCATCGAAGGCATCGCTGAGAATCCGCAGGTAGCCATCCTGCGCGACGCACGCGACGACGGAGCCACGTTCGGCGCGATGCTGATCCTCGAACCGGGCACGATCACCGTAGCCGACAACGCGGAGAATCCCTATCGCAAGCAGGTGAAGGGCACTCCCGCCAACGACGCCAGCGACGCCTATGCGGCGGCCGGCAACGCACTCGTCCAGGAGTTCCGCAACCCGGAAACTTCCGCCGAGCGCCGCGATGCCATCGAAGAGGAATACAACCAGCTGACCCGTACGGTCATGGAGCAGAACCGCGAAAACCTTTTCGGGGCCATGCTCCTCGCACAGCAGTTGGGCTACGAACTCTCGGGACAGGAACTGCTCGACGAGATCGCCAAATTCCCGGCAGCCATGCAGCAGAACACCGTACTCGTGAAACTCAAGGAGAACGCCGAACAGAAGATAAAGACCGACATCGGCCAGCCGTTCATCGACATCGTGCAGCCCGATGCCGCCGGCGAGCAGGTATCGCTCGAATCGGCGGTTAAGAATCCGGCGAACAAATATGTCCTGCTCGACTTCTGGGCTTCGTGGTGCGGCCCCTGCATGGGCGAGGTTCCCCACCTGAAGAAGACTTACGACGAATTCCACCCGAAGGGTTTCGAAATTTACGGCGTATCGTTCGACCAGAACCGCGAAAAATGGCTGGCCGCCGTCGACCAGAACGGCATGAACTGGCTGCACGTCAGCGAGGTGAAAGGCTTCGACAACCAGGCCGCAAAGGATTACGCCATCCAGGGCATTCCGTCGAACTTTCTGATCGACGCCCAGGGCACGATCGTCGCCAAAAACCTGCGCGGCGAGACGCTCTACGAGAAAGTATCGGAGCTGCTGGCCCAGTAAACCTTCAGACAATCCGGCCCCTCCGTTCCGTTCCATCGGGAGGGAGGGGCTTTTAATTCGACAGATGGCAAAGACCGATTCATACCGCATCATGGGCATCGACCCCGGCACGAACTACATGGGTTACGGCGTATTGGAGGTCGAGGGCCGCACCGTGCGCTCGGTAGTGCTGGGCGACATCGACCTGCACAAACTCCCCGACCCCTACGCCAAACTGCGCTATATTTTCGAACGTGTGGGAGCACTGGTGGACGAGTACGCCCCGCGGGAAGTGGCACTGGAGTCGCCGTTCTTCGGCGAGAACGTGCAGTCGATGCTCAAACTGGGCCGGGCCCAGGGCGTGGCGATGGCGGCGGCGCTGAGCCGCGGCATCGACGTATTCGAATACGCCCCGATGCGCATCAAACAGTCGATCACGGGCCGCGGATCGGCCGCCAAGGAGCAAGTGGCCTCCATCGTCTGCCGCACGCTCACCATCGACCAGCCGCCCAAACGGCTCGACGCCACCGACGGCATGGCTGTCGCCCTGTGCCACTACTTCACCACGGCGAGCCCGCTCAATGCCGCGCTGGGCAGCGAGCGCGTGAAGGGGCTCGGAGGCGGCAAAAAAGCGGCCTCGAAAGGCGGTTCGCAAAGCTGGGAGCAATTCCTGAAAAAGAATCCCGACCGGGAGATCAAATAAAACCAATCCAAAACTACCTGCCATCATGAAAAACCTTCTGACCGCTGCCCTCGCCACCGCCCTGCTATGCAGTTGCGGAGGCGCAAGTTACACCATCATAGGCCGCTACGAACTGCCTCCGGGCGACTCGGTCTATCTGCGGGCTTCCGACAACACGGTGCTCGCCGCGGGCATCGTGGACGCCGACACAACCGTTTCGCTGAAAGGGACCGTTACAACCCCGGAAATGGTTTTCCTGGCCAACCGGAGCCAAACTAACCGTCCCGCCTTTTTCTTTCTGGAGCCAGGCAACATTCGAATCGGAGCATACGACAGCAGCCTCGGTTATTATCCGGTTACGGGAACCCCTCTCAACGACAAAAAAACGGCCTTCGAAGATAAAATGAAAGTCATTGGAGAAAAGGTCAAAAAAGGCGGACAACCGTTCGAAGAGATTTTGGCCGAGTGCAGTGCGCTCTACACCCAAACTGTGGATGCCAATCTCGACAACGTTTTCGGAGTTTACATTTTCAATAATTACGAATACCAGGAGATCAAAAACGATCCCGAAAAAGCCAAAACCCGGCTGGCGCAATTTACCCCTGAAATGCAGGCGCACCCGATGTTGAAAAAATCGATAGAAGCCTCCCAAGCCACCGCACAGAGCGCCGTCAGCCAACCCCATAATACCGTCGGCTATCCCTATACCGATTTTTCCTGTAAAAACGCCGCCGGTGAGACCATTGCGCTTTCATCGCTCGTAGGTCCCGGCCGCTGGGTGCTGCTCGACTTTTGGGCCACTTGGTGTCAACCCTGCATGCAGGAGGTTCCCCATCTGAAAAAGGCATACGAAGCCTATAAGGGAAAAGGATTCGAAATTTACGGCGTATCGCTCGACAAGGACCTGACCAAATGGAGAAAAGTTGTCGAAGACAAAGGCTTGAACTGGATCAATGTAGCGAAGGAAAAAGGCGGAGGATTCGATCCCACCGCAATCTACAACATCAGCTCCATCCCCTCAAACTTCCTGATCTCACCCGAAGGCATAATCGTAGCGAAAGACCTGCGCGGCGAACATCTCGAAGAAAAACTCGCTGAAGTATTCAAATAAAGACTTTCCGATGAACAGAATTTTCCCGACAATCCTCGCCGCAGCGGCGCTATCCGGCTGCGGAGGCCCCAACTACACCCTTTCGGGCAAAGCCGGCCTCGCCCCGGGCGACACGCTTCGCCTGTGCTCGCCCTACGAGAACGACTCGGTGCTGGCTGTTACGGTCGTACGCAGCGACAGCACATTCCGCATCCGCGGATACGTCGCCGAACCGACGATCGCCAACCTGATGCACAACGACCGCCGCATCGGGGCCCCGATCCTGCTCGAAGCCGCTGACATCCGGCTCGAACCGACAGGGGACGTACGCAACTGGCAGTTCACCGGAACACCGCTCAACGATGCGTTCAACGCCATGAACGCCGCCCAGGTATCGCTCGGCAACATCATGCAGGCGATGGAAAATGAACCGGACACTCCCGAACGGAAGCAGCGTCTCGACTCGCTGAGTCGGATTTACCGCCAGATTCCCGGCGATGCGCTCGAAGCCAACCGCGACAACCTGCTGGGCGCATTCCTCTACTCCCGGCGCGCCGATGCGGACCCAGCAAAGGCCCGGGAACGGCTTGCGCAATTCCCCGACGAATTGCAGCACCACCCCGTGCTGGAGAGTGTGCGGCGGCAGATCGAAGCCATCGAGCGTTCGTCCGTCGGCCAGCCCTACATGGACCTCGCACTGAAAAACGCTGCCGGGGAGACAGTGACACTCTCGTCGCTCGTCGGTCCCGGCCGCTGGGTGCTGCTCGACTTCTGGGCTACGTGGTGCGGTCCCTGCTGCCGCGAGATTCCGCATCTGAAAGAGGTTTACGACGCATTCAGCGATCGCCGATTCGTGATCTATGCCGTATCGATCGACCACGACACGGCACGCTGGCAGCAGTTCGTCTCCGAAAACGAACTTCCGTGGACGAACGTGCTGTCGCCCGGCGGAGGCAAGCAAAGCCCCGCCGCCGAAATGTACGGCATCCACTTCATCCCGTCGAACTTCCTGATCTCGCCCGAAGGCGTGATCGTCGCCAAAAACCTTCCCGGCAAGCAATTGCAAGCCCGGTTGGAGGAATTAATGAAATAACGGCATCTGACTGATAATCCGGCCGATGAGTTTCTGACAACCGGCCGGATTATCATTTTTATTAAATTTTTTGAGCAATTATTTGCGTGTTTCGGATTTTTGCCCTACATTTGCAATCGCAATTCGGCACCGTAGCTTAATTGAATAGAGCATCTGACTACGGATCAGAAGGTTACAGGTTTGAGTCCTGTCGGTGTCACAAAATCGCATCAGTAAACCGTTGTAAGTTAATAACTTGCGACGGTTTTTCTTTGCCCCGGGTAAAACATAGGTAAAACATTTACTATCTTCTAAATACCTATTTATCAAATACTTGCATTTGCAAATATAGAATTTATTTTGTAGTTTTACGGTAGCAAATCACTAAAAACTACATGACAAACGAGATTATTCGATCAAATCGGTTGGAATTACTGAAAAACGAGGTATTCGGCGCATTGGATGTCACGGATGCAACACGCAACGAATACCGGGTGCGGATCACGCATTTTATTCGGTATGCGGAAACACACGGCATCAACCGCAATTCTTATTTGGATTACAAGCGGCATTTAGCGCGAATCGACACGTTCAGCGTTTCGACAAAGAACAAATACCTGATTGCGGCGAAAATCTTTTTGGACGGGTTGCATCGGTTGAATTTGATTCCGCAGAAAATCACGGATCATGTTCGCGGATTCACGCAGAGCCGACTGCACCGCAAAGAGGGCTTGCAGGATGCCGACATCGGAAAGTTACAACGGTATTGTTCCGACTTACCATCCACCCCGCAAAATTTGAGATTGAGAGCGCTTGTCGCTCTCTTTTTGTTTCAAGGGCTTCGGCAGATCGAAGTCGTCCGGTTGGATGTCGGGGATATCGACCTGCGGAACAAAACCGCATTTGTCCGCGGCAAAGGCCGGGACGATAAAGAGCCGATTCATTTGCACCCCTCAACGGTCCGGGTACTGCGGGAATATCTGAACTGTTACCGATTCCGAAGCGGCGCACTGTTCCGCAGTGACAGCAATCATTGCCGGGGCGAAAGGCTTACGACCAAATCGGTCCGGGAGATCATAAAACGGGTATTCGCAGAATTGGAGATCGACGGAAGCGTGCACGGCTTTCGTCATTTCTTTATTACCAAGTTAATCAAATCCTATAAAGGGGAGTTATTGATGGTGTCGAAATACAGCCGTCACCGGAGTATTCAGATGCTCGAAGTTTATAACGACGAGATTATCCGCGAGCAGGACTTGCCCCGGTTTTACGAGGTCTTTAAAGAGATACGGATATGAAGAAGCAACCACCCCGGAATATCTATTGTTTGGAGGGAAATTGGAGAACGAACCCGCGGTGCAAACAAAGCGTGCGCCCGATGCTCGACATATTGCGGGATGCCGCAGGGATAAAATACATTTACCACAAGTGCAACACGCGGGAAGAGTTCTTCGAATATCTGCGGCAATACACGTTCGAGCGTTACCGGAATTATACGATTTTATACATTGCCTTTCATGGCAGACCGAATAAAATACAGATCGGGCGGGACCTCGTAACGTTACGCGAGATTGCAGACGTTTTGGAGGGGTTTTTAGCGCATCGGATCGTTTACTTCGGAAGTTGTAGCACCATGCGCACGAAACGCGCGAATATCGACGATTTCCTACACCGTACAAAAGCAGACATCCTCGCAGGTTACAGCAAGGATGTCGATTTTATTCAAGCTACGGCGTGGGAGATGGAGTGGATGTCAAAAACAAATTAGTTTAAATAGTAAAATATATCGAATATGAATCTTGTTAATTCTTACTTGAAGGTTTGTTTCAATGTATTATATTTACGAATCATCTTACACATTTCTTCAATAAAAAATTTGCGCTGTTCCGAAGTGCTAAAATCGGTGCTCATAAATGACCAACGATTTACACGAGAAAAGAAGGGATCATTTCGTAACTCTTCAAGTAGAGATATTTGCTGTATAGTTAAGAAATATTTATATCCATTAATTATTTCATCGATTTCTTTAAAAATCTGGGTTCCAACGTCCGTAATAAATTCTATGTATCTTATGTTTTTCTTATATAAATGAATAAACATCGGCATAAAATCATTCCAATCTTTACTATCCAATAATTCTTTACAAATAGCCTCATTACTTACATCCGAATAATTCGGATGCTTCGTCTCTCGCGAGAATTCAAGAATAATATCACCTAATTTTCTACCTATGTTTTGATTTTTTAACTTTATAGCAGGTAGGATGCGTTTTTTCTCTAACTTACGTGGGAATACACTCGTAAGAAAATAAAAAATACATCCAGCCCAATAACTGTAGGATAGATTCACTAAACCAATATTAAGACTATTAAAATTATAATTACCATTCACTTCTATCAACGGTATTAAATTCATTCCAATTGATAAAATTGCCCATGTACTCAATATCAAAAAAACACCTAATATGATATAAGGCCAATACTCTTTGATTCTATTTATTGTTTTTTTCAACATATTGGAGATAGAAAAATTTACATTTTCTCTGATTTAGAGTTCTGCAAGCGTTTCTGCGAATTTGGATTTAATTTCCCGTTCCAGTCGCGCCGTTTTATACGCGTCCATTCTTTTCAGAAAATTAATTGTCGCACGCTTCTCTTTTCGATACTCAACTTCTCCGACCTGTTTTTTTAAATAGTCCAGATAAAGTTGATAATCAGCAGATGTTACAAAGATATATCTTTTTACGACATCTTGTGATATTTCGTCATATTTCAGATAAAAATTTCGGAACGATACATTTTCAAAAAAATCTTTCAGTTGCCGTTTAAGTATACTGTAATAATGAAAATTCATTAGCCCCGTTCCTCTGAAATCCCGAAACCCGTGCGCCCGCAGATATTTCCTTTTCAGCATCACTTCAAAACGTAAGATATTTTCCGGAATCAAATGACGTTTCTTAACGGGAATACGGCCTTTCCGAATTGCATCGTATGTCTTATCATAGCATTTCAACGTATATTCGGATAAAGGACATTTTGCCCCTGCATAATGGCTCGTTCCGGATAACGGCGTCATCGGAATAAATGGTCTGCCGGAATAACTATGCACCATCTGTATATAGCGCATCGGCTCGCAGGCCATTTGCAAATTAATTCCGATCTCGATACTCGATACAATATATTTCTCAGCAGGGATGCCGATAATATCCACCAAGGTCCGCATGGCTTCGATTGATTCTTTGATTGTAAATAAAGAATAATTATTCCCTTTTGCAAACCGGTGCAATGATCCCTCAACCATTAATCGCCGACCAACATATTTAAATTTTAAATTCTTTATGGTCGAGAGATAGGTTTCTGCTTCATATCTATCGACACCAATGGGTGCCAAATCTAATCTTTTTTCTACGGTATCTATATCAACATCGTCAATATAGAATTTAATTCGGTCAATCATAAACGCATGTTCCTATACTCCCGACTAACTCAATCTGTTTCAATCTAAAAAATATCACCAAAATCTATATCTCCTCAGAAATTAGACTTGGAATTTTTCCTAACGCAGGTTTTTTATATTTAGGGATGCCTAAAATTTTACGAATTAATTCATCCAATTTCTCCATATATTGATCTTCCTTGGAAAAATCAATATAATATTTTGTTCTTAAATAAGACGGTAATGATGATGTAATATTACCATTAGAGCATTTAACAATGGGAATGAATTTAGTTCCATTTATTTCATCATAAAATTCGCCTGTGATGATAGTATTTTCAACCCCCACTCCTCCGATTCTTTGGTTTGCTCGTTGTGCGTAATTTGTAGTACAAACCATAATAACTTTGTTGGCACCTCTAATGCCGGCTTCCATAAAGAATTGGAGATCATTTTTGTATTTTTCTAAGTCCCATTCATCAATCAAAACATCAATCCCATTTCGCATCAATTCTGAAACGAGTTTTAATACCCATAATTTATGCTCTGCACTGTCCCATGAGTAAGAAATAAAGACCTTAGGAGGTATTTCTCTTTGTTCTGATTTAATAACCTCCTTTTTAGTAGATTTTTTATTGATACTACGACTTATCTGGCCCTCAAAATCATAAGATACCTCAAAATTATTAGCTTCAGAGAATTCTATGACCGATTCCAAAAGGCCATCTTCAAGATTGACAGCTCCATAAATATCAATTTTTCTCTGGTTAGTGTCTAATAAAATTAAAGAAATATTTTTATTAGTTTTAGGTAGCTTACATGATAAAATACTAAAAGAGTATCCAATAAAAATGTAATTATCCAATTTACGCCCTTTAAATTTAGGCGTCTTGGCTATAAAATTCAATAATCTAAGTGGGATTACTGGTTGTTCTGTTGTATAACCTTTGAATACATATTTTTTATGTGCATTCTTTGTTCTTAACATAAATAACCCATTGGGCTTTTGACCAGCATATACATATGCTCGATCTTCATCTTGCTTTAAATAAGCCCCAAAGGCTTGTATAAAATCAAAAGAATCCATAAAATTATTTTGCTATCAGTAATAAATTACAAAGTAAGCATCTTTTTTGAAAAACTCTAAGTCCTTTAAAGAACATATTGAAATTAGTATTATAGAATTAAGATAAATCCAGAGAATCGGATGATTCAATGTTTGATAAGTGTAATTACAGAACATTGGAAAAGTAACAATAAAAGCGATCCCGAAAGATCGCCTTTATAATATTTGAAAATGTTAGGTCGAATTGTTAGCCCTCCAACTTCTTAGCGGGCATCGGGCTTCGGCTTATAGACTATTACAGTTTGAGCGTCGAAATCAATGATAATTTCTCGACCATCCCATCTGTACCGACGTAAATCGGGTGAATCACCTGTATATTTTCCATACGCATAGGGTTTGATACGATGGACAGCCATGTCGATTGCATAACCCATACATGACCGGGAAACAAACTCTATACTTTGCAGGATGTTTTTCTCGTTGAATCGGCAACGATACGCTAAAAGCATTTTCTCGTATTCGTTGATACCCTGAAAAACTTTTTCACCGCTTTCAAGGGTAGTTTGAAAGCCGAGCAGACTGTCAACCTTTTCATAGGTAGCGACACCGACAAGTTCTTTCAATGCCTTAATGTCGAGATTGACTTTCTTGGGTTGTGCGAATCCGGTAGCTACTACCAAAAGCGCAAGGAGGATAAGAATAAATCTTTTCATAGGGTTTCTAATTTAGATCGGTTAATAGTGGATTTAAGATGTGTGCCATGAAATCATTGAAACAGTTCTCCATCGTTTCCTCGGTCAAATTTTGATCGGGAACGATATGCAGTTCGATCGTTTTGTCTTCGATTTGAATATCCCATTTTTCTATCAACTCCTTTTCGATATTCGTTGTGATTTTGTTGAACACGGATATATCGGGATTCATTTCTCCAACAGTTAAATTGAAGTAAATGATATTTTCTTGGTTGCCGGACATTGCATAGCCGATTATCACCGAAAATTCATTAACAGTCTTTCGCCGGAATTGATTGTAAAATATCAATGAGGAATAGATTCCGACCTCGTTATACAACTGAGGCATTTGTTTCCTGCCTTTTGCCTTTATATATGGGAATAAGGAGATTGTTAGTCGCTCGGAATTCCGGAAGTCAATTTCATATTTCAATTCCGGCTTGTCGTTCAAAAATTGTTGAACCCGATCTTGAACCTTGTCATAATACGATCCGAATATTTCTCCTATAATATTCGTCGTGTGACAAATAACGTCGGAAAGCATCGGCATATTTGCCAGACATTCATTGGTTAATCGTGTCAATTTGTTCATAAGGCGATATTTTTAATTGGGTGATTACGTTCGTGTAAAACTGATATATGCTAACTAATTGTCGGGGTATTCGTTCCGTATCCGGCTTTTGTATCCGCTTGTGCGGCCCGTTGCATAACAACTGCATCAGAGCCGATAAATAATCTTCTGCAATACGGTCCAACGGTTCGCATTGGATAATCGCGTTAAATACGGAACAGTAATCGCAATAGCCCCACTGGTTATCCAATGCATCTTTTCGGTTGCAGTCCGAATAGCTGACGGTCAAATAATACCTGTCGTATGCAGGGAATGTCCGTTCTGCATAAATCCGATAATCGTCAATTTGATTTTTCCCGATACGTCCGTCCGAAAAGCGACTTTCGATTTTATTCTCGATAATTAACACCCACCGGTTCCGTTCATCCGTAATTGTCAGATCGGGAATCCGTCCCGTAATTTTTCCGCAGTCTTTGATCTGCTCTTCGGCTTTCACCTGATACGTTTCACAGGCTTGAATGTGTTGTAACAATTCGTCTTTGCCGGATAAACATTCCGCAGATTTTATTAATGCCGATAAAATAGCCTTGTTGGATTCGAACAGATGAGCGAGATATAATGTATGCGCAGGCTCGTAAGCCTGCTTTTTAATAATAGCTAAGCATGACGGCCGTTTCAGAAAAGCATAGCGATCTAAAAAGGGCGCAACATATCTGTTGTAATTCTTATCAACCTCATGCGGGTAGAGTGCTTTGATTTTTGCGAGGGCGTCGAGTTGGCTGTTTATCAATGATGCATCCGCAAGGGTTCGCTGTTCCTTGTCTTTTTCGACAAGGATTTTCAGCTTCGCTGTAAGTTCATGGAATTGTTTGGGTGTGGGCATAAAAAACGTGGACTAAACTGTTATTTGCTTTCTGAGGTCTTAGGATACCTTTGCGGTCAAATAGAGTAAAGCCCACGCTGGAATACAACGTGAGCATTAACTTTACTCTTTACCGCTTCGAAATTTCCTAAGTTTCAGAAAGCAAGAATAAAAGCTAACGCTTTATATTAATATATGTCAGTTATTTTAAATATCTCTGTTTATTGTAATTTTAATTGGTTCCGAAAACAAAGTTAGAAATTTTCCGCGGGACTGCAAGAAAAAATTACAATGGCTGGATTTCCAAAAATCCGGTCTTACCTATACAGACTACCCGTACCTATTTTGAAATTTATTCCAATTTAAGGGGTGGGGTCTGTAATTCGCATCCGCTCGCTGTGCTACCTGCATACCCCTTACCTACGAATTAGGTTGACACGGATTTATATAGCCTTTATATATGTACTTCGTATTGATAAATACACACATTAAATTACTTGCCGCAATCTGTTTTAAATTAGCTGTATCTGCAAATTTAATTTCAAATGCGCGCTGAAACACAACCGCCTTTTTACCCCTTTTTCTACTGGTTGCTACGGGCAACCTGATTTCAATAAAACGCTATAATGTACTATATGTGAATAAATTAAACGTCTTTTTGTGCGTTTTGCAAAATAGCCTTTTGAAAGCCCGAAAATTTGGTCCTTATAAAATACAAAAATGAGGTTGGCATGGTGCAACCTCATTTTTTCCGGAATTATCCCCGATTACAAGGGTAATCTATTTAAGTTTTAACAACCGTGCGCAATTGTCTTTCAACCACGTCGAACAATGACTTTTCCGGATCAATGCGGCAACTTCTTCCGGATAATACCGAATTATCCGTGGACTGATACGAACGTAATTAAGGCGTCCTTCGTCCCGGTATTTCTGCAATGTGCGCAAACTGACATGCAAAATGTCCGCAACTTGTTGCGAAGTGAGCAATAAATCACCCCAATCTCTGCTATTCTGCTCTTTTGTATCCATGATTATTCAACTTATTCAATACATCAATTGCATCATTCATCTGCGACTGCATGATCTTCGCATAAATTTCCGTCGTGCGAATACTGGCATGGCCGAGTAAATCCCGAATTACAACCATATTCTGCCCCGAACGAACCAACCGCGACGCAAAGGTATGTCTTCCTATGTGTGTCGATAGGTTTTTCTTGACACGCGCTAAAACGGCGACTCTTTTCAATGCAAGATTGATTCGCGCCACGGCGGAGTTTTCCGCACAGACTTTTTCCGCCCTTGACATGCTGTCGTATTCATAAGGCAAAATTCCCCGGAATATAAAACCATCCGGCGTAACGGGAACGCCTGCCGTTCTATATCGTCTTTCACGCATGGCGCATATCTCTTTAACAAGATCGCTCGCAGGTATTTTAAGCTGACGGTCTGTTTTATCCATAATGATCTGTATATAATGCCCGTCATAATTCTGCCAGCGCAATTTCAAAATATCGCTGATACGTATTCCCGTTTCGGATTCAAACACGAATAACTGTCGCGCATCGTATAACTTCCCCTGCATAATCAATTTTAAATTGCGCACACGAAAATATTCCCGTTCCGACAAGCAGGGACGCTCCGTCGGTGTGGATTTCATTTTATATTTGCGAAAGGGATTATTGCGAATATCCAGACGAAATTCCTCATACATTTCCGCGGTCAGTTCTTTCAGCGTCTTCATATTCGTCGTTACGGTATTAATCGAATTTCCCAAATCCTCCCGCAAATAGTTTTCGTATCGCAATAAAAGTTCGTAAGTCAAATGGCTCACCGAAAATTGGTCTTTTCCGATAAACTTCTTAAATTTCGTAATATGGGAATGACATTTATTATATGTTCGGACGCTCGTATTTTCTTTACGCGATAAATAATTCTGCGCATAATCGAACATATCCGCCGTTGTTCTTTTATGCAACCGATCACGTACCGCATCGATTCCACGCTCAGGCTCCATAGCTTCACACAATACAACGACTTTGTTAACCTCTGCGATTCTCCTGCGTAATTCATTATTGAGCCGTTCATGCTGCAAGTCGGATTTTTTCACTATTCCCCGGGATGCATCCCAGTTCTCTGGCTTTACACGGATCAATGTTACATACATTGAACGACGTTCGTGCGTAATTCGCATACACACGGGCAAGACTCCTTTTTGATTGGCTTTGTCCTGACGAAGAATAATAGCTGTTCTCATAATTGTATAATTTTAATGAAACATAAACAGCGGGTAAAACATAGGTAAAACATTTTACCACGTAGGACAACAAATAATATAAAAAGTTTTGACAATTGCAAACGGGTTAGACGTTGAAAATTAGGCGTTTGCTTTTTCAAAAACTTTTTCGTATAATTGCGAAGCAATATTATGCACAACTGTCGGTGTCACTCTTAAAATCAACCACTTACAGCAATGCAGGTGGTTTTTTTGTAACGGGAGCATAGCTCAGTTGGTTTAGAGCGCCTGCTCGACAAGCAGGAGGTCTGCGGTTCAAATCCGCATGTTCCCACCGATGAAAACAAGCGACTTGCCTACATGGCAGGTCGTTTTTTATTCGTGGGCGTCCGGGCGGTTTTTACAGCGGAATCCGGGATTGGTTTCAACCCATGTGCAAACCGTCCCCGATGAGCACGACAGGCGAAGCAATGCCGGCGTATTGTCCCCGATACGAGATACGGTTTAACAACGATTCGCCCGAACCGCTCCGAGCACCTCTCCGGAATGATGGCAAAAGCGGTTATGCGACTGCTTTTTCGCGGACCGCCGCGCCGGAATACACCTCAAATTCCGGGATCGGCGCTATTTCACCTCCGATTTTTTCCGTTTCACCCCTCCGGGACCGGATAATCGGATGAAGAGCCGTAATTTTATGTCCCGAAGCCCGTTTTGCTACCGGGAGCCGATGGCAAAACCGCTTTTTATCGTATCTTTGCATACGACTTTCCAACGCAAAACCTGACTCTCGCAATGAATAAGAAAAAGAAATGGATCATCACAGCCATTGTTCTCGTGGTATTCTGCCTGGCATTGGGACTCTATAACCTGCTTGGCGACAAAGGTTCCGCATCGTCGGCCGACGCCGATGCGCCGATCGCCCCCCGCAGGCAGAACACACTCAACGTCAACGGTCTCGTCATCCGCCCCGAGCGGCTTACCGACGGCATCACCACGGTGGGCAACCTGCTGCCCGACGAGGAGGTAGACCTGTCGTTCGAAACCTCGGGCAAGATCGTGGCGATCAACTTCCAGGAAGGAACCGTCGTCCGCAAAGGCGAACTGCTGGCCAAGGTAAACGACCTGCCGCTGCTGGCCCAGCTCTCGCGTTACGAAGCGCAGCTCAAGCTGGCCGAGGACCGCGTTTACCGCCAGAGCGCCCTGCTCAAAAAAGACGCCGTCAGCCAGGAGGCCTACGAACAGGCCCGCACGGAACTGGCAATGCTCAACGCCGACATCGCCATCGTGAAATCGAACATCGCACTCACGGAACTCCGCGCGCCGTTCGACGGCGTGATCGGCCTTCGAAACGTCAGCGAAGGCGCTTACGCCTCGCCCAGCGTCGTGGTGGCCAAGCTCACGAAGATTTCACCCCTGAAGATCGACTTCTTCGTCCCGGAACGCTACGCCAACCAGATCAAGGCCGGAACACGGCTCTCGTTCACCATCGAAGGACGCCAGGAGCGGTTCGAAGCCGCAGTTTACGCCACCGAATCGAAGGTCGACGTAGCCACCCGTACGCTGGCTGTCAGGGCCCACTACCCCAACACGCGGGGCACGCTGCTGCCGGGACGCTTTGCGACAGTGCAGATCCGCATGCACGAAATTCCCGACGCCATCGCCATCCCGACCCAGGCCCTCGTACCGGAAATGGGCGTCGACAAAGTATTCCTCTACAAGGGAGGCAAAGCACACACCGCCGAGGTGAAGACCGGGCTGCGGACCGATTCGAGCATCCAGATCATCGACGGACTCAGCGTCGGCGACACGCTCATCACTTCCGGCACGCTCCAGTTGCGCGAAGGCCTTCCCGTCAAACTCGACACCGTCGAATAACCCCGCCGCCGCATGAACATTTCCGAACTGAGCATACGGAGGCCCGTCCTGGCGTCGGTGCTGACGATCATCATCCTGCTATTCGGCTTCATCGGATACAGTTATCTCGGCGTACGCGAGTTCCCGAGCGTCGACAACCCGATCATCTCGGTAACGTGCTCCTACCCGGGCGCCAATGCCGACGTAATCGAGAACCAGATCACCGAACCCCTCGAACAGAACATCAACGGCATCCCGGGCATCCGCTCGCTGTCGAGCGTCAGCAGCCAGGGCCAGAGCCGCATCACCGTCGAGTTCGAACTCTCGGTAGACCTCGAAACCGCCGCCAACGACGTGCGCGACAAAGTCTCGCGCGCCCAACGGTTCCTTCCCCGCGACTGCGATCCCCCGACCGTAACGAAGGCCGACGCCGACGCTTCGCCCATCCTGATGGTCACGATCCAGAGCGACAAACGCTCGCTGCTCGAACTGAGCGAAATCGCCGACCTGACGGTCAAGGAGCAGTTGCAGACCATCAGCGACGTGAGCGGCGTGCAAATCTGGGGTGAAAAACGCTACTCGATGCGCCTGTGGCTCGACCCTGCGAAGATGGCCGGCTACGGCATCACCCCTACCGACATCAAAAACGCCCTCGACCGCGAGAACGTCGAACTGCCCTCGGGCAGCATCGAAGGCAACACCACCGAACTGACGATCCGCACGATGGGCCTGATGCACACCACGCAGGAGTTCAACGACCTGGTGGTGCGCGAGGATGCCGACCGCATCATCCGCATGAGCGACGTGGGACGCGCCGAACTGGGCCCGCAGGACACGCGCAGCTACATGAAGATGAACGGCATTCCGATGGTGGGCGTCGTCGTGATCCCCCAGCCGGGCGCCAACCACATCGAGATCGCCGACGCGGTTTATTCGCGCATGAAGACCATGAAGAAGGACCTTCCGGACGACGTGGTGACTTCCTACGGATTCGACAACACGCGCTTCATCCGCGCATCGATCAACGAGGTGAAGGATACCGTTTACGAAGCCTTCATCCTGGTGATCATCATCATCTTCCTCTTCCTGCGCAACTGGCGCGTGACGCTGATCCCCTGTATCGTGATCCCGGTGTCGCTGATCGGAACCTTCTTCATCATGTACATCGCAGGCTTCTCGATCAACGTGCTGTCGATGCTGGCCGTGGTGCTCTCGGTGGGACTGGTCGTCGACGACGCGATCGTGATGACCGAAAACATCTACATCCGCATCGAACGGGGCATGACGCCCCGTGACGCCGGCATCGAGGGGGCCAAGGAGATCTTCTTCGCGGTCATTTCGACCTCGATCACGCTGATCGCCGTCTTCTTCCCGATCGTCTTCATGGAGGGTATGACCGGACGCCTGTTCCGCGAATTCAGCATGGTGATTTCGGGCGCGGTCGTCATTTCGACCTTCGCGGCGCTTACGATCACCCCGATGCTCGCCACCAAACTGCTCGTGCGGCAGGAGAAGAAAAACTGGTTTTACAGCAAAACCGAGCCCTTCTTCATCGGGCTCAACAATTTTTACAGCCGGACGCTGGCCTCGTTCCTGCGCCGCCGCTGGCTGGCCCTGCCGCTCGTCGGCCTGATGGTCGGCCTGATCGGCTGGCTGTGGAGTTCGATCCCGGCCGAGATGGCCCCGCTCGAGGACCGTTCGCAGATTTCGATCAACACGCGCGGCTCGGAGGGCGCCACCTACGAATACATCCGCGACTACACCGAAGATATCAACCGGCTGGTCGATTCGCTCGTGCCGGAGGCCGAGTCGGTAACGGCCCGCGTGTCGAGCGGCTCGGGAAACATCCGCATCGCCCTGACGGACATCTCGACCCGCGAGCGGTCGCAGATGGAGATTGCCGAACAGATCTCGGCCGCCGTGCGCACCAAGACCAAGGCCCGCGCTTTCGTCCAGCAGCAGAGCACCTTCGGCGGCCGCCGCGGACGCATGCCCGTGCAGTATGTGTTGCAGGCCACCAGCCTCGAACGACTGCAGGAGGTGCTGCCCGAGTTCATGCGGCAGGTCTACGAAAGCCCCGTGTTCCAGATGGCCGACGTGGACCTCAAGTTCAGCAAGCCCGAGGTACGCATCGAGGTCAACCGCGACAAGGCCAACCTGATGGGCGTTTCGACGCGCAATATCGCCCAGACGCTCCAGTACGGGCTCAGCGGCCAGCGCCTCGGTTACTTCTACATGAACGGCAAGCAGTACGAAATCCTGGCCGAAATCAACCGCCAGCAGCGCAACAAGCCCGCCGACCTGCGTTCGATCTACGTGCGCAGCGACAAGGGCGAGATGATCCAGTTGGACAACCTGATCTCGATGGTCGAGAACGTCGCGCCGCCGCAGCTCTACCACTATAACCGGTTCATTTCGGCCACCGTATCGGCCGGACTGGCCAAAGGCAAAACCATCGGACAGGGCCTCGACGAAATGGACCGCATCGCCGACAAAACCCTCGGCGACGACTTCCGTACGGCGCTTGCCGGCGACTCGAAGGAGTTCCGCGAAAGTTCGTCGAGCCTGATGTTCGCCTTCATCCTGGCCATCCTGCTGATCTACCTGATCCTCGCGGCACAGTTCGAGAGTTTCAAAGACCCGCTGGTGATCATGCTCACCGTGCCGCTGGCCATCGCCGGAGCGCTGGTGTTCATGTGGGGCACAGACCAGACGATGAATATTTTCAGCCAGATCGGCATCATCATGCTGATCGGACTGGTGGCCAAGAACGGCATCCTGATCGTCGAGTTCGCCAACCAGAAACAGGAGGCCGGACTGGATAAGATGCGGGCCATCGAGGAGGCTTCGCTCCAGCGCCTGCGCCCGATCCTGATGACCTCGGCCTCGACCATCCTGGGCCTGCTGCCGCTGACCGTCGCCACGGGAGAAGGCGCCAACGGACGTATCGCCATGGGCATAGCCGTCGTGGGCGGCATGGTGGTCTCGACGCTGCTGACGCTTTACATCGTCCCGGCCATTTACAGCTACGTCTCGACGGACCGAATCAAGCAATCGAAAAAAAACGACGCATGAAAAAAGCATTTTTAGCGGCCCTGCTGCTGGGAATCGGCAGTGCGGCCGGAGCGCAGGAGGCGCCGTCGAACCGGGAGGCATCCACTCCGCTCTCGCTGCGCAGATGCCTGGAAATCGGGCTGGAACAGAACTACGACGTGCGTATCGTGCGCAACGACGAACGCATCAGCGACAACAACGCCACGGCAGGCAATGCCGGAATGCTGCCGACGGTCGACCTCTCGGCCGGATATACGGGCGCACTGGACAACGACCGCACCACGACCCCGCGCGACGGGAACGCCTCGACCGAAAACAGCGTCTACGACCAGACGGCCAACGTGGGACTGGCGGTAAACTGGACGCTGTTCGACGGATTCCGCATCCGCACCAACTTCAAGCGTCTGAAGGAGATGCAGGAGATGGGCGCGCTGAAAACGCGCATCACTATCGAGGACTTCATGGCCAACCTCACGGCCGAATATTACAACTACATCCAGCAGACGCTGCGCCTGGAGAACTTCCGCTATGCGGTCTCGCTTTCGCGCGAGCGGCTGCGCATCACCGAAGCGCGCGTCCAGGTCGGCAGCTTCTCACGCCTCGACCTGTTGCAGGCCCGCGTCGATTTCAACGCCGACAGCTCGAAGTACATGTCCCAGCACGAACTGGTGACCTCCTCGCGCATCCGTATCAACGAACTGCTGGCCAACGAGAACCTCGCCGAAAAGTTCGTCATCCCTGACTCGGTGATCCGGGTCAACGCCACGCTCGACTGGAACGACCTGCTGGCCAAAACCCTTTCGGCAAACGCTTCGCTGCTGATGGCCGGACATGACAGTTCGCTGGCCGAACTGGACCTGCAGAGCATTAAATCGCGCAACTATCCCTACGTAAACCTGACGACAGGCTACGGCTATACCTACAACCGCTACGGCTCGGGAGCGAATCTCTCCCGCGGAACGCTCGGGCTGAACGCCGGGGTGAAGGTAGGCTTCACGATTTTCGACGGCAACCGCCGCCGCGAGCAGCGCAACGCCCGCATCGGCGTCGAGAATGCGCAGTTGACGCAGCAGCAGTTGGAACAGTCGCTGCGTGCCGACCTGGCGAACTTCTGGCAAGCCTACCGCAACAACCTCGAAGTGATCCTGCTCGAAAAGGAAAACCTAATCGCCGCCAAGGAGAACTACGAGATCGCCATGGAGCGTTACCTGCTGGGCGACCTGCCGGGCATCGAGATGCGCGAGGCGCAGAAAAGCTTGCTGGACGCCGAGGAGCGCATCCTCACGGCACAATACAACACCAAGCTGTGCGAAATCTCGTTGCAGCAGATCAGCGGCAACGTCATGGTCTATCTGGAATAACCCCACTTCTATTTATAAAGGGCGGCTGCATTTCGCAGTCGCTTTTTTTATTGTCTTCCAAAATATTTTCCTATGGAAATTTGTTTTATTGGAAAATAAATCATATCTTTGCATCGTTATTGATAGAGAACAATTGAAAAGACGATGAGAAAACTGCTTTTTACAGCCTTTGCGCTTCTGGCATTCGCAACCGGGAGCCATGCACAGGAAAACAACAAAAAAACGACAAATATGAAAACGATTGCAATGACCAAGGCCGACTTTCTGAAGAAGGTCGCCGATTACGAAAAAAACTCCCAGGAGTGGAAATATCTGGGTGACAAGCCCGCACTGATCGACTTCTACGCTTCGTGGTGCGGTCCCTGCAAGGCCCTCGCCCCGGTACTCGAAGAACTGGCCGCCGAATACGGAGACCAGATTTACATCTACAAGATCAACACCGAGGAGGAACAGGAACTGGCCGCAGCGTTCGGCATCCGCTCGATCCCCACGCTGCTGTTCATCCCGCTCGAAGGCAAACCCCAGATGGCCCAGGGCGCAATGCCCAAGGATTCGCTCAAGGAGGCTATCGACAAAGTAATGTTGGGTAAGTAATGGCACTGACGGTCGACGCCGGGCTCTGTCCGCAAAACCACCGCTGTCCGATGATCGGAATCTGTCCGGCGGGCGCAATCTCCCAGACGGGAAACGCCCTTCCGCAGATCGACCCGGAAAAATGCATCGAATGCGGCAAGTGTATGAAACACTGCGGAAAGCAAGCGGTATATAAAGTGAAGACAGATGATTGACCTTTGCAGAATCCGCGACCTGCAACGCGCCGTACACCAGTTCGAAGCCGCGTTTGAAAAACGCTACGGCATCTGCCTGAACGAAGGCATGACGCTGTGCAGCCTCTCGAAAACCGAACGCATGTGCCCGGGAGAGCTGGGCGAACTGCTGGGCCTCACGCCCTCGAACACCTCGAAGGTGCTCCGCTCGGTGGAACTGAAAGGATTGGTGGTCCGTGAACTCTGCTGCAAGGACCGGCGCCAGATGTACTACTCACTTACCCAAAAAGGACACGAACTACTCGTATCGGTCTGCTGCCGGGAGGTAGAAATGCCTCAAATCCTGCGCGACTGGATCGACGGGTAGAACGTGACGCAACTAAACACAGCAAACGGCTGTCTCGAAAGGGACGGCCGTTTGTCATTTCAGGGCGCAGACCGGCTATTCGAGGAAATGGTTCTCGTCGTTGAAGGCCGCTGCGAACTCGCTGAGCGACTTGAGGTGGCGGCGCTGCATCGCCACAGCCCCCTCTTCGTCCTTCTCTCGGACGCAGCGCAGCAGTTCGCGGTGCTCGAAGCAAACCTCTTCCTGCGGGACCGTGCAGACGCGGTAACGCTGGTAGTAGCGCAGCACGTCGGGCGTAATGACCAACAGCATCGATGCAATCACGGGGTTGTGGGCCCCGCGGGCCAAGGCCTGGTGGTAGGCGAAATCCTTCGAAACGCGCTCGTCGGTATAAAATTTCGCCTCGCACTCCAGCAATGCCTGCTCGATGAGTTCCAGATCCTCGTCCGTACGGTTACGGGCGCAGAGCTTGATGGCCTCGGCTTCGAGCAGCACGCGCACGTAGACCAGCGACGCGAAGTCGTACTGCTCGATCTGGAGCGCATCGGTAATCAAGCGTTCGAGCACCTGCATCTTCTCCTGCGCGACGACCGTGCCGCTCTGGGGAAAGGTCTGGACGATGCCGTAAAATTCGAGTTTCTGGAATGCCGCACGCACATGGGCCCGGCCCACACCCAGCATGTCCGCCAGCCGCCGCTCGGCAGGGAGGCGTTCTCCCGGCTGCAATTGCCCGGAATAGAGCTGATGCTTAATGTATTTCAGGACAGTTTCCACCTGTTTGATGTTCGGCGAGTTATTCATAAAATAAGGATTTGCAGCACAAAGATCGTAAAAAAACCAATTAAACCAAATAAATCCGTCTTTTTCATACACGCCCCGGACGCCGTTTACCGCCCCGAAGGCCCGGAATTTGAAAAAAATTGAAAAAGTTGTCATACTTTTCGGCATGCCGCGCATTCAATAGCGTATACCTGAAGCAAACAGGGTCTCAACAGAAAGATGAACAATTCAGAATTACTGGAGCATTGGATCGGACTTTTCATCAAACACCTCAGCGGCACGCTCGATGAAAGCGAAGCCGCCGAATTCGATGAACTGACCCGTGATCCGCATTTCGAAGCGCTCCGCGAACAGTTGCAGGACAGCGGCTACCTGGCCCGGCGTATGGCAGAATACGACCGTTACAACGGACGGGAAGCCTTCGGACGCTTCCGCACGGCGGCCGGCATCCAAAAACCTGCCGGCTCGCTGCGCCGCTGGAGCATCGCCGCCACGGGCGTAGCCGCCGCCGTTGCACTGGCCGCAGGCGTGCTGCTCGCCACCCGCACGAGCGTGCCCGACCAGCGCACCCGAACGCTGCAACTGGCCGATGCCATTTATCCCGCTCCCGACAAAGTGACGCTGACGCTCGCCGACGGGCGTAAAATGGTACTCGACGAACAGGTCGAGCAGCAGATCGAGGGCGTAGGGCGCATCAGCTACGGCGCCGAAGGCGTGAAATACGAAGCGGCCCCGGAGGTTGCCGAGGAGGCCCCGCAGTACAACGAACTGTCGGTCCCCGAGGGCAGCAAGTGCCTCGTCACGCTCGAAGACGGAACCCGCGTATGGCTCAACGCCCGTTCGACGCTCCGCTACCCGGTGAAGTTCACGGGCGGCGAACGCCATGTGGAGCTGAACGGCGAAGGCCTGTTCGACGTGACGCATAACCCCGAACGGCCGTTCGTCGTGAAGGCCGGGAAGACCACGATGACCGTCCGCGGTACGAAATTCAACGTCCGCGACTTCGCCGGAGAGAGCCTGGCAAGCACGACGCTGCTGGAAGGGTGTGTCGAGGTGGGCAACCAGAGCGGCACGGTGACCCTCGAACCGGGCATGCAGTCCCAGACCCGCGGCGCGGCCGACCCGCTCACCGTGCGCGAGGTCGACGCCGGAACCTATGCGGCCTGGACGCAGGACAAACTGGCCTTTTACAGCGCCGACCTGGAGGAGGTGCTGACCGACATCCGCAGTTGGTACCGCGTCGAGACGCAGGTCAACGTCAACCCTGCGGAGTACACGCTGACAGGCAAGATTCCGCGCGACTACTCGCTGGCGAAGGTGATCGAACTGCTCGAAACCATCACCGACCTCGAACTGGTGATGCCCGACGAAAACACCCTGATTGTAAACAAACGACCATAAAATCACTTTAACTCAAACTGTATGATACGAAAAGGCCTATTCCTCGCGTGCGCCCTGCTCATTCCGGCGCTCCTTCTGGCAGCCAAGCCCGCCAAAAGCAAGGGAAAGAAAAAAAACAAGACCGAGCAGGCGGACACCACGTCGAAAAAGAAGGTGACCGATTATGAAAAACTGTTCAAGGACAAGAAGTGCCAGACTGTCAAAGGCCTGCTCACCCTGCACAAAGTCGACGGCGAGAAACTCTATTTCGAGCTGCCGATGTCCGTATTCGGACGCGAAATGCTGCTGGGATCGACCGTTTCGGAGATCAGTTCCAACGACCACGGCGTGATCGGCTACAAGTCGAACACCCCGCTGCACGTCACCTTCACCAAGCAGGGCAAGGGCGTCCAGTTGTGCCTTGTCAACGACATATACAGCGGCGACGAGCAGGACCAGGGGATCAAAGAGGCCGTACGCCGTTCGTCGATCCCGGGCATCTACCGCGCCTTCAAGATTGAGGCTTACAACGCCGACTCGACGGCCGTAGTGATCGACGCCACGAACCTCTTCATGGAGGACAACAGCGACCTGTCGCCGTTCGACCCGTACAGCACTTTCGGGTACAAACCCTTCACGCGCTCGACCTCGTTCCAGAAGTCGAACAGCCACCTGGGCGACATCAAAGCCTTCGACGACAACGTGACCGTGAAGAGCTACCTGAGCTACACGACGACCGTCACCTATTCGAACGGCCCCGTCATGGGCAAGATCGAGGATAAGCGCGCCTTCACCGCCCTGGTGACCCGCACGCTGCTGCTGCTGCCCGAAGAGCCGATGCGTCCGCGCATCGCCGACCCGCGCATGAACATCTTCGTAACGGGCAAGGCCCGCTTCTCGGCCAATATGAACCGCGGTACGCTGCCCGTTTATTATGCCCGTCACTGGCGCGTGGAGCCCAAGGACGTGGAGGCTTACAAGCGCGGCGAACTGGTGGAACCGGTGAAACCCATCGTTTTCTACCTCGACGACAACCTGCCCGAAGCCTGGAAACCCTACGCAAAGGAGGGTATCGAGGAGTGGAACCACGCCTTCGAGAAGATCGGCTTCAAGAACGTCGTGCAGGTGCGCGACTACCCCACCAAGGAGGAAGACCCCGAATTCGATCCCGACAACCTGAAATATTCGTGCATCCGCTACGCGCCGATCGCCATCCAGAACGCCATGGGTCCCTCGTGGGACGATCCCCGCACAGGTGAGATCATCAACGCTTCGGTAATGGTTTACCACGACATCGTCAAGCTGCTCAACCGCTGGCGTTTCCTCCAGACCGCAGGCGCCGATCCCAACGTCCGCACGATGAACATCCCCGACTCGATCATGGGCAGCGCCCTGCGCTATGTGCTCTCGCACGAGGTGGGCCACTGCCTGGGCTACATGCACAACATGTGCTCGTCGGCCGCCATTCCCATCGACTCGCTCCGCTCGCCTTCGTTCACGCAGAAATACGGTACGACCTACTCGATCATGGACTACGCCCGTTTCAACCACGTGGCACAGCCCGGCGACTACGAGCGCGGCGTCAGCATGATGCCTCCCCGCATGGGCGTGTTCGACGAATATGCCGTGAAGTGGCTCTACACCTACCTGCCCGACGCCAAGACTCCCGAAGAGGAGCAGCCCTGGCTCGACAGCCTGATCCGCGTACATGCCGCCGACCCGATCTACCGCTACGGCAAGCAGCAGGTTTACAACACGCTCGACCCCACTTCGCTGTCGGAGGACCTCGGCGACGACCTGGTCCGCGGTGCGGAGTACGGCATCAAGAACCTCAAGTTCATCATGAAGCACCTGAACGAATGGTACGGCGAGGACGACAACGACCTTACGGCACGTCAGGCGATCTACATGTCGCTGCTCAACCAGTACCTGACCTTCGTTAGCCACGTCTACAACATCAAGGGCGGTATGATGATGAACGAGCGCAAGGCCGGCGACCCGCGTCCCTCCTATTCGTTCGTCGACGGCGACTACCAGCGCCGCGCCCAGAAGTTCCTCGTCGACCAGCTCCACGACCTCGACTGGATCGACGATCCCGCACTGCTCAAGGAACTGCCCCTGCAGGGCAACCTCTCGGTACGCGTACAGCGCCTGCTGGTGTCGTTAATCACCGCAGACAAAGGCAGCTTCGGCCGCATGATCGACCCCGCCCCCAACGCATACACCCAGTCGGAGCACTCCGACGACGCCATGAAGGGCATCTTCCGGAACACCATCCAGGGCCGGAGCACCACGCCGCGCGACCGCAGCAACCAGAACACCTATGTGGACTTCCTGCTGATGATCACGCGCCTGATGCCCCAGTCGGGCAGCGGCTCGGCGAAATCGCTGGCCGACGACCAACGCGGCTTCGGGTTCAGCCCCTCGATCGACGAGAACGGCTGGAACATCAACACCGGCGGACTCTATGCCGAAGCGATGGAAGGCGAAGACATGCTCACCAGCCTGGAACGCCAGATGGAAGCGCAGTTGTTCAACGCCCCCGAGGAGATCAGCGGCTTCGGCTACTTCCGTTCGCTGACCGAGTCGCTCACTCCGCGCGACGCCATGTACTACGCACGCCTGATCCAGGTCCGCGACCTACTGCGCCAGAAGCGTTACACGGGCGATCAGGACACGCGCAACCACTACGAACTGTTGCTCCACCGCATCGAAGGTGCTTTACAGTAGTTTAACTCAAAACAGCGATCCGAAATTATGAAACGACAACTGATCTGTCTGCTTTCGCTGCTGCTCCTGTCGGGCGCCACGACGGCAACCGTCGCCAAAGGTAAGAAATCCAAGAAAAAGGCCCAGACGACGGCTCCCGCCGCACCCGCGAAGAAGCAAAGCGATTACGACAAGCTTTTCAAAGATAAAAAAGTAAAAACCTCCAAGGGAGGCATGATGACCCTGCACCTGGTCGACGACCAACTGCTCGTCGAACTGCCCCTGAAGACGCTCGGGCGCGACATGATGCTCATGTCGTCGGTGGCCGAGATCACCGACCATACCGACAGCTACGTCGGCCTGTCGCCCCTGCGTCCGCTGCAGGTCAAGTTCGACACGATCAACCGCTCGGTCGTACTGCGCCGCGACCGCAGCCAGTCGGTGGTGGGAGACAACAGCGAGGGAATCCGCCGTGCGCTCGAGCAGAGCAACATGCCGGCGATCCTCGGCTCGTACAAGATCAAAGCCTTCAACGCCGATTCGACGGCCGTCGTGTTCGACATGACCGACCTGTTCATCGGCGACGAGAGCCTTCTGACGGCCATCGACCCCCGCTCGGAGACCAAACTCGTACTGCGCGGCATCTCCTTCAACCAGAAGAAAGACCGCTCGATGCTGGTCGACGTGGCCGCCTTCGACGACAACGCCAACATCACCAGCTACATCACCTACGACAGCAAGATCGGCAAGACCTACAACAAGGTGACCACCGCCAAACTGGTGCGTTCGCTGACCCTGCTGCCCGAGACCCCGATGCGTCCGCGCCTAGCCGATTTCCGCCTGCCGCTGAACGTGCTGGGCAAATACAACTACCATTCGGGCTACAAACTGATGGACCCCGTCTACTTCGCCACGCGCTGGCGCATGGAGCCGTCGGACCAGGCGACATACGACCGCGGCGAAACCGTGGAGCCGAAAGAGCCGATCGTCTTCTACATCGACACCACCTTCACCGCACAGATGAGCGGAGCGATCACGAAAGGCATCCTCGAATGGAACAAGTGCTTCGAAGCCATCGGATTCAAGGACGCCATCCGCGTCAAGCCGTTCCCCACACCGCAGGAAGACCCGCAGTTCAGCCCCCAGAATTTCCGCTACAACTGCATCAATTACGTGCCTTCGCTGGCCGGTGATTCCCGCGTACGCACCTATGTCGACCCCCGCAGCGGCGAAATTCTCCGCACGACGGTCATGGTCTGCCACAACATGGTCTGGGAAATGCCGTTCGAGATCTTCGTCTTCACGGCACACGCCGACCCCTCGGTGCGCCAGCGTTACATGCCCGACAGCACGCTCTTCGAGCACATCAAGAACCACTTCACGTGGCTGACGGGCGTCGACTGCTTCGGCATGTCGTACAACCTCACCTCGTCGGCGGCTTTCCCGTCGGATTCGCTGCGCAACAACCCGGCCTTCACGCAGAAGTACGGCACGACGCCTTCGATGCTCGACATCGCCAAGTACAACTTCATCGCACCGATCGACGCCGTCAAGAAGGGCTACCGCATCACCCCGACGGGCGTGGGCGAATACGATTACCATGTCGTAAAGTGCCTCTACAAACCCATCCCCGGAGCCAAGACTTCCGAAGAGGAGCTGAAGGTGGTCGAGAAATGGGTCGACGCAACGGTCGGCAATCCCATCTACCGGTATGAGAACGCCAAGGACTGCCCCGACTGCGGAGCCAACGACGTGGGCGACGACGACATCAAGAACTTCAAGTATGCGCTCGGCAACCTGAAGTACTGCATGGAAAACTTCGACAAATGGATTTCCGACAAGGACGATCCGGAGTACCTCTACCGCCAGGGCCTTTACAACTACCTCTACCGCCGTTACAAGCAGTTACTGACGCAGGTCGCCATCACGGCCTACGGCGTGAAGACCTACGAGCGCAAGGCCAACGACCCCGTGCCCAATTACGAGTTCACCTCCTACGAGGACCAGAAAGAGGCCCTCGACATTCTCTACGCCCACCGCTACATGCCCGATTGGGTATGCCGTCCCGAACTGGTAAGCCTGATGGGCATCCAGCGCGAGCGTATCGAGGAGCACAAGGACTACGTACAGTTGCTGATGACCGCTACGGCGACCCGCCTGTTTGTCTACGACGGACAGGGCAAGGACCATTTCGACCACAAGCGCTACATCCGCTACATGTTCGACAAGCTCTTCGAGAAGACCCGCAAGGGCCAGAAACTCGCTGACGAGGATTTCTACTACCAGACAAACTTCGCCAAGACGATGATGGCTTCGTCGCACGTCATCGACCGGAACGCCAAATTCAAGAACCGCGGCGGGGCATCGTCGGCACTGGCCGCACAGATCGCCGACGACCCGAGCATCTTCGACTTCAGCGATCCCGAGGCTTGCATGAAGGCTGCCGACGAATTGCCGCTGCTCTACCCGGTGAACGATGTGAATTTCGGCCGCGACGAAGTAAGCGCCCAGTACGGTGCGCTGAAATACTGGCCCGTGCTGAACACGCAGTCGACGCGCCAGCTCTATTTCGGCATCCTCAAGGAGCTGCGTAACGTCGTGAAACCCTACATCAACACCTCCGACCGCCGCACCCGCGAGCATTACCGCTTTATTTACGAGTCGATCAACCGGCTCATAGACTAGGACTTTGAAGAATACCCGCCTTCGAAGTCCGAAGGCGGGTATTTTTAAATACTTTGTTTCAAATAACCTGACAGCGTATGAAGAAATTTTTACCCGACGGGCGTTTTCCCGGCAGACTGGTACGGCGGCTGGCCGTGCTGCTGACGATTTGTATGACGGGACTGGGTATCGCCCGCGCGCAACAAGCGCAGCCGACAATTGCAGTCGATTTCCGCAATGCCACCGTGCAGCAGGTCTTCACCTGGCTGGACAACCACTCGCAGTACGATTTCGTCTACAACAACGGGCAAATCGAATCGCTGCCCCGCGTCTCGATCCAGATGGCCCATACCACGGTGATCGACGTGGTGAAGCTGTGCCTGCGCAACAGCAACCTCAGCTATCAGATTCGTGGCAACATGATCGTCATCCGTCCCGCCGAAGAGATCCGTAAGGGCACGGAAGAAGCCGTACAGTTCTCCGGCGTGGTTTACGACGAAAACGGACTGCCGCTGGCCGGTGTCAGCGTCGTGCTGAAAGAGGCCGGACGCGGCGCCGTGACGGGACCCGACGGCAAATTCGTGCTCCGCTCGCGCCGCACGGACAACATGGTCCTCTCGTTCTCGTTCCTCGGCATGAAACCCCAGGAACTGACCGCTTTCCAGAACGGCAAGCAATCGATCAAGGAGCTCGACCGGATCAATATCCACATGGACCCGCAGGTGAGCGAAATCTCCAACGTCGTGGTCACGGGTATCCTGAACATCGCCCAGAAATCGTTCTCGGGTTCGTCGACGACCATCACGGGCGAACAGCTCAAAACAGTGGCCCCCTCGGGCAACCCGCTCAGCGCCATCCAGATTTTCGAGCCTTCGTTCCGCGTCACCGAGAACCTCGACATGGGCTCGAACCCCAACGCCCTGCCCGAAATGTACGTTCGCGGACGTTCGGGCATCGGCACGCCGGTGCTCGACGAGAGCCTCACGTCGGAGCACGCCCTGAAGAACGACCCCAACCGTCCGATCTTCATGCTCGACGGATACGAAGTTTCGATGGAGAAGATTTATGACCTGGACATCGAGCGCATCGAGACCTACACGATCCTCAAGGACGCTGCGGCTACGGCCATGTACGGTTCGCGCGCCGCAAACGGCGTGATCGTCATCACGACCAAGAGTTTCACCAACGGCCGCCTGAACGTGAGTTACAGCGGCAACTTCGCGATCAGCGCCCCCGATCTGTCGAGCTACAACCTGATGAACGCCCGCGAGAAGCTCGAAGCCGAGCTGCTGGCGGGCTATTACGACACGGACGACCCGACCCTGATCGCCACCAAGCTCAAGGAGTACAACGGCAAACTGCAAAACATCGAGCGCGGCATCGAGACCGACTGGCTCGCCCTGCCGCTGCGCACGTCGTTCAGCCACAAACACTCGATCGGCATTTCGGGCGGCGCCGACGCATTCCGCTACGGCATCGACCTGATGTACGACAACCAGGAAGGCGTCATGAAGGGGCTGAACCGCAAAAAGATGGAGGCGGCGCTTAACCTGCAATACCAGTATAAGGGCCTGACCTTCCGCAACCAGATGACCACCACGCTGGTCAACTCGAACGAGTCGCCTTACGGCTCCTTCTCGGAATACGTGCGCATGAACCCTTACGACACCTACCTGGACGAGAACGGCAAGATCGGCATGAACATGACCACCTGGCACAGCGGATCGGCGTATCGCAACCCGATGTACGACGCCATGCTGGGCAGTTTCGACAAAGGCAAACGCCACGAGTTCTACGACCAGTTCGACGTGCGCTACTACCTCAACAAGAAGATCAACTTCAAGGCCAACATCGCACTGGGCTACATCGTCAGCGATGCGGACAAATTTACCGATCCCGCGGCAAGCAGGTTCAAAGACACGGAAAAAAAGGGACAACTCGTAACTTCGACGCAGAAACAGTCGAACTACGACATCAACGTAAACGGCTACTATAACGACCAGATCGGCAAGCACAACATCAACTTCGTCGTCGGCTTGAACATCCGCGAGGAGAAGACCGATTACAAGGGATTCACTTACAGCGGCTTCCCCGAAGGCGGATTCTCGGGCCCGGGCTATGCCAAGGACCTCGACACGGAGAGCTACCTCGAAAGTAAGAACCGCCTGTTCAGCGCCCTCTCGGTGCTCAACTACTCGTACAACGACGTGGTCTTCGCCGACCTCTCGGGACGTATCGACGGTAGTTCGCAGTTCGGTGCGAACAAGCGTTTCGCCCCCTTCTTCTCGACGGGTGCGGGCGTCAACCTCCACAACCTGAAGTTCTTCAAACAGAAGACCCCGTGGCTGACGCAGTTCAAGCTGCGCGGATCGTACGGTATGACGGGTAAGGTATCGTTCCCCTCCTACGCCGCACAGAACAAATACGTGATGATCACCGAGTGGCACTACCCCACCGGCGACGGCGTGGAAATCCGCTACCTGGGCAATCCCAACCTGAAATGGGAGCGCACGCTCCAGACCGACTTCGGTTTTGAAATGACAATCCTTAACGGCCTGTTCTACGCCAAGTACAACTATTACGTCAAGGATACGCACGACTCCGTGGCCGACATGACCATCCCCACCTCGTCGGGTTTCACCACCTACAAGGAGAACGTGGGCCAGGTAGAGAACCGCGGACACGAAATCCAGCTCCGCAGCCGCATCGTCAACACCAAGAACACGATCATCAACCTGATGTTCACCGGAGCGTCGAACAAGAGCAAGCTCAAGAAAATTTCCAACTCGCTGAAAGCCTACAACGACCGTGTAAACGAACACTACAACAGCAATAACGGCGGCAACGACGTACAGGCCACCCCCTTGCTGCGCTACTACGAAGGCGGCTCGCAGACAGGCATCTACGCCATGCGCTCGCTGGGTATCGACCCCGCGACGGGGCAGGAACTGTTCCTGCGCCGCGACGGATCGACCACTTTCAAGTGGGACCCCGCAGAGAATGTCCTCGTAGGCGACACCGAGCCTACGATGAGCGGTTCGTTCGGTCTGAGCGCCTATTGGAAAGGGCTCACGCTCGACACCTATTTCCTCTACGAGTGGGGCGGACAGCGTTACAACCAGACGCTGCGCCAGACGATCGAAATGGCCGACATCCTCAACAGCAACTGCGACCGCCGCGTGCTGAGTGACCGCTGGATCAAACCCGGCGACGTAGCCCGCTTCCGCAACATCAAGGATTACAACTCCGTAACGCGTCCCACCTCACGCCTGGTCCAGAATTACAGCTACCTCAACATGTCGAGCCTCTCGGTAGGTTACGAGTTCAAGCGCGACCTGATCAGCAAGCTGGGACTCTACCGCCTCAAACTGCAGTTCAACTGCCGCGACCTGTTCACCGTCAGCTCGATCCAGGTCGAGCGCGGCCTCTCGTCGCCCTACGCACGTTCGTTCACCCTCTCCGTCAATGCATCCTTCTAAAAACGCGCGAATCATGAAAACGAAAAAGACATACCTTCTGGTGCTGCTCCTCGCCGCAACGATGACCACCGCATGCGAAGACTGGCTGAAGATAGAGCCCCAGTACGAAATCACCGAAGAAGATCTCTACAAGAATACCGCGGGTTATTACAAAGCCATCAACGGCCTTTATTACCAGATGTCGGACATCACGATGTACGGCAAGGAACTCTCGTGGGGCATGACCGACGTATGGGCCCGCTATTATGCGATCGACCCGGCCAGCGACTACAAGGGTTATCCGCAGATGTACAACCTCGAATACGACGCCAAGGAGGCTGCTGCAATCGCCTCGGCCACATGGAGCGCCGGTTACAAGATCATCGCGCAGGCCAACGACCTGATCGCCCACGTCAAAAAGGCCGACGAGAATTTCTTCACGTTGGGTGAAATCGACCGTAACACGATCCTCGGCGAAGCATATGCCATACGCGCCATGATGCACTTCGACCTGATGCGCCTGTTCGGCACGTCGATGGAGGTCGATCCCGACGGCCGCTACATTGCCTATGTCGAAACCTATCCCTCGACGGTGAATCCGCCAATTTCCAACCGGGAGTTTATGGGCAAGGTCATCGCCGACCTCAAGCTGGCTCACGACCTGCTCAAGACCTACGACGTGGAAATCGGCCCTTCACAGACCACCTCGACGGCCTACCGCTTTTTCGCCACGAACATGCCTTCGCAGGGTAAGTTTTACAGCAACCGCGGTACGCGCCTCAATTACTACGCCGTAACGGTGCTGCTGTCCCGCGCCTGCCTCTGGGCCCAGCAGACCGAAGATGCGCTCACCTATGCACAGGAGATTATCGACCTGGTGACGGCCAAGACCCTGCAATTCGCAACTTCGTCTTCGATCACGAATACACCCAAGATGTTCGACGACCTGCTGTTCGGCTTCTACAACGAAAAGCTGATGGAGACTTACGAGCCTTATGTGAATAACACGAACTCGAAACGGCTCACCATCGACAGCAAATCCTTCTTCACCACCCCCTCCGGCGACAGGCGATCGGCGTTCATCAACACTTCGACCAATTTCATGCAGAAATACACGGTCAAGGTGAGCGATAAGAAAGACATGATTATTCCGAACATCCGGATCAGCGAGGCTTACTACGTCGCAGCCGAGTGCCAGTACAAAACCGACATGCCAAGCGCAGCGGCCAACCTGATGGTCGTACGCAAGGCCCGCGGCTACTCGTCGCCCGCCCTGACGGGAACGGAGACGGAAGAGGCATTCTGGGAGGCATTGACCTACGAATACCGGAAGGAGTTCATCGGCGAAGGACAGCTTATCTTCTTTTTCAAACGCACCAACCGTCCGATCGCCTTCTCCGGAGGCAACTTCAACCATGCGGGCAAACTCACCCTGCCGGTTCCCGACAGCGAAAGCGCCATTCCCAACAATTAAAACAGTCGAAACGATGAAAAAAACGATAGCAATACTCGCAGCAGCCATCGCGCTCGTCACGATCGGCTGCAACAAATCGGAGATTCTCTCTCCGACCGACCTGCGGCATATCTACATGTCGTATCCGGAAAAAGACAATCCGGTTTTCTACTTCTCGTTCATCTCCACAACCAAGGAGACCGTAAAGATTGCCGTGCCGATCAAATTCGCAGGTCACAAACTGACCGAGAACCTCGCCTTCGCCCTGAAGGTTTATCCCGGCGAAGACGAAGTAACGCTCAGGAAAGGCGAAGAATACGAACTTCCGGAGCTGACCTTCCACAAAGAGGACTTCCTCGATACGATCTTCGTCACGATCCACAGGACGGAACGGATGAAGACGGGCATCTATAACCTGAAATTCAGCCTCGAGAGCAATGCGAACTTCCTCGCCACGCAGACCGGAGCGCTGGAGGCGGAACTCCGCGTCACGGCGCAAATCGCACAGCCGTCTTGGTGGAACCAGGACGTAGTAGATTTCTACCTGGGCAAATACAGCGACAAAAAATTCGAACTGTTCTCCCAGAACATCTTCACAGGCGACTATGGCGAACTGGACGACAGCGAGAAGCGCTATTACGCCACCCTGTTCAAATACTGGCTCGAAGAGCAGAATCCAAAGGTGTCCGAAGAAGACGGTACGCTGATGACAGTGGCGATCCAGGGTTAATCATTAAAAGAAACGGATTATGAAAAAATACAAGATTCTGCTTCTGGCAGTTGTGGCGGCACTGGCGACCGGGTGTTACAGCGACGACAGCAATCTCGACTACAAGACGCTCGACCTGCCCGTAATCGACAACCCGACGAACGACCTGGCGTTGTTCGTTCCCAACCGCGCCTACAAAATCAAGCTCTCCGAGCACCTGCGAATCACGCCCAACGTGGTTTACAAGGACATGAACGACCTTTCGTACAAATGGGTCATCGACGGCAAGGTAATAACGACGACCAAGGACCTCGACTGGGAGTGCGACATGGAGACCGAACGCGTATCCTGCTACTTCGAAATCCGGCGCAATTCGGCCGGAAACTCGACCATTTTCTCCTTTACCATCGAGCTGGAACAACCCTATCAGAAAGGTTACAGCGTGTTGGTCGAAACAGCGGAAGGGGAATTGCGGTACGATGTCATCAGTTATACCGAACCGCTCACGAATCCCTATACCTTCACTTACCATAAAGACGGTGCAGGCATCCCGCTTCTCTTTACGGGCGACAATCCGCGTCTGAAAGAGTATTGGTCCTGTGAAACCTCCAGCATCATCGGAAACGTCATGTTCCTCGACGACGATCCCAACAACTGCGCCTCGTTCAACGGCCTGTCGCTCCTGAAAGAGATGACCTTGGCCCAGGAATTCAAGGACGAGGAGCTTCCCGCCGATTTCCGGCTGAAGGATTTCATGCACGGAGGTTTTGTCAGCTACGTGCTCGCCGACGACGGACGCATCTTCCAGCGCAAGGGTTCGCGCATCTACTACACGGGGCGTTTCCTGAACCTGCCGATGCAGTACAACGGCAAGCAGATCAACGGCAAGAAATTCATCGGCGCGAGGTATTCCACAAATAACGGCGGAAACTACGGCCTGATCTACGAAGAAACCGACAAGGGCGGACGATTCCTGCTGGTCAATTTCGATTACGACACAGCCTCGAGCTCAACCGGCAAAAAAGCCGGTCAGTTGACCGAATTTCCCGAAGGCAGCAAGATGGACGGCATCACCGACTATGAGTTGATCGACGGCTGGCACATCAAAAATGCCAATTTCGGATACAACGGCGGACAATCGAGCATCATGATGCTGTTCCGCAAGAAATCCGACGGCAAGTATTACACGCGCGAAGTGAGCATCAAATTCACGGTATCGACCGCAGGTATCGACATCTCCGAGGTATATGCCGAAGTTTACCGCGAACTGCCCGATTTCGGTCCCGACAGCAAAATCTGCGTAATCCGGATCGACGGTTACGGTGATGTCATGTATGCACCCCAAGGGTATATTTATTACACGGCAGCCTCGAATCCCCGCAAGGTATTGAGCAAGCCGCGTACTTCGAAGGACGCTCCCGTCGAATTCCACACTTTCGACAGCGAAGTCATCGCGATCGACCACGAAACCTACACGCGAACCAGCGGTTACATGGCTTTTGCGCTGGGCGACGGAACAGTCATGATTTATACGACGCGAAGATCAGGACTTACCCCGACGACAAACCTGGATACCTTCGAAGAGGAACGCGTCGTTTCCACATTCGATGTCGAAGGCAAAATCCGTTGGATGGGATGCAAATACGGAGGTATCTCCAGCTATTAACAGAGCACCCCGACACACAAGACAGCCGCTTCTTTCAGGAAGCGGCTGTTTCTATTTCAGACCCGCAGCAGGGCGATAAAAAGCGTAAAAAGGAAGAAGAATTTACTGAGCCGCAGGCGAAGCGAACGGTAGCCGCGGTACTTCTGGGTTTTAACCGTGTTGATGCTGATGCCGAGGCGCCGGGCGATCTCCGCGCCCTTGAAACCGGCGATCGAGAGGCGGATAATCCGCTGCTGCTCGGCAGGCAGGGCATGGATGTCGCTGTAAAGACGGCGTATCACCTCTTCGCCGACAAAGCCGGCGAGTTGTTCCATATCGGCTTCGGGATCGATGTGGGGGGGGGTACAGCCCTCCTGCAGATTCCGCTCATGCAGGTTGCGCAACAGCGACTCCCGGTTGGTACAGTCGCGGCGGTAAGCCAGTGAATTGTGGTAAACCGAACGGTAAAGATAGGCCGTGAGTTCAGGCAGTACGGAGAAGATGCGGTCCGACTGCCACAGTTTGAGCAGCAGCTCCTGAACGAGGTCCTCGGCCGTAGCGGGACTGCCCATAAGCGATGCGGAGTAGGAGCAGAGGGCCTTGTAGTAACGGACGTAAAGTTCCTCCCAGGCAGCGGGGTCTTTCCCGTTGATCCTGGTTACGAAATCTTCAGTCTCGGTCCTCTTCACCTCCATAACTACATGTCCCCGCCACCCGGAAACCGGGACGAGCGCTGCTTTACAGCCCCGAAAGCGGGCCTTGCAGCAAAGGGTACGGTTGCAAATATAAGTATTTTGCACCAATATATAGGCAATTCGGACATTTTTCTGTTCCGATCGAACAGGCCGTATTTTTACATATTTCAACTAAAAAACGGGGTAAAAACGACATTTATTCCGGATTCCGCCCGATGGCATAATAAATCGTCACCAAAGACTGCATTTTAATTAAATTTTCCTAAATTTGTAAAAAGCAAAACAGCCCATAAATCACATGGTAAAACGAGAACTTTTACTCGGAGACGAAGCCCTTGCACTGGGGGCGCTCCACGCAGGACTGTCGGGTGTTTATGCCTATCCGGGTACGCCTTCGACCGAAATCACCGAATATATCCAGCAACACCCCCTGGCTGCGGAACGAGGCGTGCACCGCACGTGGTCCTCGAATGAAAAGACCGCCATGGAAGAGGCGCTCGGCATGTCGTTCGCCGGCAAGCGCGCACTGGTCTGCATGAAGCATGTGGGGCTGAACGTGGCAGCCGACGCCTTCGTCAATTCGGCGATGACGGGGGCCAACGGCGGACTGGTGGTCGTAGCGGCGGACGATCCCTCGATGCACTCGTCGCAGAACGAACAGGATTCGCGTTTTTTCGGGAAATTCGCCCTCATACCTACTTTCGAACCCGCAGATCAGCAGGAGGCTTATGCAATGACAAAAGCGGCCTTCGACCTTTCGGAGCGCTACCGGATTCCGGTGCTGATGCGCCTGACGACCCGCATGGCCCATTCGCGCGCCGTAGTCGAAGTGGGCGAAGCACGCGCCGAGAACGTGTCGAGTTATCCCGAACAGCCCCGCCAGTGGGTACTCATGCCGGGGAACTCGCGCGTACGGTACAAAACGCTGCTGGAGGATTACGCCCGTCTGGAGGAACAGGCCGCCGCAAGCCCGTTCAACACTTACACAGAAGGGGCCGACAAACGGCTGGGCATCATCGCCTGCGGCATCGCCTACAACTACCTGATGGAAAACTACCCCGACGGATGCCCGCACCCGGTGCTGAAAATCGCACAATACCCGCTGCCCCGCGACCTCGTGCGGCGCATCGCCGCCGAATGCGGTACGCTGTTGATCCTCGAAGAGGGACAACCCGTCGTCGAAGAGGCCGTCCGGGGCGTACTGCCCAATCCCGTGACGATCCGCGGCCGCCTGACCGGCGAACTGCCCCGCACCGGGGAGTTGTCGCCCGACAGCGTACGCACAGCCCTCGGCATGCCGCCTCGCCCGACGCAGGCAGCAAGCGAGGTCGTCGTCGCCCGTCCGCCGGCACTCTGCCAGGGATGCGGACACCGCGATATGTACCACGCCCTGACGGAGGTGGTCCGCGAATACCCCTCCGCAAAGGTGTTCAGCGACATCGGCTGTTATACGCTGGGGTGGCTGGCTCCGCTGCACGCCATCGACACATGCGTCGACATGGGTGCTTCGATCACCATGGCCAAAGGTGCGGCCGACGCCGGACAATACCCCTCGATTGCCGTGATCGGCGATTCGACCTTCACCCACTCGGGCATGACGGGCCTGCTGGACGCCGTGAACGAACGGTCGAACATCACGGTCGTCATCTCGGACAACCTCACCACGGGCATGACCGGCGGCCAGGATTCGGCCGGAACAGGCCGCCTGGAACAAATATGCGCCGGCATCGGCGTCGATCCCGCACACATCCGCGTGGTCATACCCCTGCCGAAAAACAGCGAGGAGATGAAAGCGATAATCCGCGAGGAGATCGCCTATCCGGGCGTATCGGTCATCATTCCGCGCCGCGAGTGCATCCAGACGGCCAAGAGGCATAACACGACAAAAAAATAAAAGACCATGAAACGCGACATCATCCTTTCGGGCGTAGGCGGACAGGGAATCCTCTCGATCGCCGCCGTCATCGGGCGGGCCGCCCTCCAGGACGGACTGCAGATCAAGCAGGCCGAGGTTCACGGCATGAGCCAGCGGGGCGGCGACGTGCAATCGAACCTGCGCATCTCGTCGTCCGCAATCCGTTCGGACCTCATTCCGCGCGGCGCGGCCGACCTCGTCGTCTCGCTCGAACCGATGGAAGCGCTGCGCTACCTGCCGTGGCTCTCCGGCGAAGGTTGGGTGATCACCAACACCACGCCGCTGGTCAATATCCCCAACTACCCCGCCGCAGAGGCCTTGCAGCGTGAACTGGAGAAACTCCCGCACGTCGTGGCCCTCGATGCGGACGCCGTCGCCCGGGCCGCAGCATCGCCCCGTTCGGCCAATATGGTGCTGCTGGGCGCCGCCGCACCGTTCCTGGAAATCGACATCGCAAAACTGGAAGCAGGCATCCGCGACATCTTCGCCCGCAAAGGGGAACAAATCGTCGAAATGAACCTCACGGCATTCCGCGCCGGTTACGAAGCGGCTCAAAAACAGGCAAAACGATGAAAATACCGTTCGACAGGTCCACCCTCCGCAGCGCACTGGAACGGATGGACATCGCAGACATCGCGCAGGCCACGATCCGCCAGTCGGGCGACATCGCCCGCATCATGGAGCGCGAGACGGGCACAGAGTTCCTCCACCTCGAAATGGGCGTGCCGGGACTGCCGCCCGAACGGGTGGGCGTCGATGCCGAATGCCGCGCCCTGCAATCGGGCATCGCGTCGCAGTATCCCAACATGTTCGGCATCCCGCAGCTCAAAGAGCAGGCGTCGCGGTTCCTGAAAGCCTTCCTCGATGTCGACATAGCCCCGCAGGGCTGCATCCCCACCGTCGGTTCGATGCAGGGAAGTTTCACGACCTTCCTGCTCTGTTCGCAGCTCGACCCGCAGAAACGCAAAATCCTCTTCATCGACCCCGGATTCCCCGTGCAGCGGAGCCAGGTGCGCATCCTGGGAATCCCCTCGGAGTCCTTCGACATCTACGACTTCCGGGGCGAGAAACTGGGTCCGAAGATCGAAAGCTACCTCGCCGCAGGCGACGTGGCGGCCATCGTCTACTCCAACCCCAACAACCCGGCGTGGATATGCCTCACCGAAGACGAACTGCGTACGATCGGCACACTGGCCACACAATACGACGCCATCGTCATCGAGGACCTCGCCTACCTCTGCATGGACTTCCGCAAACCGCTGGGACGGCCTTTCGAGGCTCCCTACCAGCACTCGGTGGCACGCTATACGAAAAACTACATCCTGCTGGTTTCCGGGTCGAAGATTTTCAGTTACGCCGGACAGCGGATCGCCGTGGCGGCGATCTCCGACGCGCTTTTCCACCGTGAGTACCCGGCCCTGCGCGAACGCTACAACATCGGGCGGCTGGGCGACGCCTACGTGCTGGTCTTCCTCTACGCGGCATCGTCCGGAACGAGCCATTCGGCGCAGCACGCCCTTGCAGCGATGTTCCGCGCCGCAGCCGACGGTGAACTGGACTTCGTAGGCGAAGCCTCGGAATATGCCCGGCGCGCGAAACTGAGCAAGGAAATCTTCCTCCGCCACGGATTCCGCATCGTCTACGACAAGGACCGCGACGAGACGGTCAGCGACGGATTTTTCTATACGATCGGCTACGGCACGATGACCAGCGCAGAATTGTTAAGCGAACTGTTGTTGTACGGCGTCTGCGCCATCTCGCTCACCTCGACCGGAAGCCGCCAGCACGGCATCCGGGTCTGCATCTCGCAGATGAACCGTCCGGAACAGTTCGACATGCTCGAAGAGCGGCTGAAAGCATTTGCCCAAAACCATAAATAGGACCATCATGCGCTTCACGACTGCCGCGGAGGCGGTAAAACTCATCCGATCCAACGACAGCGTCTACATCCAGGGCAGCACCTCGATCCCCGAAGTGCTCGTGGCGGCCATGGCCGGCCGCGGAACGGAGCTCGACGGGGTAAAGGTCTACTCGGCATTTGCCGTAGGGGCTTTCGACGCCCCCTACTGCCGGCCCGAATACAAGGAGTCGTTCCTCGTCAACAGCCTGTTCGTCGCCAACAACATCCGCCGGTGGCTGGCCGACGGCTACGGGCAGACAATCCCTGCGTTCCTGGGCGAAATCCCCGGCCTGTTCCGCGACGGCACGCTACCTGTCGATATAGCCCTTATCAATGTCTCGCCGCCCGACGCCGAAGGCTACTGCTCGTTCGGCGTCTCGGCCGACCTCGCGGTCTCGGCCGTGGAATGTGCCAAGACGGTGATTGCGCAGGTCAACAAAGCGATGCCCTACTCCTACGGCGACGCGGTGATCCACTCCTCGCGCTTCGCGGCGGCCGTGGAAGTCGACTCCCCGCTGGTGGAAGTTCCGACAGCCGTACCGACCGAGACCGAGCTCAAAATAGGCAACTACATCGCCGAACTGATCCCCGACGGAGCCACGCTCCAGATCGGTGTGGGAGGCATCCCGAACGCCGTATTGGCTGCCCTGAGCGGACACAAGCACCTGGGACTGCACACCGAAGCGATGACCGACGGCGTGCTGCCGCTGCTGGAAAGCGGCGTGATCGACAACTCGCAGAAGGCAGTGATGCCCGGCACGACGGTGGCTTCGCTGGCCCTCGGCTCACGCCGGTTGTACGATTATATGGACTACCGCAAGGACCTCGTGATGAAGGACGTGGCGTGGACCAACGACCCGTTCCGCATCCGCCGGAACCCGCGCGTCATGGCCATCAACTCGGCCGTGGAGGTCGACCTCACGGGGCAGGTGTGCGCCGACTCGGTCGGCACGCGCATCATTTCGGGCGTCGGCGGCCAACACGACTTCATGTACGGCGGAGCGCTGTCCGAGGGCGGCAAGACCTTTATCGCCATTCCTTCGGCCACCCCCAAAGGCGAATCGAAAATCAAAGCGCTGCTATCGCCCGGCGCGGGCGTCGTCACGACGCGCCATATGGTCCAGCACGTCGTCACCGAGTACGGCGTGGCACACCTTCGGGGCCGCAACCTCGCCGAGCGCGCCCGGGCGCTGATCGCCGTGGCGCACCCCTCGGTCCGCGAAGAGCTGGAACGCGCCGCAGCCGAGCGCTTCGGCTATTCGTTCCTGCGGCTCAAAGCATAACTTCTGCCCGGCTCCCCGAAAAGCCGGGTTTTTACTATATTTACGCCCAGTTTCCGGGGCTTGCCCCGCCGCACAGCGGCCCAAAACCGTTCCCAAAAGGCAGAGCCGATTTACAAACGCCGCCGCAAGCCGCCCGGAAGCATGAAAAAATGCGAATTTACCGATCCGGAAATATGTTTAGAAAATACCTCTTTTTCGACCTCGACGGTACGCTGACCGACCCTATGCAGGGGATCACCCGGTCGGTACAATACGCCCTGCACCACTTCGGCATCGAAGTAGAAGACCTCAACGAATTGTGCCCCTTCATCGGACCGCCGCTCACGGACTCCTTCCGGGAACGTTACGGCATGACCGACGCCGAAGCAGCCGAAGCCGTCGCCAAATACCGCGAATACTACGCCCCGAAAGGAATCTTCGAGAACGAAGTCTATCCGGGAATCCCCGGCCTGCTGGCCGCAACGGCCGCCGCAGGATGCGTGAACGTCATGGCCACCTCGAAGCCGACGCCCTTCGCCCGGCAGATCGCGGAGCACTTCGGCTTCGAACAGCATTTCCGGCTGATCAGCGGCAGCACGTTCGACGGCACACGCACGACCAAGGCCGACGTAATCCGCCATGCGCTCGGTTTCCTACGGATCGACCCGCACGAAGCCGTGATGATCGGCGACCGCCGTTACGACATCGAAGGAGCCGCCCAGACGGGCCTCGCCTCGGTAGCCGTGGGCTGGGGGTACGCCTCGCCCGGAGAGCTCGAAGCCGCCCGGCCCGACCATTTCGTCACCGACGTTGCAGCGCTCCGCCGGCTGCTCATCGGCCCCGCTTAAAAAGCGGGATTCAGGGGTAACAGCAGGCCGGAGTGCCCGGGCTTCAGCCGTCGCTTTTCAGACGGCCCGACAGGGACACTAACGATCTGTAACCATACTCTTATCGGGGAGGGGTAACATTTTATTGATTTTCGATAAAAATAAATTGTTTTTCACGATTTCTTTATTACCTTTGTCCCCAAGTGCGTAACAAACCGTTACCCCGGCAAACCTCACTCGGCCCGCAGCGGATATGATAAAGCTTGAAAACATCAACAAAACCTACAACAACGGTTCGCCCCTCCATGTACTGAAAGGCATCGACCTCGAAGTCGGCAAAGGCGAACTGGTGTCGATCATGGGAGCCTCGGGTTCGGGCAAATCGACCCTGCTGAACATTCTCGGCATCCTCGATGACTACGACAGCGGAAACTACTACCTCGCGGGCCGCCTGATCAAAAACCTCAACGAAACGCAGGCCGCCGCCGCGCGGAACAAAATGATCGGCTACATCTTCCAGTCGTTCAACCTGATCAACTATAAAAACGCCGTCGAGAACGTCGCCCTCCCGCTTTACTACCAGGGCGTAGCGCGTCGCAAACGCAATGCGCTGGCGCTCGAATACCTCGACCTGCTGGGCCTGCGGGAGTGGGCCATGCACATGCCCAACGAGATGTCGGGCGGCCAGAAACAGCGTGTGGCAATCGCCCGGGCGCTGATCAACCAACCCGAGATCATCCTCGCCGACGAGCCTACGGGCGCCCTGGACAGCGTCACCTCGCAGGAGGTGATGAACCTTTTGCGCAAGGTCAACGTCGACATGGGCATGACGATCATCTGCGTCACACACGAACAATCGATCGCCGACCAGACCGACAAGATCATCCGCCTGAAAGACGGCGTCATCAGCAGCATCGACGAAACGGGACTCGGAAAGCGATGAGGGAGCTGCTGCTGGAAATCTGGACCTCGGTGCGGCGCAACAAGCTGCGCACGTTCCTCACGGGATTCTCGGTCGCGTGGGGTATCCTCATGCTCGTCATCCTGCTCGGCTCGGGCAACGGGCTTCAGAACGGCGTGCTGGCCAACTTCGACGACTACGCGACCAACTCCATCGACCTTTATGGCGGCCGCACTTCGAAACCCTGGATGGGCTACGACAAGGGCCGCCGTATCCGCATGTGGAACAGCGACCTGGAGATTCTCAAACGGGAGTTTCCCGAGATCGACGAGATTGCCGCAAACAAATGGCTCGACGGCAAAAAGGCCACTTACGGACGGGAATTCACACAGGTATGGCTGCGGGGATCGCTCCCGAAAGTGCAGCAGATGGAAGGCGTCAAACTCTCGGCCGGACGATATATCAACGACGAGGACGTAGCGCAATACCGCAAGGTAATCGTCATCGACGAACCGATGCGCCGGATACTTTTCAAGGGTGCAGACCCCATAGGCAAGCAGATCAAAGTCGGAGGGCTCGTCTTCACGATAATCGGCATCGAAAAGGGCGATGCCCAGCGCAACAACTCTTCGTGCACGATTCCGCTTACGACCGGGCAGTTGATCTACACAGCCAACAATCCCGAAATCAACAATACCATCATTACCCTGCGGGGCATCGATACCGATGAACAGATGGAGGACTTCGAGAAACGTCTACTTCGACGCCTCGCGGCCGAACACCACTTCGCCCCGGACGACAAGAGCGCCATCTGGATCGACAACACCATGGAACAGTACAAAAACATGATGGTGGTCTTCGGCGGAATCAACCTCTTCGTCTGGATCATCGGACTGGGCACGCTGCTGGCGGGCATCGTCGGTGTGAGCAATATCATGCTGGTCACCGTTACCGAGCGCACCGCCGAATTCGGCATCCGCAAGGCCCTGGGCGCAAAACCGTCGTCGATCATCCGTCTGATCCTCACCGAATCGGTGATGATCACCGCGGCGTTCGGTTACATGGGCATGGTACTCGGCGTGGCTGCCATGGAAGGGCTCAACTACCTGCTCGAACAATCCCCCGCCGAACAGACGGGGCACGGGATGAACACAGTGTTCCTCAATCCGACAATCGACCTGGGCATAGCGGTAAGCGCAACGGTCGTGCTCATCGTCGCAGGCCTCATCGCCGGTTACATCCCGGCCTACCGTGCCGCGCAATTAAAGACAATCGACGCCCTGCGTTACAACAAATAGAGCCATGGGATTCTTCGATACAGACCGTTGGAACGAAATCTGGCAGACCATCGCCCGCAACCGCAAGCGCAGTATCATGACCGCGCTGGGTGTATTCTGGGGCATCTTTATGCTTACAGTGATGCTGGGCGCCGGCATGGGCCTCGGACGGCTGTTCCGGGCGCAGTTGGGCGACATGTCGACAAACACGCTGCTCATGCAGCCCCAGCAGACGGGAATCCCCTACAAGGGCATGCCCAAGAACCGCTGGTGGCGGATGGACAACGCAGATGTCGATGCGGTCAAGAAACTCCCCGAGGTGATGTACGCCTCGGCGGTCTACTGGGGCGGCGAACTCCATTGCAGCTACCACGAACGCAAAGGCGACTACACGATGATGGGCTATACGCCCGACTACCAGAAGATCAACCCGCAAAAAATCCTCTTCGGACGGTTTATCAACGAGGTGGACATGGTGCAGAAACGCAAGGTCTGCGTCATCGGGACCCAGATATGCAAAGACCTCTTCCCCGGCGTCGAGGACCCCACGGGCAAGGTGATCAAGATGAACAACAGCTATTTCACCGTGATCGGGGTGCTGCGCAAACAGAGTTCAGCCATGTCGTTCAGCAACGTTGAACGCACGGCTGTCGTACCCGTATCGCTCGCCCAGCAGATGTTCGGGCGCGGCAACCAAATCCACATGCTCGCCGTAGCGGGCCGCGACGACACCCCCAGCAAAGAGGTCGAGAAAGCCTGCCGCGAGGCGATCTTCGCCCGCCACATCATCTCGCCCGACGACGAAAAAGCCGTCTGGGCCATGGCCACGGCCGAGATATTCGACAAGGTGATGGGGTTGTTCCGCGGCATTGCGCTGCTGACATGGATCGTAGGTCTCGGAACGCTGCTGGCCGGCATCGTCGGCGTGAGCAACATCATGCTGGTGCTCGTGAAGGAGCGTACGCAGGAGATCGGCATCCGCCGCGCGCTGGGCGCCCCGCCCCGGGCCATCATTTCGCAAATCCTGTCCGAAAGTTTCGTGCTGACATTCATCGCGGGCGTATTGGGCCTCACGGCCGCCGTGGGACTGTTGTCGGTCGTCGATTCGATCTACTACCAGGCGGTCACCGTGGCACAGGACGGATTTGAAATCTCGTGGATGATTTCGTTCGGAACGGGCATCACGGCACTCGGAATCCTCGTGGCGGGCAGCCTGCTGGCGGGTATCATACCCGCAACACGCGCATTGAGAATCAAGGCGGTAGACGCCATACGCGAAGAATAAAACTAAAAATTAAAACCATATTTGCGGCTATGAAAAAGTTTCTGAAGATTTTTGCCGGAGTACTCTTTGCAGCACTCTTACTGGGGACCTTCTGGTTCCTGTGGCAGAAAACCCGTCCGGTGAAGGTCGTCTACACGATCGTGGAGCCGAAACTGGACACGCTCAAACAGTTCGTGGTGGCCACGGGCAAGGTAGAACCCCGCGACGAGGTGATGATCAAACCCCAGATTTCGGGTATCATCTCCGACGTTTACAAGGAGGCCGGGCAACTGGTCCGCAAGGGCGAAGTGATCGCCACGGTAAAGGTCGTCCCCGAAATGGGTCAGTTGTCGAGCGCCGAATCGCGCGTCTCGGTAGCTGAAATTTCGCTGGCGCAGACCCGCCGCGAATACGACCGCACGAAGGCCCTGCACGAAAAGGGCGTGGTCTCGGACGAGGAGTCGGAACAGGGCCGCACCGCCCTCGAAAAGGCCGAAGAAGAGTTGCAGAACGCCAAGGAGAACCTGGAGATCGTGAAGAACGGCATTTCGAGCCGCTTCAAGGAACTGAGCAACACGCAGATCCGCTCGACGATCGACGGCATGATCCTCGACGTGCCGATCAAGGTCGGCAACTCGGTCATCCAGGCCAACACGTTCAACGACGGCACGACGATCGCCACGGTAGCCGACATGTCGAACATGCTCTTCCGGGGCAACGTCGATGAGACGGACGTAGGCAAACTGCACGAAGGCATGCCCGTCAAACTCACCATCGGCGCCCTGCAAAACGTCGAACTGGACGCTACGCTGGAATACGTGTCGCCCAAAGCCACCGAAGACAACGGCGTGATCCTGTTCGAGGTCAAAGCCGCCGTGAAGATTCCCGCCGACGTTTTCGTACGCGCCGGATACAGCGCCAACGCCAGCGTGATGATCCAGAGCCGCGAAGGGGTGCTCACCCTCCCGGAAAGCACCGTGGAGTTCGAGGGAGACAAAACCTATGTCTATGTGCTGACCAGCGCCGAGGGAGCCGAAGAACAGACCTTCGACAAACACGATGTCAAAATCGGTCTTTCGGACGGTATGAACATCGAAATCACCGAAGGAGTAGCGGCCGGGGACAAGATTCGCGGCATCCAGGAAGAGAAGAAGAAAAAGTAACCGCAAAAATACCGCAGCATGAAAACCGGCATCTTACTCGCCGCCCTGTGTGCCGCCGCAACGACGGTCTCAGCGCAGAATGCGGCGCCCGATACGGCAGCCCCGGCGCCGGGCGCTGCCTGGTCGCTCGACGACTGCATCGGCTATGCCCTGCACAACAACATCGAAGTACAGCAGCGTTCGCTGAAGGTCGAAAGCAGCGATGCGGACCTCTCGACCGCAAAATTCAGCCGCCTGCCCAACCTGGGGGCATCCGTAGGTTACCAGGCTTCATTCGGGCGCGGCACGGGAGAGGACAACACCTACAAGAGCGGAACCGTACAGAACGGCTCGTTCGACGTTTCGGCCTCCATGCCGCTGTTCCAGGGCATGCGCATCAACCGCCAGATCAAGGCCGGGAAACTGGACCTCGCAGCAGCCGTGCAGGACCTGGAGAAAGCGCGCGAAGATGTGTCGATCAACATCATGACGCTCTACCTCGACGTGCTCTATAACAAGGAACTGGTCGGCGTAGCCGAACGCCAGTTGGCGCTGAGTTCGCAGCAGGCCGTGCGCAGCCGTGCGCTGGCGGCCTCGGGAAAACAGCCCGAATCGGCCGTTTACGAGAGCGACGCCCTCGAAGCCAAAGACCGGCTGGCGCTCACCCAGGCCCGCAACGACCTGCGGCTCGCGCTGCTGAACCTGAGCCAGGCGCTCAACCGCGAAAGCGCCGCGGGATTCGACATCGTGGACCCGACGCTCGACAGCGTAACCCTCGCCTCGCTCCACCGGCTCGGTTCGGCAGAAGACGTATACGCTTATGCCGTCGAGAACCGTCCGCATATCAGGGCGGAGCAGCTGCGGCTCGAAAGTTCGGAGCATTCGATCGCTATCGCCCGCTCGGAACTTTACCCGTCGCTTTCACTCCGCGGCGGCTACGGCACGGGGATTTACAGCAACAGCAGCATCTCGGGATTCTGGCCGCAGTTCCGCAAAAACGGCAGTGAATCAGTCGGCGTAACGCTCAGCGTTCCGATCTTCAACCGCCGGGCCACGCACAACAACATCCTCAAAGCCAAGATAGCCCTGCGCAGCCAGCAGCTCGCCGTCACCAATGCCGAGCGCGAATTGCGCAAACTGATCGAGCAGGCGTGGTACAACGCCGACGCCGCTTATGCCAAATACAATTCGGCCCAGGCCGCTTCGGCTTCGGCAAAGGTGGCATTCGCCTACGAAGAGCAGAAAGCCGCGGCAGGCCGCTCGACGATATTCGATTTCAACGATGCCAAAACGCGCATGGAGAAGGCCGAGGCCGAAGCCGTGCAGGCCAAATACGAATTCGTCTTCCGTTCGAAGATCCTCGATTTCTACCGCGGACAACCGCTGCGACTCTAAAACGGAGATTTGCATATACGAATCCAAACAAAGAGGGCGGCCTAAACGGTCGCCCTCACTGCTGCCCGGAACACCAAGTCCCTAAAGAATCCGGGCGGCTGCCGGACTGAATCCCGGACCTCCTCCGGCAGGAAAGTCCTTCGTGCGTCACTGAAAATCTGTATTTATCCCAGCAGTACAAAAGTAGATAAATTATCCCAGTTCACAAGCCACAGAGCGTTTTTGTCATAACGCCCGACCGAATTGTCGTATCCCGAAAAGGCAAAATAATATGCCCGGACGCATCGGAAACACTTTTCGTTCGGTAAAAGAATGGCAATCCGGAAAATTTGACCTACTTTTGCAACAATTTCAACAGCTAAAGATGGAATGGCTTAAAGAACTGCTCGTCGAGCACTCGGCTTTACAAGCCGTCGTGGTGATTTCGCTCATCTCGACGCTCGGCATCGGACTGGGAAAAATCCGCTTCTTCGGGATTTCGCTCGGCACGGCCTTCATCTTCTTCGTAGGCATCCTGGCCGGGCATTTCGGGCTGTCGCTCGACCCTGCGATGCTCACCTACGCCGAGAGTTTCGGACTGGTGATTTTCGTCTACGCCCTGGGCCTGCAAGTAGGACCGGGCTTCTTCAGTTCGATGCGCGCCGACGGGCTGCGGCTCGTCTCCCCCGCCATCGCCATCGTATTGCTCGGAACACTCCTGGCCGTAGCCATGAGTTACACTTTCGGGGTCTCGATGTCCGACATGTCGGGCATCCTGTGCGGAGCGACGACCAATACCCCGGCGCTGGGCGCCGCACAGCAGACGTTGCAGCAAATGGGGCTCGACACCAACGGCGCCGCGCTGAGTTGCGCCGTGGCCTATCCGCTGGGCGTCGTGGGCGTAATCCTGGCCATCGTTTTCCTGCGCAAGCTCTTCATGCGCCCCGCCGACATGCCCGGACCCGACGCCGAACACCGTAAAAACGTCTTCATCGCCAGCTACCGCGTCACCAACCCCGCCATTTTCGGTAAGAGCGTCCACGAAATCGCAACCCAGAGCCACCACCATTTCGTCATCTCGCGCCTGTGGCGCGACGGCCGGGTTTCGATCCCCACTTCGGACAAGACGCTCCGGCAGGACGACGTGATCCTCGTCATCACCACCCCCGGCGAATCCGACGCCCTGCGCCTGATCTTCGGCGAGCAGGAGACAAAAGACTGGAATACGGAAAATATCGACTGGAATGCCGTCGACAGCCAGCTCATTTCGCAGCGCATCCTCGTGACGCGCCCCGAAATCAACGGCAAAAAACTCTCGCAGCTGCGCCTGCGAAACACCTACGGCATCAATATCAGCCGCGTATACCGTTCGGGCGTCCAACTGCTGGCCACCCCCGACCTGCGGTTGCAACTGGGCGACCGTCTGACAGTGGTAGGCGAAGCCCAGGCCATCCGCAACGTCGAGAAAATCCTCGGCAACGCCGTCAAGAGCCTCAACGAACCCAATCTCGCAGCGGTGTTCATCGGACTGATCCTCGGCCTTACGCTGGGGAGCATCCCCATTGCAATTCCCGGCATCTCGATTCCCGTGAAACTGGGTCTTGCAGGCGGTCCGATCATCATCGGCATCCTGATCGGCACGTTCGGTCCCCGGCTCCACATGATCACCTACACCACGCAGAGCGCCAATCTCATGCTGCGCGGACTGGGCCTGTCGATGTACCTCGCATGCCTGGGACTGGACGCCGGAACGCACTTCTTCGCGACGGTCATGCGCCCCGAAGGAGCGCTGTGGCTCGGAATGGGCTTCGCACTGACCTTCGTCCCGGTGGTATTGGTGGGGCTGTTCGCCCTGCGGATACTGAAGGTCGACTTCGGTTCGGTCTCGGGATTGCTGTGCGGCAGCATGGCCAACCCGATGGCGCTCAATTACGCCAACGACACCATCGAAGGCGACAATCCGTCGGTATCCTACGCCACGGTCTATCCCGTCTGCATGTTCCTGCGTGTGATTATCATTCAGGTGATGCTGATGCTGGTGCTTTAGCCTCCGCGGGAGCCGGCTGCACCTGCTGTGGGGCCTGCACGTCCTGCGGAACCGGATTGCGCAGCGACGAAATATCCGCCCCCGAAGGATTCTGAAACACCCGCAGCCCGAATTCGGGAATCACAGCCAGCACATGGTCGAAGACATCGGACTGAATCCCTTCGTAAACAATCCAATCCACCGTATCGGTAAAGAAATAGAGTTGCATCGGCAGTCCGGTCTCCGTGGGCTGCAACTGCCGCACCATCAGCGTCATATCCTTGTTTACGGGAACCTCGTTCTGGAGGTAGCGGACCAGGTAGGCCCGGAAAACCCCGAGGTTGGTCTGGTGCAGGCCGTTGATCCGCCGTTCGCCCGACTGGAAGCCGTGCGCGGCGTTGTACTCCTCGACCCGGCGCTCGGTCTGGTCGATATAGTCGCGGAGCAGGTCGATCGTACGGTAACGGGCCAGCATCTCGGGCGTACAAAAACGCACGCTGGTCATGTCGATCGCCACGGAGCGCATCACGCGGCGTCCGCCCGACAACTGCATGGCGTGCCAGTTGGTAAACGAATCGGTCGTCAGCAGGTAGGGCGGCAGCATGACGATCGTGTTATCCCAGTTGCGTATCTTCACCGTCGTAAGCGACACCTCCTCGACATTGCCGTCGGCCCCGTACTTCGGGACCGAAATCCAATCCCCGACCTTGAGCATGTCGTTGGCCGAGAGCTGGATGCCCGACACGAAGCCGAGGATGCTGTCGCGGAAAATCAGCATCAGCACAGCCGCCGAAGCGCCCAGCCCGGTCAGCAGGATGGTGGGCGACTTGTCGAGCAGGACCGAAACGATCAGGATGGTGCAGATCAGCAGGACGATGCCCTGCGCCGTCTGCCGCAGGCCTTTGATCGGCTTGTTCTGCCACACGGGCCGCGATGCGGCGATGCGGAACGCGGCATAAAGCAGGGCATTGACAAAACGAAGAACCGTAATGATGATATAGACCTGCATGAACCGCATGACGATGACCCGTTCGGAGGAATCGGTCTCGAAAACCACCGGGAGCACGACAGCCAGCAGGATGGCACTCAGCACGTGGCATACACGCTTGAGCACCGGGACACTGAAAAGCGTATCGTCCCACTTGACGCGCGTGCGCTCGACGAGTTTGCGCACCCCGTGCACGACTCCCATCTGCAACAGCACGTCGAAGAGCACCGCGGCCAATACCACGAGTGCGAAAGCGACCCAGCGGTCGAGGTTGTCGCTGGGGTCCGAGGTGACGCCCAGCCATTCGAGCAGGGCGTGCGTCCAACGTTTCAGAAGCGTTTGCATGCCCGTACCCGTATCAACTTCCGGGCCTCAGCGGAAGCCGGGGCTAAAAAACCGAAAATGACGACGGTACGGAAAACGGAATTACCCGAAAAGTAATTTCACTTCGCCTTCGAAATTGGGCGTGAAAATGCCTTTGCCGAGGTTTTCGAAAATCTCGTCCCGAGACCAGAAACGTCCGCCGTCGAGCTCTTCGCTCGGGCGGACCGTCCCGTCGTAGACCGTGCGGTAGACATGGACCAGTTCGTATTCGCGCTCCGAGCGAAACGGGTAGACGGCAACCTGCCCGGGCGTGAACTCCGTGATGCCGAGTTCCTCGCACACTTCGCGCCGCAGGGCCTCACGAATGGTTTCGCCGTAATCCACATGGCCGCCTACGGCCGTGTCCCAGCGTCCTGGCTGGATGTCCTTCCAGGCAGGTCGCTTCTGCAGGTAGAGTTCGCCGCGCGAATTGAAGACGTGGAGGTGCACCACCGGATGCAGAAGCATCGATCCGCCGTGGCATTCGCCGCGCGAGGCTTTGCCGACGACGTTTCCCGCCGTATCGACCACGGGAAAGAGTTCTTCGTTGTTATCGCAATTCATGTCTGGGATATTTGCGGATGTAAACGACGACGGCCAACAAGCCCAGCAGTACGAAAACCGCACCCGGCAGGGCCGTGTATTCATATCCGAGTTTGTGGTCGATCGGCAGGCCGCCGCAGAAGGCCCCGACTGCATTGCCGAGGTTGAAGGCAACCTGCACGAGCGCTGCGCCGAGCATCTCGCCGCCGCGCGAGTTTTCGAGGATCAGCAGTTGCTGGGGTGACGACACGCAGAACAGGCACGCCGTCGTGAGGCACATCAGCGCCACCGAAAGGTAAGGGACATGCGCCCCGAAAAAGATGCCCGTCAGCGCAAGGAACGCCACGCAGAGCGTGAACCGCACGACCTTTTCAGGTGTGAAGCGGTCGGAAAAGTGACCGCCGATAATATTCCCGGCGAACATGCCGAACCCGGCCAGCATGATGATCAGCGTCAGGTCCCCGGAACGAAATCCCGAGGTATGGACCATCAGCGGACTGACATAGCTGTACCAGCAGAAAATACCGCCGTTGCCGAGCATCACCGAGAGGAGCACCAGCCACGGGGCGAAACTCTTCAGGAAACGGAACTGCCCCTTGAGTCCCGTATCGGGAAGGGCCGGGAGGGCCGGAACCCAGAGTTTCACGAGCAGCAGGGCCACAGCGCCCCACACGGCAACGATGCCGAACGTAGCGCGCCACGTCACGGCAGCGCTGATATAGGTTCCCAGCGGCACACCGAACAGGTTGGCAACGGTCATCCCGACAACCATGATCGACACGGCCTCGGCGCGTTTCCCCTTGTCGGCGATGCGCTCGGCGACGATCGACCCCACGCCGAAGAATGCACCGTGGGGAAGTCCCGAGACGAAACGCATGACCATCAGCGTCCAGTAGTTCGGCGAGAGGGCCGCACAGGTATTACCGATGATAATCAGGCCCACGAGGGCCAGCAGGATGTGTTTCAGCGGTCGCGTGCGGGCCACGACGACCGTAAGCGGCGCACCGAAGCAGACCCCCAGCGCATAGGCGGAAATAAGGTGTCCGGCTTCGGGAATCGTAACCCCGAGGCTGCGGGCGATGTCGGGCAGAATCCCCATCATCACGAACTCCGCCATTCCGAGCGCAAGCGTCCCGAATGCCAGGGCTATCAGACTTTTCTTCATCGGACAGGAATCATTGATTTTTCGAACCGGCTGCAAAAATAACACAAAAAAAGGCGAAATACTTTTTACATTTCGCCTTTTTTATGACGGAATCCGAAAACGTCCGGTCAGAGTTTCGGTCCGGACTCGCGGGGTTGCCCCACCTCAAATCCCAACGCCCGCATCCACTCCACGGTAGCGGGATCGACCTGATCGATACGGTCGGCCCAGCGGCGCTCCCCGATCAGCTTTTTCTTATGCTCTTCGAGGGCCTTCATCAGGGGGAAAGCGGGATGTTCGAGCTGCGATTTTTCCTCGCGCAGCGAGGGCCGTATCCTGCGGTCGAAGACGGCGCGCTGCGTCGTCGGACGCCGCGCCCCCTCCCACTTGAAACCTTTGAGGTAGAGTTCCTGATCCGCGGGAATCTTGTCCATCGGATAGATGTTCCAGTCGGGATCCTTGCGGTAGACGATCGTCACGACCTGCTTGTCCTCGATGTAGAACGAACAGTCGCCGCTCTCGATGACGCCCATGCCCGTAATCTCGGGCGGTTCGCCGTCCTGCATGTAGTAAATCGTCTGGGCATTGCCGTTCACGTCGTTGCGGTAGATTTCATTGTCGTGGAACCATGCCGTCATCTGCTTGCCGGCCACCTGGTTGTAATGGACCGTATCGAGTTGGGAAACCATCATCGGGCTGCCGATAAACTCGGCATGCGTAACCTGCTGGTTCTCGGTGAATATATCCATCACGTTGGAGGTGATCTGGTTGCCCTGGTTCCACAGCACGGGATCAATGTAGAGGTGGATCGTCGAGTCGGTGCTGATGGCCGTCATCGAATCGCAGACCGCCTGGAAATCCGAACGGAAGATGCGCACATCGCGGAAACCCTTCATCAGGCGGTAAATCGAGTCGGCAGATTCGGTGAGCGAATCGACCGAGTCGGCCGGAATCAGCATCGCCAACGAGTCTGCGGCCAACGAATCGGACATCTGCATCAGCAACGAATCCTGCTCCATAGCGTTGCGCCCGATCAGCGAATCAATCTCACGCAATGCCGTAGAATCTGCCGGAATCGGCTTCCCCTTGCGAGCTGCACGGGCCTGGCGGGCACGGAGCTTCGACTCGGCCTTAAGCTTTCGCGCCGCGAGGCGTTTCTCTTCGCGCTCTTTCTGCGCAAGCAGTTTGGCCGTGGTTTTTTCCTGGCGTTTCTGGGCAATTTGCTCCAGCTTTTCTTTCTTGGCCTTGGCAGCGGCAGCCTTCTGGGCCGCTTTCAGTTTATCGGCCTGCTCCTTCAGGTAGGCTTTCCGGGCGTCGCCGACCAGCGTATCGAGCGGATTGATGGCCGGAGCGGCCAGCGAATCGGCGACAGCGGCATTCTGCAACAAGTCGGGAACCTCCGAACGGCCCAGCGAATCGACTCCCTCGACCGAACCGGAACCCGGCTCCGGCAAAACCGGCCTTCCAAGCGAATCCACCGCAGGATGGCTGCCCGGGAGCGAATCGGCCCGGTGCTGCAAGATTCCGACGGCGGCGGAATCGGTTTTCAGGCGCGCCAGCGAATCGGCTTTGGCGGCCACAGCGGCCCGGCGCAGGGCATTTTCATTGATCGTAAAGAGGAACATCGAGTCGGCACGCATGAAGAGCGAATCGCCCTGCGAGAGGTCGTAACTCACCACCGAAGGACGGCGCGTGAGGACGGCATTGCCCGGTTCCTTCCAGTATTCGCCATAGTCGCCGAAGGCGATCACCTTGTGCTCGGTGTCGTCCAACTGCAAATCGTGGCGCAGGATCACGTGGTCCTTGGCACGGTAAAAATCGAGGCTGTCGCTCCAGATTTCCTGCTTCTCGGTCAGGATATAGCCGTTGCGCGTAACGATGTAAAGCGTATCGGCCTTGTCGTAGGAACCACGATCGGCATAGAGGTAATCGCCGTCCTTGTTCCAGATATTGGTCCGTTCAAAGAAAAAGGCGTTGTCGGTAGCCATATTGTAGACCACCGAGTCGCCTTTAAGTTCATATTCGTCGTTGCGCATTTCGACACGGTCGACGGCAATCAGCTCCTTCGTATCGGCATAGTAAAAGCCGCGGACGGATTCGAGCAGGTTCTCGCGGTTGATCATCACCCCGCCGTTGTCGAATTCGCCGACGTTCTCCTTGGTATTGAACAGGAATTTATAGGTGTAGAGCGTAGCGTCGCCGTCGACGACCTTAACGATATCGGAGTAGACCCGGGCCTCGTTCAGGTTACCGTCGTATTCGGCTCGGTCACCGTAAATATACGTGGTATTCTTGTTGATCAGCACATGACCGAAAAACTCGATGCGCATGTCCGAATAACGCACGGCGGAATCGCACGTTATGACTGCGCCGTTATGCTGTGCGGCGAAGTTTCCAACCAGGAAAACCACCGAATCGCCCGGCGCGATGGGACCCATCAGGTCCGATTTGAGGTCGATGAGTTTTTTCTCGCCCTCCTGCTCCGGAGCCTGCTGCATGCTGCCGCGCGCCGCAACCGCAGCGACGGCCAGCACCACAACGGCTATGGACAAGAGCCTGCGCACAGCCTACTTCACCCAATGTTTGTTCTCGAAGTCCCCTTCGCGGAATTCGGGCGTGATGTAGACATACATGCCGTCGATCTTCTTCGAAAGCCACTCCTTGAAGACGCGTTCCTGCTTGTCCTGCAAAGCCATCTCTTCGAGCCGCAGGTAGTCTTCGTTGAGCGAAGCCGTATGCGTCGGGATTATCTCGACCAGTTTGACAATCTTGGCCATCTGGTTGCCGAGCATGTCTTCGGTAAGATAGGCCTCCGAAATCTCGCCGGGCTTCAGCCGGTTCAGGGCATTATAGTCGTCGAGGCTCTTGAAGCGGCCGAAGTCCTCCTTGAGGAATTTCGTGACGGTCAGTTTGGCGTCGAAGGCGTTGAAACGCTCCAGGATGTCGTGGTTCGAGACGATACCGCCGTTCATCTTCGACTGGGCATCGTCCGAATAGAGCAGTGCGGCCTTCTCGAAGGTGATCGAATCCTTGCGGATCAGTTTGACGAGACTGTCGAGCGTATTGAGCGAACCGCCCAGTTCCTCGGTCGTGTAAACCGGGCGGAGCAGGATGTGGCGGAAATGATAGAGCCGCCCGCGCTTGTCGAGCAACTGAATGATGTGGAAACCGAACTGCGACTCGACCACTTCGGAAATCTGTCCGGGACGCATCTTTTCCAGCGCCGCACCGAATGCAGGATCGAGCTGTTCGATCGTCGAGGGGTCCATCTCGCCGCCGCGCATCATCGTACCCGGGTCCTGCGAATACATGCGGGCGAGGTTTTCGAATTTGGCCTTGCCCGTGATGACACGCTCGCGCATGTCGATCAGCCGTTCGCGGGTGCGCTGCTTGGCAGCGGTCATCGACTTGGGAAACTTGGTAATCTGCGCATAAACGTATTGGTCGGCGACCAGCGGAAGGCTGTCCTTCGAAATCGACTTGTAAAAGCGTTCCACCTCGCCCGGGATTACCGACACCTTGTCCACCACTTCGGTCTGCATCGCATTGGCGTAGGCCTGCTCTTCGTAGCGCTGGCGCATGATCTCGCGAATGTTGAAGATCGGCATGTGGTGCTTGGACTCCAGCAGGGTGATCGACCCTTCGGTCTCGACCATCTGCTGCACCTGCTCCTCGACACGCGACATAATGTCGGCATCGTTGACCTTCACCGAGTCGATCTGGGCCTGGTTGTAGAGCAGTTTCTGGGTCATGAGCGCCTCGAGCGCCTCGTTCATCGGGTCGCGGTCGGAGGTGTAACCCTCCTGGCGGCGCTGTTCGGTCAGTTGGCGCGCATAGTCGTCCACCTCGGAGTAGAGGATCGACGACCCGCCCACTACGGCTACCACCTTGTCGAGCATCACCTGCCGTTTCTGTGCAAGGGCGCCTGCGAACAGCAGGGCGAGCGCCACGGCCATTATACCTTTTTTCAACATCTTGATTTCGTTTATCGTTTTATTTGTCTTTTTCTTTCTTTGCTTTTTCATCGGCGAAAACCTTCACTTCGCCGGCCTCCGCAGCCCGGTTGTAAAGCTCCTCCTCGTGACCGCGGATAATCTCGCCCTTGCGCTGGTTGAACAGGATGCGGCGGATCGTCCCGCGCAGCCGTTCGAGCGGAATCGGCTCACCCTCGCGCAGCACGGCATCGATCTGGAAATAGTAGTGTGCATGGCTGTCGCGCATCTCCTGGACGGCATTCGTCGCCAGCACCGAGTCGTAGCTCTGCGAACGCAACGTCGGCAGGAAACTCAGGAACTCCGGGAAGTCGATCCACTGATCGCGAAAATCGTCGACCGTGAAATTATTCTTTTCGCAAATATCCCTGAAATCCTGCTGCTGCGCCTCCGAGCGGGCCCCCATCAGCGTTTTGAGCTTCGCGGCCTGCCGGTAACCTTCGTTGAAACGGACGATGCGTCCTTTGACGATCGTGCGGTCCAACTTAAAATCGGCCTTGTGGGCGTTATAATACTCCGCGATCTCGTCGGCGGTAAACACCGTATCGACCAAACGGTCGACATAGTGCTGGTCCAACTGGCGGATCAACAGCGCCTGGCGATACTCCTCCACCATCTTCTCGATATCCTCCGCCGAGGAAGAAAAGAGCATCTCGGCCTCCTGCAATTTCAGTTGCTTGAGCACCCAGCGGTCGATATAAACCTTCATAAAGGCTGCACTGTCGTCGCCGGTAAGCCCCTGCGGGACCACCGAACGCACGTCGCCCAGCCGCAGGTCCTTGCCTCCGGCACGCGCAATGGTCGTGTCGCTGGCAAAATAACGCGGCAGCTCCCGGCAACCCGCCAGCAGCAGCACACCTGCCGCGACCGCTATTTTCGCTCGCAAATTCATATTCCGAAGGGCAAAGATACGTTTTTTACTTGTAAGTAACGCAGTGCAGGGGCGGATTATTACGCCGCAGACGGATTTTTCTCCGTCTCCTTTATGCGCCGCAACGTGCGCACCATCATATAGCCCGAAACGGCGGAGAGCGCCAGCGCCGCAATGTATATCAGCACGTAAAGCGTCCCGCTGCCCACCATATCGATCAGCAGCGCATTGCCGTGCCCGGTGGCCATCGCCAGGTAGGCCACCGCATTGTTCAGGGCATGGAGAATCATCACGGACCACAGCGAATCGGTCGCCAGGTAGACGTAACCCAGCACCAGGCCGATGACCGTGGCGCTGATCACCTGCACGGGCTGGCCGTGCAGCACCCCGAAAAAGAGCGACGAAACGAGCCACGCAGTAGTCACGCCGAACTTGTCACGCAGCGAGCCCAACACGATGCCGCGGCAAATCAACTCTTCGAAAACCGGGGCGAAGACGACCAGCGAAAGGATGGTCCAGAACCCGCGCCCCACATTGAGCGACAGCTCGGGAAGCAGCCGCAGCAAGGGTTCGAGCACCACACCGACGGCGAAGATCAGCACGAAGGCCCACAGCAGCAGCGCGGGATTGAGCCCCCGGGCCGAAAAACGGGCCCACGTTCCGCGGCCGCCGCGCGCGCGACGATAATAGAGGAGGCCCAGCAGCGTCAGCGACATCGACCCGAAATAGAGCACGGCCATCAACTTGCCCATGGCCTCAGGTTCGAGCGATTTGAAATCGAACCCGTAGCCGGCGAAGATCATGAAGACCACCGCCACGGTTCCTACGACGATCTGCGCCCCGAGGGCGATGCCCAGCATGGCCAGCATATCGCCCACTGTCGGGAATTTCCGGCGGTTCGAACCGTCCTCCGCCATTGCCGTTTCAGGGATCTGTCCCGGGGCTGCGGACTCCGCTGCGGAAGCCGGCGTTTTTTTTTCTTCCATAGTATCGTGTAACTATCAATTCATTCCGTCTCCAAAGATAAGCAATTTTCCGCAACGGTTATGGATTTCCATTTAATTTCATTAAATTTGCCTGCTTATAAACCAATTCAAACATGGCAAAGGTAATCGCATTAGCCAATCAGAAAGGCGGCGTGGGCAAAACCACAACGGCCATCAACTTAGCGGCTTCGCTGGCCCTGCTGGGCAAAAAAGTGCTGCTGCTGGACGCCGATCCGCAGGCGAACGCCACCTCGGGACTGGGCTTCGATATCAACCTCGAAGGCATCTACGAGTGTATCGCCGGACAGAAACAGGCCGAGGAGGTGATCCTCGCCAGCCCCGATGTCAAGAAACTCTGGGTCCTCCCCTCGTCGATCGACCTGGTGGCTGCGGATACCGAACTGCCGAAAATGGAGAACGCCCATCACGTGATGAAACGCATCGTCGACTCGGTGCGCGAGAAGTTCGACTACATCTTCATCGACTGCTCGCCGTCGCTGGGTTACACCACGGTCAACATCCTCACCGCCGCCGACACGGTGCTGATCCCCGTGCAGTGCGAATACCTCGCCCTGGAAGGCCTCTCCAAACTCCTGAACACCATCCGCAAAGTCAAGAGCGGCCTGAACCCCGGGCTCGACATCGAAGGCTTCGTGCTGACGATGTACATGCGCAACCGCCTGAACAACCAGGTGGTGACCGAGGTACGGGAGCACTTCGGTTCCCTGGCCTACGACACAATAATCCAGCGTAATATCCGTTTGGGAGAAGCCCCCTCGCACGGCAAGCCCGTGATGCTTTACGACGCAGGGGCCGTCGGCTCGGAGAACTACCTGGCCCTGGCCCGGGAGTTTTTGAAACGCAACCGCAAAAGCAGTAAATAAACAAATACCGATATGAAACAGAAGGGATTAGGACGCGGGCTCGACGCCATTTTCGGCAGCGACCCCGTGGATGCCAAGCTCAAACCGATGAGCCAGATGGCCGAAATTGAAATCGCCGACATCATACCCAACCCCACGCAGCCGCGCACGCAGTTCGACGAGGAGGCCCTCGACGAACTGGCCGATTCGATCCGCCAGTTAGGGGTCATCCAGCCCGTGACGGTGAAGAAATCCGACGACGGCAAATACATCATCATCAGCGGCGAACGCCGCTGGCGGGCCGCGCAGCGCGCCGACCTGCGGACCCTCCCGGCCTACATCCGCGAGGTGGACGACGAAAACCTGCACGCCATGGCCCTCGTGGAGAATATCCAGCGGCAGGACCTCAACGCCATCGAAATCGCGCTGGGCATGCAGCGCCTGATCGACGAGTGCAACCTCACACAGGACGCCCTGTCGGAGAAGGTAGGCAAGAAACGTTCGTCGGTATCGAACTACCTGCGCCTGCTAAAACTCCCCGACGAAGTCCAATTGGCGCTCAAAGAGGGCCTGATCTCGATGGGGCACGCCAAAGCCATTGCCGGAGCACCTGCCGAAGAGCAGTTGCGCATGCTGAAAAAGTGTATCAAAAAGGGTCTTTCGGTACGGCAGATCGAAGAACTGGTCCGCACGCTCTCCGACTCCCCGGCCAAAGAGGCACAGAATGTGGAGGACGAAGAGTATCCCGAAAGCTACCTGAAACTGGTCGAACAACTCGAAAAGTTCTTCTCCCAGGAGATAGCGATCAAACGGACGAAGAACGGCGGCGGCAAAATCGTCATCGGCTTCAGCAACGACAAGGACATCGAAGAGTTCATCGAACGTTTCGCAAAACGCTCTTGATAATCATATGGTGACAATCCGGTTCAGACTTCTGCTCCTCGTCGCAGCCCTCACGCTGTGGCTGCCTGCCGGGGCGCAGCTCCATCGCGGCGCGCGTACCGTCGTCCGCGGCGGCCAGTTCGAAAAACCGGATTCACTCAAAGGCCGGCGCGACTCGCTCCGTCTGGCAGATCTTGTGCAGCAGATAGACTCGATAGCGGCACTCGACTACGCCGCCGACTCGGCAGCCGTCGCAGCCCTGCGTACCGACGACCTGCACTTCCTCGACTCGGTGGCCCTGGCGCGCTTCGACGCCGTACGACAGGGCATCGACACGGCGGCCAAGCCCCTCGTCTACAAAAAAGGCTGGTTCATAAGCGACTCGATGTCGCTTTCCAAAGTCTGCTGGATTTCGACCGTAATCCCCGGCTACGGACAGATTTACAACAAGCAATATTGGAAACTGCCGATCCTCTACGGACTGGTGGGAACCGGACTGGGGCTTTACATCCACGAGAACAAGACCTACAAACCGCTCAAACGCGAATTCGAATCCTATACGGATGCGAACCTTTCGCGTACGCCCGAACTCGACGCCCTCCAGTCCAAAATGATCCGCAGCAACACGCGGCGGCAGATGTACCTGGGCGTCACGATCGCCTCGTACATCTATTTCATCGGCGATGCGGCGGTGAGTTACAAGACCAATGACGTGTCGGATGTCAAAAAAGCCACCACGCTGGCCTGCATCTTCCCCGGCGCGGGACAGATTTACAACAAAAGCTACTGGAAAGTGCCGTTCGTCATCGGCGGATTCGCCTCGATGATCTACTGTATCGACTGGAACAACCGCGGTTACCAGCGTTTCAAGAAGGCCTACAACCTGCTGAGCGACTACGAGAAGAATCCCGACAAATACCCCAACGGCCCTACCGACGAGTTCCAGGGCCGCTACTCGGCCTCCTACATCCGCAACCTGAGGAACAACTACCGGCGCAACCGCGACCTGTGTATCATCCTCTCGGGCGCGCTGTACGTCCTGCAGATCGTCGACGCCCATGTCGATGCCCACCTGAAAGACTACGACATCTCGGACGACCTCTCGATGAACCTCGAACCGCTGGTGGATTACACTTACATCCCCAATCTCGGAAGCAACCGCCCGGTATTCGGCTTCAACCTGAGCCTCAAATTTTAGACGATGAAGAAACTCCTGACCATAGTGCTGCTTCTCGCTGTCGCCGCGTCGGCGTCGGCCCTCGACCGCAGCCCCCGCAAGAAAAAACGCGACAAAAAAGCCCAGACCGAAACCGCCGTCCCGGCAGCCGTTCCCGAAGTGGAAAAGGTCCCCGCACCCCAGCCTGAGCCAGAACCTGCGGAAGAACCCATCGTCAACGACATGACGCTGGGATTCACCCCCGAACAAACCGATTCGCTGCTGGCTGCATGGCGTGAGCGCCAGCGACAGGACGCTTACAGCGAGTTTTTCAAACAATACATCCTCGAAGATTCCACCGAGGTCATGGACAACACGCCCGACTCGGTCTATGCCCGGAGGCTGCTCGACCTCGCGTCGCCGATCCAGTTCCCCTACAACAGCATCGTAAAGGGGTACATCAACCGATACACCAACTCCCGCTACGGAACGATCAGCCGCATCCTCGGCATGTCGCAATACTATTTTCCGATCATCGAGGAGGAACTGCTCCGCGAAGGGCTGCCCGTCGAACTGCGCGCACTGCCGATCATCGAGTCGGCGCTCTCCACGACAGCCGTATCGCCCATGGGAGCCGTCGGACTGTGGCAGTTCATGCCCACGACCGGCAAGAGCTACGGACTCGAAATCAACTCGCTCGTCGACGAACGCCGCGATCCCTACCGCGCCACGCAGGCCGCCTGCCGCTACCTGAAAGACCTCTTCGCCATCTATAACGACTGGTCGCTGGCCATCGCCGCCTACAACTGCGGCCCGGGCAATGTCAACAAAGCCATCGCCCGTTCGGGCGGCAAGAATTTCTGGGAGATTTACGACTACCTGCCCCGCGAGACACGTGGCTATGTGCCCGCCTTCATCGGCGCATCATATGCCTACGCCTACCACCGCCAGCACGGCATCGAACCGACCGAAGCCCCGATTCCGCTCTCGGTGGACACGGTCCGGATCAACAAACTGATGCACCTGGAACAGATCTCCTCGACGATCGACCTGCCGATCGAAACCCTGCGCCAGCTCAATCCGCAATACAAACTCGACATCATCCCGGCGACGACCAAATCCTATGCACTGGTCCTGCCGCAGCGTTATGTCATGCAATACATCGCCCACGAGCCTGAAATCTACGCCAAAGACTCGATGTACCTCAAGGAATACATCAACCCGGCCAACCTCGACAAGAAACGCCAGGAGCGCAGCGGATCGGTCTATGTGGTCAAGAAGGGCGACACGCTGGGCGCCATCGCCCGCCGCTACCGCGTGACCACGACGCAGATCATGCGCTGGAACAACCTCAAGAGCGCCCACAAACTCCGCATCGGACAAAAACTCCGCATCGAAGGCAGGTAATGAATACCGATCACGATACCATCGTCGCCCCTGCAACCGCCGCCGGAGGGGCCATTGCCGTCATCCGCATCAGCGGCGGAGAGGCCTTTGCCGTCTGCGACCGGATATTCCGCGGCCGTCGGCCGTTGGCCGAAGCCGACGGGTATACCGTGCATTACGGTACGATCGCCGACGGCGACCGCGTGATCGACGACGTACTGGCGACCGTTTTCCGCGCTCCGCACTCCTATACGGGCGAAGATTCGGTCGAAATCTCGTGCCACGGTTCCTCTTACATCGTCTCTGAAATCCTTCGCCTGCTGACCGCCGCAGGCGGACGCATGGCCCAGCCGGGCGAATTCACCATCCGCGCCTACCTGGCCGGAAAACTCGACCTCTCGCAGGCCGAAGCCGTCGCCGACATGATCGCCTCGTCGTCGCGGGCCGCACATGCGCTGGCCTCGACACAGATGCGCGGCGGATACTCCGAAGAGCTCGAAGCCCTGCGCGGAAAATTGTTGAACCTGACCTCGCTGCTCGAGCTCGAGCTCGACTTTTCGGAAGAAGACGTGGAGTTCGCCGACCGGACGGCTCTGCGCGAAACGATGCTGCGCATCGCTGCGGAGATCGACCGCCTGCGCAGTTCGTTTTCGCTGGGCAACGCCATCAAGGAGGGTGTCGCCGTAGCCATTGCCGGAGCCCCGAACGTCGGAAAATCGACGCTGCTGAACCGCCTTTTGAATGAGGAGCGCGCCATGGTCTCGGAGATCGCCGGAACCACGCGCGACGTGATCGAAGAGTACGCCAACATCGGCGGCGTGCTCTTCAGGTTCCTCGACACGGCCGGAATCCGCTCGACCGACGACCGCCTCGAACGCATGGGGATCGAACGCACGATGTCGAGCATCGAACGGGCGCAGATCGTCATTCACATGGTCGACGCATCGACACTCGCAGGGCCTGTTCCCGCCCCCGGTTTCCCGCTTCGGCCCGATCAGAAACTCCTGACCGTAATCAATAAACTCGACAAAGCCCCCGCAGCGTTGCAACTGCCTGAAGGGGCCATCGGCATCTCGGCGAAACAAGGTAAAGGCATCGACACCCTGTGCGACGCCCTGCGCTGCGCCGTCGACACCGAAGCGCTCTACCACGGCGACCCGGTCGTTTCGAACAGCCGCCACTACGAGGCGCTCACGGCGGCCTGCGAAGCGTTGGGCCACGCCCTCGACGGCCTCGCGAACAGCCTACCGACCGATCTGCTGAGCGAAGAAATCCGCCAGGTCATCACCCACCTCAGCGCCATCACCGGCCGCGGCGCCATCGCCCCCGATGAAATCCTGCAAAACATCTTTTCGAAATTTTGCATCGGCAAATAGAAGCCGATAACCAACGATCAACAACACTCAGTAACGATTACTTAGGCGCTCATTCAGAGCGCCTAACAGCGTTTGCACTTTATCGTCGCTACGATTGCATATGCAATCTTGCGTACTTTTTTCACCCCCGTTTCTCCCCCGAGCCCCAATGTCTGCAGGGGTGCTCGGTTCCGTCTCCGAGGTTCTGGAAAATTGAGACGAGCCGATACGAGGTGCGACGTAGAGGTCGGAGCAGCAACACAATCGGGAACCTTTATCGGAGCCATTATGAGTAGTAACCTACGAATCGAGCGCATTTGCGAGTTCTGCGGCCGACGGTTTATCGCAAAGACCACTGTAACAAGATTTTGCTCCCACACATGTTCTCGGCGCCATTACAAGAGAGATCACCGCCGACGAGATATTGGGCAAAATCTCCCGGAGTTTGCCACCTCTCCGGCTCCCATACAACCTATTCTAATGTCAAAAGAGTATATGGGCTGTCAGGAGGTCGCGAATATGATGGGAATAAGCCGAGCAACGGTTCATCGCTATTGCGCGACCGGAAAGTTCCGGTGTGTGCGGCTCAACCGGAAAATCTTTATCCGCAAAAAGGATATCGATGCTCTGTTCGCCAATGCAGAACCATACGAAGTAATGCCTGTAAACAGAGCCCCGATCACCGAATTTTATACAATGCAAGAAATTACGGAAAAATTCGAAGTATCCGAATCCACTGTATATAATATGGCAATTGCAAAACAAATTCCCAAGGTACTCAGCCAGGGAAAAACCATTTACAGCAAAAAGCATATCGACCGCCATTTTGCCCGCAAACTCCCCGATCCGCAGGTTGCCGAATGGTACACCGTGGAAGAGATTCGGGAGAAATACAACATGAGCGTCTCAGCGGTCTACTCCTTCACCTCGGAGTACGGCATTCCCCGTAAGAAGAGCCGCGGCAAGACCTACTACTCGAAATCACATACGGATCAGCACCTCAAAATGCGCCGTCCCGATCCTGAGATCAAAGAGTGGTACAGCATGAACGACATCGTGGCACTCTACAACTTCGCACCGGGTTATGTGTCGAATCTAATCTATAAAAATCCGATCCCGAAAATCCGGCGCGGCAACAAAGGCTATTACTCCAAGGAACATTTCGACCGGCTTGTCCGCGAGAAGCAGCTCGTGTCGGAGTACTACACCGTCGAGGAAGTCATGGCAAAATACAACCTGACGCGGGACACACTCTATCATCACATCCGGTATAACGACATACCGAAGATCAAAGATGGGCGCTACATCAAAATATCAAAGCCGGAACTGGACGCCATTTTCGAACAACCAATCACAATTTAATACATAAAAACGATGGGAACAAAAGTAACCTTACGTCACAAGCCGATCACCAACGGACGCGAATCGCTCTACCTCGATTTCTACCCGCCGATCCGCTGCAAAGCGACCATGAAACTCGTTCACAAGGAGTATTTAGGGATTTACATCTACCAGAATCCACAGAACGAAATTCAGCGCGACTACAACCGGGAAATGCTCTACAAAGCCGAAGCGATCCGATCGGTGAGGGTGCAGTCGTGCATCAACGAGGAGTTCGGCTTTTTGGACAAGCACAAACTCAAAGCCGACTTTCTCGATTTCTTCCGAAGCATCGCCCTAAAGAAAGACCCCAAATGGCGGATGGTCTACAAACATTTCGAAAAATTCTGTGGCGGCAAGTGTTCGTTCGGGGAGGTGACGATCGACCTGTGCCGCCGTTTCCGCGGTTACCTGCTGACCACACACCAACTCAAGTTCCGCAGCAAGAAGATGAAATGCAATTCCGCCGCAGGATACTTCTCGACCTTTCGTGCCCTGCTGAAGATCGCCTACCGCGACAAGCTGATCCGCGAGAACGTCAACGATTTTCTCGAAAAAATCGAGTACGAGGACACTCGGCGCGAGTTCCTGACCCTCGACGAACTGAAGCGGCTAGCCGATACGCCCTGCAACATTCCGATTCTCCGACACGCGGCGATCTTCTCCTGCTTCACAGGGCTTCGGATCAGCGATATACTCCAACTCGAATGGAAACACATATCCCAAGCTTCTGACGGAGGTTGGTGGATGCGCATCCGCACCGAGAAGACAGAAACCGAGGCGACGCTGCCCGTCAGCGACGAAGCGTTGGAATACTGCGGGGAACCGGGTACGGGAAAGGTGTTCAAAGGACTGGAACGCTCGATGACACAGCATCCGCTGCAAAAGTGGATTCGCACGGCGGGGATCGAACGCAACATTACCTTCCATTGTTTCCGCCACACCTTCGCCACCCTCCAGATTGCATTGGGCACGGACATCTTTACCGTCAGCAAAATGCTCACCCACAAAAATGTCTCGACGACGCAGATTTATGCCGAGCTGGTCAACGAAAAGAAGCGCGAGTCGGCGAATCGGATTTCACTGAAATAATTTGTCATTATACGAATTTTTGCATCGTTATACAATTGTGTTATAACGATGCAAAAATTGAATAAATGATTTTTGTAAACATTTCTGTAGCCGCCCTCTATTTGATTATAAAGGGTTTTCTATGGAACAGACAGTACTCACATTCGAAAAATTGCCCGAAGCGGTGGCTTATCTGGTTACCGAAGTTAACGACATTCGCAGGCTGTTAGAGCAGCAGCGACAGCCATTGCCATCCAAACGCCTCCCGATCGGAATCGAAGATGCCTGCCGCGTGGTTATGAAAGCCCGGTCGACGATCTACACCCTGGTTCGAAAAGGGCTAATCCCGTGCTGTAAAAATGGTAATCGACTCTATTTTTATGAAGATGAGCTGCTCGCATGGATCGCCAATGGCAAGAAGAAAAGTATCGCCGAGACCAAAGCCGAGATCGAAGCACAAATGCAACAGTCGGTCCGACATAAACCGGCCATGAGAAATTTATGAAAATAAAAACAATCTACGACTAAAAGATATGAATTGCCTCAAAAATGTGCCTCAAAACGGTAATATTCAGTCAAATATCAGGCCAATGGCATTATTTAAAGCCCACAGAACCTCGTTTTCAACAGCGGCACCTGACTCATAATCCGAAGGTCGCACCGAAATCGGGTTAGCAATTATCCGATGAGTCAGGTGCCGAGTCGGACAAACACAAATTTTTAATATATGATAAAAAATCAATTCGACCTGAAAGTATCCGCAGTCATACGGCCGGACTTCAGGAGGCAATGCAAATCCGGAGCGTATGTTCTTCGGTTATTTATCAACTGCCCTTCGCAAAATCGAAAAAGTTATCCGTTAAACATTCGGGCTACAAGAGCGGAATGGGCGAAAATAAGTTCCCATTCTTTTTTTTCGGCCGTGCTTCCCAAAAAAGAGGTCATAATCGACACGCTTGCATCGGCATATAAAATCATCCAAAGTCTCGGCGATGATTTTTCATTCAAAGAGTTTGAACGGCGAATGTTCGGATATACAATTCCGGACTATGATAAGAAAGATGTCTATGCGACTTATCATGCTAAAATAACACAATTAAACAAAGAAGGACGGATTGGATCGGCAGAAATATACCGCAACTCAATGGAATCCATACAAGGCATCCGAAAAAGGCTCAAATTCGACGATGTAACCGTAGAGTTTTTATACAGATACGAACATCATATGAAAAAGCACAATTGTAGTAATTCCACGATCGGAATTCATCTGAAGCATTTGAGGGCCATAGTCAATATGGCAAGGTCCAACGGGATTACAATGAATTATCCGTTCGGCAGAAGATCGCAAAATAAATATGAAATCCCGGCATCGAGAAATTCGAAACGTGCGATAAGCCGGGAGGAGTTAGCAACATTAATCTCATACGAGCCGACAGCGGACGAAGCATGGGCCAGAGATATGTGGTTGTTCAGTTTTTATTGCAACGGAATGAATATGATCGATATATTTTACCTGAAATGGAAAAATATCCGAGACGAGTTCCTGTATTTCACAAGGGAAAAAACAAAATACACGGCAAGAACTGTGGTGCAAATAGAGATCTTCCTAACACCCCAAGCACAAGCGATCATTGAGAAATGGAAAATCGGAGGTCGAAAAAAACGAGACAACTATATTTTCGGAGTCTTCGACGAATTCATGTCTCCTTCCGAAAGAATGACCGTTCATAAGATAGCAATCAAACACATCAATAACACCATGAAAAAAATAGCAGAAAAACTAGGCATCAAAAACAGGATCACAACCTTCGTAGCTCGGCACACATGGGCTACCATTCTCATGCAGAATAATATTTCGGTCGCCTATATCTCAAAAGGCCTTGGACATACGTCCCTGCTTACGACAGAAAAGTATCTGGCAGATTTCGACCAAGATAAAAAACGTGAGGTTGGGGCATTAATTTCAGGACTGGGAACACAACACAAATAATGTTTTCCTTATATACACGCCTTATTTCTTTTTATTTTATTTGCATAATCCGCATAGAATAACTATCTTTATCCCTAAAGAAAATTAAATATGGCAAAAGAGATTAACCCATTTATAGTTACCGGCAAGATTGAACCAGCTTATTTCTGTGACCGGGTGCAGGAGTCGGCCAGGCTCATCAAGTCGCTTACCAATGGCAACAACATGGTCATCATCTCGCCCCGCCGTATGGGTAAGACAGGACTGATTCAGTTTTGTTACGAGAAACCCGAGATTAAGAAAGAATACTACACATTTTTCATCGACATTCTGCATACGTCGAGTCTGCGGGAATTTACCTACTTGCTCGGTCGCGCGATTTACGAAACCCTCCTGCCCCGCAGCAAGAAGATGGCAAAGCTATTCGTTCAAACGCTCAAATCAATCAGTGGGAAATTCGGATTTGACCCGATCACCGGACTGCCGACATTCAACGTCGAGCTGGGAGACATCGACCGACCGGAATATACTTTGGAAGAAATTTTCCAGCTGTTGGTCGCTGCAGATAAACCTTGCATCGTGGCCATCGATGAATTTCAACAGATAGCAAAATATTCGGAGAAAAATATCGAAGCACTGCTCCGAACTCATATTCAAAAAATTCGCAACTGCAACTTCGTCTTCGCCGGCAGCGAACGCCACATGATGCAGGAAATGTTTATGTCTTCAGCTCGACCGTTTTACCACAGTGCCGACATCATGGAGCTGAATGCGATTGCTCCGGAAATATATATTCCGTTCATCGTCGGACACTTCGAGTCGCGCAACAGAAAGATCAGCAACAAGAATGTCGAAAAAGTGTATAATCTCTTTAAGGGACACACCTATTACATCCAAAAAACTTTCAATGAAGCCTTTGCTGATACACCGGAAGGAGATGAATGCAGCATTGAGACGCTTCGCACCGCAATCAACAACCTTATTGCCTACAACGACACGATCTTCCGGGAGATTTTATCCAACATCCCTGAGAAGCAGAAAGAATTGCTGTACGCAATCGCCAAGGATGGAGAGGCAGAGCGCATCACCTCTGCAGAGTTTATAAAACGCCACAGCCTGACATCAGCCAGTTCTGTTCAATCCGCAACCAATAAATTATTGGAGAAAGATATCATCACAGAGATCAATAAAGTTTACTCGGTGTCAGAAAAACTTTTTGCAATGTGGATTTGCAATATGTATAGTAACAAATATACATTCTAAGCATTGTTACATTACTTATTCAGAAACATCTGATTACTAGAATTTAATTACTATATTTGCAATATAACTATACTATCATATGATTTTTGATTCTACATGGGAATTTAAGGATGTAAATACAAAATATGCGACGCATGGCTTTCATAATTATCCTGCAACTATGATTCCACAGATCGCCAACAAATTAATTGCAGAGTATGGTATATCTGCAAAAACGCTATTTGACCCATATTGTGGAACGGGGACTTCATTAGTTGAAGCAAATCTTAGAGGAATCAATGCAATAGGAACGGATATTAACCCTCTTGCTCGGTTAATTTCAGAATCAAAAACTACAATCATAGAACAACAAACAGTAGACTTATACATTAAAGAATTTAATGACTACTTATTTCAATATCGATATGGATTCAAGAAAAAAGATTTGATATTTAACAAGTTCCAGAATATTGATTATTGGTTTGCTCAATACGTTCAAGAGGATTTAGAAATAATTAAGAGATTCATTGAAGCACTTAATGACAAAAGTATTAGATCTTTTTTTGAGGTTGCATTTAGCCAAACTATTAGAGACTGTTCCTGGACAAGAAACGATGAATTCAAATTATATCGAATGCCTGCAGACAAAATGAAAACATTTCATCCTAACGTTTTTGAGACAATGGAGAATATACTGGCTAAAAATCGGTTAGGATTATTAGATTATGCAAATAGAAAACAGAACCAAAGTCAATCAATTATTTATGACTTTAACACTGTTGACGAAATACCAACAAATATAATCCCACAATCATCCATTGACCTTATAGTAACCTCTCCTCCTTACGGTGATTCACGAACTACAGTTGCATATGGTCAATTCTCGAGATTAACCTGTCAATGGTTGGGAATCAATAATGCCAACAAAATAGACACAACCTTAATGGGAGGAAGACAAGAAACTAGTATCAAACAATTTAAGAGTGACACATTAAATCAGAATATAGAAGCTGTTAGCAACATAGATAGAAAAAGAGCACTGGAGGTCGTATCATTTTATACAGACTATGACAATTCCATTAGAAATATATCAGAAATTGTAAAATCTGGAGGATATGTTTGTTATGTCGTGAGCAATAGATGTGTCAAAGGGATAACAATGGAAACTGATCTTATCACAAAGGACTTTTTTGAAAATTATGGGTTTAAATATCTAGATACTTTTAGAAGAAGGATCGCCAATAAAAGAATGCCTCGTCAAAATAGCCCTACAGGTAAATCTGGAGAGAAACGGACATTGATGAATTATGAAAGTATCGTAATAATGAAAAAACGATAAAAAATGGCTATTAATCTTACTCAAGAACAGTCTGATGCAATAAGGGCAAACGATACAAATGTTCGAATAATTGCATGCGCAGGCTCTGGCAAAACGACCACAATTGCATATAAAATTGCATATTTACTCAATCCAGAAAATATGCTAAATATTCTGCCAGAAAACATTATTGCTTTCACATACACAGAAAAGGCTGCCGCAGAATTAAAAAACAAGGTGCTAGAAAAAGTTGGTCCTCAAAAAGGGCTTGCTGATATGTATATCGGCACCATCCACGGATGGTGCCTAAAAGCTTTACAGGAAAACGAATACAAATATCAAAAATACAATGTTCTAGATGAAATAAAATTACAACTTTTTATCGATAAATATTATGATAGAATCGGGATGAAAGAAATTCATAAGCTTTCAAACCCGAATGAAGTAATGCGTAGATTTGTTGACACAAAGCGTTTTGTGCGTATTATGGAAGTTATCAGAGAATCAAATTTAACCAAGAATCTTCCAGTTCACATTCAGCAAGCAAAAAACAAATATGAACAAACACTCCATGCGAAAAATTATTTCGATTTTTCCATGATTGTCGACAAAGCATTGGAGCAGTTAGAAGACAAACACAGTAACATCTATAGATATATTCAAACGAAACTTAAATATCTTATCATTGATGAATATCAAGACATCAATCCCAAACAGGAGAAATTAATTGAAACACTCCACGGGATTAGTGGAGCAAAATTAACCGTCGTAGGTGATGATGACCAAAATATATATCAATGGAGAGGTAGTAATAATAAGTTTATCATTGACTTTGACAAAAAATATGCTCCATGCGTAAAATTTGAAATTGTTAAAAACTTTCGCAGCTCTGTAGGTATTACAACTATATCGGAGGTTTTTATACGGAATAACACAGACCGAATAGCCAAACCAATAATATCTGCCAACAATCAAAATTTCCGCAAGAGCCAAGATATTTTATATAATGACTATGACAATATCGATGACGAGAATAGAGGTATTTGTGACTTTATAGAAAATCTCATTGGAGTCGAATTTCATGAGTATCCTGGCTCTCCTGCAAGAGGTCTAGCATATTCCGATATTTGCATTCTATTACGGACATGGAACAAAGCAGAAAATGTCGTTGACGAATTGGAAAAACGAGGAATTCCATATATTACAGCTGGAGTAAATCATCTTTTTGATGCCGCCGAAATAAAAGCAGCTCTTGGAATCTTTAAATATCTCAATGAGCATATTACCAAGGATGAAATGCTTGACTTATGGTCCAAATTACCATTTACCAATTTTCCTATAGATAAAATTAATATTGCAATAGATCGATTAGAGTCATTGAAACCACAAAAAATTCAAGAAAAATATAAAAGTGGTATAAAATTATCGGATAAAGAACGTGCATACAATCTTCAAGGTATCTTTTGGAAATTCCTCGAAGATGCCGAGATATTCGAAGATTCTTTCATCAAAGATAATGATATCCAATCGAAAGAAAAGGCTGAAATCATTTTCTTTAATCTCGGGAAATTTAGCCAAGTAATTAACGATTTTGAAGAGATAAACTTTAATTCATCTACAGCTTCTTTTCACTTATTCAGCTTTTTAAGTTTTATTAATTATGCAGCACAAGAATATTACCCAGAAGGTTGGATCAACAATCCATACAAAGTACCCAATGCTGTTCAAATCATGACTATTCACCAGGCCAAAGGATTAGAATTTCCTGTTGTATTTATCCCTGGATTGAATCGAAATTATCTTCCACAAAAAAAGAAAGGAGGATTAAATGAATGGCACTATTTAGATGCATCATTAATTGAGAATCAAAATCGATATCTTGGTGGCATTGAAGATGAAAGAAGATTGTTGTATGTGGCAATGACTAGAGCACAAAAATTTTTATTACTATCGAGAGCTCCAGATGCAACAAACCGTTTATATCAAAAGCCTTCCGAATTCATACGAGAGTTGGATGCATCGGATATTTTGTTTTCAAATAAAAAAGAAGCTTTTACCAATTTGTCTCGGATGGAATCGCAGCCACTTGAGAAGGTAAATGGCATGACATTAGACTTCACCGTCCTAAAAGATTTCTTTGATTGTGCATATAGATTTAAGCTTGTTTCGATGTTTGGATTTACCTATCCTCTAGAGCAGCGTATGGGACTGGGAAAGTCTTTTCACAATGCTCTTATGGAATTACATAAAAGAGCCAAAAATGGAGAAGACCTAAATATTGAGGAAATCAAAGCTATAGCTCAAAGGCAAATGTATTTCCCATATATTGCAGACTCTCCCAAGCTGAAAGAGCCTTTCGAACAAATGATAGAAGACAATCTAATTAAATATTATAACGACAACAAGGCAACAATGAAAGATATTGCGTTCGTCGAACAAGATATTCAACTCAAATTAGATGAAGGACTGCTTGTTACGGGTCGGGTTGATCTTATCAAGAAAAAGACAGAAGCTAATACCTATGAAACCACAATTATTGAGTTTAAATCTAAAGAAGATTCTCAAAGCAAAAAATTAACCGATGATCAATTAAAGTTATATGCATTAGGGCACAAAGAATTGACAGGAGAAGTTGCTAACTATTTAATGACATACATCATAGGAACAGATGACCCTCATTCAATGGTTCGTAGTGTCCTTAATCCAGAAGATCTGGACGCAATAAAAGAAAAGATTACTGAGTCTGCAACAAAAATCAAAACTCTGGAATTCCGTAAATGCTCACATAAAAGCACTTGCGAAGAATGCTTTCAAAATTCCATATGTCCTAACAGACTAATGTACAACATTAAAAGTCATTTAAAAAGTTAGTGGCTATGGACTCTGTTATAAAAAGAAGACGTCAGGCACGTAATGATGTTAAAGAAATTATCAGAGCGCAATATGATACACTTGCAATTTGTTATTCACATGCATCTTGTTTCAGTGAGAATGATGAAATATCTCCTATGATCACTTGTATCGTTGTAAAGTCTTTAAAGAGCAATGTATATGAGCATTTTGGAATTCACATTGAGGCAGATCTAATAAATTGTTCAAAATCAGATAGCAAAGACTATTATCCAGAATTAGAACTATCAATGTTAGAGAAATTTAACTCTTTTATGAAGAGACATTCTAATTGTTACTGGATACATTGGAATATGGTCAATGTTAATTATGGTTTTCAGGCTATTAAGCATAGATATGTTAAATTGGCAGGAGAAAAGAAAGGGGTCGATTTCTACGAGATTCCCAATAATAAAAAAATTGATCTAAATAAAATACTCGAGAATATGTACGGAGAAAAATATGCCACACATGCAGACCGATTTCTTGAACTCCTTGAATTCAACTATCATACCAAAGACGGGTATCTAAACATCTCACAAGAAGAAGAGGAATTTAACAAATTCAATTACAAACCCGTAGCTGAATCCATAGATTTAAAAGTAAATTATATTGACAGATTTGCAAATCGCTTAATTACAAAAAAATTAAATATACCCAATAAAAACACATATGCCATATTTATAGACATAATTACACATCCTCTTTTCTCTTTGATAGGATGGATAGGAACAATTATTGGCTTATTTTTAGCAATGAGATAATTCAACACTCTTTTTCTAATCAATCCAATGTTTCATAGCTATACATGCAAAGAAAATCACCGAGCGTTATTACATCAAAAGCTAGTCGCAAATGAACCCCCGAAGCGGAGATTGAAAATCATAGCCACCCGATTAGTTTCAGCAGGGTGCATAAGTCGAAAAAGGTTTATGACCGTAAACGTAGGAAGGCAGATGATAGAAGGCATCTGCCTTCATTCTTTTTTTATAGGTTAGCATACGGGAAAAACACTGAAACGTAGCAATCAAATAACAATTCCCTGTCATTTCTGATGATTTTCAGGTGTTTCTATTGCCGTTTTGAGGATTTTTATTTTACCTTTGTATTAAAACGTAAATCAGGACTTTGGAAAATATAACCCATTGATTTGCAATCGCTCCTCCCCTATGGCACTAAAGGGGTAAGAATAACGAACTCAAGGAGTGAGAGTTATAATTCCGAAGTCCCACACATAAAAGCAATTCACTCTATTTTAGCGCATTAAACCATTACTTTCCGGATAATGAAAACAGTAGATTTTCTGCATCGGCAAGTGAAACCAGTATGGTGCTGCGGCTGAACCGCATCGGGCAACTGCTTGCAAGGCAGAAAAATGTCCTCACTTTCGGCGAGGCTTGTGCCTACACCGGGATTTCCCGGACGGACATGTACAAGCTGACCCGCGGAAGCCGTATCCCGCATTACAAGTCTAACGGCAAAAACATCTATTTCGACCGGGCTTTCAGCTTTTCCAAATTAGACTGTCATCTCTCGCAGGCGCAGCGGACCGTTACACCCGTCGCGCAGCCCCGCTATTCGGCAGGCGGTCGGGAATTTATCCGCAGCGGCAGGCCGTTATCGGTCGGCGTTCACCGGGTTGGTCGGCAATCGCGGTAATTCGGGCAAATCCCTCGATTTGGACGGCTTCAGCGTGGCGGACGGTATAACTTCTTTTACCGTCGGGCGGGTATTGTGGCGCAATCGCCCCGGAACAGACGCAGCGGCAGATCGGGAAATCCCACGAGGAACACATCGTCTCACCACATTCGCAATCGAACCTCCGGATAGTTCGGTTTCGGTAGCCATTGCGATAAGTTCTTCCGCATTGTCACCGAGCCATTGCGAAGGGAGCATGCCGCGCCAAAGGGTGGCGCGGAGTTCCTCATCGGGCATAGGGAAGTAGATGATGGACTGAAAACGCCGGGAGAAGGCTTCATCGATGTTGGATTTCAGGTTGGCAGCAAGGATGACCGTACCGGGAAAATCCTCGATGCGTTGGAGCAGGCAGGCGATTTCCTGATTGGCGTGGCAGTCATTGGAGGTATTGGTCGAGGTACGCTTGCCGAAGAGAGCGTCCGCTTCATCGAAAAACAGAATCCAATTGCGGTTCTCCGCCAGATCGAAGACTTTTACAAGGTTCTTTTCGGTCTCGCCGATATATTTCGATACAATCATCGAAAGATCCACACGATAGACATCCATTTCGTTCTTCTTGCCGAGCAAGGTGGCGGCGAGGGTCTTTCCCGTTCCCGGAGGGCCGTAGAACAAGGCTCGGTAGCCGGGCTTGAGGATTCGTTTCAACCCCCAGTCCTCCATAATGGTATGCCGGTGCTCAATCCACCTATTGATTTCGCCGAGCGCCTCCAGCGTATTGTAATCCCAAACCAGGTCTTCCCACTCCAACGGCGTGGTGATACGCTTGGCCGGGAAACCGATGTTGTAGTCCGGTTTGTATTCCCTGTCAAGCAGGACACGGCTCAGAAACTCTTCCGAAATCCGTAACTGACCGCTAAGGAACGGCTCACCTTCGCCTGCACCTTCCAACCGCAAAATATTCTTCGTGCAAAACCAATGGTCTTCCCGGAACATGCGGATGACAGTCTTCTTTTTCTCCACGTCCTCTCCAGCAATGATAAACGAGACTGTTTCTCCGGTGGGCAGGAAGCCGCCGTGCGACAGACCTTTCCAACCACCGAACTCGGTATATTGGCGGTCGAAATTCTTGTTCTGTACAAAGAATATGTCTAATACCTGCGGACTGATGTGCGGCATCAGTGCCAGCATGATAATCACACGCTCGTTGAATGCGATCTCCTGCTGTGCTGTCACGCTTTCCAGCCAACCGTCAGCAGGAGGCGTAATATCTTCTATCGAATAGTATTCGCACTCCTGCCGGAAATAAAGTTGAATGGCTGCGGTCAGCAGCTTGCCGAACCAATCGATATGCGCTGTCATCATAGGCTGCATAAAATCGGAGTCAGTAACTGTTTGCGCCCATCACGTCCGCCTCATGTTCCAATGCGGCGTTGTCATTCACCGGCAATCCGCCCACTTCGGCAGTAGGTTCCACACGTCCGGCCATCTGCTGTGCCACATGCCATACCTCATGCGGCAAATGCTGTTCCTGACCGGGCGCTACATGAATGTCCGTTCCCTGCGTGTACGCCAATGCCTGAACAGCTGCCGGTTTGTCCGAGTTGTAATGCATCCGCACATCGTCCATCTCAAAGCCCGATAATTTCTCGAAACCGGCTTTCAAGATATCAGGCATTCCGGTCTCGTTCTTTTTCTGCACCGTTTCCTCAAACTTGCCTTGTAACATTTCATCCTCGTCTTCGAGGCGTTGCACCGGCTCGGCTACAGCCTGAAGTAATTCGTTCCGACGGTTATCCGTAAACTCCAACACACCCTCACCGTTCCGCTTTTGCTGAATGATGCGTGCCACCTTGTTCCGATACGTTTTTTCCGCTTCCATGACTACTAATTTCAGATTGTTTATAGATGATCAAAATCGAATTCTTTCTTGTCGTGCCATACGACATTTATCTTCTTTTTCAGCCACGGCAGCCGGATAAACCGGTACGACCACGGAAGGAAGTCGAGCAGGAGATCTACACTGCGTTCTTCCACATACAGCACCCATTTATCCTCCCGCTGTTCCAGTCTTCCCAGACGCTCTATAAAATTGAACTGCAATCCTTTAACCGGAGTATTCTTCAACTTGTCCCAGTTATTCTTGACTCCGACAATCATCGACTCGATAATCTTGATCTCGTAATCGGTTAATTCCAATGTCTTGGGCAGCGGCACATAAAAAGGACACCCCGTCAGGATACGGTTGAACGCCAGTTCCCTCTCCTTGTATTCCTGCGGCTCATACGTCACCAACCGTTGCAGGATGAATATCGCCCTGATACGAGCTTCAGTATCTTTCAAATCCTGCTTGTCTTCCGTCAGCAGCCCGAGCATACCGAACAGACGGGGAAAGTATATTGCCAGAAGGCAAAGCCCGGCATTCAGAATCTCGATAGATTCCGGCTGTACCGCCTCTTCCAACGATTGCTCGGCATCGGCCATGTGCAACTGAACTTCCATCTCTTGAATGATATTATCCAACGCAAATTGTCGTTCTGCAGCATTATGGTCTGCTTCAGATGGCTGTTTTCCGGATTCAGAACCGCCTGTTCCGGCAATTCCAGGCTCCGCGCCGCCTTGTACGTGCTGTTCATTCATTGGTGAAGTCTTTTCGGATTCCCTATGGTCAGAGTGATTATTGCCTGTCATTCCTGCCTGTTCCTGTACAGATCCCGGTATTCCACCTTCCCATGCAAGTGGAGCCAGTGTGGAAATATACGTTCTGACTGCGACCCGATTATCTTCGCAAGCCATCTGTTCTGCCGGATAACCAGCAATAAACCGAACCAATCCTTCTGACAACACGGATTCAGGAACTTCGTATTTATCAGAAAAGGTTCCGGTAATCCGGCGCAATGTCTCGCCCAAAGAGAGCGATGCACCCGCAACCATCTCCAGCCAGACCTCCTTGCCGAGCCAACCGCTCCATTGTCGGAACGGAATGGTTTTCCCGGTTGTACCGCCAGGAGCATGACGGACAAGCGACCACAGCAATTTCGGTTGCCACCGGGCATAGTGCCGGAGCATCTGCGACTTTGTCGTATCGCTGACTGAAGGGGACATGAGCCAGGTCACTAAATCATCGTATGTCTCTTCATTCGGATTATCCTGCCGATTCGTCACTGAAGGCATACCGGATTCTGTAAAAGCATTTGTTTCAGCATCATCGGCAGTTACCGGGGTTCCGGATGCGACCGTATCGACAACTTGCCTTTCAGCCGTTCTCCATTGCTCCCGGTCTGCAGCCGTATATTCCTTGCTTCCGGTAAGGACATAATGCCAATGAGAAAGGAACTGCCGGATAATCTCCTCTGTATCCAGATCACCCGGACACTGTCCCGCAGCCATCAGAAGCAGAAGGGCTTTCGTCACGGAACTGTCCCGTTCCGCACTGCCGCCCGTAAACAGATTGGTCCCTATAGGCGTGGATTCCACAATCCTTATGACCTGCATCAGAGTTTCCGAAAGGGCATTATGCGTGTACCGGATAAAGTCCGAAAGCACTTCTCTGTCGGTAATCTCAGCCCATAGAGCAACTATGCTTTCTTCCGATGCGACAGTCTCTTTCACTATACGCATCGCATTTTCCGGATTGTCATTGATGTAACGGAGGAACACATCCCGTTTCTGTGATGGTGTAAATACTTTGTTCCGCAGCCATTCGGTGATTCCGGAAATATCATTCAAATGCTGTTCAAATGCCGTTCGGGACTCGTTCAAATCCATATCGTTTGTCTGTATTGATAAATTTTCACCTATTGTGTTATCGGATGCACCCGGATTATTGCTATCGGCGATGCTGCTTCCGCTCATTATACTAACGCTATTCGGCGTGGCATCCCCGTATGCCGGCTCCGATACACGACTATCCAGTTTTCCCGAACGGATATATTCCCGTATCCGAATCAGCATAACCAATAATGCATTATTCCCAAGGCCTGAACAGAAGTTCCTTTCATCTGCAGTTTATTCTTCAGAAGCTCCGATAAATAACTCAACGACTGCTTTGACTTTGTCGTTACCTGCTATAGCCGAAAGTAACCGCATTCAGACAGCCTGTCCCGAAAGCATGCCCGGCTAACCGTATTGTAATATACCGAAGGATGCTGCCATCAAGCAAGCCGATAACCTTTTCCAGCAACTTTTCCGATTGCAAAGCGACAACCAGTTCGCTCTCCCTGCCATGACACGTATCGAACCATCGCAGGACAAACATTCTTTGGGCTTCGTCGGGAATATCTCCTTTCAACAAAACGGCATGTAAAACAGAAAGCCGCTGCATATCGGAACTGTCCCCAGCAGGAAGATTCTTTTGAATCTGCGCCTCACGTGTCTGTCCTCCATTATCCATCAACAGAGGCATTCCCTTTGCAGCGGAACCGATAGATTTTTCTACCGATAAATGACCGTCCGCCGACAATGCCGCGATACCGGAACTATCCTTCGGTCCGTATCTTTTAACCAGGAAACGGAAGTGGAAGCCTCGCAGGGGACTGCGGACACGGCGGAAATCGCCTCCGCCAGTTGCAGCGAAACCTGCCCGGTGAGCGACAGCACGGACGGCTCGTCCATCAAAGCCGCCAAAAGCGACACATATCATCTTTCCGGTCGTTCTTTCAGCCTCCGCACCAACAGTTCCGGGTCCTCTTCGGCAAGCCGTAGCAGAAATGTTCTCTTGGTACTTTCGGACAGTTCCGTATTCTCCAGCCACTCCTCGAAAAACCCGATATGCTCCCTTTGGGCAACCGGTGCAACTGAATACGGGGATATTTCAGCTTCTTTTTCATCTGCGGATTGTCTGTCTTCAGTTTCGTTCTTACCACGTCCGATCTTAATCATAGACAGTTGCAGCAGCGTATGCCGATAGTTTCCATAGCCACTTTGCTCTCAGATGCGAACGGAGCCATCGACCATTTTAGTGGAATGGCACGTTCGCAGACCCACCTTGTGATAATCCCGCGATTCTCGTCAAACAAAGAAATTATCACCACACGCGGTTCTATCCATCCTGTATATTGGAAAGAGAAGCAGTCCTCCAACCAAGTGGTGATCTTCTCATCGAGCGGTTCGAGCGCGCGTTTCAGCACGATGTCGTTTGCTTTGATACCTTTGGGAAATCCAGGTATTCTTTCAGACTTAGCCGCCTGCTCGTCGAACATAAACTCCTGACCAAGACCGTCCGCTTCTGCGAAAGAGGCAGACATCTTGTCGCCATCCCACTGGAAATTCACTTGAAAATGGAACAGTATCGGTGGTTTCCATGTCTTGCTGTCAGGAGCCATATCTCAACTCAAGGTCATGCAGGTGTCACGCCTTCATGTACCAACACGATCGTTTCCATGGAGACACCGTTTCCGTCGGCCTTGAAGCTTTCCACGGTGTGCTTTTTCGGCCATACGTTGATCAGACGCCATCTCTGTACCGGGTTCCCGGCCTCGTCCAACAAGGCGATGGTCGCGCTTTCGCGCTGGATAATGTTCATCTTCACCTGGTTGATCCAGTCCCTCAGTTTCTTATCATCCTTAAACATCGCTTTCATCAAGGTCACGTCACCGCTCTTGCGCAAGCCCGGCATCTTTACCTTGGTAAAGCCCGGCATATCCCCCGAACGGTATTCTATCACGTCGAACTCCAGATCGATTCCGAATATCTCCTTGCAGGAAATCATTCCTACATTCGATATTTCTACACTGAAATGAAATTCAGGTACGGGCCATATTTGAGCGCTCTGAGTATCTCCATTTTCGTCTGCCATAATATCAGTATTAAAGTGTTATCAATCCAATTTTACGAAATACCTACTTGTCATCAGCTCTTCTGCATCTGCTGCTGGAAGGTGATTTCGATGAACTCTGCCGGACGGATGATAGCCACCAGCACGGTGATGCGCATGATACCGTTCAGCATGTCGTCGCCGGTCATCGTGTCGCCCAGTCCCACGTGAACTTCGTAAGCATCCTCCGGGGTGGAACCTGCCAGTCCGCCGCGCTTCCACACGCCACACAAGAATCTGCTGATCATCGACTTAATATTCAGCCAAGTGTTTGCCTCATTCGGTTCGAACACGTAGGCCCTGCTGGCATTTTTTATCGATTCTTGAAGGAATATCATCGTACGGCGTATGTTCACATAACGCCAGTCTTGTGAGTTGCCGTCCAATGTACGGGCCCCCCATACCTTAATGCCTTCGCCGGGGAAGGTGCGGATGGCGTTGACCGCCTTGCCGTTCACCGGCATGTTCAGGTCTTCCTGCATGGCGTTGTCGATATTCTCGGTCGGACTGTTCACATAGTTCACGGATACGTTTGCAGGAGCTTTCCATACGCCGCGCGTGTTGTCCACCATCGTGTAAAGCCCTGCCATAGCTGCCGAAGGGGGAAGCAGGTTCAGCCTTTCCCTTACTTTGTTCACGATGTACTGATAACCTGGGAGATTCTGCAACAGGGCGTTGTGCAGGTTGTTCTTCATGGCAGCAAGTTCATCCCAAGTATAATCCGCTATTTCTGCCGGAACCGTTTCCGCACCCGTGTCGTCGAACTGTCCGGGTCTTACGACTTTCTTGCCCTTTGCAATTTCCGCAAAAAAATCGGCAAAGTATTTCGGGAAGCCTGACTTCGGGTCAAAGAACGCCGACAGGTCAGGAGCAGCCGCGCTGTAATCCCAGACCAGTACCGTACCGTCTATTTCTTTGTCGGAGAGCACGGAGGTATTCAACCACGGATAGTAAGCAGCACCGTATGACAGGAAGTTTGCCCCGACATTCGTGCGGAAAGTCTCTATCTGAACGTCCATCCGCTCATCACCGCTCTTGGGCTGCACATCGAGAATGGCAAAACGGTTCATCATCTCGCCGCAGTGTGCCAGTATCTGATTCTGAATGTCTTTGCACTCATCCACTGATACGGCCTCAGGAACGAGCACCATCGTGATTTCCGGCTCCTTCTTCAAGGCAGTAAGTGCTGCAGCAACTTTCTCCTTGTCAATCAGGCTTTTCTCGTCATAAGTGCCTACCGACACGATATAGCAGGTGCCGCCACCGTTGGCGAAGAACATCACCATCTGGTAATAGAGCGAGAATATCACTTCCGGAGCTTCCACCCGCAAGAGTTTACTCTTGTCCGGAGAGGGAATGCCGTAGAATGTTTTCGATGCATCCTTTTCCGGATTGTCCACCACGGACAACTTGAACTCCGGAGCCGGTGCTCCGCCGAAATACTGCTGGAATTCCGTCATCGACGTAATCTTCCAGGGTTTGCCTCTTAGCGGGTCCGCACTGTTCACGGCTTTCTCGGTAATACCGATGAAAGCGGGGATGGCGGTCGGAGCTTCGACTACTGAATTGGGAAAGGCGCTTTTCTCCACGATGTAAACGCCCGGCGTCCTCATTATTGCCATACGTTTTAATGGTTTAACAATATTACAACCTAAAAATAAGATATTTGTCGGAGTAGCTCCGGGTCTTTGCTCAGGAAAATGCCCGGCTTGGGCAGTTCCACATTATGCAGCAACACCTGTCTGAAGGAGTTGTCTCTTTCGGTGGCGGATACCAGACGGAACTGGAACTCGTACTGTTCCCGCATGGAATCCTGTCGAGGTAGATATGCGGCACTGCATGCCACGGCAAATGTTTTGAGCGAAATATTCGTGCTCTACACGAATGTTGCATAACGAACGAAAGATATCCAATATATGTCTTGTATTATGTCTTTACACTCATTTTTCCTGTCCTGCTTCCACCGGAGATAATCTCGGTGGAATCGATTGTCAGCCCGCGCAACTTGCAGATTACCGACGGATAGTACTGCCCGCCCATGGTCGTCCAGATATTGTGGAAATCCATGGTGGACATGGGTACGATTTCCAGTGTATAGGCGCATCCGTCCACCTGGAACTTCGGCGTAGAGCGGATGAACGCCAATGTCTCCGAAAGCACGGAAAGGGCTTCCCCATAGCGCTTGCCGTCATAGACTGCCGCCAGCACGATGTGCATGTTCATCATCAGCGGTGCTCCCTTACCGACGAATCCGCTGCCGCTGCGCTGCATATACGTCATGTCTCCCGAAGTCTCCTGTTCGAGGTTAACCAGTGAAATAACCACCTTGTTGGGACATTCCTCTCCGGCAGAGCCGATAAGTCCCACGGTGGCCAGTCCTTCGGGCTGGTGGTGCAGACGTGAGAGATATTCTTCCAGCCGCTCGGCGTAATATGTCAGGATACGTTTTATCATTTTATTTGTCAGCTATTTCTTGATACCTTCCACCATGATGTCGGTAACGCACTGCTTGCCCCCTTCGGAAAGCAGGAAATCCTCGTCTTCCTTATTGCCCTGGAAGAAATTCTCCACCAACACCGCAGGGCAGTCGGTGTGTTTGCCATCCAATAGTTGCGGTCGCCCATTTCCTTACGTACTGTCACGACTTTCTTTTTCGCCACATCCGCCATTGCAACGGCGAGCCGCTTGCTGTTGTCGGAAGCCGTTGCATCGACAAATACGCTTCAGCAATGGTTGCAGGCGACGAAACATTTCTCTGTCATTCCGTAGTGCAGAACCAGTTCGCTCATTACACGGTTGGAGCGCAGTCTTGCCACAGTCAGGTTCTCCGCTTCATTGGAAGCGAGTTGCAGCAGCCGTCCACACGAAGGGGCAGGCCGCCGTCCGCTATTTCCCGGTGGTATCGGCCAATGGTTCGTGACAGCCGTTCCAGTTCGGCACGGTTCTTTCCATAAGGAACGAAAAACATATCCTTTTGCGAGACGCAACGGAATGCGTATACGCTATCCGTGGCTTCCTGTGCCGTCACGAATAATGACAGCAAGAAGAGAAAAGAGAATAAAGCACAAACTACCAGCACTTTATAGTCGATATGGATAAAATCAAGGAAAGATACAACCGGCAGGGAAGCGGAAAATTTTGTAAATCGGGATAATTTTAACTCATAGTTTTCATCCATACCCACCGGTTCTGTAAAGGAGAATATCAAATGCGCCTTTTGCAAACTACCCTCAGAAATGGGAGAGTATAGCATACTATGGGATATGGTAGTTTTTTTCACCATACTTTTCCAGTATTGCGTGTTATTTACAAAGTAACGAAAAATATGCTTCCCAAAAAGACAGAAAAAGGCGTTTTTGTAACTATTTTTGTCAGTCAAGGGCTGCTGACGATAAAATGTTTCTGTGCAATCAAAAATGGAAACATGCTTCATGTACCTGTGGTAGCAGAGGTTGCGGATAATATGCCGGCTTTGGGGGCTGATTGAACAACACAAGAAATCGCCTGGTAACCGGGATAACCGGGACAGCGCACCGAAGCACTTCATCGCCTGTGCCGGAGAGGACACGACCTTTGAAACTGTCGATAAAAAGGTTGCTGCCGGATTAAAAACAGACTTGCCGAAGGAAGAACAGCATATTTATTATTCAGTATACAGTTGTAGTCTGTATATAAACAGTACTACTCCAGGGGCAGCCACAGTCATCGGGACAGTACCATATCGTACATCCATGGCAACTTACAGTCTTTCAGCAAACGACTGGCAACATATCGCACTTTCGTTTATCATACGTAAACTAAACACGGATCAGACATAATTCTAAAAACAAAGAAAATCTGTACTTGCCGATTTGGCGATTACACTTGGTACATCAAAGTATATAGTTGGGTTTTATGTGCCCCGCAAAGAGGCCTCTACGGACGCTCCGGGAAAAATCTGCTGCAAATACCCGAAAGTGACTATTTTTCAGTCATCATATTTTGGAGTTTCCCTTCATTTTTACGAAATTTACCCAATCGGGCCGCACTGACCGTTCAGCGACAGGAACCGCCCGACATCCGCTTAAACCTTAAAAAACAAAATAACCGATGAAGAAAACCCTCTTATGCTGGCTGACCGCAGCAACTGCGCTGACGGCGGGCGCGCAAAACAACGAATGGCAGGATGCCAGCGTGAATGCCGTGAACCGGATGCCGATGCACGCCGCCTACTTTGCCTATGAATCACCCGTGGCGGCACAGGCCGGTGACAAAACCCGCTCGGAACGGTTCGTTACGCTGAACGGAAACTGGAAATTCAACTGGGTGCGCAATGCCGACCAGCGTCCGACGGACTTTTTCCAGGTCGGATTCAACGACAAAGGCTGGAACGACATGCAAGTCCCGGGACTCTGGGAACTGAACGGTTACGGCGACCCGGTCTACCTCAACATCGGATATGCCTGGAGGGGCTGGTTCAAAAACGATCCGCCGCACGTTCCCGTCGAGCAAAACCACGTGGGTTCCTACCGCCGCACGATCGACATCCCGGCTGCATGGGCGGGCAAGCAGATCGTCGCACATTTCGGCTCGGTGACCTCGAACATCTACCTCTGGGTCAACGGCCGTTATGTGGGTTACAGCGAGGACAGCAAACTGGAGGCCGAGTTCGACCTCACGCCCTACGTGAAACCCGGCAAGAACCTGATCGCATTCCAGGTTTTCCGCTGGTGCGACGGCTCCTACCTCGAAGACCAGGATTTCTTCCGTCTTTCGGGCGTAGGCCGCGACTGTTACCTCTATGCGCGCGACAAACGCCGGATCACCGACATCCAAGTCAACGCCGTACCGTCGGAGGACTACGCTTCGGGAACCGTGACGGTTAAAACCACCTTCCCCAAGCAGGCGCGGGGGTGCAGCGTCGAACTGACGCTTACCGATGCCGAGGGCCACAGCGTCGCCTCACAGCAGTTGCGCGTCGCCAAAGAGGAGGAGCGCTGCACGCTCGACGCCGGGAAAATCGCGCTGTGGAGCGCCGAGACACCCGTGCTCTACGACCTGACAGCCACCCTCCGCTCGGCCGCGGGCGAAGTGATCGAGGTTATTCCGCTCCGAATCGGATTCCGCGACGTGAAAATCGCCGGCGGACAGTTGCTGGTCAACGGCCAACCGGTGCTGATCAAGGGCGCGAACCGGCATGAAATGGATCCCGACTACGGCTATTACGTCTCCGAAGAACGCATGTTGCAGGACATCCGCATCATGAAGGAGAACAACATCAACGCCGTGCGCACCTGCCACTACCCCGACGATGCCCGTTGGTACTCGCTCTGCGATGAATACGGTATTTACGTGGTCGCCGAGGCCAATATCGAATCGCACGGCATGGGCTACGGCGAAAAGACGCTGGCCAAGAACCCGCTCTATGCCAAGGCACACCTGGAACGCAACGAACGCAACGTGATCCGCAGCATCAACCACCCGTCGGTGATCATCTGGTCGCTGGGCAACGAGGCGGGCGACGGTCCCAACTTCGACGCCTGCTACGACTGGATCAAGCAATACGACCCGACACGCCCGATCCACCACGAACGGGCCGTCTATTCGCCCGGCAGCCGCAACACCGACATCATCTGCCCGATGTACTGGAGCTACGAACAGTGTGAGAAATACCTCGCCGAGAATCCTTCGAAACCGCTGATCCAGTGCGAATACGCCCACGCCATGGGCAATTCGATGGGCGGATTCAAGGAGTATTGGGACCTGATCCGGCGCGAGCCCCGCTACCAGGGCGGATTTATCTGGGACTTCGTGGACCAGTCGCTGCACAAGAAGGGCCGCGGCGGCGTGACGGTTTACGGCTACGGAGGCGACTGGAACCCGTACGATCCCTCTGATTTCAACTTCTGCGACAACGGCCTGATCGGACCCGACCGGATTCCGAATCCCCACATGGAAGAGGTATGCTACTACTACCAGTCGATCTGGACCACATGGGCCGACGACAAGGAGAAAAACGCCGTCGAAGTCCTCAACGAGAACTTCTTCCGCGACCTCGCGAATTACGACCTCCACTGGGAGGTGCTGTGCAACGGAGTTCCCGTACAACGGGGCGTTGTCGCCGAAGTGAAAGCCGCACCGCAGCAGACTGCCCGGATCGTACTCCCCTACGACCCGGCGAGACTGCCCGCCGAAGGCGAACTGCTGCTCGACGTGGCTTATAAACTCAAAGCCGCCGAAGGCGTCCTGCCCGCAGGCCACATCGCAGCGCGCGCCCAGTTGCCGATCCGCGAATACGCCTTCGCGGCGCCTGCGGCGAAATCCGTTCCCGAAGGGGAAGCCCTCACTGCGGCGGACAACCACAACGATTTCCTGATCGTCTCGGGCAACGGCGTACGGCTCGACTTCAACCGTCACACGGGCTTCATCACCCGCTACGAGGTCCGCGGCATGGATTACCTTGCCGACGGTTCGACGCTGCGTCCCAACTTCTGGCGCGCACCGACCGACAACGATTTCGGCGCCGGGCTGCAAAACAAAATGGCGGTCTGGAAACAGCCGGAGATGAAACTCAAGACGCTGACCCACTCGGAGGCCGGCGGCGTGGTGACGGTGAAAGCCGGCTACGAAATGCCGCAGGTACAGGCTACGCTGGAGATCGAATATGCCGTCGACAACACGGGAGCCCTCACCATCGCCCAGTCGCTGCACGCTGCGACGGGCGTCGAGGTCCCCGACATGTTCCGCTTCGGCATGCGCCTCGAAATGCCTGCCGGATTCGACCGCCTGCAATACTACGGCCGCGGCCCGGGCGAGAACTACGCCGACCGCAAATCGTCGGCTTTCGTGGGACTCTACTGCCAGAGCGTCGACGATCAGTTCTACCCCTACATCCGCCCGCAGGAGACCGGTACGAAGAGCGACCTGAGGTGGTGGCATCTCTCGGACATCGGCGGACGCGGGCTCACGGTGACCTCCGACGCGCCGTTCTCGGCCTCGGCGCTCCATTATTCGCAGGAGTCGCTCGACGAAGGAGCCGTAAAACGCCAGGGGCATTCGCCCGAAGTCGAAAAACAAGAGTGTGTTTCGGTATGCCTCGACAAGGTACAGTACGGACTGGCGTGCATCAACTCGTGGGGTGCGCTGCCACTGCCCGAGTACCGGATTCCCTATGCCGACTACACCTTCCGCGTGAAGATCGCACCTGCGACCCGCTTATAGGCTGTCGTACACAACCAAGGCCGGAGCCCCGAGGGGTTCCGGCCTTTTTATTGGCTCCGGGACTTGCCCGAGAGACAAAAAATGCGCATCTTTGTCGTCCGTTAAACAATCCGAACAATGCTCTATACCGAAGATACCCGCATCGAAGCGCTGGCCGTACACGTCGTCGGCAACAAATCGAAAGACGAACCGCTGATGGCCTCGCCCGAACTCTCCGCACAGGTCGCCGACGAGGGGCTGATGCGTACGCTCACAGCCTATTTCCTGGACGGGTTCAAGTCCGAAGAGTGCTACAACCTCTACCACGAGACCGACCTCACGTGCAACGAGGTCTGGAATTTCGTCTGCAAGATATTCGACGATCCCGGGGCGCTCCACGAGCACTCGGTGAGCCTCGCCAAGCACCTCTACGAAAGCGGCATGCACCCGCAGATCAAGGGCGGCGAATTTTACGTAGTCTACTTCGCCGATTGCAGTTTCGGCGGCGAACGCACCGACGCCGTGGGACTGTTCAAGTCCGAGACGCGCGACACGTTCCTCGATGTCGAGCACGAGGCCGGAGGCGTACACATCGCAGCCCGCGAGGGCATCGACATCAAGCGGCTGGACAAGGGGTGCGTCGTCTTCAACATCGAGCGCGAAGCGGGTTTTACGGTCTGCATCGTCGACAACACCAACCGCACCGAAGCCCGCTACTGGATCGACGATTTCCTGCGCGTACGCCAGCGGCAGGACAACTACCACAATACGCACAACACGCTGGCCATGTGCAAGAAATACGTCACAAAACACCTGTCGAAGGAGTTCGACGTTTCGAAAGCCGACCAGGCCGAGATGCTCAACGAAACGATGAAGTACTTCCAGGAGCAGGACAGTTTTTCGATGGACGACTTCTCGGAAAAGGTGATCCGCCAGCCGGAGGTCGTGGAGAGTTTCACACGTTTCAAGCAGGAGTACGAACAGGACCGCGACATCCGCATCGAGGATGAATTCGGCATTTCGGATTCGGCGGTCAAGAAGCAGGCGCGGTCTTACAAAAGCGTCATCAAGCTCGACCGCAATTTCCACATCTACGTCCACGGCAACCGCAACCTGCTGGAACAGGGCGAGGACGAAAAGGGCAAGTTCTATAAAGTCTACTACGAAGAGGAGGAGTAGGCGCGTCAGCAGATTCCTGCGAGCAGGAGCAGGAAGAGCGCGAAAAACAACGCCCAGTGGCACAGCCGGAGGTAATAACGTCCTCCGGCTTTTTCACAGAGGAGCGACACCAGCCAGAAGACGCTCCAGCCGCCGAACACGAGCAACAGCAGGAGTTCGAGCGCCGAATTGCGGGGCAGGACGCCCGTTCCCAGCAGGAGCAGGAATACCGCAGCCAGGAACAGGTCCACCGAGATCATCTGAACCCCGCAGCGGCCCATCAGCCACGCCTCATACGCTCCCGGACGTGCAGTCGCCGCATCGGGCCGCGCCACCGAATAGAAGCGATTGCCCGAAAACACATGTACGAAGAATGCGGCGACGAGCAGTGCTCCGGCCGCAAGGAACCAGCAGTTCATAATTAACCCATTTTGCGGTAAATACACTCCGGCAGGTGTTTCAGCACCCAGGCAAGCAGCCGCCAGCGCCGTGTGACAACCGCCACCGGAGGGCGGCGGCGGATGGCCCGCACGATCTGGTCGGCGGCCTTACCGGCAGGCATCACCCAAAACAATCCTTCGCCCTTGGCCATGGCCGTTGCCACGAATCCGGGGCGGATATCGGTCACGCAGACCGTCCGACTGGATTTTGCCGCCCGCTGCCGCAGGCCTTCGGCATAGTTGATCTGGTAGGCTTTCGAGGCGTTGTAAGCCGGAGCCGCACCGCCGCCGCGCAGGCCCCCGACCGACGTGATGACGACCAGGTGGCCGCAGCCCTGCCGCTCGAACAGGCCATAAGCCCAGTCGACCGCCGCCGTCCAGCCCACGACGTTGGTCCGCAAAGCCGGTTCTTCCAGCGCATAGTCCAGTCCGGGATTCAGGTCGCCCGTCCCGGCGGATACCACACACAGGTCCAGGCCGCCCAGGCAGGAGACAAGGCGTTCCAGCGCCGCACAGGATGCGGCAGGGTCGGCAATATCGGCCGCGGCATAACAGAAGCCTCCCGGATTCGAGGCAGCCAGTTCCGCCAGCAAGGCTTCGCGCCTCCCGGTCACACCGACGCGGTATCCTTGCGCCGCAAGACGTTCGGCCACTGCACGGCCTATACCGGAGGTAGCCCCTATGACAATCGCTCGTTTCATAGCGCCAAAGTTAACGGCTTCGGACGAAAAAAGGCTTGACGCGGATCAAGAAATCAGAGAATCCGGCGGCGGATGCGGCTCAGGGTCTCGGGACGCACTCCCAGGTAGGAGGCCAGTTCACGCAGGGGAACGAGTTGCAGCAGGTCCGGGCAGCGTTCCAGCAAGGCCTCGTAACGCTGCTGCGGGGAAGCGGCACAGCGGTCCAGCAGACGCTCATAGACCTCGGCCAGCATATGCTGGGCAAACGTGCGTCCCAACCGTTCGCGGGCGGCATCGGTGCGGTAAAAGGCTTCGAGCCGTTCGCCCGGAACCAGCAGGGTTTCCGCATCGCACATCGCTTCGATCGTAACCTGCGAGGGCGTCCCGTTGCACATCGAAATATAGTCGCCGACGAACTCCCCGGCAAAGGCATACCCTACGACATGTCCTTCCCCGGCGGCAGCGGCATGTACATAACGGAATGCGCCCCGCACGACCAGCCCGCAGCGATGGATGCGGAAGCCCTGTGCGGAAAGCCGTTCGCCGCGGGCCAAATGCCGCACAGCACCTTCCCGGCGAATGAAATCCGCCAGTTCGGAAAATTCCGACTCCGGGATATAACGGTTGAAATTCATCCCTGCAAAGATAGCGCAAGGAGCGCGCAACGCCAAACCCGCCTGCACATTGTCGGGCCGCCGCTGTTGCAAAAGCCCTCGAAGGTATTATATTTGCAGGAGCATCCGAAACAGAAAATGCCATGCATTCCGTCGAAATCCACCTGCTGACAGCAGCTATCGCCGTGATCTCCTCGGCACTCGTATTCTACACCGTCGGGGTGTGGGGCGAACGGCTCCAGCACGGCCTGCGGCTGTGGCATGTCGTCTTTTTCCTGCTGGGCATCGCGGCCGACATCACCGGAACGACGCTCATGGAGCACATCGCCCGCCTGACGCACGCCCACGACCGCATCCACACCGTCACGGGAGCTATCGCCGTCGTACTGATGCTCATCCACGCCGTCTGGGCCGTTGCAACCTATTTCCGGGGATCGGAACGGGCGCGCCGCCGCTTCAGCCGCTTCAGCGTCGCCGTCTGGTGCATCTGGCTGATTCCCTACTGCATCGGCGTATATATCGGCATGACCATGCATTAAACCCAAAAAACGAATGATATGACTGCAATCCTCCGAATCCTCTTTCCCGCAGCGCCCTCCGGCGCCGGGGCTTCGTGGCTGCTGCTGGCGGCCCGCATCGTCTTCGGCGTACTGCTGATGACCCACGGTATCGCCAAATGGCAGAACTTCGACACACTCTGCACGACGTTTCCCGACCCGCTGGGCATCGGAAGCCAAACGTCGCTGCTGCTGGCGATCTTCGCCGAAGTGATCTGTTCGCTGGGATTCATCACCGGAATGCTCTACCGGCTGGCGCTGATCCCGATGATCTTCACCATGTGCATCGCCTTCTTCTCGGTCCACAAGGGCGACCCGTTTGCCGTACGGGAACTGGCCATGCTCTACCTCGCAGCATTCGTGCTGCTATGGATCGCGGGACCGGGACGCTACGCCGTCGACAACCTGATCGCACGTCGCCTCTGAGGCGGAAAATCCCGACAGCATGGCAATTCAACGCGAATTTACGCTCCGCCCGCGAAGCCGGGGCTTTCATCTTGTGACAGACGAAATCGTGCGCAACCTGCCGCCGCTGCCTGAGGCGGGCCTGCTGCACCTCTTCATCCGCCACACTTCGGCCGGACTTTCGATCAATGAAAATGCCGATCCCGACGTGCAGCACGACCTCACGGCGATTTTCGACCGGCTGGTCCGCGAGCGCGAAGGTTACTACACGCACACCGTCGAAGGCGACGACGACATGCCGGCACACGCCAAATCGACCCTTACGGGCGTCGACCTCACCATCCCGATCATCGGGGGCCGTCCCGGGCTGGGAACCTGGCAGGGCATCTACCTCTGCGAGTTCCGCAACCGAGCTTCGGGCCGACGGATCGTAGCGACCGTCATCGGATAGCCGCCCGGCCGACCGACAAAAAAAGCCTGCACCGAAAGATGCAGGCTTTATGATTCGTTGCGGTCCGCTTACCAGTAGCGCGGAACCAGATCGTGGTCGTAATTCTTATACCAGCTGCGTTTCTGCGTGCCGTTGCTTTCGATCCACGCCTTGAGGTCGGGATAAGCCGAGAAGATGCTCACGCAGTCGTAAACATGGGGCGTGCCGACGGGAAGGCGCAGTACCCAGACATCGTTGTTCTTGCTGCAATAGGGCACGCTCGACATCAGGCCCTTACTGTCGGCCTCGTAATTCTTGTAACGATAGCTCGGGGCAAAACCTTTCTGGTGAATCTCCGCCGAACCGTATGCCGACTTGAGCACCATGAAGAAGTCGTGCTTCTGAGGATAGGAGGTCACGTCACGGAAGGCCTCCGCCTGCCTGCGGCTCTCTTCGCCGGTAAGTTTCGAGCGGTCGGGCACACCCGATATTTTAACATAGGCGCGAATCATCGGCTTGCCCACCTCGATTTCTCCCCGGGTCGTCTGGTAGTGCTTGCCCTGGACGAGGTTGTCCAGTCCGTCGAACAGGATCAGCACCTTGTCGGGCTGGGTCTTGTCCACCTCGATGGTGAAACTGTTGTCGGTAATCGGGGTCATGACGCCCTGTCCCTCTTTCTTATAAACGATGGTCTCCACATTCTTGATGAGCGACGTGTCGAAATCCAGTTGCAGGCCGGCCTTTTTGGTGTGGCTGCTGCCTACGCCGCGAATGTCGAGCGTAACGATAAGTCCCTCCTTATATCCGTGTGCGGGGAGCAGGGCCGGCGTGGTGCACTCGACCGTTTTGAGGTCGTACTCCACCACCAGGTCGTTGAAGTCGGCGTCCGATGCGGCGAAGTCGGGCCACATGTCCTCGACCATGATAACGCCCGAATTGTAGTAGTATTGGTAGTTACCGACCTTCTGGTAGACCGAATGGACAGCGTCGACCGGGAATTTGTAGTCTACATCGTCCTCGCCGTTCACCGAATTCACGGCAAGTGCAACGACACCGTCGGAACCCGATGCGGCAGGATATTTCACATACAATTTTTCAGCGCCTGCGGGAACAGCCATCGTAAACGTACGGGCCTCGCCCGACGCCAGGTATGCATGCTCCACGAGCAGCGAATTTTCCTTGCAGTCCTCCTCCGAATAGACCGAGACACTGGTCTCCACGGGCGATTCGAGCGTCAGGTTTACATTCGCCTCGGTCGACCAGCCGAAACCAGCGGGCACTACGGGAGTCACAACAGGCTCTTCGGGAGTCACAACAGGCTCTTCGGGCTTGTTGCCCGGGCCTTCCGGAACGACGTTATCGTCACTGGTGCATGCCCAGAACAGGGCTGCGGTAATCAAAGCACAGAACAGGAAAAGTTTTTTCATCATGCGTAATGTTAAGCATCCATTATTAAGTCCTACCGCGGACAGGCTTATCTTTCAACTTCTCTCTCCTGCGCCCATCTATCGGTTTTCGCCCAAAAGCAACACTTTTTGGCTCGCACAAATATAAGCAATTATTCTGCTACGCCCTAAAAAAAGAAGCACATTTTCAATTTATTCTTCAAATTTTCCGCAAAATAGGCTTCCAACAGCCTCCAAAGGCCATTCGGGCAAAAACCCCGGAGACGGGCTGAAATGGATATATTTTTAGCGGATTCCTAAATTCCGCTGGCCCGGATTTTGCCGTTTTGGATAAAAAACGAATACCATGACCGCAAAAACCGCCTCATCCGACCGGCTCACCGCCGAAGAACGCCACGAACTGCCTGCCTCGGCGTTCGGAATCCCCGAGACCCGCGAATTTCCGCTCGTCGACGCGGCGCACGTCCGTGCGGCGGAAGCCTATTTCCGCTACGCGCCCGACGACAAAAAAGCCGCTCTCGCCCGGCGCATTCTCGCCCGGGCCGATGAATTCGGCGTCGAAGTCCGCAGCCGCACAGTCCGCGGCTGGGCCGGGGAGCGGGTGTAACCGAAAAAATCGCTATCTTTGTCCGGAGGGCCTGCAAAAGGGCCCGACCGGATACGTATGGAAGCGATCACCCAATTTCTTATCGACTGGGGCTACTGGGGCCTCTTCCTCTCGGCGCTCATCGCCGGGAGCGTCCTGCCGTTCAGTTCCGAAGCGGTGATGGTGGTACTCGTAGGCATGGGCCTCGACCCTGTGTGGTGTATCGTCGCGGCCGCGCTGGGCAACACGCTGGGCGGCATGACCTGCTATTGGATCGGAACGCTGGGCAAAACCGAATGGATCACCAAGCTCGGCGTTTCGACGCGCCAGTTGGCCCGGGCCCGGAAGTTCCTCGCCGGACGCGGAGCGCTGATGGCCTTCTTCGCCTTCCTACCCACCATCGGCGAAGCCATCGCCATCATGCTGGGCCTGATGCGCAGCAACGTGTGGCTGACGAGCGGCGCGATGCTCGCAGGCAAGACCGTGCGTTACATTGTCGTATTGGCGACCTTCCAGGGCGCCCTATCTCTTTTCTGATATGGAAATCCGCAAAACGGAAACTCCCTCGCGGGAACTGCTGCTGCTGGCCGACGAAGTGGAAGCCTCGGTGGCCGATTACATCGGCCGCGGAACATGCTATGCCGCCTATGACAACGGGCGGATCGTCGGACAATATGTATTGATCCATACACGGCCTTTCACGGCCGAGGTCGTGAACATTGCCGTGGCGCCCGACCGCCAACGGCAGGGCATCGCCACGGCGATGCTCCGCCACGCCGCCGAAACGGCCCGAAGTGCGGGATTCCGCCTTCTCGAAATCGGCACAGGCGATTCGGGTTTCGGGCAAATCGCCCTCTACGAACGTTGCGGATTCGTCCGCTGCGGCATCGACGAAGACTATTTCCGCAAACACAGCCCCGCCCCCATCTTCGAGAACGGCGTAGAATGCCGCCACATGGTCCGATTACGCATGGAGTTCATGTAGCCATGTCCGTTTCATGGAATCCCTGGCACGGATGCCGCAAGATCAGTGAAGGCTGCCGCAACTGTTATGTTTACCGGCAGGACGGACAGCACGACAAGGACAGCCGCGAAGTGCGGCAGACGGCGGCGTTCAACCTCCCGATCCGCCGCAGCCGCGACGGACGTTTCAAAGTCCCCGCGGGAGAGACCGTCTATACCTGTTTTACGTCGGATTTCCTCCTGGAAGAGGCCGATGCGTGGCGTGTCGACGCATGGGAGATGATACGCATGCGCAGCGACCTGCGGTTCATCTTCTTCACCAAACGCATCGACCGGCTGGCGGCCGTGCTGCCGCCCGACTGGGGCGACGGTTATGAAAACGTCGTCATCGGCTGCACGGTCGAGAATCAGGCGATGGCCGACTACCGGCTGCCGCTGTTCCTGAAAACCCCGGTCCGCCACCGGATCGTCATCTGCGCCCCGCTGCTGGGACCGCTCGACATCGTCCGTTACCTTTCACCTGCCATCGAAGAGGTCGCGGCCGGAGGCGAATCGGGCAACGAAGCCCGGCCGTGCGACTACGCATGGGTGCTCGGGCTGCGCGAACAGAGCGTCGCCGCAGGCATTTCCTTCTGGTTCCACCAGACCGGGGCACGGCTGGTCAAGGACGGACGCCTCTACCGCATCCGCCGCTGCTACCAGCACGCGCAGGCCCGCAAAGCGGGCATCGACTACAATCCGAAACGCTGAAGCGTCAGCGCACCGGATCGTAAGCGATCGTCGACTCCTCGTCGGTGCGTTCGATCGTCATGATCACGGGCCGCAATCCGTCGTTGCACGAACAGATCGCCACGCCGTCCTCCCGAAAACGCAAAAAGCCCGGCCTCCTCGCGGAAGCCGGACCCTCTGAAAATAACTATGACAAAAACTTTTATTTAGGCGTTAGCGTTCGCCAGGGGCGAAGCCTGTGTATAGGTGCGGGCAGCCAGCTCCTTGTCGAGCATGTAGAGCCCGAACTTGTTGCCCTCGACAGCCTCGCAGGCGGTGATCATGTCGCGTGCCGACTCCTCCTCCTCGACCTGCTCGTCGACGAACCAGACGAGCATGTTCGACGAAGCGTAGTCCTTGTCCCCTGCGGCAATGGCGGCCAGGTTGTTGATCATGGCCGTAACTTCCTTCTCGTGCTTCAGCGTATCCTGGAACATTTCCAGCGGCGAAGCCCACTTGTTACGCACCTCCTCGATGGGAAGCAGCTTCACTTCGGCATCGCGCGAAAGGATATAGTTCATGAAGATGCGCGCGTGGTCCTGCTCCTCCTGGAACTGAACGTAGAACCAGTTGGCAACGCCTTTCAGCCCTTTGGCTTCGGCGTCCATCGACATCGAAAGATAGAGATAAGCCGACCAGAGCTCGGCATTGATCTGCGCGTTCATCGCTTCGTGTAATTTCTTGCTTAACATAACGGTATTGTTTTAAGTTTGCGTTTTGTGATCGTTTGTGATACAAATATACAATAGTTTTTCGTGATTTGTATCAAAATAGCTATCATATTATTTTATACATAAATAACGCCTGATTATATCTGCCTACAAGACGACGCACGGCCCGATGGGTCGTGCGTCATTACTGGAAGTCAATCGGATGCGGATCAGTCGTCGATCTCGATCAGGCGAAATTTTAGGTCGAATTTCAGGTCAAGGCCATTGTCGAGTTTTACCTCGTAGTCACGCGTGTCACGGTCGATCGAGACGATCTTGCGGCCGGCGAAGTTCTTGGCGACGTAGTTGCGGATCTCCTGCGGAACGATCGCCGCAGGAACTTCGCCGTACTTGCAGTCGACCTCCGTCCACTGTCCGTCCTTGGCGAACTCGACCTTTGCACCGTTGACGAAGACCACCTTGTAATCCTTGCTGAACAACTCCTCGTCAACCTTGGCGTAGGAGACATCAACGCCCGTGAAGTGCGTCTTGACAAACTGCTGCGACACGGCAGGAAGTTCGTTGACAGTAATCATCCGGTCTTTACCGGCAAAAGCGGGAACCGAAGAGGCCATGATAGCCAGGGAAGCGAGAAGAATCGTGAGCTTTTTCATAATCGTAATCTTTTAATTAAGTTTCATAGTGCAAAGATGCGGCCCGAAACTGAAACGAATCTGAAAAATCCTATTTTCTGCAATTATTTTTTCGCTGTCCGGAAATCGATCGTGAAGCAATGCCGCTTATCCATATAGGAGTAGGCAACCTTCAGGCCGTAGAGCCGGCAAACGGCATCGACCACGGCAAGGCCCAGCCCCGTCGAACCCTCCTTCTTCGCCCCCTGGTAGAACCGGTCGAAGATATGCCCGGCATCGAGCGGGCCGCCGGCTCCGCTGTTGCAAACCGTAAAGCGCTGCGGGGTAATATCCACCGTCACTTCGCCGCCCTCGTCGCCATGGACAAAAGCGTTTTTCACGAGATTGGCAACCACGCTCCCGGCCAGCGACGGATTCATCCGGACCGTAAGCCGCCCCTGTTCCGCAAGCGTGAAACGCATGTTGCGGTAGGCGTAAATCTCCTCCATATCCTCGGCCGTACGGCGCACCAGCGCGTTCATGTCGACCTCTTCGGCCTCGGGGAACTGACCGTTGTCGATCTTCGACAGCAGCAGCAGCGAGCGGTTGAGCCGCACGAGGTAGTCCAGCGTCCGCTGCACCTTGGCGATCTCGCCCAACTGCTCCTCCGTGAGCGACTGTGCATCGTCGACCAGCATCTCCAGCCGGTTGCGGCATACCGCCAGCGGAGTCTGCATCTCGTGCGAGGCGTTGCCGATAAACTGTTTCTGCCGCTCGAACGACGACTCGGCGCGCTCGGCATAGCGCCGCGCGGCGTCGTTCAGCCGCCGGAACTCCGTAACGGAGGTTTCGACTGTCAGCGGCGCGTTCTGCGCCCCCACGGTATAGCCGTCCAACCATCGCAGCAGGGCATAAAGGGGCCGCATCGTCCGGTAGAGCACGACGACCGTAACCAGCAGGATCATCAGCAGCAGGAACAGGTAAAGGCAAACCATCCAGTAAAGAATCGACTCCCGAAGGTCGTCTTTCTCGATCGTCGGGGTCATCACCGTCAGTTCGCGCCATTGTCCCGCGCCGTCGCGAAAAACCTTGCGCAGCACGCGGGCCGGCTCTTCGTCGTCGCGTTCGGGAATGAAAATCTCTTCGTCCGAATAGCGTTCATGGTGCTGTGCGGCGGCGTATTCGGCCGACACGTCGTGCAGGAAATAGCCGTTATTGCCCTCGGCGGCCGGCTCGGGGAGCTCCCGCCCGGCGAGGACCCGTTTGACGATCACCTCGGCGCGGGCTTCGAGCGCATCGTCCACCTCGTCGTTGATCTCGTCGACCAGCGTAAAGTAGAACAGCACGGCCCATGCCGCTAGCAGCAGCGACAACGCCCAGGAAAGGTGCAGCAGGATGCGGTAGACCAGTTTCACGGCTGTACGAGTTTATAGCCGAAACCATAGACGGCGCGGATCTCGATATCGGCGCCCGCGTCGTGGAGCTTGCGGCGCAGGTTTTTCATCTGCGCATAGACGAAATCGAAATTGTCGGCCTGGTCGATGTGATCGCCCCAGACCCCTTCGGCCAGTGCGGTTTTGTCGACCGTATGGTTCGGACGATTCATAAAATAGAGGAGGATGTCGTACTCCTTGCGCAGCAATTCGACTTCGCGGCCTGCCACCTCGACCCGGCGGCTGTCGGGCCATAGGCGCACGTTGCCCGCATCGAGGCTCTCCTGCCCTTCGCGTTGGTTGCGACGCAGGACGCTGCGGATACGGGCGCTCAACTCCGCCAGGTGGAACGGCTTGGGAAGGTAATCGTCGGCCCCGAGTTCCAGCCCTTCGATTTTGTCGTCGAGCGAATCGCGGGCCGAAATGATGATTACCCCGGCACGGTTACGCCGCGTTTTCAGCTCTTCGAGCAGCCGCAGTCCGCTCCCGCCGGGCAGCATGATATCCAACAGGATACAGTCGTAGTCGTACGCAGCGATCTTGTCGAGCGCAGCTGCGTAATCGGCCGCCTGCTCGACGACGTAATGTTCCCGGACAAGGGTCCGGGCCATAATCTCCCGCAGGGAGGGTTCGTCTTCGATGATGAGTATTTTCATAAAATAGTCCTATTTCCCGGCCGGGTTCCTTCGAAACGCTCCGACATGTCATCGCCTCTTAAAACCCGCCTCTTAGGCGGGCAAAATTACGGCTGGAATCCGAAAGGAAACTGAAATACCCGTATCAGCACTGCCCGGTTCGCCGGAAATAGTTCCGCAGCACCAGCAGCGCGATGAGTTTTTCGCGCTCACGGTCCCGGAACTGTGCAATATACTCGTGCGCGTGCGCGATGATTGCCTCGGCCTGGGCGGGGTGCTCGATATAGTAACGCATCCGCTCTTCCAGGTCGGAGTAGTCGGGCTTGATCTCCACATAGTGATAATCGGGAATGAGCGTTCCCTCCATGAACCACGTTTCGTAGGTCGGACGCGGCATCACAGCCAGCGAGTTCGACGACATGATCCACTTGAGGTTCGTCGCCACGTCATAGCCTTCGATCGCCAGAATAAACTTGTACTTCAGGTGGTCGTACATCGAAATATGCGGTTTGACCCACTCCGCAGGATATTCGGGACGGGGCGTCGAAATCCCGGCATCGCAGCAGTTCGAACCGAAATACATGCGCATGAAGCGCTCCCGATGGGGACGGCGCGTGATCGCCAGCCGGAAAATAGCCCTGTCGGCCTTCTCCCGGAACGGGATGTCGTCCCGCAAAAAAATGAAATGGCGGACTTTGTCCAGATTCAGCAGCACCGAATTGGCATTATCGTCCCCGATGGGCCGGCTCTTGACGATCGACGGAACTTCGGGAACCGTCGTCACATCGCCGGGAATGGTATTCCACAGCAAACTGTCGCTGAACCAACGGGTGAACTCGTAGGTATCGAAGAAATAGGCCGTCCGGACGCCCTTGCGGAATTTATGATCTCCCAACGGATGCAGTCCTTCGAGGGAGGACGCCGCAACTGCCGGATCGAGTTTGTTGTAATAATCCGCCCGGCGGCAAATATATTCCCAGTCGGCACGGCTCTCGGCCGCTTCAAGCACACGTTCCAGGCGCGACTGCAGCAACCGTTTCGGCGTCGCATAGCGCCCGAAACTCCGCAGGAACCAAAACAGTTTAATCTGCTTGTTGTGGAAAATACGGTTCAGACGGTTCATCGGCAATCAATCGGTTTAAAACAACAAAGATAAAAAAATTCCGGGAACAGGAATAAAAAAAGGCGGAAACATCCGTTTCCGCCTTTTATCGGGATCGTCCCGTTTATGCTTCCGAGCCGTCATAGGCCCACTTCACATAGGTAGCTCCCCAGGTATATCCGCCGCCGAAAGCAGCCAGAATCAGGTTGTCGCCCTTGCGAAGCTTGTCTTCATAATCGTAGAGGCACGTCGGGATCGTTGCGGCCGTGGTATTTCCGTTGCGGTCGATATTGATCATGCACTTGTCCTGGGTAATGCCCATGCGGCGCGCCGTAGCGTCGATGATACGCAGGTTGGCCTGGTGGGGAACCAGGTAGCGGACATCGTCGCCCTTGAGGTTGTGACGCTCCATCATCTCCACCGAAACGTCGGACATCTTCGATACGGCAGCCTTGAACACGGCGTGGCCGTCCCACATGATCGTATGCCAGTTGTTCTGCACCGTCTCGATCGAAGCCGGGAAGCGCGAACCGCCCGCCTTCATGTAGAGCTGCATCTCACCCGAACCGTCGGAACGCAGGATCGAATCCACGACTCCGTAACCTTCCGTATTCGCCTCCAGCAACACAGCGGCGGCGGCATCGCCGAAGAGCGGGCAGGTCGAACGGTCGGTGTAGTCGACAATGCTCGACATCTTGTCGGCGCCGACGACGATGACCTTCTTGCTCGTGCCGGCCTCGATGAACTTAGCACCGGCGGTCAGAGCGAACAGGAAACCGCTGCACGCCGCCGAAACGTCGAATGCGAAGGCATTCTTGCAACCGGCCTGGTCGGCAATCAAGTTACCCGTCGAGGGGAAGAACATATCGGGAGTCACGGTAGCGCAAATCACCACGTCGATCTCCATAGGATCGACACCCGTCTTATCCAACAAATTGATGACTGCACGGGCGCCCATGTAGGAACTTCCTACACCCTCGCCCTTGAGGATATGGCGCGTCTTGATTCCCGTATGCGACATGATCCACTCGTCGTTGGTGTCGACCATCCGGCTTAATTCGTCGTTGGTGAGGATGTATTCCGGAAGGTATTGCCCTACACCTGTTATAGCTGCTGTTATCTTACCCATTAGCTTTGGCTTTTCGTGTTTTGATTAGTTTTGAAACGCACGTTGCAGTTTCGCTGTCAGATCGGCTTTGATGACCTGCTCGGTCGAGAGGATCATGCTCTTGATGGCCTGGGGCGAAGAGCATCCATGACCGATGATGACGGGCGCATTGACGCCCAGGACGGGAGTTCCGCCCACATTTTCGTAATTCATGGCATCCCAGAAGGCGTTGCGGCAGCCCAGGGCCATGTTGATGCGGTAGAGGCCTTCGGCCATTTTGAGGATCGTATTGCCGACGAATCCGTCGCAAACGACCACGTCGGCCACTTTGCCCGAGAAGATATACGAAGCCTCGACGTTGCCCACGAAGTTGATTCGATTATCCTCCTTCAGCATTTCGTACGTGGCCTTGCTCTGGGCGTTGCCCTTGGTCTCCTCCTCGCCGATGTTGAGCACCGCTACGCGCGGACGCTCGATGCCCAGCACCGCCTCGGCGTAAATCGAGCCGATCAGGCCGTACTGCGCCAGTACTTCGGGCTTGCAGTCCACATTCAGTCCCACGTCCAGCAACAGCGCAGGAGAGCCTGCAACCGTAGGAACAACGGACGAAATCGTGGGACGAACCACTCCTTCGATCGGTTTGACGGCATACATCGAACCGACCATCATGGCTCCGGTCGAACCGGCGCTTGCGAATCCGTCGATAGCGCCTTTTGCCAAATGGCCGAAACCGACCGTAATGCTCGAATCGGCCTTGGCCTGGAAAGCCTTGGCCGGATGGTCGCCCATCTCGATTACCTCGGTGGTTGCAACGATTCCGAACCGCTCGGCGGGACACCCCTCCGAAGCGAGTACGGATTTAATCTTCTGTTCATCGCCGAACAGCACGATCCGGCTGTCCGCCCCAATCGCATCGAGTGCCATGACGGCCCCTTTGACGGCCGCTTCGGGAGCGTAATCGCCGCCCATGGCATCTACACCAATCTTTATCATACTCGTACGAGTGTTGGTTGATATCTTCGTCTCGCTCCGCCCCGGCTCCCGGAAAACACACGCAACTGGGATGCAAACGGCCGGAAGGAGACCTTCATAAATTAAAAAAGAGGCACTCCCCGAGAGGATGCACTCTTTTGAGCGCCGGATTTATTCGGCAGCTTTCTTCTCGATAGCGAGCTTTCCGCGATAGAAACCGCACTCGGGGCATACGCGGTGGTACAGCACGGCTGCGCCGCAGTTCGAGCAGGTTACGACCGTCGGAACGACAGCTTTGTAGTGAGTTCTGCGCTTATCGCGTCGCGTCGACGAGACTTTGTGTTTAGGATGTGCCATTTTAAAATATAATTTATAAGTTTAAACGTTTCTTTTCCGTGTTTATTTCGCGGCGTCGGGGTCTTTTCCCTCGCCGCTCTCCGCGCCTTCGGCTTCCATCTGCTCGCGCAGAGCCGCCAGCTTGGCCCATTCGCCGTCATTGTGTTCCCCTACGGCCTCGGCCGCAGCTTCGATCGAAGCGAACTCCCGGTCCGAAACGATCCGGAAGCGTTCGAGCATTTCGGGATTGCACTCCCCGTCGGGATGCACCCGCTGGTAGGGCAGCGACAGCACGATGCTCTCGTAGATGTACTGTGCGAGTTCCACCCGGTCCTCGCCCGGCAGCATCCACATCACTTCGCCGTCGTATTCGTGCACCTCGTCGGAGAATTTCACCACGAGCTGCCCCTCGAAATCGATGGGTACGCGGCAATCCTCTAGGCAACGGTCGCACTCGACGACGACATAACCCGTGATCCGTACGTCGAGTATGAGCTGCGTCTCCGAGCGGTCCATGCCGACCGAGACCTCACACCGTCCGTCTTTGATCTCCGTGCTCCCGAAGGCCTCGAACAACGATTCGTCGACTTCGAACCGGAAGTCGTGACGACCATTTTTCAGCCCTTTGTAAGCAATCGAATATCGCTGAGCTACCTCCATTTGAGCACATTTAGTGCGCAAAGTTACGAAAAAATAAGACATATGCAAAGAAAACCACGAGTTTTAGCACTCCCGGCCCGGCAGGGTGCAAATAAATTTGGCGTTGCACGACAGTTGTATTATTTTTACGGAAAAATAGCCTGCGCACGTTCGTTGGAGCCAATCCGGCCCGGCATCCCGCCTGCGCAGCCCCGGCAGAATATGAGCGAAAAAGGATTTACAATCGAAGTCACGAGCCGCTACGAAGGGTGGTGGCGCTACAATGCAGCACTGATGTGCGGCTGTTTCGACGCCGCGAACCAGCGCATCGGCTTCGCCTCGGCGGCCTCCGACGTGGCCGACGTAGGTTCGAACCTCACCGAACGCCCCGACGGCATCGCCGCAGACCGCTCCGCGGTGCTGGAGACCATGCCGTGCGACCACCTCGTGCTCTACCTATATATTATTCCCAATACGCTGCCCGCGGGCAACGACATCGAGGCGAACAAGCCTTTCGAGATCGAGTTGCGCATCTCCTACGCCGGGCGACGCCTGCGAACCGAAAAGCGGGCGATCAACCAGTGGTCGGGCGCCTCGGTCGAAATGCGGGTGGAGTCGGGAAAATAAGATTATTCGATAGCTGAAAAGGAGCCCTCCGTCTTAGTGCCATGACGCCGCGTTCCATACCAGCACCCGTGAACCTGCTCGATTTCCCCCGAACTATTATTCCGGAGCGAGCACACGAACGGAGCCGTAACGTCATAGGTAATATGAGTTACAACCACCCGATACTGTGTACCGGACGGTAAATCCGGGCCGGCCGTAACCGTCATCCGGATCCAGTTATCCGTATAAACCTCATCGGGGACAAAAGGAACCATGCAAAAACTCCCCGATATCAGATTGCCGTCACTGTCAACCTCCGGAACCGAAACTTCGGGAGCATTCAGCGGGCCGTCCAACGGTGTTTCAAATACGAACCGGGAAGAAATTCCGGTCTCCGATTCATGCGAATGCCGCATCAATACCGGGCGCAAAAAAAGAGGGAACCTTTGCAGGTTCCCTCCCGTTTATCGAATGGCTCGATTATTTGTTGTTGAATGCAGCCATTTTCTCGATGAGCATCACAACCTTGTTCGAGTAGCCCCACTCGTTGTCATACCAGGCTACGAGCTTCACGAAGTTGGCGTTCAGCGCGATACCGGCCTTGGCATCGAAGATCGAGGTGTTGGCGTCGCCCGTGAAGTCGGTCGAAACCACGTCGTCCTCGGTGTACTCGATGATACCCTTGAACTCGTTCTCGGCAGCGTGCTTCATGGCAGCCTTGATCTCGTCGTACGAAGCACCCTTCTCCAGACGGCAGGTCAGGTCGACTACCGAAACGTCGAGGGTCGGAACGCGGAATGCCATACCGGTCAGTTTGCCGTTCAGGGCGGGGATCACCTTGCCTACGGCCTTGGCAGCACCGGTCGACGAAGGGATGATGTTGCCGCCGGCAGCACGGCCGCCGCGCCAGTCCTTCATCGAGGGACCGTCGACAGTCTTCTGCGTTGCGGTGGTAGCGTGAACGGTCGTCATCAGACCCTCGACGATACCGAACTTGTCGTTGATAACCTTGGCAAGCGGAGCAAGGCAGTTCGTGGTGCACGATGCATTCGAAACGATCGTCTGGCCGGCATAGCTGTCGGTATTGACGCCGCATACGAACATCGGGGTGTCGTCCTTCGAAGGAGCCGACATTACGACATACTTGGCTCCTGCTGCGATGTGGGCCTCGGCCTTCTCCTTGGTCAGGAACAGACCCGTCGACTCAACGACGTACTCGGCGCCTACCTCGTTCCACTTCAGGTTTGCGGGATCCTTCTCGGCGGTTACGCGGATAGCCTTGCCGTTTACGATCAGCTGGCTCTTCTCTACGTTGTAGTCAACCGTACCGTTGAAGCGGCCGTGAACCGAGTCGTACTTGAGCATGTAGGCCATGTAGTCTACGGGTACGAGGTCGTTGATACCTACAACCTCAACGTTTGCGTTGTTGCACGCTGCGCGGAACACCAGACGGCCGATACGACCGAAGCCGTTGATACCGATTTTAATAGTTGCCATAAGATTTTGAATTATTTGTTAGTAAAAAATTGCGTTATTTTTTTAACAGCACAAAAGTACACACTTTATACAATTTTCGCAAATAAAAAATTAAATTTTTTTACGAACCACGGACGCACCTGTTTTTCAGGCCGCCCCGGACTGCCGCAGGCTGTCGTTTCCCCGACCACACAGCCGGTTCCGCCCCTATTGCACGGCTTTTTTCGCCCGTTTAGCCATGGCCGAAGCGAAGACGAAATCGTTGAGTTCGCGGTTGTCGGCATGCAGGATGTCGTCCTTCGTCCCCTCCCACCATTTGCGGCCGTCGTGGATGTATACAATTTTCTCGCCGATCTCCATCACGGAGTTCATGTCATGGGTATTGATGATCGTCGTGATGCCGTATTCCTCGGTGATTTCGTGAATCAGGTTGTCGATGACGATCGAGGTCTGCGGGTCGAGGCCCGAGTTCGGCTCGTCGCAGAACAGGTAACGGGGATTCATCACGATAGCGCGGGCAATGGCCACGCGTTTGATCATACCGCCCGACAATTCGGCCGGATAAAGGTTGTTGGCATTGTCGAGCCGCACGCGCTGGAGGCAGAAATTCACGCGCTCCATCTTCTCCGCCTCGCTCTGCGAAGTGAAGAGGTCGAGCGGCAGTTTGACATTCTCCACAACGGTCGAGGAGTCCAGCAGGGCCCCGCCCTGGAAAATCATGCCGATATCCTTGCGGATGGCTTTGCGTTCGCGGAAACCCAGCCGGGTAAAGTTCACGTCATCGTACCACACGTCGCCCGAATCGGGCTCGTGCAGTCCCACCAGCGTCTTGAGCAGCACGGTCTTTCCCGAGCCGCTGCGGCCGATGATGAGGTTTGTTTTCCCGGTTTCGAATTCCACCGAGATGTCGTCGAGCACCACCCGGCCGTCGAACGACTTGACGATATGTTCGGCGCGTATCATATGAGCAGGACTTGTGTCAGGATAAGGTCGAAAAGCAGGATCACCACGCAGCTGGCCACCACGGCGCGCGTCGAGGCCGTACCGACTTCGAGCGAATTGCCCCGGGCATTGTAGCCGTAGAAGGCCGAAATCGAGGTGATGATGTAGGCGAAAAAGACGGTCTTGATCAGCGTGTAGGTGATCGAATAGGGCTTGAAATCCATCAAAAGGCCGTCGACATAGTCGGCGGGGATCATGATGCCCGTCGCGGCGGCGATCAGGTATCCGCCCAGAATACCGATCAGGATCGAAAGAATCGTCAGGAAGGGAAAGAAGATCATCGCGGCGACGATCTTCGGGAGAATGAGGTACGAGGCGGAGTTGACGCCCATGATTTCGAGGGCGTCGATCTGCTCGGTGATGCGCATCGTACCGATCTCCGAGGCAATGCTCGACCCGACCTTTCCGGCGAGGATCAGCGCCACGACCGCGGACGAAAACTCGAGGATCATCGTCTCGCGCGTGGCATAACCCACCAGCGAACGGGGAATGAACGGCGAGTCGAGGTTGATGCACATCTGCAATGTGATAACCGCGCCGATGAAGACCGAAATAAGTGCCGTCAGGCCGATCGAATTGATACCGAGGGCCTCCATTTCGTAGACGATCCGCCGACGGTAGATCGCGGCCTTCTCCGGACGGGAAAAGACCTTTCCCATCAGCATGAAGTAGCGCCCTATGAGTTCGAAAATTTTCAGCATGCTATTCCTTTTCCTCTTCGAAATCGACGTAGTCTCCCACGTCCTTCGACACGCGCTTCTCGGGCGTTCCCGGGGTTTTGTGCACCTTCACTTCGCCTTCGCGCTGTTTGCGCTGCTGTTCCGCAAAGGGCGAGCCGAACCCGCTGAAACCTTCCGGCCCGGACCGCTGCCCGAAGCCTTCGCCGAACTGCTCCTCCATCTGCTTGCGAACCTTGTAGATCCGCCAGCGGAAGGCCAGCATCAGCACGACGATCAATAAAATAAGTCCCATAAAAAAGTACAAAATAAACAGTGCGATGCCTTTGAGCAGCGCAGGGGCGCCGAGCGCCAGTATGACAATGACGAGCATCGTCAGCGGATTGCGCTGTACGAACCTCACCAGGGAGTCGATGATTGCCAGTATAAAATTCATTCCGATTTCGGTTTACATCCCTGCAAAGACAGTGCAAGCCGGGCGCAGCGGCAAATTTATCCGACGCTGCCGGCGTGCAGCCTGTCCGAGCAAAGTTTATCTTTGCAAAGGTAGGGAAAATTATGCGTATTTCAATTAAATGTCGTAAATTTGGCGTTTGAAAATTCCCGGCATCGTCCGTTTGCTCCCGGGCCGCACTTCCCGCCGCAGGCGGCGGAACAACCCCCTGTCCGGGGCGAAGGTTCGGAGGCGGATCGGATTTGCAGGCCCGCCCGCCGGCCGTGATGCCCCGCCGGAAACAGCGCACAAAACGATACGTAAAAAATAACAAAACAATGTCAACTCTCCTGAGCCCTCTCACAGCCATTTCGCCCGTCGACGGGCGTTACCGTAATAAAACGGAGAAACTAGCCGATTATTTTTCGGAACAGGCACTTATCCGCTACCGCATCCGCGTCGAAGTGGAGTATTTCATCGCGTTGTGCGAACTGCCGCTTCCGCAGCTTGCCGGCATCGACCATTCGAAATTCGCCGCCCTGCGCGCCCTCTACCTCGATTTCTCGGCCGCCGACGCCGAGCGGGTGAAGGAAATCGAGTCGGTAACGAACCACGACGTAAAAGCCATCGAGTACATTATCAAGGAGAAAATGGACACCCTGGGACTGGAGTCCTACAAGGAGTTCGTGCATTTCGGCCTCACCTCGCAGGACATCAACAATACGGCCATCCCGCTCTCGCTGAAAGAGGCGATGACAGGCGTCTACTATCCCGTCGTCGAGGAGGTCCGCGACAAATTGGCGTCGTTTGCCGAGCAGTGGCGCGAAGTTCCGATGCTGGCACGCACACACGGACAGCCCGCCTCGCCGACGACGCTCGGGAAGGAATTCATGGTCTTCGTCGAGCGTATCGAAAAGCAACTGGCCATGCTCCACGATATCGCCGTTCCGGCAAAGTTCGGCGGCGCCACGGGCAACTTCAACGCCCACCGCGCAGCCTATCCGCAGTACGACTGGGTGGCTTTCGCCAACCGGTTCGTGGGCGAGACGCTGGGTCTCTGCCGCTCGCAGTACACCACGCAGATCGAGCACTACGACAACCTGGCTGCCATCTTCGACAACATGAAGCGCATCGACACCATTCTCGTCGACCTTTCGCGCGACATGTGGACCTACATTTCGATGGAGTACTTCAAACAGCAGATCAAGGCCGGGGAGGTCGGATCGAGCGCCATGCCCCACAAGGTCAACCCCATCGACTTCGAGAACGCCGAAGGAAACTTCGGCATCGCCAACGCCGTCTTCGAGCACCTCGCGTCGAAACTGCCCGTTTCGCGCCTCCAGCGCGACCTGACCGACTCGACCGTATTGCGCAACATCGGCGTGCCCATGGCCCACGCGGTGATCGGTTTGCAGTCGTTGCTGAAGGGGCTGAACAAAGTAATCCTCAACCCCGAAGCGCTGGCGCGCGACCTTGAGAACAACTGGGCCGTCGTAGCCGAAGGCATCCAGACCATCCTGCGCCGCGAAGGTTTTCCCAAGCCTTACGAGGCGCTGAAGGCCCTCACGCGCACCAACACCCACATCACCCGCGAGTCGATCGCAGCGTTCATCGAGACGCTCAACGTCGCCGAAAGCGTCAAAGAGGAACTGCGTGCGCTTTCGCCCTCGACCTATACGGGTGTATTCCGGTAGGCCGGCATATACACCGAAAACTAAAGGCAGGACCCGACGGGTCCTGCCTTCGTTTATTCGGAACGGTTCGTTACTCCTTGCAGCAACGCACCGTGTAGCCGTAGGAACGCTCCTTGTCCAGTTCGATATTGATCGAGCCGGTTCCGCTCGACAACTTACTGCGGAAGAAGAGGTGATAGGACTTCACCGAAGATGCTTCCACCGACCAGTAAGCGCCCGAACCGCCGGTCGAGGCACGCAGGCCCACAATGGCGCCCGAACTGTAATTGCGATAACCCTGCGCCGGATACCAGGCCGTCTGCCCCTCGTGGGTGTAGGTCATGCCGTAATTCGCCCCGTCCCATACGGAAACGCCGTCGATATACTGGCGGCCTGCGCTCATATCTTCCCAGGCATCGGTTTTAGGAACCTTATATCCCGGAGGACAGGGATCGTTGAGCGTCTTGCTTTCGCCCCAGAGTTTCGGATTCGGCGAGGCGAGCCAGTTGTAGCCGGTTCCGACCGTATTGTTATAGAATGTCATGGGATTGGCCGCAGCCCCGGCTGTCGTCGTCGTGCTTTTGCTGAAAGCCCAGCCCAAGGCTGGATAGGCCGGATTCAGCACCGTGCCGTTTTTCGCCTCGAGGAAAGCGTTGGCCGAAGCCTCGGCTTTTTTGCCGCCGTAGAACGGGTCCTTGCGGCCCCACTGGTAATACATGCCGTAGGCATCCGTACCGCCGACGGTCGTGCCAACGGCGCCCAGGTTGCGGTCCATGAACACCGTGCCGTTCTTGTAGGTCATCGTCTGCGGGGCATCCGTTACCCAGACGTGCCAGCTCCATACAATTACGCCGTCTTCCATCAGGGCGACGAGGGAGTTGCCCCTGCCGTCGCCGACCGTCAGGGAGATGTCGCCGGAGGTCTTGTCGAAGGCAACGTCCGAAACAAGCCCCTCGGAATCGGTCCACAGCCAGTCGGCCGTCATGCCGTCCGTCAGGGAGATCGCCGGCTCGAAACCGACACCCTCACCGGCGCCGTTTCCGCGCACTTTGGCATTGAAAACATACTTTCCGGGAGCCGGAACCACATAGCAGTTGGCCGTTCCCGCGGCACTCAGGTCGTTGACCTGCGCAGCCGAAAGCGTCCCGCCGTCCGCCAGCAGTATCTCCACCTTGCCGTCCCCGGCCGTTACCGACCGGAACAGGGCCACCCGCTCGTCGCCCGTGGTTTCGATCGGGTTTCCGGCGGCGTTCACGATCTGCCACGGCGTTGCGGCGGCATCCGTCGTCACGGTCCAGAAACCTTTATCATCGCGCCCCATGACGGGAACAGGTCCCGAAACAGGCATTTTCGCTCCGGCGGCATCTTTCAGCCAGGGAGTATCCTTCTCCGCGGCCAGCGTCCAGTAATAAACGTCTCCGTCGGCGGCAATGCCCACCAGCGGCGCCGCCGCGGCCTCTGCATCGCAGGCTACCGTAATCTGCGTACCGTCGCGAAACGTAAGCAGCACGCTGCCTTCGGCCTCGTCCAGCGCCCGCACTTCCGAACGCGACACGGCTTCAGCCAGCGCTTTCAGCGAGACCAGTCCGGCGTTCAGGTCTTCGATTTTCTGTAACAGTTCAGCCGAGGGAGGGGGTACGGGTTTGTCTCCGTCCGGGTCCGAGGGGCCCGATTCGCTCTTGCAGCCGCCCAGGAGCAGTGCCCAGGAGCAGATCATAAGTAACTTTTTCATCATGCTTTGTTTTTCAGTTAATGGTTCCATCTGTTCTGTCTCGTCCGTAACGGACAAACATCACGGTGGATACCGCACAGGCAGAAACAGGCATAATGACCCGGCAAAGCATGGCGACGACTTCCTCATCCGACCGTAAAAAAGTCTGTCCGAAGAGGTTCGCTCCCAATGGAAAAAGAAGGCTGAAGTAAATAAGTACGTACGGAAAACCGCCGGTAACGACTTCAGGCGCTCCCTTTCTCCGCAGGAGCAAACACCCTATCTCGCAAGGCAGGTCTTCTGACTTGTCCCCCGGCGCAACGCCTTCCCGGTCCCGGAGGACCAGTGGCTCAGATTGTCGCGACGAAAATGCCCTTTCGGGCGGGACTCACAGCAGCGGGAACTGTTGCCGATTCACACGGCATTCCCTTTTAATTCCCCTCCATGGGGAAACCATTGCACCGCGAAGGTACAGCTTTTATCGGCAGGATGCAAACGATCCGGCGGATTATTTGCACAGGATACGAAAACCGCTTCTGCACAACAGGCCGGACCGTTTCGACCAAAATGCGCCCTTTTCCCGACTGACACCGCAGCAACTCTGGCACGCGCTTTGTACTTATTCCAGTCAACTGCGGAACAGCAACCGCAGTGAGGTTTCTTCATTTATTTAAGTTTGGGTTAGTAGTTTTAGGAGGGCAACCTCCTGGGGGCAGCAGGCAATCGTGAGATTCCCTGCTGTTTTTGTATGTGCCCGCGCGGCCCTCCGAAAACTCCTTTCAACCGGTTCACGCAACAACCCTCCCCACGCATGCAGAACGGCACGAAGGCCGACAGTGCGCAAACGGCACATCGCCTGCCCGGAAACCGGACGCGAAGTGCCGTTAGCACCCTGCTGCTGCGCAGCATCCCGCACACGCCGGAGCCTTTGCCCTGCTCCTGCGGTCGTTAGCAGTTTACAACCGAAAATCAGTTTCGAAAGGCAACCTCCCGGGGGCAGCAGGCAATCGTGAGATTCCCTGCTGTTTTTTTGTCCCCGGAGGTCCTCCTACTAACCGAACAATTCGTTGAGCACCGCAGCCAGGCGGTACGAGGCCTTGATCAACTGGCTTTCGGGCAGCAGGTAGGTGTCCAGCACGAACTGCTTGTCGTAGGTCTCGTCGGCCCGCTGCCAGTCGTAGATCACCCGGCACGCGACGGCGGTTTCGTGCAGCCATTCGCGGGGCGTACCCTTGGCCATGGCGGCCTTCTCGCGCTTGGAGAAGGTGTCCAGCAACTGTTGATACTCGCTGTAACTCCAGCCGTGGGCCCCGTCCAGCACACCCCAGTCCCACATCGCATGGTAGGACATCTTCCTGCCGTTGAGGTCCGCGCGGCCGCTCTTGCAACCGGCGTATTTGACATGCGAGGGACAGTGCATGTCACCCACGATGTGGATCACATACATCAGGTTCAGCCGCACGAGCGAATCGCTCATATTCCGGTAGTCTTTCAGCCGGTCGACGGCGTGCATCAGTTCGACGACGCAATTGGTCTTCCCCTTGCGCAGGGTGTCGACCAGTTGCATGCCGGCATCCACATAACTCACATGCTCGACGTTTCGGAATTCGGGCGTATCGCGGTACTTGTCCATCCACGATGCGTAGTAAACGATCGAATGGTCGAGGTAGCGGGCGATATTCCTCTTCGCCCGGGGCGTCAGGTTGCATTCGGCGATATACGCAATGGCGTCGTGGCGTGTGCGGTCCCATGCCTGCGACGGCAGCGCCGCGCAGAGCATAAGGCTCAACAAAAACAGTTTCAGGTTTTTCATTGTCTTTCAAATTAACGGGTTAACGATTCGGCGCGGAAGTTATCGAACTGCACGCGGTTCTTGCTTTTGACCGCCGGGGCGAACACCACGCGGGTCGTAGCATCGGCTCCCGTGATCGTGAAAGAGAAACCCTCCCACGCATTGCCGCGCGACAAGGTGAACGAAATGATTCCGCCCGAAGCGCCTTCGATGGTCCCGGCGCCCTTCAGGCTGGCCGTCAGGGTCTTGTTCGTATCGGCCGCACCGGAGAAATACTGGAAGAAATAGGTGGCGTCGAAGCTGACCTTCACGTCGTCCGTACCGGTAATGCCGGTGAATGCCGGGGTGATCAGGTTGCCCAACGCCGACGACGAATTGAGGTGAATATACCCCGGACGGGTGTAAACGCTCTTGTTGGTCGCATCGTAACCCCAGCCGTTGAGCGACACGGTCCCTTCCTTTTCCAGCAGGTCGAGGCGCACCATCGTATCCACCGTACAATAGGTGTTGATCCAGTCGGTGTTGGTCGCCAGCAGGGCACTGCCGCTCCAGGGATCGGCCCAGGAGAAATCGTCCTGGAAGTAGACCGTGGCCGTCGAAGGAAGGATATCGGCCCGGACCGCCGCCGAAGGCTCCGACGAGCGGAACGTCTGCGGAATCTCCACCTTCGAACTGTTGTAGTTCATGTGGTTGGCCACCACGCGGAAATTGAAATAGGGGTAATTGCCGAAATTCTTCCCGGCCAGCCCGCCGATATGTACGCGGGGTTCCCACGTTTTACCCGTAGCGACCACCTGTCCGTTCGGCAGTTCCACGAAATAGGTGTAATCCGTCGCATCGGACACCTCGGCCCAGGAAGCCTCGAAACCATAGGCGCTGTTGGCGGAAACGGTCACACCGGAAGGCGTCGCGAGCTGGGGCAATCCGCCTCCGGACGACTTTACATCGCCCTCGACGGGATCGCTCCAGGCGGATTCCTTATAGGTCTTGTCGCCTTCGGCGGGCAGGGCGCGGACCGTCAGGCGGGCCGAAGTCCCGGCGATCAGTCCGGTAAATTCGGCCGACAGCTCCGTCGTCTTGCCGCTGCGCGAGGCGACCACCTCGCCGCAGTTGAGACAGGTGTAGGAATACTCGTACTCCGCAGCCTGCGGAACCTCGGTCCAGGTGAACTTCACGGAACTTTCGGTAGCGGCATCCTGGTCGAACGTCACCGCAGGAACCGCCAGCGGTATCAGGTCTACCGAAGGTTTGTCGTCCGGGCCCGCCTTGACGATCCGCACGTCGTCCAGGAACCAGCGGTTGGCCTTGGTTTCCTCCACCGATTCGAAGACCAGTTGTGTGGCGTCGGTCGCGCCGTAGACGATCAGCGTCTTCTCTTCCCACTGCACCGGCGTTTCGGTCTGCATGACGAGCACCTTCTCGGTCGACACACCGTCGTTGACCGTACCCGGACCGATCACCCGCACCTGCATGGTCGAGGGATCCCACGTGCCGTTGGCAGCGACGTAAATACAGCATTTGAAAGTAACCTTGAGATCCGCCGCACGGTTTTTCCGGATGTCCAGCGTCGGGCTTACCAGGCCTCCGCCGCAACCCGCCGCATTGGAACCGCGCCCCATCTTGACATAGCCGATACGCAGGTAAACGCGCTCCTTGAGTTTGTTGTCATCGGTCTTCCACCCCGATCCGACGAGGGTGTTATAGGCCTCCTGCCCGTGGCTTGCCGCCGTTATGCCGTTCCAGTAGGTTTCTGCCGTAAGCGGCGTAGGATACGTCCCGATGTAATCGGTTCCGCCGTATACGTCGGTCACCCACGAAAAATCGTCCTCGAAATAGACGTAACCTTCCGGCTTGCCGTCGTCGCCGCCGACCTGGAAAGCAACCTCCTGTCCCTCTCCGAAGTTGCCCTCGTAAAGGCGGAAGTCGTCGATGCGGTAACCGCCTGCGGGGGCTTCGACCTTAAAATCGAGCGTGGGATTGTCCTCGCCGACCCAGAACCGCGCCAGGACCTCTTTCCAGTCGCCTGCGCCGTCGATCACTTCGTATTGCAGGGCGATCAGTTCGTCGCCGCCGTTCCCAACGAGCACCCGGAACCGGTCGGGCGTCAGTTCGCCGCCGGGAGCCAGCACGCCCATCTTCAGACGGAAATAGGAGTCGTCCCGGGTCGCCACGTCGCGCACGGAAAACGAGGGCGTCACAGTTTCCGGGCCCTCTCCGGGAGCCTCCAGCACGATATTGTTACCGCCCGAAGCCTCGTCGTAGCCCGACGAAGGCGTGTCGGCCGACACGAAAGCGTTTACGCCGGAGAATCCCACCGCCGAAGCGCCGACGCCTTCCGGTTCCCACGCCGTATAGCCGCCCACGGCGACCGGCTCCGCAACGGCCGAAGCCCCGGCCCCGGTGCGGATGTAGTAGATAAGTTCATCGGAGGAACCCTGCGTCACCTCGATCTGTGCGGTCACGCCGTCCAGCGAATCGAACCGAAGCGTCGTCGAACGCCTGCCCCCGGGATTCACGGCCGCGGTGACCTTCACCGTCTGGTTGCCGTACGCCGCACGGGGCGCGACGGTCAGCCAGTCGGCATCTTCGTCGAGGTTGATCACCCAATAGACATTCGACAGGACATCGAACGTGACATCGCCGCCTTCGTAGGTCATTCCACGCTTGTTGGCGCTGACCGAAGAAGCGCTGAGTGCGAGCGTCTCATCCCCGGTCCGGTCCGTACTGCAGGCCCCGGCGACCAGCGCCGCGAGTCCCAACAGCCATATACTGTACTTTTTCATGCTCTTCGTTTTTCAGGTTATTTCGAGGTCTTCACAAAGGCCTTCGGCCGCTTCATCCGTTCCGAATAGACATTGCCGAAACGGTCGGTGACCGTGATTTCGAGTTCCGACACGGGCGACGACGCCGTCACGCTGAACATGTGCGACGAGCAGCACGACGCCCAGTCGGCATTGGCTTCGTATTTGGCCTCCACGCGGGGAATGTCGAAGGTGATCGTGTGCAGCGGGTCGCGGTCGAAGACACGCTTCACCTCAAGCGGCGAGCCATCCTCCCGCACCTCGACCTTCCAGGCCGGATCGTAGTTCCAGACATTGATATAAACAACGTTATCGCCCACTTTTCCATAGTCGTCGCCCTTGTTGTCACGGCTCGCATACTGGGCCAGCAGTGCCTTGTAGGTGCTGTTGTCGAGGTGCTTTTTCACGGTGTTCATGTCGTACGTGCGGAACTGGTATCCGGCAGGTTCGCCGATGCCCTTGTAGCTCCACTTCACGTCGGTCGAATTGACCGTATAGATTCCGTAACCGGCAGGCGACCCGTCGACGCAGATGGCCCGGTCGGAAAAGAAAGTGCTCCACCACCATGTTTCGCAGACGGCGGCCGTGTTGTGTTCGATCACCTTGTCGTTGATGACCATCGTGGAGTTGTGGTGCGTATGCCCCGTTATGAAATGCACCTCGGAAAAATCCCGGACGGCATTCATCAGCGCCCCGGTTCCACCCGTGGCGCTCGGCATCTTGGCCGTGTTGGCGAACGAAGCGTTGTAATTTTCGTAGAGCTGGACATGCAGGCAGACCACCAGCGGCGCCGTCTTATCCTCGACGGCAGCCAGGTCTTCGGCCAGCCAAGTCATCTGCGCCAGCGACACGACGCGGTTGTAGTCGCGGCTGCCCAGCACGCCGTCGCTGCCGCCCGTATTGATCCAGTCAATGTCGTCGAGTACCACGTAGTGCACCTTGCCGAGGTTGAACGAATAGTAGTTCGGCCCCAGCGTCCTGCAATAGGAAAGCTGCCCCGGGGCGTCGCCCTGCACATAGGGGTCGTTATCGTGGTTGCCCATCGCGTGGAATACGGGCACGGAATATCCGTTCCGGGAAAGCCACTGCCGGTAGTGCGGAAGCCGGAAATTACGGTCGTACCAATACCTGTCCCAGGTCATGTCGCCCGCCATGAGGCAGAAAACCGGCACGGAGCTGGCATCGGCAAAAGCCTGCGTTTCGGCGATAAACCCGTTTTTGAAATTGCGCAGGTCGTTCTGCTTGTCGGCCAGGTGCAGGTCGGCGCCCACCAGCATGACGTGGTTTTCGGTATCGGCCTCCACCAGCTCGAAGTTATGCGTCTCGCACACCCCGGCCTCGTCGGTCAGTCCGGCCCAGAAGCCCATCATATTGTTATCGAGCGCAGCGGGCAGGTAACCCTGGGGAATCGTGATAAAGACATACCCCAGCGTCTTGAGCGACGGAATCCAGTAGTAACCGTTCTCATCGGTGGTGACCGTCTGCAACCCGTCCGACACGCGGACGCCCGGCACGCCTTTGTCACCGCAGAAAACAATGCCCTTGATGTTCATGCCCTCCTTGTCGGGAACTTCCTGGTCGGTCGTAAGGTAGATTTTCACCGTGGCGACATACTGCTCCTGCGCACCGCGAACCACATAAACGTCGTAGCTCTCCCGGGCGATCGCCGCAGGTATCACCACACGGGCCGTCTTGACCGTAACGCCGCTTACCGGCAGGTCGAGCACAGCGGCGTCGGCCCGGAACGAAACCACGTCGCCCGCCTCGAAGCCCACTCCCTGCAGGGTCAGCGTCTGCCCGGCATACACGCTCATAACGGGCGCGAGGTAGAGATTGCGCACCAGCCTCCGGGACTGTTCGAACTCCGGGGAATCGCTCTCCGAGCACCCTGCCGCGAGCAGGAAGCCCGCGAACAGGACGAAGAGCATTTTCAATTTGAATTGACCTATTTTCATCGTTCGGATTTTTAACGGTTTATAAATCGAGGCACGACATGCGTACGACACCGATGCGGCTGGTTCCCGAAGCGGTGTTCTCCGTGTCGCTGGCATTGCGCTGGCGGGTAGCCCGCAGACGGATCGAGAAACTTTCGCGGTCTTTCAGCTCGTCGGGCAGCACGAAGAGGTATTCGGGCGCTGCGATGCTGTTGTGCCAGTTCGAAGCCACGTATTCGTTGCCGATCGGCGTCCAGGTTTTGGCATTGTCCGTATCGGCCCACTCCATCTGGAAGTACATCGGGCCTGCGGTGTTGCTCGAGGCCGTAAACTGGAGTGAAATCTGCCCCGTAAAGCCTTTCGTCGAGAGGTTCGAGAGAATCCAGCAGCAACCGTCCGTATCGGTATTGACCGCAGCGGTATTTTTCCACCACCCCTGCGCCATCACGGCGACATACTGTACCCCCTTGGTGTTGCCGTAAGCCGGGAGCCATGCATTCTTCACCGCATCCCATGTCGCCGCCGTACAACGGGCATGCGCCCACGCCAGGTACATCTGCTGCGTATTTCCCGAAGTCGATCCCAGCACGTCCTCGCCGACCGAATGTTTGAGCTGTCCCTGTCCGACGGACGCCGTCACCGACTGCATGGCGCCTGCATTGTCGGTCCACGGACCGATCTGCATGACGGTCTTCGAAAGGCGGCTTGCGGCCGGGGCCTTGAAGTTGGTGATGTCCGACTCGCGGCGGATGCGCACGCACCAACTCTCGACCGGACGGCGCATCTGGTCGCGGCCATCGTAAACGTCGCATTTGTAACGCTTGTTGACGATACCCGTGATATCGCCGGCCCCTTCGGGAATCATCGAAAGCGCCCGCTCGGTGAACGACCACGTGGTGTAGAGTTTAGCCGTATTGCCCTTGGCGTCGCGCAGGTAATGGCCGTACTCGATCGTCAGGTCGTTGTAATCCGCCGAAGCCTGATAGGCGGCTCCCTGTTTGATACCGAGGTACGACACCCCTTCGTTGATGTTGACCAGCGTCCCGTAAGGCAATGCGAATTCAACGTTGCGCAGCGTCACCAGCCGGTTCTCATACGCCGGCAGCTTCGTCAGGTCGTCGATCACGACCGGTTCGACGGGTGTTCCCGCCACGGCGCTCTGTACGGCCGTCGAGGAGAGCCCGGCGATCTTCAATCCGTTGGTATAGGCGTCGCGTTCGATATGCTGTCCGTACATGTGGAGCGTAACGACCTGGTTCAGGTCGCAGGTATTGTCCGCCGCATCGTCGAATTCGATCCACAGGCCTCCGGTCTCGTCCTGGATGAACATCGTGTTGTTCACCTGCTCGCCGCCTCCGGTCGAATAGGCCACCGGATAGTTGCGCGTCGTGCGGTCGCTGATCACGCTGCCCGCGACATAGACGTTGCGCGCGATCTTACCCTCGCCCATCGCCAGCAGGTCGGCAACCGTGATCTTTTCGGCCTCCTCGAAGGCGCTCGACCGGTCGGCCTGCATGATGGCAAACACACACGACACCGAAGTGCCGTAAGCCCGGATACGCACCTGCGCTTCACGCGGCTCGGAGCCCGGATTCGCCGCACAGGTGAAAGTCTGGCTCACAGGCGTGAAGTCGCCGATCGTAACCCACGAGGCATCGGCCGGATCGACCAGTTCGGCCACCCAGTCGATATTCGACTCGACGCCCACGGTGAAGGTCTCGCCCTTGACCGAAACGGTCTTGCCCGACTCCTTGACGTTGACCTTCAGTTTGGGCTCGTCGCCCGCCTGGTTGAACCGGATCGTCGCCACCGAAAGGCCGTCGACCACGATATTCAATGTCCCGTGGCGCTGGTAGGCCGTCGTATTCTTCTCGACCATGGCCGAGAAACGGGCGTCGCCGACACCCTCCGTCGGCCAGTAGGACAGCCATTCGAGGTCCTCTTCGTAGGTGGGTACGAGTTTCCAGCTTCCGTAGTTGGAGTACATCAGAAAATCCTGTGTCCCGCCCGCCGTATTGAACGACACCTCCTGAATCCCGTTTTTGTCGTTATCGAGGATATAGACATATTTCTCCTGCGTCTCGTCCTTTTCGCACGACGTGGCCAGTGCCGCCGAAACCAAGGCGGCCGCCCCGGCGGCAAAGATGCAAAGACGTTTTATCATCGTTTTCATAGTCCAGTCTTTTTCGGTTATTTGATTCCTTTGTCGACGGCGGCCTTACTCCACCAGACGGGGGTCTTCATGTCGTCGGCGCCGCCGTAGTAGGTCCTCAGGCGTTCGACGGCCGCATTGTAATTCTCCTTGTTGGTCTCCATCGTATTGGTCGGATAGACCAGACGCGTCGGCAGGATGTGGTCGTTGAACGTACCGCTGCCGATCGTCAACACCGGATACCCCGTGCGGCGATAATCGGCCCACGCCTCGTAACCGACCCAGAACAGGGCCACGTATTTCTGGTTGATGATCGATTCGAGCGTTCCGTCGTAGGGGACATTCGCCAGGAAATTCTCGATCACCTTGTCGGTGATGTTCAGTCCCGTCGTATCCACCTCTTTCCAGTAATTGATCGAAGCCCGGATGGCGTTCTGGTAACAGGCGGCGGCATCCCCCGCGATCCAGCCGCGCTGGATGGCTTCGGCCTGGATGAACAGCACTTCGTCGTACTTCATCAGCGCGTAAGGCGAAGCATAATCGCCCAGATTGGCTTTGTTGAGGTTTGCGATACCCGTAAAATCGGCCTCCTGCGATTCGATACCGCTTTGGCCGCCTTTCCAACCCTCGGCGCCCGACGGTTGCTGGAACCAGATACCGATGCGCGGATCGCCCGAATGATTCATCATGTCGACGATCTGCTCCGCAGGGCGGCGTCCGGTCGAGGTGGTGAACTGCGTATTCAGCTTCGTGCCCCAGTAGTTGACGAAAGGCTCCACGCTTTCATAAGACATTTTGGCATTGTCGCCGTTGCTTGCAAAAACCGGATACCGGTCCGGATTATTGAAGATTTCGGCGATCTTCGCGGCGACGCCCATGGCCGCATTGCGGTTGCTCAACCGCATGAGCAGGCGCAGGTAGAGCGAATTGTTGAACTTGCGCCATTTCGAAATATCGCCTTTGTAGAGCAGGTCACGCTCGGCGCTGGGTAGTTTCAACGAACTGTCGTAAAGCGAATTGGCATGCTCCAGGTCGGCAAGCAGCGCCCGGTAGACCGCCTCCTGCGAGTCGAACACCGGCTGTTTGATACCCTCGGACGAACCTTTGAAAGCCTGCGAATAGGGAGCGTCGCCGAACAGGTCGGCAATGTTCTGCAGGAACAGCGTCCGCAACGTGAGTGCAATAGCCTCGTAATTGGGGTCTTCTTTCCGGACAGCCAATTGGCGCATGTGGTCGGCATTGGCCGCCTGCATGTAGAGATTGCTCCAGGCCGACGCACCCACCGAATTCTCGATCACATAACGGTGGTAGGTGTTGTTGCCCGAGCCGGCGATCGTATACTGGATCAGCTCGCCGTTGAGCTGCCAGGTCCGGTAGAGGAATACCTCGGTCCCCGAATAGAGCAGTTCCTGGATCATGCCCGCAGGGGATATCTTCCACTGTTCCATTTCGTTGGGATTGGTATTGTATTCTTCGAATTTGGTCATACAGGCGCTTGCCGCCGTGAGCAGCAGGGCCGGGATCAAGATATATTTCAGCATTTTCATAATCGCGTCAGTTTTAGAATCCGAGTTTGAGACTGAATCCGTAGGAACGGGTCATCGGGTAAGCGCCCGTCTCGACGCCGCGGTAGAGCGACGATCCCGAAAGCGAAGCCACCTCCGGATCGAACTGCGGGAAATTCGTGATGCAGAACAGGTTCGTGGCAAAGAACGACAGCGAGACGTTCTGGAACACCTTGGTCTTGGAGCAAAGTTTCTTCGGCAGCGAATATTCGACCCGCAGTTCCTTCATTTTCAGATACGAGGTGTCGAAAACATTGGATTCGGTGTTGCCGCGCGGATAAATGACCGTATTGTAGTAATCGACCGCATCGGTGGTGATGGTGTTGTTCGGCGAATAGACGCCGTCGGCGGAGACGTTGACGCCCGGATGAATCAGGCCGTCGTAACGTCCCTCGAGCGAATTGGTCAGCTTACCCATGTAGGAGAGGATCGAATTGGTCAGCGAGTAGGCTTTGCCGCCATACGAGGCGGCGAACGAAGCGGAAACGGTCAGGCTTTTATAACTCACCGTCGTCGTCAGGCCGGCCTTCCACTGGGGGTAAATACTGCCCAGGTCCTTGAGGTTGGTAGCGTCGAGGATGGGATTTCCGGTCGAGGCATCGACGATATGCTGTCCCGAACAGTCGATCTTATGCCCGTCTGCATCGTAGTAAAAAGCACCTTTGGGCGCTGTTTCGAGCCCGTATCCGTAGATACGCCCCAACTCTCCGCCCGGATAGGCGTAGATGAAGACTTTGCTGCCGATGGTATTGCTCGCGTTGAGCTGCCAGACATTGACGCCCGGCGCCAATTCGACCAGTTCATTCCAGTTCTTCGACCAGTTGGCATCGATATTCCAACGCCAGTTTTTGGTTTTCACAAGCTGGAACCGCGCCGAAAGTTCGATACCCTCGTTACGCACGCAGCCGGCGTTGATGACCATCGACGAAGCGCCGGTCGCCCAGTCGGAGGGGACGTTGATGATCTGGTTCGTCGTCTCCGAACTGTAATAGGCAAAGTCGAAGGAGATGCGGTTTTGCAGGAAGTGGCCTTCGAAACCGACCTCCCAGCTCTCGACATTTTCGGGTTTGAGCCGGTAGTTTTTGGTCGATCCGGGCAGTTTGTAAGCCCCGGTGAAAACCGATGAATTGGAGTAGGAACCCAGGAGCTGGTAAGGCTCCGTATCGTTACCCACGTTAGCCCACGAACCTCGAATCTTGAGCATGTCGATCCACTTGGCCTTGTTGCGCAGATTGAACACCTCGTCGAGCAGCACGCTGGCGCTCACCGAGGGGTAAAAATAGGAGTTGTAACCGGGAGCCAGCGTACTCGACCAGTCGTTGCGGCCGGTAACATCGAGAAAGAGCATGTCGCGCCAACTGAGCGAAACCAACCCGTAGAACGAATTGATCGACTTGGTCTTGCGCAGGTTGTCCACATCGAGTTTTCCGTTGACGTTCTGCAAAATGAACACGTTGGGTTCTTCGAGCATATTGGCCGTCAACCGCACGGAATGATACTTATAGAGCATGTTGTTACCGCCCAGCGACGCGTTGAGCGAAAAATCGCCGAACGTATCGCGGTAGCTCAGCAGAAAGTCGTTGTTGAGCTCGATGTTGCGGATCGTTTGTTCGCGGTACATTCCGTCGAGGTAGGCATGCGTGTACTGCGGTTTCTGCTGCGTACGGAAATCGTTGCTGAAGTCGATGCCCGAACGCACGGTCAGCGACAGTTTCTCGGGAATAATATGCCCCGTCACGCTGGCATTGCCGTAAACACGGTCTTTGGCCTGCGTATTCAGACATTCGTAAACAATGAAATAAGGATTGTCCATCGATCCGTTAATCAACTTCACCGAAGAATCGCTGCCCGAATAGTAGTCGACCAGCCGGCCGCTGTTCCATTCGTTGTATGCATCGCGGGCCGAAGCGCTCACAGGCTGCCAGAGCAACGTTTTCAGGGGCGACGAATTGCTGTATCCGCCCACGGGCAGGTTGTCCGAATTTTTGCGGTAGTAGCTCAGTTTCAATCCGGCCTCGATGTATTTGTTCCGCTTGCTGATAGCCGAAAGCGTGAAGTTCTGGGTACTGAAACCCGTATTGGGCACGATCCAGTCGTTGCGCGTATCCTTGACCGACACGCGCAGCGACGAGCCATGGCCGTCGCTGGCGTCCACCGCCAGACTGTTGGTGTAGGTGACGCCCGTCCGGAAGAATCCCTTGTACCAGTCGCATACTTCGTACGGAAGCCGCGTATAGGTCCCCGTCGCCGGATCGAACGAGGCATACATGTAACGCATCTGCCCCTGGATTTTCTCGCCGAACTGGTAACGCGAATGGAATGCATTGATTTTTTTGCCGGTGTCCGAATGATCGGCATCGACCGTGTAGAACGAATATTCGTCGGGATTCAGGCCGTTGGTCATATGCCCCGTATTGATGGTCGTCTTGCGGAAGTCGCCGGCGCCGTATATATTCTGAAAATCGGGCCAGTAACCCGCCTTGTCGAAGGTTACCGAGGTGGTAAAAGTAACCCCGATGCCCTTCTGCTTGCGCCCCGACTTGGTCGTAACGATGATGGCGCCGTTGGCGGCGCGAGATCCGTAAAGCGCCGTTGCAGCCGGGCCCTTCAGCACCGAGATCGACTCCACGTCGTCGGGATTGATGTCACCGGCGCCATTGCCGTAGTCGATCGGGGCATCGTCCGATTCGTAAGAACCCGACGACGTATTGGAATCCATGCCGCTGCCGATGGGCACGCCGTCGACCACGAACAGGGCCGTATTGTTGTTATACGAGAGCGAGCCCTCGCCGCGCAGCGTGACACGGACCGATCCGCCGGGTCCTGCGGCCGACTGGTCGAGATTCAGACCGGCAACCTTACCGGCCATACCGCTCAGCCAACTGCCGCTGGCATTGTTGGTGATGTCGTCGGAGCCGATCTTCGAGACGGCATAGCCGAGGCTCTTCTCCTTACGGGTGATACCGAGGGCCGTCACCACCACGTCCTCGATGCTGTTGGCCGCCGCCCGGAGCTGGAAGTCGATACGCGTACGGGCGTTCACCGTCTCCGTCACCGAATCGTAACCCAGATAGGAACAGACAATTTTGCCGTTTGCCGGAACATTCAGCGTATATTCGCCGTTGGCGCCGGTGCTCGTACCGAGGGTCGTACCCTCGACGATCAGCGTCGCACCGACGAGCGGCACGCCGTCGGCATCACGCACCGTACCGGTTATTTTCACATTGGGACGGGCCTTGTCGGCCGCCTTGCGCACGAGCACGACCTGTGTTCCCCGCACCGTAGCCGTCACCTCGGGGATCGCCTGCGCGATGACCGCCTCGACGGAGGCGTCGGTCACGCTGAGCGAGACCCGGCGGGCGGGATCGAGATCCGAAATGTTATACACGAAAGTGTAGCGGCTCTGCTTTTCGATGGTTTGCAGCAGCTCTTTTACCGTAATATTCTTGACGTTAAGCGTCAGTTTACCGTCGCGCGAAGAGGAAGGAGGCACTGCAACGGCAGCAGTAGCGACCACCAACGCCAGCAAAACCGGCAGGACACGCCGCAGACCGCAACGGGCACGGTACGCCCGTTTCTGAATGGAAGTTTGAAGTTTCAAGGCAATAAGGTTTTTGAATGCACGAAAAAAGGTTCACACGTTCCGGACAACCGTCGGTTGCGGCCGCCGGAGAAGGCCTAACAATCGAAAGCAGGAATGCGTAAAGGTCTTGTCATAGCGATGAAAGTTTTAGAGTTATTTTATATAATATTGACTATCAGCATATTACATTTCAGCAATAAATGAGTTATCCCACGTTGTCCCAAAGAGGACATCGTACAAAACGGTCTATCTGCGTGTTATGAAAATTGTTCCCCCGGAGGATTCGTAACGGATCGGAACCACCAGTGCGATGGCATCCAGAATCTCCTCGAGCGGCTCGCTGCGCAGCGAAAGCGTGAGCCGCGCCTCGAGCCCGACATCGTCCGCGATGTCGAACTCGACGTTATAGCGGTGTTCGAGGTTGACGAAAACGGCGTCGAGACGCATCTCATCGAGTTTCTGCGTTTCGAACATCCACTTATTGTAATTATTGGCATCGACAGCCTGGTAGTCGATCTTTTTCGAATTGCGGTAGGCGACCAGCCGCTCGTCGGGACAGAGCGTGACGGGCAACTGCCCGGCACAGGTGGCTTTGACCGAGCCGGAGACAAGCACCAACTCGGCATAGTCCAGGTGCTCGTAACATTTCAGGTCGAAGACCGTCCCCAGCACCTCGACCTCCATCAGCGAAGTCCGGACACGGAACGGTTTCGAAGCATCGCGCACGACGTTGAAGAGCGCCTCGCCTTCGAGCCGTACGGAGCGCAAATCGCCGTCGAACGACTCGGGATAGTAGAGGCGGCTGTCGTAGTTGAGCCAGACCTGCGTACCGTCAGGCAGCACGAAGCGGCCCTTGCTGTCCTCGCCCGTAACCACAAACACCCCGTTTTCGGGTTTCAGGAACAGGCGGGCGCCGAGGGCGCCGAGTCCCAGCACCACCCCGCAGACGGCTGCAACGGCCGCCATACGCCGCCACGATGCAGCCAGACGGGCAATGCGGCCCTTTTTCGGAGCCGCGGCAGACGAAACCGCCGGCATCGACTGCATCAGCCGCTCGAACGACTGCTCATAGGCAGCGCCGTTCACCGGGCCGAGCTTCGCCGCGTTCCACTCCTCGAGCAGTTGTTCCTCCGCAGCCTCGCCGCCCGCATGCTCGTCCAGCCAGCAGCGGAACTGCTCCTGCACCTCGGCGGGCATGTCGTTGTTCGCGAAATCGGAAACTATGTTCTTGGTCTTTTTAGTCATGGCTTTTTTCCGTGGGGAAGCATCGTGCGGCAAAATGCCGGGGCGCCGCAGTCCGCTGTCATCCTCTTACACATACTAGACGATCCAGCGGCGCAACACCCCTACGCCGAAATGAAAATAAAATTCAGGAAATTTCCTTTTTGATGCTGCCGAGCGCTTTCGTAATCTGGTTTTCAACGCTTTTGGGGCTGATATTCAACTCCTCGGCAATTTCACGGTTGTTCTTGCCGCACTCGCGCGACAGGCGGTAGATTTCATACCTCCGGGCAGGCATCTTGCTGACGGCGGCTTCGATCTGGCGCGACAGTTCGGCCGTGTCGATCCGTTCCGTAACGTCGTCGCAAAGAATCTGCCCGTCGACCCGGGCGCTGTTTTCGAACTGCATCCGGATCCGGCTGTGCTTACAGATGTCCAGCACGGCATTGCGCGTCATGCGGAACAGGTAAGCGTTGAGCGACTGAACCTGGGCCAGTTCACGGCGCTGCATCCACAGTTTGGTGAAGATATTCTGCGACACGTCCTGCGCCTCGTGGATATTCTTCAGCATCTTCATGGCGAAGGCCTCCACACGCGGGGCGTATTTCAGGAAGACAAGCCGGAAGGCATCACTGTCCCCGCCGCTCATCCGCCGTAAAATATCTTTCTCATCTTCCATATCAGGATGCTATATATTTTCTTTTATAGCTATTATCATTGAATATCCGTCACAAATAAAACAATAAAAGAAATAAAAACAAAATTATTCCGGTGAAAATTCCATTACAAGTCCCGATAATCGACCAAACGGTCTGCGGCACGCCCCGGCTACGGGTTCGGCACGCACTTTGTACTTGCTTCAGTCAACTGCGGAACAGCAACCGCAGTGAGGTTTCTTCATTTATTTAAGTTTGGGTTAGTAGTTTTAGGAGGGCAACCTCCGC
>NZ_JADNHQ010000004.1:0-148640 GCF_015553985.1 Alistipes sp. D31t1_170403_E11 | reverse complement strand
AACTGCGGAACAGCAACCGCAGTGAGGTTTCTTCATTTATTTAAGTTTGGGTTAGTAGTTTTAGGAGGGCAACCTCCGAAGGCAGCAGGCAATCGAGAGATTCCCTGCTGTTTTTGTGTGTCCGCAGGCGGTCCGGCCCGAAGGCCGGCCGGGCGCGTGCCGCCCCGCTGTTTCCGAATGCCGCGGAGTTCAAAAAAAGCCGCCGGGTATTCCGATCGGTCCCATGCGGCGCTCCGTCGGCCGATTTTCCTGTCCGATAACGCGCTCCGGCACGAAAACTGTGCGGCGACCGATGACAGAAAACAGCAAAATCCAACCTATCCACCATGGCAAAACAAAAAAATATCACGACGACACAGTTGGCGCTGATGACCGCTGCCGCCGTCATCAGCCTGCGCGGCCTTCCGATGATGGCCCAGGAGGAGCTGACGATGTTCTTCTACATCTTCTTCGCGACGTTTCTCTTCCTGATCCCCGCGGCACTCGTGGGCGCCGAACTGGGCAGCGCCTTCGCCGACCGCGGCGGCGGCGTCTACACCTGGGTCAAGGAGGCTTTCAACCGCCACCTGGGTTTCTCGGCCATCTTCCTGCAATGGATTCAGAACGTCGTCTGGTATCCCACCGTACTGGGATTCGCCGCCGCATCGATCGCCTACATGATCGGCGTCCCGGCGCTGGCGCAGAACGGCCTCTACGTCGGACTGTTCTCGATCGCGATGTACTGGTGCGCGACGCTCGTCACGCTGCGCGGCACGTCGGCCATCTCGGGCATCACGTCGAAAGGATTCCTCATCGGCACGGTGCTCCCGGGCATCGTCGTGATCGTGATGGCGGTCATCTGGATGGCGGGCGGCAACGAAATCGCCCTGAAGGAGATTCCGGCCACCGTCTCGCAGGTCGTCAACGTCGACGCCGCACAGCACGTCCATCCGCGCCTCTTCCCCCACATCACGGGCATGAGCGACATCGCCTTCCTGGCGGGCATCCTGCTGCTGTTCGCCGGCGTGGAGGTGCACGCCGTCCACGCACCGGAACTGAAAAAGCCCCAGACGCAGTTCCCGCGGGCGATGTTCCTCGCGGCGCTGATCTCGTTCGGGCTGTTCACACTGGGCGCGCTGGCCGTGGCCATCATCACCCCCTACGACCAGATCAACCTCCAGTCGGGACTCTTCACCACCTTCCAGATCGTCTTCGACCGCTACCACGTGGGCTGGCTCTCGAACGTCATGGGACTGCTGGTAGCCTTCGGCGCGCTGGCGGGCGTGATGTCGTGGATTTCGGGTCCCAGCCGCGGCCTGCTGTGGACAGCCAGGGACGGAGCGCTCCCCTGCTTCCTGCAAAAGACCAACAAGAACGGCGTGCAGATCAACATCCTGATCATCCAGGGCTGCATCGTGACGCTCCTTTCGTCGCTCTACATCGTGATGAGCGATGTCAGCGTGGCATTCTTCCTGCTGAGCGCCCTGACCGTGGGACTCTACCTGATTATGTATATGATGATGTACGCCGCGGGAATCCGCCTGCGCTACACACAGCCCAAACTCATCCGCAGCTACCGCGTGCCGGGCGGAAATACGGGCATGTGGCTGATCGGAGGCGTGGGGTTCCTCGCCGTGCTCTTTTCGTTCGTCGTCACCTTCTTCCCGCCTTCGCAGTTGCCCGTAGGCAGTCCGGCAATGTATACGTGGCTGGTCGTGACCGGCACGGTGGTCTTCCTCTCGATCCCCTTCATCATCAGTTTCGCGATGGACAGGCGCAACGCCCGTAAAAGCGCCGCAAAAGCGGCTCCGAAAGCTTAAAACTCGACCGTCAGGCCCAGCGTCGGCAGGAGCGTGCCGCTCACCTGTTCGAGGTATTTCATGCGGTAACGCCGCTCCGACGCGGGAGCCGATGGATTCTCGACCTCACCCGTAGACATCAGCACGTCGGGCTGACGCAGTTTGCCGCCCGCAACGTTCTGCAGGTCGATGTAGATACCCAGCATGCAGCGGCGGAAATAAAACACTTTGTCGATACGTACGTCCAACTGGGCAAAGGCGTCGAGCCGCCCGGCGTTGTATTTCGAATAGTCGTAATAGGGCCGTCCCTGCGCATCCCACGCCTCGACGAGCGACGATTTCTCCACGTCATAGGGCGTATAGGGCGCACCGCCCACGGCGCTCAGTTTCGCGCCGAAGCTCCAATGCCGCGGCAGATCGTAGGTTCCGCTGACGTTGACCACGAAACGGTTGTCCCACGCCGAAGCGATCCACGGGGCCGAACGGTCGTTGCGATACTCCGAGCGGAACACGGTCACCGACCCCACGACGCTCACGCGTCCCGGAATCTGCCAGCGGGCCATCGCCTCGACACCGTAAGCGCGCCCCTGCGCCGAGGAGACCAACTCTTCGTTGCCCACCACGCCGTAGTCGTTGCCTTTGCAGGAGAGCGGAATTTCGTCCGTAACGGAGAGGGGCACATCGCCGTAGCGTTTGTAAAATCCCTCGACCGAAACGATCAGCCGGTCACGCAGCCGCCAGTCGACGCCCGCGCTGAAAACCCCGACCCGCATGTAGTCGAGCGATTCGTTGACCAGAGCATCGTTCTCTTTGAATCCCAGCGCCGTGTAGGGCGGCAACTGGTAGTAAAGTCCCGCACTGCCGCTCACCGACCAGCCGGGACTCACGGCATAGGAGACCGAAGCCCGGGGCGAAAGCTGGCGCCACACCCGCGCCATGCGCGACGAATAGTCGCACCCGTCGGCCCTGAGGCCCGCCGAGGCGGTGAACCGCTTGTCGGCCGAGGCGTATTCGGCCCCAGCGAACAGTCCCCAGCCGACGATTCCCAGCCGGGTATTGTAATCCGACAGTTGCGTTTTATCGGTATAGAGCCGCTGCAACGTGCGGTTCGTGTAGTTCGAATAATTCACCTCGACACCCTCGCGGACGGTCCAGCGGCCCAGGTAGGTCCGGTTCTCGGCCCGGAGCGTGGTTTTCTGCTCCACGGAGCGCAGACGCAGGGTCAGGTTATCCTCCGAGGAGTCGTCGTTGCGCAGGTATTTCAGGTTGCGGTTGTTCAGGTAGTTGTGGCTCAGCGTCACGGTCTGTACGTGGCGGCCCGCATAATGGCGCCACGAAGCCCCCACCGTAAAGGTTTCCTGTCGGATGCGGGGCAGGTAGCTCAGCAGGTACTCGGCGTCCTCGCCCTTCTCGTCGACGTTGAGGCGCATGTTGTCGAACCCTGCAAGCGCCAGCACCGTCAGTTCGTCGCGCTCCGAAAGGCGCGTCCTGACCTTTGCCTGCCCGTCGATGTAATTGGGCAGGAACGGCAATCCCAGCATCTTGAACAGCAGTTGCAGATAGGACTGGCGGACCGAAAACAGGTAAGTCGTCTTATCGCCGATGTGCCCGCTGCCGCTCAGTCCCACCTCCGAAGCGCCCAGCGTGGCCTTGAAGGTCTGCTTCTCGGCGTTGCCGTCGCGCAGGCGGAAGTCCAGCACCGAACTCAGCGCTCCGGCCCGGTCGGCCGGGAAAGCGCCCGTATAGAAACTGATTTCGCGCACGAGGTCGGCGTTGACGATGCTCACCGGACCGCCCGTCGCGCCCTGCGTAGCGAAGTGGTTGATGTTCGGAATCTCGATCCCGTCCATGTAAAACTTGTTCTCCGAAGGTCCTCCGCCTCGCACGATCAGGTCGTTGCGGTAGCCTACAGGTGAAAAGGCCACACCGGGATAGGAACGCACGATGCGCGACACGTCGCGGTTCGAGCCGGGACTTTTCTCGATCTCCTGCAAGCCTATTACCTTCAGCCCCACGGGGCTCTCCGCCGTAACGCGGAACGGCGACGGCGAGACCGTCACGGCTTCCAGCTGCGCGGCGTCCTCCTCCATCTCGATCTCGACGAAAGGCGTGGCGGCCGACACCATGTATTCAGGCGTCGTGAGGCTCTTGTAGCCCACCGACGAGACCGCCAACCGCCAGATGCCCGGTTTCACGCGCTCGATGCGGAACCGCCCCAGCGAGTCTGTCGAAGCGCCCTTCTGCTCCTGCCCGGCCAGCACTACGGCGGCATAAGCCACGGGCTTGCGGCTCAGGCGGTCGATCACCCGCCCGCTGACGGGATAACTCCCGCCCTGCGCCTGCACGGCAAACGCCGCAAACAGGCAAAAAACCAAAATCGCAACTTTCAGGAATTTCATACGGCAAAGATAGTCAGTTACGCACCGCCCGACGACGCTTCGCCGGAATATTTCGGCAGTAATTTCAAGTACGCGAGCAGGATCACATTCATCAAAAGGGCATAGACAATGGCCGGGATGGCCATTTCGCCGTTGTTGAAGATCAAAGGCGAGGTCGCGATGGCGATCGCCTGCGCGGCGTTCTGCATCCCGACTTCGATGACGATCGTCCGGCGCACCGCCCGCCGGAGCCGGAATACCCGGGCCAGCAGCGACCCGGCCCCCATTGCCAGCAGGATCAGCGTTCCCGCGGCCAGGCCCAGCACACCGAAGTTTGCCACGATCGCCGAGGCATACTGCACGAAGAACACCGCGGCCAGCAGCATCAAAGCGGGAAAAGCCACACGCCCCAGCAGGGCATGCACGCGCTGTGCCGCCCGAGGCCGCCAATACCTGAAAAACGCCCCGCACAACATCGGCAGGAACAACAGAACAATGTTCTGCATCAACAGTTTGCCGACCGGCAGGGAGATGACCGCATCGGTATGCACCGCAACGAAACGCGCGACAAATTCCATCACCAGCGGAATCGAGACCAGTGTAATAAGGCTGCTGAGCGCAGTCAGCGTCACCGAAAGGGCCACGTCGCCCTTCGCCAGCATCGAAAAGACGTTCGACGAACTTCCGCCCGGGCAACAGGCGATCAACAGCAGTCCCATGAACCAGACAGGCGGAAGACGGAACACGAGAGCCACGCCGAAAGCGATGAGCGGCAGCAACACCAGTTGCCCCAGCAATCCTGCGACGACAGCCGCCGGACGGCGGATCACCCCGGCGAATGCCTGCCGGTCGAGTTCGATGCCGAGCTGAAACATCAGCACGATCAATATGGGCAATACGATCCAGATTGTATTCATATATAAGTAACGCAATACCGCGGCCCGGGAAGCCTCACGTCCCGGAAGCCGGTTTCATTTCACCGCAAAGGTCCGCCTTTTTTTGAAAATCCGGACTGTTTTCCGGAAAAAATTGTACTTTTAAACTTTCATTTAAGCACGAAACGACAGTTTATGTCCCTTAACACCAAATACGACATCCTCGACAACCGGCTGGTCATCCGCCGGCTCAACGCCGGGGACAAGCAGTGTTTCGAAGCCTGTTATCGATTCTATTACAAAGGATTGTGCAGCTTCGCCTCACGCTGGGTCTCCCTCCCCGTGGCGGAAGATATCGTACAGGACACCATGCTGTACATCTGGGAAAACCGGGACAAACTGATGGAAGAGCTTTCGCTGAAAGGGCTTCTGTTCATGATTGTCCGCAACAAGGCGCTGGACCGCGTCACCCGCCAAAACGTCCATTCGCGCATCCACCTGCAATTGGAAAAAACCTTCGCCGACCAGTTCGACTCTCCGGATTTTTACCTCGGGACAGAACTTGCACGGCTCTACCACGAGGCGCTCGCGCAACTGCCCGAGCAGACGCGCCGCATCTTCGAGATGAGCCGTTTCCAGGGTATGACCCACCAGCAGATCGCCGCAGAGATGGAAGTGTCGCCCCAAACCGTCAATTACCACATCGGCCAGGCCCTCAAGGTTCTCGGCGTCGCCCTGAAGGACTACCTGCCGCTTATCGCCCTGTTTTTCGAAATTCCCGGCAACAACTGAAACACCCTCTCCTGAAATCAATTACAACAAGACAAAAACGAAAGCCCGAAAAAATTTCGGGTTTTCGTTTAGTAACTATTCTCCCTTAATCGTATTACATACAGAAACCGCCTTTTATGAAAGAGATCGACGACAACCTGCTAACCACGTTCCTCGAAGGAAAACTCGACGAACAGACCAACCGCGAGATCGAAACCTGGTACGACGCCTCCGAAGAGAACCGCCGCCGGCTCGAGGCGCTCTATTTCGTGCTTTTTACCGGGGACCGGCTCCGGGCGGCCGCATCGGTCAACACCGACCAGGCGTTCAGGTCGCTGCAGCGGCGCATCGAACTGCGGCGGCAAAAAAACAAACCTCAATGGCGCCGGATCGCAATGCGCTATGCCGCCATATTGGTTGCGGGCGTAATCGTCGCAGGCATGTACATCTACCAGAACAGACCCGACGACCGCATCTGCACGGTCAATGCCGAAAACAGCGAATGCACCGTAACACTGCCCGACGGCTCCGTCGTACGCCTCACCCGCAGTTCGGAACTGAACTATCCCGCCGTATTCAGCGATAAAAACCGTACGGTACACCTCTCCGGCGAGGCCTTCTTCGAGGTCAGCAAACGCAACGGCGCACTGTTCACCGTCACGACGGTCCACGACGCCGAAGTCGTCGTCCGCGGAACCAAATTCAACCTGAAAGCCTATAACGACAGTTCCGACATCGAAACCGTACTGGTCGAAGGAGCCGTCGATTTCCGCGCCGCCGAGCATGTCGTGGCCCTGCATCCGGGACAAAAAGTCTCCTACAATCCCGCAGACAACGACCTGACGCTGCAAACGGTCAACATCGAAGCGGAACTCTCCACCCGGCTGCGTACCTTTCGGCACGTAGACCTCTCGCAGATTACGGCAGTAATCGAAGATTTCTACGGCCTGGGCATCACCTTCCGCAGCGATGCGCTCAAAGGAATCCAGTTCACCGGAACCCTCGATTTCAACATGCCGATCGACCATATTCTGGAGGTGCTGACCCTCTCGACGAACACCCGGTTCTCCCGCCACGGCGAGAAAATTACGATTTACAAATAATTCAACATAATTTTATTAATCCAATCTTAACCAAACCTCTATGAAACAAAAGTTACTCTGCACACAGCGTGCCTGGTATCTACGGCTGGCATGCCTGTTACTCCTTATTCCGTGGGGGGGGGAATCCAAGCCGCTTCGTCGCTCCAGGATACTTCGGTGCGCGTTGAAAACGTAACCACCCTGAAAGAGTTGATCCAGCAGATCGAGGCGCAAACCTCCTACCGGATCTCCTACCAGGGCAATCTGGCGGACAACGTTCCGGCAAAAATCTCGAAATCGACCAAATCGGTCTCGCAACTGCTCGATGAAGCACTGCGCGGAACCGGCATCACCTACATCATCCGTCAGAACAACATCATCCTGACCCGCACGGCGGCGCAAAGCGCTGCTCCGGCTCCGGCCCCGGCTCCGGCAGTCTCGCAGAAACACCACATCACGGGACAAGTAATCGACGCCGCAACTCAACAGCCGATCATCGGAGCTACGGTCTGGGTCAAAGATTCGGCCCTCGGTACGAGCACTGCTTCGGACGGCTCGTTCGACTACGCGTTCTCCGGCAACTACGGCTACGTAACCTTCTCCTTCGTCGGTTACCAGACCCAGGAGTTTCCGCTCAACCGCGTTCCCAAAGTGATCTCGCTCGCTCCGGACAACAACCTCGAAGAGGTCGTCGTCGTCGGTTACGGCGCCCAGAAGAAGGCCAGCATCGTCGGTTCGATCGCCACCGTTGCGGTCAACGACATCAAGATGCCTACGGGTAAAATTTCGAACAACCTGGCCGGACAGCTCGCGGGCGTCATCTCCGTACAGCGTTCGGGCGAACCGGGGGCCTCGTCGACCTTCTGGATTCGCGGTATCAGCACTTTCGGTTCCAACAAGACGCCGCTGATCCTGGTCGACGGTATCGAGCGCGACCTCGACCTGGTGGACATCGAGGACATCAAGGAGTTCTCGATCCTCAAGGACGCCGCCGCCACCGCCGTCTACGGCGTACGCGGCGCCAACGGCGTCGTACTGGTTACAACCCGCGAAGGCGTCATCGGCAAACCGCAGATTTCCATCAAATTCGAAGCCGGCATGGTACAGCCGACCAAGATTCCCGAAATGGTCGACGCCATCCAGTTCGCCGAAATGTACAACGCGGCGGCCGGATACGAGGTCTATTCGCAGAAGGACATCGAAATGTTCCGCAACGGTTCGGACCCCGACCTGCACCCCAACATCGACTGGGTGAAAAAACTCTATAAGGACTATTCGTTCAACCAGCGCGTCAATGTCAATGTTACCGGCGGCGGTTCCACCGCCAAATACTACATCTCAGGCGGTTTCTACAACGAGGACGGTCTTTTCAAATCCGACAACATGAAGGAGTACAACACGTCGGTTTTCTACCGCCGGTTCAACTTCCGGTCGAACGTCGAAGTCCAGCTCCACAAATACACCAAACTGAACGTCAACCTGGCCACCACTTTCGAGCGCAAGAACCAGCCCGGTTCGGACGCAACGAACTCCAGCGGAACCGGTATCTGGGACTATGCGCTCAAGACCGCACCTAATGCCTTCCCGGCAGTCTACTCGAACGGCTATCTCGCCGGTCCGGCCTCGGGCCAGGGCGAAAACCCCTACGCCCTGCTGACGCAGACCGGCTACCGCGAAATCTTCTACAATACGGCACAATCCCTTTTCACCCTGACACAGGACCTGGGCGACTGGGTAACCAAGGGGCTTACCGTCTCGGTCAAGGGTTCGTTCGACGCCAAGAACGAGAATAACCTGGGCCGCACGAAAACCTCGCCCCAATGGCTGGCCACCGGCCGTAACGAAGCGGGAGAAATCGAATACAACCAGACAAAGATCGGCGAGGAAAACCTCACCTACAAGCAGACCAACAAAGGCTACCGTTCGGTCTACCTCGAAGCCGTGGCCAACTGGGCACGCTCCTTCGGCAAACACGATGTTTCGGCCATGTTCCTCTTCCAGCAGTCACAAAAGAACTACGTCGGCGACAGCGCCAAAGACTCTGAAGCCGCACTGCCCTACCGCCACCAGGGTATCGCAGGCCGCATCACATACAACTACGACAACCGTTATTTCATCGAGGGTAACTTCGGCTACAACGGCTCGGAGAACTTTTCACCCAAACACCGGTTCGGATTCTTCCCATCAGTCGCAGTAGGTTATGTCATCTCGAACGAGAAATTCTTCGAACCGATCCGCGACGTGGTCAGCATGATCAAGTTAAAAGCTTCCTACGGTACGGTAGGTAACGACCAGATCGGCGGAAACCGCCGTTTCATCTATAACGAAACCGTGGTCAGCGGAAACACCTACTATTTCGGAACCACTCCGGGAAGCAACTCGTCCATCCGCCTGGGCGAATACCCGAACCCGAACGTCGGCTGGGAAAAAGCCAAAAAACTCAACGTCGGCGCCGACTTGTCGTTCTTCAGCAAGCTGAATATCTCCGTCGACTATTTCAACGAGCACCGCGAGGGCATCTTCCTTCAGCGCAAATCCATTCCCATGTATGTCGGAATGAGTACACAGCCCTGGGTGAACATCGGCAAGATGCGCAACAGCGGTATCGACGCTTCGCTCGAATATCACCAGCCCCTCGGCAGGGACCTCCATCTCACCGTGCGCGGTAACTTCACCTATGCCCGCAACATGATCGTCGACCAGGACCAGCCCGACTACCAATATCTTTACATGAACCGCCGCGGACAGGCGCAATACCAGAAATTCGGTTTGGTAGCGGCCGGGCTCTTCAAGGATCAGGAAGACATTGACTCGTGGGCCAAGCAGGGTTTCGGCGATGTTAAGCCGGGCGATATCAAATACATCGACCTCAACGGCGACGGCATTATCGACGGCTACGACGAGAAGCCGATCGGATATCCGGATATCCCCGAGATCGTTTACGGCTTCGGATTTTCGCTGCAATGGAAGGCATTCGACCTGTCGGCCTTCTTCCAGGGCGTGGGCAACGTCAGCTTCTCGACCCTCACCGACCAGACGCAGGCATTCGTGGCCCGCAATACCAAGGAAGCCGGCGTCTTCGCCGACCTGTACGGCAACTACTGGACTCCGGACAACCTCAACGCCAAATATCCGCGTCTGACGACCAGCCCCAATGAAAACAACAACCGCCAGTCGACATTCTGGATGGCCAACGGACGTTACATGCGCCTGAAAAACCTCGAAATCGGCTATACGCTGCCCAAGCGCATCGCCAGCAAGATCGCCATGCAGAACCTGCGCGTCTACCTCTCGGGCGTCAACCTCTTTACGATCAGCCCCTTCAAACTGTGGGACCCCGACCTGCAAACCGGAGCTACCAACTACCCGAACAACCGGATCATCAACATCGGTCTCACGATCGGTTTCTAACCCCTAACCGGCAACAATCATGAAAAACATATTCAAGACACTCATCCTGTTACTGACCGCCGGAGCCCTGCTCGCTTCCTGCGATTCGTACCTCGACCGTCAGCCCGACGAACCGCTGACTTCGGAAAATATCTTCAAAAAACAGAGCACCACGCTTCAATACCTGACAAACATCTACGCCTGGCAGCCCAACTACGAAGCCCCGGCCTGCGTTTCGTCCAACGACGACATTCCGTGGGAAGCCTGCTCGGACGAAGCCTCGTTCAGCTACCTGAACCGGACTTATACCACCATCAATTACAATTCGTGGAACCCGTCGACCAATGCATTCCGCAACGATACGTACAACAACATGTACAAAGGTATCCGCGAGGCCAACTATTTTATGCAGCATGTTTACGAATGTCCCGAACTGACCGAAACCGACAAGGGCTATTACTACAACGAAGCCCGCTTCCTGCGCGCATATTTTTACTCCATGATGCTGCCTGTCTACGGTCCCGTCTTCCTCATCGGCGACGACCCGGTGGACTTCACCCAGTCCGGACTCGACGAACGCGAGCGCAACACGTGGGACGAATGCGTCAATTATGTGGCGACCGAACTCTGGGAGGCCTCGAAAGGGCTGCCCAACAGTTGGCCGAACAACCATTACGGCCGCGCGACCAAAGGCGCCGCCCTGGCGGCCCGCGCCCGTCTGCTGCTCTACTCGGCCCGCAAGCTCTTCAACGGCAACGACCTCTACAACGGAATCGTCAACAAACACGGCGACCACCTTTTCCCGACCCAATACGATGAAAAGAAGTGGGAAAAGGCCGCCCAGGCCGCCAAAGACGTGATGGATTTGAACCTCTACACCCTGGTCGGCGCCGACGGCGAAGACCCCTACGGCAGCTTCAACAAACTCTTCACGTCGGTAGGTTCGGAAACCGGCGTCGTGGAGAAAATCTACACCCGCATCGCCAGCGGCTACCAGGCGCGCGTCGTCGCCACTCCCCCGAAGGTCGGCGGTACGGCCTACGGCGGCTACGGTGTAACCCAGAAACAAGTCGACGCATTCGCTATGTCCAACGGCCGCTATCCCATCACGGGTTATACCAACGACGATCAGTCGCGACCCATTATCGATCCCAACGCGGGTTATAGCGAAACCGGATTCTCGAAATTCAAGCACCCGATCTACGGGGACGAACTGGACACCTACAAAATGTACCAGAACCGCGAGCCTCGTTTCTACATCAACGTCTTCTGGAGCGGCATGACCTGGCACGGCGCTAATAAGAAAACCGCCGATATTCAGTTTTTCACCGACGGCAACTCAGGCCCAGGTCCATCCCACAACTATGCGCCTACGGGTTACCTCGTACACAAATTCATCAATCCCGCACTCGACACCTCCGTGGGCGGAACCGGTACGAACGTATTCGGATTCATCGATTTCCCGGTGTTCCGTTATGCGGAAGTCCTGCTCAACTACATCGAAGCGCTCAACGAATACGATCCGTCGAACATGGACATCACGCTCTACCTGAACATGATCCGCAAGCGCGCCGGAGTCCCCGACATCGAGGAGGTTTATCCCGACGCCGTCGGCGACCAGACCAAGATGCGCGAACTGATCCGCCGCGAGCGCCAGGTCGAGCTGTGCTTCGAGAACCTGCGCTATTTCGACACACGGACCTGGATGACCGCCGAGACGGACAACAACATGCCCGTTTACGGCATGAATATCTCGGCCAAAGACCACAAATCGACCGGCGAATTCTGGCAGCGCGTCGTCTGCAAGTACGACGGCGGCCGCGACGGCAACCGCGTCTTCACCAAACGCTGTTACCTGTTCCCGATCTCCCAGGAGGAACTCGACCGTGTGAAATGCACGCAGAATTACGGCTGGTAAACCACACTAATCCGGATAATTATGAAACTGAAAAATATATTGCTTCCCTTCGCCGGCATCCTGCTGCTGACCGCCTGCGAAAAAGACCACCGCAACGACAACCTGGTGGACCCGCGTGTCTACATCGTCAACAACGGGGCGCAGACTGCGACCTATTACGATGTGGAAGAGACGCTCGACTACAACATCTATGCTTACAGCAGCGGCTATTTCGGCCAGGCATCGGAGGTAAAGATCGTGCTCGACCCCGACGCCATCGAAGCCTTTAACGCCGTAAACGGTTCCTCCTACTCGCTGCTCGGCGAGGATTGCTACCAGATCATCAAAAACTCCGGCACGATCACGGCCGAAGGACGGCGCGCAACCTTCTCCGTACGACTCAACTGCCCGGAGATCATGAAGCTGCCCCAGATGAACGACTACGTCATCCCGTTCCGGCTCACGGCTGCGGGAACCGAAGTCAACGAAGAGCTGAACACGATCCTGGTCAATCCCCGCATGCAGCAGACCGAGGTGCTCGTCAGGAATGCCGGCCTCGTGGAATCCGACCTGAGCGCCGCCGACGCCAATACCCTCGAATTCGTCACCTACACCGAATTCAACAACAAGTGGGACACCGAGAGCACATACGATCACGGCGACGACGTGCTGGCCGAATACAATGCGGCGAACGGCACGCAGTACATTCCCCTGCCGGCCGATTCGTATACGTTCACCGAAGGCCAGCTGACAGCCGGATACAACGAAGCCGTATCGACGATCAAGGTCGACAAATCGAAACTCAGCACGGACCGCTACTACACGCTGGCCGTAAAACTCAAAAGTAATTCTAAATTCAAGATCGGCGAGAAAAACACGGTCCTTTTCCACATCTCGCTGCTCCCGATCGCAGACAGCCGAAACAAGTGGCGTCTCATCTCATGCAGTTCCTACTACACCGGCCGCGGTCCCGAACTGATGATCGACGGAGACCTCGTTACCCGCTGGGAAAGCCGTTACAACAACACCGGGCAGGGCGACATCAACCCCGATGAAGCGGCGACCGTCTGGGACATGGGCAAAACGTACTACTGGTGCGGCATGACGCTTGTCCGCCGGAGCGATTCGTACGTTACCGACCTCCGCGCCGGCTACGTCGAACTGTCGGACGACGGGGAGAACTGGACCAAAGCGCAGGATTTCGATTTCGGCGACAAGACCAACACCTCGACCACCGGAACATACTCCACCGAGCAGTGGACCGTTTCGGGCCGCTACATACGCCTGGCCGTAAATGCCAGCAACCGCAACAAACTCTATTCCGTATCGGAATTCATCCCGGTACTGGCGGAGAAAACCGAATAACCGCAAATTATAAGTTTTTCAACCCGATGAAAAAACCGATTATTCTTTGCCTGACGACCCTCGCCCTCGCCGCACTCTGCGGCGGGGCGGCGGCCGGGCAGGCCACGGCGCAGACCGCGCCCGACATGTCCCGGTATATCCTGACCCCGAAACCCGCCGACACGCCGCGCATCAACGGAGCGCGCATCTTCGGCGTCCGTCCCGGTTCGGAATTCCTCTACACGATCGCCGCTACCGGCGTCCGTCCGATGACCTTCTCCGCCGAAGGGCTTCCCAAAGGGCTGAAGCTCGACGCCAAAACCGGACGGATCACAGGCCGCGTAACCGCTCCGGGCGAATACACCGTGAAACTGAAAGCCGAAAATGCACTGGGCAGCTACGACCGCGATCTGAAGATCGTCGTCGGGAGCGAAATCGCACTCACCCCGCCCATGGGCTGGAACAGTTGGAACTGCTGGGCGCGCGATGTCACGCAGGAACAAGTACTCTCGTCGGCACGCGCCATGGTCGAAAGCGGGCTTATCAACCACGGTTGGTCCTACATCAACATCGACGACGGCTGGCAGGGCAAACGCGGCGGCAAGGACAACGCGATCCAGCCGAACACGAAATTCCCCGACATGAAGGCCCTCACGCGCGAGATTCACGACATGGGCCTGCGGGTGGGCATCTACTCCACACCGTGGGTCGGAACCTACGCCGCACACATCGGCAGCTATTCGGACAACCCCGACGGCGAAAACGAATGGATCAAGAAAGGCCAGCACAACGAACACTACCGCTATCAGAAGGAGGGCGGAAATTACTGGAAAGACCGCCGCGAGTATTACCACCTCGGCGCTTACTCGTTCGTAAAACCGGACGTAAAGCAGTGGGGCGAATGGGACATCGATTACCTCAAGTACGACTGGAGCCCGCTCGACTACTACCACGTCAAGGAGATGCACGACGCCCTGCAAACCCTCGACCGCGATGTCGTTTACAGCCTCTCTAACAGCGCGCCTTACGGCGACGCACCGCAGTGGATGCAGTATTCCAACTGCTGGCGCACGACGGGCGACATCCGCGATACGTGGGAGAGCGTCAGCAGCATCGGATTCAGCCAGGACCGCTGGCTGCCCTTCAACCGCCCGGGCCACTGGGCCGATCCCGACATGCTGGTTATCGGCATGGTCGGCTGGGGCCCGAAACTCCACTACACACAACTGACGGCCGACGAACAGTATACGCACATCAGCCTCTGGTCGCTGCTGGCAGCACCCCTGCTGATCGGCTGCGACATGGCACAGATGGACGACTTCACGCGGAGCCTGCTGACCAACGACGAGGTGATCGACGTTAACCAGGACCCGCTGGGCCTGCAGGCCGTACCCGTCTGGCAAGAGGGCGACCAGGTGATCTACGCCAAGCACCTCGACGACGGCTCGATGGCCGTCGGGCTTTTCAACCGGGGCTGGCAGCCCGTGAAGATGACCCTCACGCTCCGCATGCTGGGACTGCGCGGCCAGCAGACCGTGCGCGACCTGTGGCGGCAGAAGGACCTCGCACAGTGCACCGACAAGTTCGAGGCTACCGTCGCACCCCACGGCGTCGTCCTGCTGAAGGTCTATCCCGGCAACAGCCGCGAAGAGATGCCTGAAAAACGCTGACCGTCGGGAAACAACATCGGATTCGGAGCTCAAACCGCATCCGGAATACTTTAAACAAAAACCGCCCTGCTTTCGCAGGGCGGTTTTAAATTAGCGGTCAGACCCGAATCACTTTCCGAATCGGAATGGTCAGGTTTATCAGCCCGACGCCCGCCTCCTCCGAAATCATATAACTGCCCCCGAAACGGGTGACGAGCATACGGTTTATTTCATTCCGGATAACAATATCCTGCGGCGGCTGTCCCTGCGCCAATGCGCTTCCGGCCACCCGAATATGCAGTACCTTATCCGCTTCCCGAACGGTCACGACGATGACGCTCCGGGTTTTAGGCGGCATAAGCAACGTTTCGAAAACCTGCTGCAATCTTGCCGCATCGAGGTCCGCCATGAACAGCGTATTGTCCGGATACTCCGGGCGTATCTCGATCCGGTTAGCCGACGTTCCCGCGACACTCGCAGCACCCGCCAACAGGCTCGACACCTCGGTATCGCGCATATCGAACCTCATCATTCCCGCTTCGAGGCGCGAGAGATCGAGAATATCGTTGATCATCTTCAGCAGGCCGGCCGACATCCGGCGTATATCCTGCGTGAGCCGTTGTTGTTCGGAGCGGCTCCCCGCCTGATGCGAAGCCAGTCGCATGGACCCCTCGACAACCGCGTTGAGCGGGCCCCGGATCGTCGTGCTGACATTCGAAAGAAACCGGTTCTTGGCTTCGTTGGCAAGCTCCATACGCCGCGTCACAACGCGCATTTCGGCTTCGCCCCTGCGGAGCGTCCGGTGGCTGCGGAACACATAAAAGATAAACCCGCCCACGACCAACAACGCGAGGATCAGCAGGATCAGCATATAAAGTTGCAGGCTGAACCGGAACCGGGCGGCTTCGAGCTGTTGCTGGTCGGAGTTGAAATTCCGCTTGAGTTCTTCGTACTGCTTGCCGATGGCGCCCGTCTGCAAATGGTCGTTGTAAACGATCGACTCCCGGTAATGATCCGCAGCTTCGGCATAACGCCCAAGTTTGTACAAAATGAAAGCTTTCAACGGAAATATCCCGTAATAATCCTGCTCCGACGAAAGCGCTTTGACGCTCGCCAGCGCCTTGTCGATCTTGCCAAGGGCTTTTTCATATTGCTGCGTACCGCAGTAATAACCGCAAGCCTTGCGGTCGAAAATAATCTGGTAGAGCGGCGAGTTAACTTCAGGATAGAAGCCCTCCCCCTTCGCCAGAGCCGCACGCGCGCGCTCCCAATCCTCGTTTTGCGTATAGTAATCCACATAACTGGCATAGAGGATCAGCAGCATCGGCAACTCCGTGCGATACCCGTTATCGGGAAGATTATAAATATAGGCCTCGAAACTCCTCAGGGCCTCGATCCATTTCGGGCCTTCGTTGATCTCCGGATACACGAACAACAGTTGCTGCCAGATGTTCATAATCGTTGCCAGGTCGCCGTGCTGATAAGCCAGCGGCAGGACATCTTCCAGCACTTCAACGGCCTGTTCCTTCCGGTATGTCGCACGGTAGAGGTTGGAAAGCGCCTGACTGGCTTCCAGAACACCGGCGGCGCTGTTGAGCCGTTCAGCCTCCCGGAGCATGCGTTTCGCTTCTTTCTCATTCCGCTCGAAATCCTGCGAGAGAATCATGAAATCGATCGAGCACCGCCAAGCCTTGAACATGATGTCGTAGAGTTTTTCCTGACGGCTCAGCCCGACCAGAATCGCTGCGATCCGCTGAACCTCGTCGGCTTTATACGAGTTATAGGCAACCAACAACTGCGAAAGGTAGGCTTGGCATTTGTAATAACCGTTATTCTGATGTTCAGCCTCCGCCAGCAGGTCTTCGGCATATTTCCGGCACTCTTCCAAATTTCCGAACGTCGTCTTGGCAAGTGCATTCAGAACCTCCATGCGCTCCTCGTTATGACCGGTCGTCGTTCCGAGCCGCACGAGCAGGCTGTCCCGGACATTATTCTCCTGCGCAGACAACGCCCCGGGCAGTGCGAGCAGACAAAAGAAGACAAGAAGCCGGGTTATCATGACTGCTCGGGTTTGAGATTCAACGGATGGGTAAAGACAAAACGAGCCCCCTTCGTATAGGAGGAATCGATCCAGATACGGCCTCTGCCGTGCTGGACGATCAGTTGGCAGATCGAGAGACCCAATCCGGCCCCCTGAACGCCTTCATGGAGTTTTTCATAGCGCTCGAAGATATGGGGTTGCTTTTCCAGGGGAATCCCGCAGCCGGTGTCTTCGACCGAGAACACCGCTTCGCCGGCCTGTTCGTCGAGGTGCAGCGAGAGCGTGATGCTCCCCTGAGGAGTGAATTTCGTGGCATTGATCAACAAGTTGATCAGCACCTGCTGCAACCGGTTCCTGTCGGTCATGAGTTCCAGTTTTTCGACATCTGAAACAAACCGGACCTCCGCCCGGGTGCGTTTCACGTTTTCAACGGTTTTCAGCACGCCGCGGCTGAGCGCCACCACGTCGCACGGAGCATATGTGAACCGGATCGACTGGTCTTTGAGTTCCGACAGGTCCACGACATCGTTGATCAGTTTGAGCAGCAGGTCGGCATTCTCACGGATGTATTCGCAGCATTGCTGCCGCGTCTGCTCGTCGATGGACTCTTCGTCGGTAAGTATTGCCGAGAATCCGACAATGCCGTTCAGGGGCGTCCGGAGTTCATGGCTCATATTGGAGAGGAAAAGACTCTTCGTGCGCAGCGAGTCGTCCGAAGCGGCGCGTGCGGCTTCCAACTCCTGCCGTGACCGGATAAGCTGACGGTTTTTACGGCGAACGAGCAGGACGACGACGAGCGTCACGGCGACCAGGAAGAATAAACCTCCGGCAATCCAGGCATACAACAGGTTGCGGCGGTTGATATTGGCCATTTGCACCTGATCGGTCCAATAGGTGGCGTGCAACGAATCGATCTGCACGGTGTAGCGCGCCTGGTAAAGCGAATCGGTGATCCGGAGAATCTCCCGGTAAAGTTCGGAGGCTTCCCGGTTGCGGCCGGTCTTCTCCAGCAGCGAAGCTTTGGACATCAGTGTCTCGAACAGGATATCACCGTTGGTTCCGCCCTGTGCGATCGACAACGTGGAGTCGTTGTACTGCAAAGCAGCCCCGTAATCCTCCGTAAGCAGACGATACTGTGATTCGAGGTAATAGACCCACATACGAAAACCCTCCTGCAACGCCCCGGAGGTGCGAATCCCGGCAAGCAGCGCCCCGGCCCGGGCCGTATCCCCCAGTCGGATCGCCAAGAGAACTTCGTAGCTGCGCAGCAGGAAACGATACGATTCGACGGCGGGCAGGTTGCCGGCAGTCGTGTCGAGCAACGTGTGCAGCCGTTCGATTTCCGGAACGGCAGCCTCGAAAGAGTCGTGGGAAAGATGTACATGAATCTCCTGCAACAGCAGTTCCGCCTGCATGAAGCAATCGCCGTACTGCATAATAGAGGGCTCCGCTTTGGTGAAAAGGCTGTCCGCCTGGACAAAACGCCCCGCCACCAAGTATGTATCGCCGATTGCCTGAATAGCCAGTCCCATCGCCAGCGGATTCTCCTCCCGCCCGGCCTTGTCGAGCAGTTCCTGGGCCTTGCTCGCCGCCAGCGCCAGGTTTCCGGCCAGGCCGTAGGCATTGACCAGTATCTGCCCGGCCTTGAACTCCCGGGAAACGCTCCCCGCAACCCGGGCCGCAGCCTCGACCTTGCGGCTGAGCCACAAGAGCGAATCGGTGCTGAACGAGGCCCCGATATTGAGATTCATTGCCGAAAGCTGCTGAAGTCTTACATACGCCGCATCGTCCGGGGCGGCATCGGAAGTTTCCGCCGACACGCGCCAGCTGCTTACAAGCAGGAAAAAGACGATAATTATCGCGTTGCGCATACCCCGTCGGAAATATAACAGACTTATTTTAGTCGCAAATATAACGCATTTTCATATAAAAGAATCTCCGGCACGCAGGATTCCTGAAAAATAAAAAACCACTCTTCCGAGTGGTCTGATTTTCTTTCGATCGGTGGGAGCTGAGGGATTCGAACCCCCGACCCTCTGCTTGTAAGGCAGACGCTCTGAACCAGCTGAGCTAAGCTCCCGAAAGACTCTCCCTTGCGGGAAAGTGGAAATATGTAAGCGGCTGCAAGGCCGACAAAAAAGCCACCCTTATCATACGGTGGCTTCGTGGGAGCTGAGGGATTCGAACCCCCGACCCTCTGCTTGTAAGGCAGACGCTCTGAACCAGCTGAGCTAAGCTCCCCTAAAAATGGCTTGGGACTGCAAAGGCAATCTTCCGATTACCCGAAAAAGCCATTACTGACCTCTTCTGCAGGCGTTTTTTTGAAAGAACCTTTACGCAACCCTCGCGCATCTGCGCCTGAACAAGGACTTGAACCTAGGACCCCATGATTAACAGTCATGTGCTCTAACCAACTGAGCTATTCAGGCTTTTTGAAACAAATTGTTTCGTTGTTTCGGAGTGCAAATATATAGCAAATTTTCATTCCCGCAAAATTATTGCAGGAATTTTTCGTAAAAAAAGTATCTTTGCATGTCGCACAAATCATAAAGAAATGATCACAAAACGCGTTATTTCCCTTATTCTCTTGGCGCTATGCGCTTTAACGGCCCCGGCGCAGGAACGCCTGACATTCCAGCCCGCCGAATGGGACTTCGGTACGATCCGCGAGTCCGACGGCCGCGTGAGCCATACGTTTACGGGTGTAAACCGCAGCGACACCCCTTTGGTAATCCTCGACGTAGTGACCACCTGCGGCTGCACGGTCCCCGATTTTTCGAAAAAACCGATCCTTCCGGGCGAAAAGACGCAGGTCACCGTCACCTACGACCCCGCCAACCGTCCGGGCGCCTTCACCAAAGAACTGTGGGTCTACTCTTCGGAAAAGCGGAAAATCGCCACGCTCACCATCCAGGGCAGTGTCACGCCCCGGCAGAAAAGCGTCGAGGAACTCTACCCCGTCGACGCCGGCGGAGGGCTGCGGCTGGCCGCGACGCTCAACGCCTTCTCCTATATATACCAGGGACAGCAGGTGCAGGGAACCATCGGTTATGCGAACACCTCCAAACGCCCGGTCCGCCTCGAACTGCGGCCCGAAACCACGAGCGGACTGCTCCGGAGCGACTATCCGAAACAGGTCGCACCGGGTGAACAGGGCGAAATCAACTTTTCCTACCTCATCCCCACCGACAAGCCCCGCTACGGGACCGTACGCGATGCACAGACAGTGGTAGTCGACGGACGCAGCAACGGTACAACGATCGTCACACACGGTATCGGAGTCGATCCGCAGCCCGCGGATGCAACACAAAAAGCCCCGAAAGCCGATTTTTCAGAAAATATCCTTAAATTTGGCCCGGTTAAGCATGCGGGGCCGGTTCGGAGAATGCACTTTATGCTCTCGAATACGGGTGATGCGGATCTGATCGTACGGGCCGTCGAGGGCGAAGGACGCGTAGCCACGACATTCGCCCCGGGCCGGAAAATCACCCCCGGAGATTCGCTCCGCTGCGAAATACTGCTCGATCCCCGGACACAGGACTACGGCGTGCTGACCGAACACCTCGTGGTGGTGACCAACGATCCCGTGCGGCCCATGCGGCGCATCCGGGTAACGGCAATCATCGAAGAGTGACACACAAACACACAACGGATTATAATGTACCCCATTCTTGAAAAAAGGCTCCTTGCTGAGGGCATCTGGCTGATGAAGATTCTCGCGCCGCGCGTTGCCCGCTCGGCACAGCCCGGACAATTCGTCATCGTGCGCGTCGACGAACACGGTGAGCGCATTCCGCTCACGATCTCCGATTTCGACGCTGCGGAGGGCAGCGTGACGATCGTCACGCAGGCCATCGGCGCCTCGACGCGCAAAATCTGCGCCCGGGAACAGGGCGAGGCACTCGCCGATTTCGCAGGTCCGCTGGGCCACCCGTCGGAATTCGTCAACATCCCCCTCGAAGAGCTGCGCAAACGGCACTACCTCTTCGTAGCAGGCGGCGTGGGCACGGCCCCGGTCTATCCGCAGGTCAAATGGCTCCGGGAACACGGCGTAAAGGCGGATGTCATTATCGGCGCCAAAAACAAACAGATGCTCATCTACACCGACGCCATGCGCGCCGTCGCCGAAAACCTCTATATCGCCACCGACGACGGTTCCGAAGGCTTCAAAGGACTCGTAACGGCCCTGATCGGCGAACTGATCGAGAAAGAGGGTAAACACTACGACGAATGTATCGCCATCGGGCCGATGATCATGATGAAATTCGTTGCCCTCACCACGAAGAAATACGGTCTGAAAACCACCGTGTCGCTCAACGCGCTGATGGTCGACGGTACGGGCATGTGCGGAGCCTGCCGCGTGACGGTCGGCGGCAAAACGCGCTTCACGTGCGTCGACGGCCCGGAGTTCGACGCCCACGAGGTCGACTTCGACGAGGCGATGCGCCGCCAGGGCATGTACCGCACCCAGGAGCAGCGCGCCGCAGCCATCGAAGCTGAACGCGTAGCAGGACATCAATGTAAGATCGGATTGGACAAATAAATTATGGCAAACAAAATACCGCGCGTTCCCGTGCGCGAACAAGACCCAAAACTCCGTGCAGCCAACTTCGAGGAGGTCTGCTACGGCTACAACCTCGAAGAAGCCACGCTCGAAGCCTCCCGCTGCCTGCGCTGCAAGAATCCCCGCTGCGTAGCGGCCTGCCCCGTAGGCATCCGCATCCCCGACTTCATCGCCGCATTGCACGAAGGCCGGCTGCAGGAGGCCGCCGACATCATCTCCGAGGACAGTTCGCTACCTTCGATCTGCGGTCGCGTCTGCCCGCAGGAGAGCCAGTGCGAAGGTTCGTGCATCCTGGGCATCAAGAGCGAACCGGTCGCCGTGGGTAAACTCGAACGTTTCGTCGGTGACTGGAAACTTGAACACGGCGCCCCCGTACAGCCCGCCGCAGCCCGCAACGGCCATAAAGTCGCCGTCATCGGCAGCGGCCCGGCCGGACTGGCCTGCGCCAGCGACCTGGCCCGCATGGGCTACGAAGTGAAAATCTTCGAGGCACTGCACAAGGTGGGCGGCGTATTGGTCTACGGCATCCCCGAATTCCGCCTCCCGAAGGAGCGGATCGTGGCGCGTGAAATCGCACAGGTCGAACGGCTGGGCGTCGAAATCGAAACCGACGTAATCGTGGGACGCACCGTGACGATCGACTCGCTGCTCGAAGAGGAGGGTTACGACGCCGTCTTCATCGGCTCGGGCGCCGGACTGCCCCGCTTCATGGGCATCCCGGGCGAGAACCTCAACGGCGTGGTTTCGGCCAACGAATTCCTCACGCGCGCCAACCTGATGCACGCTTACGACAAGGAGTACGACACCCCGATCTACGTCGGGCAGCGCGTCGTGGTCGTAGGCGGCGGCAACGTGGCGATGGACGCCGTGCGCACGGCCAAACGGCTGGGCGCAGAGGCGACGATCGTCTACCGCCGTTCGGAAAAGGAGCTCCCGGCGCGCGTCGAGGAGGTCCACCACGCCAAGGAGGAGGGCATCTGTTTCCGCATGCTGACCAACCCCACCGAGGTCCTCGGCGACGAAAAAGGCTGGGTCACAGGACTGCGCTGCGTGGAGATGGAGCTGGGCGAACCCGACGAAAGCGGCCGCCGGTCGCCGGTCGTCAAGGAGGGTTCGGATTTTGAAATCCCCTGCGACGTGGTAATCATGGCGCTGGGCACTTCGCCCAACCCGCTGCTGGCCGCCACGACCTCCGGACTGGAAACCTCCCGCCGCGGCTGCATCACGGCCGACGAACACGGCGCAACGACCCGCCCGGGCGTTTTCGCCGGCGGCGACGCCGTGACGGGCGCCGCAACGGTCATCCTGGCCATGGGTGCAGGACGCACCGCGGCCAAAGCCATCGACGAATATGTAAAAAACGGAGCAAACTAGAAAACATGCAAATCCCTAAATAACAGCTTCATGAAAAACATCAAATCCCTGTTTGCCCTCCTGGCGGCCTGCGGCCTGGCCGCCTGCGCCGACAACACCCCCAAGACCTTCTCGGGAGTCATTACCGACGCCTCGATGAACACCGTCACCGTCCGCGCACTGACCGCCGACGATACCTACACCTTCTCGACCATGGACGCCGACAAGACCGACGCCAACGGCCTGCTGCTCGGCGCCCCGATCACCGTGGACTATACGGGCAAGCTGGAGGAAGGAACCGCTGCCACGAAGGTGGCCACCGACCCCACTTACGCCAAAGCCGTCGGCACATGGACGATGCCCGACCCGATCAACCCCGAGTCCGTCATGGGCGTCGAAATCATGGTCGAAGGCGAAGCCAAGTCGGTCAACATGGCGACGCTGGTCTACGCCTCGTGGGAACTCCAGGGCGAAGCCGATAAAATCCTGCTCAAGGGCCAGAGCCTCGGCAACGGCCAGACCATCGATTTCACCGAAACGGGCGTGATCGCCCGCAACGCCGAGGGTGACTACACCCTCACGATCGAAGGCTCCGGCACGGTCTACACCAAGGCCAAGCAATAAGCGGTTTTCAATCCCGAACAGAGCGCCTCCGAATACCCGGAGGCGCTTTCTTTTCCGAAAAAACCGACGCCTGATTTTTCGGAAAAATAGCGGCCTGCAGACTTGCGAAATCGGAGCTAAATGCGTAAATTTGTGGATACTAACTCCGTTTACTGAAACCATGAACAAAACCCTGCTGGGAGCCCTGGCGCTCCTCTGTTCTTTCACCGCCGCGGCGCAGACTCCCCGCGACTCGATTGCATTCGCTGCCGCCGAATGGCGCACGACCGACCTCGGCGACGGCGCCGAATGCCGCTATGCACAGATCGACATGTTCGGTTCGTGCCAGAGCATCTCCGTCGCCACCTACCCCGGGCGCAGTTTTACGACCGCCATCGTCCACCTCGACCGCAAAGCGGAGGCTACGAGTGCCCTGGGCAAAGCCGCCGGGGCCGAGATCGCCGTCAACGGCAGCTACTTCAACGTCAAGACCTTCGCTCCCGTCACCTTCGTGCTGCTGGACAAAAAGGTCGTAGGCCGCACCACCCCCGAAGAGCTGATGCGCACCAACGGCATCGTGGCTTTCAAGGACAAGAAGGGCCGCAAGATGGATATTTTCCCCTGCGACACGACACAGTACCCCGACGTGGCACGCCGCTACCGTTCGGCCCTGGCCGCCGGGCCCGTGCTGATCGATAACGGGAAGACGGTCGAATACACCTCCGGCGACAGCTTCTACACCCGCCGCCATCCCCGCACGCTGATTGGCAAGCGCGCCGACGGTACGGTCGTAATGGCCGTGATCGACGGACGTTTCAAGGGCCAGGGCGACGGCGCGACCATCGCCGAAACGGCCTACATCGCCCGCCAACTGGGCCTCACCGAGGCGCTGAATCTCGACGGCGGCGGCTCCTCGACGCTCTGGACTGCCAAGGAAGGCGTGCTCAACCATCCCTACGACAACCGCCGCTTCGACCACGAAGGCGAACGCGGCGTGCCCAACTGCATCGTAGTCCGCAAATAACCGGCACACGATCCCGAAATCAAAAAACGCGGGTTGATGAAATCTCATCAACCCGCGTTCCCATTAACCTTAACACCTTTCTATTGCTTCGACTGCACGTACTGTTCGTACATCTTGTCGTAGCAGGCTTTCAACTCCGGGAATTCCGCCTTCTTGACTTCGTACATGAAAACGCCCCGGTAACGGGCATCCTCGTACAATGCTTTCAGGACAGCCACCCAGTCGTTGTCACCCCTGCCCTGCCAGGGCAGTTCGTGGCACTCGTTGCGGCCGTCGCCGTCGCTGACGTGGATCGTCTTCACCCGCGTGCCGAGCGCCTCGATCAGCAGTTCCGGATTGTCGATGTGGTTGGTATCGACCGCGGCATTCACCTCCCGGGGCATCAGCGACATGATGTGCAGCACCTCCTCGACCGTCCGGTTCAGCGGACGCTCGTAGTTCTCGTCCTTGACCAGTTCGTAGCCCAGCATATTCTCGATAACCACCTCGGCACCGATCTTCTTCGCATCCGGGAGCAACTCCCCGACCGACCGCACCAGGCAGGCGATCCGCGCGTCACGCTCCCCGTGGCCGAGATACCAGCTCGGGTGGAACAGCACGATCCGGGGCGACAGGATGCGGCAGAAACGCAGTACGCGCCGGTTCAGCTCGACGCTTTTCTGCCGGACAGCTTCGTCCGTCTGTGAAAGGTCGATCTCTTTGCCGTAAGGCATGTGCACCGACCAGATTTCGATCCCGGCCCGTTTGAGGTCGCGTTTCAACCGCCGGCAGCGCGCTTCGATCTGCTTATCGTCGGTCATCTCCTTGTCCAGGAACAGCTTCGAAGCACTGATCTCAATGGCATCGATACCGGCCTTCTTCGCCTCGGCAAAGGTTTCGTAGGTCCAGTTGGAGACCGGCCCGAAAATCCCGGACGAAGAGCCCACCTTCAGCCGCGGTGCAGGCTGGCCTGCAAACACGGGGATGCCGACCAGGAGAACGAGCAGTGACACCGCTGTTTTCAATAATTTCATCGTTCGAAAAATTAAAAAAAGGGCGTACCGAACATACCGGCACGCCCCCTGTGAATAACCTTATTTCACGACGGCTCCGATCACCGTCTTGCCCGTGCGCGATCCGCCGATCTGGTCGACCGTGCTGATCGCCTCGCCGAACGCCGGGTCGAGCGTTTCGCCCAGGATCTTCAGGTCCGAAGCGGACATTCCATACTGGCGGGCGGGATTTCCGTCACCGATCAGTACACAGGTCTTCGTCTCTCCGCCGTTATCGTTCAGCGGGCTGAGCATCGAAACCGGATCGAACGACGCTCCTGCAACCACTCCGCCGTCGGCGTTGTAAACCGTGTTGCCGATGATCGTGCTGGCCACCTTGTAGTTGCTGCCTGCCCACACGACGTTGTCCTCCACGCCGCCCTGCGAGTTGCCCGCAACCAGCGTGTTGTAAACCTCCACAGCTCCGTAGGCGTTCACCTGCTGAATACCCGGGCCGCTGTCCTCCGTCACATTGGTATTACCTGCAATCGTACAGCTGACAATCACGGTTTTGCTTGCCTTGGCTGCCGAACCGTAGACTGCGATACCGCCGCCCTTTCCGGCATGGTTGCCGTAAACCGTCGAATTGACGATCACCAGATTGCCGTTCTCGCGGACGTAGATACCACCGCCGTTCTTAGTGGCATGTTCGGGATTGACACTGTTGTTCGAGATCGTGGTGTTGCTGATCAGCACGTTGGTCTTGCCGCCCGTATCGCCGAAAATATAGATACAGATGCCGACGCCCGAGGTCTTATTGTTGTTAAAGGTACAGTTGTTGATTCGCAGCAAGTTGGCTCCGTCGACCCACAGACAGCCGCCGTTGTACGCTGCCGTAGATTTGGTTGCATTGTCCACAACCTGACAGTTGTCGAACAGCGCCTCGGCTCCCGCGTCGACGCGGATAGCACCCATGCGGATATCCGTATTGTCCTTGATCTTGCAATTCAGCACATCCACCGTCGAATTACCGATGAAAATACCTGCACCGTAACTTTGGTAGAATTTCACGCCGCCGATCGTCGTACTTCCCACCGTGCCGAACTGCGATGAACCGTTCTTGATCGTGAAACCGTTGAGCGTAGCCTTCATACCGGCCATCTTGGCAGCCGTTACCGTAACCACGTGGCACACGGCCTTGTTACCATCCAGAATCGTTTCGTTCGCTTCGGGATCGGCCTCGGCGCCCGTGGCCGCATCAGCCGGATAACCGCCGATCATCGAGAAGTTGCTGTGGATTTCGAACGTGTTGTCCAGCGCCGTCTTCATACCCGTCAACGGAACCGAAGGCACGTAGGAACCGGCGGCCACGTGGATCACGTCGCCGTTCATCGCCAGTTCGATGGCGTTGTCGAGCGAAGTGGCCGTCTCCCACGTCAGACCGTCCTTGTCAGCCGTGGCATCGGCCTTGACATAGTAGTGCGTCGCGAGGTCCGAAGCGCTCGCAGCAGCCTGCTTCACGGGCAGGGAAGTATTCTCACCCTTGATGACATAGGCCGAGATCGTCGCCGTACGCTCGCTGAGCGTGCGGTTGGCGGCCACCGTCACCGTGATCGTAGCGTCACCGGGGCCGAACGAGGGATCGAATGTCACCCAGTCCTTGTCGGCTTCGATACGCCAGGGAAGGTTGGACTTGATCGTAAGTTGATAGTCTCCGGTCGCTTTTCCGGCATCGATGCCGGATTCCACGAACGAGAGTTCGGGCGTCTCCGGCGTGAACGCCGAATCGTCGCTGAAGTCCTGACAGGCTCCGAACGCCGCACATGCGGCAGTCAGAAGCAGGTATTGAAAAATCGTTTTCATCTGTTCCGTCGTTTATTGTTCAACAATCGCCAATCCGGTCGCTACTTTACGCATGACGCCGCCGTTGTCGGTAGGCCAGTTCAACAGTTTCAGTTCGCCCGATTCAATGTCTTTGGCAATGAAGGTCGAGGAACCGCCGCCGTCGAGGTTCAGGGCGTCGCTGGCGCCGCAGGCCGACATCAGGTTCATCAGGTCCAGCAGGTCGGCGCCGTTCGAATAGTAGAAATTGCGGCCGTCGACGACCATCAGGTAAACCTCCTTACCGTCCTGCGATACGCCGATCGCGGTGCGCGGCTCCATCGTCGCGGCAGGCATCGTGTTGGAACTCTGGTCCAACTGCTCGCCATTCTTGAGCAGTAGCGTACTGCGGCCGCAGACCGCCTCGCGGACCTGATCCTTAAAGAGGGTATACTCCTCCGTCGTGAGGCAGTAAGCCGTATTGTCTTTCGATATCACGAAGACATTGCAGTCCTCGCGGCTGAACGAAGTCTTCACCGCCACGCCGTCGCGGTAGCATACGCCGTATGGAATGTAGGTCGTCGTATTGAAGAAGTCGGCGTTCGTGCCGCCCAACACCTTCTTTCCGTTCTTCTGCATCGCTTCGAGCTGGTTCATGATCGTCTGGCCGGTTCCCACCGCGTCCTTATCATTGGCAAGGGTCGTACGCAGGGTAATCCGGTCGCTCAGCGCGATTTTGAACAGGAACATCTGCATGGCAAGGCCGTCGTCGGCCAGGAAAGCCATCTCCAGCACATCCACGCCGTTCGCCAGGGTGTAGGTTTTGTCGCTCTTTACGTGAGCCACATAACCGTTCGATCCGTTGACGATGCTCTGTCCCCAGGCCGTTTCCGCCGTAGTATCGAATTTAGCATACTCGTCGAAACGGTTCGAGTTGTCGCACGACATCAGCAGCCATGCGCATAGGAGCATCCCAATCATATATTTATATAATCTCATCGTTTTCATAATTTTATCTCTATTGGACGATCCTTGTTAATAACCCGGATTGTTAGGTTTGAGATTCGGGTTGTAAAGCAGTTCGCGGCTCGGAAGCGGCATCAGGCACTGATAGTCTTTCGTCCCGAGCGTCTGCGTAGCCTTTCCGGTGCGCACCAGGTCGTACCAGCGGAAACCTTCGGCCAGGAACTCCAGGCGACGCTCCTGCAGGACAGCATCGAGGAACTCGGCTTCATTGGCCGGACTCACCTTTTCAAGGCCGCGTTTCTCGCGCAGTTCGTTGAGCCGGTCGAGACCGCCGTTCAACCCCTGCGCCTCGGCGCTGATCAGGTACATCTCAGCGAGGCGCGAAATGACCACGGGGTCGGACCCGGTCTGCCCGCTGGGGTACTTGTTGATGAAATTCAGGTTGTCGAGCGTGGTGATCGATATGTCTTTGCGCAAGTCGTTATCGGCGTACATCGTCATCACGTCGCCCGCAGGACGGTAGTTATAGCTGCCCTTGTTGGGGTGGTTGTACGAGTAGAACTGGTTGGAAATCTTGATCGACGAACCGTCCTCGGTCAGGCACGAGAAGGCGAAGATCACCTCCGTATTGGCCTTACCGCGGAAAATTTTGCTGAAGTCGTCGAGCGCATAACGCGGATTCTCGATCAGGCTCTCGGCCAGCTCCTTCGCTTCGCCCTTTTTGCCCATGTAGAGCTTCACGCGGGCCTTCAAAGCGGTCACGGCAAACGGCGATACGTAGTAGTAGCTGTCGGCGGTCAGTCCGTTCAGGAAACCCGTAGCTGCGTCGAGGTCCTCCTCGATCAGCGCCCACGCCTCCGATGCCGGATCGCGGGAAACCTTGTCCTGGGTGTTCTGGCGCAATACGGGCACGTCGCTGAAACGGGTCACCAGGCAGAGGTAAATGTAGGCCCGGAAATAGTGACACTCGCCCAGCACCCGGTTCCGCGTAGCGTTGTTGGGAAGCCCCTCGGCGATCGACATGACGTTGTTCACCTGCAGAAGGGCCTTGTAGTAGCCGTTCCACTGGCTGCTGATAAACGAATGCAGGGCATTGGAGAGCGAGTTGATCAGGTCGATCGGACGCCCCGTACTGGTCATCAGTTCACCGCCGAAAAGGTCGAAGGCGATGTAGGAATAATAGGTCGGGTTCTCCTGGACCTGGCTGTACATGCCCACACGCAGCGCTTCGATATCGCCGGAACCGACGACTGTCGGGGAGACCGCCGAGTGCGGTTCGATGTCGAGCATACTGCCACAGGCTCCCATCAGGGGCAGTAAGGCAAGCAATATGATTTTATGCAACGATTTCATGATTGTCGGATTTAAAAAGTGATGTTAAGGCCTACCTTGAAGATACGCGGCTGGGGAACGCCGTCGTTATCCTCGCCGTAGAAGCGCGGATCGAGGTTCACGCTCGTCTCGGGGTCCCAGCCGGGATAACGCGAGCAGAGGAAGAGGTTGTCGCCCTGGGCATAGAGCCTCAGTCCCTTCAGGTGAATCTTGTTGATCATCCGCTGCGGGAAGGTGTAACCCAGTGTCAGCGAACGCAGGCGGATGAACGAGCCGTCGGTCAGCAGGTTCGTGCCGTTCTTGGAGTTCCAGCCGCTGTACGAATAGATCGCACGGGGATATTCGTTCGTCGTACCGGGGCCCGTCCAGCGGTTGTCGGCAAACTGCTTCAGCAGCGAACGCGTATAACCCGGTTTGGCGCAGGGAGTCATCCACGATGCGAAAACGTCGTTTCCGTAGCTGTACGTAAAGAACAGGCTCAGCTCCCAGCCCTTGTACTTGAAGGTATTGTTCCAGCCGCCCGAGAATTTGGGGTTGGGATTGCCCGTAACGATACGGTCGTCGTCGGTGATGTCGCCGTCGCCGTTCCGGTCCCAATACTTGACATCGCCCGCGCGTACGCCCTTGTCGTAGAGTGCCTGGGGAACCTCACCGTCGTACTGGTAGATGCCGTCCTTGCGGAAAATATACCACGATCCGACCGTTTTGCCGATTTTCAGCGCACGGTTCGAACCGATCGCCAGCATATCGTCTTCGAGCAGCGAAGTCAGCTTGTTGACGTTGCGCGCAATGTTGAGCGACGAACTCCACGCCACCTTGCCCAGGTTGAAATGGGTGTTGATCGTAAACTCGACACCCTTGTTGCGCATCGAACCGATGTTGCTCAGGATCGAGGTCTCGCCGGTCGTGGCGTGCACGGGCTTCGAATAAAGCAGGTTGTTCGTATTCTTCAGGTAAACGTCGGCGATCATGTTGATCTTGCCGCCCAGGAAGCTCAGGTCGAATCCGGCGTTGTACTGGTCGGCGGTCTCCCACGTCAGTTTGTCGTTGCCGCTCGACGAGATGGCGATACCGCTCTGCCCGCCGTAGTTGACGCCGCCGCTGATCAGTGCCTGCCATCCGTAATTGCTGATTCCGTCCTGGTTACCCGTACGGCCATAGCTGGCACGGATTTTCAGTTCAGTCTTATCGGCATCCCAGAACGGCTCGTTCGAGACATTCCAGCCAACCGACACCGATGGGAACCAGCCCCAGCGGCTGTCGGGAGCGAACCGCGACGAACCGTCGGTACGGATCGTCGCATTGACCACGTAACGATCCTTGTAGGCGAGGCTCAGACGGGCAAAATAGGACTCGATGGCATATTCCGACAGTCCGGCGCTGGCGCCGACGATATTGGCGGCCACGCTCGCCACGTCGAATGCGGGCGAGGGATAGTTCTGCGCGTCGATATACGACGTGCGGCTCTTCGTCTTGAGGAACGAGTGGCCCACCATGGCGCCCAATTCGAAATCCTCGCCGATCTTGCGGTCGTAGTTGGCGTAGAGGTCGATCGTATTGGTCATCACAAACCGGTTACGATCCAGGATACGGCCGTTGTCGGCGGCATAGGGGTGGTTCTGGTTGTAATAGACGTAGTCGTAGGTGTAGGCCGAGTCGTTGTTGTACGACGCCTTGACCTTCAGGCCCTCGATAATCTGCGCCTCGGCCCAGAAGGAGCCGATGAAACGGTAGTTGTCCGTATAGGAGGTCTCCTCGGCGAGAATCTGCACGGCGTTGTGCAGCAGCAGCTCGTCGGTTCCGCCCGTGTAATAGTCGCCGTTGGGCTTGTAGGGGCGGTCGAAAGGACGCTGCTGTACGGCGCGGCCGATGATCGTCGATCCGAGGTCGGCGCCCGGGATACGGTTGTTGTGCAGGTAGTTGCCGCTGATGTTGGCGCCTACCTTCAGCCATTTGAACATCTCGTGGCTGATGTTGGATTTGAGGTTGACCTTCGAAATGTCGTTCGTCTTGATGACGCCCTCCTGGTAATTGTAACTTCCCGAAAGGTAGTATTTGGTCTTGGCGTTGCCGCCCGAGAACGACAGGTCGAGGTAGTGCGACTGCCCGAGGCGGGTGATCAGGTCGAGCCAATCGGTGTCGGGCATGTTCCCGTAGGGATTCTGGATGTGCTTGACATAGCCCGAGTTGTTGACCGTGAATCCGTTCTGGCGGTTGTAGTTGTCGATGCCTTCGTTGAAAACCTCGACATACTGTTTCGAATCGACGTATTCGCGGCGGTTCCTGTTGGCGAACTGCGTGATGCTGAAACCGTAGTTTACCTTGATCTCCGATTTGCCCTCGCGGCCCTGCTTGGTGGTGATCAGCACGACACCGTTGGTGGCGCGCGAACCGTAGATGGCGGCCGACGCGGCGTCCTTCAGCACCTCGATCGACTCGATGTCCGTGAGGTTGAGCGTCGCCAGCGAACTCATGCTCTCGCCGAACGAATAGAGCGACGCGGAGTTGTTCGACAACGGAATACCGTCGATCACGTAAAGCGGCTCGTTGCTCGCGCTGAGCGACGACGAACCGCGGATGCTCATCTTCTCGGCCGAACCGAGGTTACCCGAACTGGTGGAGATCGACACACCGGCGATGCGGCCCTGGAGCAGTTCCGACGGCGACATCACGCTGCGCATGTTCTCTTCCGTGGGTTTGAACTGGCTGATGGCGTTGGTCACCAGGCTGCGGCGCTGCGTACCGTAACCGACAACGACCACCTCGTCGAGCGCCATGTTATCGTTTTCGAGACGGACTTCATAGAACCGAGACGGGTCGCCGACCGCAACTTCCCTGGTCTTCAGGCCGAGGTAGGAGACGATCAGGCGAATGTCCTTGCGCCCGCCCACCTTGACCGAGAACGAACCGTCGAGGTCAGTGGTAGCGCCAATCGTCGTGCCGTCGACAATCACCGTAGCGCCCGTGATCGGGTTTCCGGCGCTGTCCTTGACCACGCCCTTCACGACCGCATTGGCCGAAGCACGGCCGGCCGGTTCCTCCTTTGCGGGCGTGGATACGATGGCGATCATCTTGCCCTCGACGCTGCTCACGACATTCTGTCCGGCGAACATCTTGCCGACAACGACGCCGATCTCCTCGTTTTTGACATCCAGGGTGATTTTCTTGTTTACATCGGCATCCTTCGTCTTGATGACGAACGAATAGCCATAATCCTTTTGCAGGCGTTCAATCGCCGCTTTGATGGTCACATTACGGACCGACAGGCTCACCTTCTGGGCCTGCGCCGCAGAAGCCTGGAACATGAAGCACAGGACTGCGACAAGCGTGATTAAACTTTTCACGGAAGGTAAAAGTTTATTCATTACATTGAAATTTGAAGTTTAAAGAAATAGGTCATTGAGGTTTCCATCTGTTTTTCGCTTACTACATGGTATGGTTATTTTAGGGGTGGCGATATGTAATAGACCTCGGCCTCCTTGCGGACCGAGAACAGGAGGTCCTTGTTGAGTGCAGCGAGGATTTCGTCGAGCGACTCGTTGTTGATGAACGACGCATAGTAGGTCTCCCCGCACAGCGACTTGTCCGTGACGATGATATCGACGGCGAAGTGGCGGCGCAGGTCGGCGACGATGTCGCCCAGGGTCTGCTCCACGAAGAAGAAATTGTCGTTGTCGATCCAGTTCGCGTAGGAATCGGGATCGAAATTCAGAAAATCGATGTGATTGTTGGTCTTGTTGAAGCGGAGAATATCTCCGGGCTCGAGGGTGAGTTTCCCGTTCATTTTCGACGCCTTGAGGCTGACCGACACCTTTCCGTGCACGAGGCTCACCTCCGACTTCACGTCCTCCTGATACGATTTGAAGTTGAACTGCGTGCCGAGGACCTTCACCTCCAGCCGGTCGGCCGAGACGATGAACGGACGGTCCTCGTCGTGCCGGACATCGGCGAACATTTCACCCGACAGGTAGACCTGCCTGATCGTCCGGTTAAATTCTTTGGGATAGATGAGTTTGGTTCCCGCGTTGAGCCACACGTGGGAACTGTCGGGCAATACGATCTCGCGCCGCTCGCCCATATCGGCATAGACCTCCACCCATTCGCGCGGGGTAGCGGCCTGATGCCTGTAATGAAAAGCCAGGGCTACGGAAACGACGACGGCTGCGTATTCGGCTATACGCAAGGGTGTCCGCCACCACCGGGCGCTACTCCTGCGGGGGGGGGGAATTCGGAGCGGGGCAGGCGGAAAGGATCGAATCCAGTTTGCGGCGCACGCGCTCCTTTCCCTCGGGGTCGTATTCGATCTCGGTGGCATCCAGCAGGTCGCTGAACATCTGGTCCATTCCGGGGTCTTTCAGCCGCTCCCGCAACCACATGCGTACCTGCTGCGCCTCGGCTTCCGTACATTTATCCTGCATGTAACTCAGCAGCAATTCACGCGATATATTTTTCTTGGTATCCATAGGGTTTCGTCTTTTTTCAGGAGAACATCACGAAGAACAGCATCACGACGGAGATTGTCTTTCGAATCTGCTTGATCGCCAGGTCGACGTGTTTTTCGACCGTGCGGATCGAGAGATTCAGCGCCCGGGCGATCTCGGCGTTGGTCATGTTGCGGTCGTAACGCATGGCGAATATCTCGCGGCGCTTGTCCGGCATCGAGCGCATCACCGAGTCGATGAACCCGACCCGTTCGCGGACATCCACATAGTCGTAAACATCCGTATCCGTGTCGGCGACGTTGAGCATCGCATCGTTGATGTCGCTGCGCAGCAGATTATACCGCAGCCGCATGTAGTCGAACAACTCGTTGCGCGTAGCCACCAGCAGGTAGTTGCGCACCGAGAGCTTCGAGTTGACCTGCTCCTTGCGCATCCACATCTTGACGAAGACGTTCTGGATAATGTCCTCCGCCACGGCAGAATCCTTGATAATATGTTTGGCAAACGTATGCAGCAGGTCGTAGTAGCGGTCGAAAAGCACTCCGAACGCTGCTTTGTCGCCGTTCTGCATCATCACGACGAGTTCCGAATCCCGTAAACAATTCTGCATGTCCGTCAGAATTTACTCATATCCGTAACCGCATACGGCTCACGGCAGGCTTCCAGCCCCGCCCGGATCGCCACCGGGGCGTTGGCATCGGTAACCGGTGTCGAATAGCCGGTCGGCGAAGTGCTGCCGGCCGAATAGCGGTAACCGTTTCCTTCGACGCTGACACCCGTACAGGGTGTGACGAGCGTCCGGAACACCGTCGCTGCCGCAGCATAACGGCTGATTCCGTAATCCATGTGGTAGGAGTCGCGCGTGAGATCCATCCCGTTGTCCTTGTTCAGCGACGAGGTCCGCAGGTTCTGCAACGACGTTCCCGAGGGGACCACGATGTCGATGCACGTCTGCGCGGTGATCTTCCGCACCTGCGCCACGATCGCCCCGAACATCGCCTGCTGATTGGGGAAATACTTCGGATAATAATCAGACGAAGCTCCGTACGCCTGTGCCATGATGTAACCGATCGTGGGCCGGTCGAGGGGCTGTGCCTGCTGGATGTAGTCGCAAAGTCCCGATATCGCGCCCCGCTCGGTCTCGTCCCACTCCCACGCATAGTACGAACCGGTGTGCTCCTGCAACGTCACGATGTCCCACGTATCCGATTCGACAATGCTCTTGAGCGACCGGTTCAACGTTCCGTCGTTGGTCCACTTCGTCGCGCCCGGCTCGCAGTAATAATAGGTGCAGATGTCCGGTGCAGCGTAATTCTCGAAAAATTCGGGCAGTTTGTAACCGCCGTGGTAGGCCCTCACCATCCGGATATGGGTAATCCCGGCGCTTTCGAGCATTCCCGGCAGGTGCTCCGTGGCGTCGACCGTAAAGCTGTTGCCGATAAAAAGTATCTTGAGTGATTTGCCTCCCGCGGGAAGCGGCGGATTGAAGGTTCCGTCGAGCTCGCTGCCGATCCGGATAACCTCGCCGTCGGCGAAGACGAAACAGATGTATTTCCCCGTATTGAGCACACAGCGCAGGTCGACGGTCCCGCCCGCAGGAGCGGCAATACCCGTATCGGCTCCGTCCAGGGCGATCTTGCCGCCCGGGGTCATGGTCACCTCAGGCGACGCCCCGCCCCGCAGAGCCTCCGCATCGGCCTTCACCGATGTCGCGGCGCCGTCCGCAGCCCAGTAACCGTTATTATTTACCGCAAAGACGGGAATCGACTCTTTCTTCAGGCCGCGCGTCGCAGCGCCCTTGAACCCGAATTTCAGCACGCCTCCGGCAGTCGTCGTCACCGACTCGGCATAATTGCAGGCGTCGACACGCGCTTTCAGGAAAGTTTTCATCTCCCCGGTCGAGCCGAACAGGTCGACCTGCTCCTCCCCGTCCACTTTCTGGGAAACGGGAATCACCGCCGGCTCCGCGCCGCCGTATGCGATCGTCAGCGACGACGTGCGCGGCTGGGTCAGCGGATTCGCCTGTGCCGTAATTTCGACCTTCGCCGAGCCCGTGCCTTCCGACGGGGCGGCGCTCAGCCACGTGTCGTCACACGTTATTTTCCAATGCGCCGTCGTCGAGATATTCAGTTGCAATGCGTTTTTTCCGGCTTCGAAGTTCAGCGAAGCCGGCGTTGCATAAAATCGAACATCGGGATTTCCGGTCTCTTCCTTATCGGACGAACAGCCGCCGGCTGCCGCAAACGCGGCTAAAATCAGGAGATAGCGATAAAGTTTCTTCATAAGTTCATCAGGTCGGTTATAATAAGTACGAATGGGACAAGCCCTGTACGTAACCAAAAAATACGATTTCACGAAAATGAAATACGATGCCCCGGAACCGGGGAGCCAAAATAAGAGGAATCAAATCCAAAACAGAAACCGGGAACTGATTCTCAGCCCCGTTTCCCGTCCGGTATCGCTCCGGGAAATCGTCCCGGAACCTGGTTACGTTTTAGTTTATTTATCTGTTTCCGGAACAGTCCGGACAGTTGCCACAATCTTCGCCACCCGTTCGGCGACCATTTCCGGGGTCACGGCCTTCAGGCAGCGATAGTCCCCATAACGGCAGGGCTTGTTGCCGAAAACCGAACAGGGCCGGCAAGCCATGTCGGCCTGCAAAATTCCCTCCTGCGACACCCCGTAGCCGAGGAATCCCAGTCCGGGGTGCGTCGCGCCCCATACCGACACCACGGGCGTCGCCACAAGCGACGCCAGATGCATGACCAGCGAATCCATCGATACCACGCAATCCAGGTTGGCGATGAGGTCCATCTCCCCGGCAAAACGGACTTTGCCGTACAAGGCCGTAACGTTGGGATATGCGCGTTCCATCTCTTCGGCGAACACCTGCTCGCCGCCTCCGCCCCCGTGGATGAAAACCCGGTCGTAACGCTCCGAGAGCATCCGCACCAGTTCGCGGCTCTGCCCGTCGGGATAAGTCTTGCCCCGGTGTGCCGAGAAGGGTGCGAACCCGACCCACACACCGTGTTTCTCCCCGAAAAGATTGGGACGTTCCCGATGCACGGCGGGCGCAGGATCGTCCAGCATGAAACCCAACTTCCGGAAAACGTCGCAATAGCGCAGCACCGTGTGGCGCAACGGCTCCATGCCGCGGCCTCCGCAGCGGATGAACTCCCGCTTTTCGGCGCGCCCCTTGTAAATCGAAGCCTCGGGAACGCCGTGCAGCCGCATCAGCAAACGGAACGTCTTCGAACGCAGCACGTCGTGCACGTCGGCCACGGCATCCACGCCCAGCCGCCGGGCCTGGGCGGCCAGCCGCCACATCCCCACGAGGGAACGGTGGGCGCCCTGGGTATCGACATCGAGAAACCCGACATCCAACCCCTCGAAGAAGGGCCTGAACATCGCCCGCGTCGCCACCGTGACCCGCAGGCCGGGATAAGCGGCCATCAGCGCCCGGAGCGCATGCGGCAGCATCGCCACATCGCCCATCGCCGAAGTCCGGATCACCAGCAAATGACGCGGAAGCACATCCGGCCGGGCTGTTACGCCGCTCGCTGCGCCGCCCGCCCGGTCGTTGTCCGTCCTGCCATTCGTCGTTACACCTCTATTTTTTCTGACCATAGAGCACCGGATTCAGCGCAGGGTCGTTGTACATCTTCATCTGTTTATACGTCTTCATGTACTTGCGTCCCGCCTCGATATCCTCGATCAGTTCTTCGATGGCCCCCGAAAGGTCGACCTGCTGCGCAAGCAGCACGTCCAGTTTCTTGCGGCAGGCTGCGCGGTGCGCCTCGTCCACGTCCGTACGCTCCGCCTCGCGCGCCATGTGGTAGATTTTCAGCGCGAGGATCGACAGGCGGTCGATGGCCCAGGCCGGGGTTTCGGTGTTGAGCCGTGCGCCCTCCACGGGCTTCACGTCCTTGTATTTGTCCAACAGGTAGGAATCCACGTATTCCACCATGTCCGTACGGTCCTGGTTCGACTTGTCGATGCGGCGTTTGATCTTCAGCGCCTCCGCAGGGTCAATGGCCGGATCGCGGATAATGTCCTCCAAGTGCCACTGTACCGTATCTATCCAGTTCTTGTGGTAGAGCAGATGATCGATCGAACCCGGTGCATACGGGTTGTCGATCGGATGATCCACATCGTCCCAGCGATGATACTCTTCGATAGACTGGTTGAAAATACGGTTCGCGTTTTCGGTAAACATAGCTTTATAGTATTATTGTAATTTTCGCCGGAAAGTTATACCTTTGTCGGTAACGATTAAACAAAGATAATGACTTTTTCCAAAAAAGCAATACTCCTTTCGGGAATCCTCCTCTGCTGTTTCGCACAGCTCGGGGCGCAGGTGCGCCAGACGCGCGAAGAGTATATCAGCCGCTACATGCCCATCGCCATTGCCCATATGGAACGCTACGGAATCCCCGCCAGTATCACCATGGCGCAGGGAATCCTCGAATCCGACTGCGGCAACAGCCTGCTGTCGATGAAGTCCAACAACCACTTCGGCATCAAGTGCAAGCGCAACTGGACGGGCGACAAGGTCTACCACGACGACGATGCGAAGGGCGAATGCTTCCGCTCCTACTCTTCGGTCGAAGAGTCGTACCGCGACCACGCCGAGTTCCTCGACTCGCAGCCGCGCTACGATTCGCTCTTCGCCTACCCTTCCAACGACTATAAAAGCTGGGCGCGGGGCCTGAAGGCCGCAGGCTACGCTACGGCCCCCGACTATGCGCAGCGGCTCGTCCGCATCATCGAAGAGAACCAGCTTTTCCTGCTCGACCGGCCCGACGGCGCGCAACTCTACGCCTCGCGCTACGGCCTGAAACGCGATCCCGAAGAGTGGTTCTCGTCGCAGAGCAGCGTCGAAGAGCTCGCCCGGACCGAAGGCGCCATCGACCCCGACAACTACCGTGTGACGATCAACGCCCACCAAGGCTACAACGTCTATGCCACCAACGGCGTGCACTACGTGCTGGCCAAGGAGAACGACACGTTCGAGAACATCGGGCAGAAATTCCGCCTCTCGCCGCGCAACCTGCGCAAGTTCAACGACCTGAAGGACAAAAAGGCCCAGCCGGTGACGGGCGAGGTGGTCTATATCGAGCGCAAGCAGAAGCGCTGGACGGGCAACGCCAAGCACCACATCAGCCGCCGGGGCGAAACGGCTTACTCCGTAGGCCAGTCCTACGCCATCCGTACGCGGTCGATCGAAAAGCTCAATAAACTCCGGCCCGACGAAGAGATCGCCGCAGGGCGCGAAATACGCATAAAATAAACCTACATACCATGGATACAACCCCGCTGAGAGCAAAGATCCTCGATACGATCATCCGCAAATCGACGCTGAAGCAGAAGGTTTTCGACAACACCTTCGGAGCGTTCAACCTGCTGAAGGAAACGCTGCTGGAGATGGCTTCGGAGATGGACGACGAACTGGACGGCAAACTCGACCGCCGCGTGCGGCTCGAATACCGCGACCGCGGCAAATTCGAAGCCCAGTTGCAGGTGGCCAACGACATCCTGATTTTCCAGATGCACACCGACGTTTTCGAATTCGACACCAACCACCTCATCTGGCAAAACCCCTACGTACAAAGCGACTGCGACAACTCCTACTGCGGGCTCATCAACATCTACAACTTCCTTTCCGACTCGTTCAAATTCAACCGCAACGCCGACGAAGGCTACCTGATCGGGCGCATCTTCATCAACCGCGAACACCGCTATTTTGTCGAAGGCAAGCAGCAGGGCTCGATGCGGGCGACGGATTTCGGCAAAGCGGAGATCGAGCAGGAGGCGCTGGTGAACATTCTCGAAGCGGCGATCTCCTTCGCACTGAATTTCGACCTGCTGATGCCGCCCTACGAGGAGAACAAGCGCGTGACGGTAGACCAGTTCAACACCAAGATGGACAATTCGAAATTCGTTACCGGAAAACGCCTCGGCTACGATTTCGACGTAGAAGACATATAGGCAGTCGGAGACCCCCGCACGTCTCCGACCCGCCGGTTCCGGTCCGCCCGTAACAACCCCGATAAGTCCGGTCATTTCACCGTGACGACAAACAGGGGCAATCGTTTGAGGCTGCCGGACGCCAAAGCCGAAACGGGGCCAATTCTCCGCAGGCTCCGTTCCGGCGGGGCTTACCGAGCGATACAAATAAAGACAACACAATCGTGACAATCAAGCAAACCATCCTTACGGGACTGCTCGCGGTAACCGCCGGAGCAGTTCTCGCCCAGAACGAATACGCCGAAATCGCCCGCCTGCGGGGCCTCAACGAATCGGTGCACGGCATCCGCTCGATGACCGACGGCGAGCATTACACCACCCTCGAAGCCAACAACATCCTCCGTTACAGCTACGCCTCCGCCGCCCCCGGCGAAAGCATGCTCCCCGTGCCCGCGCCGAACCTCGTCATTACGGACTACGCTTTTTCACCCGACGAACGGGCCATCCTGATCGCCTCGGGCCGCAAGCCGATCTACCGCCACTCCTATACGACCACCTATTCGCTCGTGCGCGACAACGCCGTACGGCCCGTACTGCGCGATGCCGAATCGCCGCGCGACGCCTCCTTCTCGCCCGACGGCCAGAAAATCGCCTACTCCGACCGCAACGACCTCTATGTCTACGACATCGCCACGCAGGCTACACGCCGCATCACCGACGACGGAGCCTGGAACACGGTCATCAACGGCACGACCGACTGGGTCTACGAAGAAGAGTTCGGCATCACGAAGGCATATGCCTTCTCGCCCGACAGCCGCCGCATCGCCTACCTGCGCTTCGACGAGAGCGAAGTGCCGCTGATGGAGATGATGCGCTTCGACGGCAAACTCTACAACCACGCCTATTCGTTCAAATACCCCAAAGCCGGGGAACGCAACTCCGTGGTCCAACTCTGGATCGCCGACCTCGAAACCGGCGCCAAAGAACGCATCGACACGGGTTCCGAAACCGATCAATATATCCCCCGCATCGGCTGGACGCCCGACGGACGGCCGTGGTACTACCGCCTCAACCGCCGCCAGAACACCTTCGAGATGCTCGTCTGCGAACCCCACGGGGCACAGCGTACGGTCTATGACGAACGTGCACAGCAATACGTCGAGCGCGTGGACGACAAAACCGTGACCTTCGTCGACAAGGATCGCTTCCTCGTACGGCAGGAGAGCCACACGGGCTACATGCACCTCTACCTGTACAGTCTCCGCCGGGGAATCCTCGAGCAGGTAACCAAAGGCGACTGGGAGGTGACCGATGTCGTGGGAACCGACGGCAAACGCGTGTGGTTCCTCTCGACCGAGACTTCGCCGTTGCGCCGCAACCTTTACAGCGTGCGCCTCGACGGCAAGGATAAACAACGCCTCACCACGGGCGAGGGCTTCTACACCGCAGCCCCGAGCGCCGGGATGAAATACTTCATCACCACCTTCTCCAACGCCTCGACGCCCAACCTGACGGAGATCTGCGACGCCCAGGGCAAACCGATCCGCACGCTGGCCGACAGCCGAGAACTGCGCGAAGAGCTGGCCGCCGCAAACCGCCCCGTCAAGGAGTTCTTCACCTTCACCACCGAGCGCGGCGACTGCCTGAACGCCTATATCGTCAAACCCCGCGGCTTCGACCCCTCGCAGCGCTACCCCGTGCTGCTGACCCAGTATTCGGGCCCCGGCTCGCAGTCCGTACGCGACCGCTGGTCGATGGACTGGGAGGACGCCCTCGCCGACAAAGGCTACATCGTGGTCTGCGCCGACGGCCGCGGCACGGGATTCCGGGGCGAGAAATTCAAGAAACAGACCTACGGCCGCCTGGGTGCGCTGGAGGTCGAAGACCAGCTTTCGACGGCCCGCTACATGGCGGCACAGCCTTATGTCGATCCGGCGCGCATCGGCATCTACGGCTGGTCCTACGGCGGATTCATGGCCCTGAGTTGCGCCATGAAGGGCCTCGGGCTGTTCAAGATGGCGATCGCCGTGGCTCCCGTCTCCTCGTGGCGCTACTACGACACGATCTACACCGAGATCTACAACAACCTCCCGCAGTACAACGCCGCGGGCTACGACGACAATTCGCCGATCAACTTCGCGCGGATGCTCGACGACAAGCAAACCCGCCTGCTGATCATCCACGGCACTGCCGACGACAACGTCCATTTCCAAAACACCGTCGAGATGACCCGCGCGCTCAACCGCGCCGGCAAGCAGTACGACATGATGGTTTACCCCGATCAGAACCACTCGATGATGCCCGACGCCACGGCGCACATCCGACAGAAAATGATCGACTATACGCTGAGGAACCTGTAACGGTCCGGCCTGGTTTTTCAACACCCGACGGGTGCTGTCACGCCCCTGGCCGTGTTTGCGCATACGACCGCCCCGCCTGCAAACAACAGGCGGAGACATGTCGCATGCGGATTGCCCGGCTGCTGCGACACCAAAACGGCCCCGCAGCCCTGCCCCGGATTGGGACCGGTCGCAGAAACGGAAAGAACTACCTGAAGAAGTTGACAAATAACGCTGAAAAACTATGACACGCACATTACAGATCGAAACGCCTGTCGGTCCGGTGATGATCACGGCAACCGACAAAGCCATCACTTCCATCCGTTTCGGCACGGAAACGCCCGAAAACTCCACATCCACAGCCGACCCCGCCTCTGCACCCCTGTTGCAGGAGGCAGCCCGGCAACTCCGGGAATACTTTTCCGGCACGCGCCGCGATTTCACGCTGCCGCTCGAGCCCGACGGGACCCCGTTCCAGAAAACCGTATGGCAGGCGCTGCTGACAATCCCCTACGGCGAGACGCGCACCTACGGACAGATCGCCGTACAGATCGGCCACAACAAATCGTTCCGCGCCGTCGGCATGGCCAACAACCGCAACCCCATCGTCATAGTCGTCCCCTGCCACCGCGTGCTGGGTTACGACGGCAAACTCACGGGCTATGCCGGGGGTCTCGACATCAAAGGGCAACTGCTCAACATCGAGAAACGGAAATAACATCCCGGCGACCGGCACAGCCTTTCCGCCCGGCACAACGCCACAAAAAAATGCGAGGCACGGAAAAACCGTGCCTCGCATTGCATATTCCCGCATCCGGTCAGAGCCCGAATGCAAAGGCATTGATACCGTCGTAAACCGCACTGACGAGGCCCAGCAGCAACACGCCGGCCATGCAGAGCACAAGGCTGATACGCGTATAGCGGTCGCTGCGGAACGTTGCGATCGGCGTATCGTTGGGCGTAATATACATCGCCTTGACGATCAGCAGGTAGTAATAGAGCGAAATCACCGTATTGATCAGGGCGATGAAAACCAGCAGGTGGAACCCGTCCTTGAAAGCCGCGGCGAAGACGAAGAATTTCGAGAAGAACCCGGCGAAAGGCGGAATTCCCGCCAGCGAGAACAGCGCAAGGGTCATCAGCACGGCCAGGCGGGGATTGGTGCGGGAAAATCCGTTATAATCCTCCAGTCCGACTTTGCCGTCACTGTGCTGCTCGACGACCGACAGCACGCCGAATACAGCAAGGTTCGCAGCCATGTAAACCAGCACATAGAAGACCAGCGAGGTCATGCCGATGGCGCTGCCGCCGATAACGGCCAGCATGATGTATCCGGCCTGGGAAATCGACGAGAAGGCCATGAAACGCTTGAGGTCCTTCTGGCGGATGGCGAAGAGGTTAGCGACGGTAATGCTCAGCACCGTCACGACATAGAGCAGCGTCTGCCACTCCCGGACCATCGGGGCGAAAACCTTGATAAGCACCGTCAGCAGGACAAACGCCGCAGCGCCCTTCGAAACTACCGAAAGGTAGGAAGTCACGTTCGTCGGCGCACCCTGGTAAGCATCCGCCGTCCAGAGGTGGAAGGGCACGAGCGAAATCTTGAACCCGAGGCCCGAGAAGAAGAAAACCAGGGCCATCACCTGCAACGGCGAACCGGTTATGCGCGCGGCCATATCGTCGAAATAGAGCGTTCCGGTGGTCCCGTAGAGGAACGAAATGCCGTAAAGCATCAAACCGCTCGAAAACAGGGCGCAGAGGATGTATTTCGCCCCGGCCTCGGCCGAATAGCGTTTGTATTTGTCGAAAGCCACCAGGCAGGCCATCGGCACGGAAGCCAGCTCCAGCCCGATGAAGAACAGCAGGAAATTGCCCGCACCGATCATGAAGTACATGCCCAGCAGCGTCGAGAGCGTCAGAATGTAAAATTCGCCCTGCTTGTGGCGCGTGTCCTCGCGGCGCAGCCACGTGTCGGACTGCAGGAAAACGATGAGCGCCCCGACGGAGAGCATGCTCTTGACGATACCGTCTATCGGCGTATACTGGAACATGCCGCCGAAGGCTTCGCCCGCCGCAGCCGGAACGAGATTCACGACGACCTGCACCACCATCAGGGAGCAGGCCACGGCCGAGAAATAGCGGCGTCCGCGCTCCCCGGCCATGAGGTCGTAGAGAAACAGCAGGACGAGAATCGCCGTGAGGGTCACTTCGGCCCGCATCAGCGTAAATATCGAGGTGTAATCCATAGTTCGCTTAGTTCATTATGTGCGTAATAACCTCCGAAACGCTGCCGCGGATCATGTCGCTCACCCACAGCGGCGCGAGGCCCATGCCGGCAATGGCGACGACGAGGCAGACGACCGACAGCCGCTCGTCCCACGTGGCGTCGGAGAGCTTCAGGTGTTCCGGGTTTTCACACGTCCCGTAGAGAATTTTTCCGACCACCCGCAGGATGTAGACCGCCGTAATGACGATCGACGTGCAGGCGATGATGGTCACCACGCGATGGAACGTGTCGGCATTCATGAACGCGCCGTTGAAGATGGTCATCTCGGCGACAAAGCCGCTCAGGCCCGGCAATCCGAGGTTGGCAAGACCCGCAATCACATACCCGACGGCGAGGAACGGCATCACCTTCATCAGCCCGCTCAACTGGCGGATGTCCCGCGTATGCGTACGGCCGTAAATCATGCCGATCAGGGCGAAGAACAGGGCCGTCATCAATCCGTGGCTCAGCATCTGGAGCACGGCGCCCGTACCGGCCGTGGTGTTCATCATCAACACGGCGAACAGCACCAGTCCGCAGTGCGACACCGAGGAGTAGGCGTTGATGTACTTGAGGTCGGTCTGCACGCAGGCCGAGAAAGCGCCGTAGACGACGGAAATGGTTGTCAGGATGATAAATATCCAGCTCAGTTCCTGCGCCGCTTCGGGCAAAAGGTACATAGCGACTCTGAAACAGCCGTATCCGCCCAGTTTCATCAGCACGCCGGCATGAAGCATCGACACGGCGGTCGGCGCCGAAGCATGGCCGTCGGGGCTCCACGTATGAAACGGGAACAGCGCGCCCAGCACCCCGAAACCGACGAACACCAGCGGGAACCAGATACGCTGCAACGCGACGGGGATGTTGTGCAGCGCGGCGATCTCCTGAATGTTCATCGTCGTCGCCCCCGCACCGAAGTAGATGCCCAGGATACCGATCAGCAGCAGCGCCGAACCGCCCATGAGCATCAGCGTCAGCTTCATGGCGGCGTATTCCTTGCGCCCGCTGCCCCAGACGCCGATCAAGAGGTACATCGGAATCAGCGCCACCTCGTAGAACATGAACATCGTGAAGAGGTCGACCGAAATAAAGAACCCGAACACACCTACGCTCAGCAGGCAGAACCAGAGGAAATAGGCCTTGATGTCGCTCTTCATCTGCCACGATGCGAACGTGCCCGTGAAGACGATGATGGCCGACAGCAGCAGCATCGCCACCGAGATTCCGTCGACGCCCACGGCATAGTGGATGTTGAGCGGCGCATACCAGACATGACTTTCGGTGAAGAGCATTGCAGCCGTCTCGCCGGCGCCGCGCAGGCCGAGGTATTGCACCACGAGCACGACAGCCAGCGCCACGAGCAGCGAAGAACCCGCAACCATCACGGCGTGAATCTGCCGCGTCGACTTCGAGAGCCACAGACCCAGCATCATCACGAGCGGAACAGCTGGAAACAGAGATAGTATATTCATAACTCGTTCGGATTAACAGATTAGAAGAATCAGGATCGTAAGGCCCAGCGCACCGCCGAGGAACCAGATGCAGTAACGCTGCACGCTGCCGCTCTGCATGTCGCGAATCGCATAGGCGACGCCGTTCGTGCCCCAGGCCAGGAAATTCATGAACCCGTCGACCACATGGCGGTCAAACCACGCAATAGGGGTCGAGATGCAGGCGAAAATCACCCGGTGGGTAATGAACTGGTAGATTTCGTCGATGTAGAACCGGTGGTAAGCCGCCCGGTGCAGACCGCTGAACGTCGCGGCCAGTTTGTCAGCCACGGGCTGCCGGTCGCGGGCGTACATCCACGTCGCCAACGCGATGGCCGCCGCGGCAACGCAGAGGCTCACGGCGGCGACGCTCCGGTCGATATGGATCGCATAGGCCGCGCCGTCGCTCGACACTAACTCCCCGAAGGGGATGAATCCCGCCACGCAGGTCACGGCTGCCAGGAACACGAGCGGCAGGGTCATCGTCAGCGGCGCTTCGTGCGGCGCGTGGCGCGCATGCAGTTCGCGGTTCTCCTTACCCCAGAAAATGCCGTAATAGAGCCGGAACATGTAGAAGGCCGTAAGTCCCGCAATAGCGGTCATCAGCCACCCCATCACGGGGCTGAAAGAGAAGCAGGCCGTGAGAATCTCGTCCTTCGAGAAAAAGCCGCTCAGGGGCCAGATGCCCGCAATGGCGAGGCACGCCACGAGGAACGTCGCATGGGTCAGCGGCATATAACGCCGCAGGCCGCCCATGGCCGACATCTCGTTGGAGTGTACCGCATGAATGATACACCCCGCGCCGAGGAACAGCAGGGCCTTGAACATGGCGTGGGTGAAGAGGTGGAACATCGATGCCATGTAACCCAGTCCGCCGGTGTGCGGGTCGGTCGAAGTGCAGACGCCCAGCGCCACGATCATGAAGCCGATCTGCGAAATGGTGCTGAACGCCAGGACGCGCTTGATGTCGCTCTGCACGCAGGCTACAACGGCCGCATACAGTGCCGTAAAGGCCCCGATATAGGCTGTCCAGTGCAGCACTTCGGGCGCATAACCGATGAAGAGCGGGAACATCCGCGCTACGAGGTAGACGCCCGCCACGACCATCGTCGCGGCATGGATCAGGGCCGACACGGGGGTCGGACCCTCCATCGCATCGGGCAGCCAGATATGCAGCGGGAACATGGCACTCTTGCCCGCACCGCCGATGAACATCAGCCCCAGCGCCAGCGGAATCATCGTCCCGGCGGCCACCAGCAGGTTCGCTTCGGGCGTAAAGGAGAACGTTCCGGCGTAATAACCGTAGACGAGGATGCCGACGAGAAAACCCAGGTCGGCGAAACGTGTCACGATAAAGGCCTTCTTTGACGCGGCCACAGCCTCCTTCTTTGTATAGTAGAAACCGATCAGCAGGTAAGAGCTGACGCCCACCAGCTCCCAGAAGAGGTACATCTGGAAAATGTTCGTAGCGACGACCAGCCCGATCATGCTCATCGTAAAGAGCGACAGGAACGCGTAATAACGCTGGAAACCCCGTTCGCCCTTCATATAACCGAAAGAGTAGATGTGGACCATCAGCGAAACCGTGGAGATCACCACGAGCATCATCACCGAAATCGGGTCCAGCAGGATGCCCAGGTCGATGTGCAACTCTCCGCCGATGGGCAGCCACACCGTATTCCACGGCACGAGGGTCGGGAACACGCCCGCGGCGTCGCGCCCGGCGGTGAAGTATTCGAAAGCCGTGTAATAGCTCAGCAGCGCCACGACGGCCAGCACCGCCGTACCGACGACGCCCGCCGCCACAGGCCGGAGTTTCATGCCCGCAAGCCCCAGGAAAAGGAAGCTCAACAGCGGCAGCAACAAAATCAGAATCGTATATTCCATAGAATGTCGTTTTTTCGGGCCGTTACCACTTCATTTCCCGCAGGCTCTTGGCTCCGATGTTGCGGATGTTGCGGTAGATATTGATGATGATGGCGATAGCCACGGCAGTCTCCGCGGCGCTGATTCCGATGGCGAAAAGGGTGAAGAAGAACCCTTCGAGCTGCTCGGGGAAGAGGAAGCGGTTGAAGACCACGAAGTTGATGTCCACCGAATTGAGGATCAGTTCGACAGAGATCAGCATCGCCAGCAGGTTGCGGCGCGTGACGAATCCGTAGATGCCCACGAACATCATGATCGTGGAGACAACGAGGTAGTATTCCATGTGTATCATAGTCGTACTTTTTTAGCGTTTGCGGGCAATGAGGATACCGCCGACGATGCAGGCCAGCAGCAGCAGGCTGATAACCTCGAAGGGCAGTATGTAACCGAATTTTTCGCTGCTCATCAGCGCATGCCCGATGGTCCGCACATCCAGTTCGCCGTGCTCGAAATGCGAAGGCAGGAAGTTGTGGCCGAGCGTGATCCAGAGGCAGATGCCGAGGCTGGCCAGCGTGGCGGCCAGTCCCACGAAGAGTTTATAGCCTTTCAGGTCCTCGGTCTTGTCGCCCTGGCTCGATGTCAGCAGGATCGAGAAGACGTACAACACGGTGATACCGCCGGCGTAGATCAGCAGTTGCACCGCTCCGAGGAACGAATAGTTGAGCTGGAAGTAGATGCCCGCCGTGCCGAACAGGACGAACAACAGGTAGGTCGCGGCGCGCAGGATGCGTTTGGTCGTCACGGCGAGTATCGCGCTCACGCCGATAAACAGCGCGAGAATGACGAAAACAATGAGTTCGAGTGTAATTTCCATGACCTACTGTTTATTGAGTTGTTTAACCAGTTTTTCACGCGTGTAGACGGCGTGTTCGAAATCGGTCGAGAAGCGGATCGCACCCGTCGGGCAGGCGTTGACGCACAGGTGGCAGAACATGCACGCCCCCAGGTCGTATTCGTAGAGCGCCAGCCGTTTTTTGCTCTTGCCCGTCTCGGGGTCGGTGACCGTCTCGGTCGTGATGCGGATGGTTTCGTTGGGACAGGCCGACTGGCAGAGCCCGCAGGCGATGCACTTGTTGTTGCCCCCGGCATCGTGGGGCATCGTCAACTCGCCGCAGAAACGGTCGAACATCTTCAGCGTGGCCCGGTTCTCGGGGTATTGCTCGGTGATCTTGGGGGTGAAAAACTCGCGTCCCGTCACTTTAAGTCCCGTCATAAGGCTTCCCAGTCCGTGGAAAAGACCTTTGATATAATTCATCATAATCAGAAATGCAGTTTAAAGACGACGACGATAACCATCAGCAGCAGGTTGGCGAGGCCGATGGGAACCAGGTATTTCCATTCGAGCGTCAGGATCTGGTCGATCCTCAGGCGGGGGAAGGTCCACTTGATCCACATGAGCAGCCACACCACGAAGAAGGCCTTGCCGAAGAACCACACGAAACCCGGAATGTAGTCCATCACGGTGTTGAAGCCCTCCCAGCCCGCAATGTGCAGCGGCATCCAGCCTCCGAGGAAGATGGTGGCGGCGACGCCCGCGACGATGAACAGGTTGACGAACTCGGCGACGTAGAACAGGCCGAAGTGCATGCCCGAATACTCGGTATGGTAGCCGGCCGTGAGTTCCGACTCGGCCTCCGGGAGGTCGAACGGTCCGCGGTTGACCTCGGCGTTGCCCGCGATCAGGTAGATGACAAAGGCGATGAGCGCCGGGATATGTCCCTTGAAGAGGAACCACCCGTCGGCCTGCCGGGCCACGATTTCGGAGAACTGCATGGTGTCGGTCAGCACAATGATCGTGAGGATCGAAATACCGATGGAAAGTTCATACGAAATCATCTGTGCGCCGCTTCGCATGGCGCCGATGAGCGAATACTTGTTGTTGGAGCTCCACCCGGCAAGCAGGATGCCGACCACGCCGATCGACGAGGCGGCCATCATGAAGAAGACGCCCACGTTGAAGTCCAGCACCTCCAGCCCTTTGTTCACCGGCAGGCAGGCGAAGGCCAGCACCGATGCCAGGATAACGATGTAAGGGGCGAGGTTATAGAGGAACTTGTCCGAACGGCGGATGGTGATGATCTCCTTGGTGAGCATCTTGAACACGTCGCAGATAACCTGCACCGTACCCCACGGACCCACGCGCATGGGGCCCAGGCGGCACTGGAAGGCCGCACAGACCTTGCGCTCCATGAAGATCATCAGGATGGCGATCACCGTGTACATCAGCAGCAGGCAGCCGCCGACGATCACGCATTCGATGAAAACAGCCAGTCCGAGGGGCATGAAAGAGGTCAGCAACCCGTGGACCCAGCTCGTAATTATTGAGAAATCGAACATATTAACTCTTTTTTATCTGTCAATATCCGGAACCACGTAATCGAGCGTACCGCCGATGGCGATCAGGTCGGCGATCTTCGTTCCACGGGCGATGGTTTCCAGGCAGGCGACCAGAGGCAGTCCCGTCGAGCGGAATTTCACCCGGTAGGGGAACTTGTCGCCCCGGCTCTCGATGAAGACGCCGAACTCACCGCGGCTCCCCTCAACGGCGGCGTAGTAACTGCCCTCGGGAATGCGGATCACCGGTTTCATCTTCTGCCGGAAGTCGCCTTCGGGAATATTGTCGATCAACTGCTCGATGATGCGCATGCTCTGTTCGATCTCCTTCATGCGGACCATGTAGCGGGCGAAACAGTCGCCTTCGGTGAAAAGCACCTCCTCGAAATCCACTTTGCCGTAAACGGCGTAGGGGTGGCGTTTGCGCACGTCGCAGGCCCAGCCCGCAGCGCGGCCCGTACCGCCCGTGGCGCCGAACGAAACGGCGTCTTCGCGCGTCAGCACGCCCGTACCTTTCAGGCGCTCCTGCGCAATGACGTTGCCGGTGAAAATCTCGTGGTACTCGCGCAGCATCGGGCGCATGTAGGCAATAAACTCCTTGACCTTACGCACAAAGTCGGGATGGATGTCGGCCTCGACGCCGCCGATGGTGTTGTAGGTCTGGATCAGGCGGCCTCCGGTCGTCTGCTCCAGGATGTCGAGCACCTTCTCGCGGTCGCGAAAACCGTAGAAAAAGGCTGTCAGCGCGCCCATGTCCATGCAGAGGCAGGCGAAGAACAGCAGGTGCGAGTCGATGCGCTGCAATTCGTCCATGATCGTACGGATGTACTGGACACGCTCCGAAACCTCGACGCCCAGCCCCTTCTCGATACACATGCAGAGCGCATGGCGGTTCTGCGAAGCCCCGAGGTAGTCGAGACGGTCGGTCAGGGCCAGCGTCTGGGGATAGGTCAGCGCCTCGCACATCTTCTCGATGCCGCGGTGGATGTAGCCGCAGTGCACGTCGAGTTTTCGGATGATCTCGCCTTCGAGCGACACACGGAAACGCAGCACACCGTGCGTCGCCGGGTGCTGGGGGCCTACGTTGATGACGTACTCCTCCTCCTCGAAAAGCACGTTGCGGCCGCGGATGAAGCTGCCGTCGGGTTGCAGTTCGATGGTCGGGGCGGAATCCTTCGACACTTCGTTACTCATACGAAGCGGATTCGACGCCGGATCGTAATCCTTGCGCAGGGGGTATCCCACCCAGTCGTCGCGCAGATAGAGGCGGCGCATGTCGGGATGGTTCAGGAAGCGGACGCCGAAAAAGTCGAACACTTCGCGCTCGTTCAGTTCGGCGGTTTTCCACAGGTCGCATACCGAAGGCAAGACGGGGCGTTCCCGCTCGGGGGTCAGCGTTCGCAGCACGACATTCTCTCCCGTCGAGGTCGCTTCCATGTGGTAAACCACGCCGAAGCCCTCTTCGCCCCAGTCCATGCCGGTCAGGCTGCGCAGGAAATCGAAACCTTCGGCCTTCAGGCGCTCGGCCAGGCCGCGAAAAGCCTCCGCAGGCACGGTGAACATCCCTTCGCCGGCCTTGGACCATACGGCGGCAGGCTCCCAGGTCTTTATTTTATCTGTCAGGGTCATAATTCTCTTTTTTCTTCTTCGTCCACATTCAAATCGTCCTGTCCCGCCGTCAGGTCGCGCCGGAGGAGTTCTTCATACTCCCGCTGGTCGATCTGGCGGTTCACGCCGCCGAAGAAACGCTGCAGCTTCACCTTGCGCTGAAGCTGCATCAGGCCGTAGAGCATCGCCTCGGGGCGCGGCGGACATCCCGGGATATAGACATCGACGGGCAGAATCTTGTCCACGCCGTTGACCACGTGGTACGACTTCTTGAACGGCCCGCCGCTGATGGCGCAGCCGCCCACGGCGATCACGTACTTGGGGTCGGCCATCTGGTCGTAGAGACGTTTGAGCACCGGAGCCATCTTGTGGGTGATGGTTCCGGCCACCATGATGAAGTCGGCCTGCCGCGGGGAGGCGCGGGCCACTTCGAACCCGAACCGGGCAAAGTCGTAGCGCGCGGCGCCTACGGACATGAACTCGATGCCGCAACAGCTCGTGGCAAACGTCAGGGGCCAGAGGCTGTTGCTGCGGCCCCAGTTGATCACCTCGTCGAGACACCCCACGATCACGTTGGTTCCGTTTTCGCGCAGTTCGTGCGTCATCTGTTCGAGATATTCGTTGTCGTTGAAGTCTTCATACTTCATCGACTTGATTTTCGGTCTCTTTATTTCCATTCCAAAGCTCCTTTCCGCCATGCATAGGCAAGGCCCAGAATCAGTACTACCAAAAAGAAAAGGATGCTGACCAGTCCGTAGACACCCAGTTCCTGCACGACGACGGCCCATGAAAAGAGGAACACCGTCTCAACATCGAACATCAGGAAGAGAATGGCGAAGAGGTAGTAACCCACCTTGAACTGCATCCACGAACGTCCCCGCGTCGGGATGCCGCACTCGTAAGCCTCGCCTTTCTGGGGATTGTACGAACGCGGCGACACGGCGCGGGCGATACCCAGCGCGACTGCGACCAGCGCAATGGCCGTAAGGATGACGACCACCAATAGCGTGAAATACATAATATATAGTTGTTTTACGATTTTAACTCCGACACGTCGAAACACGTACCTACTCCGCGGACGACAGAGGTCCGGGAAACAGGCGACAGGCAACAGACGAAAAAGGACTAAATCCGGATGCGTCCCAGGGAAAAGACGTAGTAATCCACGGCGTCGGCATGCAGGGCCCTGAAACAGGTCCGCATCACCGTATGCACGTCGTAGGCGGCCGATGCGGCGGCACGGGCGCCGGCCAACTGCCGCACGACGGCTTTATGATCCGAAGGAGCTATGGATGTTTCGATGGAAGTTGCACTGGGGCAGATCGCTACGGAAAAGTAATTGTGGACCGCGGTGTGCGAATCGGAGAGCATCGACACCTTCAGGGCCGGGTGTACTTTTCCCGCATCGCTGCGGAACGACGTACCCTCCAGACTCCCCGCCAGTACGAAGAGCGACAGGATCAAAATAAGCTGAATTCTCCCCTGCATTTGGTCCGATTGAAATTTTCTGCGTTGCGAAGATACATTTTTTATTATGGAAAAACGCGTTGGCGAACCAAAAAGATAACAAAATGGCGAATATTGATTACATAAGCGCGAATGCAGCCTGCCCCCGAAATACAAAAATGCCGTTCCTTTCCGGGAACGGCATCGAACATCGGCGGAACCGCCTATTTTTTAGCGTAGCGGTCGCCCACGACCTTCCAGTCGACGATACCCCAGAGGGCATCGACGGCATCGGCGCGGCGATTCCGGTAATCGATGTAGTATGCATGCTCCCACACGTCGAAAGTCAACAGCGGTTTCATGCCGTGGCGCATCGGGTTGCCGGCGTTCTGCTCGCTGACGATAACCAGCCGTCCCGACGGGTCCTCGGCGAGCCACACCCAGCCCGAACCGAAAAGGCCCGCGGCAGCGCGGTTCATCTGGACCTTCAGTTCGTCGAACGACCCGAAATCCCGGTTGATGGCCTCCAGCAGTTCGCCCGAAGGCTTCGCCTGGGGGTTGGGCGAGAATTCCTCGAAGAGAAACTCGTGGTTCCAGGCCTGCGCGGCGTTGTTGTAGATCGCCCCGTCGGCCGAAAGGATGATGTCTTCGAGCGGTTGCCCGGCAAAGGGCGTGTCGACGATCAGTTCGTTGAGTTTGTTGACATAGCCCACATAGTGCTTGTCGTGGTGGTAGCGCATCGTCTCCTCGGAGATCGCGGGTGCGAGCGCATTGTACGCATAAGGCAGGTCCTGCGGCGTGAAACGCGCCCCGGGAGCGGCATCGGTCGTTGCCATAATCAGGGGTATTAAAAAGTGGATAAACGGAATCATATATCATCGGTTTTTTGGTCTTCCATCGCTTCGAACGCCCACTTGCCCTTGCCGCAGACGGGGCACACCCAATCGTCGGGAAGGGCGTCGAAGGGTGTGTTCCGCCCTACGTTGTGTTCGGGGTCGCCCAGCACGGGATCGTAGATGTATTCGCAGTAAGTGCAGCGGTATTTTCGCATCGTATCCGGGGAATTAAATTCAGCACAACTCCGAACAAATAGGATGCCCGTTTTACAAATATAGAAAAAAATTCGTAAATTTGGTTAAGAATACAGACAACCCATAATCTAAAACCTGCCATACGCGATGACACTTCCATATGCCGAGCCCTACAAAATCAAGATGACCGAGGCCATCCGCACCTCCTCGCGCGCCGAGCGGGAGGAGTGGATTCGAGAAGCCCGTTACAACCTCTTCAAACTGCGTGCAGACCAGGTGACGATCGACCTTTTGACCGATTCGGGCACGGGGTCGATGTCCGACCGCCAATGGGCCGCGATGATGACCGGCGACGAGAGTTACGCCGGTGCGTCGTCCTACTTCCGGCTCAAAACAACGGTCGCCGACCTGTTCGGCATGCCGTGGCTGCTGCCCACGCACCAGGGACGCGCCGCCGAGAACGTGATCTTCTCGGTGCTGCTCAAAGAAGGCGACATCGTCCCCGGCAACTCGCATTTCGACACCACGAAGGGCCACATCGAGTTCCGCCGCTGCCACGCCGTGGACTGCACGATCGACGCCGCAGCCGACACGCAGCTGGAACTGCCGTTCAAGGGCGAGATGGACCTCCGCAAGCTCGAAACGGTGCTCCGCGACAATCCCCGCGAAAAGGTCCCGTGCGTAGTGCTCACCGTCACCAACAACACGGCCGGAGGCCAGCCCGTGTCGATGCGCAACATCCGCGAGACGGCCGAACTGTGCCGCCGTTACGGCGTGCCCCTTTTGATGGACTCGGCGCGCTTCGCCGAGAACGCCTATTTCATCAAGACCCGTGAGGAGGGCTATGCTTCGAAGACAATCAAACAGATCGTCCGCGAAATGTATACCTACGCCGACATCATGACCATCTCGGCCAAGAAGGACGGCGTAGTGAACATGGGCGGCTTCGTGGCAATGCGCTGCGAAGAACTCTATAAACAAGCCATGTCGTTCAGCATCCTCTTCGAAGGTTATGTCACCTACGGCGGCATGTCGGGGCGCGACATGGATGCGCTGGCCGTGGGATTGGACGAGAACACGGAGTTCGGGCAACTCGACGCCCGCATCCGACAGGTGAAACTGTTGGGCGACCTCCTGGACGAATACGGCGTTCCTTACCAGCGCCCGGCAGGCGGCCATGCGATCTTCGTCGATGCGAAAAAGGTGCTTCCGAACCTCCCGAAAGAGCAGTTCATCGCCCAGACGCTGGCCGTCGAACTCTACCTCGAAGCGGGCATCCGCGGCGTGGAGATCGGCTCGATACTCGCCGACCGCGCCCCCGAGACGCACGAGAACCGCTACCCCGCGCTCGAACTGCTGCGTCTGGCTATTCCGCGCCGTGTCTACACCGACAACCACATCCGCGTGATCGCCGCCGCATGCCGCAACATCTACGCCCGCCGTTCGGAGATCACCACCGGCTACCGCATTTCATTCGAGGCGCCAATCCTGCGTCACTTCACCGTAGAACTCGAAAAAATCTGAGATACATCCATGAAAAAAATCCTTCTCTCACTGGCCGCCCTGGGTGCGGCCCTCGGCGTGCAGGCGAAAATCGTCCTGCCCGGTATTTTCGGCGACAACATGGTGCTCCAACAGCAAACGGAAGCACAGTTCTGGGGCAAAGCCGCGCCCGGAAAGAAAGTCACGATCCACCCCTCGTGGAGTACAAAAGCCATTACGGCCAATGCGGACAAAGACGGCCGTTGGAAGGCCGCCGTACCGACCCCCGAAGCCGGAGGTCCCTACACGATCGAACTGAGCGACGGCGAACGGCTGACGCTCCGCAACGTCTTGATCGGCGAAGTGTGGCTCTGCTCCGGGCAGTCGAACATGGAGATGCCGATGCGCGGATTCAACAACCAGCCCGTAGAAGGCTCAGCCGACGTGATTATCCGGGCGAAGGCCTCGACGCCGATCCGCCTCTGCACCGTAAACCGCAGCACGGCGCGTAGCCCGCAGGAGGAGTGCACGGCGCAATGGCAGGAAAACACCCCCGAGGCGGTGGCCGGAACGAGCGCCACGGCCTATTACTTCGCGCAATACCTGCAAAACGTGCTGGACGTTCCCGTGGGTGTCATCGTCACCTGCTGGGGCGGCACGCCCGTAGAAGCATGGATGGACCGCGAAACGATGTCCGGATTCAAAGAATTCGACCTCTCGTTCCTCGACGATTCCGCAAAAATCAAAGGCCCGGAAAACAAGCCCTGCGGACTTTACAACGGCATGATCGCGCCGCTCGTACCCTTCACCGTCAAGGGATTCCTCTGGTATCAGGGCGAATCGAACCGGCTGAGGCCCACCCAGTACCGGGCGCTGATGAGTTCCTTCGTCGGGATGCTGCGCAGCCGCTGGGCACAGGGAGAATTGCCGTTCTACTATGTGCAGATCGCACCCTATCGCTATGAGAACCCCGACGAAGTCGGTTCGGCGCTGCTGCGCGAGGCGCAACTGCGCAATCTGGAGGACATTCCATCGAGCGGCATGGCCGTCACGCTCGACATCGGCAACGCGAACTGCATCCACCCGGCAAAGAAACAGCAGGTCGGAACGCGCCTCGCATGGCTGGCCCTGTCGAAGACCTACGGCATGAAAGGCATCAACGCCGATACGCCGGTCTACGAAAAGATGGAAATAGCCGACGGCAAAGCCTACCTGACGTTCCGCGCCGGCCGCGAAGGCCTCGCCCCTTACGGCGACAAACTCGCAGGCTTCGAAGTCGCCGGCGCCGACCGTGTATTCCATCCCGCCACGGCCTGGATCGAAAAAGGCAGAGGCCGCCTGATCGTCACGAGCGACGCCGTTGCCGAACCCGTCGCTGTCCGCTACGCCTTCAAAAACGCTCCGGAAGCCTCCCTTTTCAACGGCTCCGGCATCCCGGCCTCGTCGTTCCGTACGGACGACTGGGAAGTGAAATAACTACACCCATCAACGATATATCCCCGGCCAATTTTTTCAGCCGGGGATATATTTAGATTTCGGGATGACTTTAGGAGGGCGGGGAGATGTTCGGCTTCGGGTTACATCGGATTGAACACGGTGAAAAAACTGGTGCGCAATAGTTCCCAAAGCCAATTCTTATTATATACCTCTTTATATTTCCAACGATAGTTGAAAAAGTTTTTCACAATGATTATCCGACTTCCCCAAAGCCCTTTCCCGCTGGAATATACCCGCTCCTGCCCATACATGACATTTTCAAAAACCTTCTTCGCCACCGAACTATCCGTTTGAATCGCCGGGTTGGTAAGCTCCAAGCCCAACTTCTCGACACATATAGCCGTTAATGCATCGGCGAATTTCTTGAGATTGCATTTTCGACAAAGACGATAGAATTGGGGCCAGTCCACGGAATTTTGTTCATGCTTCAGGAAAAAAGCCCAGTCACAGACATGCCGAATAGTAATACCCTCGATTAAAAAATGTTGCGAAGCATGCTGAATTAAAAACAAAGCATTGAAATCGGCCGGAGGTAACAGCAATTCGCTATCCGGGACTATTCGGCATTTCTCCGGAGCAGAGAACTGGCTTTGAAGGTATGTTTCCATTTCCTGCAATACTTTACTGCCTCTGATACCAATGCAGTACCTGTGATTTTCGACCGTGAGCCCCTTATACTCAATATGAGAGTGCTTGTACCCACAATCGGAGACTTTTGCTCCATATTTCGCAGCCAGGGCATTCCCTCGTTCGTAATCGCCGCATAAAAAACAATCGAAATCGCCGCATTCCCGGTGTCGGGGAACCGGATAGTACATCCCGATTCCGATGCCCTTCAATACAACAGTCTTTATTCCGTGCTGCGCATATATGCGGGCAAGTTCATCGGCCCGCAAAAACTGCATATCATAGCGCTTCTCTATGCGATCCACGTTGAAAGCCCACGCCATCCGAACATCCCGGTCCGGTTGAAGGTTGCCGGGTAATCGTTTTACCGCATCATATACAACAGCCAGCACCCCCTGCTGGATCGAAATGCGATATATATTTTCCCATTCCCCTCCGGATAAAGGGGATGGCAAAATACTGCCGGTTGCATTGATAGATGCAGCTAATAATGAACAAAATCGCTGATAAATAAGGTGCACGACTAAAATGGAGCTATTTGAGTTGAACCAGAACGACTGTCTGTCTCGATAACTTTAAGGCTTGGAAAACCAGTCAAGACAATAATTTATTTCAAATGAATTTTAGGAACCGATTCCCATGAGATTTCCTTCGCAGCTGTTGATAAATCGACAAACTGGAAATCAGAAAGCCAACGGCGCATTTTTGTTTCTGCCGTATGTAATCCCACGTATGATTTGAATTTCCGAATCAATGGCAAATCTCGAATAATAGGCTGTCCGGCATCCAAATCTCGTGGATGGATATAACTAATCAAATAATCATTCGACTCTTGTGTCCATTGTTTTAATATGCGATACGGCAACAGTCTGAAATATCCGCCCCCAGAGAAAATAACGGGTTTGCCAAATATTGATTTCGTATTGATCGGAAATTCTTTAATCTCTTTACCTCCATAAACGAGAATGCTGGGTTTCGATTTCCCGTACGAAGGAAATCCCCCATGAGCATGGTGCGCAGGAAATACAGAACAATCGTATTCGATCCCACACTCCTGAATCGTCTCAAAAGCCCAAGGCTCACTTTCTCTTATTGAAAAGCCCGGTGCTCGAAAATATTTAACAGGTTTACCTGTAATATCTTCCAAGAGATTAACCGATGCATAGACATCTTTTTTAAACTCTGCTTGTTTCTGCTGCCAAACAAGTTGGTGATTCATCGTATGACTCCCAATCTCATATTTTTCAGCAATACGCTTCACTATATCGGGATAGGTTTTAGCAATCCAGCCTATGACGAAAAAAGTAGCTGACGTATGCGTATCTTCAAGAATTCGAAATATACGCTCCATATTATCGTATATCCGGACTTCGTAATTTCTCCATTCTTTTTCTGTTTTAGTTGAATCGTTATCCAACAAATGAAACCATTCCTCTACATCAAACGTAAGAATATACATAAAGCAGAATTGGATTACAAAAAATTACGGAACCTATTTAAACGATAGAAAAATCCGACTTAAACGAAAATACGGGCACATAGACGGTCGCGCCACAAAATAGTTACAACGACAAAGTGGCATACAGTCAAGATACGATTGGCCCTATCCATAACACTCATTTCTTTTTAGCCTTTCTGAATTCCGGATTCAAGAATTTATTCAGCCCATTCAAGAATCCTCCCAAAAATGGCAGCGGATCACGCCAAGACCCATCCACGTAAAAAGTATTTTTCCCAATAAATCGGAACCAAGACGGTTTGCTTGAAAATCGATCTTCAGATGTCCAAAACCATATTATTTCAGTGGCCAGATTCCGCATATAAAATCCCTCTTTATAATCATATTTATGAAATGGTTTCTTTAAAGCATGGCACAACATGATTTCTGCCAAATTAATCCCGCTGAGAAAAGTTGCCTTAATCGTACCTGGCACCCGCGGATTCATTTCCATCAATAAAATTTCCCCAGTACGCGGGTCTTCTATACAATCAAAATCAGCAATTCCAACCCAACCCAGCACATCCAAAATTTTAGAATACCGGTCGACTAGATCAGGCCGAGAAATGACCTTATTGCAAGTACTTGTTCCTCCATCGACTGGATAATATCTACATTTTTCATAACAACTAGACGCAACGATCTCCCCATTTTCCCCGCGATAAATCTGCACTTTCAGTTGGATACCTGTCTGTGGAATAAACTCCTGTATCGTCGATTCTCCAAAACGAGATACGATTTCGTCGTAATGCTTAACAAAATCCTCTCTATTGCGAACAAATTTGATTCCTTTCGCCCCTGCGCCCAAATTCGGTTTTATCAAACAAGGATACCCGACATATGCAATCGCCGTCTCATAACCGACCGTAGACGGATTAGCCGTATGCGGGTGCGGAATCCGTAAATCCCGACAAATTTCCATCAGAGACTCTTTGTTATGCCCTCGAATGAAAACATCCCACGAAGGAATTTCCACTTTACATCCGGTTGCTTCGATTTCCGTCTTATATTTGCTTGCAAACTCCGCGGTATCGTTAAATAACGGAATTATCAAATCTTGCGGATTTTGCCCCAAATAATTCATCAAAAAATCATGATATCTTCGGACGTCACCACGCATTACGGGACAAAGCACCCTTTTTTTTCTATATCTGGAAAAATAGCCGTAAGACAATCTTGTTTCACAGAAAATCGTAACTTCAACTTTCAACTTATCAAAAGCGTCTAAAAATGGGAGCACCTGTATTGTATGCCCATCCAGCAAAAGAACTCTCATCATCTTGATATTTAGCTATATCCTCTGCTTCTTTTCGAATAGCCCTTTCAGAAATATCCGACCGAACTTGGGATAGTTTTTTAATGCCCGGCGACCGTAGAGTGCCGGATTTTGCACAATGCGGCAAAACCATTCAAGCCCGAGCCGCTGCATAAAGAGTGGCGCCCGATACATTTTACCGCCTTTTATATCAAATACACCCCCGACTCCATAACAAACCCCGACATTCAACAAATATTTATACTTTAATATAAACTCTTCCTTTTTAGGAGAAGACATTCCCAAAAAAAGATAGGTCGGAGCTATTTCTTTTATTTCTCGCACAATTCGGGCTTCGTCCTCATAAAAACCATTATGATATCCGCAAATATCGATTCCCGGATACTGGCGGCCAATATTTTCGACCATTTTCGTTATTACCGTTTCTTCTGCCCCCAAAAAATAAACACGCTGACGTTTCTTGTTCGCAGTTTGTAATAATAGTTCGAAAATGTCCGGACAAGCGGCCCTTTCAGGTACTTTATATCCATAAAACCTCAATGCAAGAACAACCCCTAATCCATCGATATTGACGATATCTGAATCATTGATGGCGGTTTTAATTGTCGGATATTGTTCCAATCGACCGGACAACGCGACATTTACACCTGTTAAGTGAATTCCCTTTCGCCCTTCCTCCAGCCACTGCTGTACCTGGGCAACAATTTCCGTTTTTCGTAACGGATTGAATTTTATTCCCCAAACATATATCGTCTTCATAAATTATTATCTTTTATTCAGCCGTACCACTTGAAATAGCCCACGAAAAAGAGCACTCCATCTATGTCCATTCCGGTTTTCTCTAATCTTCGTGCAATAATTTCCGATACAAATCAATATATGTTTGAAAGCACAAATGCTTGTCGAAATGGTCATATGCACGTTTTAGACATGCATTTTTATAGTAATCTTTCCCATCTGAAATTATTTTCTCCACAGCATTCACTAATTGTCTGATATCTCCAGGTTCAACGATTAAACCCGTGGAAGGAGTGACAAGTTCGGGAGTTGCAGTACAATTATATACAATAGCGGGAATACCGCAGGCAAAACCCTCGGCAATCGTCATCCCGAAAGTTTCTTCTCTCGACAAACTCATTACAATATCAGCTGTCGCATAAAAATCAGCAAGAAGATGTTGATTCTGCAATCGCGTTATCCCAATCATGCCATGAGGAAGTTTCTTAATTTGCTTTTGCGACAACCCAATAAGTACTATAACATAATTATCGGGCAAATGCGACCTTAGCTCGACAAAATCATCGTATCCTTTTCTGGGACTCCATGGGGAAGCAACTCCGAGAATCACTTTTTTATCCTCTATACAATACTTTCTGCGTATGTCTTCGGCATCATGTGGATAAAAAACGCCTGTATCAACCCCATTATAGATAACTTGGATAGCTGTATCCGAAAAGAAAGACTCACGGACGGCTGATGCCAGCCATTGAGATACAGGCACCAACGTAAGTTTGGACCCTAATGAAGTGAATAATTCTTTTTTCAAGAGAAAATTATTTCGGGAATTATCCCAGAATAATGCTCGGGGATAGGAGCCAATTTGAGGACAATAATCGCATCGATTCTTGTATTTGTCACATTCCGCAAATGCGAAGTAGGAACAATGACCGGTAAAACTCCAGCAGTCATGTAAGGTCCAAACAACCGGAATGTCCGTCCGAGCCAGATATTCGAACAACACGCGGTAATTTAGATAATAGCCGTGAATGTTATGGAGATGGATCAAATCCGGAGAAAGTTCTTGAATCCTCTTCACAAACCGCTTTGTTTCCCATTCAGAGCCTAGCCCATGGCAATCAAACAAGGAGATGCCTCCATGAACTCGCACGCTGAAATAATTACCTATGCGTATGGCATGAGACTTACTGGGCGTAATCATCCGTTTACGTCCGTAAGAGATGTAGCTCTTCCATCCATGGTCGAGGATTCTTTCCCCGATTTGCTCCATTATTTTCCCGGTAGAGCCCCAATTGGCATATGAGTTTATTTGTAGAATTGTCCGCATACACAAAATTTTCAATCAATACACTTTCTGCTGAAAGCAAACCGCCAACGAACGTCGCATGTTTTGTACTGACAAGTCTGCATATTTTTTATTGAATACGATCACTTCCTGCCGGGGAATCTGCAATGCATCTCCCATTTTTCGAGCAAACAACTCTGCGTTTCGCGATTTAACGACGTAACCGTTTTTTCCATCGACAATCATTTCCGAACTGCTGAAATCCGTTACGACACAAGGTACTCCACAAGCACAGGCTTCGACTAAAGTAGTTGCCCACCCTTCCTTAAAAGACCCCATAACAAATAAATCCGAAGCATTCAAATAATCGGAAATCGTGAAAGGTAACTGACGCCCTATCAGTCGCACCGTGTCGCTCAGTTTTTTCTTACATATGTATTCTTCGATTTTCGATTGCTCCTCTCCGTCTCCTATATAGTAGAATACAGCATTCGTATGGGTTCGACGAAAGACCTCAAAGGCATCCAGCATCAGTTGCCATCCCTTAAATTGGGCCAATCGACCTACGGTTGTTACAACAATCAAAGAATCGGGGATTTCCAGTTTTCGTTTAGATTCCGCGCGCTCTCTGACATAATATGTGTGGCTATCGTAACGAGTAGGATATTGTATTAGGTTTTCCCGGCTTATCATCCCGTTACTTCTTTCAACAAACCAATCAATCTCTCGCTCATCGGCTGTAGCCAAAATCGCAGGAACATTTCGAAGCACCCGAAAAAAAATCCGATCATACCAACCCTGAAAAAATCGTATCATCCGATATCGGGACAACTTCAGCGGATTCTCCACTCCCGGCATCCGCAAAATGCACCGAGATAAAACGCGCTTCGGCAACGCAAATAGAACCTCCGGCGTTTGAATAAAAATAAAATCGTATTCATGTTGCAAAATCAGCCGACGATATTTTCGAACAGAAAAAAAACTTCTCAATCTGGCCGGAATAAGGGGCTGTTTCGAACTTTTCGCCCGATTTCCCACGGAAAAATAATCAAACCTAACATCGTCAATTTTTCGTTGGGTCCAAGTTCCTACCGGTGTATCATCCGTGCTGCTTCCGACCAGGACCAAATCATTTCCGAATGCCTTCAACATATTGCGGGCAAAAGACAAATGTCCACCTGTCGGATAGTCAATATAATTACAGATTTCAATAAGCAATATCTTCATTTTTTCCTGTTAAATACAATGCCAAATTCTTCCCTTGCAAAATACAATCAAACTGTTTTTCCGCGACTTCTTTCCCTGTTTTCGCAATTTTCAGACGCTTATCTTCGTCAGAAAAAGCCTCCACTATTTTATCTCGAAGCGCTTCCTGACAACATGGCTCTACGATATAGCCCGAAACATTGTTCTGTAAATAATACTTCGGTTCGCCGACCGTTGTGGTGAGCACCGGAATACCGGCAAGCAACGCTTCCCCCAGTTTCGTAGAGAATCCGTTACGGTTTTGTATATTGTCGTATTTATTAGAGATGAAAAGTGTCGCATGCCGAAAATAAACCATCACCTCTTCTGGCAAAAGAGTCCCGGCATAAATAACCTTGTCTCTCAATCCTTCGGCATCCATCAAACGATAGATTTCATGCAAGTCGCCAGACTCTGGTCCTGCAAATATGTAATATACTGGATCTTTCAATCGACGGGAAGCTTCTATAAATGCTTTTATGCTCCCAATTACCCCATCTTTATATTCTGAGATTACACCGGCATAGAAAATATAGCGCAGGGATTTATAAGGAAATGAAACTTCATGGATCGTCTCTCTCTCTCTGTTCCGGGAAAGATCGATCAGAATCGGAATTTTCACCACCTTCGCCAACCGGGATTTATGCGACTCTGCCAGTTTATACAGATCCTCGGAAATCGCAATAAATCCGTCATATCGGGGAAACAATACAGAAAATGTGATTTTTCTGCGAATCCGGTTAGCAAACGTATTTTGGAAATAGGGATACTCGCATAATTCGAGGTATATGCGAAAACGCTTCACATACGCAATCATCCGATACACCAACAAAGAAAAAATATCGGAAGAATAGAGAATCAATGTATCTCCTTGACCTATTTTCGACAAACAATATCCGTAGGATCGAACGGTCGTCCATCCTTTATAAATCAATTTACGAAAAACAGACGGATTATTGCATTCTGAACGAATAAACGAGCGGTAAGTCACTCCTTCATATGATCCTTCTTTTTCCGGGGACGAACAGGAAGTAGTTACAACACAACAAGGCACTCCATTAGCCTGCAAACCCTTTGCATAACAAAGAATCCGTTGTGCTGAAGAAAATCCCAAAGGAAACTTGTACGAAGTTAGAATATAAACGTGCATAGACTCTTTAACGATAGTTGCTATAAGGTTACACCGAAGCTTTATTACTAAACAGCAACGAAAGAACCCCTCTTCCGACTGACAGAAAAGATATCACGAACAAGTTCTCGATTCTTTTAGTCCAAGCATTCCTCTTTTCTCCAGACCATTTTATTTACGACAGCGGTGTAGGACTGAATGATCTTCACGACTTTCGTCGAGACGTTTTCATCGGTGTAGTTCGGGACGGGGATTCCGTAATCGCCCGTTTTGTCCATCCCGATAGCCGTTTCCACCGCCTGCAGGAGCGATCTGGTGTCGATGCCCGCCAGGATGAAATCACCTTTGTCCAACGCTTCGGGACGTTCCGTACTGGTCCGGATGCAGACCGCCGGGAAGGGATGTCCTACCGAGAGGAAGAACGACGACTCCTCGGGCAGCGTTCCCGAATCCGAGATCACGGCCGCTGCGTTCATCTGCAAACAGTTGTAGTCGTGGAAGCCCAGCGGCTCGTGGCGAATCACCCGTCTGTCCAGTTCGAAACCCGACTGCTCCAGTCGCTTTTTGCTTCGCGGGTGGCACGAGTAGAGGATCGGCATATCGTATTTCGCGGCCAGCGCATTGATCGCGTTAAACAGACTCAGAAAGTTCTTCTCCGTGTCGATATTCTCTTCCCGGTGTGCCGACAGCAGCAGGTACTTTCCTTTCTCCAGTCCGAGACGTTTGTGAATATCGCTGGCTTCGATCTCTTTCAGATTCGCATGCAGCACCTCCGCCATCGGGGAGCCCGTCACGTAGGTCCGCTCCTTCGGAAGGCCGTTTTCGGCAAGATAGCGTCGCGCATGTTCCGAGTAGCACATGTTCACATCCGAGATGATGTCCACGATCCGTCGGTTGGTCTCCTCCGGCAGGCATTCGTCCTTGCAGCGGTTCCCGGCCTCCATGTGGAAGATCGGGATATGGAGCCGTTTGGCAGCAATGGCACTCAGGCATGAGTTCGTATCGCCCAAAATCAGCAGGGCGTCGGGATTGACCTGCGCCATCAGTTTGTAGGAGCAGTTGACGATATTACCCACCGTGGCGCCCAGGTCATCGCCCACGGCATTCATATATACTTCCGGGTCTTTCAGTTTCAGATCCCTGAAAAAGACCCCATTCAGGTTATAGTCGTAGTTCTGGCCCGTATGCGCCAGCACGCAGTCGAAGTATTTGCGGCATTTTGTAATCACAGCCGCCAGGCGGATGATCTCCGGACGTGTGCCTACAATGATCAACAGTTTGAGCTTACCATTGTCGGCAAATTTCACGTCCGAATAGTCGAATTTGATATTCATATATTTATTGTGTTTTTCATTCGTTCATATATTGCTTGATTTCTTGCGCAATTATTGAAGAATACCATCGTGCGCCTTTGTCATTCATATGCGCAATATCTTTAAACATTGAGGCATTTTGTAGTAATTTCTGGTAATAGAGGAAACAAGCCCCACGGTCAGCACACATGCGTCCAACTTCCAGATATTCCTGTCTATCTGCATAGGGAGCCAGATACTGAGGTGAAACGACAATAATAATCTTAATATCATGAGCTTTGCACATATCAATCATATCATAGAGACATCTTAACTTCCCGGGATCAAGTTTGTTCGTGCCATTCACTTTACTCTCTTTTTCCCCTGTCCATTCTCCATATATTGGAATATAACCGCTCCTGTCATCTATGTGACGGGAATCTATAATAACACTAAAAAGTTTGGAATTATACCGGTATGAGTCGAACAGCCTGATAGCAGCCATGTACTTTCGGCCTTTCAACCCAATAAGACTGTCTACCTTAGGATTAACTCCAAACATCGGGGCTAACTGATCCAATTGCCCTACGGAATATTTATCAGTCGTATGCAAAAAGTCGATATCAAAGAGTTCATAGATAACCATTTTTGGTTTTCTATGTTCCAAAAGCAAGTTTAATAGAGCAAAATGGTAATATATATTTTGTCCGTCAACTCCGAGGTTGACGCAACTCAGATTTGTCGTATCACTGATTATAGCTGGAATATAGTGATGACTGGCCCGGGAAGACCCCAGAATAACAATATCGTCCTGTCTGGAAGAATATGCAGCATATGTAAGTTTGGTATTTCTTTTTGAGTAAAGGATATCCTCAACTTTACCCACGATTCTATCGCAAACAAAAAGCGATAGAATCAATACTAAAATATATAAGACAAATCGAGTAAAATCCTTATCCATAACTAAAACTGGAAATAAATGAATTGTCCTCCGTCAAATACCCCTGCAGCCACAATCCACAGAATTAACACAATAGGGCCTATATAATTAATAATAAGACGTTTGTACCCCCCCCCCCCCGAAAACACCAAAACCGGCTCGCTGGAATAATCCATATTCGGATATAATTTCAACGACGACGAGTCCCATCAGAGACAGAAGACCGAATCCTAATGTGGCTTTGTCGATAAACGGCATCCCGACTTCGGCAACGATTTTTCCAATAGCATGAAATGCCAAATCAATATCGGGAAGTCTAAAGAAGACCCAGGCAACAGTAACTAAAACAAAAGTTATCAGAATACTGAATATCTGTTTCAAATATTGATTAATACCCAATGACGGCAAAAATATTTTGCGTATTTTATCCGATATTTGATAAATGCCATGCAGCCCGCCCCAAAAAACAAATGTCCAAGCGGCTCCATGCCATAATCCGCTGATAAGGAATGTTACAAACAAATTAAAATAGTTTCGCAACCGGCTCACGCGATTGCCGCCGAGCGGAATGTAAACGTAGTCCCTGAACCAAGTGGATAATGAGATGTGCCAACGGCGCCAAAAATCACCCACTGAACCAGCAAAATAAGGTCGATGAAAGTTTTCATCCAAACCTATACCGAATAATCGGCCACACCCGATTGCCATATAAGAATATCCGGCAAAATCACAATATATCAGGATAGAATAGAAAATTGCGGCTAGCGCCACCGAAGTTCCGTTATGCATAGCCAGATTTCCATATATGGTATCTACATATATGGCCAGACGGTCTGCAACGCATACTTTCATAAATAACCCCCACAGAATCAATCGAAACCCTCCGACGACATAATCGTAATTAAATTTTCTCCTGGTTTCAAATTGAGGAATGAGTCGGGATGCCCGACCGATAGGTCCAGATAGCAACTGCGGAAAGAAACTCATAAAAGCAAAATAGGCTATTATGTCATCTGTCGGTTCGAGTTTGCGCTTGTATATATCAATAGTGTATGTTAATGACTGGAATATGTAAAAACTGATGCCGACAGGCAGGATCAATCCGAGTCTTGTTACTGCAATATTTTGTCCGAATAGAGTAAATAAAGCGGCGAATGAACTTGTAAAAAAATCGTAATATTTGAAAACTCCGAGTATCCCTATACAAAATAGAATAGCGAGTAAATTAAGTCCGAATACAGGATTCTTACATTGGGAGTCTTCTTCACATTGCGGTTTAGTTCTTCTGCAATAATCCATGCCATATCCGCATAACCATGTGACAACGGTTACTCCGAACAGGAGAAAACATATACGCCAATTCCACCATCCATAAAATACATAACCTGCTACAATGAGAAATATATTCGATATTTTGATACTGAATCGATTAAATACAAGCCAATAAAACAAAAATATTATTGGACAAAAGATTGCGAATTCTATGGATGTGAAAATCATATACTCCTTATTATTCCACGGGTTCGAAATAGGTGTCGGGCTTCTTCGGATCGAAGCACTCGTTACACCAGATAAAAGTCACCAGGTCCTCCGTCTGGGAGAGGTTGACGATATTGTGCGTATAACCCGGAATCATCTCCACGACCTGTATCTTTTCACCGCTTACCTCGTAGTTGACAACGGGATACAGTTGCCCGTTTTCATCCGTGCCCACTTTCCGAAGTTGGATCAGTCCGTGGCCATGCACCACCACGAACTTCTCGTTTTTCGTGTGATGCCAGTGCTGGCCCTTGGTGATGCCCGGTTTGGAAACATTCACCGAAAACTGTCCCCGGTCGGCCGTGCGGAGGATTTCCGTGAAGCTCCCACGCGGATCGGTATTCATCTTCAGGTCATAGGCGAACCGGTCCGCAGGGAGGTAGGACAGGTACGTCGCGTAGAGTTTCTTCGCAAAGCCGTCCCCGGTCGTGTCGGGAACCTCCAGCGTTTCGGACATTCGCCGGAATGAATGCAGCAGATCGACGATGCCGCCCAGCGTAATCCGGTGCGATGTGGGAACGTAACAGAAATTACCCTCCCGATGTTCGTCGCCCGTAAGTGCTCCGATCAGTTCATCCACCACGTCGTCGATATAGACCAGGTGCAGCTCCACCGACGCATCGTTCACCGTAATCGGCAGGTCGTTGGCGATGTTGTGGCAGAACGTCGCTACGACCGAGTTGTAGTTCGGCCGGCACCACTTGCCGAAGAGGTTCGGAAAACGATAGACCAGCACTTTCGCTCCGGTCTCCTTCGCATAGTCGAACAGCAGTTGCTCACCGGCGCGCTTCGACTCCCCGTAGGGGTTGTCCTGTGCGGCCTGGATCGACGACGAGATCATCACAGGGCACGTATTGCCATGTTTTTTCAATGTATTGAGCAGCGTCGAAGCAAAGCCGAAGTTACCTTTCATAAACTCCGCAGGGTCCTGCGGACGGTTTACGCCCGCGAGATTGAAGACGAAGTCTGCGTCCCGGCAGTACGCATCGAGTTCTTCCGGCGTACTCTCCAGATCGTATTCATAAAGTGTAATGTCTTCGCCGACGGCATAGTTCTTGGCCTTGCCGTCACGGATATTACGCAGTTGGGAAAGAAGGTTCTTTCCTACGAAGCCCGAGGCTCCCGTAACCAATATGTTCATCGTTGTATGGGGCGGCTGTCGTCAGAAAGAGGAGCCGCAAAAAATGAGGTGTAAGGATTGCAATCCGTTTTACGCCCGGACGCAAGGCTTGGATTCCCAGAAGGGGGGGGGCTATTCCGAGCGGATATCCCGCGGTTTGGCGCGGGCGATCAACCCCAGGTCCTCGCGAACGAAACGAAGCCGCAGCAACTGCTCCTTCATGCCCTCGACATCCAGCCGCCGCGTATTGTGCGAATGGTAATCCTCGATCTTCGAGACATCCTCGCTGCCTTCCGTAAAGAACTTGTCGTAATTCAGGTCACGTGTGTCGCACGGAATGCGGTAGTAGTCGCCCATGTCGATCGCCTTGGACATCTCCTCCCGCGTGACGAGCGTCTCGTAGAGCTTCTCACCGTGCCGCGTGCCGATGACCTTGACTTCCGTTTCCCCGTATTTCGGGTCCACCTTCGCATAGGTCTCTTTCAAGGCCTTAGCCAAAGTTTCGAGCGTGGCGGCAGGGGCTTTCTGGACGAAAAGATCCCCGTTGTGCCCGTGCTGGAAAGCGTAGATTACCAGATCAACGGCGTCGTCCAGCGTCATCATGAAACGCGTCATCGCAGGATCCGTGATCGTGATCGGTTTACCCTCCATCATTTGTTCCACCCACAACGGAATGACCGAACCGCGGCTTGCCATCACGTTCCCATAGCGCGTGCAGCAAATCGTTGTCGGGGCCCCTTCGCCCAGCTCGCGCCCTTTGGCGATGGCGACCTTTTCCATCAGGGCCTTCGAGATACCCATAGCATTGATCGGATAAGCCGCTTTGTCGGTCGAAAGAACTACAACGTTCTTGACCCCGTGTTCGATCGCTGATTCCAAAACGTTGCCCGTACCGATTACATTCGTGCGCGTTGCTTCCATCGGGAAGAACTCGCACGACGGAACCTGTTTCAATGCCGCAGCGGCAAAAACATAGTCTACGCCACGCATCGCAATATCCACCGACGATTTATCGCGGACATTACCGATGTAAAACTTCACTTTCGGATTCTGAAGAGAATGACGCATGTCGTCCTGCTTCTTCTCATCTCGGCTGAAAATCCGGATCTCCTTGATATCGGAGTCCAAAAACCTCCGAAGAACGGCGTTCCCGAAACTCCCCGTACCACCTGTAATCAACAGGACTTTGTCTTGAAAAATACTCATGCTCGATTAATTAATTTATTTATGTTTCAAATGATTCAAAAAAACTAACAAGTCCTGCTGTCGCCTTGTCTGCTGTAAAATGGGCCAAAACGAATTCTCGGCCATTTCGAGCGACTGTTTCGGCCTCCGGATAATGCTCAAGAATGTATGCCATTTTTTCAGCAAAATCGATTGGGTCGCATGGTTGTGCCAACCAAATCTCTTTCCCATGGCGAACATACTGGGAAATTTCACCCACATCGACGAAAAGCGCCGGGGTACCGGACAATAAATACTCTCCTAATTTTGTTGGGAAACCTCCTTGTGCTCGCTTCGTCAAGGGTTGAGAAGATACTAACAAAGTTGCCGACTGCAATATTGCGGGCACTTCGTCACTGGAAATTCGCCCCATGAATTCGACACGATCCTGAAGATCCAATTCTTCGACTAAACCTGTAAGTGATTTGTTTTTAGGAGTTCGCAAACCATATATTCGGAGAACTAAATCCGGAAATCGCCCTTGTACCAATGCGAATGCCCGAATTATATTATCGACGTTGTCTTTAGCCAGTTCCAAATTCCCCATATAACAGAGATAACTCGACGATTTTCTCTTGGCTGAGTTCTCTGGAAAGCGCTGTTCGTTTACAATATTGGATAGTAAATAAGTAGGCAACGGATAGATTTCGTCATAATATTTTTTCAAATTCTCCGTCATCAACACTCGAGCTGTTAAAAATCGGGACATGAAACGATAAAACTGATATTTCCACCGAGGGATCGATTCTTTCAATTGTTCTCGAATCGGAATCGGATACTCATCCCCGATAAATACGAGACGCAATCGCATCAAATACAGAGGAACGACAAATTCCATTATATTAAGAACAGAATCGAAACTCAGGAAAACATAATCGACCGGTTGCTCCCGGTTCATTTTTGCAATCAGCCGAATTGACCGATACACGGAGATTATGTTGTCACAAACTCTTCGTTTGAACTTATTTTTACTCCCGATTCGATGATAAGCATACGTGTAACGGACTCCATCCACTGTTCCGGAATCCGGATAAACTTCGGCATCCGGCGCAACATGGCTGAAATTCACCACTTCGACACTAACCCCATGAGCCTGCAATCCAGAGGCGTATGCAATGATGCGAGTCGTAGCAGCCATTCCAATCGGAAAAGGATAACCGGCTAATACGACGATTCGTTTAGTTCTCACGTTGAAGCTCTTTTAGAAAATTCAACAAATTTTTGCTAATGATACGATAGTCGAACGTCGCGTATATATACGCTCGGCCCGTCTTTCCTACAACCTGCGCAGAAATATAATCGTCTAATATCCGACACAATGCAACAGCATAGGCTTCCGGATCTTCGGCGGGAACGATGTATAGATGAACTCCATCCTGCACATACCGGGATATTTCGCCGACATCCGTCAAAAGGACCGGTTTTCCAACAGCCAGATATTCACCCAGTTTTGTCGGAAAACCACCCTCCGCCCGTTTAGTGTCTGGCTGAGACGAAACCAGCACGTGAGCACTATAGAGAATATGAGGAACCTCCGAACAATTGACACGGCCTTTCAAAAAAACTCGTCCTGAGAGTTTATGTCGCACAATAACCGCTTCAAGTTTTGTCTGATCGGCAGTATCAGGGCTCCCGTACAAATGTAAATCAACGTCCGGATAACGATCGCATATTCGGGCAAAGGCCTCGATGATATTATCGACATTGTCTTTCGCCAATTCCATGTTCCCCATGTAACACAAGTATTTTCGCTCGACAGACAGTTTTCGGCAATTCATAAATCGGGACGTATCCGTAATCGTCGGCATTATATGAGAACGGATTTTTCCTTTTGGATTGAAATACCGTTCCAGATTTTCCGTCATGAAAATGGCTCCCTTCACAAATGACAGAATAAAATCATACGCCCATTTTTTCCATACAGGAATCCGATCTTTCAAGTATATACGAATAGGTTCCGGATATTCGTCGGTAATAAAGACCGGGGCGATACGGGCCCATCGACAAAACGGAATTGCCAGATATAATAGCCATAACTCATCGTTCGCTATAAACAGAAAATCGATTTTCGATCTTTTCGACTCCTTATATATCGAATAGCAGGCCTTTATTGGGTTATAAAAGCGAACTCCCAGGACTCGAACAATTTTGTTCCTGCTGAATTTTCGTCCGTTCGGATAATGGTATCTAATTCCCTCTTCCGTCGATCCGTAATCGGGGTATTTCGGATCGGCATTGTATGCCGTAGTCGGATTATATACGAAGACATCCGTCTCAACACCGGCCGCAGCAAGCCCTTTCAGATAAGCCCGTATTCGAGTCGTCGCAGCCAGTCCCTCCGGGAAAGGATATTTACAAAGAACCGCTATTCGCATAGGTCTTGTTTTTAAACATGAACGGATACAAAACCAGCAGGAACACTAATGGGTTAGCATGAGCCGGATTGGAAAACAGCAATATGCAGGTCGCAACAGTCGCTATTATTCCATCGAACCATTTGTTATTGCTATTCAAATTTCGATAAAAGCGATTGAGCGCATACAAGAAGAAACAAAGTCCGATCACGCCCCAATGATACAGAATATTCGCCAAACCATTCGGTGCGATCAGCGGAAGACCTGTCGGATCTGTTATGGCATGAGTACCATAACCTAACGGATACTTCCCGATTTCCGCTAAAACATATAGAAAGTACATGTATCGATTATATTCCACCACATCGGTCTCTTCATGATACCCATACATACCCTCATCGGTATCCACGAGGTATGAATCGATTTTTTCTCCGATGAAATCCAGACTAAAAAAAGCAGGAAGTCCAATCAGAAAAATCGACAGCAATATGTATTTACAAGTCAAAGATTTCAAATGCAAGATATATATAATACCGACTCCAAGCAGCGCCAAATAACCGGCCGTAGAGAATGTAGAAACGATCGCCAATAAATATACAAGGACATGTTTATCTTTCAGACGTATTCCCGATGTCATCCAACGAAAGAATAACATAGTCAACGATATCCATGCAAAAGCTCCCGGTTCCCACATATATCCCGAGTTACGTATTAGAGTAACAAAACGATCGGGCGGAATATACCGATAAATGAAGGCATACCAAGCAGTCGGATCTCTTTTCAAATACGGTTCTGCCAAAAAAGAGCTGAAAATACCAGCCATTCGCTCAAATAAAGCAGGCAACAACAACTGTAATACGAACAGTCCCAATGATAAAACGGTCAAGAAATAAATGATCCGTTCCAATTTAAAGAATGTATCCCGCCCGCATATCTTCAGACATAAATAACTGAGGATAATCGGATACAGATAGGGAAAAATTCGGGTGATTCGGAACGACTCTCCAGCATAAAGAGAATGAATTAAATCAACAATAAGAAAAAAACAAATAACACCTATAATTATTCCATTGTCTTTTATTTTCCGTTTGAAAAAGGCGATATAAGAGAACAACGATAACACCCCTATTGTAAAAAAAATATTATAACAGAGGGCTGAAGCTGCTGAGATGAAAAGAATCAACAATAACAATACAATCGTTTCTATATAATTGCTTTTCATAAAAGTCTAATATACATATACAGTTATATGGTAATAGGAACAATTGATGTGATTACCTGTCGAATATTCCAAACGCCTTTCCCTTTATTAACATCCGATATTGAATCGGAGCCCAAAGATTTGTACCTAAAGCAATGATGATCATAGCGATCAACAATCCTATCAATTCATATTTATGAGTCAAAAACAAGGCTAACGGCAAATACAGAATGGAAGAGAACAATACCACGCAAAACTGGAAACGAATTTTGCTCATACCGTTAATAATACTTATATAGATATTGCCATAAGCTTGCAACAATACATAAAGCGACATAAGAATAACAGTAATATTCCGAATATGAATTTTATCGCCAATCCATATTCGAAACACGAACTGGCTTAATAAATTCATAATAACAGCAACGACCAATACAACCCTGAATACAATCTTTAAATCTTTTACCGACTTTCGTATCCAATCGTAATTTTTTTGTGTGTAGGCATCCGTTACGGCCGACCAATAGGGCGTTGTAACAATATAAAAAAACATAGTCAACACAGATAGATACTGAAAAGCAACATGAAATTCGCCAACATATTCAGGCCCTAAAACTTTCGATATTATGAGATTGTTACTTTGAGTCAGTATGATATTGGCTAACTGTATAAGAAAGAAAAAAAGCCCGATTCCGACCAACGCATGCATATGCTTTTTCCGCACATAGTTCAACTTAGGCATCAGAAACGGATATCGAACGATATAAAGATATGCCGTATAGATCATATAAATAACGATCGGAATCAACGTCATGATCAAAGAAAACACGACCAAAGAAGATATCTGAAACCATTTGATCGCGATAAAGACACTTCCTAATGTTACAATTTGAGTCACCAGTCCAATATTCGACACGACATTCGGTTGTTGTAACCCGTACAGAACAAATACCAACAAGCGCAAAATAAACGTGAATATCGTAGCGACGAATACGATTAGAATTACAACATTAATTTCCTGACTGAGATAGTTCGGTGCATTTACAATCTTATACCAATCAAGAAACGGATATAGAATGAGAAATAAACATATAATGGACAAAAAGATTAAAGATACTACTACATATGTAGTACTGACATACTCTTTGGCCAGTCGATAATTCTTCATGGCCATTGATTCTGCCAACTTGTTTCTTAACCCTTGTCCCAATCCGATATCAAAAAAGCCTACCCAATTAATCAGAGAGAGAATCGTGACCCATATTCCGTATTCGACCCGCTCGAAACAAGATAAAAACAACGGAAGGAAGCAAAAACTCAAAATGACGCTCACGCCCTTATTTCTCAACATTTTGAGAGAGTCTCGACGAGCTTTAACAGATCGAGCATCCCCTTGTTTAAATATCCGATGGATGATTGCAAGAATCGGTGACAATAAAAATTGCATCAAAAATATGATGATTAAATTCAAACAAAAGACCCCGCTTAAAACTAATTCAAGAATAACTAATATACAGTTTTATAATCTACTATCAATAATATTTCTGTTGTAGAAAGCTTTTACATCATAGATTATGTGTCTGTTTTTCAGCAAATCCGGAATATCCAAATCGAAGAACTTCGAATGTGCGACAGCGACGATTGTCGTGTCGAATTTTTTATCCTCCGGCAGTTCGTTGGTCAACTCTATCCCGTATTCTTTCTTCACGATCCGCGGATCCGCCCACGGGTCGTAGACCGTAATGTTTACGTTGTATTCCTTGAGCGCTTTGTAGATGTCGATTACCTTCGTGTTTCTTACATCCGGGCAATTTTCTTTAAATGTAAATCCTAAAATCAAAATTTCCGAACCCAAAATCTGAATACCCTTCTTGATCATCAGTCTAATCACCTGTTGGGCTATATACTCCCCCATTCCATCGTTCATGCGACGTCCGGCCAAAATGATCTCCGGATTATAGCCGTAGCGTTGTGCACACTGGGCCAGATAATAAGGATCTACGCCAATACAGTGGCCGCCTACCAGTCCCGGCTTGAAAGGCAGGAAATTCCATTTCGTCGAGGCCGCCTCCAGTACATCCTGCGTGTCGATACCCATACGGGTGAATATCTTCGACAACTCGTTCACGAAAGCGATATTGATATCGCGCTGTGAATTTTCAATCACTTTCGCCGCCTCTGCAACCTTGATTGTCGGAGCCAGGTGCGTTCCGGCCGTAATCACCGAGGCATAAACCTCATTTACGAATCGGCCGATCTCGGGAGTAGAACCCGATGTTACCTTCTTGATTTTCTCAACTGTATGTTCTTTATCTCCAGGGTTGATACGTTCAGGAGAGTAGCCGGCAAAGAAATCTTTGTTGAACTTCAAGCCTGAAACTTTTTCTACAACCGGAATACATTCGTCTTCAGTAACACCCGGATAAACGGTCGACTCATAAACGACAATATCCCCTTTTGAAATAACCTTTCCAACCGTTGTGCTCGCTCCATAAAGGGGCGTCAGGTCCGGATTGTTATTCCCGTCGACAGGCGTGGGAACCGCAACCACATAAAAATTGCAATCGCGGATATCTTCAATATTCGAGGTACAGATAAATCCATTTCTAATCGCCGATTGCAACAGTTCGTCCGAAACCTCCAGCGTTGCGTCATGACCAGCCATCAGCGCTTCGACACGTTTTTGGCTCATATCGAAACCTACGGTTTTATACTTCGTGGAAAAAAGTCGTGCTAACGGCAAGCCTACGTAACCCAGACCGATTACGCAAATCTTTACATCTTTCATTATTTTATGTCGGATTTTTAATTTACCAGGTTTTCGCGATACCATTTTACCGCTTCTTTAAGCCCCTCACGCATCGAGAACTGCGGATCATATCCCAGCAGACTTCGGGCTTTATCGATAGACGCCAGTGAATGCGGAATATCTCCGGTACGATTCGGACCATGCATAGGCTCAATCTTTCCGATCGCGGGATCATATTCCGCAAGAAACTCTTTCAGATAGCCGACCAACTGATTCAACGTTGTGCGTTCTCCGAATGCCGTATTATAAATCTGATTTACAGCTTCGGGATTTGTGGCCTCCATGGCCCGGATATTCATCTGAATCACATTATCCACATAAGTGAAATCCCGGGAATATTCCCCGTCACCATTGATGTTGGGCGCTTCATGGTTCATGAATTTCTTCACGAACAGCGGAATGACGGCTGCGTAAGCGCCGTTGGGGTCCTGACGGCGACCAAAGACATTAAAATAACGAAGTCCGATATATTCAAAGCCTTCATATGTGCGGGCGAATACGTCAGCATAAAGTTCGTCCACATATTTCGTTATAGCATAGGGCGAAAGCGGTTTCCCGATCACTTCCTCCACTTTGGGTAGACTTTGCGAATCTCCGTATGTCGAGGAAGAGGCGGCAAAAATAAAACGTTTGACTTTCGCATCACGCGCCGCAATAATCATATTCAAAAAGCCGCCGATATTGACATCGTTGGTTGTTGCAGGATCTTTGATTGACCGGGGGACCGAACCCAGAGCCGCTTCATGAAGCACATAATCCACTCCGTCGACTGCTTGGCGGCAATCTTCGATATTACGGATATCCCCAACGATCAATTTGAAACGGTCGGGGTAGTTTTCGATCAGCGGAATGAGATTTTCCATGTGCCCTGTGGCGAAATTGTCCAGGCAAACCACCTGGTCACCCCTTTGCAGCAATGCTTCGCACAGGTTGGAGCCGATAAATCCGGCACCGCCCGTTACTAATACCTTTGTTTGCATTTATTTTATATTTTATCCACTACTTTCTGCAACCAGAAGAAAATTCCGGTGCGGCTTACATGCGTTCTATATCCCAACCGGCGAATCAAGCGCAGAAACTTCGTATCATGACGAATATGCCACAGCATGAAATGATACAGGCCGAAAGTCGCAAGCAGACTCATCCCGACGACTACATACAACTGGACAGCGATCGATGCTCCCTGTGTTTCCAACAGCCACCAACAGAGCACAACCAACATATCGAGAGACAAAATAGCCAGTGTCGTAGCAACATGCGAAGCCCCCAGTTCGATAAACATATGATGCAGATGCGTTTTATCGGGATTGAACGGAGAGACGCCCTTCAGGATGCGTGTAGACATGACACGCAGCGTGTCAAAAACCGGAATGCCTAATACCGCCAGCGTAAAAGGAACCAACCCTACATTGGGATTTACATACGCCACACACGGAGAGTCACCGCGCAACACCTCGATTACGAAAATAGACATAATAGTACCCATCACCAGCGTACCGCCATCACCGATGAACATTTTCGAGGTTTTTCCGAAAACATTGTGGAAAAAGAACGGGATTAAGGCTCCGACCGAGACCGCGGCCAGAATCGTCATCGTTATACACCCCGACAAGTAGAACAAAGTACCGAACATGATACTGGCCATAATGCAAAAACCCGATGACAGCCCGTTAACACCATCCATCAGGTTAATCGCATTGATAATGCCCACCGAGGCAAAAATTGTCAGAGGAACCGCCAACCAGCAGGAAATCTCACCTACGCCCCACAGTCCGTGGAAATCATTGATGCAGTAGTCACCCACGAAAATCAGCAGCACGACGACGATGATTTCGATCAAGAAACGTAACGCCGGACTCAGATTCAGAATATCGTCCATCGTACCGGTATAGAGCATCGCCATCATGGACATGATCACGATCAGCAGTCCGGAGCAATTCACCAGAGCACTCATACTGGCGATACCGATCACGATACCGAAAAAGACGGCAACACCGCCCAATACAGGCACAGGGGTGCGCTGCAACTTACGCGCATCCGGATTGTCGACGATATTTTTCAGCAGAGCGATCTTCACCAAACGAGGGTGAATCCAACCTACCAAAAACAAAGAAATGCAGAAAGGAATGAAAACAGCGTAAAGAAGAGACATAAGCATGTAGTGTATTTGTTGTTAAAGAGTGGAGGTCCTATCAACAAATGGCACGGAAAAGAACCGGTCTGCCGTTACCGACAAACCTTTCTTTGTTATTCTATTTCACAAGGATTCAATTCTTCAGGAGCCGATCAAGCAATATGCTGCATAATCTCGGACTGAAGTAGATCGGTGATTTGTTGGCAAGCAGCCTTGACAGTATACGAAGTACAGAAATACCAGGTGTCGGCACAGCACGGCAACAACGCTCCGTATTCCTGCATAAACAGTACGATTCGCAGCGTCAGATCCCGGTCGATCGGGTAGGCATTGCCCTGCATGGCTACATCGTACAATCTGCCTAAGACAGGCAGGCTGTTCGCATCGAAATTTCCTGGATCTGACGGAATCGGGAACAATTTCCGATAGTACTCGAAGGCCTGCCGGATTTGCCGGTCGCAGGATTTGACCAAAAACATATACGAATTCCGGTTCATGGCTCCGATACGTTCCAAGGCGATGTCCACAGGCACGTCCTGCCAACTGCCGTCGGAAGCCATCGATCCCACCCATGCTGCGATACAAGCTTGATGATACTGGAAATATTCATCGCCGGAATCCGGCCCCGGATAGAGCAGGTCGGTTATGCATTGGCAAACAACAGTCTCTTCCAACAGGTTTCTGCTGCCGGTTTGCAAATGATCCCGGACAAGTGCGTCGGCAGCCGTACAGTAAGCGGCTTTCTTTTTGAAATCGACGGGATCAACGATCCCGCAGACAAGAGAGAACATCGCCTGTATCATACGGGCACGCAGCACGGCATCGTGTTCGCTGCCACAACGGTTTTGCAACATCCGGAACAACGTGTCAATCTTCCGTCGGTAGATTTTACGATCTCCGTACACCGCATTCAGAGAGTTGAATGCCACCAGATTGTAAAGCGAAATGTAAATTCTCGCCCATGATAGCAACTGTCCGTTCGATGCATCAGCAAACGATTCGTCCCGCAATCGGGGAAACAATTCTTTCAGTTGATCAGGTGTCATATCTTTTCAATCAGCATGTACGGCACGGATGCTGTGGCCACCGCCACCACCCCGTCGATTTTCACGACGACACGCTTTTCCCGGGCATTTTTCACCCGCATGAACACCCCTTCGACCCCTTCAAACACTCCGCCCGTAATCCGGACGCGGTCACCCTTCGACAAGTCGACATCCAAAGGAGAAAGGTAGAGAACCTGCTCGTCGAGCGAACCTGCAACCGCAATAAAGTGCTGCATCTGATCTTCGGGAACCGTCATGATCCGGGTTTCGCCATTATCGGGAAACATCACGTAACGCAAAATGGGAAGCCGGAACTTTTTCAAATCATCGATGACCCGTTTGGTCGAATGAACAAAAATATAGTTATGTACGGCCGCTTCCCGGGCCCTGTAAAACCGCCCGTTGGAATGACGGCGGCGGACCATTCGAAACGGCACGAAATTCTCAATATTCAAATTGTCAAGATACTCCTTCGTAGGCAGTTCGCGTTGATAGGTCACTCGCAGAACATACCACGCGGCGTCGGTCTCCTGACGGGTCATATTTTTTAAAGCTAAAGGGTGATTTTTTCGCAACACGACACACCTTGGGGACATTGAAAACCTTATAAAACAAAGGCTTTCAATCAATTAGATCCGATCCACAAGAACATTCCGCTATTCTCAAAGTATGATTTCTTTGTAAGAGACCATATCTTACTACACAAAAGTATGGAAAATTGGTTGAATAAACAAATATTTCAGTTTATTTCTCGTTCCGAAAAATCCCCTCCCATCGTAAAAAACACCTATAAATAAGGTATTTACACTATTTGCAATTTATTATTACAACCCGGATGGAAAATAAAATACCCTTTTTGTAGTATTCTTAAAAAACGTCACCAGCCATTTGAAAAAGCAATATCATAAAAATGTTTGATGAAAGAACAGGAACAGTCAATATAATAATCATAATATCAAAATGTTAGCACTAATATGATCTCTTACAAAGAAACACTCCGGTTCAACGAGGCCAGGATTTTCCGATTTGCACAATCTATTACCGATGTTTCCAGCGCCGACAGATAAATCTGGGTCGTGCGCTCGGATGTATGCCCCATTCCTGCGCTGATGACCGGCAAGGGAACGTTATGATTGCGGGCTGCCGTCGCCCAACTGTGCCGCGAGGTATAGGACGACAGGCCGGAATCCAGCCCCAGCATCGAAGCTAGTTTTTTCAGCAGGCGGTTGTAATAGTTCAGGGCAACCTGATATTGCTTATAAGCCCTGGCCGGTTCCACTGCGGTCAGCACCGGAAAAAGATAGGGCGTATCGCGTGTACGCGGTTCATAACGGCTGATGATTTCGCGCATACACGCCTCCAGGTGAACAGCCATCCGCTGGCCTGTTTTGCGGCGCACGTAGTGGATCGCCCCGTCCTTCACATCCCGTTTGCGGAGATAAGCCATGTCTACGAAGGCCATGCCGCGCGTACAATAGCTGAAGATAAACAGGTCGCGGGCCAGCGACAACGGGGCCTCGGCCTGCAGGTCGAGATTCCTCAGACGGGCGATGAGCCGTTCGTCGATGGCCCGTTTGCGCGTACGGTCCACCCCCGTATAAACGCCGCCGAAAGGCGTCGCCGGCTCGGCGAGGTGCTTCCGGACCGCCTTGTTGTAAACCGAGCGCAGGATGCGCATGTAGAACGACACGGTATTGCGGACAACTCCGCGACGCAGCAGATAGGCATTGTACTCTTCGACCAGCCGTTCGGTAAATGCCGAGAAAGGAAGATTCGCACCCCCGAGAAAGCCCGAAAAACTGTTGAGCGTCCGCGAATAGTTACGCGCCGTACCCAGCCGGCCGTCGGCTGTCAACTGCGCAATCTGCTCATGCATAAACGACAAAATGCCAACGCCCTGCGACAATATACGGAAGCGATTGGCAACATCGTCCACCGTATACGGACGCCCCTCGCGAATCAGGTCGCGAATGATCCGGTGCATCAAGCCCACATCGCCGTCTATCCGGCACTGGCAAACCGGAAGTTGCCCCGACGCGGACGGAACGGTTCGCTGCGCCGAAGCGTCCCACTCGCCGGGCAGCAGCCGGATGTCAGTTTTAATAAAACAGGTCCGGCGAAGATGGGTTAACTGATAACAGATGGTTCCGGCCTTGCCGGATACGCGCGATGCGCGGAATTTTACCTTTACGGAAGTAATCATAATAAGAGAAGTTTGTTCCGAAAGGTCGCAATTATCCTCTATTTCGCGCGTATACCCAGCCCACTTAACCGAGTAAGACCTTCATTCCAGGCCGGAATCCGGAAACACAAACGGAGCCCGGTCCTTCCGAACCGGACTCCATTTGTCAACAAAGTGCCGCTATTCGCCGCAAATCAAAATCAATGCGACCATCGGTACAACGGACCACCACGAACGCCGCCGTTCCTCGGCAGGAAACAGCCGGGCAATGTCCTCCGAACGTTCGAAATAACGCAGCGCCCCGAACCACAAAACACACGTCACCACATTGGTCAATACCAAGCGTACGATATCCGAGTGTCCCCAGGAATCGTTAAAGAGCGGAAGAATCAGAGCGACGAAATGTGCGGCGGCCTTCAATCCCACGTACAGGCTGACCTGCTGCACAGCATAGGGGCTCCGTTTCAGCAGCAGCCAAAACAACAGCAGCGGCAGCAACGCAGCGAGAAATACGCCAAGTTCAACAGAGGCGGTCAACCACGTCGCCGGCAGGCTCCCGGAGATAACCCGTCCGATCAGCCACGACCACATCCGGAAAACGCCGTAAGCGCCGAAAACCCATACGGGTCCGGGCATCGCATTGAGTTCTGCAAGAAGTTTTTTCATATTCCGAATCGAGCAACGGGCGGCAATCTCCATATCAGGCCGCAGAAACTAAATCAGCGTTTCGAGTATCTGCACGGCATTGAGCGCCGCACCCTTCTTGATCTGGTCGCTCACGCACCAGAAGGTCAGACCGTTGTCCGAAGTCAAATCCTTGCGGATACGCCCCACGTAAACGGGATCCTGTCCGGCGATGAAGAGCGGCATCGGATAGACCTTGCCGGCGGGATCGTCCATCAGCACCACGCCCTTGGCCTTCGAGAAGGCTTCGCGGGCTTCGGGAACCGACACGGGACGTTCGGTTTCGAGCCACACGCTCTCCGAATGGGCGCGCATCACCGGGACGCGCACGCAGGTCGCCGACACGGCAATGTCCGAGTGCATGATCTTGCGCGTCTCGTGGAACATCTTCATCTCTTCCTTCGTATAGTCGTTGTCGGTGAAAACGTCGATATGCGGAATGACATTGTAAGCCAACTGGAAAGCAAATTTCGCCACGGTAGGCTCTTTGCCGCCGCACAACTCGGCATGCTGCGCCTCCAATTCCATCATGCCGGCAGCCCCGGCGCCGCTGGCCGACTGGTAGGTCGACACGTGAACGCGGCGGATGTGCGACAGGTCTTCGATCGCCTTCAGCGCCACGACCATCTGGATAGTCGTGCAGTTGGGATTGGCGATAATGCGGCGGGGTGCGTTCTTCGCGTCTTCGGGATTGACCTCCGGAACGACGAGGGGCACGTCGGCGTCCATGCGGAAAGCGCTCGAATTGTCGATCATGATCGTACCGTGCCTGGTGATCGTCTCGGCAAACTCCTTCGACGTACCGGCCCCGGCCGATGTCAGGGCAAAATCGATTCCCTTGAAATCGTCGTTGTGTTGCAGCAGTTTGACGGTAAGCTCTTTTCCGCGGAATTTATAAGTACGGCCCGCACTGCGCTGCGAACCGAACAGCACGAGTTCGTCGATCGGGAGATTGCGCTCCTCCAAAATCCGCAAAAATTCTTGGCCTACAGCACCGCTGACGCCCACAATAGCAATCTTCATTTTTGATAAAATTAGAATGTGATCATCGCTCCCGCTCGGACGAACCGTACACAGGAGTTCGGTGGCAAATATAACGAATTCAGGGTGAACTGCAAAAAAATCAGTCCGATAATCCCCCAATAACTCCCCGGCGGATACACAGCCCCGGAGCCGGGAACGTCACGGCCCGGCCATCGTCCCCGAGGTTCGCTCTCGGGGCGGGTTAATCGAAGAAGTTTTCGTCCTCGGCGTTGTTCGGGCCTTCGGAGTCCGCTTCGTCCTCGCAGTCATAGCGGGGCATCATCGCCGGACGTACGAACTGGTCCGAACGGCTGATGCCGAAACGCCCGTCGTCGTAGATTTTTTTCAGGTATGCGCCCACGATCGGCAGGGCCATCACACTGCCCTCTCCGCCCCGGATGAAATGCACCGACTGGTCCTCACCGCCGACCCAGGCTCCTGTCACGAGTTTCGGAGCCACGCTCATGAACCACGCGTCGCGGTTCTTGTTCGAGGTTCCGGTCTTACCGCCGATCTCCATGTTGGTCAGTCCGAACTGCCATCTCAGGCGGCCCGCCGTTCCCGAGTTGACCACATCCTGCAGCATCGTAAGCATCGTATAAGCCGTACGTTCGCTGACAGCGTCCTGCGACTGGGGAATGAAACTGGCAATCAGGTTGCCCTGACGATCTTCGATCCGCGTCACAAAGATCGGATCGGTGTGCACGCCCTGATTGGCGAAGGTCGAAAAAGCGCTCACCAGTTCGTAAACGTTCGACTCCGAGGAGCCGAGGGCCAGCGCCGGAACGGGATCGATGTAACTGCGGATACCCATGTTATGGATGAAGTCGGCCACGGCGGCAGGCTGTTTGGCCTGTTTCATGATCCACGCCGAATAGTTGTTGCGGCTACGCGCAAGGCCCCATTTCAGGGGATGCAGCACGCCGTCGTACTCGACATTGCCGGCCTCCTTGGGCGACCATGCCGTGCCGTTGGCGGTCTCGATGGTCGTCGGCAGGTTCGGGACCATCGTGCAGGGCGTCAGGCCCAGGTGGTCGATGGCGAACGTGTAGACGAAGGGCTTGATCGTCGAACCGATCTGGCGTTTGCCCTGCTTGGCCATGTCGTACTTGAAGTAACGGAAGTTAGGTCCTCCGACATAGGCCTTTACGAAACCCGTACGGGGATCGAGCGACACCATCGCTGCACGCATGATGCGTTTGTGGTGGAGGATCGAGTCGCGCGGCGACATCAGCGTGTCGCGCTCGCCCTTGTAGGTGAATACCCGCATGTTGCAGGGTTTGTCGAACGCCGCGGTGATCTCCTTCTCGCTCGCCCCGGCGTTCTTCATCTCGCGGTAACGGTCGGAATAGCGCACGGCATGGCGCATGATGCGGTCGCGCTCCTCCTTGTCGGCGTCGACGAAGAGCGTCTTCGTCGCCCGGAACTGCGCATCCATCTTGGGCTGAATCTCCTTCTCCATCTGCTGCTGTACGGCCTGCTCGGCGTAGGTCTGCATCACGGAGTTGATCGTGGTATAGATTTTCAGTCCGTCGCGGTAGATGTTGTAGGGCGTGCCGTCGGCCTTGCGGTTCTTGTGACACCAGCCGTAAAGCGGATTCTCGTTATACTCTTTGAGCGCCTGGTCGTAGTCCCACTCATTGTAGAACTGGCTGCGCTTGGGCGGCTGGGCGTTCATCACCAGTCGCAGCATTTCGCGGAAATAGGTCGCCGCGCCTTCGTTGTGGGATACGGGCTTGTAATTCGTCACGATCGGCAGCGCCGAAAGCGAATCGCGCTGTTTGCGCGTCAGCGCCCCGGACTCCTCCATACGCGAAAGCACGAGGTTGCGGCGCGCGAGGGCGTTCTTGGGATTCAGGATCGGCGAATAGCGCGTCGGGGCGTTCACCACGCCCACCAGCACGGCAGCCTCCTGCACGTTGAGTTCATCGGGTTCCTTGTTGAAGAAGGTGTGCGAAGCCGACTTGATGCCGAAGGCATTCGAGCCGAACTCCACCGTATTGAGGTACATGGCGGCAATCTCCTCCTTCGTGTAGTTGTATTCGAGTTTAAGGGCCGTGATCCACTCCTTCAGTTTCGAGGTCACGAGTTTGGCTTTGCGCACGACGGCGCCGCGGTTGCGGGCCGTGTCACGCGGAAAGAGGTTTTTGGCCAACTGCTGCGTAATCGTCGATCCGCCGCCCTGCGACGTGTTCTGCAAAAGCAGCGTTTTCACGGCCACACGCGCCAGCGAAGGGATGTCGATACCCGAATGGGTACGGAAACGGGCGTCTTCGGTCGAAATGAGCGCCGCAACGATGGGCGGGACTTCGTGCCCGGCCAGCCGAATGTGGAGCGTCGAGTCCGACGGATAGAGGTCGGCGTACTGCACGTAAGAGCGGTTCTGCACGAAGAAGGTTCCGATCACCTTGCCGTCCTCGGAGTAAACCTCCGTGGCGAGGTTGCTGCGGGGATTTTCCAACTCTTCGAACGAGGGCATGCGGCCGAATACCCCGAAGGCTGTGAGCAGCAACAGCAGGGCCAGGAGCGCGAAGGGCGCGAACGCCACATACCAGATCCATTTTATCGTTTTCGGGCTGACGCCCGTCTTTTTCTTTTGTGCCATACGACTCTATTTGCGACAAAGATACGAAATATATTGCAAATCCTTTAAAAAGGCAGCCCCACCGATGCGGCGACATAGACGCCGCCGTTCGACGGATGGTAACACGACAGTTTGAAGGTCGACGTAGCCGACGCCGGCTGCCGGAAGGCGTTGAAGTCGACGACGATGTCCCCGCCCACCGACCAGATCCGCCGCCACTCCATGCCTGCGCCTGCGGGACGCCGGAACTGCGCGTAGTCGCCTCCGACGTTGAGCCGGATGCGTTTGAGGTAGACGACCGAACCGATACCGCCTTCGGGATACCACACCGGCAACTGGTAGTTGACCGCAGCGGCGGTGTAGTTGTTCGAAACGATGTCCGCCGAGGTGAAGCCCCGGGGAATCAGCCGCGAGGATTTGTAACTCAGCGGCGCATAGCCCGCCGGGAACTTGTAACCGCCGACCGAAGTCTGGTAAGTCGCGGCGACGAGCACCGAGTTGTGGGGTGCGAATCCCGGCAGGTAAGCCTGCCCGTAGAACGACATCAGGTCGCTGAAATGGGCGTTTGCCGGATTGAACGTGTAATTCGTGCTGAGGGTATAGCCCCAGCGGGGTGCGATGTCACGGTGGGCCATGCGCACCTGGTCGGAAAATCCGACGCCGAACGAAACCTTGTGCAAACCCTTGTTGAAGCCGATACGCTGGATGTTGTGGATACCGCCGTTGCTCCACTCGATCTTGTCGAGGTCGGCGACCATGCCGTTCGAATAGTTCCAGCCCGCCGAAACGGATAACTGGCGCGTATGGTAACCCCGCTGGAAATAGAGCGGAAGGGTCGTCGACAACCCCACGGAGTAGTATTTGTCGGGTGCAGGGCGGGTCTGGTAGACCGGATTGCCCTCCTCGTCACGCCCGGCCAGCGAGTAGAAGAGCTGGTTGCCGCCGTAGGAGGCGTCCAGGTCAAAACGCATCCCCAGCCCGAAATAGCGCACGCCGAGGTTCACGAGCGACCCTTCGTGGCGGTTCCAGCCGTAGGAGGCGTACGCCTCGGTGTTCGACAGCAGGTTCTGCGACATCAGCGTGAGGCCCACATTGAGGTCGATTACATGTTCGTCGACCGCGGCGAAGGGATTGAACGCCACGGGCATCCAGCTATGGACGTTCACCAGGTTGGGAACCTTGCGGTAACGCTTCGCGCGGAACGTGCCGCACTGTTCGACGGAATCGAGACGCGTATAGTTCACCGTATCGAGGTTCACCACATCCCAGCGCTTGCGGGGCGGATTCACGAGGTTGACAGGCAGTTGCGAAGGCGTAACGGGAATCAGCAGACTGTCCGAAGGGTCCGCCGCCTGCTCCGTCACCCGGTAACCGAGGCGGTCGTAGGTCGTCAGCAGCACGCCGTCCTCCGTCGGGACGGGTGCGAAGGAGCCGTAAGCCGAAGTGGTGATGCGGTATTCGCGGCGGGCCATCAGGTCGTAGCAATGGGCTTCGTCCTTACCCGAAGCGATCGAACCGTAGTAGAGTTTGCCGTCTCCGGCCCGGAGGTTCGAGAGGGTGATATAGGCCCCCTCGGTGATCGGGTGCATACCGTCGGAGTCGATACGACCGATCCACATGCCGCTGTCGTCCGTGACCAGTACATACCACGCCACCGTCAGGTCGTCCCATGCCAGTCCGTGAATCTCGGAGCGTTCGGGCGTCTCGAACTGCCGCTGGGCAGCATCGCCGTGACGCACGAAAACCGTATAGCGGCCATCGGGATTGTATTCCACCCATCCGAACTCCTCCCCCGAAGCCGTGGGATAGAGCACCCGTCGCTGCCGGGCAACCGAACGGGGCACACCGTCGGCAAGGTCCATGTAGCACAGTTGCGAGTTGACGCGCTGTTCGAAAAGCGCCGAGCGGCGGTACTCGGTCCACCAGACGCGGCCGCCCGACAGCGACGGACGCGTCGAAACCTGCCCCGTACGGCAGATCGTGCGTTCCTTGCCCGTGCGACGGTCGACCTCGACGAACCGCGACACGCGGTCGAGGTCGGTTTTCAGCACCAGCACAGCCGTATCGCCCAGCGGCAGGGGCCACTGGTAAGTCGTGTAGTTCTTCTCCGGAAGCGGAGTGAGCGTCTTCGCACTGTCTTCGACCTTCGGCAGCGAATCCCAGTAGTGTTCCAGTTCGTCGAAGGTCTCGCGGAAGAGTTTCATGACGTTAGTCTTGTAGAACTTGCCCAACGCGACACGCGTCGTGGCCAGCACATAGGGATTGCGCGAGCCGTACCATGCGACCTTGTCCCAGACGTTCTCGCCGTAACGTTCGTAGGCATAAGAGCAGATCTGGTAACCCAGCTCGTAGTGGTCGGGAATGTAGTCGCGGTAGGAACCGCAGAACCAGCGGTCGATGTTGCGGCGGTCGCGGCCGACACTCCCTATGGCGCGGTAAGCCAGCGAGAAGGAAGGTTGCAGGCCGCGGCCGAACGACGACATCATCGTCTCGGACATCACGGCGTCGCCCTCCATGGCCCAGATCGGCATGCACAGCAGGCCGATGGTCGAACCCTGCTGCCCGAGCACATAGCTCAGGGCGCGGATAACGCCCCGGTCGAGGTTGTTGTACTGCACGGCATGGCGGTATTCGTGGGCCACGAGTTGTTTGTACCACGGCATCGAATAGCTGTCGACAGCAGGCGAGGTGAGGAACTCCACACGTTTGGGAAGATACATCACCAGCCCGTTCGACTGGAAATTCTCGGGGTGCATGACGAAGGGAATGCGCATCGGACCGTGGCGGAAGCCGTAACCGATGTCGGGCCTCACGGTGCGGATGTAGAACAGCGTGCGGCGGGCAATGTCGGAGACCGTATCGGGATAGATCATCCGCACGTCGGGCGTACGGATCGTCGACCATTTCAGCGGAGGATCGGAACCCCAGGTGTAATACTGGGCGGCGGCGCGCTCCGTGCCGCACACCGCGCACAGAAGTGCGAAGAGGAACAGCAGCCGGCGCACGTTACGATCCGGCTTTTTTGCAGCGGTAGCCGCTGCGGGTGAGCAGTTCGACCACGCGGTCGCGGTGGTCGCCCTGAATGATGATTTCGCCCTCCTTGGCGGAGCCGCCGACACCGCATTTGGATTTCAGCAGGCGCGCCAGTTCCTGAAGGTCGGCATCGCGGCCCACGAAACCCTTGACGAGGGTCACAACCTTGCCCGCCCGCTGCTTGCGGTCGAGCCACACGCGCAGGTTCTGCCGCCCGGGCGGCAGGGTTTCGGCTTCGGATTCGTCGTCCGTTTCGTAGTTGAAGCCCGGATCGGTCGAGTAGACCATCCCGAGCCGCGATTTCCAATCGTTGTCGGCCATAGTTGTTCGAATGGTTGAAATTAAACGCTGAAAGCGGCGTAATATATTGCGCAAAATTAGTAAAATATTTATCTTTGTTGACGCATGGCTAAGAAGTTCCGCGAAAAACTGCGCAAGCTCAACCCCTTCACGCGTCCGATGACGCTCGACGAGCTGCCCAAACCGCTGCCGGCAAACCCCGACCAGCGCCTGGTGAAGGTCTATGTCGAAGGCTACGAAGACGTAGCCTTCTGGCGCGGTATCTTCGACCACTTCCAAAATCCCTACCTGCATTTCGAAATCTCGGTTCCCGACCGCGGCGACCTGCCCAAAGGCAAGAAGGTGCTCATGGGAATGATCCCCCGTTCGTCGGAGGAGATGATCCTCTGCGTCGACTCGGACTTCGACTACCTCTTCGCCGGACGCACGCCCCAGTCGAAAGAGGTCGCAGGGGCCCGCTTCATGTTCCACACCTACGCCTACGCCACCGAAAACTACCTCTGCTACGCCCCTTCGCTGCACAACGTCTGCGTCAAGGCCACCAAGAACGACACGCGCATCTTCGATTTCGTGAAGTTCATGCACGCATATTCGTGCACGATTTATCCGCTGTTCCTCTGGTACGCCTACTCGGCGCAACTGGCCTCGGAGAACGTCTTTCCGCTGATCGACTTCAAACAGTCGGTGCGCATCGGCTACCTCGACATCGAAGACAACGGGGCCAAGACGATCGAGTGGCTCCGGCGCAACGTCTCGAAACGCGAAAACCTGCTCCGCCAGCGCAATCCGCGGATGACCGAACCGATGAAGGAGTTCGAAGAGCAACTCAAAGAACGCGGACTGACGCCCGAAAACGCCTACCTGTTCATGCACGGCCATACGCTGATGGACAACGTGGTGCTGATCATGCTCAACACCGTGTGCGAAAAACTGCGGGCCATGTCGATCGCCAAGATCACCGCCTCGAAGAAACAGGGCGTAGCGCTCAAGAACGAAATGTCGAACTACACCAACTCGCTGCGCTCGATCCGCGACGTGCTGCTCGACAACGAGAACTATACCAGATGCCCGCTTTACAAACGCCTGCAACGCGACATCGAGCGTTACATCGCCCGCACGATCTGGAACATGAAACGCAGCGGCGAAATCAAGGACACATCGATGATCGGCATTCTCCACAAGCTGCGCTCGGGACAACAGTAACCGCCGCGTCCGGGTACGAAAAACGGCAGTCTCCTTGCAGGAGGCCGCCGTTTTCTTTTTCCGGCAGAGCGTTTACTCGCGCTTGCGCACCACACGTACGGTCGACTGCGTAGCCTGCCGGACAAAAACCTGCGGACCGCGGGCGTATTTGCGCCACAGTTCGTCGGTATAGCCGCGCACCGTGAGCAGTTCCATGTTCTCGGCCTTCATCACGTCGAAGCCCGCTTCGCGCAGCGCCTCGATCGCCTCGTCGATATGCCACGAATTATCGACACACAGGCTCAGGTTCACGGCCGAATTGTGGATCAGGTTGGCCTTGATGCGGAAACGCTCCAGCAGCGAGAAGATCGTGGCGAATTTCTCCTCCAGTACGAACGAGAAGTCACGCGAACGGATCGTCAGCAGCACCTGGTCTTTCTTGAGGATCAGGATGGGTACGTCGACCGGGGCCGACATGCCGCGGATCACCGTACCGGGCTTGCGCTTGTCGCCGAAGGGACGCACGTAGAGCGGGATATTCTTGTTCTGGAGCGGTTTGATCGTCTTGGGGTGGATGATCTGCGCACCGCTGTAAGCCAGTTCGATGGTATCGAGGTAGTTCAGTTCGGCGATCTGCACGGCGTCGGGAAACGCCTTCGGGTCGGCGTTCATCACGCCGTCCACATCCTTCCACACGGACATCGACTCCGCATCGAGGATGTTGGCCACCACGGCCGCCGAGTAGTCCGATCCTTCGCGGCCGAGGGTCGTGGTCGTGCCGTCGGGCGCACCGCCGATGAATCCCTGTCCGATGAAGATATTTTCGACACAGCTGCCCAGCGCATTTTTCAGCAGCGCCGTCGAGGCTTCGATGTCGACGCCCGCATCCTTGTGGCGCTGCTCGGTGAGGAAACAGCGGCGCATGTCGATCCAATGGTTCGACACCCCGGCGTAGTTCAGGTATTCGGAGATGATCGTCGTCGACACCAACTCCCCGAAGGCTACGATCGTATCGTACCACAACTCCGCATCGGCGGGTTTATAGACGGTCTGAGTCGCGACTTTCTCCAGTTCGTCGAACAGCGTGTCGACTGTCGGCAGCCGTTTGGGCTCGTGCCACAAATCGTCGACGATCTCCGCATGGTACTTGCGCAGGGATTCAACGTGCTCCATGGAGAGCTGTTTATCGCCTTTCTGAAGCCCTTCGAACACCTTTTCCAGGGCATTGGTCGTCTTGCCCATCGCTGAAACGATGATGAACAGATTCTGCTCGTCGTCGATGATCTTGCGCAGATTCCTTACGCCGTCGGCATTCCGCACCGACGCGCCTCCGAATTTGTAAACTTTCATGTTATCTCTCTTTTTAACCTAACGTAGCTTCTTTACCCGTCCAGAGGCAACCGACCGCCGGACTCCCGCGGCGGAACGCCGCGTTTACAAATCTACCCCACCCCAAGCTCTTCCCTCGGGAGGGGCTTGTCGCAGCGCGACCGGGACTTCGCCCGGAATAGTTCTACTTTTTCACTTCTTTGTACGGCACACCGATGTTCTGGAACAGGAATGCGTACATGTCGGCCGCCTCGTCGATGCGTTTCGAAGTGGGTTTGCCTGCACCGTGCCCCGCTTTCGAGTCGATGCGGATAAGCACCGGAGCGTCGCCCGCCTGGGCATGCTGCATCGTGGCTGCGAACTTGAACGAGTGGGCCGGAACGACGCGGTCGTCGTGGTCGGCAGTCATCACCAGCGTCGCGGGATAGCTCACACCCTCCCTGATATTATGCAGGGGCGAATACTTGTAAATATAGGCAAACTGCTCTTCGTTGTCCGACGAGCCGTACTCCACAGCCCAGCCCCAGCCGATGGTGAACTTGTGGTAGCGGAGCATATCCAGCACACCTACCGCCGGGAAGCAGACGGCGTAGAGGTCCGGGCGCTGCACCTCGCAGGCGCCGACCAGCAGGCCGCCGTTCGAACCGCCGTGGATGGCCAGTTTCGACGACGACGTGTATTTTTCAGCCACGAGGTACTCGGCGGCGGCGATGAAATCGTCGAAGACATTCTGTTTGTTTTCGAGCATGCCGGCCTTGTGCCACGCTTCGCCGTACTCCGAACCACCGCGCAGGTTGGCCACACAGTAGATGCCGCCCTGCTCGACGAACATCAGCTCCGAGGGTTTGAACGTCGGGGTCTGGTTGATCTGGAAACCGCCGTAGGCATAGAGCAGGCAGGGATTCTTGCCGTTGCGCTTCATGTCCTTGCGATGAGTAACGAACATCGGGACCTTCGTACCGTCCTTCGAGGTGTAGAATACCTGCTCGGTTACGAACAGCGCAGGGTCGAAATTCACCTCCGGAGCCTTGTAAAGCGACGTTTCGCCCGAAGCGATGTCGTATTTGTAGATCGTCGCGGGCGCCGTATAATTGACCAGCGTATAGTAAAGTTCCGTATCTTTCTCTTTCCCGTCGAAACCGCCGACCGAACCGATGGCCGGAAGCGCCACTTCGCGGACCAGCTTGCCGGAGTAGTCATACTGGCAAACCTTGCTCTGCGCATCCTGCAGGTAGCTGGCAAACAGGTAACCGCCCGCCGTTCCGACGCCTTCGAGCAGGTTCGTCTCGCTTTCGGGAATCACTGTCACGATCTCCGCCGGACGGTTCAGGTCGACCTTCATCAGCGCATAGTTCGACGCATTGCGGTTGGTCACGTAGTAAAGCTGGTCGTCCTTGCAGTCGACAGGCATGTAATCGGCGTCGAAGCCCGGCAGCAGGGTGCGGAATTTCGGTTCCGACATCTTCCTGTAAAGCACTTCGGTTCCCGACGTGCCCTCCGAACCCACGACGAAAAGCCATTTGCCGTCCTCCGAGGGCCATGCCGAGAAGTAACGCAGCGGATGCTCCCGATCCTCGTAAACGAGCACATCGGCCGACTGGGGCGTCCCCAGTTTGTGGTAATAAACCTTCTGGAACTGGTTCTGCGCCGAATAGACGCCCGATTCGGGGGCGTCGTAGGCGCTGTAATAAAATCCCTTCGAATCGGGAGCCCACTGTGCGCCCGAGAACTTCACCCACTCGATCCGGTCGGCGGCGAGCGATCCGGTTTCGGTGTCGATCACGCGGATTACGACCCAGTCCGAGCCCGAGGCGGCCGCCGAATAGGCGAAATAGCGTCCGTCTTTCGAGAACGACGTGGCGGCCAGGGCCACCGTACCGTCGTCGGAGAGTGTATTGGGATCGAGGAATACCTCGCCCGGCGCACCCGGCTCCTTCGTACGGCAGATCACCGCCTGGTTCTGCAAACCGTCGTTATACGTATAATAATACCAGTCGCCGTGCTTGCGCGGGGCGCTCTCCTTGGCATAGTTCCACAATTGGGTCAGCCGCTCGCGGATAGCCCCGCGGAAGGGGATTTGCGAAAGATAGTCCTGCGTCACGGCATTCTCGGCGGCAACCCATGCGGCCGTGGCCTCGGAATTGTCGTCTTCGAGCCAACGATAAGGGTCGGGAACCTCCGTACCGAAATAGTTGTCCGCCACCTCGCCGCGTTCCGCCACGGGGTAAGGCTGGTGTTTTATCTGTTTCATATTGCCGCAACTCGCCGCTATCGCCGCCGCACCGAGCAGGAGGGCGGTTTTGATGGATAAATACTTCATATATTGAACCGTTTGGGTGATGATCGGGGCAAAGTTATGAAAAATTCGATATTTTCAGTAACTTTGGCTTTCGAAAACAACAACAGACCATGAATAACGAACTCAAAACGATAATCGAGCAGGCGTGGGACAACCGCGCACTGCTCCAGGACCCCGCCACGCAGCAGGCCGTGCGGCAGGTCGTCGAAATGGTGGACAAAGGCGAACTCCGCACCGCAGAACCCGTAGACCTCGCCAAAAGCGAATGGAAAGTCAACGAGTGGGTCAAAAAAGCCGTGATCCTCTACTTCCCGATCCAGCCCATGCGCAAGATGGAGGCGGGCGAACTGGAGTGGTACGACAAGATGGAACTCAAGCACGGCTACGAGCAGTTGGGGGTGCGCGTCGTGCCCCACGCCGTGGCGCGCTACGGCGCTTATATCGCCCCGGGAGCCATCCTGATGCCTTCGTACGTGAACATAGGCGCCTATGTCGACACCGGCACGATGGTCGACACATGGGCCACGGTAGGTTCGTGCGCCCAGATCGGCAAGCACGTCCACCTCTCGGGCGGCGTAGGCATCGGCGGCGTACTGGAACCCGTGCAGGCCGCACCCGTAATTATCGAAGACAGTTGTTTTATCGGCTCACGCTGCATCGTGGTCGAAGGCGCACACATCTGCCGCGAGGCGGTGCTCGGCTCGAACACCGTAATCACCGGTTCGACACACATCATCGACGTAACAGGCCCCGAACCCGTCACCTACAAAGGGTATGTGCCGCCGCGTTCGGTGGTCGTCCCGGGCAGCTACCGCAAACAGTTCCCGGCCGGCGAATACAGCGTCACGTGCGCCCTGATCATCGGCCAGCGCAAGGAGTCCACCGACAAGAAAACCTCGCTGAACGACGCCCTGCGCGATTTCGGCGTATCGGTATAAGCCATGCTTTACCGCATTTCGGAAACGACCTCGACCAACGACGACGCGCGCGGGCCGAAATACCGCCACGGCGACATCATCTGGGCCGAGCGGCAGACCGCCGGACGCGGCCAGCGGGGCCATGCGTGGCTGAGCGCCGAGGGACTGAATCTCACCTTCTCGCTGGTGCTCGAACCGACGTTCATGCCCGCCGGCGAGCAGTTCCTGCTCAATGAAGCCGTGGCCCTCGCCCTGACGGACACGTTCGCCCAATTCGGCATCGCGACGCGCATCAAGTGGACCAACGACATCTACGCCGGGGATCGGAAACTCGTCGGCATCCTGATCGAACACAGCTATTCCGGCTCGATGCTCATGCGTACGATCGTCGGCATCGGCATCAACGTCAACCAGACGGAGTTCGACCCGGCGCTTCCCAACCCCGTTTCGATGGCCGTGGATGCAGGCCGCACGTTCGACCGCAGCGAGGTGCTCGAAGCCTTCGGGAAACACATCGAAACCCGCTATGCGCAACTCGAGCGGGGCGAGCGGGAAACCCTCCAGCGCGACTACCGCGAACGGATGTACCGGCTGGGCGAACGCCACACCTACCGCTACCCCGACGGCACGCCGACCGAGGCTGCCATCGAAGGGGTGCGCCCCACGGGCGAACTCCTCTTGCGGCACGCCGACGGCTCGCTCCGCGAATACCTGTTCAAGGAGATCGAGTTCGTGATCGAAAAAACGCAATAGGCACAGAACCGGAATCTGACAGATTCCGGTTCTGTTTTCTCAAACAGGGTCGTTTCTTGGGATACAATCACCTCACGCCCTCATAATCCCCGCCAAGATCCGTATCAAAGTTACTGTCAAGGCCCCCGCCAATATTCGGATTTACTTGAATAGCCTCACTGTTGAGCGGAACTTTTTGAAAATGTACAAAACTTCGGGTTTGCATAAATTCAAGTTGTTGACCGTACTTGTTAACCTCCCATTTCACATACTTTTTCAGATTATGCTCCAACAGCGCAAAGGTTTCCGGAGGCAGGGACAGCAACTCCGGAACAGGACTCATAATAAATGTGACCTCCAACGTATCGCCGTCGGGACCGACCACGTAGAAGATCGTCATACGGCTATGTTTATAGGACCGTAGCGAGAGAATAACCGAATCCGGAAGAGACTTGCGGAGCGCCAGGTTTTCGACGCCCGGCTTCATACTGCCGTCTATAACCGCATATTCGTCCAATGTCTCCAATTCACGGCCATCTTTATAACGCCAGTTGGCTTCGTCAACATAAATATTGGCTGTATTCGACAAAGCAAAGCCAAATTTATCATTCTCAACTTTAAAGGTAATTCCATCCGCAGTAACAGTGGAGCCATTCTGATACGGGTTTTCGCAATAAGCTCCGGTCGCAAAGGTCAATGCCAACAGCAAGATATAATTTTTCATCATTCTATTTATTTATACAATCTTTCAACAATTCCAATAAGTTTTCCACATTCATTTTTCCCGGATCGAACGGATAGCGATCTTCATTCTTATAGGCCTTGATGTTCCGCAACTCTCCGACGGCATTTTCATAGGCATCGGTAAATACAGGACTTGCCAGATCGTTTTGCAGAACATAATTCCTCATACTGCTGAAATGCCTTTCACCCTCATGTCCACCAAGTGCGTTATCAAATTTTACTTTACTGCCGACTCTCTCCAGATACATGTACCATGCAAGTTTGGCTTCGACCTCGTTGTTCATCTTTGCGTCCTGGAAGTCAACGATGCCCAGCCGCTGGTATTGATAAACATGCATCAGTTCTTCCATAACCGATACGGGATCGCATCTGAAGCCTATCTCTACGTTATAACCGGTAATCAACGGCCCGGTAGGAAGATCATAGACGACCGGCATTACACGAGATCCGCCAAAGTATCCGGACGTTATTGTAACCGATTTCCCGATGGCATTGATCAACAACTGCCCCATACAATCGTTGTATAAGGAATCGAGCACCGCTCTAACGGTCGGCTTATCCATCGTTATCTTGGGATTCTTCGGATAAGAAGCACCGGATGATCCTCCCGAATCGGAATTTCCACCTCCGCCCCCGCTGTTGCCCCCGAAGTCAATACCACCAAAAGGAGGCTCAATCGGCGGAATCGCCGGACCCATTGATATCAAGTCGTCGAAGACATTGATCGGCGCATGGCCTACAATTACCACGTCTTCTATCAGATTGTTGCCGTCAATCCCCCGCGTAACCGACCTCGGCCGCACTCTTGCAACACATATATCCTGAAGGAGTCCGATTATTTTATCGACATTTTCCTCTATAGTCCGCGAATCGTCCCAAAGCGATGCCGACTCGGACAGAACTCCGCCGCTGAATTTACCGACACTGACCGGACAACCCGAAAGCATCGTATAGAGAACCAGTCCTGAAAAGCCGTTCCCGGCATCCGACTCGCCGCAACCGGCATCCGGAATAAAGAAGCGCAGATAAGATGCCGTTTCATCGGTATCGGAATCTTTCAGCACAATCAAACGGCTCGGCATCGGAAAAAGTTCCGGCAGACCAGTATCGTCCCGGCGCAGCAAACGGTATCCATACCGGGCTTCGAACACAACACCGGCCTGAAAAAGATGTTCGTCGTAATAAACCGAAACGGAATCCCATAAGGGAGTTATCCAGCCTGGCGACAGGATTTCGGATTCATCGAATTCTCCATCCGCCCGAGTCTGCGGTACAGCCGCATAATCCGATTCGAACGATCGCTTTATCTCGACAAAAGAGAACCCCGACGGACTGTCCGGCAGGATTTTTTCAGAAACCTGCGGACTTTTCGAACAGGAAAACAAGGCGGACAGAACGACCAAGGTCAGCAAGGATGCATTGAGTAAAAAACTCCTCTTCATAAGCAAGCAAATGACGATTTTAAACCAAGGAATATATCTATTTTAAAATTAGTCAATTTCCGGCAATAAACCAAAATATATCGCAGAAAAAATATATGCTAAAATAGTGTAAAAGTCTTTTGCTGTTACAGAAATAACAGTTATATTTGCATCGTAAAACCGCTAATTTTAAATCAAATATTAAGAATAATATGAACGTACCTGCAAATCTGAAATACTCCAGCGACCACGAGTGGTGTCGCATCGAGGGCGACGTAGCCGTTATCGGTATCACCGACTTTGCACAGAGCCAGTTGGGCGACATCGTCTTCGTAGACGTTCCGACCGTCGGCGAGACGCTCTCGGCAGGCGAAGTTTTCGGCTCGATCGAAGCTGTGAAAACCGTAAGCGACGCATTCCTGCCCGTGGGCGGTGAAATCCTGGAGTTCAACGAAGCCGTAGACGCCGATCCCGCCGTCGTCAACAAGGACGCATACGGCGAAGGCTGGCTCATCAAGGTCAAAATCGCCGACAAGAGCGAGTACGACGCCCTGCTGAGCGCCGCCGACTACGAGAAGCTGATCGGATAGTCCGCTTAAGAAGCGGTCTTTAGGGGCGACAGGCGGAACCGAATTATACATTCGGGAGTTTCGCGTTGCAACGAGTTACCTTGTAAAACCTTCGGATAAAGTCCCCTCCGAGGAGGGGATTCAAGGGAGGGTCAGATTCGCAAACGCGGCCGAAAAACGCGAACGGGCAGGCCCGGAAGAAACGAAACGAACAATTAACACAAATACTTACTGTTATGTCAAAAGTTACTGTCGTAGGTGCAGGCGCCGTAGGTGCAACCTGTGCAAACGTAATGGCTTGCCGCGAAGTGGCGAGCGAAGTTGTCCTCATCGACATCAAAGAAGGCCTCTCGGAAGGCAAGATGCTGGACATGTACCAGTGCTCGACACTGATGGACTTCGACACGAAGCTCGTCGGCGCAACCAACGATTACAAGATGACGGCCAATTCGGACGTTGTAGTCATCACCTCGGGTATTCCCCGCAAACCGGGCATGACCCGCGAGGAACTGATCGGCACGAACGCCGGCATCATGAAGGGCGTTATCGAGAACGTCATCAAATACTCGCCCCGCGCCATCATCATCGTGGTCGCCAACCCGATGGACACGCTGACCTACCTGGCCCTGAAGGCTTCGGGACTCCCGAAGAACCGTATCATCGGCATGGGCGGCGCACTGGACTCGGCTCGTTTCAAGTGCTACCTGGCCAAGGCTACGGGCGCTAACATCAACAACGTCGACGGCATGGTCATCGGCGGCCACGGCGACACGACGATGATTCCGCTCGTATCGAAGGCTACCGTAAACGGCGTTCCCGTTTCGCAGTTCGCTTCGAAGAAGAAACTCGAGGAGGTCGTTGCCAACACGATGGTAGGCGGCGCTACGCTGACCAAACTCATCGGCACTTCGGCCTGGTATGCTCCCGGAGCCGGCGCAGCAATGATGGTAGAGGCTATCCTCAACGACCAGAAGAAGATGGTTCCCTGCTGCTGCTACCTCGACGGCGAATACGGCCAGAAGGACATCTGCATCGGCGTTCCCGCGATCATCGGCCGCAAGGGCATCGAGAAGATCGTGAAGATCGACCTCACGAAGGAAGAGGCCGAGAAGTTCGCCGCTTCGGCTGACGCCGTTCGCAAGACCAACAACGTCCTGCACGAGATCAAGGCGCTCTAATTCACAGCCGGGAAGGGCAAGGCATTCGCCGCGCCGAAACCCGATATATCCAAAAAGCCGCTCCGAATTGTCGGAGCGGCTTTTTCGTACCCGGAAGCGCGGTATCAGAAACTGACCTTTGCGCCGATAAACCAACTGCGCGGAAGCGAAGGACCGTAGATATAACCCGAGTCGCGGTCCACGCCCTTGTCGAAATCCTTCTGGTAGGCGTTGAACAGGTTCTGCACCCCGCCGTAAAGTTGGAGGGTGATCTCTTTATAAATCCGCAGGTCGTATGCAAGGCGCAGGTTCACGTCGCAGAACGAGGGCGTCGTAACGGCCACGTCCTGCTCCACACCCGAACCGGCCATGTGCTGCACGAGCATCTCGCCCGTGCAGGTTCCGGTCACGTCGGCCGTAAAGTTGCGCAGGGGCTTGAACGATGCGGTGAAATAACCGTAAAGGTCGGGCGTGCGGAACATCCGGCGCACGGGCGGGACCGTCTTGTCCTCACTCCAGTATTCGGGTTCGGCATAGCGGCTCCGCTGCCACGTCACGCCGGCCTGCAACTCGAACCAGCGGGTGAAAATCGCCCGGCCTTCGGCATTCAGCCCCCGCACCGTAGCGCCCGAGCCGTTGTAACGCTCTTTGACCTTGCCGCCGTCGGCCGTATCCTCGATGTCGCGCAGGGCAAACACGTCGTCGAGTTTCGTATAAAATCCCTCGACGAGCAGGTTGGTCTGTACGCTGCCGAACGAATGGTAGAGGTCGGCCGAAAGGCTCACACTGTGCGAACGCTCCTCCTTCAGGTCGTCGGCCAGCCGGATGCGGACCCGCTCGCCGCCCACGATGGCGATGTGCATATCCTCGTCGAAGGCCTGCGGGGCGCGGTAGCCCCCGGCGTAACTCACGCGCAGGTTCACCGATTCCGAGGGGTTGAAGCGGATATTGGCGCGGGGGCTGAAGATCGCATGGTCCACGAGGTTGTGCTTGTCGAGACGGCCGCCGATGAGCAGCGACCACTTTTTGGTCTTCCATTCGTTCTGGAGATAGGCCCCGACGATGTGCACCGTCTGGTCGGTATGGATATCGTAACCGATCGAACGGTCCGAAAGGTCGTCGTAGCTGTACTCCGTGCCGAGCGTCAGCTCCGAAGGCATGAACAGCAGTTTCCGGAAAGCGCGAATATACTGCATGCCCGCGGCGACGGTCAAATCGTGCGTCGTGCCGTAGGCGTCGAGATCCTGGTTACTACCGTAGTAGCTCTTGCGGGCCGTATTCTGGAACGAAGCGTAGGCGTTGAAGCGGTTGCTGCGATCGGCCGACGAGATGTCGAACGAGAGGCTTCCGCCATCGATCGCATGGTCGGTCTGCTCGGCGACAAAGGCTTCGTGGGGAGGTTGCTTCAGCAGGTCGCCGCCCCGGCGGTACTCGTCGATGTGGTGAAACTGGGCCGTAATGCGCGAATAGGCCCCCGTACGGAAAAACGAACGCATGCCGACCGACTGGCTGTTGATGACAGGCAGTTCGGTGAATCCGTCGCCGTCGTGGTCGTAGCCCGACCGGTGGCGGCTCTGGCCGAAGACGCTGATGCCGGCACGGCCGCTTTCGGAGACGATCGAGGCGTTGAGCATCGTGTTGTTGTCGTAGGAGTTGCTGCCCCCGAGCGAAGTCAGCGTATGCGACAACTGGGCCGAACTGCGCGTCGGTTCCTTCGTGATAATGTTGATCGTCCCGCCAATGGCCGACGAACCGTAGAGCGCCGATCCGCCGCCGCGCAGCACCTCGACCCGCTCGATCATGTTGGCCGGAATCTGTTCCAGCCCGTAAACGCCCGTCAGGGCCGAAAAGACCGGGTGCGAGTCGACCAGGATCTGGGAATAATGGCCGTCGAGACCGTTGATGCGAACCTGCGTAAAGCCACAGTTCTGACAGTCGTCCTCGACGCGCACGCCGGGCTGGAAGGCGAGCCCCTGCGCCAGGCACGAGGCATTGGCCCGTTCGAACAACCCTGCGTCCAGCACGCTTACCAGCGCAGGAGCTTCGCGCCGCAGCGTCGCCGAACGGCTGGCCGAGACGACCACTTCGTCCATCGAAATGCCGCTCTGCGCCACCTCGAAATTGAGTTCCAGCGTCTGGCCCTGTTTCAGCGTGACGGCCATCTGCGCTGCAGCATAGCCCAACGCACGGACTTCGAGCGTCAGTTCGCCGACAGGAAGGTTTTTCAGGAAATAGTGCCCCGAGGCATCGGTCGTCGTGCCGAAAGCCGTACCGACGACAGCTACCGAGGCATAGGGAATGTGTTCATGGGTTTCACGGTCCACAACGTGGCCGAAAAGATTCGCGTCCGTGCCCTTGCGCGGCGCATCGGCGCCCATCACGCCGGAGACAGTCAGGCACACCGCAAGGAGCCCCGACAGGATATGTCGTTTCATATGAAAATATCGAATAATGAGGTAAGTAATCCCGCTCCGGCATGCGGATAGCCGCGGCCTTCAGCCGCGTTTACAAATTCGACCCAGCCATAAGCCACTTCCGGATAGAGACTTACACAAACAGGCGGATCACCGAAAAAGCAAGATTACGCCGCAGGAGGAGCCCGCAGGGAGAAACACAAAATCTCGGCCGCGCATTTGCAGCGCGTGGCTTCGGGCAGCAGCACGGCCAGTATCTCGGAATAGAATTCATGCGGAGGCCGGACTTCGGCCAGGTAGGGGAAGAAATAGAAATCGTCGACGATACAGAATTCGACGACCTGCTCGACAGCGCCGTTATCGGGGACGAGATCGCCGCTGAAAGCCGCGAAGTGAGCGTGGTCCTCCAGGTAGATATGCACCTTCTGGCCCGCGTAGGCCGCGAGCAGGACAGCCAGCAGAAATGCCGCATAACATTGTTTGAGGAACTGTTGCGTCTTCTTCACAGCGGCGAAGATACGAAAAAAAGGGACCGCGACAAGCGGTCCCTGCAAAAATACCTATTAATGAGGATGTATGTCCTGTCCGGCAATCCCCGGGGAAAGCGGACGCCCCCGGAAAACCGGGCGGCTCAGATGCTGATGTCGAGAATCTCGAAATGGATCGTACCGGCCGGAACCTCCACGTCCACACGGTCGCCTTTCTTGCGGCCCAGCAGCGCCTTTGCGATAGGCGTACCGATCGCCAGCTTGCCCTCGCGCAGGTTCGCCTCGTGCTCGGCGACGATCGTGTAGGTCATCTGCTTCTGGTTGTTGTGGTTCAGGAGCGTCACCTTGCTCAGGATCTGCACCTTGCTCTTGTCGATCTTCGACTCGTCGATCACGCGCGCATTGGCCATCGTATCCTCCAGCTTGGCGATACGCATTTCCAGCAGGCCCTGCGCCTCGCGGGCAGCGTCATACTCTGCGTTCTCCGAAAGGTCGCCCTTGTCACGCGCCTCGGCGATTGCCGCCGAAATCGCCGGACGTTCGACGGAACGCATGTGGTCGAGTTCGTCCTTGATTTTCTTGTAGCCCTCCGCTGTCAGGTAAATAATCTCTTGTGCCATAATCAATAACTTTCCGGGATCTCCCGTCAAAAGCAGAAAATCCCCAAAAACTTAAATCGTAAAAATAAGAATCCTGGCCCGTAAAGGCCAGAACCCTGTTGCTATTGCATAGACAAAGATAGGAAGTAAAATCCATATTTCCAAATCTTTTTTCATTCCGCATGGCACGAATCATGCCCGGCGCAGGGGTTATGTACATCGCCCTTACGCTTCATCTGCTGTGGACGCTCGGCGCAGCCCTCGTCATCACGCGCCAGCAGCGAATCCCCGCTTCAGCCGCCGTATGGCTGGCACTTGTCTTCCTGCTGCCCGTCGCCGGCACGCTGCTTTACGTGCTGGCCGGATACCGCCGTGCAACCCCGCCGCCCGAGCCGGGCGACTACCGGGGCGACGCCGTGGAACAGATCGTCGCCCGCGGCTGCGGGACGCGCCCCGCGCCCCGCAACAGCGTCGAACTGCTGCACAACGGCAACAACGCTTTCACGGCGCTGATCGCAGCCCTGCAACACGCCGTCCGTTCGATCCACATGGAGTATTACATCATCCGCGACGACCGCATCGGCCGCACCATCGCCGAAATCCTGATCCGCAAGGCCCGCGCGGGGCTCGAAGTACGGGTCATCTACGACGCCGTAGGCTCGTGGCGGCTCAGCCGCACGACGCTTCGCCGCATGCACGAAGCCGGGGTGTGCACAGCCGCTTTCGAACCGGTACGCTTCCCGTGGTTCACAACGCGCGTCTCGCGCCGCAACCACCGCAAAATAGTCGTTACGGACGGCCGCGTCGCCTTTCTGGGTGGCATAAATATTGCCAAATACTACCTCGACGGAGATTACATGGGCAAGTGGCGCGACGAGCACCTTCGCATTGAGGGCGACGCCGTGAAGGACTTGCAGCGGCTCTTCATCGCCGACTGGGCGCGTGTCACGGACGAATGTCTCGACCCGCGCCGTTACGTCGCCCCGCACGGTATCCGGCAGCGGCTGCCGATCCAGCTGGCCTGGTCCGAAGAGGGCCCTTCGCGGCTGACTATCGCCGAAGCCTTTGCAGCGGCCATCGTCCGGGCCCGGGAGCGGGTGCGCATCTGCTCGCCCTACTTCCTGCCCCCGACGCTGATCCTCGACGCGCTGCGGCTGGCGGCACGGGGCGGGATTCGGGTCGAGGTGATGATCCCGACGTGCAGCGACTCGCCGTTCTCGGACCTCGTGTCCGACTCCTACGTCGGGGACCTGCTCGACGCCGGGGTCGAACTCTACCGCTACGACAACGGATTCCTGCACGCCAAACTGGTGATCGTCGACGACACGCTGGCGTCGGTCGGAACCGCGAACATGGACTACCGCAGTCTGGCGGACAACCTCGAAGTCACGGCCTTCATCCGCGGCCGGGAGGTTGTCCGGCAGTTGGCGGCAACCTTCGACGACGACCTCGCCTCGTGCCGGCGCATCACGCGCGCGGAGTGGCGTCCGCAGCTGTGGCGGCGAACACTGGGCGACGTGCTCCGGCTCGTGTCACCCCTGATGTGATCCCGTCCTAAACATCAATGTCTATGAAACACTTGTTCTTCCTCCTCCTCGCCCTCGTCCTCTCGGGTGCGGCCTCCGCCCAGCGCCTGATGGTCGGCGTGCGCGGCGGCGTCAGCTTCGCCGACTACTCGTTCGTCCCGACCCGCATCGGCGACACCCGCTTTTCCCCCGGTTCCGTCCGGGCCGGTTACAACGTGGGCTTCGTCCTGCGGCTCAACCTGTCGAAACACCTCCACCTGCAGTCGGAACTCGACTACGCCTTCGTAAACTACAACGTACTGGCCGAAAACAGCGGAAGCCGCCGCATCACGCTGCGCACCGAACGGTTCGAAATTCCCGTCCAACTCGGCTTCCAGTTCGGTGTGCTGCGCCTGTTCGGCGGCGCACAGTTCCGCGTCACAGGCTCCGAACGAAGCAGTGTCCCGCAGGTGCTCAAGGTCCGGTTCAACAACGGCGACGTAGGCGTCATGGGCGGTTTGGGCTTCAACGTCCGCAAATTCTTCATCGACTTCCGCATTTCAGGCTACCCGCGCTCGCGCGTCTGGCACAATTTCACCTCCGACGGAGTGACCCAACGCGTCAAAGTTCCCCGCGACATCGTTTACGGCGGTTCCCTGGGATTTTTCTTCTGACAATGCAGAGCAGAAAACACCATCCGCCACGACAGGCTGCAAATCAACCCGTTACCGCATGAAAAAGTTGCCATGGCAACGACCGGACCTCACCCCCGAGCCTCCGCCCCGGCGGAGGCATTTTCACTTGTGGCCGGAAAAAACATCCCGCATCGCATCTTCGAGCCTCCGGCGTGCAATAATTTTTTTTGCAAATCGTTAATTTATGCGTAACTTTGCGCGATAAAGCGCCGTAAAAGATTCATAAATGAAGCAGACTTTTTTATACGCCCTTTGCGGAGTGGCGGTTGCGATCATCCTCGGAGGATGCTCCGGAATGAACGCCCTTCTGAAAAGCGGGCAGCCCGAACTGATTTACAGCAAGGCGCTGGAGTACTACCAGAAAGAGAAATGGCAGCGCGCCTCGACCCTTTTCGAGGGCGTGCAGCACTACTACACGGGCACGTCGCGCGAAGACAGCGTCTCGTTCTTCAACGCCCGCTGCAAGTACAAGAACCGTGATTTCGACACGGCCTCGACCCTGCTCGACGACTTCCGCCGCAAATTCGGCCGCAGCGCCTTCATCGAGGACGCCGAAGGCATGTACGCACTCTGCTTCTACTACCTCTCGCCGGGCCCCTCGCGCGACCAGACGATGACCGGGCATGCGCTGATCGCCATCAACGAATTCATGTCACGCTATCCGCACAGCGACCGCGTCGAGGATTTCAAAAAGATCAACACCGAGCTGACGGAACGCCTGCACGAGAAGGCCTACCTGAACGCCTACACCTATTATAAAACCGGCAAGTACAAATCGGCGATCGTGGCGTTCAAGAACGCACTGAAACAATACCCCGAGAGCAAGCGCCGCGAAGAGATCATGTACCTGATCGTCGACTCCGGCTACAAACTGGCCAGCAACTCGATCTTCGAAAAACAGACCGACCGCTACCTGTCGATGCTCGACTCCTACCTTTCGTTCAAGGAGGAGTATCCCGAATCGACGCACGTCAAGGCCCTCGACCGCATGGCCCAGCACGCCCGCGACTACCTCGACCGCAATAACAAAGACAACAACATATAAGATGGAAATCAAGAAGAACATTCCCAACAACACCATCACGCGCAAGCTGGTGGATCTGGACCAGGAGACGGGCAACGTCTACGAAAGCATCAACATCATCGCCCGCCGCGCCAACCAGATCTCGACCGAACTCAAAACGGAACTCAACCGCAAGCTCGCCGATTTCTCGTCGCCCACCGACACCATGGAGGAGACCTTCGAGAACCGCGAGCAGATCGAGATTTCGCGTTACTACGAGCGCCTGCCCAAACCGGTGATCATCGCCACCGAGGAGTTCCTCGACCACGAACTGGTCTTCAAGGAGGGCAAGGACGGCGTGATGAAGGAGATCTAAAATCCGCACGCAATGGCATCCGAAAGCGCGTGTTCCCCGCTGGCGGGGCGCCACATACTATTGGGCATCACAGGTAGCATAGCAGCCTACAAGGCTGCCGTGCTTTGTCGTTTATTGAAGACAGCAGGCGCCGACGTACGCGTGGTGATGACCCCCCTGGCGAAGCAGTTCATCACGCCGCTGACGATGGCCACGCTCTCGAAGAATCCCATCCTGGTGGAGTTCTTCGACCCCGAAAACGGCGCGTGGAACTCCCATGTGTCGCTCGGCGAGTGGGCCGACTGCTACCTGATCGCCCCCGCCACGGCCAACACGCTGGCCAAAATGGCCTCCGGCATCGCCGACAACCTGCTGCTGACGACCTATCTTTCGGCCCGCTGCCCGGTAGCCGTGGCTCCCGCCATGGACCTGGACATGTATGCCCACGAGGCCACGCAGCAGAACCTCCAGACACTCGTCCGGCGCGGCGTACACGTCGTAGAACCGGGCGAAGGCGAACTGGCCAGCGGACTGACGGGCAAAGGCCGCATGGCCGAACCCGAAACCATCGCCGCATTCGTCGGCGGCCTCCTCCGCGAAAAAAAAAAGAGCCTGCAAGGTAAACGGCTGATCGTCACGGCAGGAGCCACGATCGAAGCCATCGACCCCGTGCGGTTCATCTCGAACCACTCCTCGGGCAAGATGGGCTATGCCATTGCCGGAGAACTGGCCCACAGGGGCGCGCAGGTGACGCTCGTAACGGGCCGCACGTCGCTGCCGACACCTCCGGGAGTCGAGCGGATAGACGTGCTTTCGGCCGCCGAGATGTACGATGCGACGGTCCGGGCCTTCGACAGGGCGGACGGCGCCGTGATGTGCGCCGCCGTAGCCGATTACACCCCCGACCGGGTATCGGAAACCAAGATCAAGAAATGCGACGGCGATATGTGCATCACCCTGCGCCGTACGCAGGACATAGCCGCCGAACTGGGCGCTCACAAAGGCGGCCGCCTGCTGGTGGGCTTCGCCCTGGAAACCCACGACGAGCAGGCGCACGCCGAAGCCAAACTCGCGAAGAAGAATTTCGACTTCATCGTGCTCAACTCGCTCCGCGACGCCGGGGCCGGATTCCGCGGCGACACGAACAAGGTGACCTTCATCGACCGTGCGGGCCGCGAGGAACTCCCCCTGCTGTCGAAACCCCGGGTCGCCGAACGGATTGCCGAACGGATCGAAAAGTTTTTCGCCGGATAGTCCGCGGTCTCGCTCCCGATTCTCGGTTTTCTCATTTTTAATTCTTAATTTTGAATTTCTAATTCCTGATTTCGCATGCTACGCCGTCTGTCGGTCGAAAACTACGCGCTTATCGACAAGCTCGAAATGGAACTGGACCCGCACCTGAACATCATCACAGGTGAAACGGGAGCCGGGAAATCCATCCTGCTCGGAGCCCTGGGCCTGCTGCTCGGAGCCAAAAACGACGGTTCGGCAATGAAGGATGCGGCCCGGAACTGCACGGTGGAAGGAATCTTCGACCTCACGGGAAGCAACCTCGAAGCGTTTTTCGACGAAAACGACCTCGACTACGCCCCCGAGACGACGCTGACGCGCATGATCACCCCGGCGGGCAAGAGCCGTGCATTCATCAACGACATACCCGTGCAGTTGGCACAACTGCGCGACCTGGGCACGCGCCTGCTGGACATCCACTCGCAACACCAGAACCTGATCCTCTCGTCGGAGGAGTTCCGGACTTCGGCACTCGACACCGTAGCTGCGAACGGGGAACTGCTGGCACAATACACCGCGCAGTATGCCCGGCTGACCGAACTGCGCCGCCGTCTCATAGCCCTGCGCGAAGCCGCCGCAAGCGGCCGCCGCGACGAGGAGTGGCTTCGTTTCCAGACCGAAGAGTTCACGGCCGCCAACCTGCGCCCGGGCGAACAGGCCGAACTGGAGGAAGAGTTGGCAGTGCTCGAAAATGCCGACCGCATCGGCGAAGTGCTGACCGCCCTGCGCAACGCCTTCGACGGCGACGAGACCGGGGTGCTGGCACAGCTCAAAAATTCGGAAAACGAACTCAACCATATCCGCGGGCACTACCCCGCCGCCGGGGAGTATGCCGCGCGGCTGCGCTCCGTATTGGAAGAATTGAAGGACATCAACGGCTCGGCCGCCGCGGCCTGCGAACGGCTGGACGCCGACCCCGAGCGGCTGGCGAAACTTTCGGCGCGGCTCGACATGCTGATCGCCCTGCAACAGAAACACCGTGCGGCGGACGAAGCCGAACTGATCGCCGTGCGCGACCGATGCGTGGCGCAACTCTCCGCCATCGTCCACAGCGACGAAGAGATCGCCCAGGCGGAAGCGGCCCTCTCGGAGGCTGCTGAAAAGGCCGCGGCACTGGCCGACCGCCTGCACAAGACCCGCGAAAAGGCCGCAGCGGGATTCGAAAAACACATCCTCGCCACCCTCACCAAGCTGGGCATGGCCGAAACCGTCTTCCGCATCGCCCTGACGCCGCTCGCAGAGTTGTGCCGCACGGGCCGCGACAGCGTGCAGTTCCTTTTCACGGCCAATCCGCGGATGAGCCCGCAGCCTGTCGAGCGAATCGCGTCGGGCGGTGAACTTTCGCGCGTGATGCTGGCCCTGAAAGCCCTGCTGGCCGAACGGATGCAACTGCCGACGATCATTTTCGACGAGATCGACACCGGCGTTTCAGGCCGTATCGCCGACGCCATGGGCGAGATTATCGAGTCGCTCGCGGCCTCGATGCAGGTGGTGGACATCACCCACCTGCCGCAGGTCGCCTCGAAGGGCGCAGCGCATTTCGTAGTCTACAAGCGCGACGGACGCACCGACATCACCCGCCTCGGCGACGAGGAGCGCGTGACCGAGATCGCAAAGATGCTCTCCGGTTCGGAGATCACCGACGCCGCCGTGGCACAGGCCCGCATCCTGCTGGGCAAATAATCGCCATAAGATGCTTTACCACAAGACGGAACGCCTCGATCGCTCCGTCCGCTACGATAACCCCTAAAAAAACGCAACATGAACGACATCCTCGAAATTGCGGCCGCCAATCAGCAGCGCGCCCGCAATATCATCCGCGACACTGACCTGGAGGCCATCTGGCGCTCGGTCGGGGCCGAACCCAACCTCGTCGGATCGCTCCGCACGGGCCTGCTGATGACGCACCGCGACATCGACTTTCACATCTACTCCTCGCCCCTGCGGGTAGCCGACAGCTTTGCGGCGATGGCCCGGCTCGCGGAGAATCCCCGCATCCGCCGCATCGAATACGGCAACCTGCTCGATGCGCAGGACCAGTGTCTCGAATGGCATGCCTGGTATGCCGACAAAGACGATGAACTCTGGCAAATCGACATGATCCACATGCCCAAGGGATCGGCTTACGACGGTTATTTCGAACGCGTCGCCGACCGCATCGCCGCCGTACTGACCGACGATACGCGGCGTGCCATCCTGCAAATCAAGTACGACACGCCGGGAACGGTGAAGATCATGGGTATCGAATACTACCAGGCGGTACTCCGCGACGGAGTCCGCACCTACGCCGAATTCGAGGCATGGCGGGCAGCCAACCCCGTGACCGGCATTCTGGAGTGGATGCCATAAACACTGAAAAACAACACAACCCTGCGCCACAGTGTCTTTTATCCGCACGATGCGGCCCTTTTATTTCATTTTTGCTATATTTGTTCTGAAAACAGGACTTCGGTCCCCTAAACTCAAGTGATTATGAAGAAATATTTTGCAGAAATGGTGGGAACCATGGTTCTCGTCCTGATGGGCTGCGGAAGTGCCGTATTCTTAGGCTGCGACGCACCGGCCGAGATCCTGGCGGTAGCTTTCGCATTCGGCCTCTCGGTCGTGGCGATGGCCTACTGCATCGGCGGCATTTCGGGCTGCCACATCAATCCGGCCATCACGCTCGGCGTATGGCTCTCGAAGCGCATGAGCGGCAAGGATGCCGCAGGTTACATGGCCGGACAGTTCGTCGGCGCGCTGATCGGTTCGGCAATCATCTGGCTGCTCACCTCGACAGGCAGCTACGGCGCAACCACGGCAACGGGCGCCAACGGTTTCGCCGACGGCCAAATGTGGCAGGCACTGATCGCCGAGGTGGTCTTCACCTTCATTTTCGTACTCGTAGTGCTCGGTGCGACCGACAGTGAGAAGGGCGCGGGCAACTTCGCCGGACTGGCCATCGGCCTGACGCTGGTGCTCGTACACATCGTCTGCATCCCGATCACGGGAACCTCCGTGAATCCGGCCCGCAGTTTCGGTCCGGCGATTTTCGCCGGCGGCACGGCCCTCAGCCAACTGTGGCTGTTCATCGTCGCACCGTTCGTCGGTGCGGCCCTGTCGGCCGGCGTCTGGAAAGCGCTGAACTGCACCTGCTGCAAAGGGAAATAACCCTCCGGTATACAAAAAACGGACCGTTCCAAAAAGGGGCGGTCCGCTTTGCATCAATGCCGGCGCAATTGCCATCGCCGGACGATCGTCTCGCCCTTGAAATAGATGACCAGCGAACTGACAATGATCGCCATGCCCGCCACGGTACTGAAATGGGGATGTTCGCCGGGCAGCATGATCCAACTCAATACCGCCCCCAGGACGGGGTTGATCAGGCGGCACATATTGATATCGCTGACCTTCGTACCTTCCGTGCGCAGGGCCATGAACCAGAAACTGAAGGCGAAGACCGAAATAAAAATCAGCACGCCGAGGCTTCCGTAGAACCCGGCGGGTTTGTCCCAGAAAGGATGGAAGCCCTCCGCGGCAATACCCACACCGTAAATCAGCAGGCCGCCGAAAAACATCTGTACGGCATTCAGGAAAACCGGATCGACCTTGCCTTTGTCCTCCGAAACCGAAATTGCGGAATAACCCTGAAACAGGATGCAGGCCAGCAGCAGGACGATGCCCCCGACGCCGCGCCAGTCGAGCGGCTCTCCGTCACTGCCCGTGCCGACGATCAGCAGCAGCCCCGCAAGGCTGACCAAAAGACTCACGGCCTTGTAGCGATTCAGGCGATCGTTGCTGGCCACGAGGTGGGCCAGCAGGACGTTGATCAGCGGCGTGAGGCCCATGACGATCGAACTGATAGCCCCGCTGACGAAATCGACACCGAAATAAAAGGCCGTATAGCCCATGAACATATTGATCAGGATCAGGTTGCCGAAGAGCCTGCGGTGCTGCACGATCTCGCGCCACATCCCGCGATGCCAGGTGTAGGCAAAAAGAATGATTCCGACGATCGTAAAGCGCAGGCCTGCGAAATTCATCGGCGAGAAGTCGTAACTCAGCCCCTGCTTGATGAACGGATTGACAATCGCCCACAGCACCGAAGCCAGCACAGCATAGAGAATACCTTTTTTCATAATGTCTGTTTTCCGCCGCAAAGGTAACAAAAAACGGCAAAAAAAATTCGGATGCCCTCCCATGAGGACATCCGAATTTACGATTGATCGGTCGGCTACATCATGCCGCCCATACCGCCTCCGGGCATCGCCGGCATGGCAGGAGCGTCCGACTTCTTCTCAGCCAGCACGCACTCGGTGGTAAGGAACATCGAAGCGATCGAAGCGGCATTCTCAAGCGCTACGCGCGACACCTTCGTCGGGTCGATGATACCGGCCTTCAAAAGGTCCTCGTACTTGTCGTCGCGGGCATTGTAACCGAAGGCATCCTTGCCCTCCTTCACCTTGTTGACAACGACCGAACCCTCGCCGCCGGCGTTCTCGACGATCTGGCGAAGCGGCTCTTCGATGGCGCGTTTCACGATCTGGATACCCGTCGTCTGGTCCTCGTTCTGACCCTTCAGGCCTTCGAGAGCCACCGTCGCGCGGATGTAAGCCACACCGCCGCCCGGAACGATACCCTCTTCGACTGCTGCGCGGGTTGCAGCCAGCGCATCGTCGACGCGGTCCTTCTTCTCTTTCATCTCGACCTCGGTAGCGGCTCCGACGTAGAGCACGGCAACACCGCCGGCCAGCTTGGCCAGACGCTCCTGCAACTTCTCCTTGTCATAGTCCGACGTAGCCTTGTCGATACCGGCGCGGATCTGGGCTACACGAGCCGAGATCTCCTCCTTCTTGCCGGCTCCGTCGACGATGGTGGTGTTCTCCTTGTTGAGCGTAACCTTGTCGGCCGAGCCCAGCATGTCCAGCGTCGTATCCTCGATCTTCATGCCCTTGTCGGCCGAGATCACGGTTCCGCCCGTCAGCACGGCGATATCTTCGAGCATCTCCTTGCGGCGGTCGCCGAAGCCCGGAGCCTTGCAGGCCGCGATTTTCAGCGTTCCGCGGAGTTTGTTGACAACCAGCGCCGAAAGGGCCTCGCCGTCGACATCCTCGGCGATGATCAGCAGCGCACGGCCGCTCTGGGCCACCGGCTCCAGAACGCCCATCAGCTCCTTCATCGTCGAAACCTTCTTATCCGTGATCAGGATATAGGGCTTTTCGAGCTGCGCCTCCATCTTCTCGGTGTCGGTGATGAAGTAAGCCGAAATATAACCGCGGTCGAACTGCATACCCTCGACCACTTCGACATGAGTCTCCGTACCCTTGGCCTCCTCAACGGTGATAACACCCTCGTTGTTGACCTTAGCCATCGCCTCGGCGATCAGCTTGCCGATCGTCTCGTCGTTGTTGGCCGAAATGGTGGCCACCTGCTCGATCTTGGCGAAATCCGAACCTACCTCCTGGCTCTGCTTCTTGAGCGACTCCACGACCGTCGTAACGGCCTTGTCGATACCGCGCTTCAGGTCCATCGGATTGGCTCCGGCCGTCACGTTCTTCAGGCCGACGCTGATAATCGACTGGGCCAGCACCGTTGCGGTCGTCGTTCCGTCGCCCGCATCGTCGTTGGTCTTCGAAGCGACCTCACGAACCATCTGGGCGCCCATGTTGGCGAAAGCGTCTTCCAGCTCCACTTCCTTGGCTACGGTCACACCGTCCTTGGTGATCTGGGGAGCACCGAACTTCTTGTCGATGATCACATTGCGGCCTTTGGGGCCAAGCGTTACCTTAACGGCGTTCGACAGCGCGTCGACACCCTCCTTGAGCAGTTCGCGCGCTTCTACGTTGTATTTAATATCCTTTGCCATGACTATTTATCGAATTAGATGATTGCCAAAATATCGTTCTGCTTCATAATGAGGTAATCCACGCCGTCGACCTGGATTTCCTGGCCGGCATACTTGCCGTAGAGCACCTGGTCGCCCGCCTTGACCTCCATTTTGACCTCCGACGTACCGGGGCCTACCGCAACGACTTTACCTGCCAGGGGTTTTTCCTTTGCCGTGTCGGGAATAATCAATCCACCGGCCGTCTTTTCTTCCGCGGGGTTCGGGAGAACCAGCACGCGATCCGATAATGGTTTTACATTCATAGCTTTGTGTTTTTTTAGTTTTGTTTTACTGTATAATAGTTTTATTAGCTCTTTAGCTTTTGCAACCATTTTTCCAACAATAGGTGTGCCAACCGTTTTTTGGCAGATTTGGCGTGACAAACGAGCAGTGCGGACTGCCATTTTGTCATTTCCGGCATTTCCGGACGATTTTTCAGTCGTTTTTTTTGCACGGACCGAAAAAGTGTATTACATTTGCATCCCGATACGATAACCATGTATCGAAATGGTGGATGTAGCTCAGTCGGTTAGAGCGTCGGATTGTGGTTCCGAAGGTCGTGGGTTCGAGCCCCATCTTCCACCCAAAATGGTCTTCTTTCGAAGACCTTTTTTGTTGGCAAACAGCCGCAAAACAGCGCAAATAATCCTGTATATCAACGATATGCGGGATTATTCCTTTCAGATCATAGCAAAGGCTATCACACGAAAGCAGGTCACTAAAGTGCTTAATCGTGGTACATGGGTATGAACTGTGAAACGGTTCTGACGCCAATACGAATACTTATTCCTCTACCTACGACGACCTTTCGCGCCTAACCGACACAAAGCAATATGTTAATGGTGCGGCTGCCAACCAGTTTGTCGAACGGGGGCTTGCGTACGACCGCAATGGCAGCATGACCCACGACGGTCCGAACAACCTCGACCTGACCTATAATTATCTGAATCTGACCGAAAAAGTTTTGCGCGAAGGAACAACATTGGCAAACTATGCCTATCTTTCGGATGGTACGAAACTCTCGGCGACGGATGCTGAAGGCAACGGATTATTTAGGTTCTTTGGTATATCGCAAACAGGACAGCAACCTTTCGCTGGAGAGCGCCGCATTCAGCAGCGGCCGGTTCGCGACGACAGACAACGGCATGGAGCCGCATTATTTCCTGACCGATCATCTGGGCAGCGGCCGCGCCGTGGTCGATACCAATGGCGAAGTTGACGAATACAACGATTACTACACCTTCGGCCTTCGTTGGGACAATCCCGATTCGCAGATATCCGGCAACCGCTATCGTTACAACGACAAAGAAGAGCAGTCATTTGTAAATGTTCCCTATACGGATTACGGGGCCCGGATGTATGACCCGAAATGCCGGCTCAGTTGAGGTGGAGCGGATGTATTGGCAGAGAAACGATTAATCCAAACGGATGGAGCAATCGTATATTTACATGAAATATGGCTGGGAGGTTCGATGTAGTAATTGAAGGAAGTCGAGGCATTATTACAACATTTAAGAGCATATCACAAAAATCACTTACTAGATTAGGAAAAAATTATGGATGGCACTAATTGATAATAAACTTGATGTGGTTTGCTGCTTTTGTGGTGAAGCCTTAGATGTGAATGAAGCTACTATCTTATTCATGTATTCTAATGCAGATAGTGAAGTAGGACAACAACTTTTTTTGTCATAGAAAACATCTTATTGAAAAATTAGACAAATCAATAATATTATATGTGGATGATTTGTAAAACGCATTATATGCTCATCAGGCTATATCTTTATCATAATATTTGTGATTATTACATATATAAAAAAGATTAAGTATGGCTAACAAATTTATCAAAATAATTACACAAACATCGCTAATCGGTATAAATGTAATTTATACAATAGCATTCATCTTACTATTATATCGCATTATTTATAATGGAAGCGGAGGTGGTGCATTTGAAGGTCTAATTTTTTTTGGTTATGTTGTCATAATCGTTTGGGCTATATATTTTATGACCATTTTGTTGCATGAACTTTTTGACAAAACAAATCATTCTACTTTACGTCTTCTACGAATTACCTTATGGATACTGCTTTTCATCACATTGATATATGTAGCTATTTGGATTCATGGTTTTGCATAAAAACAGTCAAATAACATCTCTTTTGGTTATAACTCCTTAATGAGAATTCACAAAGGTATTACCGAAGGAGGATAAAACCGTTTAGAACTGAAAAGACAAAGTTACAAGAACAGCTATTGATATAATTTTCTATATTTGTAAATAACTATCCGACAAACCTTTTTACCAATCAATACAAACGTGTCCATTGCCATGAAACCAGAAGACAATCGCAAAGAGTACACAAACGGTGAGATCGTGATAATCTGGCAGCCGAAACTCTGCGTCCACGCAGGCGTCTGCGTAAAGATGCTGCCCAAGGTTTACAACCCCAAAGAGAGGCCCTGGGTAAAGCCGGAAAACGCGACGACGGCCCAGCTCATTGCACAAATCGAAAAATGCCCTTCGGGAGCGCTGTCCTACCGCATGGCTGAAAAGTAACCGGACGGACAACGCAATAGCCCCGGGAACCGTCGGTTCCCGGGGCTATATCAGACAAAAAACCGGACGCCTTGCGGCATCCGGTTTTCTCTTGTCCTGCTGCAAATTACTTGCGGTAGATTTTCGTGTAGCCATAGATAGCCTCGTCGCCGAGCTCCTCCTCGATGCGGAGCAGCTGGTTGTACTTGGCCATACGGTCCGAACGCGAAGCCGAACCAGTCTTGATCTGGCCCGAGTTCGTAGCCACGGCGATATCGGCAATGGTCGAATCCTCGGTCTCGCCCGAACGGTGCGACGTTACCGACGTATAACCTGCACGGTGAGCCATCTCGATAGCATCGAGCGTCTCGGTCAGCGTACCGATCTGGTTTACCTTGATCAGGATCGAGTTGGCGCAGCCCATTTCGATACCCTTCTTCAGGAAGTCCACGTTCGTAACGAACAGGTCGTCACCTACGAGCTGGCACTTGTCGCCCAGTTCGGCGGTCAGCATCTGCCAGCCTTCCCAGTCGTTCTCCGACATACCGTCCTCGATCGAGTCGATGGGGTATTTGGCAACGAGTCCCTTCAGGAACTCGACCTGCTCCTTCGACGTACGCTTGGCTCCCTTGGCGCCCTCGAACTTCGTGTAGTCGTAAACGCCGTCCTTGAAGAACTCCGACGAAGCGCAGTCCATACCGATCGACACATCGCCGCCCTCGCACTTGCGGCCGGGCTTGTAACCTGCCATCTTGATAGCCTCGATGATCGACTCGATGGCGTCCTCCGTGCCGTTGAGCGCGGGAGCGAAACCACCCTCGTCGCCTACGGCCGTCGAGAGGTTACGGTTGTGGAGTACTTTTTTCAGGTTGTGGAACACCTCAGCGCCCATGCGGATACCCTCCTTGAACGAAGCGGCGCCTACGGGACGGATCATGAACTCCTGGAATGCGATGGGAGCGTCCGAGTGCGAACCGCCGTTGATGATGTTCATCATCGGAACGGGCAGCGTCTTAGCGTTCGAACCACCGATATAGCGATAGAGCGGCATGCCGAAATAGTCGGCAGCGGCGCGTGCAACGGCCAGCGATACGCCGAGGATGGCGTTGGCGCCGAGCTTCGACTTGGTAGCGGTTCCGTCGAGGGCGATCATGGCCTTGTCGATACCTACCTGGTCAGCAACGTTCATACCGATGATGGCCGGGGCGATCACCTCGTTGACGTTCTTCACAGCGTTCAGTACGCCTTTGCCCAGGTAACGGTTCTTGTCGCCGTCACGAAGCTCCAGAGCCTCGTTCTCGCCCGTCGATGCGCCGCTCGGAACGGCAGCGCGACCAAATGCGCCCGATACGGTACGAACTTCGACCTCGATGGTCGGATTGCCTCGCGAGTCGAGGATCTCCCTTGCGTGAATCTCTACAATCTGCATAGTTGTAATAGTTTGAATTTTATGGTGTTTGAATACTAACTTCCTAAACGGCTCCGCAAAGGTACAAAATAATTGTGAATTGCGGATTGTTTATTGTTATTTTTTTCACGGCTCCGGCACGTGTTTTTCTGATTCTGCAAGAAATGTGCTATCTTTGTGCCGCGGCACTGGCGCATAATCTGTAAACGACATTCTATCAATGCGAAAAGTCCTTTCGTTCTCGCTCTTTCTGATGCTGGGCCTCGTTGCCTCGCAATTGCTTCCCGGCGCCCTCGGCACGGCGTTTCCGGGCTTCAAGGCAACGACCGACACCCTGCTCTACGTCTGCCTGGGATTCATCATGATCAACGTCGGACGGGAGTTCGAGATCGACAAATCGCGCTGGCGCTCCTACACCGCCGATTACTTCATCGCCATGGCTACAGCCGCGCTGCCGTGGCTGCTGATCGTCCTCTACTACATTTTCGTGCTGCTGCCCTCCGATCTCTGGACCGACTCCGAGGCCTGGAAGGAGAACCTGCTGCTGAGCCGCTTTGCCGCCCCTACTTCGGCAGGTATCCTCTTTACGATGCTCGCGGCGCTGAGCCTTAAAAAAAGCTGGATTTACCGCAAAATACAGGTGCTGGCAATCTTCGACGACCTGGATACCATCCTGCTGATGATTCCGCTGCAAATCCTGATGATCGGCCTCAAGTGGCAGATGTTCGCCATCGTAGGCGTGGTCGTCGTGTTACTCGTCGTGGGCTGGCGGTGGCAGGCAACGTGGAACGTCCGGCAGGACTGGAAACGTATCCTGGGGCTTTCGGTAGTGGTCTGCGGCCTGACGCAACTGCTCTACATCGTCACCGCCCGCTGGTACGGTCCCGAAAACAGCATCCATATCGAAGTCCTGCTCCCGGCGTTCGTGATCGGCATGCTAATGAAACACAAGGGCATAGACACCCCGACCGAACGCCGTACGGCAACGGGCATTTCATTCCTGTTCATGCTGCTGGTAGGGCTGAGCATGCCCCTCGTAACGGGCGACTCGGCAGCCCACGCCGCTCAGGCAGCCGAGTCGGTCACCGCATCGCAGCCGATGATGCCGTGGGGCGTGCTGATCCTGCACGTCGCAGCCGTCTCGATACTCTCCAACCTGGGTAAACTGGTCCCGGTCTTCTTCTACCGCGACCGAAAACTGAGCGAGCGGCTCGCTCTCTCGATCGGCATGTTCACCCGCGGCGAAGTGGGTGCAGGCGTAATCTTCATCGCTCTGGGCTACAACCTCGGAGGCCCGGCGCTGATCATCTCGGTACTGACGCTCGTATTGAACCTGATCCTGACGGGCGGATTCGTCGTCTGGGTCAAAAAACTGGCCCTGAGAAGCTATACCCCCGAAGAATAACCTTTTGCCTCCATGAAAAAATACGCACTGATCCTAATCGCCGTCCTGCTGGCAGGAGCCGTCCGGGCGCAGAAATACGAAAAAAATATCCTGGGTATCCGCGCCGGCGTCAACGTGTCGAAATACGACATCTCGGCCGAAGACATGCAGATCAGCACCGGTTCGCGCGCGGGATTCAACTTCGCCGTAACGGACCAGGTCCTGCTCCACCGCAGCCTGCCGCTCTACATCGAAACGGGCGTCGGTTTTTCGAGCCTCGGCAGCCGGGCCGCAGCCCCGATATACGACCAGATCGAGACCATGACCATGCGGCCGTTCTACCTCCAGGTCCCCCTGCTCGTCAACTACCATTTCCTCATCGGGGGCCTCGTCACGATCCAGCCCTTCGCAGGCGTTTACGGCGGCGTGGGCGTGCGGGGCATGATGAAAACCCAATACGGGAGCGAGGATTTGTTCGGCGACCGGGGGATTCTCTCCCGGATGGATTTCGGCGTGCGTGCAGGCGTCGGATTCGTCGTAAGGCGCATCTACCTGGGAATAAACTACGACATCGGCTGCCGGGACCAGTTCCGGGGCGGGGATTTCTTCTACTACACGCTCCGGCCCGAAAGCGCCGAAATCCGCAACAACAGCCTCACGGTAAGCATCGGTTACAATTTCTGACCGGCAAGTTGCCACCACACAGCGGGACGCACCCTTCGGGGTTGCGTCCCGTCTCGTTTCGTTTCGGCGATGTATTCCGCCGGATTCGTTTCACAAATAGCACATTTCGTTGAAAACCCGCTCGGTTCGGACGTATATTCAAAAAACTTTTTTTATCTTTAGCGTACCGTTTTGGACAAGAAACGGCTAAAATTAACCTCACTTTTTTATAAACGTATGAAAAAAACACTCCTTCTTCTGACGGCAGTTCTGCTGGCGAGCGCGGTCTCGGCGCAAAATTACGAAAAAAACATCCTCGGCGTCCGCGCCGGCCTCAACCTGTCGAGCTACTCGATTTCGGCCGGAGGTGCGTCCATCAGCACCGACTCGCGGGCCTCGTTCCATGTTGCCGTGACTGATCAGATCCTGCTCTGCAACAAACTGCCCTTCTACCTCGAAACCGGGCTCGCCTTCTCGAGCCGCGGCGGCAAGGTCGACGGCGTGAGCTTCCGTCCCTCCTACCTGCAAATCCCCGTGCTGGTAAACTATCACTTCAACATCAAGGACATCGTTACGATCCAGCCGTTCGCAGGTCTTTACTACGGGTTCGGCATCGGCGGCAAGATGAAAGCAGGCGGCGAGAAGGCTGACATCTTCGGCGACGAAGGCGGGCTGAAACGTTCCGACCTGGGGGTGCGTCTGGGCGCAGGCGTCGTCTGGAACCGCATCTACTTCGGGCTGGGTTACGACATCGGCTGTCTGAATCTGGTCAAGGAGAGCGACGGCGAGGGCACGCTGCGCAACAACTGCTTCACGATCAGCGTCGGATACAATTTCTAATCCGGCCCTGCGCCAATAAAAAAGGGACGCCCGTGAGGCGTCCCTTTTCCGTTCCGCATAAACGGTTATTCACGCAGCAGCACCGACGAATCGCCGTAGCTCAGGAAACGGAAACCGTGCCCGAGGGCATAGTCGTAAATCCGCTGCCAGTCGTCGCCCACAAAAGCCGAAACCAGCAGCAGCAGGGTCGATTTGGGCTGGTGGAAATTGGTAACGATATTGCGCACGATGCGAAACTCGTAGCCCAGCGGCGTGATCATGATCTGCGTCGAGGCTTTCAGGCGGTCGAGGCCCTGCTCATCCATATACCGCAGCAACACCTCCAACGCCTCGCGGCCCGAAAACTCCGCGGGAATGTCGTACAGCTCCCACTGCCCCACGACCCGCCCGGCATCGGGCGTCCCGGCCGTGCGGATGCGCCACGCAAGGGCCGCAAGCGATTCGAGCGTACGTACCGAAGTCGTGCCCACGGCCGTGATGTGTCCCCAGCGTTCCAGCAGACGGGCCGCCGTCGCGCGGCGCACCTCGAAATGCTCGGTGTGCATCGGGTGTTTCGCGGCGTCCTCGTCCTTCACGGGCAGGAACGTTCCCGCTCCGACATGGAGCGTCACCTCCTCGAACCCGAATCCGCGGGCTTCCATCCCTTCGATCAGCTCCGGGGTGAAATGCAGCCCGGCGGTCGGCGCCGCCACCGAACCTTCGAACTTCGAATAGACGGTCTGGTAGCGCGTGTTGTCGATCTCTTCGCTCTCGCGGTTCAGGTAGGGCGGAATCGGAATGCGCCCGAGATATTCCAGCAACTGCCCGAAAGTCATCGGGGCCGTCCACTCGAAACGCACGACGCACTCGCGTCCGTGGTCCTCGACGAGCCACGCGCGGAGCGATTCGGCGCGGCCTTCGCAGTCGAAATTGATCTCGACGTGCCCTTCCTTCCACTTCTTGCGGTTGCCCACGATGCACGACCATGCGCACTGCCCCGTGACAGCGAACGCCCGCTCATAATCGGCCGGGTCGTGCGGTTCGAGGCAGAACACCTCGATACGCGCCCCGGAGGGTTTGTGCATGATGATCCGGGCCCGGATCACCTTCGTGTTATTGAAAACCAGCAGTTCACCCGCCGGCAACACGTCGCCGATGTCGGCGAACTGCTTTTCCCCGATTTCACCGCCCCGCCAGACGAGCAGCTTCGAGGCGCTGCGCTCCGCGAGCGGGAATTTGGCGATCCGCTCGTCGGGAAGGTCGTAATCGAAGCGGTTGATGTCGATATGTCGTTCCATATTTTGCCCGAAATTATGCGGCAAAGTTACTATTTTTTGTAACTTTGCGGCGCTTCTTCCTGCAAAGAAAAGCAAAATCTCCCCTTTTAAACGGGGAGATTCAGCGGGATTCCCGACACGAAACCGGGGGCACGGCCCCTTTTAACGAAAGCAGAGACGGGTTTCACATCGGGAACACCATTGGCCCACAAAGCCGTGAAAGCCGTCTCTGCCCTTGTTAAAACTATGAAAACCGACTTTCTGGTTATCGGTTCCGGCGCTGCGGGCCTTTCGTTCGCGCTGAAAGCCGCAGCCCACGGCCACGTGACGATCGTGACCAAAGGCGAGATCGAGGAGTGCAACACCAATTACGCACAAGGCGGCATCTGCTCGGTAACGTATGCTCCCGACACGTTCGAAAAACACATCCACGACACGTTGGTCTGCGGCGCAGGCAAATGTGACGAGAAAGCCGTGGAACTGGTCGTCCGGCAGGCCCCGAAACTCATCGCCGACCTGATCGCCTGGGGGACGCGCTTCGACAAGACTCCCGACGGGCGGTTCGAACTCAACCGCGAAGGCGGGCACTCGGAACACCGCATCCTCCATCACGAAGACCTTACCGGAGCCGAAATCGAGCGGGCGCTCGTACAGTCGGTAAAGAGCCATCCGAACATCACCGTACGGGAACACCACTTCGCCATCGACCTGCTGACGCAGCACCATCTGGGCGAATTCGTCACCCGCCACACACGCGGACTGGCCTGCTTCGGGGCCTACGTCCTGAACCTCGACACCAACGAAATCGAGACCATGCTCTCGAAATTCACCGTCGTTGCCACAGGCGGCTGCGGCAACGTCTATTCCACGACTTCGAATCCCAACGTCGCCACGGGCGACGGTATCGCCATGTGCCACCGCGCCAAGGCGATCACCGAGAACATGGAGTTCATCCAGTTCCACCCCACGACGCTCTACAACCCCGGCGAGAAACCCAATTTCCTGATAACCGAGGCCATGCGCGGCTTCGGGGCCATCCTGCGGCTGCCCGACGGCCAGGAATTCATGGACAAATACCATCCGATGAAGTCGCTCGCCCCGCGCGACGTAGTGGCCCGCGCCATCTACCGCGAGATGACCAAACGGGGTTCCGACTTCGTCTACCTCGATGTGACGCACAAGGACCCCGAGGCCGTGAAGAGCCATTTCCCGAACATCTACGAAAAGTGCCTCTCGATCGGCATCGACATCACGAAGGACTGGATTCCCGTCACCCCTGCGGCGCACTACTGCTGCGGCGGCGTGAAGGTCGACACCAACGGCGAGACCTCCGTGAAGCGGCTCTACGCCCTGGGCGAAACCGCCTGCACGGGCCTGCACGGCGCCAACCGGCTGGCCTCGAACTCGCTGATCGAAGCGGTGGTCTACGCCGACCAGGCCGCACGCCACACGGCGTCGCTGCTGGCGAAGGCCGATTTCCAGGAAGGCATTCCCGACTGGGACTTCGAAGGCACGCAGCACACCGAGGAGATGCTGATGATCATCCAGTCGAAACGCGAGATGCAGACGATCATGTCCAACTACGTGGGCATCGTCCGCTCGAACCTCTCGCTCAAACGCGCCATGCACCGCCTGGAGATACTCTGGCAGGAGACCGAGGAGCTTTACAACAAAACCAAGCCCAACCGCGAACTGTGCGAACTGAGGAACATGATCGCCATCGCCTACCTGGTAATCAAACAGGGGCGCGAGATCAAGGAGTCCGTGGGCTGCCACTATAATGCCGATTACCCGAAAGAATAACACATGACATTACAGGAAGAGATAACACGCCGCCGCACATTTGCGGTCATCGCCCACCCCGACGCGGGTAAAACCACCCTTACGGAAAAACTGCTGCTGTTCGGCGGCGCCATCCATGTGGCCGGAGCCGTCAAGAGCAACAAGATCAAGAAAGGCGCCACGTCCGACTTCATGGAGATCGAACGCCAGCGAGGCATTTCGGTCGCTACCGCCGTGATGGGATTCGAATACCAGGGCTGCAAGATCAACATCCTCGACACCCCGGGCCACGAGGATTTCGCCGAGGACACCTACCGAACGCTGACAGCCGTCGATTCGGTGATCATCGTCATCGACGGAGCCAAGGGCGTCGAGGCCCAGACGCGCAAACTGATGGAGGTCTGCCGCATGCGCAAAACCCCGGTGATCGTCTTCATCAACAAGCTGGACCGCCCCTCGAAGGAGCCGTTCGACCTGCTGGACGAAGTGGAGAAGGAGCTCCGAATCCGTGTGCGGCCGCTGGCTTTCCCCATCTCGAACGGTCCCACGTTCAAGGGCGTCTACAACCTTTACGAGAAAAACCTCTCGCTCTTCACGTCGGACGAAAAACTGACCGCCGACGCGTCGACGGCCGAAATTTCGGACCTTGCGTCGCAGGAGCTCGAAGGCTACATCGGTGCAAAATTCGCCGAACAACTGCGCTCCGATGTCGAACTGGTCGAGGGCGTCTACGACGAATTCGACCGCGAGGCTTACCTTAACGGCGAACTGGCCCCGGTCTTCTTCGGCTCGGCGGTGAACAATTTCGGCGTGCGCGAACTTTTGGATTGCTTCGTGCGCATCGCCCCTTCGCCGCGCCCGGCCCCGACCGAAACCCGGCTCGTGGAGGCTGCGGAACCGAAAATGTCCGGCTTCATCTTCAAGATACACGCCAACATGGACCCCAACCACCGCGACCGCATCGCGTTCCTGAAAATCTGCTCCGGCACGTTCGAGCGCAACAAGAACTACCTGCATGTGCGCAGCGGCAAGCAGTTGAAATTTTCGTCGCCGACGGCTTTCATGGCCGAGAAGAAATCGGTCATCGACTTCGCCTACCCGGGCGACATCGTGGGCCTGCACGACACGGGCAACTTCAAGATCGGCGACACCTTCACCGAAGGTGAGAAACTCCGTTTCACCGGAATCCCCTCCTTCGCTCCCGAGCAGTTCCGCTACATCGAAAACGCCGACCCGCTGAAATTCAAGCAGCTGGCCAAAGGCGTCGACCAATTGATGGACGAAGGCGTGGCGCAGTTGTTCACAAGCTCGCTCAACGGCCGCAAGATCATCGGCACGGTGGGCGCGCTCCAGTTCGAGGTCATCCAATACCGCCTGGAGCACGAGTACAACGCCGCGTGCCGCTGGGAGCCGATCTCGATCTACAAAGCCTGCTGGATCGAAAGCGACAACGCTGCGCAACTGACCGACTTCAAACGCCGCAAACACACCAATATGGCCGTCGACAAGCACGGCCGCGACGTTTTCCTCGCCGACACGAGCTATGGCCTCGCTCTCGCACAAGACAACTTCAAGGAGATTCGGTTCCACTTCACCTCGGAGTTTTAGCACACGCCAGAACACAAAAAACCGCCGGAGTCTGCACTCCGGCGGTTTTCGTATCAGGCCGTTACACCTCAGATCATCGGGACTTCGATAACCAGCAGCTTTGCGTCCTCGGAAGCCCGGATCAGGAACTCGTCGGCATCCGATACGCCCATTCCGTCGCGGGGACCGAGCTTCTCCCCGGCAACCTCGGCCGAGCCTTCGATCACAAAGATATAAGCCCCGTTTCCGTGAAGGTTCATGCGGTACTGTACCTCCCGCCCGGCATCGAGGTCAAGCGTATGGAACCACGCCGTCTGGTGAATCCAGCCCACGTTTTCGCCGCCGCAGCCTTCCGGAGCAACGATCAGCCGGAACTGGTTACGCTTTGCGGGCGCGAGTTCGATCTGGTTGTAGCGGGGCGTGTGGCCCTCGGCATCGGTGATAACCCAAATCTGCAGGAACTTCACCGGTTCTTCGCGGCTGGCGTTCATCTCGCTGTGGGTAATGCCCGTACCGGCGCTCATCACCTGCAGCTCACCCGGCTTGAGCACCTGCATGTTGCCCATGCTGTCGCCGTGCTTCAGGGCTCCCGAGAGAACGAGCGAAACGATCTCCATATTGTCGTGGGGATGCGTCCCGAAGCCCTCGCCCGGGGCCACCGTATCGTCGTTGAGCACCCTGAGGGCCCCGAAGTGAATCCGCTCGGGATCGTAATATCCGGCGAAGCTGAAGGTATGGTGTGTCCGGAGCCAGCCGTGATCGGCGTACCCGCGGGTCGCGGCTCTGTGAATCGTCTTTTTCATAATTGCATTTATTTAATAATCACTATATAATAAACGCAAAATCAGTGCCGATATTGTGTCTATGCCAACTCCAGGTTGCTCACGCGGTCGGTCGTCGCAAACCCGAAATCGGGGTAGACATAAAGCCCGAAACGCGGCTCGGTTTCACCGTGCGTATAGGCCCAGATCGAGGCGTAATCCTCCGGGTCCTCGCCCATGCGGTCCAACTGGCGCAGGTAGGCGGCCAGCGATTTGTTCTCGACGATGAATATCTCGCCCATACTGTCGATGATCGGGCTGTGGTGACGCGTCCGGTCGTGGTCGAAACGCAGCAGGCGCCTGCCCCCGGCCGTAATGCCCACCAGCCGGAACGACATGCTCTTGCCGATGGCCGGAAGGTTCAGCACGCTGCGGTCCGTGGCGAGGAACGGAAGGTGGTGCTTGCGCATGAAGCGGCGGATTTTCCCGGCCGTATCCTGTCCGTCGGCAAGCAGATCGTCGAGTTCAGCCGCCTGCTCCGGGGTAAGCCGCCCGTAAATTTTCTCCTCAACCTGCTCCTGCATCGAACGGCTGTTGGGGGTGAAGACGGCGTAATTCTCCTGAAAGCCCTTGACCGAAAAGGTATAATAACAAACAACGCCGAGCGAATTGAGCACCTGCCTCAGGCGCGTAGTGTGCCCGCGGCGCGACGCAGCCACGGTGTAAACCAACTGATTGGTGATAAGCCACCCCGCCGAAAGGATTTTCCGGATGGCCTCCTCCGCTTCGGGGGTCACCTCGAGCGGCGTCTGGAAATGGGTCTGGATGATAAACTGCTGCACCCCGACCGCCGAAGCCTTTTCGCGGAACTCGCGCAGGATTTCGACCAGTTCGTCGTTCACGCGCATCGGCAGGTAAGCCGGCAGGCGCGAACCGAGTCTCACGCGCTGCAACTCGGCATATTTCTCGCCGTCGGGACGTTCGGCGTTGGCCCGGCGCTTGCGGCAGGCCATGCGGTAAACCGCTTCGAGGATGTTGCGAAGCGTTTTGTTCTGGCTCATCAGGGCGTCGCCTCCCGTGATGAGGATGTCGCGCAGCTGGGTGTCCTCCTCGAAATAGTTCATCAGGCGGCGCAGTTTGTGGTCCCAACTCTCCTTCGGGCGCAGGGCCTCGAATTCGAAATTGAGGCGCTCGCTCTGGAAATCGTACATCCGCTGACACGAAGCGCACAGTCCGCCGCAGGCGCGGCCCATCGTATCGGGAATCAGGATCGCCACCTCCGGATACCGGCGGTGGATATTGTGCCCGTCGGGCAGCAGCCACCCGGCGGCATTGGGTTTTCCGGCCTCGACGACATCCTCGCGTTCCCAGGCGCGGATCTGTCCGTAGGTCTCGACCAACTGCGGCGAATAGAGGATGTAGCTGCGGATGGCGGCATCGTCGTAGCCGTCGCCCGTCACATCGAGCAGCGAAAGGTAGTAGGGTGTGGCAAAGAAGGGCATTCCCTTCTTGCGGGCTTTCGAGAGCAGGTACATCGTCTCCGACGAGAGCGAATTGCCCAGGAAGCGGTTCAGCTCCGAGGGGCTTTTCACGGCCATTGCCAGTTGGAAGCGGAAATCGGCCCACCAGTCGGCAACCTGCCGGTATTTCTCTTCGTAGGTCATGCCGCCGGCAAACAGGAAGCGCGACGGAGTTTTCGACTTGCGGTTCTCGATCTTCTGGATCAGCAGGTGGAGCATCCGCTCGCGGTTGTCGGCGCGGATAGCCTGCACCGCTTCGTCCTGTCCCGAGGGCCAGCGTTCGGTGCGGCTGCGCACGCGCTGCGGCGAAGGGAGCGGAATCCCGGGAGTTTCCAGCAGGCGGAAAAGGTGATACAGGTCGACGAACAGATCAGTGGGCATCTCGGGATCTTCGAGTTTCCCTGTAAGGAACTGCCACAACAGCGTAAGCGTTTGCACTTCCATCTGCCGGTCGGTGGATAATTCGTGGACCTCACGTCCATCGTAATCGATCAACAGTCGAATCTGCTCCGCCGCTTCGCCATCCGCCGCCCGATGTCCTTCAAGAAACTCCCGGAGCCGCGTGCGAAACTGCCCGCCGTCGCTGCTGGCGTCGGCGAGAGCCGCAAGGCCGGGAAGCTCCTGGCGATAGAGCTGTCCGAGCTGGGAAAGGGTCAGTGCAAGCATTTTCTTTTGTTTCATAAGCATAATCGTATAAGAGTTGTAACCATTCAAAACAGGCCGGCAAATTTCGGAACGTTCCGGCCCTCGAATTATATTCGGGGCGATAATATAGTAAAAATTTTTAAGATTTTCAAGACCCGCCCTGCAAATTCCTCCGCTTTTAACCAAAATTCCGTAAAAATTTCACAAAACACCTCCGGAGCCTCTTTTTGCAGGTAAAATAAGGCGGTTTCGTTCTGCAACTTGCGAAAGTTTCGATTTTTTATTATTTTTGCTCCGATACCGATACATTATTCGCCCAACCCCAAACAACCGAAAAATGAAAAGACTGCTGTTGCTCGCACTCTTCGCCGCCACGGCGGCCTCGGCAAAAGCTCCCGCCGAACGCTGGCTCGACCCCGAATGCTTCGATGTCGGCCGCGCCCCGATGCGCACGAGTTTCATCGCCTTTCCCACGGCCGCCGATGCTATTCCCGAAAACGATTACACCCGTTCGCCTTTCTACCGCACGCTCAACGGCGAATGGACCTTCCTGCGCGTAGACCGCCCGGGAGCCGAACCCGAAGGATTCTTCCGCACCGGGCACGACGATTCGGCATGGGGCGTAATGCCCGTACCGGGGATTTGGGAAGTGAACGGCTACGGCGATCCGGTCTACACCAACAAACCCTATCCGTGGCACAAGTTCTTCGAAATGCGCGCCCCGCTGGTTCCCTACGAACAGAACTACACGGGACTCTACCGCCGCACGGTGGCTGTTCCCGCCGACTGGAAGGGCCGCGACGTATTCGTCCACATCGGCTCGGCCACTTCGAACGTAACACTCTGGGTCAACGGTCGCGAGGTGGGTTACAGCGAAGACAGCAAACTCGAAGCCGAATTCGACATCACCCGCTTCCTGACGCCGGGCAGCGACAACCTGATCGTGATGCGCGTCAACCGCTGGTGCGACGGCTCGTTCCTCGAAGACCAGGATTTCTGGCGTCTTTCGGGCATCGGGCGCGACTGCTACCTCTACGCCCGCGACAAACGCCGGCTGGCCGATGTACGGCTTACTCCCGACCTTAAGAACGACTACCGCGACGGCACGCTGCGCGCCGAAATCGCCACGACGCCGGGCGTCGGCAGTGTACGGCTGACGCTGCGCGACGATGCGGGCAAGGCGCTCGACACCCGCACGCTCAAACCCCGCCGGAACAGCGCCGAAACGCTGTTCGAAGTTGCCGCCCCGAAGCAATGGAGCGCCGAAGCCCCGAACCTCTACACGCTCACGGCCGAAGCCCTCGCCGCCGACGGCTCCGTGATCGAAGCCGCGGCTTTCCGCGTCGGATTCCGCAAAGTCGAAATCCGCGACGGACAACTACTCGTCAACGGCAAACCGATCCTGATCAAAGGCGTCAACCGCCACGAAATGGAACCCAACACGGGTTACTACACGACGCGCGAAGAGATGATCCGCGACATCCGCGAGATGAAACGCCTCAACATGAATGCCGTGCGCACGTGCCACTACCCCGACACGCCGCTGTGGTACGACCTCTGCGACGAGTACGGACTCTACGTCGTGGACGAGGCCAACATCGAGTCGCACGGCTATTACTACCGCGACAAGGCAAAAAACCTCGCCGGAAATCCCGCCTTCGCCGCCGCACACCTCGACCGCAACCGGCGTATGGTGTTCCGCGATTTCAACCACCCGTCGATCATCGTCTGGAGCACGGGCAACGAGGCCGGAAACGGCCCCAACTTCGAACGCTGCTACGACTGGATCAAGGCTTTCGACCCGTCGCGCCCCGTGCAATACGAACAGGCCTCCTACCACAAGGACTACAACACCGACATCGTCTGCCCGATGTACTGGAGTTACGAACAGTGTGAGAAATACCTCGCCGAGAATCCCCAGAAACCGCTGATCCAGTGCGAATACGCCCATGCCATGGGCAACTCGATGGGTGGATTCAAGGAGTACTGGGACATGACCCGCCGCGAACCCAAATACCAGGGCGGATTTATCTGGGACTTCGCCGACCAGGCCCTCGCCTGGCGCAGCCCCGAAGGCAAACTTACCTACCGTTACGGCGGCGACTACAATGCCGTCGACGCTTCGGACAGCACCTTCTGCTGCAACGGCGTGCTGGCCGCCGACCGTTCGTGGCATCCCCACGCCTACGAAGTGAAGCAGCAGCACCAGTCGATCCACACCACGCCCCGCGACCTGAAGAAGGGCATCGTAAACGTTTATAACGAAAACTTCTTTACGGACCTTTCGCCCTACCGACTCCTTTGGGAGATCACATCGGACGGACGCCCCGTGCTGAGCGGCATCGTCGAGCACCTCGACGTAGCTCCGCAGGCTACCGCCTCCGTAACGCTGGGTTACAAACCCGAACAGGTCTACGCCCTGGGCGGCGAGCTGCTGCTCACGGTCCGCTACCAACTTCGCGAACAGCAGGGCCTGCTCGACGCACTCTACGAAGTGGCTGCCGACCAGTTGACGCTGCGCGAGGACGACCCGGCGGCCCGCTTCGCCGCAACGCCTCCCGCCGGAACGCTCCGCGTCGCGGACAAAACCGTTTCGGGCGAAGGATTCTCAGTCTCGTTCGATCCGGCAAGCGGATTCATCAACTCCTACAAACTCCGCAACGTGGAACTGCTGGCAGGCCCTATCCGCCCCAACTTCTACCGCGCGGCCACGGATAACGACCTCGGCGTACGCCAGACCGGGAAATACCCCGACAGCCACATGTGGGCCAAAGCCGAGCCGGAACTCGTCAACTTCACCCTCACGCCCCGCGAGAACGAAGTGAAGATCGTCGCCGACTACACGCTCCCGAACGTCGGTGCGAAACTGAATCTGACGTATTCGATCGCTGCCGACGGTTCGGTCCGCGTCAGTGAAACGATGACCGCCGATCCCGCCCGCAAGGATGTTGCCGACCTGATGCGCTTCGGCATGGCCTTCGAAACCCCGGGCATGTTCGACGCCGTGGAATACTACGGCCGCGGTCCGATGGAAAACTACGCCGACCGCGCCAGCGCAGCCTTCGTAGGACACTATGCACAGCGCGTTGCCGACCAGTTCCACATGAAATACGTCAGCCCGCAGGAGTCGGGAACGCGCAGCGACCTGCGCTGGTGGCGACTGACCGACGCCTCGGGCCTCGGCGTCGAAATCTGCTCCGACGGCCACTTCTCGGCTTCGGCCATCCCCTACTCCATCCCGCAGCTCGACAACGGCTCGCCGGAGTATGTCCGCCATCCGAGCGACCTTGTCCCCGACGGCCGTACGCACGTCAACATCGAAAGCGTCCAGTCGGGCCTGGGATGCGTCAACAGTTGGGGCCGCCTTCCGCTCCCCCAATACCTGCTGCCCTACGGCGACTACGCTTTCAACTTCCTCCTGCGTCCCGTTGCCGGAGGACGATAATAAAAAACCAGGGACCGAAATGGTCCCTGGTTCTCTTTTACAATATACCAACTATTTGGAGATTATTTCGCGGAATGTTTCGAAAATAAGCTTGAGATCGAACCAGAACGAATTTCGTCGCACATATTCCAGGTTCAGACGCAATTTATCCTGCATAATCACATCAACATAATAACGGTCCGGATCATCTACTTGTTCCAACAATTCATTCTCATTGCGGTAACGAATCGACGCCATATCTGTTACGCCCGGGCGGACATTGAGAACATGCATCTGCTCCGGAGTATACATATCGACATATTTACGCACTTCGGGCCGCGGTCCGACAAGGCTCATATCACCCGCAAAGACATTGATCAACTGCGGAAGTTCATCCAGCTTATACTTGCGGATAAAATATCCGGAACGCGTAACCCGAGGATCATGCCCTCCGATCGTTATCAAGCCTTTTTTGTCGGAACCGACACGCATCGAGCGGAATTTATACAACCGGAAATCCCGGTTATTGCGTCCGACACGCACCTGGCGGTAGAAAACAGGACCCTTTGAATCGCATTTGATCCAGATGGCCAACAGCAGGAATAATGGACTTAAGACAAGTAGCCCAAAGCCACTTGCCATTAAATCAAAAAGACGTTTCAAAAAATTGCTATTTAGAAATGATGTCGACGAAATTCGAAATGATGTATTCTACATCGTCGTCAGTAAGGCGGGTGTGCAATGGAAGTGTCACTTCGTTGCGGTATTGATCGTAGGCATTCGGATAATCGACGATATCAAAACCGAGTGCTTTGTAAGCTGTCATCATCGGAAGCGGCTTGTAATGAACATTGCAAGCAATCCCACGCTCTGCCATTTTTACAATGACTTTGTTGCGTTCTGCAACATCCCTACCTAACAGGCGTACCAAATAAAGATGTCCGCTCGATGAATGATCGGGCCCATAATGATCAAGAACCTGCACATTGGAATTTTTTAAAGCTTCGTCGTAACGACCGATCATCTCACGGCGACGATGCAGCATCTCCGGATAACGTTTCAGTTGGGCCAACCCGATACCCGCCATGATATCCGTCATATTACACTTGAAATTGGGTGCGACAATATCGTATTCCCATGCCCCTAAATGGGTTTTGGCCAAGGCATCTTTATTCTGCCCATGCAGTGACAAAAGCTGAAATTTACTGTATACCAATTCATTGTCGATTCCCGGAATATTCCGCCACGTAACAGCACCACCTTCGGCTGTTGTTAAATTCTTTACAGCATGGAATGAAAAAGAAGTAAAGTCTGCAATTTCACCACACATCCGGCCGTGCCACTGCGCTCCGAAAGCATGCGCAGCATCTGCCATTACAACTACACGACCGAAAGCTTTTTGAATATCATTCGAGGGCCTGAAAAGATGTGCTTTGCTTTCGATAGCAGAAAATATCCGATCATAATCACAAATAACACCACCTAAATCTACCGGAACCACCACTTTTGTACGTTCGGTAATGGCTTCCGTAAGTTTTGAATAATCCATCTCGAAAGACCCCGAAGCCGTATCGATCATAACCACTTTTGCACCGACATGGCATGCCACACTAGCTGTTGCCGTATACGTGTATGCCGATGTGATAACCTCATCGCCAGGACCAATGCCCAAAACGCGAAGAACCAATTCCATAGCAGCCGTTGCCGAATTCAGACATACGGATTTTTCCGTCTGACAACACATAGCGATCAAACGCTCGAATTCTTTGGTACGTGGGCCAGTCGTAATCCATCCCGAACGAAGAGATTCACCCACTTCAGCAACCTCTGCCTCTGTTATATCCGGCGGGGAAAATGGAACATTGCGTAACTTCAGTTTCATACTATTCGCATCTCTTAACTTCATATTTTTTCACATAGAATATTTTCTTGTAGATATTGCCCAAGATATTTATACACATCCAGAATATGGAAACTAATCTGCTCTTTCCCGCCGCATCATGAAAGAGAATATAGTGCCATCCGATTCTAGCCTTGATACCAGGTGGCGTTATCGAGCCTTTCCTCCTCCTATAAAAGCCTAGAGATTCTTTTAACAAATAACAATCGGCCTTCTCCACTACTTTCAGCCATATCGCCGTATCATTATTCTTCTTTACGTCTGCAATCTGAACTAAACCGATTTCATTCGCATCATATATCACAGATAGACATCCCGGCCAGCAACAACTATACATATCCAACCGAGTAACTCTCTTTATACCACTTACATAAACGCCTAGTTCTTTCGAATTCTCATCTATCTCCACATATTCATGATATGAAAAATGATAGCCTCGTTCCTTCATAAATCTAAGTTGTTTCTCAAGTTTATCGGAGGTCCAAAGATCATCACTGTCCAAGAAAGCGATCCAATGACCATTTGCTTTTCGAAGAGCATTATTTCTAGTTACAGCAGCACCGCTATTTTTCTCGTTTTGGAAATACCTAATTCTCGGATCATCCTTGAGGAAAGAAGTTACAATCTTATCTGTCGCATCCATCGAGCAATCATCATAAATAATTAACTCCCAATTAGCATAAGATTGCGCTTTAACACTTCGGATCGTTTCACCTATGAACTGACCACAATTATATGTTGGGGTAATTATAGATACTAAGTCTTCTTCCATATGAAATCATCGCATTCTCCTAAAATCAACACTCGTAGATCAAAACTAACTGCTTACAAAAAAACAAAGAACTATATACTGGCATTTTCAAATACCTACACTTTATTGCTTAATTGGGGAAACTACTGATTTGAAATTTGCCGCCTAATTCTCTCAAGAATTCAGGAGTAAAATAATCCATGAATCCGCCTTGAGACGTAAAAGTCAACTCCCCAAAATAGATTTTGCCTTGCACATTATACAAATCGACCCGAAGTTCCGGGAATCCTTGAGATAATTTTTCTGCAATCTCAATCATTTTCTCAAAATTCTTCGGCTTTGGCATTATCTCACCTTGCTGATAATCAGAATTGAATACGGAAAATTCAGGATGAGCTATCCAGTTCAGATCATAAGTCATCACATGAGCGCTGTTCCCATCTTTACTTCGGTCATTACAAATCCAAACATAATATGCCTTTCCATTAAAACACCAAATTTTATAATCTGTAAGTGTCGTTGTTCCGGGTTCCAATGGAAGGACTTCCTCGGCAATCACACAAGGGACCATCTTCTTATACTGGGGTTCTGCGTGAAGAGCCCCGATATTTTTTCGACGTAGCCATCCATTTATTACTTTCAAAAGTTCAGCTTTGCGCTCTTCCGTAAGTTCTTCTTTACGTATAATTTTATTAGTTCCTTTCCCATCTCCATTATTTACTTTTATAATGAATGTCGCCGGAAGACTATCAAAATACACATCTTCAACTTTTGTCCAAACAGCATAGAGTTTTACGAGAATATCTTTTAGCCCAAGCGACTCTACATATTTGCGAACTTTATATTTATCAGCAAGTTCCGTCCATTGCGATGTATCCGAAAATAATTTAGCCCATAGAATCTTCTCATTTAAATCCACCGGATTTCTCAGATTAAGTTTTTTTCTAAACACATAGTAATAACGGATTTTTAACAAGATAACCGGATGGTGATTACCCATGTATTCACACAATTTAATTAACGGCGCAAATAAAATGCGCGTCGATCTATTCAGTGTCGGATGAAACATTATTATAAATCTTAAATCTTCTTTTTATAAAATCAACAATTAACCCCCAAGCATTTGACGGATGGAAAATCATTTTCGACAAAATATTCTTGTGATTCGCCTTTCTATATATTTTGTAATATGTATGCATTTCAGAATGATACTTCTCCGAATTATCTTCTTTCAAGAGAACGGCATTCAGATAATTAAATCGAAGTTTCTCCGGAACCTCATTCTCCCGAATATAATTGGGACAACATTTAGAATCCAACTTAACATATCGTTCTCGGAATATCGGTTCGCCCTCCGCAAAATCCACATCTATTACAACTCCGATTTTACAGGGCACCCAAGGCATATCAAAAACAAAATTTCCTACTGAATAATAGATACGCTTGTCTTTGTAGATTTCATAACCCTGTAATATATGCGGATGCATTCCGATTATCAGATCAAACCCAGAATCAATCAACCAATGAGCAAACTTTTTCTGGGTAGAAGACGGACGATTGATATACTCATTTCCCCAATGAACGAATAATATTTTATACGCATCTTTTGGCAAAGACACCAATTCCGCAATAATTCCCTCATATTCAGGATTATGCCAATACAAAGGTCTTTTAGAAAATTCATCTATACGAAGCGACATTCCAGTCAAGGAAACCATTTTACCTTGATGCTCCGTAACAATGGATTTCCGTTCAACAGATCCGAACACTTTGCTACCATAACCCTCCAAAGCATTAACAGTCTCCCTATATGCATCATCTCCATGTTGCATAGCATGATTGTTCGCAAATCCATAAAAATCAAAATGGTTAAGCTTGTCTAAAAATACAGGATCAATCCGAAATACATTCGCACCCATTCCGGTTTTAGACGAAACCGACGACGCCACTCCTTCAAAATTCCCAATCCACAGGTCATCAGGTAACCTTGTTATGTATTTAAATGGATCGAAGCCTTTTGCAATATTTGAACCTATCCCAAATCCGACATTGAAATCCCAATCAGTCAGATTGATATCTCCTACAAAATGAATCATATTGACTGATATATTCCTATCTTTTTTAACAAAGTATCTGTCAAAACATTTGAGATGTCATAAGTCATAGCTTCTTGCCTGCAGTTATTTACCCATATTGGGATCGTTTCAGGATTGGCTAGACATATTTCCATCGCCTCTTTCAAAGAACAGGGGTCATTCGATTTAATAATACGACCTGTAAATCCGTCTTTTATAATATCTGCATTTAGGCTCCAATCACTAGCTATCACGGGAAGTCCTGCAATATATGCATCGATAAGCACTCCCGGGAAACCTTCACCATGCCAGAAAGTTGGGAAAAGCATTATATCGTACTTGGCTAGTATATTATAATTACGCGTATCCGTTAGATCAAGAAATCCTTTATACGAAACATTTGCAACCGCATTGACTCTCGACAAAAACTCTTCTCGGTAAGCCTCTTCTATCGGACCATAAAATTCGACCGAATACTTTTTTTCATAATCGGGATTCAAAAGTCTTACAGCATCAAGAATCAAATCACAACCTTTGGCGGGTATTATCCTTGAGAGAAATACGAATTTAACATGCAGGGGAACTTTTGGCTGTTTTTCAGGCAAATGAGCGATATTTTTAAAATTAGGGACATATATGACATTCTCAAAACCACATTCAGAAAGAGTATGCTGCATTTTCGGGCCTTCCACTAAGAACCATTCAACTATTTTATATGGTTCTGCCTTTACCTTCCCGGATTTGATCCAGTTGCCTACTGATCCGCCAATAACCCAATATAAAACAGATCGCTTCCTTGGAAAATACGAGAATACCGACATAACCCGGTAACCACTCATATTATCCGTAGCAACAACAAACTTGGCTTTTCGATTTAATAAAATGGCAAAAAACAAGTTGATTAACACCCAAGGCCGCGTTTTCCAAAACTCAGTATCTATAACACAAACATTATAATGCTTTCGTTCAAAAAATTTCAAAAGATGATAATTCTTTGCTGATGCTCCATTGGCAGGAATTTTCCCTCCTCCACATGGACCTATTAAAACAACCTTATTCATATCAGATCAGAATCAACTTACTCACTCCAAAATACATACAGATATCAAAATATAATGAATCTAAAAATCAACAAAAACATCTTCTCTCCAGATAGGCATTTTTATATTATGACTCAGTTTGCGGTTAATGTGCCCAGTATCAAGGGCTCAACAATCCGCAACATTTTATTTTTAGACACATTAGAATTTAGCCTCTAAATAATATACCGCCATTTACAGGCAAATGCTTCTTTAGAAAATATTTTAACTGCTCTCTGACGACTTAAGAGCTTCATTTTTTGTCTCGATACCGTTCCCATATCAATGAACTCAATAATTTTATTGGCGATATCATTACTATCATGGGGATCACATAATAGGCCATTCTGTCGATTGGAAACAATCATGGTATTATCACAAACATTGCTACATAAAATCGGCAATCCACAACACATCGCTTCACACACAACATTTGGAAAACCCTCGTAATATGAAGGTAAACAAAAAAGATCCGCGGTTTGATATTTGGTGATTATATCGGATTCCGGAGGATAGAATTGAAAAATATCCTCCATATTATATACTTTGATCATATCACGACACTGTTCGTAATAAGAGCCATCAAACGCCTGTCCATACCAATCAACCTTTATTTTGCCACCCCTATCAACCACTTTCTTAATAGCATGGATATAATTGAGTACATTTTTTTGCGGCATTACGCGAGCCACAGTCAATATACGTAAAGGCTTGCCAACAGGACTAATATATTCGCTCTCTGTTTTGAATTTATCAATATCAACAAAGTTTGTAATACAGGTGAGTTTATCACTCAAACGTGGATAATGTTCTTTAATAAATTCCGCTTGCGTATATGAGTTCGGAACTATATGATTTGCATATCTATATAAAAAGAATTTGATCCGTTCTCTGAAAGATAATTGTTGCGTTGTATTACGTTCCGATACAATCAGATTGAATTTCAGCCTCAAGGCTTTAATTACACAGGCAACTAAACAAGCCGTGTCAAGATATGCAATAACGGTATCGGGAGATATTTTACGCAATTCATTATACAATACCGGAATTCGCATTACTTTGCTTTGGGCATCTCGAATATATCGGTATTTCACATCGGCTTCCAACAAAGTTGGAAGGTAGAAATCTCCCGGGTAATAAGTCCATACTTCCACGTCGTAGCCAGCCTCTTTGAGCAGGACAGCCAAACCTGTCAGTTGGCGTTCGGCTCCACCCGAATTGAGATCCTCAATTAAGCAAATTACTTTTTTCATTTACATGATAATCATCGCCAACTACTCTACAATTCGATTGATATAACCGTCCGTGGCATTATTCCGAGGTATAATTCGAGATGGATTCCCGACTACAATCGAATGAGATGGAACTTCGAAATTAACATATGCATTAGGTGCAATAAGTACGTCGTCACCGATAGTTATATTCCCGACAATCACCGCATTGGTTCCAATCCACACCTTATTTCCAATTATAGGACTTCCTTTTCTCTTCCCCCGATTTTCCATCCCGATTGTTACACCCGTAGCAATGTTGCAATTTTCTCCTATTACCGCCCGGGGATTAATTATCACCCGTCCTGTATGACTGATATAGAAACCTCGCCCAATCTTTGTCATCCAAGGAATCTGAATATGAGACTTATTGGAATTTCGGGCAAGGCGGAATCTATAATAAGCCCAAATCAATCTGCTTTTTCCATACCAATATTGACATTGGCGGAAATAATAGATATACTTGATTTCTGCAGAGAATCTTAATCTGTCAATCACAGAAACCCTTACCCTCCCATATATGCGGTAAAGATCATATTGAAAAAGAGATGGCATAAATGCTATTACTTATTTTTTTATGAATTTATCAGAATCTAACGCTTGCAGGATCTTACGCTTTTCATGCGATGTCACACCTTTGGTATTAATATTATATCGAAGATTTCGTTCAATATACTCACCTGTCAAACAAATATAGCGGGCAGGATTGCCTCCCACTACCGTTCCGGCAGCAACTGATTTTGTTACGACCGATCCTGCTCCCACTAAAGCTCCCGCACCAATTGTAACACCAGGCATTATCAATGATCCAGAACCAATATATGCCCAATCCTCTATTACTATTTTCCCGAAAGTATCAAATTTGGGATATTTACGCCGTGCAATATCCCCCCCCCGTGTGTAAAAAAACGCACATCTTCAGTTATTTGCACATTATTCCCAATAGTAATGAGGTATGGCTCGGAACTCCAATACCGAGTACAAATAAGACAATTCTCACCGATAGTAACCCCCAAACGACGGGCGTATTTTTCAGGAGAAGCCAAAAATCTCCAATAAAGAGTTAACAAAAAATTCATGTGATTTTATACAAATCTGACAAAAGCACTTAAACAGAATTCTGGTTTCGCTCAAGTTTATCGGAAGCTTGCATTAATGACAACAACACAAAAAGAAGTGTAGACCCAGTTACCAACGACTCATTATGAAACATCCCCTGCAATAGAAAACAAATCAAAGCGATCGCACAAAAAAACGATGATGAACTGCGTTTGTATTTATTAAATACTACCCGAATCGCCTTAAGAAATATTTTAATAAACAAAACAATTAATAGAATCCCCCCTAACAATCCACCATAAATCAAAGCATTTAGTATAAAGTTATGAGGCGGAAGGTCCGCATTTGCATTCATATATGCCAATGGACCTCCCCACATCGTATTATTAGCTATGAAGATTAGGCCATTCCTTAATAATCGCTCTCTTGTGTTATCCTCTCCCATTGTTTGCAAAGACAATCTTCCCATAAAAGAATCATCAGACAAAAGCAAGTCTAACGGTTGCGAACAAATCAGTAATAATACAATCAATCCAAAAAATAAGATCAGTTTATGTTTGAAATGAATATACGTTAATACGATAAAGGCTACAAGCATAAAGTAAAAAGCAGACCGTTGTTGTGTCATAAAGCAAGCCACCAACCCCAATACTGCTAATATCGTATAGAATATTTTCTTGAACAATGTATTTGAATTTATAATACCATCAAAAGCCAATATGCCGACAGCCGAAATGTACATGGCATTGGTAAATGAAAAACTCATAATTCCATATGCCAAACTACGCCCTGTCAAATTGTCCATATTTTGCGCTTCGTCTATCCATTCTTGATGCACTTCATTGATGTCTCCAAACATACTACCGATAAGCCAGCCGGTAGGATTATTAAAATATTGCATAATAGTAATGACTGAAGTTGCCGCCATAATTATCAAGAGCGTATTTTCTATCATTCTAATTTTAACCGGCGTATCAGCATATACCCCTGTTGCACAATAGGCAATGATTGCAACTAAATAATATGCCAAAGCGTATTTTATGAACATAAACCGTTCAAACTCCCCATTGAAAACCAAAGCGATGCCCATCAATATAATAAACATAATATATTGGATGACGTATGAATCAAATTTCAATTTTCTTCGATTCGTTTTGAACAAAATTAAAACAGCCAACATCAGCAAAACCATATATACTCGAATTGAAAAAGGTCCAATAAAAATTGACCCCAGAAGAGTAATGGAAAGTAGAAAAAGAAGATAGAGCGGCATTATTGATTATTATTTTGAGGGCTCTTAACCCATCGGCCAACAAATGAAAGTATATTCATTCCGCCTAATCGAGGCTGAATCAATAAATAGTATATCAATAACAATATGACTGAAATAAATAACTGAAAAAAAAGACATTTTATCACTCCGTTAATCGCAAATGTTATCCCATATAAACATATTCCTGGTAACAATACATATATAGCCTGCCTTATAAGTCGCATAGATTTTTGTTCCGATATACTTCCGTACAGATAAAGATTGAAGATAAATCCGATTAGCGTACTTGCCACATACCCATACATCATTGCCATGGGAGATACAAGTAAGCTTAGGAATATTATAAGCAAGCCCACAAGCCTTTTCCATATAGTTATCCATAAAAGACGATCAACTATCCCCATTGATTTAATGAATGTCCGATTTAAAGTTTCCATAATATGGAAAACGCTAGCAAACATTAATATCGACAAATACGGAGCTGCTAAAATCCAATTCGTCCCATATACTAATCTTATAATATCTTCAGAATATACCGAAACTAAAAAGAACAGGGGAAATACCATCAATGTAAAATTCCTGAAAATTGAATCCGCCTCCAGATTAAATAGAGTCTTATCCTCTTTCAATTTCGCAAGTATCGGGAATGAGACATTGGCTATTGGTCCTGATAAAGATTGAGTTGCAGATTGCTCAAGTTTTTTTGCCTGATCTAGAAATCCAGCTGCCTTTACACTCAAAAACTTGCCGAACAAAAAAGTCAGAATGTTTTCATAGAGAGTATCAATAATAGAACATATTGTTGAAAAAAATGCAAATGAAAATAGCCTTTTAAAACTCCTGACACTGAATTTAAAATCAATATGATAGCGGCTGTAATAATATCGCAACAACACCCCCACCAAAGCCAATACCAATTGATACCAAACCAATGCATATACCCCATAATTTATTACAGCCAGTACTATGGCAACAATCGCGGCCACACTTACACTTAAAATGGAAGCTATAGTAAGCTCCTTAAACTTAATCTCTTTAAATAATATCGTATTCGGAACTAGTCCCCACGCATTGATAATAAAAACCAAACACAATAATTTGATGATACTAGAAAGATTGGCTATTTCAAAAAAGTTCTCGATAAAACCCGCACACCCAAATATAATTACGTATAATATGTGGCTAACTACAATATTAAAGACAAAAATTGTGGAGTAATCTATTGATGCAACCTGCTTTTCTTTAATAAGGCTTCCTCCTAAACCAGCCTCCATCAACGTATTAGCAATTGCAAAGAATATGGCTAAAACGCCAATTGTTCCAAAATCTTCTGGGGTTAGAAATCTTGCAAGGACAATGGTGGTTGCCAAATAAACAACTTGCGGGATAAGTTTCCCAACGAGATTCCAAAAATATGCTTGAGGATTCTGCATTACTAATCACAAATAGCTTTGCTGCCGGTCAAAATCATTTTTTAGCCAATGGCAACTCAATATATTTGTGCATAAGATATGCAAACAACACACTTATGCCTATTGGAATGGTGATATATAATACACTATTACAACCGATCAACTGTAAATAATGTATAATAGAAAAACCTATCATTTGATGAATCAGATATAAAGGATAGGATATAGCGGCAATCCATATAATAACTCGAATAAACCAATTTTCTCGGTTTACATATTTTTCGCATGGAACAACTAACCATATCAGCACCAAAGTAATAACAAAAAACAGACTATGAACTATAGAAAATCCCCATAAGAATTGATTTACAACACAAAGAATCAAAATAATATATGCATATATATCTTTTCTATCTTTATGTATAGTATAAAGCATCATTCCCCCAAGAAATGTATGCGAATAATTTGACATTAATAAAACTGACAATGCCGAAAAAACAAAATTATTTCTGTCGACAAAGGAGACTAATATTGAAAGGCTAATCCACAGCAATCCCCACCATTTCGCATTTTTGAGAGACATCAATATGAACATGAATAATGCGAATATCAACTCATATTGCAATGTCCAATATGCTCCATCAACCGAACGAACATGTAGCATGGCGGGAATCATAGATAGATTCAATAATATTTCACCAAAATTGAGTAACGCCGGCTTAAAAAAGAGGATCATCCATACAGAAGTCAGAATAACTGCACTCCAAAATGTTGGATACAGACGCCACAAGCGTTTATATAGGGCTCTTCTGGGTGTAATCGTGTTTGATTCCAGATTTTTAGCACCTAGATAACCACTCAATAAAAAAAAAGTAGTAACAGCTGCACAACCCCACGGTACACTTAACACCCAATTGGTTGGTGCTCCGGCAAATAAAGGATTTTCATTATAACGGGCTGTGTAGTGATATAGAACAATCAGTACTGCAGATACACCTCTTATTATGTCAAAAAGCGTATAATGTTTCATATTGTTATCGCTTCGTGCGGCAACGGAATCGTCTCATAAGCAACCCGGATTTCCATTTTAGAAACTCAAGATATTCTTTAAATGGAACTAATGGATACGGATTATATTTGTCTATATCCTCTTCCGTTACATCCCCACCTTTCGGTACAAATCCAATAGGGGTTACATAAAATGAATCAACCTCATCAATATTAAAATCTACGTTAAAATTGGGACGACATTTAAAGTGTATATAAGCATACTCTTCAATAAAAAGCTGGTGCTTAATGTAATAAGCTCTATACACCTTTCCTTTTTCCCAATAAAAAATCTGTCGTTTATAATTCTTATCTTTTCCGTCTAAAGAACAATATTCCGATAACTTAAATCGCCTATATATATGTGATATATCAGCAAAAATTCTTTTATAGAATAATGGTAATTCATTTTGTAGATATATTTGTACGATTCCATCATTCTCATCAAAAGCATAACTATTGTCATTTAGCAACACAGTGGTGTAATCTCCGCATTTACTACCAGACATCTTATAATAATGATTCACATTATCTGTATTTTTGTATAACGACAAATGCCCAAGATTCAAAAATTTATCGTATTCTGAATAATTGTATTTACCCAAGAAAAATCGAATGTCGCCAAATATCAAATCCAAGTCACAGTGTCCCCAATATTTATAGGATTTGATATAATCTTGAAAAATAACTCCATATAATGGTCTTAAATCACAACACTTATATGGACGTTCTAATGATATGTCAAGATCGATTTTTTTAGATGCAACAGATTTAAGTTGCGTAAGGGTCATATTGACAAAATATACATTGTTTGGCCTGTACCCCTCGTACAATACATCCGTAAAAATATAGAAATCCAACGTAGAATTATATTCACATGATTTTAGCCATAAGCTAAAATAGTTTTTGAATTTGCCGAAATAAACCCCAATGATACAAATTTCATTCATCTTGATATAATTTTATGTCATTCAAGCCATTATCCTACGATTATACCACGCTACAAACTCCTTGATACCTTTATCAAGTTCTGTTTTTGGTTTGTATGCGAATTTATGTTCGAATTTGGAGGTATCTGCATAGGTGGTATACACATCACCTTTCTGCATTGGCATCATCTTCATTTCAGCCTTCCTGCCGAGGTATTCCTCCAATGTATGGATAAAATCCATCAGTTGCATCGGATGCCCGCAGCCGATATTGTAGACCTCGGCCGGCACAGGATGGTTCTCGGACACCTCCGGCGCTTTGTCCGCCACCCGGATCACTCCTTCGACGATGTCGTCGATATAGGTGAAATCACGGCTTAAATTGCCATTGTTGAATACCTTGATGGGCAGTCCGGCCAGTATCGCTTTGGTAAACAGCATCGGCGCCATATCGGGCCGTCCCCAGGGTCCGTATACCGTGAAAAACCGGAGCCCCGTCGTCGGAATGCCGTATAATTTCGAGTAGACGTGCGCCATCAGTTCATTTGATTTCTTCGTCGCGGCGTACAACGAAACCGGATTGTCCACCCGGTCTTCCTCCGAGAACGGCGTTTTGGTATTCCCGCCGTAAACCGAACTCGACGAGGCATAGACAAAATGGTTCACCGGGTTATGGCGTGCACATTCCAGCTGGTTCAGGAAACCCACGATATTACTTTCGATATAAGCATAGGGGTTTTCCAACGAATAACGTACTCCCGCCTGGGCTGCAAGGTTGACAACCGCATCGAATTTCTCCCGGACGAACAGTTTCTGAAGCGACTCCCGGTCTTCGAGTTTCATCCGGACAAAGCGGTAACCGGCATACTTTGTACTCTGCACCTCCTGTCCGAAGACTTCCGCTTCGGCTCCGATACCGCTTTCTGCCAGACGGGCATATTTCAATTTCGGGTCGTAGTAATCGTTTATCGAGTCAATGCCGACCACTTCGTCCCCGCGCTCCAGTAGTTTCTCCGCCAGATGGAATCCGATGAACCCGGCTGTGCCTGTTACCAGAATCTTCATCGTCCCTTATCCGATTTTATAATAAGTGAATCCGTGCTCTGCGACCTCTTCTTTGTCGTAGATGTTGCGTCCGTCGATAATGATCTTGTCCGCCATGGTCTTCTTCAGTACCGCAAAACTCGGCATCCGGAATTCCTTCCATTCGGTTACCAGCAGCAGCACATCCGCATCGACCGCAGCGTCATACATATCCCGGCAGTAAACCACCTTATCCCCGATACGGCGTTTGCACTCCGGCATCGAAATCGGGTCGTAGACTTTCACCGCGCAGCCGGCTGTGACCAGTTTGTCGATCAGCACCAGCGCCGGAGCTTCGCGCATATCGTCCGTTTCGGGTTTGAACGCCAGTCCCCACAGGGCAATCGTTTTGCCCTTCAGATTCCCATCATAATGTTTCTGCAACTTCTCGAAGAGAATCGACTTCTGTTTCTCGTTGACCTCTTCGACCGCTTTCAGCACCTTCATTTCATAGCCGTTCTGCTCTGCAGTCCTGATCAGCGCTTTCACATCTTTGGGGAAGCACGAACCGCCGTATCCACAGCCTGCATAGAGGAATTTCCGGCCGATGCGCGTGTCCGAACCGATCCCCTTGCGGACCATGTTCACGTCTGCGCCGACCTTCTCACACAGGTTGGCGATATCGTTCATAAACGAAATGCGTGTCGCCAGCATCGAGTTGGCGGCATACTTGATCATCTCGGCCGAAGGAATGTCGGTGAAGATCATGCGCTCGCCCGACAACATAAAGGGCTTGTAAAGGCGTGTCATGATCTTACGGGCCCGCATACTTTCCGTACCTACTACAACCCGGTCCGGAGTCATAAAATCTTTCACCGCAGCACCCTCTTTCAGAAACTCCGGATTCGAGGCTACATCGAAATCAATCTTTTCACCACGCTTGGCGAGCTCTTCCTGGATGGCCGTCTTGACCTTCTGCGCCGTACCTACCGGAACCGTCGATTTCGTGACCAGGATCGTATACTTTTTGATATGCTGCCCGAAGGTCCGCGCCACGGCCAGCACATATTTCAGGTCTGCCGAACCGTCTTCGTCCGGGGGTGTTCCTACGGCCGAAAAAACGACTTCGACCTTGTCCAGGCACGTTGCCAAGTCCGTCGTGAAATGCAGGCGTCCCGCGTCCACGTTGCGTTTGACCATATCTTCAAGGCCCGGTTCATAGATGGGAATCTCACCGTTCTGCAATCGGTCAATCTTCTGCCGGTCGATATCGACACACGTCACGTCAATGCCCATTTCGGCAAAGCAGGTTCCGGAAACAAGGCCTACGTAACCCGTTCCTACTATCGCTATGTTCATATATCAAGTGTTTATTTATTTTTTGGGGTTTCCCGGTCGTACTGCTCAAACCTGGAATTTTTGGAAATGAACTCGGGGACTGTCTGTTTCATCAGCCTTACCATCTGCGGGATGTCGACCGAGCGGGAGAGCGTCTCCAGTTCTTCGGCGACGCGGCA